>JACPVX010000005.1 GCA_016191555.1 Bacteroidota bacterium
ACAGTTGGGCCGGATTACTTTTTCTTCTTCGGCTGATCTTTAAAAGGAATACCCGATACCTTTTTAAACTCAGGGCTTGACGCCTTGAATGCAGACTGGACGTAGCTCTTTACAGCTTTGGTGCAGGGCACCAATCCGTTTGCCGCAAAGAAAAGTTTGTCGCGAGCAATGAGTGCACTGGAGTAAGTTGCCTCCGCCTTACTAACGGCATCGTTTCTAGCTTCTAATTCGCTTGCCATCGCTTGAAGGGCTTCAAGCTTTAGGTCTAGTTCGTTGGTTTGGTAGTTGGGTTCACCTTCCAGAAAAGTAACGAGCTCAGAAAAGTTGTCTTGCTTGCGAGTGAAGCTTGCCTGCGTGGTGGAGTTGGTTCTGGCTGCCGGTACCGCGGGTGCATCAGGCGACTCGGGACCGCTGGGTTGCGGGGTCGCTCTTTTAGCTCTGAATTTATTCACCAAGGATCCAAACTTCTCTACCTTTTCAGGAATGATATCGCACGAGCCCACCGCCCCTACGATGCGCGTTACAAATGCTTCGAGCTCATGAAACACATGCTGGCGCATTTTTTGAGCGCTAGACATATCGCGTGCTGCTGCGTCTACCGCTTTCAATGAAAGCATGATTTTATCAAACAGGGCTTTCAAGTTTTCCAGGATAATGGAGAACTTAACAGGGTTGTACGCTGCCCCGAAGGAGATGATAAGATCGATCAGGGTTTTGAAGTTGCGTACGTTTACAGGATAACCGGAATCATTTTGTTTTTTCATAAAATTGTATTTAAGTTTTGAAAAGACACTTACATATCTCGTGCCAAACTTAAATATGCTGTTTCCAATGAGATTTGCCAGTTTGCGGTGCGGAGAGGGAGCTCAACTAACGATATATAACGAAAGTTTTCGTTTTATTTCGTCAAAAAGGATCTAGGTCAATGGTTAATGGGCATTGGTCAATAGTCATTAGTCATTAGTCATTGGGGGGTGGGTGTTGCGAGACGGAACGCAGTCAATGGTCAATAGTCATTGGGGGCTCGTGTTGAGAGACGGGCAGACTGCTGAATCTGGATTGGCAGGATTAATGGTGCCAGTCAATGCTTTTACTGATGAGAAGACTTAGGTCTATGACCCGCCCTGCGGGGGAATTTTCCATCAATGCTAACACTAACAAGGAATGGAGAGGTGACACAACTCTATGCAGACAGAGTCCCCGAGACGGGTGATCTGCGGAGGCGTCAGGCGAAATTATTCACAACTCGCGAATATCTTATTCTGTTGTATTGTTGTAAAAGATTTGGGTAGTAGTTAAATAAAATATTTCCTATGAATAGAATGACTGCTGTTGCAATTGAATTTGTCAAAACAGCATAAACATTCGTCAAAAGGCAAAAGACAAGTAATACAGTGTGTGATTTCTCAATGGTATACGTCTCGTTCAATTTGTCGTTTACTGTTTGCAAATTCTTAACGTTGCGATGATTTGGAAAGCTCTTTCTTATTCTCCTGTTAATAAAGTCCCCGTTAGTGGAAAACCTTTTGAATTTGTCCACCCCCAGTGATTTGTAAATTTTAGTATCTCTTGAGATTTGAAATTTGTCGTAAAATGCTCTCGGGAGCCTACTGACGAGATAACTTATTCCAATAAACACAATCATCCAATAGATTTTTCCTTCCCCTCTAAAATAGAAAATCACACAAGGAGCTAAAGTCATTGAACATAGTCCTGCGATTAGAATTAAGTTCAATCTGTACTTTAATTTTTCTAGTTCTTTGTCAACTGTTTGTGTCATATTTAATCTACACGATTATCTGTCCGCGGAGCTGCCCCATTGGTGCCAACGTTCAGCTTATTGCTGGCGGGTAATTAAAAAACTTCTCAATGCCCAACATAATAAAGATAAAGAAAGAACTACACACTTCAATGACGCATAGTCGCGTCGGCTTGCAATTAGCTTTTGTTGGCTGCTGGGCGTTTATGTAAGACTTTATTATTCAATGATCTTTTTACCTAGTATGGTTGGATTTAATACTTGTTCCAGTTCTCCCTTGTCCAGTAAGTCCTGGATTGTTTTATGTATGCAATCTCTTGTCAATTCTTTAACAGTGAATAATTTATTTTAAGTCTTT
Organism: Bacteroidota bacterium; assembly: GCA_016191555.1. Classification (GTDB taxonomy): domain Bacteria; phylum Bacteroidota; class Bacteroidia; order Cytophagales; family Cyclobacteriaceae; genus ELB16-189. The sequence continues at coordinate 2,118 of JACPVX010000005.1, forward strand.
TAGCGGTGGCGGACTATGTAATGCAACTTCCCAGTCTTCATATGGCGGGTCAACTTTAAAGTCTGAGTCACAATAGGAACGCAAATAGTCTGTCGCTCTTTTTTCTGCATATTTTGCATTCAATACTTGCCCGTTTTCGTCTAGTTCAATTACGTTTGCATAGATTGCGAAAACCTGTTCGATCGCACTTGGTTCCTCACCGTAAAGTGAAAGATAGTCTATGTCCTTTAAAGTGTTTTGTGTCCCACTTGCCATAAAGTATGCGAATGTCCTGAGAGCACCGCTAAATGAGTCGCCTAATTTCATGTCGTTTTAATCTATCAAATTTCGGTCTTCTCGCCCATTATTTAACCACTGAACCGTCAATTTCTTGTAGGTGCTTTTAGCCACAGTTAATTTATTTCCTAAAAATCAATATTGTGTCCGAAATGATTCTTACATGCTCTAGCGTATCTGTTCTAAGACGGTCAGCTTTCCATTCTCCAATAACACTAATTAACAATGTCGAATCTGTTGCTGATTTAATTTTAAATGCCCCATTG
>JACPVX010000085.1 GCA_016191555.1 Bacteroidota bacterium
TTGAATCTTAGGATGGAAGTTGGTTCACCTCCTCTCTTTGCGATTGAAATCAAAATAATATTCTGTTTTACATTTTACAATTATCAGATTCAAACGTAATGGATGGCAGCGGCACCCCGCAGTGGCGTTGGCATGTGAGTCGGAACGAGGAGTATAGCGAACAGCCCGCCCGGCCGCCCTTGATAAATCTTATTTCTCCTGTCTCACCTCGGACTCTGCGGCAAACTTAACTCAGCCACCCGGAAATCAGATTTGCCCGCCCACTATTTAGAATCGAGCACCCACTATTTAGAATGGAGCACCGACTATTTAGAATGGAGCACCGACTATTTAGAATGGAGCACTCACAATTTAGAATGGGGCACCCACTATTTAGAATCGACCGCCCACAATTTAGAATGGAGCGCCCACTATTTAGTTTTGCCTCCCCACTATTTTAAATGGAGCGCCCACTATTTGTGTTGGATCACCCACTATTTAGAGTCGAGCGCCAAGTATTTGTAATGACCGCCCACTATTTGTGTTGGAGCGCCCACTATTTAGAATCGACCTCCCACAATTTAGAGTGGAGCGCCAAGTATTTGTAATGACCGCCCACTATTTAGAGTGGAGCGCAAAGTATTTGTAATGAGCATCCCATAAGATAGAACGATTCTAAATAAGAGATAATTGGCAATAGATGGCCTCGTGTACGCGGCCGCTGCTTTTGTTGTTATTGCCCCGCAGAATCTCGCCTCGCACGCTGCAGCAAACTTAACTTTGTTCTCAACACAGAAGCTATTCCGAGGTATCCGCAGCATTCTTTACGCGCAGAATTTCGAGAAAAAAAAATAGTGTAATATTGTTGACGAACACCCACAATGGCCAGAGGACGCGAGAATTTTAAATATGGAGAATAAGATAAGCATCAAATTAAGACTCGGCAGTATGTTACTCGATCATATGATCATGTGTTTTGTAATCATACCACCATTGATCATTATAAGTTTACTATTTAAATCGAGTGATCCATTTTCGACATCTCCTATGGAAACAGTTGCTTCTTTATTTGTGATACTAATCTATTTTAACAAAGATCTACTGAACGGACAAAGCGCTGCCAAGAGAATAGTGGGCCTTCAGGTAATGGACAGGAAAACAGGTCAACCGGCAAATGAGTTGAAATGTCTTTTGAGAAATAGTACAATACCCTTGTGGCCATTGGAAGTATTGGTTTCACTTTTAAGTCCCGCCCGAAGGTTGGGAGACTTTATTGCAAACACGAGAGTGGAGATAGCAGACAAGCAAGATGTAACGTTGATTTTTGAGGAATTAAAAAGAAAGAAACTGACTTCCCTAACTTGGTGGACATTTTTGGTAGGCATCCTCTATATGGGTCTGCTTTGGTATCTCCTTGATTACCTATAGAGCGTGTGAGCAACCCTTATCTAAAAACACAACCTTAGTTAAACACTAAACGGCTCCCTGCCTGGCAAGGAGGGGTGCCCGCATGGCGGGGTGGTTGTATTCCACCACCAGCGCGAAATTTACTTCCATGATTACGTTTGCCAAATAAGGCAGAGGACGAATCATTAGAATCACAAAAATCATATCAATCACAGTCCGGATATTGTTAGCCGCAGCGTCCCGGGGGAGACACTGCGAACTAATATTTCTGAACGCTAGCGAATCATCGGCAAATATTTCTCTCTGTTTTCATACATCACCCACAAGTTGATGGCCATCAAAACGATTGCTACCGGCAGCGTGGTTTGGTCTACGAAGATATGCGTGAGCAATATCCCCACCATCATCGGAAAGATAATGATGGCACCGAGAGCACGAAACTTATTAGTGATGAAGAGGATGCCACCGATTACTTCCATGGCGCCCAACAAGGGCCAAAGCCAGCCGATCTCCATAATGGCGGCCATGAACTTTGCCAGATGCTCGGGTATGTCAGCCGGTACGGGAATGTAATTGAAAAATTTGTTCAGACCCGCGTTGATGAACATCAGCCCGAACAGGATACTGGCCACCAAAATGATTTTCTTTTTCATGAGTTAGTAATTTAAGTTTTTAATGAGATAGAGCTCGCCCCGCTACCTGCGAGAGGTTTGTTATTCAAAAATACAATATTATTTCTCCTGCTCCCCTCCTTGACAGGGAGGGGTGCTCGCAGGGCGGGGTGGTCGCACGCAATACTCCTGTTAGTCTCCCGCTTTCGCCCCAAATATTCCCTTCTTAGCTGGAAATAAAATGCGTAGGATTTTGATATCTAACGAATCACCTGCTGATATAAAACGAAAAACACCCCTTTCTTGAGCATCACAAAATGTTAATCTACTGATTCTCTTCGCGTTAACTTCTGGCATTGTTTTTTCTTAGGAGTTTGGGCGAAAGCTCATTGGTAACTACCTGTTTTTACTTCCCCCGCCAATGTGTTGAACGCAACCTTTTTGGATGGCATGAGAATCTTTTTCGTTACAATATTGATCGGTTACTCGCTGGCTGCTGCCGCGCAAAATCTCGAGTTGATTGGCAAGGCAGACGCCATCAAAGTCACCGGCAGTTTAAACGCCACGGCCATTGGCTACACAGCCAGCGGCATCAACGCGCGGAGAGACCCCCTGAATTATTTCCTGGCGGGCACCGTCACCACCGATCTATATGGCGTCAGCGTGCCGCTTAGTTTCAGCTACTCCAACCAGCAAGTAAGCTTTCGGCAGCCATTCAATCAGTTTAGCATCGCGCCCTCGTACAAGTGGGCCAAGGTGTATGCAGGCTATCACAATCTCACCTATTCTGCGTACTCATTGGTAGGCCACGTCTTTTCAGGCGCAGCGATCGAGTTAACCCCTTCCAGGTTTCGATTCCATGCCATGTACGGCACATTCAATCAGGCAGTAGAAGAAGACACCATCCGGCAGTCGCAAGCGGCTTACAGGCGCACAGGCTATGCCGTTAAGGCGGGCTATGGCGACAATCAAAACTCCATCGACTTCATTCTCTTCAAAGCCGAAGATGAAATCCATTCATTAAAACAACAGCCCGTCAAAACACAAGTTTCCCCAATGGAGAACTTGATACTCAGTGCCATCGCGAAGAAAAAGGTGGGCTCGCATGTAATGTGGATAGGCGAGATTGCCAGCAGTGCGCTTACCCGCGACACCCGCGTAAGCCCGGCAGACGCAGAGAAGGCAAATACGTTTTCATATGTAGGCGGCTTGTTTACACCGCGCGCCAGCTCGAGTATCATCATGCCATCAAGACGAGCCTGGCATACACCGGTGGCGTCATTCACCTGCAAGTAAACTACGAGCGTGTCGATCCCGGATACCAATCGCTGGGCGCTTACTTCTTTAACAATGACGTAGAGAATATCACCGTCAGCACTTCCGTGCGATTGCTGCAAAACAAACTCGACTTATCCGCCAACGTAGGCACACAGCGCAACAACCTGAACGATGCAAAAGTGAGTGCCACCAGCAGAACCGTTGGGACATTCACATTCAATTTCAACCCCGGCCAGGCATGGAATGTAACGGGGTCTTATTCCAACTTCACCACGTTCACGCGGATGCGTCCGCGCTTCGATCCTTTTTTTAAGAACGATCTGGACTCACTTAATTTCTATCAGATCAACCAGAACATGACTGGATCTGTTTCCTATAGCTTTGGAAGCAAAGAGATAAAGCAAGGGGTATTCTTCAATGGCAGTTTTCAGATGGCCGATGAAACAGCCAAGACAAATGTGCCCTCTAATGATTCGCGTATTTATACTGGCAACCTGGCGTATCGCTATAGTAAGACCGCTTCCAATTTAACCCTAACAGCGGCTGTCAATTATAATCGCGGAGACATTGGAAACACCAACACCTTGTCGGTAGGGCCGAACCTCTCAGTTACCAAATCTTTTTTGGAGAAAAAGTTGCGATGCACATTCACTGCTACCTACAACCAACAATTTCAAAACCAAATTTTGCAGAGCAATGTGATGAACCTGCGCGCCAGCAGCAGTTACAGCGTGAAGAAGAAGCATTCATTCTCGATCAATCTGGTGTCGCTGACCAAGTTTGCGGCTGCAACCGACAAGACCGGATTCTCTGAGTATACAGCCACTTTTAATTATGGATATAGTTTTTAAAGAATATGAAGTTTCATGGCCTTTGGCCATGATTTTGTATGCAACTACACCGCTATGAATAAATTAATTCTACATCGCCTAGGGAACGTTCAGTTTATTTCCTACATCACTTTTGCCATCCTTTTTCTTTTATCAGAGACATCTTTCTCGCAGGAAACTGGAGGCCCCCCACTGGCCGATAAGATACGAGCGTGGCATGATGAAATCCTGGAGAAGGGAAAAACCACCGATAAATTGACACGCGAAGATTTAGCGAGTTTGCCAATCGGTTTGATTAAAGAGGTGGGAGGCATCAGCTACATGATTATTATTGACGATGCGAAGTTTACGCCTCAGGGTGCTTTCTTTAATGCATACCTCACCCTCGATTTTAAAATGTCGGGGCACCAGCTTGCTTTCGTAGGCCGTAACATTGGTTTTCACCCCGGTGGCATTGGCTCATCTACTTCCTCTAAGCTAGAACTTGCTTCGGAAGAAAACATCGCCATTAGCGAAGATGTCAACTTGTTGCTTAAAGCGGATGGAAGGAATTATGTGGAGTTCGACTGCAATGGATTTAAGTCGGTGAGCCTGAACGGCATTTTCGAATTTGATACCGATTTTCTTATTCCCGATGTGGCGGAGGGTTCGAGTGGACCGGAGAAAGTAACGGCCACGCTGGAAGTGAAGAGCAACGATTGGGGTTCGCTCATGGCATCTACCAGCATTACTCCCTTTCAGATTCCGGATGTAAAAGGACTTAGTTTCTCGGTGCGCGATGCCGTCATCGACTTTAGTGACATTGCTAATCCCATTGGCTTTCAATTCCCGAAAGATTACATGACGTCAGGAGGAAACATCAATTTGTGGCAGGGATTTTTTCTGCGCGAAGCAACCGTTAAAATTTATAAAGAACTGGAGTCTTCCAAAGACAGAAGAGAAATCACCATCCGCAATATGCTCATTGATAACATGGGAGTTTCAGGAGCGGTGGATGTTAAGAATTTATTCGGACGAGAAGACGGGTCTCTCAATGGTTGGCCATTTTCGATTGACTCATTGGGTATTGTGGTCGTTAAAAATCAATTGAAAGGAGCGGGGATACGTGGACTGGTCAACATTCCATTGTTTGATCCTACCGCCCCCGTCAAGTATTCGGCAACTGTTTACGAAGAAGCCGGAGAAAACAATTTCCAGTTTGTGATACAACCGGGAAGAGAGTTGAAAGCCTCTGTCTTAGCAGCTGAAGTGCTCCTTGCGCCCAACTCATCCATCATTGTAAGTAAATCGGGCGGGCGACTGAAACCAGAAGCTTTTTTGCATGGAAAAATGAATATTAAAAGTGGCGCTAAACTTGACTTGGAGGAAATTGCCTTCCAAAATGTTCATTTGATTTCAGAAGCCCCCTTTATCACCAGTGGGGCATTTTCATTTGGCAGTAAGAAAGAACAGAAAGCGGCTACGTTCCCACTATCGATTAAAAAACTGGATTTTGTTTTCAACGCCAGCGAAGTGAAATTAATTGTGAAAGGCGCATTGGGTTTAATGAATGCATCTGATAAGGGATTTAGTGCCGATGCCACCATTGGTGTGTATGGTGAAATTAAGCAAACCGAAGAGCGAGTGGGAGAGGTGCTCGTGAAGAAGCAACAGTGGGTTTACAAAGACACCAAGTTCAGCGATATTAAAATCGACATGAAAACCGGTGTGGTGAATGTCTCCGGTTCATTGAGTCTTTATGATGCAGATCCTGTTTTTGGAAATGGTTTCCGCGGAGAAGTACAGGCAACGTTTGGAATAGGGTTTGCTATTTCGTTGAAGTCCATCGCTCAGTTTGGTAATGTAAAAGACTTGCGCTATTGGTATGTCGATGGAATGGTGAAGCCACCGATTCCAATTGGTATGGGTGGTTTTGGATTCTATGGACTAGGAGGTGGCGCTTATTACCACATGTCACTACAAACCGATTCCAAAATGAGTGCCAAAGACTTTATAACCAAGACAGGCACTTCCGATAAGTTTACCGTTGGTGCTTCGCGCAGTGATTCACGTTACCTGCCCGATGCTAATACGGGCATTGGATTTAAAGCAATGGTAACGATAGGCGTGATGCCGGGTGCTGAAGCATTAAATGGCGATGCATCCTTTGAAATGAGTTTTAATAATTCAGGAGGGGTTCGAATGATTCGCTTCCGCGGAGATGGGTACTTCATGTCGGAGATAAAATATCCACGCGATAAAGGGGCTCCGCTGCGCGCCTCGCTGGACATTGTCTATGACTTTAAAAATAGCGCACTTCATGCCAACCTTGACACGTATGTAAACATAGGAGGTGTTTTGCGCGGTATTGGCCCAGATGGATTGGCAGGCTCTGCGGTATTGCATTTTGCGCCTGACGAATGGTATATCTACATCGGCACACCGCAACAGCGCATTGGATTGAATTTTATTGGTATGGTGCAAGCGGGAGCATACTTTATGGTGGGCACCTACTTGCCTGGCATGCCACCACCGCCACAAACTGTATCCGACATTCTGGGTGGAATGGATTTGGATTTTATGCGCAACGAAAACGCACTGGCCAATGGAGGTGGCTTTGCATTTGGCGCCAGCCTGGAAGTGAAAACTCCGCGCATCGAGATCATTATTTTTTATGGGCAGTTTAGCGCAGGGCTAGGATTTGATGTGATGTTGAAAAATTATGGAAGTGCGCGTTGTGTAGGAGGGGGACCGATTGGAATAAACGGATGGTATGCTTCGGGGCAAGCATGGGCGTATTTTCAAGGAAGTATTGGTGTGTTTGTGGACCTCTGGTTTATGAAGGGTGAGTTTGAAATTCTACGTATTGGGGCTGCGGCTGTCTTACAAGCCAAGCTCCCGAATCCATTCTGGATGCGAGGTGTGGTAGGAGGACAGTTTTCGATTCTTGGTGGGTTAATCAAAGGCGATTGTAAGTTTAGTATTACGATCGGAGAGGAATGTAAGATAGAGGGAGTTAGTTCTGTTACAGGTGTAAAAGTAATTGCCGATGTTAAACCGCAATCTTCCGATGGTGAAGTAGATGTATTCACAGCACCACAGGCGGCATTTAATCTTGCGATCGATAAAGACTTTGAGATGCTCGACTTAGACGGAAATTACAAAGCCTATCGGGTGAAAATGGGAAGCTTCAAAGTTACCTGCAACGGCAAAGACATTCCCGGAAATTTGCAATGGAATGAAAGCAAAGACGTAGTGCTCTTTAGTCCCGAAGAGATATTGCCCCCCAAGTCTACCGTAAAGGCAGTAGTGAAAGTGCTTTGGGAACAAAAAGTAAATGGATCGTGGCAACCGATGATGGCGGGTGGCAAGACCGAAGGTGAAGAAGCTAAGACAGAATTTACAACAGGCGCAGCGCCAGATTACATTCCCGAAAGTAATGTGTTGTACAGTTATCCGCAGACTGCACAGTACAACTTTATGAAAAATGAATATCCGCAGGGATACATGAAGTTAAAAGTTGGACAAAGTTATTTGTTTGAAAAAAAGGAAAGAGCTGCGAATTATGATTTTGTAGCGCGATTTACTCCGGCTGGTCAATTGACAACTATTCAATCTTCGATTACCTATGCGGCAGGATTTATCAGCTATAATCTTCCGGCAATTCCTTCCGATAAAATGATGACCATTCAGTTTATAAAAGTGCCAAACTCAGCACCACAAGCGATTGATAAGAACGTAACAACTTCGAATAAGCAAGTTGCATCGTCAAGCGTAGGCACAGTTACCACAACGAACAAAGAAATTCAGGGAACGGTAACTAAGGTTGAGGAGAAACGATTATACAATTCTTTCTTCCGTTCTAGCAAGTTCAATTCGTTTAATGATAAACTGAACGCGATGGTAGGTTATAGATCCGGTGCCAGAATTATACCAGGGCTAAATATTTTTGAGGCATCTGCAGTTGCCGATTTAGCCGAAGTATTTGACAAGGCGGAAGTAGTGGGCATCAATGGATTGGAGCCTTTGATACAATTAGAAGCCCTTCCTGATAATCCGTGGTACGCAGACAAAATTAAGCCTCTGGTGTATGAATACTATCCGGTGACTCCAAAGATGAATGTTACGTGGAGAAATACTGCGTTGGCGGGTATCCCTCCGTTGCGTGGTGTTGCAATTAAGCAAGATAATGCACTGAGTATGTCGGAAGAAGATTTGTTCTCCAGCGAGTCTACCAAGTTATCTGGTCGGGTTTCATTTGTTTACAGTCTTTCATTTTATGCTTATAAAGATTTTTATGAATTGCGACAGAAGGCATTTGATCTCTATGTAGACAAAAACTGGTATGCTGCACCGATAGGTGCCCAGCGACTGATGACTACCCCTTATTCTGATTTGATGGTAGGCGCATACCGTTATAAAGTGGATTACAAATTGCCGGGGTTGAACAAAGTAACAACCACCCGAACACTGCAGATTGATTGGTAAGTGCTATAAGCAATTGCGTTATAGAAAGCAGAATTCTTGTTAAAATTTACTCACCTCCGAAGGCTAAAAAAACGAAATAAGACGAATCTATTTTTGATATATCACGAAAAAGTCACTTTTCACTGAGTGCGAAAATGGCTAAGTGATTGATAGTAAATGTGATAACACTTTGGCATGATTTTTTCTTAAGGGGAATGAAACTAAAACAATTTTCAACTATGAAAAAAACAATGAAAAAAAGTGTCATGATCGCATGTTTGGTGTTGGTAGCCGCATCGGGCAGCTATGCACAAGAGTACAAAAAATTTAAAGTAGGCCTTGGCGTTGGCTATGCATTGGCTGGTGGAGAAGGCAGCAGTGGTGGGGTATTGATAACTGTAGAACCCGCCTATCGCATTAAAGATAATTTCTCTATTGGATTGAGAATGGAGTCTGCTTTGGTTACGAGAGGATTTTCTAATGCTTTGCCTAGTACCAAAATTGACGTTGCTGCCATTGGATCTTATACTCTTAATGGTCAGTACTATTTAGGTGAAGGTTCAACTTTTAGACCTTTTGTCGGCGCAGGTTTGGGTGTGTATTCTTTAGCGAAAATTATTGGAACTACAACATTCAATAATGTTTCAGTAACAGAAGTAGTTCCGTCAGAATCTAGCTTTGGATTCTATCCAAGAGTGGGTTTTGATTATGGTCACTTCAATTTGGCCTTGGATTATAACTTTGTTCCTTCAACAAAAGCTGGCACCGGTGAATTTAAGAATAACTACCTAGGTTTCCGTGTGGGCTTCTTCTTTGGTGGTGGAAAGAAGTAATTCTTTAGTAACAGTTATCACTGCTGTCGGGTTTAACACCCGACAGCTTTTATCCACACAATTTAGTTATGAACATAACACGGAGAAAAAAGAACAGTTGGAGGATGATTGGTTTGATCATTATTCTCAATTCATTACCTTCTTATGGTCAGAGCCATCTGGAAAAATATTTTAATGCGATACGCAAAGGTCAAACAGCTTCTTTTGAAAGTGAGTTGTGGCTTCTCCAATCAGAAAGAGATTTATGGAAAACTCTAATTTCCTATCAAAAGGATTCCATCGCCAATGTTCGTTATCAAACATATCTTCTCATCTCGCGACTGGGTAAGGAAAGTCAAAAGCCAGAAGATCGAACATGGGCAGTGGAACAATTAATGGGCGCAAGCAGGAATAACGATTCAGGTATTGTAGGCTTAGCGGTACGGGAGTTAACTGGTTTTTATCGGAATGACTTTTCATCTTCATTTCGTGATTCTTTGCGAGTGATCCTTCATCAACGAGCAAAGCATTATGCAATGTGGCTGAGATTAGTCGGTTATATCGGTATTAAAGACCAAACAACAGTTATTCAATCTCAAATTCAAGATGGCAAGCTGAGTCGATCTGAAAAGTGGGCAGCTCATCTGGCCTTGAGTAGGATGGGAGATACTGAGGCATTAAGATATGTGTTGGATCGTACAAGAAAAATAGGTGTGAATGATGATGCTGTCTACGAACTATTCCCGGACTTAATCTATACGCGGCAATTACATGCCGTTCAATATTTAGTAGAGGCTTTAAATAGTGATAAGCCATCGTGCGAATCTGCCGATGCTGAAATTTCAAAGCGACAAACCTGTGCCTATCGGATCATAGAGTTACTGGCACCTGTTATCAAAGATTTTCCATTGACAGTAGATGCGAGCGGAGATTTAGCGGTTGCCGATTACAGCTTAGCCTTGCAACAAGTAAGGCAATGGTTTGCAACTCATCCGAATTTTAAGATTTTGGATTCTTCATTATGAGTTTTCAACGGCTTCTACTTTTTGGCTTTAGTTTACTGATTGCAATTTGTGGTAGTGCGCAGTCACCGGGAATTAAGATAATTGCCCGGGCGAAAAATGACTCCGTTATTCTAAGATGGGGTGCCACGTCAGCACTGGCATGGGAGTTGGCTAACAAAGCTGGCTATACGATCAAGCGATATACTGTTTTCCGTCAGGGCGAAGTTGTGAAAGAGGCACAGCAATCCATGATAATTATAGGAAGCAATATTAAACCATGGCCTTTAGAAAGATGGGAGACAATTGCTAAAAAAGATAAGTATGCAGCGATTGCAGCTCAAGCCTTGTATGGTAAGAGTTTTACGTTATCAAATCCTTCTACCAATGCTATGCAATTTGCAAACCAAAGTGCCGAGCGCGATAATCGCTGGAGCTTCGCCTTATTCACGGCTGATCAATCCCAATCAGCGGCAACCTGTATGGGCTTGCGCTGGGTAGATCGCACCATCAATAGGAATGAAAAATATTTATATCGAATTGTTATTTCCCAACAATACAAAAACTATCCAATAGATAGCGGAGCAGTATTTGTCGATCCTTCCGAGAAGTTAGAATTGCCGCCACCTGATGAGGTGAAGGCAGAGTTTGGCGATCAGTCCGTCATGATTCGTTGGAACACGCTCTATCACGAAACAATCTATTCATCGTATAAAATTGAACGAAGCGATGATGAAGGAAAAACTTTCAAATCAACGGACGACCTTGCCTTCGCATCTGCGCGACCTTCCTATGCGGCTAGTAGTCATATTTCATATTATCTGGATTCGTTACCCCGAAACAATAAAGTTTATTTCTACCGAGTCATTGGTGTTACACCTTTTGGTGAATCAGGTCAGCCCTCGGAAGTAGTAAAAGGAGTAGGGCTTGGTTCTGCGAACGGAGTAATTGCTGTCGTAACGACTGCCGAGGAGCGCCAAGGTAACGCATACATTGAGTGGAAGTATCCGTCAGAGAATTTAGTCAATATTAATGGGTTCGCTCTCGCCCGCGCTACTTCATCGAAAGGGCCTTTTATAGAACTTAACACGAAGATACTGGACGCAAACACAAATTCATTTATTGATAAAAAGCCCGGACCAATAAATTACTATGTAGTTCGGGCAATTGGAAAAGACGGAAAGACGACTACCTCCTTTCCTTACATGTTACAGCTTGAAGATAACACACCTCCTGTTGCTCCAAGTCAATTAAAAGGAAAAATAACCGACAAAGGAATTGTCACGATCGAATGGACGGCAAATACGGAAACTGATCTAATTGGTTATCGGGTGTTTCGTGCGAATAGCTTGAAAGAGGAATTTGTCCAAATCACCCGAGACGTCATCAAGCAACCCTTTTTTGCGGATAGCATAAGTTTAAACACATTGACTCGAAAAATTTACTATAAAGTAGTGGCCTCTGATCTGAGATACAATCTCTCAGAATATTCACTGCCACTAACCTTAACAAGACCCGATATTGTCCCACCGGCACCTTCTCCGATTATTACATCCGAATCGCGAGGAAATATAATTTTAATAAAATGGCAACCGTGTATTAGTGAAGATTTGGCACACTACGAATTGTATCGCTATCAGTTTGGTGATACATCTAGATTGCTGTTGAAAGAAGTATCTAAGGATTCATCGGTATTTGTTGATACTAAAGTAGAGCCGGGGAAGCGATACAAATACCAATTGGTGGCGAAGGACAGTGCGGGTTTAGTATCCCAGCCATCGATTGCTGTGGTTACTTGTGTGGATCATGGAATTCGTGCTGCGATTCGGGAAATACTTACAAAAGTAGATCGCGAAGGCAAGCGAATCATTCTGCAATGGAATTACCCAAAGGATGGGTTAAAAGGATTTCAGGTCTATCGCGCTGTTGGTGATAATCCAATTCGATTGTATCAGTTTATTGAACCTGATAAAGTTCAGTTTATTGATAAAGAGCTACGTGCGAATACGAAGTATAATTATCAACTAAAGGCAGTATTTAAAAATGGGGCTGAGAGCGAGATGAGTAAAGAGATAACCTTAAACTTTTAGGCATGAAATTAGGCGCTATTCAAGGCTTTCTATTGATTGTTTTTGTATTAATCTGTATCCAAACGTTCTCTCAAGCCGATAATGCAGGAAAGTGTAACATGACTATTAAGGTCAAAGATGTATATGCAGGTGTAAATGGAGACGGTGATCAAGATGAGTTTGGGTGGCGAGTCTTAGCACATAATAGCATTCTAGATTGTATTGCAATCAACGGGGAAGCAAATTGGTTTTATAATATTAATAAGACATTAGTTTCTAACGCAAATATAAGAGGCGATGAAAAATTTAGACTTTATATGCAAGGATGGGAAGATGATGATTGTGGAGATCGATGTAGTTATGATCATTGTGGTGTGGCTGACGATGATGATCTTCAGTGTAATGTGACTAATGAGATTATTGTCTCTGATTATGAACCTGGGGTACCAAATTTTATTGAGCTAAGTTGTAATATAAGTTGGTATAAAGCTGTCTTTGAATTAACATATGCCCCCCCAGTTCCGGCTCGCCCCACTGTACTTAAAAATGGCAACGAATATTTGAGTGGTATTATCTGTGCCGATGAACAAATTACACTAGTAGCCAAAGACTATATTAAAACTACAGAGTTGCCCAATGGCTTTATTAAACCCGAATTTGCATCAAAGGTTAATTTAGTTTGGGAGTATCAATTGAACGGGGAAACGCAAGATGTAATAATACCAAATCCAGATTATTGTGGTGACGACCCAGCGTGTTCAGGAGGCGGTGGCCCATTACAGCAAGCTGTAAAAAAAAATGATCCCAACAATCTGCCCACTTCAACTGCTCCTTGTTGTGATCTGCCACCGACTCTCACCATTCAAGTCCCTGTTTGGCGGCAATTGTCGGTAACCAATTTGGGCGATGCTCATCAAGGTAATTTTTCTTTCCTTATCAATTCGTTGCAGGGTATTCAATCGGTTACCTCTGCCGGAACAGTCAACTTCAGAGCAAAAGCAACGGCAGGTACGCTCGCCAGCCTTTACAGTGAATCAAGACAGATTGATATTGCACCGCTAACGCCCAAAGCCACTTCGGTTAGTGTGACACCAAGTTGTACAAACTCATCAACGGGTATAATAACAGTTTCAGGTATCACTGCTCCGGTTAATAATTTCAGAGTGATCGCTTACCGCACGGAGGATGGACCCAATGCTCCCGGATACTTCAGTAATTATTCAGGTACCATGCCAGCCACTGTTTCGGTTTCTAATTTACCTACTGGCACTTACACCGTGGATTTGAGCTATTCTTCTATAGCCTGTAAAACAACCTATTCAAATTTGATTCTATCGGCAGCTCCTATTGTTATTAACACCTACACCCCACGCGCACTCACCGCCATAGTCGTACAGCAAGTTTCATGTGAAGGCTTTAGCGATGGGATAATCCGCGTTAATTCCAATGGAGGAAATAGCTTGGCTACGGTAGCCTACACGATTACTCCGCCTGTTGGTTCTTTTAATTCATCAGCCAAGGAATTTAGAAACTTACCATCTGGAACATATACCATTCAGGCAGATGATGGCTGCGTGGCTCCTGCTAAGCTGGTCACTCCGGTGGTCGTTACGCAACCAACGCGTGTTACCGGTGCATTTTCTTATATAAACCCTACTTGTTTGTCCACCCCGAATGGGATGGTATCCGTTTCGTCTATAGCCGGTGGTTCGGGTGTATATGATTACAGATTGTTGCAAGCAGGTTTAGCCATTCGGACGAATCTGAACTCGGCAGTAAAAAATTGGACCGTGAACGACTTGCCCGGTGGTTCTTATCAAATTGATGTAACTGATGCGGCTCGGCCCACTTGCCCCGGTTATCAGACGGCAGTTCTTAATCTAGTACCTGTAACGCCACTTACTATGACGTATCAAGTGACAGCTATCACTTGCTTCGGGGCGAATGATGGTCGAATTCAATTACAGGCTTTTGGAGGAAGTGGAAACTATTCATACAAACTGATTAATAGCTCAACAAACGAGGTGATCAATGGAGGTAGTAGTTCAGATTTCAAGTTTTTGAAAAAAGGAATTTATGCTGCAGAGGTATCTAATACCAATTCATGCCCTGATTTATTTAGTGTGTCGAATATTATCGTTGGCGAACCGGACGATATTTCATTTGCATTTACCATCACCCCAATTATATGCCATGGAGAAGAGAATGGAAAGATTGCGGCCATTGTATCAGGTGGAAATGGCAACTACGTTTTTCAATGGCAGTTCAACGAGGGAAATGGTTGGGTAAACTATACGTTTGCCGGAGGGCAGTCGCTGGTAATTGCCAAATTGTTTCCCGCTCAGTACCGACTTCATGTGCTAAGCGATGCTAATAATTGTTCGCAAATTTCAGCTCCGGTAACTTTGGTGGATCCTCCGGTTCTTGAATTACAAAATGTAGCGGTTACTCATGTTACATGCTTAAATGCGAATGATGGAACCATAACGCCTACCGCAAGCGGAGGCTGGGGAAATTACACTTATCAATACTCTGCGGATGGGGGTAGTACTTATTTCGATTTATTATCTTCTACTAAATTAGCCGGGGGCTCTTATCGAATACGAGTTAAAGACGAAAAGGGATGCATCGCAGATTATCCTTCCACTATTCAGTTTACACAACCCGCTACGAGTCTTACTGCTTCGTATTCATTCTCGCAATATGCAGGCTTTCAAGTTTCATGCAGCAATGGAAGTGATGGTCAGGTAACTATCGTAGCTTCCGGTGGCAATAGCGCACCATTTACAACGGGCGCTTATCTCTATTCAATAGATGGCGGGTCATTTACCAATAACAACATTCTTTCAGGATTAACATCCGGATCACATCAAATACAAGTGAAGGATCAGCGAGGTTGTATTTTTAACGATCACGTAACACTTACGGCACCTTCCCCCATCGAACTTACTTTAGTCAACAAGAATTTTGTCAAATGTTTTGGAGATAACACAGGCATGCTCGAAGTGTCTGCTGCGGGAGGTTTGACGCCATATCAATTCAGAATCGATAATGGAAGCTTTCAAGCCTCGCCTCAATTTACTAACCTATCAGGTGGTAACCATATTGTTAGAGTAAGAGATAAAAATCTATGCTCCCTGGATATGCTTGAATACATCGATAGTCCAAATCCTCCGTTGTCATTTTCGATTGCAAAATCGGATGTTCTCTGTTTTGGGCAAAGTAATGGCTCTATTCAAGTGAATGTGCAGGGTGGGGTTGGACCTTATCAGTATGTGTGGCTGAACCGATCAGAAACTAGCAATCAACTTACTAATTTGTTACCGGGTTCGTATACTTTTCAAGTTACCGATCAAGTGAATTGCTTAAAGCAAACCACCGTGGCAATCGTTCAACCGAGTGCCACACTATCGGCAACAGTGCTTGTTGTGCCAGTGCAATGTCATGGTGACACGAATGGAAAAGTAACAATCACCGGAAGTGGCGGAACGGCTCCTTATCAATATTCTAAGAATGGTGGTTTAACGTACCAACCATCTCCTGAATTTATCAACCTCTTGCCTGGCAATTACTCATTCATAATTAAAGATGCCAACGCCTGTTTGTATTCGGTGGACGCCATTATTGTTGAGCCACCTGTGTTGTCGATTCAAGTGGTTTCACAAACGGATGTTAAATGTTTTGCGGCAAACACCGGGAGTATTAAAGTGAACGCTACCGGGGGTGTTCCTCCATATCAATATTCTAGCGATGGTATTTTTTATCAGCCATCTGCTACTCTATCCTCCTTATCAGCGGGTTTTAAAACGGTTTATGTGAAAGACCAATATGGATGTGTTCGAAGTGTGAGCGCCACACTAAATCAACCCTCTGCACCGCTTGCGCTGACCTATGCGGTGACGAACGTAAAGTGCAAAGGAGAAGCCAATGGAAAGATAGTGGTAACTGTGTCGGGTGGAACATTGCCCTACAACTATAAATGGAGCGGACGGCCTGATTCTTCTTCCGGAATTTTTGATTTAGTTGCAGCTGATTATACGATCACCATTCGTGATGGAAATGATTGTGAAGTTTCTTCAACTATTTCGGTGAATGAGCCCACTGAATCGTTGGCGCTTCAATCGATCAAAAATGACGTGAGTTGTTTTGGGTTATCCAATGGAAAAGTCATTTTAAAAGCTACCGGGGGATATCCTCCGTATGAATATTCTTTTCAAGGCGGAGCTTATACATCAATTGATTCGTATCAAATGCTTAGTCCACAGTTTTATTCCCTGTCGGTTCGAGATGCAATGGGATGTTTGGCGATTGGTTCAACTACCATTCTTGAGCCATCGCAGCTAACGGCTACAGTTGTGAACCAGATAAATGTAAGTTGTTTTGGAGCAGAAGATGGCTTTATGGAATTAAAAGCTGCTGGTGGAACAGCTCCTTATCAATATTCTAAGGATGGTGGTTTTTCATTCCAGTCATCAGCTTCCTTCGGCCAATTAGCTGGGGGAAGTTACCAACTTACGCTGCGCGATGCGAATGGTTGTTTGTATTCTTTTACGAGATACATCACTCAGCCTTTGCCGCTTCAGGTGGTAGCGAGTGATGTCATTCAATCAAATTGTGGAATGGCCACTGGCTCGGCTAAGGTAAGTATTCAAGGAGGCATTCCGCCATACCAATACCAATGGAGGAATCCGCTTGGGCAGATTGTTTCTAATCAATCTACAGCGTCCAATTTAGGAGCAGGATTGTACCAAGTACAAATTATTGATTTTAAAAATTGCAGCAAATCAATTACCGTTTCAATTAGCGATCAGGATGGGCCAATCGCATCGATCAGTAATTTGGTAGATGCATCATGCTTCGATTCGCAAGACGGAACAGTTACTGTTCAGGCGACCGGAGGTTCAGGTGGATATTTATATTTTTGGTCAGATGGTCAGCAGACACCGCGGGCAAATGATCTTAAACGCGGTACTTATTATGCAACCGTTACGGATAGCAAAGGTTGTAAAGGCATTGTTGCTGCTGAGATCAGTTCACCGGACGAAATAAAATACAATATGATTAGTTCAATTGCGCCATTGTGTTACGAAAGTTGTGATGGAGTACTCGAAATTGAAGCTCACAATAGTATTGGCCCCTATGTTTACCAATGGCAAAATGGCGAAATAACGAATGATGGAAAAGCACTACAGCTTTGCAGAGGCGAGCACACAGTGATTGTTACAGCCGACAACGGATGTTCTGCATCATTTAAATTTGAACTCGCGGCACCAGAAGCATTGCATGTTGGAGTACCAACATTGAAGTTGCCAAGTTGCAAATCATCCTGTGATGGGTTAATAACTGTCAATGGAATAGGAGGTACACCACCTTACCAATATGAATGGAGTGGATTGAGTAATTGGACAACTCCCAGCATTACTAACCTTTGTTCTGGTACCTATGAAGTGAAAGTAACCGATGCGCATTTATGCAGTGTCGTGCATTCAATAAAATTAGACGAGGCGCTTCCTTTGTCAGTTGATTTGGGAAAAGATATCACACTTTGTTATCAGCAGATCATAAACTTAGATGCCGGCAATGACAAGGCAAAATATAAATGGACTAAAGACGCTACGTTCTTTAGCAATCAACGAATAGTTCAAATTGCTGATGCCGGTTTGTATGAAGTAATCGTAGAAAGTGCTACCGGATGTATTGCTTCCGATCAAATTCAGATTGGTAAATCGACTACTGCTTTTAAGGCAAATTTTCTCGGTGCCAGTCAATTGATAGTAGGGGATACTCTCTTATTGACAGAGGTGTGCTTTCCCAAACCTGATTCTGTGAAATGGACATTATCTGACGGCTTGTCCACCATTGGAGAAAAGGATGGTCAGCCAATGGTCAAGGCGGCTAAAGACGGAGAGTATTCGGTTCACCTATTCGCTTACTACAAAGAATGCACGGATCAGTCTACAAAGCAAATCACATTCTTTAAGGAGGAAGACAAAGGAAAGATCATTGGCCGAGTCAGGTTGGGGAACCAGGGAATCAAGGAGGTCTCTACGCATCCCAATCCAACTTCCGGATTAGTACAAATCCAAGTGCAGCTGTTCGATGTGCAGACGGTCGCTTTGTTCCTTTACTCATTAGATGGTTTAGAAATAGCCAGAAGTACCAAAGCAGGACAGCAAACCTATGATTTTGACATCGACCTGTCTCACCACCCGGCAGGTGTGTACATCGCCAAAATGGCAACCAATTACCAACAGAAAGAGGTGCGGATTGTGCTGGTGAAATAAGAAATGAAGCTAGTTGCCCGTTTCGGGCTTTAAATTGCCTTTGATCAACTGATTGTATTCATCGCAGGTAAGGTAGCCTTGCTTGTGGCAATAGCCGCAGGTAGAATAATGATCGCCAAAGTACCCTTTCTTCACCACCACGGTGCTGCCTTTGCATACGGTGCACAACACCTTGCCACTCGGGCCACAATCCAGTGTGAAATCCTTCGAGAGCACTTCCGATGCCTGCTTGGCCTCGCGCTCGCGTTCTTTGAGCAACTCGGCTTCGGCTTTTGCCAGCCACTCTACGGCCTGTTCAGAAAATTGTCCGGTCGTGCCTTTAAGTTGAATGTATTTATTCAGCCAGTCCACGCTCTGCTTGTATTTGCCAATGTGGTACGAATTCTTTCCGAAGTGATAGGTCAAATCGCTGGGCACACTGCGGATGGTGCTCAATACAATTTTGAATTTAGCATCGGCTTCTTCATAGTGGCCCTCTTCCGATAAGCGAATGGCGGAGTCCATCTTCATGGTGGTTTTGCGCTGCTTATCAATCTGGCGTTGCTCTTCCAGCGCCTTGATCTTTTCTTTTTCAGATTGCGCCACACCCGCCAGACTGACCACGAATAGGGTTATAAAGAGAAGGAGTTTTTTTGAATTCACGAGTTCGGTTTTATAGAGTTAGATGAAGTCTTTCTTATTTAAGTTGAGCCATTCCAAAGCTGCGTTGCAAAATATATCTTCTTTCGCCTTTTTCGGCAGGTTCATATCATCAATAAACTTGCCAATTTCTAAATCGCCCAGCGGAAAAGGGTAGTCCGAACCCAGCATAACGCGCTTAGAGCCCTGAAGCTTAAGCACATAGTCGAGCATCAGCGGGTCGTGCGTTACGCTGTCTACCCAAAATTGGCCCAGATAGTTCCTGGGATTAACGGGGTTGTCGATGGCCACCAGATCGGGCCGGCATTCAAAGCCATGCTCAATACGGCCAATGGTGGGCAGAAAGGAGCCTCCGGCATGTGCAAACATCACGCGCAGCTTCGGCAGGCGATTGAACACACCGCCAAAGATCATCGAGCAGATAGCACGCGATGTTTCTGCCGGCATGCCAACGAGCCACGGCAACCAATATCGCTGCATCTTCTTTTCGCCCATCATGTTCCAGGGGTGCACCATCAAAGCCAGATTCAGCCTTTCGCACGCTTCGAAAATAGGGAAGAACCGCTCTTCGTTTAAGTTTTCGTCATTGATATTGGAACCGATCTGCAACCCTACCAAGCCGATCTTCTTAAACCGCTCCAGTTCCTTCACCGCCAGCTCCGGATCCTGCATGGGCACGGTGCCAAGGCCGATGTATTGCTTGGGATATTTTGCTACCAGCTTCCCGATGTGATCATTGAGGTATTGGGAGAGCGCCAGGCAATCCATTGGCTTGGCCCAATAAGAAAACATGACCGGGATGGTGCAGACTACCTGCACCTGGGTATTGAATTGCTCGTATTCTTCGATACGGATCTGGGCATCCCAGCAGTTGCTTTTGATTTCGCGGAAAAACTGATTTCCGCGCATCATCTTGGCAAGCCCTTTCTTGTGATGCTGCAGATAAATGAAATCGCCATAGCCAAACTTTTCGCTCCAATTGGGCATTTTTTTGGGTAAAATGTGCGTATGGCTGTCGATTTTGAGCATTCACGATTTAATAATCCTGCAATATCATGGTTTTTAGGTGGCGAACAAAGGAGGCTATTTTGGATAGCCGCAACAGCAAAGGAGAGAATGGAAAGCGGTCTTTGGGCGAGGCAGATTCAAAGTGTAAGTTAGCTGTAAGTAGAATGATTAAATTCAACTATTTCTCAGGGCTCAGGATATTAATTTTGCACGATGTTGCGATTCATTTTTGTGGGATTGTTTCTGTCCGCGGTTTTCGGAACCATGGCCTTTATCTTTTGGAAAGAGGAGATCAGATACAGTTTGCCCACTCCGGTGCCAGCGAATTACGAATCGGTGCAGGTAGGCGCACCAATTAACCGATCGGATTTAGGTCTGCCTTCTTCTTCTTTATACCTGCATTTTTATAATCCGGATTGTCCGTGCTCACGATTTAATGCGCAGCACATTCGTCAATTGATACGATCGCATGGCGATAGTGTGGCTGCCTTTATCATCGTGCCTAAGCCTGAGGATCTAGTGGCTGCGCGCAAAGAGTTTGGCGAAGCGTTGGATTTTCGGGTAGACACCAACGGAGCATTGTCGCGGGCATGTGGTGTTTATTCTACTCCACAGGCAGTCGTCATTGATCAGGATGGCAAGCTATTCTTTCGCGGTAATTACAACCGCGCCCGGTATTGTACCGCTCGGGCAACCAACTATGCCGAACTGGCGCTGCTAAGCCTGATTAACGGATCGAATCCTCCTGTTTTTGATTTATTCGCAACGCAGTCGTACGGCTGTTCATTACCCGGCACAAACACATCTTCGGCTTCTTTATTTATTCAGTAACATCTTGTAAATTAGAATATAAACTATTCATTTAATCCCCTCGCAATGAATATCCCCACCCAACAATCCGGTCAAGTTACTTTTGATAAGTCAGTTATTTTTAAAGAAATCAATGCGAAGGCAGACCGTTTCATTAGCAAGGCCTTGATTCTCTACTTCGTGTTTGGCATAGCCATATCATTTGTCTACAGCACATTTACAGTCGGTGTAGGCGTAGGTGTACTTTGCCTTGTTGCTTATTTTGGAACCAAGTCTTTTTTGCCGAACAGCAATCTGTATCAGTATGTGTTGGGAGTGGTGCTGGCCATGTTCACGGCTCAGTTTATCTATCAACTGCATGGCATGTTTGAGATGCACTTCTTTGTGTTTGTTGGATCAACCATTCTGATCGCCTATCAAAACTGGCGCCTGCAGTTGCCATTGATTTTGTTGGTGGTTATCCATCATGGCACATTTGCGTACCTACAGTATAATGGCAATACCGAAATTTACTTTACGCAGTTAGCCTATATGGATTTAATCACCTTTCTAACCCATGGAGGTTTGGCGGCTGTGATTGTAGCGATTTGTGGGTGGTGGGCGTATGAATTTGAGCAGCGTACCATCAACGAGTTTCGTAGTACGCAACTGATGCAGAATCAATTGAAGAGCGTGGCTCAAAACATCACATTCGCAGAAGAGATCAGCAAAGGCAACTTGGAATATACGAGCAACCACACCGACCATTCGGACGAGTTAGGGAATGCACTATTAAAAATGCAGCAGAGCTTGTCAGTGGCCTCGGCACGTGAGCGCGATGAGAAGTTCGTTACCCTAGGTATCAATCAGATCAGCGAAATACTTCGCGCCAACAATTCGAATGTTCAGATTTTAGCAGATGAATTGATTCGGGGAATTGTGAAATATATGAACCTCAATCAGGGTGGCATTTTTCTGTTGGAAGGAGAGGGGGATGAAGCTTATTTAGAATTGAAAGCGTGCTACGCATTTGAACGCAAGAAGTATTTGAAGAAGCGGGTAGAAATTGGAGAAGGCTTGATTGGCCAATGTTATCTGGAGCGTGATACGATTTATTTGAAAGATGTTCCCGAAGAATATATCCGAATTACTTCCGGATTAGGCGATGCACCTCCTTCCAATGTGCTGCTGGCGCCAATCCAAACGCAAGATGAAATTGTAGGCGTGTTGGAGTTGGCTTCGTTCTCTGAACTCGATCAGAACAAGATCGAATTCGTGAAGAAAATCTGTCAGAGCATCGCGTCTTCAGTTGTTTCTACCCGCATTACAGAGAGAGTTCAGCGATTGCTCAAAGATTCGCAAATGCAGACCGAGCAATTGCGTGCGCAAGAAGAAGAAGTGAGACAGAATATGGAAGAGATGAATGCTACACAAGAAGAAATGGCGCGCAAAGAACAAGAATACATTCAGCGCATCCAGGAATTGGAAGCAGGCCAGCAATAGTAAAGAAGAATCGGAATTGTCCTCAGTTGAAATTTTAATGAAAAGAGAAGAAGTAGTTACTTCTTCTCTTTTTTCTTTTTCTGAAAGATGTAGTCCACTCCGTAAATGAGACCATAAGCAATGATCGCAAATACTATGACGTAGCCGATCGTCATGCCATTTTTGCCTACCGCCAGTCGCCAGTTGGCCAGGATAAATAGACTTAACAAAGGGTTCACCATCCTTGTCGGTAATTGCTTCTTACAAAAGCATTGGCTTCATCGAAGTTGGTGATCTTCATGTTCTTCGCATCCCACAGCAATTTCTTTCTGCCAAGATATTTGTTGTCGGTCTTCATCATGTAGCTGCGGATAGCTAAGTTACCCATCAACACCGCTTCAGTAAATGGTCCGGCATAATCGAAGGATGAGCTCAACTGCATGTTGCCGTACCCTTTGGTGCAAGCCTCTACCCACTCGGTGTAGTGCCCATTCTCAGCACCTACAATGCGCGGAATAGTTTGCTTCGGTAAGTTTACTTCTTTCATACGCTTGCTGGGTAATAGAACAGGAGCACTGTTGTAGTTACCCATCAGCTTGCCTTTGGTGCCTTCAAAAATATAGCCGCCATCCCACGATCCCATCTGTTCATCGGGCAACAATTCATCCGGACGCTTCGGCAATAAGCCACCGTCCATCCACGTAAGTTTGATATCGCCTTTGCCATCTTTTCGTGGGAACTTCAAATGGATAATGGATGAAGAAGGACAGCTATCCATGTAATTGGCTTCTTTAAAAAATCCTTCCCAAGCAGTGGTCGTGCTACACTCGACTTCGGATGGATAATCGATTGGTAGAATGCGGAATGCCGCATCCATAATATGGCAACCCATGTCACCCAAAGCTCCGGTACCGAATGGCCACCAGCCTCTCCAGTTGAAAGGAAGATAGGCCGGATTGTAATCAATGTATTTAGCAGGGCCGAGCCATAGGTTCCAGTCCAGTTCGCTGGGCACATCAAATTTTCCCGAAGGAGTAGCAATGCCTTGTGGCCACACGGGGCGGTTCGTCCACACTTGCACACTCGTCACATCACCAATCAGTTTGGCATCCACCCACTCTTTGGCCGTGCGCACATGATCCGCGGAAGCGTACTGATTACCCATTTGTGTTACCACCTTGTATTTCTTCGCAGCTTCGGTAAGCATGCGTGCTTCGTAGATGTCGTGCGTCAAAGGCTTTTGTACATACACGTGCTTGCCTCGTTCCATCGCAGCCATCGCAGCCACTGCGTGAGTATGGTCGGCAGTAGAAACGGAAACTGCATCAATGCCACTCGCTTCTTTGTCCAGCATCACACGAAAATCTTTGTAGTATTTCGCATCCGGAAAATTCTCCTTGGATTTTACCGCCATGCGGTCATCGACATCGCAGAGAAATGCAATCTTTGCTTTCGGATTTTTCGCAAAGCCTGTCAGGTCGCTCGTGCCCTTGCCACCCACACCAATGCCCGCAATGTATACGAGCCGTATTGATCGAGCACCTCTTGCGGCACACCATCCCATTGATTGGGTCGGTTGCCAACGTAGCCAATATCCGCCAACCCGATTTTGCTGGTATAGAAACCGGTGGCGGTTAAATCGCGCAGCAGATTAAAGAATGCCACACCCTGGGTCATTTCCGGTTTGGCCCTTTCGGGGAAAGCGATTTCGTCTACGATTTGAATTTGTTGTGCCGATGTACAATCGGTAAATGCCGTATTGAAATGTTTAAAGCATTGGATGTCGAGCCACTTTAAACCACCACGCAGCGGAGTTTGATGGCGCGGCATGTCTTTTACAATAAACTCGATAAAATCAGGAACACCGGCTTCGGTAGCCGAACCAGACACTTCATCTTTCGGAATGATGATGTCAACTAAGATGGTGATGGTCGCCATCTCGTGTGCATCAAAAAACTTCTCAGCCGAAATCTTTTTGAAATGTTCCAGTTCATTGGGCTGACGATCAGGGCCTCCGGTGTTAGCGGCAGCTTCGGGTGCAGTTTCTTTTTTAGCAGGTTCGCAGCTTTGCAAAAGTGCGGCTGCAGATAGTGAACCGACTGCGAATGTCTTTAAATATTTTCTTCTATCCATAGTAGTAAGTGGTAAGATGCAAGTATCCAGATGAACGGATCGCACGTCTTGATACTTTTGTCTTTAAGTCTGTTAAATATTCTGTTTTTTCATTTCGTCAATAATGTATTCGCTGGCGCGCATCGATAAAGCGAGAATCGTCCAGGTGGGGTTCTTATCCGCCTGCGATACAAATGGCCCGCCATCTACTACGAATAAATTCTTGCAGTCGTGTGCCTGATTGAATTTGTTCAGTGCCGATTTCTTTTTCTCATTGCCCATACGCACGGTTCCCACTTCGTGAATAATACGTCCCGGTGTTTCTAGTCCATAATTATCTTCGGGGCCTTTTACACCCCAGGTAATATCACCACCCATTTTGTGAATGATCTCCTGGAAAGTGTCCTGCATGTGTTTGGCCTGTTGAATTTCGTAGTCGCTCCACTTGTAGTGGAAACGCAACACCGGAATACCAAATTTATCGACTACGTTCGGATCGATTTCGCAGTAGTTGTCTTCGCGGGCAATCGCTTCACCACGTCCGGCCATCCCGAAGCTGGCACCATAATAATATCGGTAATCGGATTTCAGCGATGAGCCATAACCACCGGCTTCTTTTTTCTTTCCATCCGGTCCCGCGTACTTTCCATTGATACCCTGAATGCCAAAACCAAATCCATAACTCGGCATGCCCATGCCGCCCCAATATTCAATATGGTAGCCGCGTGGGAAGTTCAGTTTCTTGTTATCCAGCCACCAGGGTGAATACAAATGCAAACCACCCACACCGTCTTCATTGTAGCGCTTGCGGTTGAATAGCTTCGGCAACACACCGCCCATTGCTACTCCGGTAGAATCATGAAGATATTTACCCACCACATTGCTGGCGTTCGCTAATCCATTGGGATGTGCACTTGACTTCGAATTTAAAAGAAGGCGAGCTGATTCTCCGGCACTGGCTGCGAGTATCACCACTCGTGCATTCAATTGATATTCTTGCAGATCGTCTTTGCTTACATAAGAAACACCTGTCGCTTCGCCTTTTTCGTTGGTCAATACTTCGCGCGCCATGGCATTGGCAATCACATCTACATTTCCTGTGTTGATGGCGGGTTTCACTAATACCGAAGAAGCAGAGAAGTCGCCATACACGGTACAACCGCGATTACATTGCGAGCAGTAGAAACACTTTCCGCGCTCGTCATTGATTTTTTGTGTCAGGATCGAAAGGCGCGATGGAATTACTTTCACGCCTAATGAAGTAGCCGCGTCTTTTACAAACAGTTCGTGCAAGCGTGGCTTCGGTGGCGGGAGGAAAATGCCATCGGGTTCATTATAGATTCCTTCTTTCGTGCCGAATACTCCGATCAGCCGATCGACTTTGTCATAATAAGGAGCTACATCTTCATAGCTGATGGGCCAGTCTTCGCCTAAGCCATCAATGCTCTTGTGTTTGAAATCATTCGGGCCAAAGCGCAGCGAAATGCGTCCCCAGTGATTGGTGCGACCGCCCAACATGCGTGAGCGAAACCAATCGAATTGAGTACCGTCTTTTTGTGTGTACGGCTCGCCTTCAATTTCCCATCCGCCATACGAAGCATCAAAATCCCCGAAAGGGCGGAAGGTAGTTCCTGCACCTCTGCGTGGGGACTCATAAGGATATTTAAGTTGTGTTACATTTTTAGCAGGATCATACATAGGACCCGCTTCGAGCAAGGCTACTTTGATTCCGGCTTTTGATAAAACATAGGCGGCCATTCCACCGCCAGCACCCGATCCTACAATACATACATCGTAGGTCTTCGCAGATTTTTTTATTTGTAAGTCAGGCATAAGGTATTCAACAGTTTTAAATGTAAGCGATCTTTTTAAAATTAACTACTGATAGTTGATGAGCGTCAGCAAAAAAATAACTGCATCGAAATGTTATCTTTGTTAAGATCACCAAACTATTCTGGAATGAAAAAAATAACCACGCTTGTTTTTATCTTCATCAACTCATTTAGTTTTTCACAAACGCTGCTTGAGCAGTTCTTAACACATCCTACGGAATCCGGATTTGTAGCATCGAAAGATGGAAAGAATCTGGCGTGGGTGCTGAATGATCGCGGCAAGCGTAATATTGTGGTAAAGTTGGGAGGCGAGTTGCCCAAACTGATCACCGACTATCAACAAGATGATGGTCAGGAAATTACACAGTTGGCTTTTTCTCCGAATGGATTGAAATTGCTTTTTGTGCGTGGCGGTGCACCGAACCGTGCGGGACAAAATCCAAACCCTGCGAGCCTGGCCGAAGGTGTCGATCAATGGATCTATTTTAAAGACGTAGGTACAAAAAGTGCTCCGGCCAAGATTGTTGCTGGCAATAGTCCCGTATTTTATCGCGATGGCTTGAAGTTTCTCTTTGCGAAAGGTGGTCAGATATTTGAATCAACTTTGGAAATCAATGCGGAGCCCAAGCCACTTTTCCTGGCGCGCGGACATAATTATCATCCGCAGTTTTCTCCCAACGGAAATGAAGTATTGTTTATCAGCGACCGGGGCGATCATAGCTTTGTGGGCGTATATAGTTTGATTTCAAAAACCATCAAATGGGTAGCACCTGATATTACCCGCGATGACTTAGCTGTGTGGTCACCCGATGGTAAGAGCGTAGCATTCATTCGGATGCCCGGAGTGAAAATAGGAGAGTTGGGTAATTTAACGAGCGGCACCCCATTCTCGGTGGTAGTTACCGAAGTGGAGACCAATCTCACGAAAGTGATCTGGAAATCTCCGGCAGCCGATGGTGGCTTTGCGCAAGATTACTCGGCCACACCGTTAGCGTGGGTAGCAGCCAATCGGATTCTATTTCATTCCGAACACACCGGATGGAATCATGTGTTCTCCATCAATCCGGATGGCAGCGATTTAAAAGACATCACGCCCGGTGATGGTGAGGTGGAAAGCTTTGTGGTGGATCCTGCAGGTCAAAACATTTACTTTGATGGAAACCGTGAAGACATCGATCGCAGACATATTTGGAAATCCAATGTGATTAGCGGAAATCCCGTGGCCGTTACTTCCGGTGAAGGCATCGAGATGTATCCTGCTTTCGGTGGGAATGAGTTGTATTGTATGAAGTCAACTTTCAATACGGCCAAAGTGATAGCGCGAATTGATGAAACGAAGAAAGTAGCTGCGCCATTATTCCCACAGAAGATGACTGCATTTAATCCTTCGCTGTTTGCGAAGCCGGAAGCTGTCACTTTCAAGGCGGCTGATGGGACAGTGATTCATGCTCAGTTGTTTATCAATCGATCTATCCCGAACAAAAGAGCCGGCATTGTTTACATGCATGGGGGACCTACTCGTCAAATGCTGTTAGGCTTTCATTACAGCGACTATTACAGCAATGCCTATGCGTTTAATCAGATGCTGGCTAACCAAGGATATGTAGTGTTGTCGATCAACTTTCGGAATGGAATCGGCTATGGCCGCGATTTCCGTATGACGAAAAATCAGGGGCCGCGTGGTGCTACCGAATATCAAGATGTGGTGGCGGCTGGAAAGTATCTGCAAACTTTGCCTGAAGTTGAACCTACTAAGATTGGATTGTGGGGAGGTTCGTATGGCGGCTATCTTACTGCGATGGGGTTGGCGCGTAATCCGGAGCTATTCAAGGCAGGGGTTGACTTACATGGCGTGCACGACTGGTCGTTTGATGGACAAGATGCAACCAATTTGTGGGGGCTTTTAAAATCAGAAAGTGATTTGGCCAGAAAATCTTCTCCCGTGGCCGATCTTTCCAAATGGACGGGCCCTGTGCTGATGGTGCATGGCGATGATGATCGTAATGTGAATTTCCAACAGACAGTTGACTTAGTGGAGAAGCTGCGTGCGAAGAATGTGCCTCTAGAACTACTGGTATTGCCCGATGAAGTTCATGGTTTTTTGCGCTACGATAGTTGGTCGAGGATATTTACGGCATCAAAGGATTTCTTCGACAGGAAATTAAAATAGAGTCGAGATAACTGTTTAGATTGTAAAGTACTACCTTTACTTTATGAAATCAGAATTTGTCAAAATCGATTTTAAGAAGATGTCGGTTGCTTTCCGAAATCATGTTATTCAAAAGGCAATTGTTTCTGGTAATACTATCGTTTATTTGAAAGAAGGTAAACTAGTAGAAGAAGATCCCAAAAGTTTAAAGCTAAGATAAGCATTGTCTTATGCCTCATTTGCATGTTCTCGGTGGTCCTAATGGAGCTGGGAAGACAACTTTTTTCGAAACTGCAATCTTGGAGAATTTTATTGACACGTCTCTACCTTTTGTTAATGTTGATTTGATTGCGCGCAATCAACTAGGTGGATACTCAGACGAAAATTTCATAAGAGCCGATGAATTGGCCAGATTAGAAATAAGCAAACATATTGGTTTAAGTCAGGATTTTATGATTGAGAGTAATCTGGCTACTCAGCGTGATTATGTCTGGTTGGATTTAATAAGGAAGAAGGGGTATGAAATTGTCCTCTATTTTCTTTGTACAGATGACTTGGAAGTTAATTATAGACGAGTTCAGAAACGAGTGAATGAAGGGGGACATAACGTAGCTGTCCCGATCATTGAGCATCGGTATAAAATGGGATTAACATATCTACAAGGAAAGCTTCATATTTTTAAAAAGGTCTATCTGATAGATAGTTCAACAGATACGGCCTTAGTGATGGCTGAATTGACTAACGGTGTGATTGATCGAAAAGAGAAAATTGTGCCTAATTGGGTTGAGAAACTACTTTATATATCCCAGCGGCTATCTAAGTATTAAATCATTAGTTCTTGAGGGAATCTAAATGAATAGAAAGAAACTAATCGTACTCACCGGAGCAGGCATCAGTGCGGAAAGCGGCATTGCTACCTTTCGGGATTCAGGTGGATTGTGGGAGGGCCATCGGGTGGAAGATGTGGCAACGCCCGAAGGGTGGATGCGCAACCCGAAGTTGGTGCTTGACTTTTACAACGAACGCAGAAAGAAAGCGCTCGAAGTAAAACCGAATCCGGCACATCACATTTTAGTAGAGTTGGAAAAGGATTTTGATGTAACGATTATCACGCAAAATGTAGATGACCTGCACGAGAAAGCGGGATCTAAAAATGTATTGCACTTGCATGGTAAGTTATTCGAATCACGCAGCACGAAAAATCCGCAACTGATTTACACCATGAAAGGCTGGGAATTGAAGTTGGGAGATGTTTGTGAGTTAGGTTCGCAATTGCGCCCCAACATTGTGTGGTTTGGCGAAGCCGTTCCGATGATTGAAGTAGCAGCCGAAGTAGCCGCCTCGGCAGACGTGTTTGTGGTGGTGGGCACTTCGCTGTTGGTATATCCGGCAGCCGGGCTGATTGACTATGTCAAAGACAGCGTACCCAAATTCATTGTTGACCCGAAGAAACCGGAAGTCTATCATGTGCCCCATCTGGAGTTTATCACCGAAGTGGCCAGCGTGGGAATGGCAAAATTAAAAGCAAAGTTATTGGCGGAATTTACTTCGTAAGGTCCAGCAAAAACTTCTTGAACTTGGTGGTGTTGAAATTCGTGGTACCCACTTCCTGCGAAACAATTTTTCCTTCTTTGTTGATGATGAAGGTGGTAGGAATGGAAGGAACATTCAATTGCTCCGTCAAATAGCCGGAGGGCATGTAGACCGGAAAAGTGAACTTCTTGTCAGCGATGTATTTCTTTACTTTCGGTTGCAGCCCTTCCTTATCGAGCGATAACATAACGAATACAACCGAATCCGGTGGGAGCGAATTATAGAGAGCCTGAATGCCGGGCATCTCGGCTTTGCAAGGGCCGCACCAGGTAGCCCATAAGTTCAGGAAGATTACTTTTCCTTTGAATTGATCAAAAGCAAACTTGGTTTCATTCAAATCTTTTACCTGAAAATTAAAGTCAAAGCTAACCGGCTTTTTGGTAGCTGTGGAAGCATCCATCAAGCCCGTCTTCAGGGCGGTGGATTGAGTGATATAGGCAAAATCGCCCAATAAACCCGTGAACTTAAGCAGCGCAATAATGGCCACTGCGCCTAATAACGTGATAAAAGCCTCCCTTACAATTTTCATTCTGGCTCGGTTATTGAATAGATTTTCTCCAAATGTCCATAATTTGATAACTTCGAACAATTAATTTAGACCATGAAGCGCAAAATTCTTCTAATTCTCCTCACTGCGTGCTCCCTGCATACGGCCTATAGTCAAAAGGTAAAGTACAAAGACCTGATTATATTGCTCGAAGCCAAGCAATTCGAAAAGGCGGAACCCTTCTTACGAAGATACCTGAAAGAAAATCCCGACAACGCCAGTGCCATTTTATACATGGGCATGACGCTTCACGAAAAGGCTGCATCCAACGATATACTGAAGAATACGGAGATTCTACTTTCTAACTGCGATTCGGCTGTTTTGTATTACGACAAGGCCTACAATGCCATTACCGAAAAGGAGCTGAAAAAGAACGATGAATATTATCAATCGTATAGCCGAAGAGATTTGCGCACCGGTGTTAATAAAAAAGTTTTGAATAAAGGAATATAGAAATTATTCTACTATGATTATTTGTACGTTATTGTTTAATTTACCTAATAATTGTCGTATTGATTTAACATATGCGATTTCT
>JACPVX010000001.1 GCA_016191555.1 Bacteroidota bacterium
AATACATCGCCTGCGCAACCTATTCCACTGATCGGTGTAATCGTGTAAACTACATTCACAGTCGACAAACTCGTGTTCGTCCAACTGTCATCCGATAATTCATTCGCTGCCTTACCCGTGCCCGCACTCACCGTGCCGGCACTTTGTACTAAGCCATTGCTGTTCGTGCTGATTGTATAGGTCGTAGCACCAACTACACTTAACGTGTAGCCTGTCACCACATCGCTGCATACCGAAGCGGCCACTACATTGGCGGTCGTAACCGGTTCTGGTTGTACGGTTACCGTTACGGTGAACGGTGCGCCCACACAGCCTGCGCTGCTAACCGGACTCACATTGTAGATCTCGTCTACTGCACTGCCTGTCTGGTTCGTCCATGCGTCATCGATCAATTCATTGGACGGCTTGCCTGTTCCAGTTACCGGAACTCCTGCGCTCGCTGTCAATGATCCACTGCTGAACGTAATGCTGTTGATCGTATAACTCGCGGCACTCACGCTCGTGCCATTCGTAGTCAATGTCAATCCGCTGCCCAATACCCCATCGCTGCAAACTGTTTTTGTTTGAGCTACTCCTACTGGTTCAGGAGTAATTATTAATGTAATTACGAATGGATCCCCAAGACAACCACCTATTGAACTAATTGGAATTACTGTATAAATCACATTTACAGGGTTTGCCCCAGTATTGCTCCAAACATCGTCTTGAAGTTCTGTTGATGTTTTACTTAAGCCCGCGCTAATAGTTCCAGCTATTTGAGTCAATCCGTTTGGATTAGTCGAAATATTAAAACCAGAAGGAGCTACAGAAGCCGGTGTGGAATTAATGGTAATTCCGGAAGGCACACCACTGCATTGAATTACATTTTGAGTAATTCCAACAGGTTCAGGACTGATCGTTACAGTTAATATAAATGGAGTTCCCTGACATAATCCTGTAACACTCGTTGGAGTAATTGTATATGTCACTATTTGAGAAACGGTGGATTGATTCGTAAGCTGGTCTGTTATTACAGAAGATGACTGAATGCCTAAACTTTCCCCAATCACATTCAAATTATTGGACGCAATCCAGGAATAAGTACTTGCTACACCATTAGCAGAATTAACATTTGTTTGAAGGTCATAATTCAGAGCAATATCACTGCATACAGTAATTGCATCATTTACTCCAATTGGGAGTGGATTTACAGTCAATGTAGCTAATGAACTTGTTATTGTAGAGCATGTTCCTGTGATAACAACATCATATTGTTTAGCATTTAAAGTTGCGGGAACATTTGTCAAACTTAACACAGCTATTGAAGTGCCTGAGTAAACTCCCGCATCAGTAATTGGCGTGCCGTTTTCTCTCCATTGATAACTCAATCCCGTACCTACGGAGTTCACAGAGAATAATACTGTCGTATTCTCACAAACAATCTTGTTTATTGGCTGGTCAATAATTACCGGGTTTTGTTGAA
Organism: Bacteroidota bacterium; assembly: GCA_016191555.1. Classification (GTDB taxonomy): domain Bacteria; phylum Bacteroidota; class Bacteroidia; order Cytophagales; family Cyclobacteriaceae; genus ELB16-189. The sequence continues at coordinate 1,463 of JACPVX010000001.1, forward strand.
CATTCAATTGAGCCACAGAGCTAACGGTAGCCGGAGGACATACACCTCCAACAATTACTTTGTACAAATTACCATTTTGAGAAAGCGGCACATTGGTTAGCAACAAAGTACTTGATGATGCTCCGGAATAAACTCCACCATTAGTTAAATTGGAATACGTTAAACCACCGTCAGTGCTTACCTGCCATTGGAATGTAGGCACTGTTGTATTACCAGAATTAACTGTGAATGAAGTCGATCCATTCTCACATATGGTACTGTTCGATGGATTTAAGGTGACTTCTGGCAATTCATTGATCGTTAACGTTGACGCTGCGCTCGTTGCACTCGGTGTACAAACTCCGCTCACTACTACATCATAACTACCTGCATCGCCTGTGGTGGTAGTTGGAATCGTGTAGCTGCTGCTCGTGGCTCCTGCAATTGGGGTCGTGTTGAATCTCCATTGGTACGTAGGCGATGTCGTTGCGCCTGCATTCACCGTAAAGGTAACGCTTGCTCCTGCACAAACTGTCTGATTGCCGGTGACACTGAGTACTTCCGGTTGCTCGTTGATGTTTAATACAGAACCTGTGCTCGTTACACTTGGTGCACATGTGCCGCTCACTTGTACTGTGTACGTGCCTGCATCTCCCGTTGCCGCGGTCGCGATTACGTAACTAGCTGAGGTAGCTCCTCCAATATTCACTCCATTCTTCTTCCATTGATAGGTTAATACCGTGCCGGTTGCTACTACACTGAACGTGACGTTCGTTGTGCCTTCGCATACCGTCTGGCTCGCGATCGGTTGAGTCGTAATCGCTGGAGCCGTGTTGATCGTTAA
>JACPVX010000002.1 GCA_016191555.1 Bacteroidota bacterium
CATGATTGTGATCAATCTGGTCTCAAATATTCCAATTTCTATCTACTACCTATATGTATACATAATACCTTCAGCGGGAAGTGATATTGTCTTTTATCACATCACCTTGATTGTCTTCATCCAAATCCAAGATCCGCATCCCGAAATTGGAAACAGGCGTGTTGAAGGTGATGGTGATAGCCATGGTGTTTCCGCTATTTGAGCTAAGCGACGGAAAAACAACACCGGAGCCGTTTACAGCAACAGGATTGTAATTGAATCCTAGATTGGAAGTGGTTGAAAGTGTGTAATGGATGTTTTGACAATTGATTCCGCTGAAATCGGGGCTTTGTTGCGAAGTAATATAATCCGGGTTTACCCAATTCATACCATCCGTAAAGGCATCGTTTTGCGAAAACACCATTGGCGAAGGGAGCAGGGAAAGCGATAGAAGACAAAACAGCACGATTCTCATAGCATCCGGATTTTAATACTCTTCTGATTACCAAACATACGCATTGGTTTAACGAATGCTGCCTGAAAATCGGAGCGATCTATTCATCATTCAAGGATTCCTATTTCTTCTGTAGGTTCCACTGATTAAAAGGGGATGGCAGCTAGGAAAAGAAAGGTTGCGTCTTGTAGCTTCGTCGATTTATCGCGAAGCTCAGTGATTGTTTACCCACAACTTCCCCACGATTCACCCGAGTTATCAACATCCGTCAACTCTTCCTGCTATTAAACGCGCAGTTTTAGCTAACTTTATTCTCCCAAAAATGCCCTGAAATATGTTCTTGATTTTTGATACCGAAACAACGGGTTTACCGCGCGATTGGAATGCTCCCATAACCGATTTTGACAATTGGCCACGGGCAGTTCAGATTGCCTGGCAATTGCACGATGCAGACGGTAACTGTGTTGAACATAAAGATTTTTTGATTCAGCCTGATGGATATGATATCCCTTTTGATGCTGAACGAATCCATGGAATTTCAACTGCTTTGGCAACACAAGAAGGTGTCAATCTGGATGAAGTTTTGGTGCATTTCAAAGATGCATTGAGTCGGTCACAGTTTGTGGTGGGACAAAACGTAGGATTCGACGTCAATATCATGGGGTGTGAGTTGTTGCGTCGCGGTGTTGAAACCAACTTGCATGATTTGCCGGTGTTGGACACCTGTACCGAGACAACGGCGGGGCTTACAAAACTTCCGGGTGGTCGTGGTGGTCGATTTAAATTACCAACGCTAACCGAGTTGCATGAATATTTGTTTCAAGTACCTTTTGGCGAAGCGCACAATGCCACTGCCGACGTTGAAGCAACCACGCGTTGTTTCTTTGAATTGGTGCGTCGCGAGGTGTTTACGCTCGATGAATTAAAGGCCGAGCCTGATTTCTTCCAAAAGTTTAAATTACTTCACCCGGATCAAATTCAACCGATCGGGTTGGTGCACATCAACCTCAAAGAAGCGAGTGCGAAACTCAAAGAGGTGGTTGCGCCGAGCGAAGGAGATATAGACCGCGAGGCAGCACGTGTTCGACTCAAAAACGTGCCTTTTGTGCACTTACACAACCATACGCAATTTACCATTCTGCAATCAACCATGGATGTGAAAAGCCTGATTAAGCAGGCGATTCAACATAAAATGCCGGCCGTTGCGCTCACGGATACGTCCAATATGATGGCGGCATTTCACTTTGAAAAAGCCATTTCGGGTATCAATAAACAAATCAAGGCAGACAGAGCCGAAGCCGAAGAAAAAGGCGAGCTGTTTGATCAGCAGGAAGTCATGCCCATCATTGGTTGTGAGCTCTATGTGTGCCGCGATCGAAAAGACAAACAAAACAAAGACAACGGTTACCTAGTAGTATTCCTTGCAAAGAATAAACGCGGTTATCACAACTTGGTGAAATTGGCTTCGTTGGCCTACACGGAAGGTATGTATTACGTGCCACGTATCGATAAAACAATCGTTGAACAATACAAAGAAGACCTCATTGTACTTACCGGCGGTTTGTCGGGTGAAGTACCCAACTTGCTCTTAAATGTCGGTGAGAAACAAGCCGAAGAAGCCTTGATTTGGTGGAAAGAACAATTCGGTTCCGATTTGTACGTGGAAATCATGCGTCACGGACAGGAAGACGAAGACCGTGTAAATGCTTCTTTGGTGAAGTTGGCTCAAAAACACAATGTGTCGCTTGTTGCTACCAACAATACGTTTTACGCGAATGAACAGGATGCCAACACACATGATATTCTCTTGTGTGTGCGCGATGGTGTGCAGGTAGCAACGCCAAAAGGAAAAGGGCGTAACTTCCGTTTCGGTTTGGAAAACGAACAATACTATTTCAAATCGTCGGAAGAAATGAAGGAATTGTTCCTTGATTTACCCGAAGCCATTGAATCGGTAGGTGAGATTTTAGCTAAAATAGAACCATATCCGTTGGCGCGCGAAGTATTACTTCCGGCTTTTGATATTCCCGAAGAATTTGTTGATCCGCTTGATGCTACTGACGGTGGAAAGCGCGGTGAGAACGCGTATTTGCGTTATTTGACTTATAAGGGAGCTGAAAAACGTTATCCCGTTATCACCGATGAAATTCGCGATCGCTTGGATTTTGAGCTCGCAACGGTTGAACGTACCGGATATCCGGGGTATTTCCTCATTGTACAAGATTTTTGTCAGGCTGCCCGCGATATGGGCGTTTCCGTTGGTCCTGGTCGTGGTTCGGCAGCAGGTTCGGCGGTTGCCTATTGTATTTACATTACCAATGTTGACCCGATTGCTTACGATCTGCTCTTTGAGCGTTTCCTAAACCCCGATCGTGTGTCAATGCCCGATATCGATATTGACTTCGACGATGAAGGTCGTGGTCGTGTTATCGAGTGGGTAATCAATAAATACGGTTCCAATCAGGTTGCGCAAATTATTACCTACGGAACCATGGCGGCGAAGTCGTCTATTCGGGATGCAGGTCGTGTATTGAACTTGCCGTTGTTGGATACCAACATGTTGGCAAAACTGATTCCGGATAACTTTTCGCTCGACGCCATTTTTAATTGGGAAGAACCCAAAATTGCGGAGAAACTGAACAATGCTGTTGACATGGCTAATGTGCAGGAGTTGCGTTCCATTGCTCGTGGTTTCGATTTACGAGCTGAAGTATTACGCCAGGCACAGCGCATTGAAGGATCGGTTCGAAATACAGGAATTCACGCCTGTGGGGTGATCATTACGCCGGATGACATCACCAATTTCGTTCCGGTGGCTTTGGCCAAAGATTCGTCCATGTGGTGTACCCAATTCGATAACTCGGTAGCTGAAGAAGCAGGGTTGTTGAAGATGGACTTCCTTGGATTAAAAACCCTGACGCTGATCAAAGACGCGGTAAAAAACGTCAAAAAGCGCCACAACATTGATCTCGACCCCGATACGTTCCCGATAGATGATTTACCAACGTATGAGTTGTTCCAGCGTGGTGAAACCGTAGGGATCTTCCAATACGAGTCACCCGGAATGCAAAAATACATGCGCGAGCTCAAGCCATCGGTGTTTGCCGATTTGATCGCCATGAATGCCTTGTACCGTCCCGGACCGCTCGAATACATTCCCGATTTCGTAAAACGGAAAAACGGTGAGCAGGAAATCAAATACGACTTAGATGCCTGCGAAGAATTCCTTTCAGAAACCTACGGAATTACGGTTTACCAGGAACAGGTAATGTTGCTCTCGCAAAAACTAGCGGGCTTCTCGAAAGGTGATGCCGACGTTTTGCGTAAAGCCATGGGTAAGAAGCAACGCTACATCCTAGATAAAATGAAGCCGCAGTTCGTAGAACAAGGTGGACAGCGTGGTCACGATCCGGTGGTTTTGGAGAAAATCTGGAAAGACTGGGAAGCTTTTGCCTCTTATGCCTTCAACAAATCGCACTCGACGTGTTATGCCTGGGTTGCTTACCAAACGGCGTACTTAAAAGCCAACTATCCGGCCGAATTTATGGCTGCGGTGTTGAGTAATAACCTCAACGATATTTCGCAGGTTACGTTCTTCATGGAAGAATGCCGCCGCATGGGCGTTGCCGTTTTAGGACCCGATGTGAATGAGTCGGCGTATGAATTTACGGTAAACGCTGCCGGAGCAATTCGTTTCGGTTTGGGAGGAATCAAAGGCTTGGGAAGCGGACCGGTAGAATGCATTATTCAGGAACGTGCTGAGAACGGGCCGTTTTCTTCTATTTTCGAAATGACCAAGCGGGTAAACCTGCGTTTGGTGAACAAAAAAGCGATGGAAAGTATGGCTTACGCCGGTTGTTTCGACTCGTTCAACAACATCCATCGTGCGCAGTATTTTTATCCGGATAGCAATGGACGTACGTTCTTAGAAAATGCTGTTCGTTTCGGTGCCAGTTTGCAGGAAAACGAAAACTCTTCTCAAGTATCGATGTTTGGCGAATCCTCCGATATCAAAATGCCAGAACCGCAAGTGCCGGTGTGTGAGGAATGGCCTACGCTCATGAAACTCAATTTTGAGAAAGAAGTCGTTGGGATTTTCATTTCTGGGCATCCACTCGACGATTTCCGATTAGAAATAGAAGCTTTCTGTAGCGGAAAAGTGGAAATGCTCACCAAATTACCGGAATACTACGGACGCGAGTTGCTCATTGCAGCCATTGTAACCGATATTCAGCACTTGACCACAAAGACCGGGAAACCGTTCGGAATCATGAACATTGAAGATTACGCCGGAGGAACCAAGTTGTATCTGTTCGGCGATAATTACCTCAAGTTTGACCGTTTCATGAAAAAAGACCTAATCATTGCCATTCGTGGTAAGGTGCAGGAAGGTCCGTACAAAGACAAAATCACCGGTCAAAAACCCATCGAATTTGCCATCAGCAACATTGAGCAACTGGAGAACCTGCTCGAAACACGTTCAACAACGCTGAACATCACCATTCCGATTAAGTCACTTGATCAATTACTCATGGGGAAATTGGAAACCTTGTTCTTGGAGTCGGAAGGTAAGTGTTCGGTCAAATTCACGGTGGTCGACGTATTGGATGATATCAAAGTAACCATGCCGTCGCGAAAACTCAAAATAGAACCGTCAGTGAAAATGATCAATGCGATCAAAGAATTGCAGCTGGAAGTAGAGTTGGAGGGAAGTTAGTTAGTTAGTTAGTTAGTTAGTTAGTTAGTTAGTTAGTTAGTTAGTTAGTTAGTTAGTTAGTTAGTTAGTTAGTTAGTTAGTTAGTTAGTTAGTTAGTTTCGCGACTTGCCAATAGTACGTGCTGATTGATTTCTACTGGGTACGAAGCATGTTGATTTGTTAGGAGATCGTTCAATAAACTGTGTCAAAGTTTTTCTTTTTTGGAAAAAGGAGTAAATTTTGACAATTATGAAAGAAGAATTTGATTACGAAGCCTTCAATAAACAGTTGATCGAAGATATTCGATCAGGTAAATCGTTGATCGGCAAAGACGGAATTTTCACTCCGTTGATCAAGATGGCACTTGAAGGTTCTTTAAAAGCGGAACTAGAAGAACACCTTGAATCTACTCGCGGTTCGGATAAAAATCGCAGAAATGGCAAAACATCTAAAACAGTTAAGAGTCAACTGGGATCATTTGAGTTGTCTAATCCGCGTGATAGGAACGGTACTTTTGAACCACGTATCCTTGAAAAGCGCCAGATCAAGCTCAGTAAGGATTTTGATGAAAAGATCATCAGTCTTTTTGGTTTAGGGATGAGTTATAGTGATATCCAAAAGCACTTCAAGGAACTTTACGACTATGATGTGTCTGATGGTACGATCAGCGCCATAACGGATCAATTATTACCTGAGATCCGAGAATGGCAGAACCGCCCGCTGGAAAGTGTTTATCCTGTGATCTGGATGGACGCCATGCATTACAAGGTCCGCGAGGATGGTAGAGTAATTAGTAAAGCGATTTACTCGATTTTAGGCGTAACTACTGATGGTTGCAAGGAAGTGTTAGGGATTTACATCGGCAACTCCGAGAGCGCTTCGTTCTGGCGACAAATACTAGACAATCTGCAGCAACGAGGAGTGAAGGACATCTTCATTGCTTGCATCGATAACCTGAGCGGTTTTGGTGATGCCATCGATGACTTTTTCCCAAAAACACAAGTCCAGTTATGCATCGTTCACCAAATGCGCAACAGCGCTAAATATGTGACCTATAAAGATCTTAGAGCCGTAATGAACGATCTCAAACTGATCTATCGAGCCAGCGATGAAAAACAGGGATGGGAATATCTTGAAGCGGCGGAACTTAAATGGGGAAATAAGTATCCAGCTGTATTCAAAAGCTGGAAGCATAACTGGAATCGTCTTGCAATCATCTTCCAGTACAGACACGAACTTAAGCGGATTATCTACACCACAAATCCGATCGAAAGCTACCACAGAATGGTTAGAAAGGTGACTAAAACCAAAGGATCGTTCACTTCTGAAAATGCAATCCTTAAACAGGTTTACATGGCCATCATCAACGCACAAACAAAATGGGAAGGACAAATCTTTTCCTGGAATATTATACGAAACGAATTAAATCAATACTTTGGTGATAGAATGGAACAATGACACAGTTCGTTGAACACTCCC
>JACPVX010000025.1 GCA_016191555.1 Bacteroidota bacterium
ACTCGCATATCAAACCAAAATACATTTTCAACATTTTGGCGCTGAAGCCATTCATTCAAGATCTTGAAAATATTCTTGCTACCTCCATGGGCGATGGCAACAATGGCTTTTGGACGCAATCGTATTTTGTTTGCGAAGACCCCAGCAAGATTGAGGTAATCAAAAACGATTTACAGAAACGCGCCAATGAAATCATTGCTAAAAATAAATGGGACATCAAGTTTACACCTGTGATTCGTAAGATCACCGACATTCACTTTGATAAAGAAATGGACTGGACCATCGATCACAAAATGGCTGACATCAGCTACATGTATGTATTCATCACCATTGCTTTATTGATTTTGGTAGTGGCGTGTATCAACTACATCAACCTTTCAACGGCAAAGTCTGCGAGCCGTGCGCGCGAAATTGGTTTGCGTAAAACATTTGGTGGCATTCGACCACAGTTGTTTTTTCAATTCATGATGGAGTCTTTCGTGTTGGTGCTCATCTCTGCGATCATTGCACTCTTACTCGTGGTTTTCTTCATTCCACAATTCAATCAACTAACCGGAAAGACATTCACGTTTGCACACATCTTTAATGGACCGATGTTATTGATTATAGTGGGTGTGATTTTCTTAGTAACGATATTGGCAGGCAGCTATCCGGCTTTGTTTGTGTCGGGTTTTCAACCGGCAGCGGTATTGAAAGGCAAGTTTGCGTTTGGAAAAGGATCGACTCGCTTTCGTCAGTTTTTGACAACACTTCAATTTGTGGTAGCGATAACATTGTTAGCTGGCACGGTTATCATTGTACGCCAAATGGATTTGTTGAAAAATTCAAAGTTAAATGAAGCGGGAAGACAAATTGTTTCCATTCGCTATGGCGGATTTAATGGGCAAGCTACCGATCAACAATATCTCACATTCAAAAATCAATTGTTATCCGATCCACAAATTGAGCATGTTACACTCGCCAATCACTTACCTCGTTTGGATTTCTTCGGGCCGATCAATATGCAAATGCAATTTCCGGATATCAATGAAGACAAGCATGAATGGTTTCAACTCAATGGTGATTTCGATTTTCCGGAAACATTCAGACTAAAAATACTGGCCGGTCGCGATTTTGATGAAAAGAATATGGCCGATTCAATGGCGGTGTTATTGAATGAATCGGCTGTGAAGGCATTAAAGCTGAAGCCACAAGAAATAGTGGGCAAAGCCATTGTGCGCCCCGACTATGTGATGGGCTACCAAGCGCCTGATTCAACGAAGGCACCGATAACCGGCATTGTGATTGGAGTGGTAGAAGATTTTCCGTATCAATCGATGCGCAAGAAAATTGAGCCGCTGGCGATTTCACCTAAGCCACACACGTTTGACAGAATCATTCATGTACGCTTGCCGGAAGGGAAAATCCAAGAGAAGATTTCTTTCTTAGAATCAACATGGAAGAAAAACTTTCCGCAGTATGGCTTCGACTATTGGTTTGTAGATGAAGAGTTTGGCCGTATGTATGAAAACGAAACCAAAGTTGCCAACCTTACCGAGAAGTTTTCAGGACTTGCAATTTTGATCACCTGTGTGGGCTTGTATGGATTGGCAGCATTTATGTCCGAGCAGCGCACACGTGAAATCGGAATTCGCAAAAGCATGGGCGCCAGCAGCTCACAGATTTTGATTTTGCTGTTGAGTGTGTTTGGTAAGTTGTTGTTGCTGGCCAGTTGTATTGCTATTCCGGTGGCGTATTATCTTGCCAATCAATGGCTGTCGAGTTTTGTATATCAAACCAGTTTGTCTGTGTGGGTGTTTGGTGGGGTAGTTGGACTTGTTGCTCTGATTACGCTGATTACTGTAGGATATGAAGCGTTGAAGGCTTCGTTGTCAAATCCGGTGAAGGCGTTGCGTCATGATGGATGAGAAGGGTTTTTGATGATTTTTTACACGAGAATAATTTTAGTCAATAATGAAATCTAACCTTTACAATTATTATAGTCTGATTAGGTTTTGAACCGTAAACTCGATATACCAACCTATGTTCACCAGTAATCCTTCTAGACCAATAGCCGGAAAGGTTTCCCCTTAATGCTTCTGGTTTACCAATTCCCTTAAAGGGTTCTCTGGTGACTTCCTTGATCAGGTCATTGATCTTGTCCAGAATGTTTTGGTCATTTTTATACCAGTATAGATAATCTTCCCAACCATTTGGAGTGAACTCAATGTTCATTATATGGCTTTAGTTTTTGTCCTTTTTAAAATAGCTTTTTTGGCTGGCACTGATTTAAGCACTTTGCGTTCTGATTTTCCATCTCTGTCTTGCTTGATACTTTCGAGTAAGTGAGTTGCATTCGCAGGAGTTGATAATAAATGGGCAGTTTCTTCCATTGCATTATATTGATCAAGGGTAAGTACAACAAAATCTTTTCGTTTGGCTCCTGATAAAATCAAAATGTCTTGATCCATCTCCAATTCATGCAAATGGGTCTTCATTTTTTTTCTGAAATCAGTAACAGTTGTCGTTTTCATAATTAGCAAACTTTATGTAAACGTACACAATTATGTACGTTTAAAGAAACCTCAGAACAAACTCAAGTTTCCGCCCTTTCTAAACTTGGTTAAATCATAAGCCGGCATACTTTTGTCTGCGAAGTATTTTTTCTTGGAAGTGCGGAAGAGTTGATGAATGACATCGGCAATATTTCCATCGCCTCGCATGCGTCTGCCAAACTGCGAATCGTTTACGTTGCCTCCGTGCATCGAACAGATTTGATTCCACACTTTTTCAAACCGATCGGCAAAATTCTTTTGCAACCAATCTTCGAAAATTTTACCAATCGCTCCGTTCAACCGAACGATGGTCATGCCCGCATTGCGCGCGCCATGATCGGCTGCGGCTTTTAAGATGGCAGGAATTTCATGATGATTTAATCCGGGAATGATGGGTGCATTCATAATCCCCACAGGAATATTTGCTTTGGCTAATTCTTCTACGGTTTTCAATCGCTTGATGCCACTAGCAGTGCGCGGCTCCATGGCTCTGCGCAACTCTTCGTTGAGTGTGGTGATGGAAATGTAAACATGCACCAGATTATCCGCAGCCAAATCTTGCAACAAATCAATATCGCGAACAACTAATCCGTTTTTAGAAATGATGCTCACCGGATGACGGTATTGTGCCATGACTTTTAAAAGTTGGCGAGTAATACCCCACTTTTTTTCAAGCGGCTGATAGCAATCCGTGTTACCACTCAGCATGATGGGCACAGCATTCCACGATGGCTTTAGCAATTCTTGTTCGAGAAGGCGCGCGGCATTTTTCTTCACCACAATTTTGCTTTCAAAATCGAGGCCGGCACTGAAGCCGTAGTACTCATGTGTATTGCGGGCATAGCAATAAATGCAACCATGTTCGCAGCCTTGGTATGGATTCATAGAATACCCAAAGCCGAGATCAGGACTATCCACTCGGTTCACAATCTTTTTGGCATTCTCTTCAAATACTTGCGTGTGTGGATTTTCGAGCAAGGGTTCATCCAAGCCCTCGATGTGATCAGTAACATAGTGCGATTTTAAAAATCGGTTTTCGCTTTTGATCTGTGCTCCACGCCCCTTAAAGTAATTGTCCTCCACAGCCTAAAAATACTAAAATATTTAGTAAATGAGTGGTTTACCTTCAATTTTTCTGTTTAAACCTATTTACATTTGACTTTTGATATTCAAGCAACCCGATGAGCCATTCTCTTACCTATTCTGCAACTCCGGTTATCGAATTGAATTTGGAGAGGAAGGATGGCGTTCGTTTGTTGGTCAAAAGAGAAGATTTGAATCACCCGTTTGTCTCCGGAAACAAGTGGTGGAAACTGAAATACAATTTGGAGGAGGCGCAACGAGAAAGACACAAAGCCCTATTAACTTTTGGGGGAGCGTATTCGAATCACTTGTATGCAACAGCCGCAGCGGCACATGAGTTGGGTATGAAAAGCATCGGGATTGTTCGGGGTGAGCGCACCGAACCACTCAACCACATACTTTCATTTGCTGAAGCCAGAGGTATGAAACTTCATTTTATTTCGCGGGAAGCCTATCGGGAAAAAAAGGAGCCGGAGTTTCTGCGATCACTGCGAAATCAGTTTGGAGAAGTGTACATCATTCCGGAAGGAGGCACGAATGAATTTGCAGTGCGCGGTTGCGCGGAGTTTGCTAAAACATTGGAACAGGAAATTGATTTTGATTATCTCTGTTTGCCAATCGGAACAGGTGGAACCATAGCAGGTATGATCGAAGGCTTATCATCCGACAAAAAGATCGTAGGTTTTTCATCATTGAAGGGTGGCGATTTTTTAATCAATGAGATTCGATCACTTATTTCTGATACCCAACTTGAATGGCAAGTGAACACAGACTATCATTTCGGTGGCTACGGCAAAATCTCAGATGAATTGCTTGCCTTTATGGAAGACATGAAAATGAATTATCAACTTCCGTTGGATCAGGTTTACACGGCCAAGATGATGACGGGTGTTTTTGATTTGATTGGCCAAAATTATTTTGAATATGGGTCGACCATTTTGGTTTTGCATACGGGTGGCTTGCAGGGGAATGGATCAATTCATAAAAGTTAAATGAGAAGTTTAAAGAACATACTGCTTGTGTTTTTTCTTCTCGGAACAATTGTTGGACTTTCACAATCCGATTCAACACGTAGCCAAATAGCCTACTCACTAGCTTCTTCCTTTGGAAATGTGATTGCCAATGCTGACGAATTAGAAAATAACTCTATCGCTCAAGCGAATGGTTTTTCCGCTGCTTTGCATTGGCAGAAAACAGATGCCGTCACGTACAATCTATTTGCTTGCTACCCGCGACACTCACTTTCGTTTACGTACCAGCAATTTGAAAACAAGGCGCTTGGAGGAGGGTTCATAATAAATTATTCGTTGTCGCCTTATTTTTTGGTAAGTAACCGAATCAGTTTGTATCCTAGTATTTCGGTTGGACTTTCAGCTCTGTCGAATCCTTATTGTTTGAATTCGAATCCCAACAACAAATTATATAGTTTGCCCGTGAGTGCGTTTCTCGCTTTGGGTGGAGGCATTCGCTGGCAATTGACAAAACATTTAGCCGCCCAAACAGCAGTGGCATTTAACCATGCTTCCAATGGCGGATGGAAAGATCCCAATAACGGATTGAATTGGCCTGTGCTCAGTGTGGGTGTAGAATATTCTCCTTCTCAGCTTCTGTTGACTAAGCGCTCGCGCATAAAACCTACCGAGCAGTTTCGAAGACTTCGAGTAGATGCAGATATTTTTGGATTAATCCGCTCCGGAGTCATTACTTCGATTGAAAGAAATAAACCGGTGATTGGTATACAATTGCTGGCAAGTAAACAAACAACCCGCATTCATGCGTGGACTCTTGCTCTTGAATTTTATCAGGATCAACTCGTACAAGAGCAATTGAAATCCTACTCAATCGCTTCTGATGGCTTTCGTGCAGGTGCCATGGTTGGCCACGAATTTCTATTGGGAAAATTTGTTTTCAGTCAGCAGTTGGGAGTTTATCTGGCTGGAAGAAATGGAGCCGAATTACTTTACCATCGTTGGGGATGTAAGTATTTTTTGAATGATCGATGGGGTGTGGGCGTGAATCTGAGAGCCTACAAAGCCGTGGCCGAGTTTACGGATTTGCGTGTAAGTTATTCTCTGTTCAAAAGATAGTTTAGGCTTCTACTTTTGCTCTACGCAACTGGAAGTTTTGCCCTAGATAAACTTTACGCACCAGCGGATCGTCTGCCAATTCTTGCGCAGTACCTGCTTTAAACAATTTCCCTTCTACCATCAGATATGCGCGATCGGTAATGGCCAAAGTTTCATCTACGTTGTGATCACTAATCAAAATGCCAATGTCTTTCTTTTTTAGTTTCGCTACGATGCCCTGAATCTCTTCGACTGCAATTGGGTCGACACCGGCAAAAGGTTCATCCAACAAAACAAACTTAGGATCGACTGCCAGTGCGCGAGCTATTTCTGTTCTTCTGCGCTCACCACCGGAGAGCACCATGCCTAAATTTTTTCGCACATGTGTTAAGCTGAATTCTTCCAGTAACGATTCTACTTTTTCTTTTCGTGCGGCTTTCGTCATTTCACGCATTTCTAAGGGAGCCATGATATTTTCTTCCACTGACAGCGAACGAAACACCGATGCCTCTTGCGCCAAATAGCCAATGCCACGCTTGGCCCGCTGATACATGGGCAAGTCGGTAATGTTTTCCTGATCCAAAAAAATATTTCCGCCATTGGGTTTGATCAAGCCAACCGTCATATAAAATGTAGTTGTCTTACCGGCACCGTTGGGGCCGAGCAGTCCAACAATTTCGCCTTGGCCAACCTGCACGGATACGTTATTCACGACTGTGCGTTTCTTATATTTTTTAATCAAATTCTCAGCTCGTAAAATCATAGTCAGTCAAATTTTAAATCTTTTATTCGCGCTTGCAAGGTGGTGATGCCGTTGTAGGTATTTTCTTCTAAGGTATAAGCCATCTTGAAAGACTGTCCACTTGCCAACCGATCGAAGTGTTCAATCAAATCAAAACCAACGGCATTGAAAACTCTTTCATTCCCTTCTTGAGCAGCCAGAAAACGCAGATGCCTGTCTTTAAACCCAGACAGATTATTTTTTACATATACCCGATCGGTTTCAAACATGGGGCGTTGGTTGTCCGGACCAAAGGGAGCCATCTGCTTAAGAACATTATTAAACTTGGATGTGATGTTATCAAAGTCCACCACCACGTCAATCTCGACTACAGGGGTTTGCATTTCTTCCGTCATGTTTTCGGCTACTACCTTTTCGAAGCGTTGCTGAAAGGCTGCCAAATTACTTTTATCAAGTGTAAGTCCGGCTGCGTACTTGTGTCCACCAAATTTTTCTAACAAATCGCTGCACGCATAAATGGCTTCGTAAAGATCAAAGTCCTTCACACTGCGCGCAGAGCCGGTTATTTTATCATTTGACTCAGTTAAGATCACAGTAGGGCGATAATATTTCTCTACACATCTAGCAGCAACTATGCCAATTACCCCTTTGTGCCAGGTATTTTTAAAAAGAACGGTAGATTTTGCGTTTTTTAGCTTTTCGCTGCCTTCAATCATCGCCAGCGCTTCCTCTGTGATGCTTAAATCAAACTCTCTGCGGATGTCATTTTTGAGATTGACCTTTTCTGCGCAGGCTAAGGCTTCTTCTTCGGTGGAGGAAATTAGCAACTCAACGGCTGCTCGTGCATGCGCTACCCGTCCGGCTGCGTTGATGCGAGGCCCCAGTGTAAACACAATGCCCGATATATCTAAGTCGGTTTTAGTGCCCGCAATATCTTTCAACGCCTTTAATCCCGGTAACGGCTTTTGATTGAGCTTTTGTAAACCAAAATGAGCGAGCACCCGGTTTTCATCGGTGATCGGAACAATGTCAGATGCGATGCTTACAACAACCAGGTCGAGATAGTCATACAATTCTTCTTCATGGCGAAATGTTCGCGCGAATGCTTGCATGAGCTTAAAGCCGAGACCGCAACCGCTCAACTCTTTGAAAGGATAATCGCAGTCGCTGCGCTTGGGATCAAGTACTGCCACAGCATGCGGAATGGACGCCCCCGGCAAGTGGTGATCGCAAATAATAAAGTCAATGTTTTTTGAAGTGGCCAGCGTTACCGCATCAATAGCTTTCACACCCAAATCAAGTGCGATGATGAGACTAAATCCATTTTCTTCTGCCCACTTAATGCCTGCTTCTGAAACTCCATATCCTTCGGCATAGCGATCGGGGATATAAAAATCACAATGCTGATAAAAACTTTTCAGGTAACTGTAGACGAGTGCTACGGCTGTAGTGCCGTCTACATCATAATCACCATAGATGAGAATTTTTTCATTCGTGTTGATGGCTTTTTTTAAACGATCAATAGCCGCAGCCATGTCCTTCATGAGGAAAGGATCATGTAAGTGCGATAGTGAAGGGCGAAAAAAATTCTTGGCGGACTCAAACTCTGTAATGCCACGCTGCCATAGGATGGTAGCAATATGTTTGTTGACGTTGATGCTGGTACTAAGTGTTGAAACCGAATCGTCTGTCGGGAGATTTTTGTATACCCACCTTTTATGCATCTTCAACTTTTTTCCAATGTAACAATACCTGTTTTACCTGCAGTGCCCTGTTTACCGGCTACACCGCGCATACCATTCTTTCCATCTTGTTTGCTTCCCAAGCCTGCTCGGCCTCCACTGCCCACATCTCCTCCTGTACCGGAAAAGCCGCCATAGTTTTTAATGATCAACTGATGGCCTTGCAGCAAATGAAGATCCTGACAGCTTTTACAACTCACCAGCACGTTGCCACCATTTCCACCGGTACTTCCATCGCCACCATTTCCACCTTTCCCTCCATTTCCACCGCGACATACGCGTGTACCACTACCGCCATCACCACCTCGCCCACCTCTTCCTCCGTCACCGCCATCACCACCGTTTACATCAATGATTAATGTTCCGTTGATTTTTAATTGACCTACATACAGCGAAAAATTCAATCCGTTTTTTCCGGCAGCACCATTGCTTCCATTCAATCCATCTTCCCCATTTCTGCAAGGAGCACTTTGGTTAACACCGGCAATACCTACCGCTCCTTTTTTTCCGTTTAGGCCTTTCCCAATGATCATACTCCCTTTGCCGACAATCAATACTTTCGCATTGATGATGTTGTTTTCTATTTCCGGATTCAGATAAATTCGAGCAGAGTCGCGCATGACCAATGTATCAACTACCAAAATATCAGAGCCGGAAATTTTATACGATTGCCGATAAGCGATCTCTAATTTTTCCAAGCGAATCTGTGAAAAAGCGGGGAAACAAATAATCCACAGAAGAACGCTACAGGGGAGGATTCTATTCATGCACAAAAGTAAGGATGAGAAAGGGTATTCACACGCATTCACTACGATTACTATGAAGGTAGTAAAATGAAAAAAGGCAGCGCGTGCTACCTTTTTCCTAAAATCGTTGGATGAATACTATTTTTTGTCGGCTACAACGCCTTCCAATACATCTTTAATCTCTACACGTTGTCCATCTTTGAAAGGCACGATCCATGCATCTTTCACGCCCAGGTCGCGCATATACTTTTTGAATTTATCAGCTTCCCAGTAATCGCGGAAAACGCCAATGGTAAAACGCTGTTCGCCTTTGTCGGTTGCTTCGCCACCAAAATTGGGGTTGTTATCGAAATACTTGGCGAGGTCTTTATTTTTGAATGCGCCAATCTGCACTTTAAAAACAACACCTTTCGAAAAATCCATGGGATTTACCGGAGGAGCTTCTTTTAGTTGAGCTAATTCGGCTTTGGTAGAAGTAAGTTCGCTTCTCATTTTAGAGATTTGATCTTCCAGTTCAGCGATCTTAGCGCTCTTGTTGCTGACATCATTATTGAGGGCACTCACCTGACCTTTCAATGCGCTATTGTCATTTTCAACCACTTGCTTGGTTTCTACCAAGGTTTTGAGGTTAGCAGGGTTTTTGGCGAATTCCTTGGCTTTCTTTTTCCATTCTTTCTTCTCCTTTTTAGAGAGTTGAGCGAAAACTTGCGTGCCGGAAAAAATCAGCGCCAGGCAGAGGAATAAAACTCTAGTTTTCATAGTAGGTAGTTTTGTTTAAAGGTTAAAAGTAAGAAATATTTGGGAATCATCTTAATTCAATCGGCACCAGCACCTGCGTGTCATCCCACTCAAACGAAAGATTTACTTTGGCGTTTGTTTCGCCAATGGAAATGGTAAATTGCTCTACAGACGAAGTTTTTTTGATTACGGGCACTTCGGTGATCAAAACATCAGCTCTTTTATTATGGTATACTTCACCAGTTTGAAGATTAATGCCCCATCCGGGAATATCTGAATTGAAGATGATTGTCCAGCGATCTTCGTGCGGAATAGTTAGTAATTGATAGCGACCTGACTGAAGTAATTGGCCGTTGATGTGAATGTCTTCATCCGTAGAAAAGACGGTGGCTTCATTCGCGCCTGTTCTCCACACCTGATCGTATGGAACTAATCCTCCAAAAATCAATCTTCCTCTTTTGTATGGCCTGCTGTAGAAAACAGCAAGTTGGTGTTCTCCGTTTTCATACACCACTTTGCTTTCTGGACTCAACGCTTTATCCTGACTGCGAAAGTACATCGGAATGATAATCACACCGGCTGCCACGATGATCCCGATAATGAGTAGGATCTTTTTCACTTCTCTTTATTTGTAGCGCTTGCCTTTTTTGATCACCATCTTCACATCTTGCAACAATGCCATGTGTCGTAGCACATCTCCTTTCACCGCAATGATATCGGCAAATTTTCCTTCGGCAATGGTTCCATAATCTTTTTCTACACCCATCATTACTGCCGGCCAATAGGTGGCCGCACGAATGGTGTACATCGGGTCGAATCCAAATTTGTTCACCCATACGTCTAACTCGTTCCAAGTACTTTGGCTGTGAAACTTCATGGGGATACCACTATCAGTGCCAATTAATAGAACCACGCCCGCTTCTTTCAGTTGCTTTATTTTCTTTTCGAGTGTTGGCTTGCGAATAGGGTTCAGCGCGAAGTAGCCCATCCGATTCGGATATTTGATGGATCGTTTAATATCAGCAATAATCGAATCGGGTAAACCCAAATGCCAACTGGTGTTGTCGAGAGCTTCCGGATTGTCGCGCATGTATTCATAATTATATAAGCCTTCCACAGTTGGTGTCCAGAAGAGCGGGCCGAGATTCATTTTTGCTGTGCGCTCTTTAATCATCGCTATAATATCTTCCGGATATTCGGGGGCTGCTGCTAATCCGGTATGCTCAAAATTATCTACACCGGCTTTCATACCTCTGCGAATTTCATCGGGACGATGTGAGTGTGCCACCACTTTCAATTTGTTTTTATGCGCCTCGTCTACCACTGCCATGTATTCGGCTTCTGTCATCTCATCCTGATCAATCAACTTAATGCAATTCACGCCTGCTTTAGCCAACTGTTTTACTTTGGCGCGCGCATCTTCGGGGCCTTTCACGCCCCAGCGAAATTCAGCCGTGCCTGCATAGGGCTCATGCTGGATAAACGGACCGCTCATGTACATGGTGGGGCCCGGAATCTCACCTTTGTTAATACGATCGCGCACGGACAAACTTGGCTCAAGCGGTCCCCCTAAATCGCGCGCACTGGTTACACCTGCCATCAACAGCTGATGTGCCGATGAAGGCATGATTACATCTTTCGCTAATTTCAAATAAGTTTTATCCCAATGCGTGTAGTCGCTGTGACCGTTGATCATTAAGTGTACGTGCATATCCCACAAACCGGGCATTACACTCATGCCTTCAGTAGATATGATTTCTGCGTTAGCAGGAATTTCAAGTTGCCCGATTTGTCCAATAGCTTTGATTCGCTCGTTCTCGATAATGATGATGGAGTTGGGAATGGGCTTGCCACCGTAGCCATCAATGAGTGTGCCTCCCACCAATGCTTTAACTTGTGCAAAAACAGATGTGGAAACAAAAAGCAGCAGCAATAGAATTCGGTACATACTTATTTTGTTGTTTGAGTTTATGATTTGCTCAATAACTAAGACAGCAATCGCTCCACAATCTTTCCGCTCGCTTTATTTTTTAAAATCAACTTCTTCGCACCATAGTGCGTCATTTCTTCTTTCACGAGATAATGGTCTGCATCGTACGATTGCAAGTGTGCATCTTTACTCACACCCACGCGCCCTCGCCAAATGTCGAGTTTTACTGGTTCCCACTGTTTGCTTTTCGCGGAACGATAGGCTGCATCCAAAATGGAGTTGACCACATAGCCATCGTAAAACGTTTCTTTGGGTTGCGTTTTGTTTTCCATGGCATTGAACATATCCATGAACATGTGGTTGTAACCCAACTCATTCAATTCATCGCCTACCGGAAACAACCAACCCGAATTGCTCTCAGCTTTTTCTGCTACGTAGTCGGCACCCTTGCCAGTGGTAAACATTTCAAAGCCGGTACGCAAAAAACTATTCGTCCAAATCGTTCCTTCGGTGCCCATCACTTCATCGCGGAGGTCGAGGCCACCACGGAATGTCCAGCTCACTTCAAACTGACCGATGGCTCCATTTTCGTATTTCACCAATCCGATGGCATGATCTTCGGCATCAATGGGTTTTACTTGCGTATCCGCCCAACACATGACTTCCACAGGCTTGATGTCTTTGCCGATATAACTGCGCGCAATCTCCACACAGTGGCATCCTAAATCCAGAATACATCCACCGCCTGCTTGTTCAATATCCCAAAACCAATCGCTGTGTGGGCCGGGGTGTGTCTCACGCGATTTTGCCCAAAGAATTCTGCCCAAGGCTCCATTCTTCACACTCTCATGCGCTTTGATAAACTTGGGTGTGTACACCAAGTCTTCCAGATAGCCATTGAAGATGCCCGCCTTCTCAACGGCCTCGAGCATACGCTTGGCTTCCTCGGCATTTCGCCCCAATGGCTTGGTTGTGATCACAGCTTTTTTGTGTTTGCAACAGAGCATCACCGCCTCTTCGTGCAAATGATTGGGCAGGGAGATACAAACAATATCTACCTCCGGCCGATTGATTGCATCTTCCAAAACGGTAGTAGCAAAGGCCACTTTATAATCGGCCGCAAATTTTTTGGCACTCTCTTCCTTACGGGAATAGATAGAAACAATTTTGTCTTTATTGCGATAGCCCTGAATGGAGTCAGCATAAAACCGACCGATAAATCCGGAGCCGAGCATGGCAATGTTCATAGAGAATACAAGAATTAAAGTTTGTTAAAATTATTAGGCTGTTTTTTGGTTTCCCTTAAAGAATATTCCAAACAACAGCATTACACCTCCAGCAATGGCTGCAGGGATAATCCATATCTGCTGCCAGTTGTGGCCACCGCCTTCTAATTTATAGGACTCGGTGATTTGTCCGGCCAGCCAAAATCCGATCAGCATACCCACACCGTAGGTTGCAAGCGTAATCAATCCCTGTGCGGCCGACTTAGCGTTTTCTCCGGCACGTTGCTCGGTATAGATTTGCCCGCTCACGAAGAAGAAATCGTAACAGATTCCGTGAAGGATAATTCCTAAGTACAAAAAAGATGAAAGAGAATCGGCATTTCCAAAGCTAAATAATACGTAGCGTGCTACCCATGCGCCCATTCCAATCAATAACATCGTCTTAATTCCAAATTTGCGGAAGAAGAACGGAATCAAAATCATGAACAACGTTTCAGATACTTGTCCCAGCGACATTTTTGCAGCCGCACCCGACATATTGATTTCATTGAAAAATTTATTGGCTTCCTGATAGTAGAATGCGAGCGGAATACAAATCAAAACGGATGAAATAAAGAAGACGAGGAAGCTGCTGTCCTTCAGTAGTTTCAATGCATCGAGCCCGATGATATCACCAAACGAAATGGATTTGCCGGCTGCACCGGGAGGTGTGTGCGGTAAGAATAAACTGAGTACGCCTAAAAGAGCAGACGCGCCCGAAGCGAGTAAGAATGTATTCGCCAACAGATTTTGACTTTCCCACGCCAACCATCCAATGGTAAGACCGGCTACAATCCAACCGATCGTTCCCCACACACGCAAGCGCGCAAACTCTTTTTCAGGATTGCTCAACTGACGGAACGCAACCGAGTTGACCAACGCCAATGTAGGCATGTAGGCAATCATGTATCCGAGAATTAACGGATAGAAGCTGGAGAAATCAGTTTGCCGTGATAGCATGTATAAAAGACCCGCGCCTACTAAATGCAAAACAGCCAGAATGCGCTGTGCAGCAAAGAAGCGGTCGGCAATCAAGCCAATTATAAAAGGAGCGATGATGGCGCCCAGCGACTGTGTGCCATAGGCCGCTCCGTTTTCAATATCAGAAGCGTTAAGACTTTTACTTAGATAGGTGCCCATCGTTACGAACCACGATCCCCAAATAAAAAATTCGAGGAACATCATGAGCGAGAGTTTAACAGTAGTGATCGGTTTCATTCGTATCAGTTTTAAATTTAGGTAGTTCGATTTACGATTTATTTTTGAAATAAATGAATATCGAAACCAGAATTGTACGAACGGGGAACCGTGGTTAGCAATTGCAGATTGGATGATTTTTCTTCACGCGGTAATGTAAAAAGGTCAACTTGGATTTTAGTATCGATAAAATCAAGTTGACCTTTTCAGAATGGCTAAAATTTAAACCATCTTCTCCGGCCTTACCCACTCATCAAACTGCGCGGAAGTAAGCAAGCCTAATTCGACTGCAGCCTCGCGAAGGGTTTTGTTTTCTTTGTGTGCCTTCTTGGCAATCTTCGCAGCATTCTCGTAACCGATGTGAGTATTTAAAGCCGTTACCAGCATCAACGAATTTTCCATGTGTTGTTTGATGATCGGCAAGTTGGGCTCGATACCGATCGCACATTTATCGTTGAAGGAAACGCACGCATCGCCAATCAGGCGTGCGCTTTGCAATACATTCGCAGCTATAACTGGTTTGAATACGTTCAACTCGAAGTGTCCGTTCGAACCTCCAATCGTCACAGCCACATCATTGCCCATCACTTGCGCGCACACCATCGTCATCGCTTCGGGTTGAGTAGGGTTTACCTTACCCGGCATAATCGATGAACCGGGTTCATTATCAGGAATCACAATTTCACCGATGCCACTGCGTGGACCTGAACTGAGCATGCGAATGTCGTTAGCAATTTTCATCAATGAAACAGCTACGCGCTTCAATGCTCCGGAGAGCTCAACCATCGCATCGTGTGCAGCCAATGCTTCAAATTTGTTGGGAGCAGTTACAAATGGAAGGCCAGTTAACTCCGCAATCTTTTTCGCCACCAGCACATCGTATCCTTTGGGGGTGTTCAATCCCGTGCCAACGGCCGTGCCGCCCAATGCTAATTCTTTAATGGCCTCCAACGAATTTTTGATGGCGCGGATACCATTGTCAATTTGTTGTACATAGCCGCTGAACTCCTGTCCTAATGTCAGCGGAGTTGCATCCATAAAGTGTGTGCGACCGGTTTTTACAATGGCTTTGAAGTCGGTTGCTTTTTTATGAAGGGTATCACGTAGCTTTTGCAATCCCGGCAAGGTAATCTCTACCACTTGCTTGTAGGCAGCAATGTGCATGGCCGTGGGATATGTATCGTTACTCGATTGCGATTTGTTGACATCGTCATTCGGATGCAACACTTTTTTCTCGTCTGTCAGTTTGCCGCCACTTAATACATGTGCTCGGTAAGCGATTACTTCATTCGCATTCATGTTACTTTGAGTGCCCGAGCCTGTCTGCCAGATCACCAAAGGAAATTGGTCATCGAGTTTGCCGGCCACGATTTCATCGCACACATTGGCGATCATATCTTTTTTATCAGCAGCAAGCACGCCCAGTTCGTGGTTGGCCATAGCCGCTGCTTTTTTAAGATAGCCAAATGCGTGGATGATTTCTTTTGGCATGCTCGCCTCGGGGCCGATTTTAAAATTGTTACGTGAGCGCTCGGTTTGCGCGCCCCAATATTTGTCGGCCGGTACTTGTACCTCGCCCATGGTGTCTTTTTCGATGCGAAAGTTCATGTGATTAGTTGAGTTTAAACAGTGGGTAAAAATAAACAAACCTTGGCGGTGTCTGGAGCCTTTTAAATTATTTTTCTGATTTGTTACTAACTGGTAGAACAAATAGGCGACTGCTCCGTATATTAGTTCTACAATTTAGTAGTATATGATAGAAACACGACTGGGCGAATTTGAAGAAGTGATCTTATTGCTCACAGGAATTTTAGGCGAAGAGGCTTATGCCTTTAAGATTGCCGAAGAGTTTGAATCGCAAACGAAGCGCTCCGTTTCCATTGGCGCAGTGCACTCTACGCTCACCCGATTGGAAGAAAAGGGGTTTCTAAAATCGGAGATGGGCAAAGCGACAGCCGAACGCGGAGGTAGACGCAAGCGCATCTACACCATTACCGCCTACGGCAAGAAAACGTTAACCGCAGCCAAAGATTTCAAGCAAGCCTTGTGGGATCAGTTTCCGGGTTTTGCTACTTCTAAACTGAGTTTTGTTCTTTCATGAGCGCAAACACAAAACCTCCCAAGCTGGCCACATGGCTGCTGAACCGATTTTTGCGCGATGACCTTGCTGAAGAAGTGCAGGGCGATTTGGATGAAAAGTTTCTCATCGATGGCAAAACCAAATCGCAGGTTAGAGCGAAGCTGAATTATTGGTTTCAAGTAATCAACTACATCCGCCCGTTTGCTATACGTAAGTCAAAATCGTCCTATTTAAATCAATACGATATGTATCAAAGCTATTTTAAAATTGGCTGGAGAAATTTGTTGCATCAAAAGGGTTATTCATTTATTAATATTTCCGGATTGGCAGTAGGTATGACTGCGTGCGTGTTGATTATGCTCTATGTGGTGGATGAGATGAGTTACGATACACACCATGTGGATGGTAATCGTGTTTACCGTATTTCCTCACAAATGAAAGATCTCAAGTATGTAGCCGCATCTGCACCTATTGCGGAGGGCTTAAAACGAGATTTTCCGGAAGTTGAGCAATCCACACGAGTGCTTCGTTTTCCGGGAGCGGATCAATTACTATTGAAGGAGGAAAAAAGCAACAAACAGTTTTTTGAAATCAATGGCTATTACATTGACTCTACCTTTTTTCAACTATTTACTTATCAATTCAAGCATGGAGATATTCACACCGCATTAAACCAACCGAATTCCATCATCTTATCGGAATCACTGGCCGATAAATTTTTTGGAAACGAAGATCCGATCGACAAAACGATTCGTGTTACTCTTCCTTTCGGAGATTTTAATTACAATGTGAAAGGCGTATTTAAAGAAGGGAATAAATCACACATTCCGGCTAATTTTTTCCTCACCATGAACAACAGCGACATTGGTGGTTGGGTGAAAAATCAAACCAACTGGGCTACGAATAACATCTTCTACACCTATGTGAAACTGAAGACCGGAACCAGCGCAGCTGATTTTGAAAGCAAGTTGGCGGCCTTCTTGGATCGAAACGGAGGCAATGATATGAAGGCTGCGGGATTCAGCAAAAGTTTGTTTATTCAACTCATGCCCTCTATCTATTTGCACTCACACTATGATTATGAAGTCGCTCCGAATGGTGATGTGAAGTACCTCTACATCTTTGCGTCCATTGCCGGATTTTTACTGCTGATTGCCTGTATCAACTTCATGAATTTAAGTACGGCCAAAAGTGAGCGCAGAGCAAAAGAAGTAGGCATGCGCAAAGTGGTAGGCGCTATGAAGCAAGCGCTGGTCAGTCAGTTTTTGATGGAGTCATTACTAACATGCGCCATTGCGTTTTTCTTTTCGTTGTTGCTTATCCAATTACTGATTCCGCCATTCAATCAATTAGTCAACAAGCAACTTTCGCTGGGGCAGTTGCCGCATGTTTATTTCTGGTTGGGGCTGCTTACTATCGTTACCGGTTTAGTCGCGGGTATTTATCCAGCATTCTATCTTTCTTCTTTCAAGCCGGTCACAGTTTTAAAAGGCAAATTAATCAACACCTTTTCGGCTGCGGCTATTCGCAAAGGACTCGTTGTTTTTCAATTTACGATTTCGATCGTGCTCATTTTAGGCGCATTGGTGATCAGCAATCAAATGGATTTCCTGAAAACAAAAAACCTGGGGTTCAATAGGAGTCAGCAAATTGTTTTGCCTTTACAAACCAATGAAGCTATTCAACATGCAGAGACATTGAAGAATGATCTTCTCATGCAGAACCAGTTTGTTTCGGCAACACAGGCTACCGCCTATCCGGGAATTGAAAACATCAGCGATATGCTTTTTTATGCTGAGGGTAAATCGGTGAGTGAGTCGCTAGACATTATGCTAACTCACACGGGTGGCGATTATTTGCAAACACTGGGAATTGAATTGCTAAGTGGAAGAGATTTTTTGAAACCAACTCGAAACGACTCATTGTCTTTGATACTCAATGAATCGGCCGTTAAAAATCTCGGCTACACAAGTGAGACTGCCGTAGGGAAAAATATTTATTACGAATGGATGGAGAAGAAGTACGCAATGAAGATTATTGGCGTGATGAAAGATTATCATTTTCAAAGTCTTCATCAAGAGATTAAGCCGATGGCACTTACCGTTTCTCCAAATTTTGCAGGATCTACTTACTACCTGGTTCTTCATGCAAACACAGCAAACTATACTGAATTAATGAAAAGCATCGAAAACAGTTGGCATAAAATCAATGCCGACTCTCCATTTGTTTATTCGTTCTTAGATGGCGATTTTCAGAAGAACTATGAGCGCGAAGAACGCACCATGGCATTGATTCGCTACTTTACGTTGATCGCAATTATCATTGCTTCGCTGGGTTTGTTTGGCTTAGCCAACTTTACTGCCGAGCAGCGCTTAAAAGAAATAGGAATCCGAAAAGCATTGGGTGCCAGCGTCACCCAAGTAGTGATGCTGTTATCGAAAGATTTTTTGAAGTTGGTTGTGCTCGCAATTGTGCTGGCCATACCCATTGGCTACTTCGCAATGGAACGATGGCTAGAAAGTTTTGCTTACCATATCAATATTTCTTTGAGTGTAATGATACTTGCAGGTGTGTTCGCTATCGCAATTGCATTGCTCACCATTTCATTTCAATCGGTGAAAGCAGCCATGGCTAATCCGGTAAATAGTTTGAAAGCCGAATAAAGCCAGCGATATTTGTTTGCATGAAACTACACCGCAACAAAAAGCAATAGAGATTTCCTACAAATTTCAGCCTGCCGGACTTACTTTTAACACGCATTGGCAACATGGCATTGTCAGCCTAGAATTTTCGGATGCGGATAAAGAGGGAATTCGATTGCGGGTTACTAAATGGCAGGGGTTCAAAGTATTTATGGAACCAAGTAGAAATTATTAACACATTATTTGCCCGCGAAAGTGAACGCTCTGTTCACCATTGAACAAATTAATCTTAGTTTAACCCGCTAATACGCGCAATTCGAGCGTTTTTATTTTTGGCACAATTATTATTACTACAAATAGGAATTAATTTTTTATGAAGAAATATCAATTAGGTGAATTTGAAGAAGTGGTCATGCTTACAGTCGGGATTTTGTATAATGAAGCGTACGGAGTATCGATCAAAAAAGACATCGAAACAAGGCTGAAGCGCAGTGTCAGTGTTGGCGCATTGCAAACGGCCTTGAGGCGATTGGAGGACAAAGGCTATCTTAAATCGTTTGAAGGCGAAGCAACGGAAGAGCGTGCAGGCCGTCCGAAGAAATATTTTCAGATCACCGCTTTGGGTAAGAAAGCAATGGAGTATACCAAAAGCACACGAGATGAGTTGTGGAACGCAATACCGAAGATGGCGCTGCAGGTTAAGATTGTTTAATTGCTTTGCACTCCAACTGTTCATGAAAACGACTTGAATTTTGAAACACAACAGCCAACATCCACCCAAATTCTTTTTAAAATTCTTCCGTTGGTTCTGCCATCCGAAGTTACAGAAGTATATCGAAGGAGATTTGATGGAGTTGTATGACGAAAGGCTGAGGCAAAAAGGTAAACGCAAAGCAGATTTGAAATTTGTCATCGATGTTTTATTACTCTTTCGGCCGAGCATCATCAAACCTGCGGAAGGATATCATCACCTAAACGAGTATGGCATGTTAAAAAATTATTTTAAAATCAGCATTCGCACCATCTGGAAACACAAAGTTTTTTCTTTCATCAACATTTTTGGACTGGCCGTGGCTATGTCCATTTGTATGCTCATCATTCTTATGCTGGCTGATCAGCATCGCTACGATCAGTTCCACGGAAAAAGAGACAGAATCTATCGGATTCTTACTAAAATCCCCAAATCGCTAAAACCAAATGCTTCCAGCCCTTTCCCGTTGGCCAGCGCAATGAAATCTGACTATTCCATAGTTGAAGATGCTACCCACTTAGTGCCTGGTGTTGGTGGAGATGCGGTCTATGAACAACGAAGCGCAGAGATGCGAGGCTTTTTCGCTGATCAATCTTTTTTCAACGTCTTTAGTTTTGAATTAGAGAAAGGAAATAAAGACAAGGCATTGACTTCGCCAAACGCAATGATCATCTCAACTGAAATTGCCCACATTTTATTTAAAGACGAAGAACCTATAGGCAAAACGGTTGAGTTTACGAATCGTGGGTTAAGTCATCTAGTGAAAGACGGAGAATCGACTCCGACCTATTGGGGAACTTATACTATTACCGGGGTGATCGATCATCAAAAACAAAAGTCGCACATCAAATTTGGCGTTTTGATTTCAGCATCAACCATAACATCGCTGCATGCTGATGAAAAAATTCGAGACATGAGTGATAATTGGTCAGAGTATTCCAATTGTTACACCTACGTGTTACTTCATCCTGAAAATACGCCAGAAGATTTAACAAGAGCACTTGGCGAGATCGTTGCTCATAAGTATACCAATGCCGCAGAACTAAAAGGGTTGAAACTGATTGGGCAACCACTGCCTGCTATCACTCCGGGGATATTTGTCGGCAACCCAATCAGTTTCAGCTTGCCCATTGAAGTTTATTATTTTCTTTCTTTTCTCGCATTTGCTATCATGTTGTCGGCTGGCGTAAACTACACGAACCTATCGACTGCAAGGGCCCTTACGCGCGCAAAGGAGATTGGCGTGAGAAAAGTAACTGGCGCAAAGCGCAAGGATTTGATTTATCAATTTTTAAGTGAATCCATACTTATTGCGTTTCTGGCAATGATACTAGCAATGATTCTGTTGCAGTTCATGAAGCCTGCATTTAGGGGTTTGTGGGTCAATCAATATTTAAATTTCGAGTTGCCAGAAAACATAAGCGTTTATTTTTATTTCGTTTTGTTCACACTTCTTGTGGGCTTATTAGCTGGTATCTATCCGGCTTTCCGTTTGTCTAAACTGCAACCAATACTTGCCATTCAGAAAAAGGAAAGTTCTTTTTCAAAAAAGTTAGGGATGCAGAAATTTCTGAGTGTCTCGCAATTTATTATTTCACTTTTCTTTATCACCACCTCGATTCTCATTTACAATCAATTCAAACATCATCTATCCATTGATTATGGATTTAATGCCAAGCCGATAGTCAACATCAAGCTACAAGGCAATGATTACACAAAAGTGTCAAACGAGTTAAGCAAGTTACCGGGTGTTATATCTATCTCAGCTAGTGATTACTTGCCCGCAACGGGCACACAAAATGGAACGGCTCTGAAAATAGTGGGAAGTGAAAAAGACTATTTGAGCCTTACCGTTCTTGTAACGGACGAAAAGTTTGCGGACAACTTTGCGCTTAAAATAGTGGCAGGTAAAAACCTTCCTGCATTCAATCAAGCAGCCGACCGATTTATACTAGTGAATGAATCGGCTGTGAATAAGTTTGGATACCAGCATCCTTCAGAAATAGTAGGCCAACTCATGGAACAGTACAACACTGGCGAAACATTTGAAGTAATTGGGGTAATCAAAGATTTTCGGTTCAGAATGCCTAGCGAACAAGAGGCCATTGCACCACTCATGATATATGATCGCCCTGCCAGCCTTCGATACGCGAATGTTAAAATAGCAGCCGCCAACCGATCGCAAACTTTAGCTAAAATTGAAGACACATGGAAACGTATCGATCCGGTGCACCTCTTGGATTGTCAATTCTATGATGAGCAGTTAGCCGAGACAAATCAAGGCCTTGTAGATATAGTCTCAATCATTGGGTGCTTTGCATTTCTCGCCATCTTGATTGCCTGCTTAGGTTTGCTAGGCATGGCCACTTACACTACCGAGCGAAGGATAAAAGAAATTGGCATTCGCAAAGTAATGGGTGCCGAAAATCGAGCGATTATCTGGCTTCTATCCAAAGGGTTTCTCAAGATGTTAGCTCTATCAATCATTGTCGGTGCACCTGTCAGTTACTTTGTGAATAACTTTTGGCTCCAGTATTTTCCCAACCGTGTCGACTTTGGAATTGGCACAGTATTGTTCGGTATATTCATACTGATGTTTTTGGGTTTGATCACAATCGGCTCGCAAACCTGGCGTGCATCCAAAGGAAATCCGGCAGATACCCTGCGCATGGAATAAAGAAATGCCAATGACGGGGCAATTAACCATGAAGTGTAAAAGACGGGTAAAAACGGAATCTTACGATTCGCACATGCCCGTTAAACGCGTAACATGGCGGCTCAATAAATGGTTATGCAACAACCCGAATTAGTCAAACGACTAACATTGTATAACCAGTTTGTCCAAAATACCACAGTGCCCTCGGACCTCATAAATACTGTTAAAAACCCCTTTGTCATACAAATGTCGTCTAAATGGCGGCCTGAAAATTTAGTACTACTTTTGAGTGCCCATAGCTTTGCATGCAAAAAACACTCAAAGAAATGACTGCTTCTTGGCTTCGTGATGGAAGGCTATCGAAAGGGCTTACCCAAAAGGAACTCTCCGAACGATCGCACATCAGTATGCGCTCTATTCAACGTATTGAAAACGGTGAGCTTGTTCCGCGCAGCCACACGTTGAAAACACTTGCAAAAATTCTCGAACTGTCTTTTGAAGACTTTATGAAGTCTGCACGCGAACAGGAGTTTACCATTCCGCAAGGGGATGCGCATACACTCACGCAACCACAGCGAACGGTGCTTTCCATAGACATTTGTTCGGTTATTTTTTTATTGGCTTGGGCTTATGTGGCGCAAGCACCCAACTTTCCTGAAACCACCTTCGAATTGCTGGTTTTTATAAGCCTTACGCTTACGCTGATTACAGGCATTCTTTTTTCGTTGTGGCGTAAAAACGCCTGATTCCTCATTTTAACTTCACACTTTTATGATAGGCATTTTAATTCAATTGGCTTTGTCGTGGCTATTCGTTTGGCTTTTCGACAGAAGCAATCTTTCTGTTCTGGGATTTCGACCCACAAAAGAACGACTGCAACATTTTGTAATCTTCTTATTGACAGCAGCGGCCTTTAGTGCTTCTGGCTTTGGACTTAAGATGTGGATTGCCGAACAGCGTTGGCAACTAAATCCTGAATGTAGTTTACAACTCATCGCTGAAGGAATGTGGTTTAACATCAAATCGGTTTTGTACGAAGAGCTGATTTTTCGTGGAGCCTTGTTTTACATCCTCATTAAAAAGGTTGGCGCGACCAAAGCCATTTGGATTTCATCTACAGCCTTTGGCATGTACCATTGGTTTTCGCAAGGAAGTTTGGGAGAGCCGGTCCCCATGCTGATCACCTTTATAGTTACAGGAACGATGGGTCTGGTATTGGCATACGGCTATACTAAAACTCAATCGCTCCATGTGCCAATTGCCATTCATTTTGGCTGGAATGTGGTACAACAAGTTGTGTTTTCAAATGGACCAATCGGGAAGCGACTGTTCATTGAAGTTTTGCCTCAACCTGAAGTAACCGTTTCATACTTCAGTTTTTTCTTCATGCAGCTATTTCCAATTGTGGGCGTATTGGTTGTGTGTGCTCTGGGCATAAAGTATCTGAAGTCTTAATGTGGGATACAGTAAATAGTATCAAGATCTAATTCCTCGGAGGTCTTTTCATCATGCCCCAGTGAATTTAGCTGAATGATGAACTTTTAAATCCATTTACTTAACAAAAATGAAACTAATCTATTATATTCACGTTTGTTAAGTAAATAAACCTATGATACAGCAGCAATCCCTTGGTGAATTTGAAGAACTTGTTTTACTCTTAGTGGCCGCTCTGCACGATGAGGCGTATGGCGTAGCCATTTTAGAAAACCTAGAAGCGAAGCTTAAAAAGAAAGTGAACATCAGTGCCGTGCATGTGGCGCTAAAGCGCATTGAAGACAAAGGCTTTGTGAAGTCACGCTTTGGCGGAATTACGGAAGACCGCGGAGGCAGACGCAAAAAATTCTATGTGATCACGGCACTCGGAAAAAAAATGCTCGACAACCAATACGCGTTGCGCACGAGCATCTATCAGCAAATTCCAAAAATTTCGTTTGGATGAAACTCATGCCACCCAAGCGTCCTCTTCAATTTCTCCGCTGGTTTTGTCGGGAGGATTATCTCGATGAAATTGAAGGAGACCTGATAGAGGTTTTTTTAAAACAGGCGGAAACAAATCCGCGCAAAGCGAAACGAGTATTTACGTGGAGTGTGATCAAGTATTTCAGACCGGAATTCATCAAGTCGTTTAAGTATCCTTTACAATCTAACACAACTGATATGTTAAAAAATTATTTGATCATCGGGTGGCGGAGTTTAGTGAAGCAGAAAATGTATTCGGCCATTAAAATTGGCGGATTTGCATTGGGTATAGCCGCATGTTTATTGATTGCGTTGTTTATTCAAGATGAACTGGGCTACGACAAACAATATGCCAATGGGCAATCTGTTTACCGTGTGGTTGGTTCGGTAAATGGAAATAACGGAATCGAAAGAAATACTTTTTTCCCGGCTCCGATGAGCGCTGCATTGAAAGAAGATTTTCCGGAAGTGCTGAAGGCGGGTCGTTATAATGCAGGTGAATTGTTTGGTGCCGGCAGCAATGAAGTGCGGCCAGGAGATCAAATCGAAAATTCATATGATGAAGGCTTTGCTTATTTCGATCAAGAGCTGGCGGATATCTTGCCGCTGAAATTTATACATGGCAGTGCCGCCCGCGCGCTGGAGCAACCCAATTCCATCGTGATCACCCAGCGTAAAGCAGAAAAATATTTTCCCAATCAAAATCCGGTAGGAAAAACGCTTGTCGTTAATAATGAAGTTAAACCATACACTGTTTCAGGTGTGGTTGAGAATTTTTCGAATACCCACCTGCCGTTTGATTTTTTGATCAGCACCCAAGGATTAGAATTTTGGCAAGGCGAACAAAAAGACTGGGGTGCCAGCAATTATGCCATTTACATTTTGATTGATCCAACTGTAAATCCGAAGGAGTTAGAAAAAAAGATCAGCAAAGGTGTTATCGATAAATATGTTTTGCCGATGATGGTGGAGGGAGGCATGTCGGAAGCGGAAGCCAAACGATTTATGCAGGAAAAAAATGTACACTTGCAGTTGCAGTCACTTAGCGACATTCATTTGTACTCCTCCGATGTGCAAGACGGCTTTGTGCATGGCGACATCCGGTTTGTGTGGATGTTTGGAGGCATTGCTGTTTTTATTTTGTTGATAGCGATTATCAACTTTATCAACCTGTCCACGGCTAAGTCTGCCAACCGCGCGAAGGAAGTGGGCTTACGCAAAGTCGTGGGGTCGGAACGAAGAAGTGTGATCCATCAGTTTTTGACGGAATCAGTTTTATTCAGCATTCTATCTTTTGGTGTTGGCTTGTTACTGGCGTGGGCATTGTTGCCCTACTTCAATGCGTTGGCGTCAAAAACATTACTAATTCCCTGGACACAGTGGCAAGTGTTCCCTGTGATATTGGTAGCGGCTATTTTGATTGGAATTGTAGCGGGGTTGTACCCATCACTTTATCTCTCTTCGTTTCAGCCCATTCAGGTGTTGAAAGGAAGCATCAGCAAAGGCAGTAAAAGTTCACCGCTGCGTAGCACCCTTGTCATTTTTCAGTTTACAACTTCTATCGTGTTGATCATCGGTACATTCGTGATTTATCAGCAGATGGAATTTATCCTGAATAAGAAAATTGGATTTGAGAAAGATCAGGTGGTGATTATTCAGGGAACGAATACACTCGGACAACAAACGACAACTTTTAAAAATGAGTTGCTCAAAGTTCCGCATGTAGAAGCAGTAACTGTGAGCGATTACCTCCCGATTCGCGGCACCAAACGCAACGGCAATCAATTTTGGGCCGAAGGAAAATCAGGAGATGATGAATCGGTGAATGGCCAAATCTGGAAAGTAGATCATGACTACATTCCAACTCTCGGAAT
Source organism: Bacteroidota bacterium (assembly GCA_016191555.1). Taxonomy (GTDB): domain Bacteria; phylum Bacteroidota; class Bacteroidia; order Cytophagales; family Cyclobacteriaceae; genus ELB16-189. The sequence continues at coordinate 26,006 of JACPVX010000025.1, forward strand.
GAAGATGGTCCAAGGCCGCAACTTCGATGTCAATCATGTCACGGATTCTTCCGCCATTATCGTCAATCAATCTATGGCGAAGCAACTGGGTGGCGAGGTGATCGGAAAGCGCCTCATGAATGGAGGAAAAGTATCGTGGACGATCATTGGCGTGGTTGAAGATTTTCACTTCGAATCGATAAAGGAAAACATCGGCAGCCTCTGCTTGCGATTAGGCAATAGCCCTTCGATGATTTCGGTGAAAGCAAGTTCTACCAACATGCAACAACTCCTCAGCAACCTAACAGAGACCTGGAAAAAATTTGCGCCTCATCAGCCGGCACGTTTTGCATTTTTAGATGATCGCTATGCTGCCATGTATGCTGATGTGCAACGCATGGGGCGAATCTTCACTACGTTTGCTGTGTTGGCTATTATTGTCGCATGTCTCGGTTTATTTGCGCTCTCTGCATTTATGATCGAACAACGCACAAAAGAAATTGGCATTCGATTGGTGATGGGAGCATCATTAAAAAATGTTTTTGGTTTGCTCACCTTCAACTTTATTAAGTTAGTGATTGTTTCAATTGTAATCGGTGCGCCCATTGCCTGGTACCTCATGAACCAATGGCTGCAGGATTTTGCTTATCGCATTGAAATATCATGGCTCGTCTTTGCCCTTACTGGGATGATTGCGATTACTATCGCATTACTGACGATCAGCTACCAAGCCGTCAAAGCAGGTCTTGCGAATCCGGTAAAGAGTTTGAGGTCTGAATAAATATTCATAGAAACATATGGATGTGGAATAGTTTGCCGTTTTATACAATAAAATTCCCATCACCAAAATTCAATGCTAATGAGGCTATCTCTGATTTTAATTTTTATAGTAACAGGTGTTAGTCCTTTGGTTGGCCAGACACTTTCTCAGAAGTACATCGAAGTAAGTGGCTTTGCTGAAAAAGAGATTACCGCTGATTATCTGGAAATGTCGATTACCATCAAAGAGAATGACAACATCAAAAAAGACAATGACTTTGCTGTTCGTGAGAAAAACGTGCTTGATGCCTTAAGGAAATTAGGAATTATGGAAGCCGATATTCGGTTGGAAAACTTCAATGTGTACCGGTTTGGCTGGTCAAATTCTTCGAATCGCTACTCACTTTCGAAGTCGTACATCGTGAAGGTGCGAAATATGGATTCGATCAATGAATTTACCATTCGACTGTTTGAAGCCGGAGCAAATGATCTGGAAATCGTAAGGCGTGTAAAAACAGACTTAGAAAAATACAAGGCAGAGGCCGTAAAAGAAGCCGTTGAAAATGCACGAGCTCGAGCTTCATTAATTGCCTCTACGTTGAATGTTTCAATCGGCTCGCCCATCCTCGTTTCTGAATTAGGTGAAAGCGTGTCCGAGCCAAATTCACGCCAAAACCTATTTTATGCTTATCAGAAATTACAATCAACAGGAGCTGTTCATCGCAGTGTTGATGACTCAGCACCTACGCCATCCGACTCCAACATTGACATTCGCAAGATGAAAGTGAGTTATAGAGTGGTTATTCAGTTTGAGATCGTGAAGTAAAACGGGCCCATCGAAGTTCTTTTATCACCACCTAAAAAATAGTTGCTGCTTTCGTGCAACCTCTGCCAATTCGTGAAGTATATCCTTCTATAACTTCAGAAGTATTACGAATCTGCCATTATTTCTATGCTTAAAAACTACATTAAGATTGCCTTTCGCAATCTGATCAAACAAAAGGGCTATTCATTCATCAATATTGCTGGCCTTGCCACTGGCATGGCGGTTGCCATTTTAATTGGCCTTTGGATTTGGGATGGAATGACGTACAACATGTATCATTCCAACTATAATCGAATTGCTCAAGTGTGGCAGCACAATGTGTACAATGGACAGAAGGAGTCACAAGTTTCGAATCCGTATAAAATGGGCGAAGAAATTCGCAATAAGTATGGTAGCGACTTTAAATATGTCCTGCAAGCCACTTGGAACTTCACGCGCATCCTCACCGTAGGTGAAAAGAAATTCAATAAGAATGGCTATTACTTCGAGCCGGAAGTGACGGAGATGCTTTCTCTAAAAATGCTGAAAGGCACGCGCGATGGACTGAAAGATCCGTATTCCATCTTGTTATCAGAGTCGTTGGCGAAAACCTATTTTGGCGATACCGACCCAATGAATCAGGTAATGCGCATTGATAACAAATACGATGTGAAGGTGACGGGCGTATATGAAGACCTGCCCTACAACACCTTCTTCCGCAACATGAATTACATTTTGCCGTGGGAACTATATCTGATCAGCAATGAGTGGATCAAGAAAATGGAAAACCCCTGGGGTAGCAACTTCACACAAACCTTTGTGCAGATCGCGGATAACGCTGACATGGAAACCGTCTCTAAAAAAATTAAGGACGTGAAATTTAATCAACTGAAAGATGAAGAAGACCGAAAGTATAAGCCGGAAGTTTTTCTTCATCCCATGAGCAAATGGTATCTCTATTCCGAATTTGAAAATGGTGTTAACACCGGAGGGCGAATCGAACAAGTTTGGTTGTTTGGCACCATCGGTGTATTTGTTCTGTTGCTGGCGTGCATCAACTTTATGAATCTGAGCACCGCCCGATCAGAAAAGCGTGCGAAGGAAGTTGGCATTCGTAAGTCGATTGGTTCGGTTCGCTCACAATTGGTAAGTCAGTTTTTTAGCGAGTCGTTGGTGGTGGCATTTATTTCTTTTTTAGTGGCTTTGCTGGCCGTGCAATTGATGTTGCCTACATTTAATCTCGTTGCCGATAAAAAATTATCGATGCCGTGGGGCAGCACTACATTTTGGTTGGCAGGCATTGCTTTTAGTTTGTTTACAGGTTTGATCGCAGGGAGTTATCCCGCGCTCTATCTCTCTTCATTCAATCCGGTAAAAGTTTTGAAGGGCACATTTCGTGTGGGGCGATTTGCTTCTCTGCCGCGCAAAGTGCTGGTAGTTATTCAGTTCAGCGTTTCCGTCATTCTCATCATCGGCACGGTAATCGTGTTCCGTCAAATTCAATTTGCGAAAGACCGGCCCATCGGCTACGACCGAAATGGTTTAGTTCAAATGTTTATGATTACGCCTGAGTTGCATAAACACTTTGATGCTGTTCGTAATGAGTTGAAATCGTCAGGTGCTATTTTAGAAATGGCAGAATCGGGTAGCCCTCCCACGCAAGTGTGGAACAGCAATGGAGGTTTTGAATGGAAGGGCAAAGATCCGGCTTTGGCTGTAGATTTTCCCAACAACGGAGTCACGTTTGACTATGGCAAAACCATTGGCTGGCAATTTGTGGACGGAAGAGATTTCTCGCCTGAGCACGCAACGGATTCATCTGCGTTTGTGATCAATCAGGCAGCGGCAAAATTTTTAGGATTTGAAAACCCGGTGGGTGAAGAGTTGAAGTGGAACGATAAATCGTACACGATCATTGGCGTTATTAAAGATATGGTGATTGAGTCGCCATACGAACCGGCACGGGCTGCGCTGTTTCATGTTTTAAAAAAAGATGATGGCAATGTTATTTTAATGAAACTCAATCCCGCAAAGGGATCACATGAATCCATCGAAAAAATAAAAGCTATTTGTGAAAAATATAATCCGGAAGCTCCTTTCGAATATCAATTTGTTGATCAGGAATATGCCCAGAAATTTAAAGGCGAAGAACGCATAGGCAAGTTGGCGAGTTTCTTTGCCGGGCTGGCCATCTTCATCAGTTGCTTGGGCATATTCGGCCTTGCTTCTTTTGTGGCAGAACAACGTTCGAAAGAAATCGGTGTGCGAAAAGTATTGGGCGCTTCGGTGTTTGGATTGTGGAAAATGCTGTCAGGTGATTTTGTGTTGCTTGTATTAATCTCATTTTTATTCGCGGTGCCTATTTCGTATTACTTTATGGATGGCTGGCTTTCTAAATATCAATACAGAACTGAAATGGCCTGGTGGATATTTGTAATTGCAGGAGCGGGCGCTTTGGTCATTACGTTGGCAACTGTAAGCTTTCAGGCGATCAAGGCTGCTTTGTCGAATCCGGTGAAGAGTTTGCGCACGGAGTAGCGATCAAATAAAATGCGGTTGATCTAACAGCCAGCCGGTAATGCTGAGTCGCTCGCGCGTGGCGGGCAACACTTCGTGCTCGAGCAAATCGCTACGAAAGCAAACGAGCCTTCCCGCCAAGGGCAACACATCTTTCGTTTCGTTACCGAGATAGATGCGCAACAGACCACCGTCCGATTCTTGCCAATCGCTGTTTAGATAGCAGATGACTGAAAGCTTTCGGTGGTCTTCTTTTTTGAATTGATCGAGATGGCGTTTGTAAAAAGTGCCAACGGGATAAATCGTTTGGTGAACCTCAAAGTCTTTCAAACTCAAATACAGATTTTGATTGACGAACGCAATCAACTCTTTCATCTTAGACAGATAGACTTGCAGCGGTGGCTCAGCCGAATCAGGTTTGATCCACTGAATATAATCGCCCCGAATAGCTTCGTTGATTTGCTTTTCCTGACTTTTGCCGATGCCGGCCTTTTTAAATTGTAACAAACCGTTTTTAAATCCGTCCAGTTCTTGAATGTTCTTAACTTCTTCCTGACTTAAAAAACCATCTACTATCGAATAGCCATCTTCGGCAATACCATCGGCCAGTTGATTGAGTTGATGTGTAAATTGATCGTTCACTGCGTAAATTTACAACCACTTTGCGCGAATGCGATTTTTGTGAGGAAGTATTTTGAACCGAGACAGCAGAAAGTGCTGTAGCATCATTTAACTTTGAAATTCTATGAGCGTAAATCGTATTACCTGTTTTCTAATTATTGCCTTATCAGCACTTGTCTTTTCATGTGTGCCCAAGGAACAAGTGGTTTTTAAATCCATTAATAATTTGGTGTTGGATGGTGACATGGGCGGCTCGCCTGTATTGAAAGGCGATGCGCTATTTTTCAATCCCAACAAAATACAAACCCGCCTGAAGGAAATTAAAGTGGAGGTAATGGTGGATGGGAAAAAAGCAGCCGAAGTTGATCAATTAATGGATTTAGTCATTCCCAAGCAATCTGATTTTACTGTACCCATTCAGGCTAAATTGTCTTTGCAAGACATGGGTTTGCTGGATGCCGTGATCGGATTTTTTGGAGGAAAATCGTATCAGGTTCAGTTTGTAGGATACATTCGTATTGTGAAGCATGGAGTTACCATTAAAGTGCCGGTGAAATACAACCAAGAAATTAAGTTGAGATAAAACCGGGTTTCCCCAAACATGAACACCCCTATTGTTTTGTTAATCGCTTTGCTCATCATCACCATTGTATGGTTGGGGGTAACAATTATCAAGCTAAAGGCAAAGAACCGAATCATTACCATACAAGGAAATGAAATTGAGTGGCAATTGGCTGAGCTCAATAAAAAAAGTGAAGAGTTAAAAGATATTGTCAATCAAAATCAGCAAATCATCAGTTTGGTTTCGCACGATTTGAAGGGACCTTTCAATCGCATTTTCGCGTTGGTGCAGTTACTACAATTAACCTCGCAAAATCTTTCGGCTGAGCAGCAAGAATACATTGATAAGATACATCAGATAGTAGCAGATGGTCTTGGCATGATGCGTAACTTATTAGACAATCGCAGGCTCGAAGACAAAGGCATTACTTTGGCACGCGAGAAGTTGAGCTTGTCCACGTTGCTTCAAACACTGGTTAAAAATTATGAGATACTGGCTTCCAAGAAAAGAGTAACCATTCATTACCAATGCGAAACTCCTATTTACTTGGAAAGTGATAAAAGCTACCTGATTCGCATTTTCGAAAACCTGTTATCAAATGCGCTGAAGTTTTCGGAAAACGGGAAACACATTTTTGTCGGTCTACAGGAAAACAAAGATGGCATTGAAGTAAAAGTGCGAGACGAAGGCCCTGGTATAAGTTCAGAAGATCAGGTCAAGTTATATCATAAATTTCAACGACTTAGCGCCCGACCTACTTCTGGTGAAAGCTCTACCGGGCTGGGGCTTTGGATTGTGAAAACCGTTGTTGAAAAATTAGGCGGAGAAATAGAATGCGAAAGTGAAATGGGTGTCGGTACTACCTTTACGGTTCGCTTAAAAAGGACTAGTTGAAAAGATAGTCATCATCATTGCCTTCCAATACAGCCGTGAGCGATTCAATCACACTTTCATCTTTAATGACATAATCGCGCACGCCCTTTTGGATAAAGCTGAGCACCATGTTCCCATCGTCCAGTGCGCTTAGCATGATTACTTTGTGCGAATCTTTGATTTCCCCTTTGATTGCTTCGAAAAGCTCTATTCCGGTCATTCCGGGTAGCTTATAGTCTACAATCAGGGCATCGGGGATCCCATTTTTGAGCGTGGCCAAAGCCTTCTCTCCCGAATCAAAATGAGTTATTTTATAATCGGGCTTTTGGCCAAGCGACTTTTTAATAAACTCTGCATAGATAAGGTCGTCTTCGATCAGGTAAATGTTCATGGCGAAATAAGAGAACCCCTGCAATATAGCAACGATATTCTTTTCCGGCACGCCCCGAACCATTAAAAATGAAGGAGTTCGATAAACCTACTGGCTTTTCACCTGTACCCAATTGGCAGCGGCTTTGGTAATCAACTCGGCCTGTTTTTTGTTCCACTCTCCCCGCACTTTCACATTATAATTAAGGTATAGCTTGCCGTCTACGATGGTCCAGGCATCGGGTTGGGTTTCTGCCTTGTACCCACGGCTCATGCCAAAAGCACAATAGCCACCAAACTGAGGAGCGTATTTTTCAGGATCGGCCTTGAAGAGTTCTGCATTTTTAGCGGAAGCGAAATACCACTTTGCATTTTTATAATCAACCACAAATTCAGGCTTGCCTTTTTGAGGCACGCTGTCCGTAAAGTAAGTTACGGCATCATAACCACGAATGGCACCTGCGGAGGTTGAAAAAATTTCGGGTTTCTGAGCCATAGCGGCTAAAGATACAGTCGCAAGAAGAATTATAAAAGCGATCTTTCTCATATTCATTTTTTGTAAATATGGAAAAAGGCAGAGCCATGATTCGTCAAGCCACCGACAAAACGCAAAGTTGGAAATTCGCAGCGTTGGTAGTCATAAATCAATGATTTGTCTACGAATGAAGCCAAAGTATTGTTCTCGATTTTTTCCAACTATCTTTCAGGTTGAAAAATCAAGTTTCTAAGTCAATGAAGAAGTGGTGTGGTGTAGTGGTGTTATGGTGTTGTATGATTCATTTCGCGGAGGCGCAGTCACAACCATCCAACAGCAAACCTGATAAAGATCTAATTGATGTAGCCGGTCAGATTTTGAATGCAAAGTGGCTAACGAAACACGACACGCTATCGAAGAAAACAGGAAGGGTGTATTTTTCTGGCGCTCCTTCTCTGGGGTATTCGCTCACCAGCAACTTAGCTGCCATTTTCGTTGGCGACTTTGCATTTTTTACCAGCGAGGCAGAAGATCAAAAAATTTCAATTGTGTATCTGGATGTTCTCTACACCCAAAAGCAGCAATTCGTTTTTCGTATTCAAAACAACTTGTGGACAAAAAACAATAAGTTCAATATCGTATCAGATTGGCGCTACTATTGGTATCCACAAAAAACATACGGTTTAGGTATTCAAAGTCGGTTAGACGATGCGGTTGATCAGACCTATTCGTACCTGCGCTTTCATCAATCCATTCTTAAATCTTTTAAAACCAATTGGTACGTGGGCGCTGGTGTAGCCATCGATCATCACTATGGCATTACACAGGAAAATGGAAGCGTGTTGTTAAATGATGAAATCAAGCGCTACGGAATTGGAAATCAATCTACCTCTTCAGGTTTGTTATTTCATTTGTTGTACGACAGCCGAATCAATTCACTTAATCCCTGGGGCGGTGCCTATGCCAATTTGGTGTATCGACCCAACTTCACATTTTTTGGAAGCGATGGTGCATGGCAAATGGTGCAGGTTGATTTGCGTAGGTATGTACCCTTTCCGAAAAGAAGCCAAAACGTGTTGGCATTTTGGAGCTACAATTGGTTTACGTTTGGAGGCAATGCGCCTTATCTTGATTTACCTGCAACCGCGTGGGATGCCAGCAGTAATCTTGGGCGAGGTTATATTCAGGGTCGGTTTCGAAGCAAGAACTTAGTATATCTGGAATCAGAATATCGGTTTCGAATTTCGAGAAGTGGATTGTTTGGCGGTGTGGTGTTTGCCAATGCTCAAAGCGTAACCGAATGGCCCTCTAATAATTTTAATGCGATTGCGGTTGGCGCGGGGGCTGGTATGCGCATCAAATTCAACAAACATTCACGTGCCAATATTTGTATCGATTATGCTTTTGGGCAAGGCGGCTCGCAAGGCATGTTCGTTAACTTGGGCGAGGTGTTTTAATTAATTCAATTCGCGTAAGTAGAGTTGAATGGTATTTTCCAATCCAAAGTAAAGTGCATCGCAAATCAATGCATGTCCTATCGAAACTTCATCCATCTGTGGAATATTTTGTTTGAGGTAGCGTAAGTTGTTCAAGTCTAAATCATGCCCTGCATTGATTCCTAAGTCAAGTGAATTGGCAACAGCGGCCGCTTCGATGTATGGCTCAATGGCAGCTTCTCTGTTTTGATGATAGTGCGCTGCATAAGGCTCGGTGTAGAGTTCAATCCGATCAGCCCCAACTTGTTTGGCGCCTTGCACCATGGCGGTGGATGGATCAACAAACACCGAAACGCGTACGCCTTGTTGTTTGATTTCTGAAATGACTTTTTGAAGAAAAGTAGCATGTGCAATAGTGTCCCATCCTGCGTTGGAGGTAATTGCATCAGGTTTGTCGGGAACGAGCGTAGCTTGTGCCGGTTTCACTTCTTTAATGAGCTGAAGAAAACGTTCGTCCGGATAGCCTTCAATATTAAACTCAGTAGTCACCACTTTTTTAAGTTCAACTACATCACGAAAGCGAATATGTCTTTCGTCAGGCCGCGGATGAACAGTAATTCCCTGAGCACCAAATCGCTCGCAGTCGATAGCTGTTTTGATTACATCCGGATTATTGGCTCCGCGTGCGTTACGGAGCGTAGCAATTTTATTGATGTTTACAGAAAGGCGTGTCATAGTAGGCAAAACTATGATTTTGAATAGCCTTCTCCTAGCTCTTCCGGCTGATCCGTTATTGGAAGTTTTTTCTTCGCCAATTCTTGCACTAACTTTACAAGGTTAAATCAGACATACTATGAGTTTAAAGACACAGATTGACAACGACATCAAAGCGGCCATGCTGGCGAAGAACAAAGATGAACTGACTGCTTTGCGCAGCATCAAATCCATGATCTTATTGGCCGAAACAGAAAAGGGAGGGAGCGGAGACTTGGCACAAGATATTGAGGGTAAACTATTAATGAAGGCTGCAAAACAGCGGAAGGAATCTGCTGACATATTTCAAAAGGAAGGTCGCGATGATTTAGCTAAAAAAGAATTAGTAGAATACGAAGTCATCAGCCGCTACTTGCCAAAGCAATTGACAGAAGAAGAAATTTCAGCGGAGTTGAAAAAGATAATGGAGCAAGTGGGAGCCAAAGGCCCACAAGATATGGGAAAGGTAATGGGCACCGCTACTAAACAATTAGCCGGCAAGGCCGATGGAAAAGTGATTTCTGAATTAGTAAAAAAACTGTTGGCTTCTTGAGTAAGATTGATATTGTTATTGCTTTGATTTTAGCAATAGGCGGATACCTTGGATACAAGCGAGGATTTTTGATGGAACTGTTTTTTCTGCTGGCCTTGGTACTCGGAGTTTTTCTTGGGTTTAAACTAATGGGCAAAGGCATGCAATTATTGCATGAGCAATTCAATGCCGATCAAACCTTCTTGCCTTACTTGGCCTTTATCATCATTTTTATTTTGGTGATTATTCTGGTCATTTTCTTAGGTCATCGAATTAAAAATTCGGTTGATCAAACCTTTTTGGGGAAAGTAGATTCTATAGCCGGAGGTGTGCTCGGCGTGATCAAATACTCGTTTTGTTTAAGTATTACCATTTGGTTGGCGCAATCATTAAAAATCGAATTACCCCAAAATTGGATGGAAGACTCACGCTTATATCCTATTACCGCCAAAGTGGCCGAAAGAACCTCTGCATTTTTAGGTCAATTCATCCCTTTTTTCAAAGAAATATTCAGACAGTTCTAAGGTTCAGTTTTTTTTAGTTACTTATCAACAAATAAATTCTATACGAATGGCCCTGGTTGTAAAAGAGCAACATGATTTTAAGTACGTAGACGAAGGCCAGGGAGATGTTCTCATGCTTTTACACGGGTTATTTGGTGCCCTTAGCAATTGGGAAGGTGTGGTGAACCACTATTCTAGGCATTTCAGAGTCATTATTCCCATGCTGCCTATTTATGAAATGCCCATCAAAGAAGCGGGCTTAGGCGGCTTGCGTGAATTTACCGAGCGCTTTGTTGAGATGATGAAGCTCGATAAAATGATGATCATGGGGAATTCGCTTGGCGGTCATGTGGGTATCTTGTACACGCTTCAAAATCCCACGAAAGTGACCAAATTGGTTTTGACCGGTAGTTCGGGATTGTTTGAAAATACGATGGGCGGATCGTACCCGCGCAGAGGGAGTTACGATTACATTCGCGAGCGTGTAGCCTACACATTCTACGATCCTAAAGTAGCTTCGAAAGAGCTAGTAGATGAAGTTTTCGAGACCACGAAAAGCATTCCAAAGTGTATGCGAATTGTAGCCATTGCTAAATCCGCTCAACGAAATAACCTCGCATTAGAATTGCATAAAATAAATGTGCCCACTTTATTAGTGTGGGGCTTGAATGACACTATTACTCCGCCTATGGTGGGTCATGAGTTCAATCGACTCATTCCAAATTCGGAATTGAAGTTTATCGACAAATGTTGCCATGCGCCTATGATGGAGCATCCGCAAAAGTTTAATGAAATGGTAGAAGATTTTTTGGTTAGACCCATTGCGAAATGATAGCCGAAGAGCTGATCAACCACATGATTCCACCGCTAAAAACTACGGACGATGCCGATAAGGCAATCGTGTGGATGGAAGAGTTTCGCTGCAATCACTTGCCGGTGGTTGAGAAGGGACAATTGTTAGGATTTATCTCGGAAGAAATCATTTTAGAATCCAACGATATTGGAAAAAACCTGGCCGCCTTTCCATTGGTTGGAAAAGATTGCTTCGTTCACCAGCATGCGCACTTTTACGATATCTTAAAAATTGCTGGTAACAACAAGTTGCAGATTGTAGCCGTGGTGAATGACGATCAACAATATGAGGGAGTGATCACGGTGCAAGACATGATGATTTCATTTGCACAGACGGCTTCGGTACAAATGACAGGAAGCATTTTGGTGCTGTCGATGGATTTGATCGATTATTCGTTGGCGGAAATCAGCCGCTATGTAGAGGAGAACAACGCCAAAGTGATCAGTAGCAATATGATTGAAGACCCGATGGATCAAGGGAAAATTAAATTAACCCTCAAAATCAACCAGACTGATCTGAAAAGAATTGTAGCCACGCTTGAACGTTTCAATTACCGGGTGATTGGCCGTTATCAGGAAGCACCACAGGAAGCCGATGATAAAGATAAGATAGACATGCTTTTGCGCTATTTGGAAATCTAACCCATCAAGATGATCCGCATAGGCATACACGGCAAAGATTTTCAGAATAAATCCCTCCGGTTTTTAGAACGGGTATTAGATCACCTAAAGAGAAGTCAGGTAGAAATTTGGGTGTCCGAAAAGTTTTTGAAGCAATTCAAATCATCGCGCATAAGCGCCTACAACCTGCGGTCGTTCAACCACGAAGACAACCTTCACTCGCTAAATTATTTTCTTTCGCTGGGTGGCGATGGCACGCTGCTCGAATCAGTAACATACATTGGCAAATCCGAAATTCCGATTTTAGGAATCAACACCGGTCGTTTGGGTTTTTTGGCCACTACAAGTCGCGATGACATGGAAGACTCGCTTGACGGATTGCTCAACGGAAGTTATTCCATCGATAGCCGTTCTGTACTGAAGTTGATCTCTGCACCCAAACTTTTCGGTAAACTCAATTTTGCTTTGAATGATTTTACCATCATGAAGAAAGATACCTCTTCCATGATTACTGTACATGTTTACGCAGATGGAGAACTGATTAATTCGTATTGGTCTGATGGAATAATTGTCTCCACTCCTACGGGTTCCACCGGGTATTCACTCAGTTGTGGAGGGCCGCTAGTTCACCCTAAATCTGAAAGTTTTGTCATAACGGCCGTTAGCCCCCATAATTTAGGGACCCGCCCGATTGTATTATCGGATGACCGCGAGATTACGTTTCAGATTGAAGGACGCAGCAAAAAGTACCTAATTTCGTTGGATTCGAGGTTTGAAACAGTCGATGAGTCTGTCAAACTAAAGATAAAGAAAGAGAAATTTGAAGTGAAACTGATTCAGTTAAGCTCTCAAAACTATTTCAATACCCTTCGTCAAAAGCTCAACTGGGGTGTGGACGCCCGCAACTAAGCAGCTGATTAGCCGAATTTTCATCTAATCCTATTTCTACTTAGGGTTAATTTTATACCTTTGTAATTGCCCCAATTAACCTCGTTATGAGAAAGTTATGTTTTGCCGTTCTAAGTCTTGCCCTATTGATTGGTTCAGTAAGTGAATCATATGCGCAATTCAACAGAAAATCCATTAAGAAAAATAATAAGCGCATTGCTCATTATCGTGGAAAAAAATCTGGCTTTGCACGCCAAAATGTGTATTCAGGCATAGGGATTTCATTAAATGCACTTAATTATTTTGGTGATCTTTCACCATCGCCAAGCAAACTAAGCACTGATTTTTCCTTTACGAAGCCGGGCTTCGGAGTATCACTTTTCCACCGCTTTGGCCCGCGCTACACGCTGATGGCTCAATACATGTATGGAACAATCAAAGGATCGGATGCAGAATCAGCCGCTTTGGGAAGCGCTGAAAGCGAACCAAGAAACATTCGAAATCTATCGTTCAGCAATTCGATCCATGAGCTTTCACTACTTGCTTATATCGACTTGTTTGATAATCAGGCAACGTATATCAGCCGTGTGAAATGGACTCCGTACCTTTATACTGGTGGTACTGTATTTTTACACAATCCGCAGGCCATTGCACCCAAAACAGACTTGAAAGGCCAGCCTTTGGCAGAAGCAGGACAATATGTAGACCTGCAACCACTAAAAACAGAAGGCCAATCATACGGATTAATTCAATTCGCTATACCATTTGGCGCTGGTGCACGTTTTAGAATAAACGAAGTGATGGATCTTTGGGCTGATTTTGGTTTCCGCTACACATTCACCGACTATTTGGACGATGTAAGCAATACCTATACGGATTTATCAACACTAACTCCACTGGGTCAGGCAATGTCATACAGAACCAATGAATTGGCTGGTTATCCTAAAGCTGGTCAGGCCGTTCCTTCAGGTATTCCTGGGGTAAATGTGCAATATGATTATGGTAGAAAAGGTGATAAGCGTGGAGGCGCATCACAAAATGACATCTATATGGTGACATCCATTCGCCTTACGTACATCTTAGGCGCAACATTCCATAAAGCTAAATTCAGATAATGGCGAGTACGCGTTTCGCGAAATTACTTTTCTCTCCATTATTATTCTTAGGCATTACAGCCTTTAGTCAAATCTCCCAACGTACCGAAATAGGTGGCGGCTTGGGAGTTTTTAATTATACAGGCGATATCGTTCGTACATACGACTTAACTACCGCAAAACCGGCAGCTACACTTTTTTACAGAACCAACCTGAGTCGGGTGATCAGTTTTAGAACTTCACTGACCGGTGGTCAACTGGCTGCGAGCGATCGCAATAATCCAATCGATGCCTTTGCGGCAAAGCGCAACGCCTCATTCGACTTGTTTTTACTCGAGCTTTCCGGTTGCTTCGAGTATCACTTTTTAGATTGGCGAGACGATAAACGCAGGCTGCGTTTTACACCTTACCTTTTTGGCGGGATAGCCCTTTTTGGCATATCTGGCACACCTCAAAACAAAACCGCAGAATACAGCACGGTTCAATTGGGCGTCCCTTTCGGGGGAGGTATGAAATACGTTTTAAACCCACGCTATTATATCTCATTCGAAATTGGAATCAGAAAAACCTTTTTTGATTACCTCGATAACCTGTCCGGGGGTAATCCATCCTTCAAAACCTACCAATACGGTAATCCGAACGATAACGACAACTACTTTTTTACGGGTATAACCCTTACTTACACATTTTACGACATACCCTGTGCCACCAATCCCTACAGGTAAATCCTTTCGTCAGTAGAACTATTTCAAAATTTTGATCATCACAACCTTACGCAGTCTGAACGTAGACTATTAGTGACTTAAAGTTTTGAAAAAAAGGCTACTTTTGCACCCTTGTGGCTTCGCTAAAGCAAAATATTGACCCTCATAATTTACCCAAACACGTGGCCGTTATCATGGACGGCAACGGAAGATGGGCGAGGCAAAAGGGTGCGGTTAGAATATTTGGCCATCGCAATGCGATTGAGGCGGTGCGGCAAGTAATTGAAGGAAGCGGTGAACTTGGCATCAAGTACCTCACTTTGTATGCCTTTAGTACCGAAAATTGGGGAAGGCCAAAAGAGGAAGTGGATGCGCTGATGGAACTATTGGTCAACACACTGCAAAAGGAAATTAGCTCTTTGCATAAAAATAACGTGCGACTTTCAACTATTGGCGATACGGCACAATTGCCGGAAGATTGCCGCGAGAACTTGAAGAAGGCAATTGAAGGGACAAAAGGAAACACGGGATTGAATTTGCTGATTGCTTTAAACTACAGCGGGCGCTGGGAGATTGTAAAAGCAACCAGGCATTTGGCAGAGCAAGTGAAAGCGGGGCAGTTGCTGCCAGTCGACATCACAGAAGCTACAATAAGTCAGTTGATGGAAACGAAAGATATTCCAGATCCTGAATTGCTAATACGAACCAGTGGAGAGATGAGAATAAGTAATTTTTTACTCTGGCAAATTGCCTATACGGAATTATACATTACACCCAAGCTTTGGCCGGATTTCCGAAAGGAAGATTTGTACGAAGCGATTATTGAATATCAAAAGCGTGAACGAAGATTTGGAAAAGTGCTGACCCCTATTGCCTAATTTGAATGAACCGGATTCTACTTACTCTCTTACTACTCTCTAGCCTTGCAGCATCAGCTCAATTTAGAAGAGGCCGAGCCACCAATACAACAACAGACCTCGCTGCTACGGGTGAACTGAATTATCGCACTCCTTCCGAATATATCATTGGGGGAATCGAAGTGGTAGGCCTAAACGTGCTGGATAAAAATGCGATGGTATCGCTAACGGGTTTGCGCGTTGGCGACAAAATCAAAGTCCCTGGCGATGGTATTTCCAGTGCCATTCGTAAGCTATGGAAACATGGTTTGATCGGAGACGCTACCATTTCGGTAGACCGCATTGAGGAAGGCAAAGTATTTCTATCGATCCGATTGGCCGAGCGCCCTCGATTAACCGATTTTTATTTTGTCGGAATCAGCAATGGAAAGCAAAGCAGCTTAAAAGACGACCTCACTTTGATTCGCGGTAAAATTGTAAATGATGCCACCATACGCAACGCAGAGTTGGGTGTAAAAAAGCACTTTGTAAAGAAGGGCTTTTTGAATACCGTAGTTAAAATTACACAAGAGCGAGACACGCTCAACCGCGGTGGTGTGCGCTTGCGCATCAATGTAGACTTAAAGTCGAAAGTGAAAATACACGAGATTCGATTCAGCGGAAATAAGGACATGTCTTCGATCGTATTGAAGAAGAAATTAAAGAAAACAAAAGAGCACGCTCGCCTCTCTATTCACCGCGAAGTTATTGGCTCCCTACTCCAAACGAACAAGCAAGACGTAAAAGATTTCTTTGGTGATTCAGTGCAGCCAGTCAGTTGGCGACAAGTGAAGGAGTTTCTCAACCGAACCGTAAAACTTAATTTCTTTACCGGTTCGAAATTCATCCGTTCCGATTATGAAGAAGACAAGAAAAAGCTAGTAGCATTTTATAATACGCAAGGTTATCGCGATGCCGAAATTGAATCAGATACGATTGTCAATTACAACAATTCTAAAATTGATATCCACTTCAAAATCAATGAAGGAAGAAAGTACTATTTCAGAAATATCATCTGGACGGGTAACTATTTGTACACAGCCGCTACCCTCAATAAGATATTAGATATCAAAAAAGGAGATGTGTACAATCAAGAGATGATTGATCGCAAAACTTCCTTCAATCCAAAAGGAGCTGACATCAGTGGTTTGTACATGGATGATGGGTATCTTTTCTTCCGCGTTACGCCAGTAGAAGTTGCCGTAGTGGGCGATTCGATTGACGTAGAAATGCGCATCTATGAAGGAGAGCAGGCCACGATTGATGAAGTTACGATCAGCGGAAATGAACGCACGAGCGATCACGTGATTCGCAGAGAATTGACAACCATACCAGGTCAGAAATTCAGAAGAGCAGATATTATTCGCACGCAACAGCAGCTTTCACAAATGGGATTCTTTAATCCACAAAAAATAGAGCAAGACATACGCCCTAATCCGGCCAACGGAACGGTGAACATTGGTTGGAAACTGGAAGAACAATCCAATGACCAGGTGCAGCTCTCCGGTGGATGGGGAGGTTATTATGGATTTGTAGGAACGGTAGGACTTACATTCAATAACTTCTCGCTAAGAAATGTACCGCATGTAAAGAAATGGAGGCCACTTCCTGTAGGGGATGGACAAAAACTTTCGTTGCAAGCACAAGCGAATGGTAAATCATTCCAAAGCTACAGTATATCGTTTACCGAACCTTGGCTGGGCGGAAGCAGACCCAATGCGCTTTCCGTTAGCTTGAACTATTCTGTATCTCGCTTGCCAACAAGAGGTTTTAACGGAATAAATTTTGATGATAATGCGGCACTCCATCAAGCCGGTATTACCGTAGGTTTTGGACGGAGATTAGAGTGGCCGGATAATTATTTCTCCCTCACCCACTCGCTGTCGTATTTGGTGTATGATTACAGCAACTATTTTGGATCAACTACGCTACCTGCTGTAGGTACAACGCGCAATATTTCCTTAACCACAACGCTGGCGCGTAATAGCATCGATAACCCGATGTTCCCAACTTCAGGTTCATCCATTTCATTGGCGCTGAGCTTAACGCCACCTTATTCTTTTTTCAGAAGCCCCGATTATTACAAAGAAGTCAACCAGCGCTACAGTTTTGTGGAGTTGCACAAATGGATGTTTGACGCGAAGTTTTATGTGAAAGTGATTGGCAGCCCCAAACCAACAGGAAGAAGTTTAGTACTCGAAACAAAAGCACACATGGGTTTCATCGGCACGTATAATGATAAGATCAGCCCTGGACCCTTTGAGCGATTCTTAGTAGGAGGTGCGGGTCTTACCGGTGGATTTAACTCTTTTGTGTTAGGTCAGGATATTATCGGCTTACGCGGATATTTGGATAATCAGGTTACACCTCCACTTTATTCGCAGCGTGGTTTACAAGCTGTGAATGGAATTGAAGGGGGAATCGTTTATAACAAGTTCGGAATGGAGTTGCGCTACCCAGTTGTAACGAGTCAATCGGCCACGGTTTATAGCTTTGTATTTACGGAAGCAGGAAACAACTGGGGCAATTACCAAGACTTTAATCCGTTTAATCTGTATAAATCCGCAGGTTTTGGAGCAAGGATATTTATGCCGGCATTCGGCTTAATTGGCTTGAATTGGGCGTATGGCTTTGATAAACTTCCGTTTGCCACCGAGAAAAGCGGATCGCAATTTCACTTTACCATTGGGCAACAAATCAGATAGTAGATGCGATTTTTGTTAGTTTTTCTTTGTTTTTGTGTTTTCGGCCTGAATTTTGCCGTAGCACAGAAGTTCGGATACTTTGACTCCGGCTTTGTGCTGGCCAAAATGCCCGAGTATGCCAAGGCGCAAGGAGAAATTGACCAGTTATCTGCCGCCTGGCAGCATGAAATTGAGGAAATGCAAGGGAAGGTGGATGCGTTGTATAGAACCTACCAGGCAGAACAAGTGCTGTTGACCGAAGAAATGAAGCAGGAGCGGTTGGATGAGATTAAGAAGAAGGAAGTAGAACTGAAGGAGTATCAAAAAAAGGTTTTTGGATTTGGAGGACTATTTTTTTTGAAAAAACAAGAATTGATTAAACCTTTGCAGGATAAGTTGTTTGATGCAGTTGGTAAGGTGGCTAAAGCAAACCGGTTGGCCATCGTATTCGATAAGTCGGCAGAATTGGTGATGATTTACACAGATCCTCGCCACGATTACACCGACTTTGTATTAGAAGAACTTGGATTAGGAGACCCAAATGATAAAATAAAATAACCAGTAACTTAACTTAAAAATGAGAACACTTCTTGTAATTCTTTTTTGCGGCACTTTGTTTTCCGCACAGGCGCAGACACAAAAAATTGGCTTTGCCGATTGGGAATACATCTTTAGTCAGCTGCCTGAATTCAAACAAATTGACAGCGACTTAAAAACACATGCTGATCAATTACAAAATCAAATGAAAGCAAAGCAACAAGATTTTGAAGCGAAGTATAAAGCGTACCAAAATATGCCGGCTACTACTCCAGATGCAATTAGAGCTGACAAAGAGCGCGAATTGCAATCTTTACAGGAGGGCTTTCAAAAGTTTCAGCAAGATGCTCAAGCCTCATTGTCAAAGAAACAACAAGATTTGATGGCTCCTATTTATTTGAAGGTTGGTAAAACCATTGAAGAAGTAGCAAAGGAGAACGGCTATACATTCATTATCAATCCTCAAGTTGTTGGTGGTGGAGATGTATTATTGTATCATGATGAGACCTATAATATCTCAGACCTAGTGTTGAAGAAGTTAGGAGTAACACCTGCACCGCCAGCACCAGCAACAACTACAGCAAATCCTCCTGTTAAGAAAAACTAAGACGAGGATCAATTTACTTCAAATGCCCTGCGCCTTGGTGTAGGGCATTTTTATTTCCCCCAAGCACCACCACCAGGTGTATTCAACAATATTCGATCACCGGGCTGTACAGATAAGCTATCCATTCCTTTTAGTTTCCTTTTCTTTCCTTTGGCTGAAATGTGAAACTGCTCACCACATTTTCCTGGCCCACCTCCATTCATACCGTAGGGCATTTCTTTTCGATGTTGGGATAAAATATTGATATCCATTGGCTCATTAAACTTGATCTGCCGGACAATTCCATCGCCACCTCTCCACTTGCCCTTACCACCGGAATTTTTTCGAATAGCAAATTTTTCCAAAACTACCGGATACTTTAGCTCAAGGATTTCCGGATCGGTGATCCGTGTGTTCGTCATGTGCGAGTGAACGGCATCACATCCATCAAAGCCTTTCCCGGCTCCGGTTCCACCACCAATCGTTTCGTAATAGCCTAATTTTTTATTACCGAACAAAAAATTATTCATTGTTCCCTGACTGCAGGCTACCAACCCAAGTGCTTTTAGAAGTGTATCAGTTACCCGCTGACTGATCTCCGTATTGCCACCGACCACAGCCGGAAGAAGACTGTTATCTGATTTAGTAAAACCAAAGTCAGCAAATGGATTCAACATGCCTTTGGGTAATTGAATGTCCACTAAATTCAATAAGCCTTCATTCATTGCGATGGGTTTGTTTACCCAAAGGCGAAGCACGTACAACACAGCACTTTGCACAATAGCGCGTGTGGCATTTAAATTACCCGGATGAATTTTAGCCGATCCACTAAAATCAATAACTAGTTTACCGTTATTAGTTGTCAACGAAACATAGATTAACGATCCGTCATCTAACCTCTCAGTAGCTCGTAATCTTTTTTGTGGAAGTAAGTGCAGTTTACTTTCTAATAATCCGGAGGCGTAATTTTTTAACTCGTTCATTTGTCGACACACGTCATCAACACCATGGATTGAGCATAACTCCAGAAGATTTTTTTCACCTAAGTTGACGGATGCAAGGGCTCCATTTAAGTCGGCCAGATTTTCGTGCACCGAGCGTGTAGGGTAACGCGCTTGCGTAAACAAAATTTCAATTTCTTTCCACCGAGCCACACCTGCCTTCACTAAATAAGTGGGGCTAATAATCACGCCTTCTTCTTCTAGCGTAGTTGCATCTACCGGCATCGACCCGGGTTTTTTCCCTCCGATCTCTGCATGATGCGCACGGTTAGCGACATAGCCCACTAACTTTTTCTGAAAAAATACAGGCTTGATCAACGTAACATCCGGAAGATGTGAACCACCGTAGGCCGGATGATTGGTGATGATTACATCACCTTCGTTCATGAAAATTACTTTCAATACTTCGCGCACACATACGCCCATGCTGCCAAGATGTACCGGAATATGTGGCGCATTCACGATCAGATAACCTTTTGCATCCAAAACAGCGCAAGAAAAATCCAATCGTTCTTTTACATTCACTGAAAAGGAAGTGCGTTGAAGCATCGCTCCCATCTCCTGCGCAACAGCTGTAAATCGATTGCTGAATAATTCTAACAACGCCTGTTGATTAAATTCTTTTTGTTGTATGGCTCGCTTTTTGGTTTTATTCAGAATCGCATGATTATTGGCATCAATAAAAAATTGCCAGCCCCTTTCAATAAACGGTTGCTCACCCAATGACCGTAGATTGATTTATACTTCTTTTGAAAAAGTCTTTTTATTGACTCCGGTTTGTCGAATTCAATTTCTAATGTACTCTCCTGTCCGGCAAAGCGAAGAAAGATTAATTGCTTCGATTTTTTGATACGTGAAGAGGTGTAACCTTCAGCCGCTAATTTTTTTGAACCATTGGAGAAAATAGCGTTTAGCATTTTTGGTAGCTGTGTCAGAATTTTATCCAATGGCTTTAATACTAACAACTCTTCAAACCGTTCCACTTTTGCGTGACCAATTCCATAAGCGCTCAGCAACCCGGCCTCGTAAGGAATTAGAATGCGGCTCATACCCAGCATGCTTGCCAGCGCACACGCATGTTGCCCGCCTGCACCGCCAAAACAAAGCAAGGTGAAGTCGGAAGGAGAATGACCTTGTTGAACAGACACACGCTTGATTGTCTCTGCCATTTTTTCGTTAGCGATTTGAATCAAAGCTTCCAGTGTATCTTTTGAATTGGCATTCTTTTGAGAGGCATTCATTTTTTTCACCAACCGATCCAATGCTTCTTTGGCTTTTTCCGGATAGATAGGAATGGCAAAAAATTCTGGATGCAAGCGACCGACCAACAGGTTGACATCCGTTATGGTAAGTGGACCGCCAGCACCATAACATGCCGGCCCCGGATAAGCACCGGCACTATGCGGGCCAACCGTTAACTTGTAGCCATCAAAATCACAAATGGAACCACCACCTGCAGCAATGGTTTCAATGGCTACCGATGGTGAGAGAATTTTTGTTTCACCTACTTTCGATTCAAATCGATAATCTAACCGATTATTGTACAGAGACACATCAGTGCTGGTGCCACCCATATCAAACGTAATCAACTTATTGATATTCGATAATCGCCCTACTGTAGCCGCGCCAACTACGCCACCAGCCGGGCCGCTGAGCAAACTATCTTTCGGATAAAAACGATCCGCATTCGAAAGACTGCCTGCGCTCGTCATGATTTTCAGTTGTGCATGAGTCAGGCCGCGTTGTATATTGTTGACATAGCTGTGAATGATTGGAGCGAGGTACGCATTGGCAACCGTGGTTTCAGCACGCGGAACAATTTTTAATTGGCCTGATAAACGATTGGAGGTTGAGATGGATTGAAAGCCGGCTTTTTTCAATTTCTTTTCCAATAACAATTCATGAGCCGGGTTTACATAACTGTTTAGAAACGCGATAGCGATTGAATCAACTTTCGATTTTTTCAAAACTCGAATCAATTGATTAATGGCCTGTTTGGAAAGTTTTGTGATGACCTGACCATCAGCTCCGATTCTCTCCTTAATTTCAACGGCTAGTGAGTAAAGAGGCTTTTCTTTTTCTACATGCAGTGCAAAAAGATCAGGCCGTTGTTGTGTTCCGATTACCAGTAAATCTTTGAATCCTTCGGTAGTTACGAAAGCTGTGCGCGCACCTTTTCGTTCCAGCAAGGCATTGGTTCCTCGGGTAGATCCTAGTTTA
The DNA here is from genome assembly GCA_016191555.1 of Bacteroidota bacterium. Lineage (GTDB taxonomy): Bacteria > Bacteroidota > Bacteroidia > Cytophagales > Cyclobacteriaceae > ELB16-189. Next base: position 48,273 of record JACPVX010000025.1, read on the forward strand.
ATTTCAATAGGAGGAAAGGATTCTGTGATGCCGGTTTGTGTTAGCAATCGAGCCGCAAATACCGGCACCTCTTCATTGGATGAAATTTCGAATGAACTACCGGCAGCATTACGGAGCGATCCTTGAGTTGACAGAATCATGGTGGCCGGATCGAGCGAGCGAACCACTACCTTTTGTTTAGAATTTAATAGTCGCAGCTCGAAGCCTTTGAAAATATCTTTGTCTGTAGGTAAAGACATTTCAACTAAAAATGAATTCTGCGAAAGCTGCTGAAGAATTTTTCCGCGCAATACACCCGAACTCAAAACTTTCAGCCGACTTATCTTTTGTGAGGGATCAATGGCTATGCAGTCGGTGAAGGTACCGCCCGTGTCCATCCATATTTTCCAGCGTGACATTATTTGATGGTGCGGATCACATTTCGTTTTGCCATTCGGATGCCCAATGCTTTGGTAAACTCAACGGAGCCGTCTTTCTTTTCAATCATCAGTGGCTTGGTATACAGAATGGAATCTTTGTCCATTTTCTGAATGTTATCGCTTAACGAAGAACTAGTTCCTCCGGCTATGTAGGCCTCGATCACCTTTTGTTCAATTGCCCGTAGTGTCGAGTCGTTGGTTTGCATGGCGATAATTTCTACGTCAAATGCTTTTTCAAGCGAATCAATAAGCGTTTTGTTAATCAACAGTTTATCTCTTTTTTCAAGTAAGGCCGAAATAGATCGGCCATAGGCAAATGCTGCCTCGGTAATGTCGGCATCAGAAATTCTTTTAATCTGGCTTTCTTCGCGCTCTTCGCGAATTTTTCGTTTTTGTTCTTCGGTAAGGGTTCCGTTGCACGCAGCTAATGACAAACAAAATAACCACACTAACTTCTTCATAGCTTAAAAAATTCGATCACGAAAGTTAAGACATAATCAGACAGAAACACGGGGGTGAATGAAATTGTAATGACTCGCGACTTGATTTTATTAACTTTGCGCCCTTTACGAAGTTATGATTGATAAGTTAATTGAAATAAAGCATCGGTTTGAAGAGGTGGGATTGCTATTGGTGCAGCCCGATACCCTTAGTGATCAGAAGAAATTTGGCCAGCTGAGCAAAGAATATCGCGATTTGGAGAAGGTGGTTACGAAGTATGATGCGTATCAGCAGACACTCGATGGCATGCAGCAGGCGAAAGAATTGTTGCAGAAAGAGAAAGACCCTGAGATGCGTGAATTGGCCAAGCAAGAATTGGAAGAATTAGAGCCAAAACGCGATGCTTTGGAGGCGGAGATCAAAGAAATGCTGATGCCGAAAGACCCGAACGATTACAAGAACTGTATTCTAGAAATCAGGGCTGGTACCGGTGGAGATGAGGCAGCCATTTTTGCCGGAGATTTATGGAGAATGTATCAGCGCTTTTGTGATCGCATAGGATTGAAAATGTCGGTGTTGGATGTGACGGAAGGTACCGCAGGCGGATACAAAGAGGTGATCAGCAGTGTGGAGGGAGATGGTGCGTTTGGCATTTTCAAGTATGAGTCGGGGGTGCACCGCGTGCAGCGAGTGCCTGAAACAGAAACACAAGGTCGTGTACATACATCGGCTGCTTCCGTAGTAGTTTTGCCGGAGGCCGAAGATGTGGATGTAGAGATTAATCCGGCCGATATTGAAGTGATCACTTCACGCTCGGGTGGTGCCGGTGGACAGAATGTAAACAAAGTGGAAACTAAAGTGCAGATGACGCACAAGCCTACCGGTATTGTGATTACGTGTCAGGTCGAGCGCTCGCAGCATGGCAACCGCGCCCGCGCGATGGTGATGTTACGTGCTAAACTGTATGAATTAGAACTGGAGAAAAAGAATGCGGGCATCACGGCATCGCGCAAGAGCCAGGTGCGCAGTGGCGATCGCTCAGAAAAAATCAGAACCTATAATTATCCTCAAAGCCGCGTAACGGATCATCGCATTGGCTATACACAACACAATTTACCAGCTGTGATGAATGGCGAGGTAGATGAGTTTATCAACCAACTGAAGATTGCTGAGACAGCTGAGAAGATGGCGAATAACACGAACTAATTCGGTGATTTGATAATTCGATGATTCGTTAATGGGGTTGATACAGATTAATCTGAGGCTTTCATTACCGAATTATCGAATCAGCAAATAACTAATTTGGTAATTTGATAAAGCAATGGTTTGAGCCTTTCAATACCTAATTATTATCGAATCAACGAATTAGCAAATAACTAATTTGGTAATTTGGTAAAGCAATGGTTCGGTAATGGGGTTGATACAGATTCATCTGAGGCTTTCATTACCGAATTATCGAATCAACGAATTAATTCCCTTCTTCCGATTGCTTAATCTGTTCGTCTAAAATTTTATCGATGATGGCTAGTTGGCGCTCGTCAATTTTTTGGTTTACGCGGGCTTGCTTTTTCATGAAGCGAAACATGGCGTTCTTCTTGATTTCGTAAGCGATAAACACAGTATACTTTTTCTCTTTCTCATTATAGAATTTTTTCTCGCCTACTTTTCGAATGTCGGCCAGATCCGTATTCATGACTTCGCGTGCCAAGCTTTGAAACTTCTCTGCTACATCTGCACCACGTTCATTTTCTGTTTGACCTTGGTAATTATCGGCTACTTGTTTCATGGTGGTATTTACTTGACCGGCCAAGTAGGTTTTAGCTTCGATATCGGCTTTACCGCGGGCAATATTATCGGATGAGCTTTCTCCCTTGCCGGTAGCACGAAAGAAACGATTATTGGATTCATAGGCATTGCCGGAGAAGGGCTCGCTTACTTTTTTTCCGAAAGGACTGTTGGCGCATGAGCTGGCGATTAGGGCAATTGCAATGGTGATAAGTGCGTTTTTCATAGTGTTGACTTTAAATCTAATTCAAATTAAGGAAAAATTGTGCCAGAAATGCCAAACGAGCTTAGACTCTTCAAAGAAAGTAGCCAATCCATTCATATACTTCTTTTTTGTATCGTTAAAGACAGTTAATTTTAATAATTCAATGATTATTCTATGAGAGGATCAGTTGCGTTGCGAAATCAAACAAAAAAAATTATTGATCAGGCAGACATCAAAACTGTGAGAATGGTTTTTGCTATGCTCGAAGCTGAAAAGGAAAATGACTGGTGGGATACTTTAGATTCGAAAGAACGGGCTTCTATTGAAAAGGGGATGAAAGATGCAGAAGAAGGACGCGTTTATTCTCATGAGGCCGTGATGAAAAAGGTCAAGAAATGGCGACTGAAATAATTTGGTCAAAAGAAGCCTTTGTTACTTATTTTAGCAATATTCAATATTTGCAAATTCATTGGTCTTCTAAAGAAATAGATCGGTTTATAAAACAAGCCGATTATGTAATAAGCCGCATTCAAGAACACCCACAATCGTTTAGCCCATCCCCAAAGAGTAAATCCATTCGCAGGGCTAGGATCAATAAGTACATCACACTATACTATCGATTCCAAATGCAAAAGAGGAGAATCGTATTACTCTCATTTTGGAACACTCGCCAAAATCCTGAAAAACTACAATTTTGATTGAACAATCAATTGCCATCGAAATGCCCACTTCCATTTTAACTGATAGTTGGTAATCCCTGCTTTGGTTAAAATATCTTTCAGTTCTTTTTTAGTAAAAGCCCGTTGTACAGAAAGGGGCGCATCAAATTTTACCATGGCCGATTTGGAAAACAGCTGCGTGAGCCATTTGATGGAGTAATATGCGAGTGGATGGCGATGAATGTCGTTTACGATAATTCCTATTGTGGTTTGTCGATGCAGTGACTTGAAAACAGCTACCAATTGGTCTTCGGTAAAGTGATGGAGAAACAAAGTACACAGAACGATGTCAAATTTTCGTTTACGAAATTCATCTGAAAAAATATTTACTGCCTCGAAGGTGATGTTATGAAATTTAGAGGAATGTGTTTTTGCGAATTCAATGATATTTGGGTTGGCATCGATGCCCAACAATTTTAACGGACGGTTTTCCTGAGTCGCTTTTTTTGCTATCAAACGCAACATCTCTCCACTGCCACAACCTAAATCGGCAATGGATATTGCTTGATCTTTGCTACGATTTTTTAAAACTTTCTTGAGCGCATGTAATGTCACCGCATTTCCACCGAGCCATTGGTTGATAAAATCCAATTCGCGTAGCGTTTGATCAACCACTTCGCCCCGGCAGTCCAGGTCATCCATGATTTCAATGTCAGAAGAGCGATTGAGTAATGATGCCATTAATTATTACTTATGATTTACAACTTCTAGTACCATGCTTTCCAATGTAAGTCCCGGGCCAAAAGCAAAACTTAAAACTCTCTTACCCGCATCATATGGCTGAAGTGTGGAGGCAAGTTCATGCAACACAAACAAAACAGTAGGCGATGACATATTGCCGTATTTCTTTAACACTTGATAGGCAAATTGATTTTGCTCTTTGCTCACAGCTAATTCTGTTTCAATTGCTTCTAAAATTTTTTTCCCTCCCGGATGGATCGCAAAAAGGGATATATCTGATAATTGAAAATTGATTTTTTCGAGTAGTGAGGCTGTTAGTTTTTTGATTCCTCCTTTAATTACATCGGGCACGTAAGATGAAAGCCTCATCTCAAACCCGAAATCCCCAATTGACCATGCCATGTCGTGTTCTCCGGATGTAGCAATATCACAAAAGAAGCTGAGTGGCTTTAAATTAATCCCCTCTCTTGGTTGCGCTTCTATCAACAGAGCAGCGGATCCATCGGCAAACAACGAATTGGCAAGCAGGTTGTCTTCCGTTGCTTCGCGCTGAAAGTGAATGCTACACAGCTCTACGCAAACCACTAGCACTTTTGCCTGAGGATTTTGATCGCAAAAAGAATGCGCCAACTTCAACGCATTAAAGGCCGCATAGCAACCCATGAAGTTTATACAGGTTCTTTCAATGGATGATTTTAATCCAAGGACTTTTACCAAATCAATGTCGAGGCCTGGGGCATACATACCGGTGCAACTGACCACTACTAAATGGGTAATTTCGGATCGCTTTAAATCAGCCACCCGCGACAAACATTTTTCTGCAGAAGATGCGGCTAAGTGAATAGCATGCTTTTGAAACAATTCGGATCGCTGTTTGGTACCAGGAAAGACGTCACTTGTGTTAGAATAAAACTCAAAGTGTTCTGTTTTGCTATAATCGTTTAAAACAGAGTACCGCGTTTCGATGCCACTCATGCGGTGCAAGGCTCGCAGCTTGCGCTCATCGTCTTCGGAGAGTTTCATGGCCTTGACCATGAAGTTGGCAATTGTGCTTTGTTCAATTTTATGCTCAGGATTTGCAATGCCAATGGATGTGATGTTACTCATAGTTCAAGTATAACAAAATTCCATCGCCAATGATTTACAAAAGTTTGAGATGAATTGAAATCAAAGAACTATTTTTAAGTATGAAGTATTTCTCCTCCATTTTTCTACACCTGCGTATTCCCTTTTCATTTTTTCTGATGCCGGTTTATCTCTTTGCGTTGGCCATTTCGCCCAACTTTGCAGAAAGCAGACTGATTTGGTCGTTTATTATTATTCACTTATTACTTTATCCGGCCAGCAACGCCTACAACAGTTATTTTGATAAAGATGAAAATAGTATTGGAGGTTTGAAGAACCCACCTCCGGTTAACAAGGGTTTGTATTTTACTTCATTGGGTTTTGATTTATTGGCAATCGTTCTAGGGTACATTCAAATCAACGCCTTATTTGCCATCATGCTGTTGATTTATGGTGTTGTTTCCAAGGCATACAGCCATCCTTCCATTCGCTTGAAAAAATATCCCATTGCCGGTTGGCTGACCATTGGGGTATTTCAAGGGTTCTTCACTTTTTTAATGTGCTATGTTGGCATCAATGGTTTTGAATTAAGTAATCTTGCGCAAGCCAAAGTATTAATTCCCGCCTTGTTAACCAGCATTATGTTGTGGGGCAACTACCCGATGACGCAAGTCTATCAACATGAAGAGGACACTAAGCATGGAGATAGAACCATCAGTTTAATGCTCGGCATACGAGGTACTTTTGTTTTTGTTCAAGCTTTGTTTGCGGTCGCTACCATTTGCTTTGTCATTTATTTCAATCAGTTTCATACACTCCAAGTAGCTTATGCATTTTTAGTGGCGTTGGCCCCGGTGGTAATCTTTTTTATGTATTGGTTTTATTTGGTTTGGAAGGACTCCACACAGGCCAATTTTGGCTACACCATGTGGCTCAATTTTATCTCCTCTTGCTGTTTAAATGGATTTTTCGCTTACCTCTGGGTAGCCACCAGCCATTTAGATCAGTATTTCTAACAAATCAACAACTTAGAGTCAACCGATTAAATGTCAGTTGATTAAGAAATTTTGTTTAGCTTTGTTATCCCCTAAAACCTAAATTATGAAACAGCTCCCCCTTTGGCTGCTTTTAGTACTTATTTCTTGCCCTTTTCTATCAAAAAGCCAATCTCCCGGTGGCGTTAGTACCAATCTAAAAACATGGGTAAAAGGTGACGTAGGTGTTACTGGCACCACTAATGTAAGCTTATGGGCAGACCAAAGCGGCCTGGGAAATAACTTTTCGCAGGGCACAGTAGCCAATCAACCGGCCTTGGTTACAAGTGATATTAACGGCCATTCTACCATCAGCTTTTCAGGAAGCACAACCATTATGACCCCTGGTGCGGCTGTGGCTAATTTGAATACAACCGTATTTACCGTTGCGTTGCCCAATGTAAATTCAAATTGGCGAACGATGTTTCGTGGCACCACGGCTGATCACCCATTAATTGTTCAATCAGGAGGCACTACATTAGGCTATTATGACAACGATAATGGTGGTTTGCAATCGAGCGGTTTTACATGGCTTCAAAATGAGATAGCGGTTGTGGGTCTAGAAATGCGAGCAGGCGATGTGAACTTTCGTAAAAATGGGGTGCAAGGTTCGTCTACTGCTACCATCAATTTGGCAGGACTTAGCTTGAACTTTTTCGGTAACTATCAAGGCAACAATCAACCTTTTGGAAGAATTGCCGAAACAATTATTTATAATTCTGCCACAGCTCTAACAACCACTGAAAAGGAAAAGATAGAGAGTTATTTGGCAATCAAATATGGCCTGACATTAGCGCACAATTATTTGGCTAGTGATGGATCAGTGTTGTGGGATGTGACCACCAATGCAGGCTTCAATAACAACATCACGGGTGTTGGCCGCGATGATGCTTCTGCCTTAGACCAACAAGCTTCTAGCAGCATCAACGCGACAGGTTCTTTGCGAATGGACGAAGGAGGTGCTTTTGCCAGCGATTTGAATTTTATCCTGTGGGGCGATAACGGCTCTTCTGGCACGAACGCGAATGTGGCTTCACCTTATTTTTTTAGGTCTTCTAAAATTTGGCGCGCTGCGGTAAAAGGTACTCCCGGCAATGTCACCTTCTCAGTCAATCTCCAAACTATTGGATTTCCCGTTACCGCTTCGGCAAGTGACTATGTTCTATTGAAGGATACAGATACAGATTTTTCGTCTGGGGCAACTACCCACACAACAGGTGCTAGTTTAGTTGGCAATACGTTGACTTTTACAGGAGTGAGTTTTACCAATGGAGATTACTTCACAATTGCGGCTGCTAATGCAGGGTTACCGGGTGGAGTAGCGGGGCCAATATTTTGGGTAAAGGGTGACGTGGGAGTTACCGGAACCACCGATGTAAGCAATTGGGCCGATCAAAGTGGATCTTCCACCAATGCCACTCAAGCTACTCTTGCTAATCAGCCATCACAGCTTACAAATGATCTGAACTTTCATTCGACAATTGATTTCTCTGGCACAACTGATTTCTTCTCCATCACGAATGCACCGGCCAATTTAAACTCAACCGTTTTTACGGTAGCTGTGCCACGTGTAAACTCTAACTGGCGCACGATGTTTAGAGGAACGGCTAGTGATCATCCGTTGATTATCCAAAGTGGAGGTACTGGACTTGGTTATTATGATGGCGATAATCTCGGATTTAAATCCAGTGGTTTCACGTGGCTACAAAACGAAGCTGCATTGGTTGGTTTAGAAATGAAAGCTGGCGATGTGAATTTCCGAAAAAACGGTGTGCAAGGAGCTTCCATAGCAACGATCAATTTAGCCGGATTGAATCTCAACTCATTTGGAAATTATACTACCAACAGTCAGCAATTTGGACGTATTGCCGAAACCATTATCTACAATTCCGTAACACCTCTTACGGCTACTGAGAAAGAAAAAATTGAATCGTACCTAGCCATAAAATACGGCATTACTTTATCACACAACTACCTCGCCAGCGATGGCACCGTTCTATGGGATGTAACTGCCAATGCAACGTATAATAACAATGTAACGGGTGTCGGTAGAGATGATCTTTCATCATTGGATCAGCAGAAGTCGCTGAGTATAAATGCGGCCGGATCGGTTACACTCGACAAGGCAGCATCGTTCCCTACCGACAAGAGTTTTATTGTGTTTGGCGATGACGCAGGCGCAGGCTCCAGTTCGAATGTGGCTAATACCTATTCCGCCCGTGCCACCAGAATTTGGAAAACAGCTGTGACAGGCGTACCGGGCTCGGTCAATTTCAGTATTAATCTTCAAACCATCGGATTCCCAAATACGGGTACCGCCACTGATTATGTGGTGTTAAAAGATACCGACACAGATTTTAGTACAGGAGCCACCGCACACTCCACAGGAGCTGCTTTAGTAGGAAATACGTTGTCATTTACCGGTGTAACTTTTAATGATGGTGAGTTCTTCACCATTGCAGCTGCTAATGTTTCATTGCCTGGAGGTATTGCGGGTAATCTAACGGTATGGTTAAAATCAAATAATGGTTTGGAAAAAGCAGGCAATGTAGCTGCATCAAATGGCGATGCCGTGGTTCGCTGGGTAGATCAAAGTGGATTCGGTAGAAATTATACCGCTGTTGCCGGTCCGACCCTGCAATCCAATACACTTAACTTTAACCCATCAGCTGAAATTTTGGCGGGTGGTTTTGATGCTCCTGTAGGTTCGGAATTATCCAACGACTGGACAGTGTTTTTTATCTCACAAAAATTAGCTTCTGATAACAACGGACGATTATTTGATGGACACACCGGAAATTTTTTGTGGGCGCACTGGAACGTCTACACCAACAGCATTTACTTGAATGCAAATCCGGCTAACCATAATACCGGGGTGGCGACAACGGTGGGCATTCAAAATTTACATTTACATTCTTATAAGCGAGAATCTGCGGGCGGCACTTTGGAAGCGCGAGCTGACGGATCGTTGTTGAACACTTTTGGTTCGAGCAATAGTGCTAACGGTATCCGCATCGATATCAACGCAGGACAATTTGCAGCTTCGGAAAGTTCAAACTCTCGTGTAGGTGAGATGATTATTTACAACTCAGCATTAGCATCTACCGATGTAAATAAAATTGAAAGTTATCTCGGTATTAAATATGGTATTACGCTTACGCATGATTATGTAGCAACGAATGGTGCTACACTTTGGAATGTAACAACCAATGCAGGATTTAATAATAACATAACTGGTATCGGGCGTGATGATGAAGCCGGATTAAATCAGCCAAAATCATTAAGCATGAATGCGACCGGATCGGTAACCCTTGATAAGGGCGGTGCATTTGCAACGAATAAGGATTTTATTTTGTGGGGTGATAATGGATTGACTGGAACAAACGCTAACATTCCGGCAGTGTATTCAGCGCGTAGCAATAAGATTTGGAAAACACAATTAAACGGAACGCCAGGAGCCGTTGACTTTAGTGTTAATCTTTTAACGATGGGATTCCCAAATTCTGGCAATGCAGCAAGCTACGTATTGCTAAAAGATACAGACACCGATTTCAGCACAGGTGCTACAGTACATAGTGCAGGAGCTTCCATCGTTGGAAATACATTATCATTTACAGGCGTAACTTTTAATGACGGAGAGTTTTTTACAATAGCAGCATCTAACCTTGTTTTGCCTGGAGGAATTGCCGGAACGGTATTTTGGGTGAAAGGTGATGTAGGAGTAACCGTGACAACAGATGTCAGCAATTGGGCTGATCAAAGTGGAATTGGGAACGATGCTTTTCAGAACAATGCGGCCAATCAGCCTTCTTTATTAGCTAATGCTATCAATTTTCATTCTGCCATTGATTTTTCTGGAAGTACCGATATCATGACACCCATTACAGCACCTACTAACTTAAATACAACTGTATTTACGGTTGCGGTGCCAAATGTAAATTCAAATTGGAGAACGATGTTCCGTGGAACTGTTGCTGATCATCCGCTGATTGTTGAATCAGGAGGCACGCGCTTAGGCTATTACGACAACGACAATGTTGGTTTCAAAGTTTCTGGCTTTACCTGGCTGCAAAATGAAACGGCAATGGTTGCCTTAGAGATGCGCACAGGAGATGTCAACTTTCGGAAAAACGGATCGCAAGGTGCATCCATAGGCACAATCAATTTGGCAGGTTTGAATCTAAACAACTTTGGAAATATTCAAGGTGGGTCACAACCATTTGGTAAAATAGCAGAGACTATTATTTTCAATACGACATCTCCTTTAACAACTACAGAAAAGGAAAAGATCGAAAGTTATTTGGGCGTGAAATATGGCCTCACATTAACTCATAACTACATCGCTGGAGATGCTTCAATTTATTGGGATCTTACTGCTAATACGGGATATAATAATAATATTACTGGCGTTGGCCGCGATGATGTATCGGGGTTGGATCAACGTAAATCCAAGAGCTCGAATAGTGGTTCTGTTTTGACGTTAGAAAAAACATCGTCATTTACATCGAATAAAGATTTCTGGATCGCGGGAGATGACGGAGGTTCTTTAGGAGCCTCTACTACTAATACACACCCTTCTTATCCGATGCGTGTTACTCGGATCTGGAAAGCAGATTTAAATGGAGCTCCGGGGGTAGTTGATATCAGTTTTGATTTGGGAACAGGAATCTATAATAGTGGTTTGGTGGCTGATTATGCTCTGCTCTTCAAAACAGGCGATACGGATTTTAGTACGGGAGCAACAGCCTATACAGCCGGTGCTAGTATTGTATCGAACGTAATCACGTTTACAAATGTGCCAATTGCTGATGGAGATTTCTTTACACTTGCATTGCCTCGTGTAGTCGCTCCGGGTGGAGTAATCAATGGTTTGAATGTATGGCTAAAGGCCAATGCAGGTGTTTATTCGGATGCTGGAGTTACTGCGGCAACTGATGGGGGTAATGTGCAGCGTTGGGGTGATCAAACTACACTATCGAATCATGCTTCAAATACAGGTACCCCTGTATGGAATTCTTCTAACAACCTGATCAACTACAACCCAACCGTTTATTATGACGGTGTGAGCGGTCATAACTTGACATATAATCCTACTAATCAATACACTGTTATTACGATGGGCAGAATGGAGGGTACGCAGAACAAGAGAATGTTTGCCAGCCGATCTGGTAACGTATTGCTTGGCACTTGGAATGGCCGAGAAGATGTTTTGTATCTGGACGCCAACCCCAGCTTGCTCACTGGCCTTGCGGCCAGTACTAATCCCAAATTGTACGCCACCACACGAGCAACCTCTGGCGTTTATCAGTTTTTGCGAAATGGATTAACACTTTATTCTGGAGCATCGTCATTTAATTCAACGGTTCGGTTAGCCATAGCAAACGGAGGTGCATCCGGAATAGGCGAAGCAAGTAAGGCTTATGTTTCAGAAGTCATTCAATACGATCGTGATTTGTCAGCGGTAGAATTGAATAGAGTTAATTCATATATGGCTATCAAATATGGTGTAACACTTGATCAAACAACTCCTGCCAACTATGTTTCAGCTAACGGCACTGTTGTGTGGGATGGTACCGTTAACTCAGGATACAAATACAACATTGCAGGTATTGGTCGCGATGATGCTTCTGGCTTAAGTCAGCCGAAATCAAAAAGTATTAATATAGGTGCTCCAGTCATTGTAGATAAAGGTGGAGCATTTGGAACCGATTTGGATTTTATGGTATGGGGTAGCAACAGCGCATATTTAACACCAACCAATGTCAATGCACATCCGTCTTATCCGTATCGTGTTGGGAAAATTTGGAAAGTCGATGTTTCGGGTACACCAGGAACTGTCTCAGTGAGCTTTGATCTGAGTGCCGGTATTTACAATACCAACAACCCGACTGACTACGCATTGCTTATTAAAAATGCCGATAACAACTTCAGCACAGGTGCAACCGCGCATACTACCGGTGCAGCGTTTAATGGAACCATCCTCACATTCACGGGAGTGAATTTTGCAGATGGTGACTTCTTCACGTTGGCCCTGCCCAATGTACCCGCACCAGGTGGCGTGGTGAACGATATGACATTATGGTTAAAATCAGATAAAGGTGTATCCGGTGTAGCAAATGCTTCTGAGTGGGACGACCAAAGTGGTAATGGATTTAATGTGCTGCAATCTGCCGCGGGCAATCAACCATCCATTCAACCAAACAGGATAAACTTTAACCCCACATTACAATTTGATGGAGCGAACGATTATCTATCACTAACTGGAGGTATTTTGGGAAATGCAAATACCTTCACGGATGTATACGCATTTGTAGTTTCTCGAACCAATACGATCAGTACCAGTTCGATTTTCTTTGAAAACGCTAGCGGAGCAAGTCCACAATTTAATTTCCATTCGCCCTGGAGTGATAATAATTTATATTGGGATGCCGGTAACACGGGAACAAATCGTTTGGCAGTTAATTGGGGAGGGAACATCAACACTCCATTTATGTGGGCCTTGCAAGCCAGTACAACGGCTACGCCAAGTGGTGCACGTCAGGATATTTATCGAAATGGTTTCCGCATGGCCAATGATGCAACCATGAATGCTTTCACAGGAAACAATAATAATTTCTTCATCGGCTCGAGCTCAACAACTTCTAATTTCTACAATGGAGACATTGGTGAAGTTATCATTTATACAGGCCCATTGACAATACTAAAAACGCAACAGATTCAAAGTTATTTGGCGTTGAAGTATGGAATAACCATTACCGCTTTTGATTACATCTCCTCAGCAGGCACATCTGTTTACCGTAATACTACAGTACAAGCAAGCTATGCACGAGATATTGCAGGTATTGCACGCGATGATAATTCTGCATTGGATCAACGGAAATCAAAAACCATCAATACTACGGGTGATCTAATTACTATTGCGAATGGAAATTTTACCTCACCAACTGCTTTCGCCAACAATTTGGAATCACTCGTATGGGGACATAATGGTCTAGTAACGCAAGCGGACGCGGCTACACCTGCTTACACACATAATGGAGTTAGTATTGTTCGACAAATCGCAAGGGTATGGTCGACCGAAAAAATTGGAGCCCCTTCGGGCAACGCTATAGTAGAGGTAGATCTAAGTACGGTAATAGGCCCAAGCGGAGCGGGTACAAACAATACGGCAGATATCCGACTGTTAATAGACAACGATGCCACATTTGGTAATGCATCTGCTAGTGAACGTGCATATGCGGCATCTTCGGTTACGGGTAATAAAATTTATTTTACGGTACCCTATGCTGATGTCCCTTCCAATCAGGGATTCTTTACTGTTGGTTCAATCAATGCAACTACTGCACCATTAACAACACCCTCACCTGGTGGACTGGCCGTTGATTTACGTTTGTGGATAAAAGCTGATGCGGGAGTAACCGGTGGCGCCACTGCATCTTCTTGGACGGATCAGGGCCCGAATGCCTTTGTGTTGAACCAGGCAAATGGGGCAAATCAGCCAACCGTAATTGCGACAGGAACAAATAGTAATCCAGCTATTCAATTTGATGGTGTGAGTGACGATATGACCATCACCAATGGTGTGTTTAAAACCTTGACGCATTCAGATGTTTATATATACGCTGTATCCAAAGCGTTGACTGTTAAATCAGCCAAACTAACCAACGAGAATACAGCCAGCGGTCAATCTGGGTTTTATGCTCCATGGGTAGATAATAATATTTACTGGGATGCTGGTGACGCTGGTGCTAACAATCGATTAGTTACTGCATGGGGAGCAACCACCAATATTCCTTATTTATGGTCGGTTGGTGCAAGTACCACGGCTACGCCTTCTACCGCTAAGCAAGACATACTTAGAAATGGTTTACGTATTGGAAATGATAATACGTTTACTGCTTTTACAGGAAGCAATTCCAATTTTACTCTCGGTTCTCAGGCGGGCAACAATTTTTACAATGGCGAGTTATCTGAAATGATCATTATCACCAGCTCGTTGACAAGTGCACAACAACTTCGTCTGCATAGTTATTTGGCAGTGAAATATGGTATCACGTTAGATCAAACGACTCCGCAAAATTATGTCGCTTCTGATGGAACCGTAATTTATGACGCAGTGGCAACCAATAGCGGATTCCGTGCAGATATTGCTGGAATCGGAAGAGATGATATTTCCGCCTTGGATCAGCGCAAATCACAAAGTGTAAATACACGCTCCGCCTTGCAAATCGATAAGGGTGGAGCTTTCGCAACAGACAAAACATTTTTAATGTGGGGCAGCGACAACGCGGTGCTAGGTCTTACCACTAGCAATGCACATCCATCGCTTACCTATCGCGTAAGCCGTACTTGGCGCACCGACTTCACAGGGGCGCCAGGCGCTGTTGATGTAATCTTCGACCTCACTGCCGGAATTTACAACAGTGGCAATGCCGCAGACTATTTATTGTTAGTCAAAAATTCAAATTCAAACTTTGCAACAGGTGCTACTACCTATGCCGGTACGCTGGTAGGCAGTCGACTTACCTTTGCAGGAATTAATTTTGCCGATGGTGATTATTTCTCACTGGGTGTTGCTAACATGCCTGCTCCCGGAGGTGTAGTTCCTAATATGCATTATTGGGTGAAGGCAGATGCAGGAGTTACTGGAGCGGCTACAGTATCAGCATGGGCAGACCAAAGTGGAAATGGGTTTAATGTTTCGCAAGCCTCAGCGGCTAATCAACCTACCCTGCAAAATAACCGCACCAATTTCAATCCTGCATTGCAGTTTGATGGTACCAATGATCAACTCACTCTCTTTGGTGGTATTATGGGAACTTCTACCTATACAGATTTTCATGCCATTATGGTGGCCAGAACTAATACGGTGGCGGCAACTTCTGCGTTTTATGAAAATCAATCAGCGGGTGGACGCATCAATCTTCATCTTCCATGGAGTGATAATAATTTGTATTGGGATGCGGGTTCAGCAGGAGGTACGCAACGACTAAGCACACCATGGGGTGGTGTTGCAGCGACTAATTATGTATGGAGCTTTACCTCCAGTACTACGGCAACACCTTCTGGGGCTCGACAAGATATTTACCGCAATGGAAGAAGAATTGCCAACGACAATACGATGGCAGCATTCACAGGTAACAATAGTAATTTTAATCTTGGATCCTCTGGTGGTAGTGGTTTCTTCAATGGTGACATAGATGAAGTAGTGTTCTATAAAGGAGCATTGTCATTATCGCAATTGCAGCGCATTCAAAGTTATCTGGCCATCAAATACGGTATTACTTTAGATCAAACCGCGGCTCAGAATTATTACGCATCTGATTGGAATGGCGCTACCGGAACAGTCGTTTGGGATGCAACAGCGGCCGGCACCTATAAAACTGACATAACAGCAATTGGCCGTGATGATAACTCGGCACTTAGCCAAAAGCAATCCGCTAGCGTCAATGCAAACAATGTATTGACGATTGGAAACGCAGCGATCGCAGCTGACAATAGTTCGAACTCAAATTCATTTGCAGTCGATAAGAGTTTCTTCTCATGGGGTCACAACAATCAAGTGATGGCAGCATTAACAGGAACGGACTTTGGAACGACTGTGAACGCTGAAGTGATTAAAGCGCGCTTGGCCAGAACGTGGTTCTCAAAAGAGACGGGAACAGTGGGAACATTGAAGCTGCGTTTCAATATGGCCAATGTGGTTGGTGTAAGCGGATTCCTTGGGAATAATGATTTGAATGATGTTCGCTTGCTGGTAGATGCGGATGGTGTATTTGCGACAGGGTCAACTTCCATTGCGCCATCAAGTGTAGATAACACAACCGATATTGTGGAATTTGATTACGATTTTGCAGCGGGCACCGGATTCTATTTTTCGATTGGCAGTGTTAATCTGGCAACAGCACCTCTTCCCGTGGAATTGATCAGCTTCACGGCTACTCCTGATCAGGACGGAGTTATTCTGAAATGGGCAACCGCTTCTGAATTGAACAACCAGTATTTTGAAGTGGAATCTTCCATTGATGGAAAAAATTGGAGTGTAGTAGCAAAAGTGGATGGACAAGGCACGAAAAATTCGCGCACAGATTACCAACAACTGGATGCTACACCTTACCAAGGCATTTCTTACTATCGTTTGAAGCAAGTTGACTTTGATGGAAAGTCTACTTTATCCGATATCGTGCAAGTTGATTTCCACAATGCCATTAAATTGACGGTATCTCCTAACCCATCCAATGGTAGCAATACGGTTAAACTAAAATTGAATGCAGTGCCGTCAGGCTCACAATTACTGATACGTGTTACCAGCTTGCAAGGTATTGAGTTGGTGCGCCATCAGATTCAATTGACAGAGAAAAATAGTGTAGAGCAACAATTGGATGTGAAAGGACTGGCGAATGGAACCTACCTCATCACAGCCGAGTTTGACGGACAAGTTCGTCAGGCGAAACTGATTGTAACTCACTAAAGAAAGAGTCAATAAAAAAAGCCTCGCATTTCGCGGGGCTTTTTTGTTTCATATAAGTTTTGGATCGTTAATTCACTATCGGATTTTTCTTGATCATGATAACATCCACTCCTTTTTCTTTTGCCAAAGAATTGATCCGCTCAGTGTTTTGCTGGATAGTTTGCTGTAACTTAGTTAGCTCTTCATCAATTATTTTTGATAACTGCTGACGTACTTCTTCTCCTTGTTGAGTTGGCGGGAAATCCCCAGCTGCCTGCTCGCTGAGCAAGTGAGCCAACCGGTTGTTGATTTTGATTCCGTAATTCAATGGATCTTGTACGCTCTTGTTTTTTGTTTGATGTAAGTTGTTTTCGTGTTGAGTTAACTCTGTTTCAAACTTTTTCACCATTTCCGAAAGTTCTTTGTATTGCGCTTCGTTACCCATTTTGTTTTTCAACGAACCAAGATCGTCTTTGATCTTACGAATATCAATCACACCTTGATTTGCTTCACTCACCTTGTCGCGCACTTTTACCAAGAAATCAAACTGTGCTTGAAATTCATCAGCCGTAGTATTGATACGTGGGTCTTTCAGGATTTCAAACTCTTGCTCAAGGCTTTGATCGTTCACTGTTAGTTGCACTTTGTATTTGCCGGGTACTGCTTTCGGACCCACATTGGGTGAACCATAAAACACCATTCCCGGAAAGGATTGAAATCCTGCATAACGCATATCCCAAACAAAGCGATTGCCACCTGCTTTTATTTTTAATTGCTCGTTTCGCTCTTTTGATTTGTTACTGTACGTGCGAATCACTTTCCCGCTATTTTCCACGAAAGTGATTTTCACTTCATCTTTTTCATCCAACGCCTTTAGATAAAAATGAACCATCACACCGCCAGGATGATTTTCGCCTTCGCCTTTGCGTGCCTCGCGATAGCCACCCTGACTTGGCATGCGATACGTTGGCATGGGCTTGTAGAGGATGCGATCTTTCGAAGCCAATTCGGTAGTTAGCTGTTGGAGAGGTGTAAGATCATCGATCATCCAAAATCCACGGCCGTGAGTTGCAGCGATCAGGTTATCGTTCTTCACGGTAAGATCAGCTATGGGCACGGGAGGAATATTTAGCTTGAAGGAATTCCAACTCGCGCCATCATCAAAGGAAACCCACATTCCTTTTTCTGTACCGGCATACAACAAACCGGGACGCTTGAGGTCGGCACGTACGACTCGAGCGAATTCTTCAGATGGAATTCCTTGTGTGATCTGTGTCCATGTTTTACCGTAGTCGGTGGTTTTATAGATGTACGGAGTGTAATCTCCAAACTTGTACGAAGTTGCCACCGCGTAGGCTCCGCCTTTCACAAATGGATTTACATCAATGCTGTTCCACATGTTGTACTTGGGAGATGTAGCAGGAGTCACATTCTTCCAGCTCTTACCTCCATCCGTAGTTACGTGTATTAATCCGTCATCTGATCCGGTCCAGATTTCGTCTTTTGTAAATGGAGATTCTGCAATCACAAAAATGTTAGCATAGTATTCAGCTCCCGTGTTGTCTTGTGTGATAGGGCCTCCGGATGATTTGATGGTTTCGGGTTCACCTCGCGTTAAGTCCGGACTAATCTCTTGCCAACTTTGACCACCATTCGTAGTGGCATGCAAATGATTCGATCCCGCAAATAATTTTTTAGGATCATGTTTGCTAAACACCAACGGATAATTCCAATTGAAGCGATATTTCATTACTTCTACTCCTGAACCAGCAGGAAGATCAGGCCACACATTGGTGCTTCGCTCCTGACCGTTTTCGAGATTCTGCATGCTCATGTATCCTTTGTAATCACTTCCGTAAATGATGGAAGGATTAAGTGGGTCGGGTGCAAGATGCGCGCTTTCGCCAATGGAGAGAGCCACCCAATCTTTATCAGAAATAGAACTTCCATTGGTACGATGTGAAATTCGTACGCTCGTGTTGTCTTGCTGCGCTCCTAAAATGTGATACGGAAATGCGTTGTCTGTTGTAACCCGATAAAATTGAGCTGTAGGTTGATTGTGATAGGTAGTCCAGTTTTCGCCACCGTCATTTGAAATTTGGGCGCCACCATCATCGGCAATGGCCATGCGTTGATTGTTCGTAGGATCAATCCACAAATCGTGGTGATCACCATGCGGAGCGTCTTTCAACTCAAAAGTCTTGCCACCATCCTTCGATACACCATAACTCACATTCATCACAAAAACTTTGTCTTCGTTTTGCGAATCGGCATAGATGCGGCAATAGTACCACGCCCTTTGTAACAGTGCACGATCCTGATTCACACGGGTCCAAGTGCTACCTGCATCGTCTGACCGATAAATGCCTGGTGCTTCTGTGTTTTCTATAATAGACCAAATACGATTCGAGTTGACAGGTGAAACCGTTACTCCGATAATGCCATTGATTCCTTTCGGCATGCCGGGCTTATCCGACAGATTCTCCCACGTCTCTCCACCGTCTGTACTTTTATACAATTTTGAATCAGGACCTCCACTGTCCATGCGATAGCCATTGCGTTTCATGCTCCACATGGCAGCATATAAAATGCGGGGGTTGTTGGGATCCATCACGAAATCTCCAGCCATGGTAGAAGAATTGATGTACAGAATTTTTTTCCAGGTGGTGCCGCCATCGGTACTTCTGAAAATTCCACGCATTTCATTTGGCTTCCACAGGTTGCCCATCGCGGCCACATACACTACGTCTGCATTTTTTGGATGAATACGAATGCGCGAAATATGTCGCGAGTCTTTTAGACCGATATGTTTCCATGTGGTGCCTGCATCGGTTGATCGCCACACGCCCCAGCCACTCGATACATTGTTGCGCAGTGTTTGTTCACCTTCGCCAACGTAGATAACGTTAGGATCGCTTGGGGCAACAGCCACCGCTCCAATCGTTCCACCAAAATAGTTATCGGTCAGGTTCTCCCATGATTGACCTGCGTCTTTTGTGCGCCACACGCCTCCACCCACCGTGCCGAAGTAATACAAATTCGGGTTGCCCACCACACCGGTGACGGTACATGACCTGCCTCCGCGGTAAGGCCCGACTTCGCGCCAGCGAATGCCGGAGTAAAGGGCGGCATCAAACGAAAGCGTAGAGGGCTGTGGTTTTTTCTGTGCCCACACATCTGCGACAAGCAGGACAAGTATGAAAAGAACAATTTGCTTCATGATAATTAGTTGTTGATCATCGTGTCTTTTGTTTCTGTAATCAAAGCCGGCATGTTTTTATCTTTAAACAGCTTGTTGTATTGCTGAATGTCGCTATTGATTAGCAGTTGCATTTGTTGTTTGTATTTCACCCAGTCTGCTTGCACATCGCGCGCGCGATCTTGCGCACCCTTGGTCAGGCGAGGATCATGCGTATCGGCTACGCCACGCAATTGCAAAAATTCTGAATTGAGTTTGTTCGGGAAGTTGATCACGTCTTGGAAGTTTTTGCTGCGAGGTTCGATCAGGTTGCTTTCCCACTTTTCAATTTTCTTGATCAACTCTTTGCCGGTGTTGATGATTTCTTTGGCATCAGCATTGTCTTTCAGCGATTCGTTGTAGGTTTCAATTTGCTTTTTGACCTGGCGCATTTTATTCACCGATTTGTGCAGTTCATCAAACTGATCTCCGGCTTGTTTTAAAAACTCTTGCTGTGCAGCCCACTCTGCGGGTGTAGCGGTAATTTTTGGATCGGAAATAATTTCGAGATCTGTTTCAGACACTGCACCATTGTGAGAAATGCGTGCTTTGTATTTTCCGGGAGCTACGCGGTAGCCCTGGTAATCGCCATAGACATAAACACCGGGCACGCCACTTAACGCTTCCGTTCTGAAATCCCAGGCAAAACGATTAAGACCTGCTTCGGCAGGAATGGTTTGTTTGGCAGGAGGGCCACCGGGATACGGTTTGAAGCTTTCATCTTTTTTGTTGGTGTAGCTGCGAATGACTTTGCCACTCATATCCAAAATATCGAGCGTTACTTTTGTCGTATCAGCTTTGTCTTTGAGATAGTAATCTAACAACACACCGTTTGCCGGATTGCGACCTAAGCCTGGAATGTCACCAAAGTATTCAGGAATAGTAACGGATGACAAGCGATAGGTTGGTTTGGGTGTGAAAATTTTCAAGCTGGCATCTACAGCACCTTTCGTTTGTTGAATAGCTCCGAGATCATCTAATATCCAGAAAGATCTTCCGGCTGTTGCTGCTACTAAATCATTATCGCGAATAGTCAAATCTGTAACCGGAACGACAGGTAAGTTCAACTGAAATTTGCTGAAGGAATTTCCGCCATCGGCAGACAAATAGAATCCTCTTTCCGATCCGGCATAAAGCAAGCCTTTCACTTTTTTGTCTTCGCGAATTACTTTGATGAAATCATCGGCATCAACACCATTTCCAATTTTAGTCCAGCTCTTGCCATAATCGGTGGATTTGTATGTCATGTTGCTGTAATCGCTGAACTTATAACGCGAAGCCGAAATGTAAACCGTAGCTGCATCGTGTGGAGAAACTTCGATGGAGTGAATCATTCCTTCAGGTAAACCGGAAGGAGTGACGTTTGTCCACGTTTTGCCACCGTCTTTAGTGAGATGAACTAATCCACAATCGCTGCCGGTGTAAATCACACCCGGTTGATGAGGAGATTCAATCACATAATAAATGGTATTGTAGTTTTCGCCACCTGCTCCTTCGTTGGTGATGGGTCCACCGCTTACATCTTGCTTGGTGGTATCATCGCGCGTTAGGTCCGGAGAGATGACATCCCAGCTTAAACCTCCATTCGTAGTTTTGAATAGCACATTGCCGGCATGATACATTGTTTTAGGATCATGAGGTGAGTTAATCAGCGGTGCATTCCAGTTGAAGCGGTATTTCATTTTCTTCGGTGCGAATGCTAAATTGGTAGAAGGGTACTCTTGTAAATCTTTCACTTTCACTTCACCCGTCCTTCTATCCAACACATCAATCTGACCCTGATAACAACCTCCGTATAAAAATTCCGGATTGTTTGGATCGTTGAAAGCAACCCATGCACTTTCGCAACCGGGACCGTTGATCCAATCTTTGTCGGTAATGCCGAAACTTCCGTTGCGGCTTGGTGTGGCTACCGAGGAATTGTCTTGTTGGCCGCCATATACCCAATATGGAAACTGATTGTCGGCAATCACTCTGTAAAACTGTGAGGTAGCCTGATTGTTGAGAGGAGAAAACGTGCGACCGGTGTTGTAGCTGATTTCGCCACCACCATCATCTGCCAAAGCAAAGTTTTGATTGTTCTTTGGGTTGATCCATAAGTCATGGGTATCGCCATGGCCTACTCGAATGTTAGCGAATGTTTTTCCACCATCGATGGAGCGCATCATGGGTGCGTTGAGCACATATACGATATCGGCATTTACCGGATCGGCAAACACTTCCATGTAATACCAAGAGCGTGAAGTAATATTTTGATCGGTGGAAAGTAGATTCCATTTTTTGCCGCCATCATCCGAGCGATACAATCCGGCTTTTGATTTTTCTGCTTCCACAATAGCAAACACTCGATTGGGATTAGCACGCGAAACACTCACACCAATTTTTCCCATTTCTTTGGGCAAGCCTTCGTTGATTTTAGTCCAAGTCTCACCGCCATCAGTAGATTTCCAGATGCCGCAGCCGGGGCCACCACTTTCTACTTTCCAGGGATAGCGTCTGTGTTGCCAGGTGGCCGCGTATAAAATGCGTGGATTGGTATAATCGATGCTGAGTGAAGAGGCGCCTGTGTTTTCATCTACGAAGAGCGTGCGCTTCCAGGTAGCACCACCGTCTATTGATTTGTAAATTCCTCGCTCAGCACTTGGGCCATGCACGGTGCCTTGTGCGGCCACATACACTACATCCGGATTGTTTGGATGAACGATTACATCAGAAATGTGACGCGTTTTTTCGAGTCCTACATTCTTCCAGGTTTTACCTCCATCGGTTGATTTGTAAACGCCATCACCAAAAGATGTCATCACACCCCGCACAGCATGTTCACCGGTGCCCACATAAATTACATTAGGGTCTGATTCGCATACAGCGATATCTCCAATGGATCCTACTTTAAAAAATCCATCGGAAATGTTTTTCCAAGTGGCGCCACCGTCATCGGTTTTGCCAACGCCTCCACCCGTGTAGCCAACGTAATAAACCATTGGATTGAGCGGATCGCCTACGATCGTGTTCGCACGCCCTCCCCGAAAGGGGCCAATGTTTCGCCATTTCAATCCTTTAAATTGATCGGCTTTGATGGTTGAAGATGAAGTGTTGTCTGCTTTTGATTTTGGTTTCTGCGCGATGCCGGAAAAGGCGAACAGCACCAGAGCAAAGAGTGCAATGATTTTTCTCATGAGGTTTTCGGTTTGAATACCTAATTAAGAAAAATTTATGACAAGTTTTTGCGAAAGTTTATGAATGGCAGTAATTAAAGCCAAACTGTTTACCGGCTAAGGAAAACTTTATCCCAAAAGATTTTTAGTCTCCTTTCGGGGATGTTTCAAAAACTTCAATTTCCGTTCTGCGATTTACTTCACGGCCACCGGTTTCATCATCATTAGATACGATGGGCCGCTCTTCACCATAGCCAACAGCTCGAAGGCGATCAGAAGCAACTCCCCGCTGTAGCAAAAAGGCTACTACGGATTGCGCACGCTTAAGTGATAGCGCTTTGTTGGTGGCATCATCGCCTGAGTTATCGGTGTGGCCATTGATTTGAAGTTTGATGAGTGGGCTGTTCTCCATCAGATTGAGAATGCTCTCTAATTCGCCAATGGATTCTGTTTTGATTTCGGATTTGCCTACATCAAAGAAAATGTTTTTCATTACCACCTTCGATCCTACCTCAGCTTTCTGCATGAAAATGCCTGTTTCAATTTCCTGGTAGTCAGTAAAGGCGGGCACTTCAAAATTTAGTGAGTTGAACAAGTAGCCGTTTACAGATGTGTTGATTCCGTAATTGCCTCCATGCGGAATGATGATTTTAAATTCTCCGGTGCTGCTGTTGGAATACACGCGCTCTATCACTTTGTTGGTTTTGTTATCCACCAAAATAATTTGCGCCTTCAATGGCTGAGCAGATTCTGCATCCAAAACTTTACCTGATAGTTGTGTAGCGAGCCCCAAATCTTTTTGAAAACTGACCATCGCATCCACAAATTCATCTCCTATTATTTCAGCTTCTTTGGTGGTGTCTACGGCTATGGGAGCAGCCGCAATTATCTCTTCCTGTTTTGGTGGCGGAGGCGGATCGTGAAATTGCACAAAGCAGATATCGGAATTGCCGACACCTTCGGGGCGCATGGCGCTGAAGTAGCCGCGCTTCTTATCTTTTGAAAGATAAAAGTAATTTTCAAATTTAGGTGTGTTGATCGGGTAGCCTAAGTTGGCGGGCTTCGTCCATTGACCATTGACCATTTCACTTTTAAAAATATCAAAGTCGCCCAAGCCTAAATGACCATCCGACCCAAAATACAAGGTGCCGTCCTGATGCATGAAGGGAGCATCTTCATTTCCTTTCGAATTTATTTTAGGCCCTAGATTTTTGGCTTTGCCCCACTCACCCGTTCGCAGCTTTTCACTTACGTAGATATCCAATCCTCCATATCCACCGGAGCGATCGCTGGTGAAGTAAAACTTGTTCCCGTCCGGGGAAAGGCATCCCGAAGTTTCCCATGAGAATGTGTTGATTTCTTTACCCATCGATTTTGGCGTACTCCATTTTTCGCCATCAAAATTGGATTGATAAATGTCGCCATTGCCTTTTTCGTAATACAGAAAAATGGTTTTGCCATCAGGCGTTAAGTAGGTGGCCGCATCATGAAATTGATCGTTGATTTTGTCGCTTAGTTTTTGAGGCACATCCCAAGTTTCTCCGGCCAAACGTGTACTAAGAATATCTTCAAATAAGGTATTGAATTTCTTATCTTTTTGCAATGAGTCACGTGCCGAAGTGAAGATCAATAAATTTTCTTGCTCGTTTACCAACGGCCCGTAATCTTGAAAGGGCGAGTTAACGGGAAATTCTAAAATCTTGATGCTGCATAAAAGCGGATGGCGCATGAGTGAATCGCCCAAATGGCATTCTTGAATTTTGTGTGAAGCTATGGTAGAGAGCTTTTTGTTTTTTTCTTTGAATTTTTTGTAATGATCCATTGCACGAGCAAAATGTGAGTTGCTTTGCAAAGCCACAGCGAGGTAATAATCAATATCCGGATCAACCTTTGGATTCTTCCGATAGGCATCTTCCAGGTAAGGTAATGCCTGTGCTTCCTGTCCGGCTGAAAGATAGGTTTGGCCGATTTTAAGTTGAATGGTGGCATCGCCCGGCAGCTTTGCCTGCGCCAATGAATAGTTTTCTAAGGCTTGCCGATAATCGGCCTTGGCATAAAATTTATCGCCTTTTTCAATAAGCGCCTTTGCATCCTGGCCAAATGAAGTGTAGCCGGCGAGCAAAAAGGTAATCAAAAGTTTAATACAGGTAGGGTGTATCCTGTTCATAACCTGCAATATAAATAGAAACCATGTGCCGTAGGTTATCTATTATTTAAGGCTTTAAGAGCTTTTATAAATGCGGGCTTAATGGAATGCCCATTTTGATGATGCTGTCCTTTCACCACCCATTTCCCATTGATCAATGTGCCTAGATTTCTGCTTGAATCGGACGTATAGATTAAAGTGGAAAGTCGGTTTTTTTCAACAGTTGTTGCTAATAAATGAGAAGTGGCATGTACTACGAGTGCATCTAATGACTGACCAACTTTAAAATGATCATTCAGATGATTTCCCATGGCCATGCGACCACGGATGGCGGCTTCGTTGGTCATCGCCCAAGCGGCATCACCGTCAAATGTGTTGCGCTTATTCGTAACGAGGCGTTGCCGGTAGTCAATCATTCGGAATTCTTCAAACGGATTTAACCCAATATGGCTATCGGTGCCGATGCACCAGTGACCTCCTAATTTTACATATTCTTTCATTCGAAAAATACCATCGCCCAAGTTGCCTTCGGTGCTAGGGCATAGCACAACGGTGGCCTTCGACTTTGCCAAACGCTGTAATTCATCGTCATTCAAATGAGTGGAATGAACGAGGTAAAACCGATCATTCACCGGAAGGTGATCCAACAACCATTGCATGGGTCGCTTTCCCGCAAAGGCCAAACAATCTTCTACTTCTTTTTTCTGTTCGGCTACATGCAGGTGAAAAGGAATATTAGAAGGGCTTTGCTCAAAGGTGGTTTTTATATCATTTAAATCTACCGCCCGAAGTGAATGCACGCTAAAACCTAATGAAGCCGAATCATATTGTTTGACAACCTGTGCAGATGAATCCAACAATTGCAAATAGTCATCGACTGTTTTAGAAATAAATCTTCGCTGGCGTGGCTGAGGTTCTTGTCCAAAGGTTCCTTTTTGATAGAATACTGGGACAAGAGTAATTTTTATTCCGGCTGATTTCGCTGCGCTTATCATGCGTTCACCCATTTCAGCGAGGTGCCCGTAGGGTTTCCCCTCCTTATCATGATGGAGGTAGTGAAACTCGGCTACGTGCGTGTAGCCTTGGCGCACCATTTCTGCATAGAGCATGGCGGCAATTGCTTCTGCCTGATCAGGATCTACCGAGAGAGCACATTTATACATTTCTTCACGCCAGGTCCAAAAATCATCGTCAATTCCTGAGGCATGATTTTCAGCAAGGCCTGCCATCGCATATTGAAAAGCATGCGAATGCGCGTTTTGAAACCCGGGTAAAGCATAACCTGGCACCATTTCGATGGCGATAGATTCCTGAGGAGCTTGGTCGCTCAGATATTGAATCATGCCGTTTTCATCCACGCCCACATAGGCAGGCGAAAGCCATTTCTCTTGAAGTAGCAATGAGGCGAAGCAAAAGAATTTGAGTGAAATAGGCTGAGGTGTTGAATGTTCGATGGTCATTTTTTTAATGTGTTTTATTTCCCTCACCCGTTCACCGTTGCCGGAGAACAAAATTTCTAAAATTAGCGCAAGGTATCTATCAATTTTTGCAACACACTCTTTAGCACTTCTTGCATTTTGCTTGCACGGTTTTCATCGTATTGCGTTTCGGTGTCGTCCATGTAATTTACTTTACTCATTTCTAATTGCAAGGCATGTCGTTGAAGATGAGGTTGTCCATAGTGTCGAGTGATGTAGCCTCCTTTGAAAGGGTAGTTATGACTGAACGAGTATGTTGAACTTTGTAATGTGTGCACAGCTTGTGAAATGATTTCTGCAGAAGAAGAAGTGCTGTCTGCATTTCCCAGAATAAGATCCGGAAATTTCTCTGCGTGAATGGAAGGCACGAGTTGACGGATGGAGTGACAATCCCATAGCAGCACCTTACTAAATTTTTCGTGTAGACGGTTCAATTCACTTTCTAATTTTTGATGATAGGGCTGATAATAAGCAGAAACTCTTCTGGCTATTTCGTTAGGCAAAATCTCTTTTCGCTCATCGCGATAGATAGGTTCGCCTAAAAAGTTGGTGGTGGGGCACAAGCCGGTAATCACGCGCCCATCGGAATAGAGTGGTTTGCTTTGTGGGTCGCGATTTAAATCAATCACCCATCGGCTATAGTTGGCCGTAATCATCGTAATGCCATGTGATGGTGCAAAGCCATAGAGCTTATCTACAAACCAGTCGGTGTCATCCAACGATTGAAGAAATTCAGATTTGTATTCGTCTTTTAATTCTGCTGGAAAGCGGGTTCCGCAGTGTGGTACGCTTAGAAGAATCGGTACTTCGGGTTGCGTGGGTGGAAAGAGGTTGTAAACCGGTTCCATTATTTTTTCCGATCGGCTTCTTTGTTGGCTAGCATCGCTTGTGCAAGCGCATAATCTTTAGCTTGGCGAACTTCAGTAAGTGCGTTTTGAAGTTCTTGCTTAGCTTGTTCAGCTTCTAATCTGCATTTTTCAACTTGTGTTTTTAATTCAAGGGCAATCTCTTGCTCTTTTTTTGTTGCCGCATGATTGACGAAGCCATAGAAAAACAACGCAACATTTGCGATGAGGGAAACAACGAGCAGTATCACAGTAACCTTTGAACTCCTTACTGAACTTTTATTTTCCATAATTACTTTTTCTTGCTCTTCGCTTCTGTCCACTTAATGAAGTAGTCTGTAGCAACTTGTTTTTGATAGACTGCCTCCATGTCGGCTTGACGAGCTATTTCTTTTTGCTTGGCCGCTTCAACCTCGCACTCCTTAAGTTGTACTGTCACTTTCAGGGCCTCTTCTTGTTTTGCGAGCGCAAAATCTTTTTGTAAGTAACCGTAGATGTATAGTCCAACACCCGCTATTAGCAAGGCACCACACATGACTTTCAAGATTAAGTTCTCTTTTTTAAGGGAGGTGTGCTCTTTTTCCATAAATACAATTAATTATTTCTCCTTCGATTTCTTTTTCTTCTTTTTCTTTCCGGACGAATCGACTTTGCCTTGAAGTAATTTGATTTCTTCTCGGGCAGCCTTTAATTGAAGTGCTGTTAACTTTTGGCGAAGTTCTAATTTTTTAAAATTACTTTCAAGTTCACCACGATTCGTTAAATCTATTTTTTTCTTTAATGCAATGATTCGATGATAAGATTGATTAACTCGTTCGGCAGAGATTTCTCCGCTGGCTACTGCATTTTTAATAACTGAAAAAATTCGCTGCGGACTTACCTTTTGGCTACCCGGCACATTGTTCGCAAAACATAAAATGTCTACTCCAGCCAGAATAGCCATTTTAATGGATTCATCCAGACCATATTGTTTTGAAATGGCTTCCATCTGCATATCGTCTGAGAAAACTACACCTTGATAGCCTAGCTTTTTGCGCAGCATGCCATCCAACATATCTACCGACAAAGTGCCTGGCTTGCCCGACTTATCTAATTCTTTATTTACAATGTGGCAACTCATCACGCCATCTACTAAACCGGAATCGAGTAGAGTCTGATACGGTTTTATCTCGCGGGGTGTCCATGATTTCGTAACATCAGCAATGCCAAAGTGCGAATCGGTAGTGGAGCTGCCATGACCAGGAAAATGCTTCAACACCGTTACCACGCCATACTTGCGATGTTGCTTGATAAATTCTCCCGCCATCAAGGCTACAGTATCTTCGTTGGGTGAATAAGATCGCTCGGATTTCACAATAACGGGGTTAGTAGGCTCAACCGCTACATCTACACAAGGCGCAAAGTTTACGTTGAAGCCCAAACCGGAAAGTGTAGCGGCCGTTGCCTCGCCATAAAAACGGGCAGAGTCCAGCGACTTGGATTTGCCTGTAGCACGCGCTGTAATGGATTTTGTAAAACCATATTTCTCTTTCAAGCGATTTACTTTGCCACCTTCCTGATCGATGGAAACGAAAATTGGATATGGTGCGGCTTCCTGGTAAGTCCAAATAATTTTTTTCAAATCCGCGAAAGCGCTGGATTTTTTTGGAATATTTTTTTCAAACAAAATAATCGAACCGATATTTCCTTTCCGCACTTCTTCCAGCACGGTAGTGTCGATTTGTGCATACGGAATCCCCATCAAAATCATTTGCCCGATTTTAACATCAAGGCTGTCGCGGGTTTGGGCTGATATCGAAAGGTTTGGTAGCATCATCATCCAAACGACTCCAGATAATATCAAGCTTCTTTTCAATCTGCATTCCATAAAACTAAATTTCATAATGCTAATACTTCTCATAAGTACTCTTAAGTATGGTTTCCATCTGCTTGCGCAATTCGCTAGTAGATGCCACATAATTGTTACTCATCATGCTAAAGATGAGCGTCTTTCCTTTTTTCGTTTTAATGAAACCACTCAGGCAATGGTTGTTACTGAGCGTTCCGGTTTTTGCGTAAATGTAAGGCACTTCTGCTTTGTACCAATTTTTTATAGTGCCACTTTTTCCGCCAACCGCCAGTAGTTTGAATAATCGATCGGAAGGAATGGTGTTGTAAATTTTATTCCAGACATGCACGATGCTGCGCGGTGTAAACAAATTGAATCGCGATAATCCGGAGCCATCCACCCATTGAGGGGCATCGGGTAAATCGGCCAATAGCTTCTTAGTAGAATATCGGATAGCAATTTCTGGTTGCAAGGTATCGCTTACAACGGCAGCGCATTGTAATAGCAATTGCTCTGCAATGTGGTTATCACTTTCTACCATCATCACCTTCAGCAGGCTATCAAGCGGTGTACTGCGAAGGGTCTGTGCATCTTTCGGCAGGGGCATCACAATTATTTCTACAGATTTTTTTAGCGTATCACGAAGAAGGGAAGCGGTGAGTGCCGGTGAAAAATGAATGGGCACACTCCATCGGCTGCGATTTTTCTTGCCAGGAAAATGGCGAAGCGTATTTGCATCGATGTCGCGCGTTACCTCTTCCGTCTGGTGAATAGCAGTCTCTTCGAGGATGTAGGCTTGAAAAAAAGACGGTGTGGCAACCAACTTTCGCGAATTATTTTTTTGAATGACGATTAAGTTACCATACATCGAAAAAGCCGATCGCTCAGGAGAATAGCCAAAAGGATAATCATCACACGACCACCCTGCGCCCAAGGCTGTCGTTTGAAAATGACTTTGTGATAAATATATTTTTCTTGGATTATTCTTGAGAAATGAAAAGGCCCGATCGTTGGTAGATACTTCCCGATTCAGGAAAGAAGGATCGCCCATGCCCCATATCAGCAGAGAATCATTTACTGATTTATATTTAAAAGCAATGGCCGAATCGCCTAGGAGTTTTAGACTGGTGTAGAAAGTAAAAATTTTAGTGTTCGATGCCGGTGTAAAATATTTTTGGTCGTTGTAGGCAATGAGTGTCTTGTTTTGGCTGGGATCAAATAAAACAAAGCCAGTGTGATCACTGAATGTCGTTTCAGTCAGTTGAATTTGTTTTATAATGTGTGTCTTCGGTGAGCAACCGATCAGAAGGCTAACGAAGCCAATCCAAAAACCAAACCGCATTACTTTTTGTCGGAAAGGTAACGTTCCACTAACACATGTCGGTGATGCGTTTCGTGGCCAGCAATAATAAAGCCCAGGCCGATCACAGACAGTTCGTTTTTGTTGGCGAGTCCTTTACGCGTCAGCATTTCAGGAGTAAAGCCTTCAAACAAATCGATGGTGGAGGCACGAAGACGTGCCATTTCATCCGCAATTTTTTTTAAGCTTCGGCCTTCCGCATTGGCTTGGGGTGCGTAGTCGTTTTCTTCAAATCCCGCTAACGGAGTTTTGTCGTTGCGAGCAAAGCGCAGGGCCCGGTAGGCAAAAATTCGCTCCGCATCAATCATGTGGCACAGCAACTCTCTGATTGTCCACTTACCATCAGCGTAGCGGTAATCCGCCTTCGATTCAGGGATGCCATGCGCAATTTCCGACATCCGATTTCCGGATATCCGCAGCGCCATAATCAAGTCCGTTTCTTCTACTTGCTTGATGTAGTTTTTGTAAAAATGGGGGATGCTCTCGAGATTTAATAGCATTGGCCAGTAGTTTAGAATTCCGTAAATAGCTTGTCGGGAAGAGATTCGCTTACTTTTACATTTTTTGGCCCACCATTGTCAGAGCGATCTGCGGAAAGCAGCACATTGCCGTACTTTTGATAATTATCCCATGGGCGAATGAACATCGCAGTATCTTTCTTCGCATCGTTGAAGTAAGCCCAATGTTTAATCATCTTATCTTTAATGCCTACATACAATTTGTATTTGTTTTCAGGGGTATTCCCAACATTGGAGAAAGTGAGTTGTAGCATGTTGTAGCGATCGTTTTTCAACGTGTCTTCGCCAAGATATTTCAAAGTAACACCTGAATCTTTTAGTTTAAATGGCATCGTTAGCCAATACGAATCGTTGATCCAAATACCTTTGGCGCGTTCCAAAAGTTTTTTTACAGTATCTGCTTCGGTTAACTCAACCCCGTGAAGTTTCACACGCCCTTCGCCAGTATTGATATTCACCAGATAAACCGAACTGTCACTAGGTGATTCAATTCGAACGCGGCCCGTGTGCTTATCCCAGGTAAGGTCTCTTCTGCCAAAGAAATTCCACGAGATGAATCGCGTTTTGTCCCAATTTTCGCGCCCGCCCATGGCAGCCATAATACTGTCGGCCAATTGAATGGCAGCCGGATCTGAATTTACAGAGTCAAAACCGGGTGCAGCGGGGTTTAGCTCACCCAGTGTTTTTTCTTTCGGAGTGCAAGCGAATACCAATGCCAGCACAACAACGAGATAGGAAAGTAATTTCATAAGCGGTTTGGTTTAGTTTAGTGGAGGAAAACAGGCCAACTACAATGGGTGAAGGTAAACAAAATATGTTTTCAATGGGCAAATGACGAAAGGTTTTAACTTGCAGGATAAAATGAGCTTATGATTAAGAGTTTTCAGCCCATGGTAATCGCCCTCTTGTGTCTGATGGCGAATCAGGTGATTGCACAAAAGGAGCGTGATAGCTATCAGCCAGTCGAACCCATTGT
>JACPVX010000043.1 GCA_016191555.1 Bacteroidota bacterium
GTGATTGCCGTGTTGTTTGAAATGTCGGCACGGATCAATGATATGAAGTCGGGGAACCTGACAATGGATAAGGTGGACGCTACTGCGTTTGTGAATTTCCAAGCGACCTACATCGCTATGGTGGAAGACGTGCTGGGCTTGAAAGAAGAAACAGAAGCCGGAGGCAGTCACCTGGAGGGAGTGATCAATGTGTTGATTGAGTTGCGTAAGAAAGCGCGCACGGATCGCAATTACGCTTTGTCGGACAAAATTCGCGATGACTTACAGGCTATTGGCGTGCAGTTGAAGGATGGGAAGAATGGGGAGATGACGTACGCGATCGAGTAATGTTAAAAAAGCTATTTATACTGCCGATTCGCTTCTATCAGGGGGCGATCTCTCCGTATCTGGGGGCGCACTGCCGCCATACTCCTTCTTGCTCGCAATATACGATTGAGGCCATCCAGGAATGGGGTGTGCTGAAGGGGATTTGGCTTGGATCGAAACGGATTGGGCGTTGCCATCCGTGGGGTACGAGTGGGTATGATCCGGTGCCGAAGAAGAAATGACTCCGTGGGAGCAGTTAATTGTTAATCGTTAATCGTCAAACTCACGTTTCATCTGTCCTAAAAATAATTAGGAATGGCGAATGCATGAAAAGGGGTGCTTGTGTTGTGACCTCACCCCGACACAAGCTGAGTGGCGATTGTATAAAACGGAACGGAGGTTGGGACTTGGGGGTTAGGACTTGGGACTTGGGGCTTAGGACTGGGGATTGGTTGATGGTGATTAGTGGATGGGGTGTTGAGGATGTTGTAAACCAGCGATGCGCTGCGCGGTGACGGGCTGGTGGTGCCTCCCACGCGTGCCATCCGTCCTAAAAATAATTAGGAATGGCTGAGTGAACAAAAGGGGGTGCTTGTGTTATGACCTCACCCCGACACATGGTGTTTCGCCCCGCTCCCTGATCCTGACGATTCTGTCAGGATCCTGATGATTTTATCAGGATCCTGATGATTCTATCAGGACAGGCTTTTGCCATGCTCCCGATAGCTATCGGGACAGGGTCCTGACTCTCCGCCCATGCGTCCTGATCCTGACGATTCTGTCAGGATCCTGATGATTTTATCAGGACAAGCTTTGCTTACGCGTCCTGACTCTCCGACCACGCGTCCTGACTCTCCGCTTATGCGTCCTGACTCTCCGCTTATGCGTCCTGACGCTCCGCCTACGCGTCCTGACTCTCCGCTTATGCGTCCTGACTCTCCGCCTATGCGTCCTGACTCTCCGCCTACGCGTCCTGACTCTCCGCCTACGCGTCCTGACGCGCCGCCTACGCGTTCTGACTCTCCGCTTATGCGTCCTGACTCTCCGCTTATGCGTCCTGACTCTCCGCCTACGCGTCCTGACTCTCCGCTTATGCGTCCTGACGCTCCGCCTACCTGACGATTCTGTCAGGACGATTCTGCCAGGGCCCTGACGATGCTGTCAGGACCCTGACGATACTGTCAGGGCAAGCGGAGGAAACGCGCCCGATGACGATCGGGAAGCGACCGTTTTAACGATATTTAAAGAATGGAGTGTTTGTATTTAACGAAAGTCGCTTTGCCTTGAGGGTATGTCTGTAACCACCCCGCCCTGTGGGCACCCTTGGCATGGCGGGGAGCAGTGCAGTGTTTAATTACCGGTTGTGTTTTTAACTCACGCGCCCATGCCACTGCGGGGTGCCGCTTCCCTTTGTCGTCCGAAGCTACAGCGTAGGAAGATGCCCATGGGGCTTTGGTAAAAATTTGGTGAAAGATAGAGGTAGAGGGTTTAGAGGGCGTAGCTAGTTCAAGATGCGTTAACGGAACATGTCGAACAGCGGGTTGTGTCTGTCAGGTGATAATAGCCGACAGGCTAAAAATCATAAAGCCTATTTGTTTTTTTCAGACAATCAAATAAAGTAGCATTGCGCCTAGGGTCATTGGAGTTAACAGCATGATTAATGTCTGGCAATTTTCTCAATATCTCAATCTTGTTTCCCATAGCAAATGCCGCTATTCCATCACAACCCCACGAAGAGACAAGATTCCAAAAGTACCCTGCATAAACAATTTCACCATTTACAACGAGAGCAAATTGCCGGCCGCTTCCCAATGGAATGTCTAGATTTTTGACTCGGTCTGTGACTAGCTCCGAAACCTCAAATGATTGCCGTCCTAGAGTTTGATTGCTAATATGGTAACCTACTATTTCATAGTCTCGAATAAAAGCGGTGTCTTCCAAATCTAATTTAGTTACAGAAAATTCCGCACTTAGTCTTTTAGATAGGTCCTTATTTGGTTTTACGGATTTGAGCAAATAAAATTCAATTTGGCATTGCTGATTACCTGCCCCCTGCGCAAACGAAAAATTGTTGACTGTCAAAAGAAACAATATGAGAAGTTTGTTCATGATGTATTCTATTTCGCTGCTATGTCTTTCTCTCTTAACAAATCTCGCTCTTCCGTTCCACACCACCAAAAACTTAGGAGACATCGCTGCCACATTAGCGCAGCAAATAGCGAACGCCAGTACCAGAGATTTGTAATGCAATAAATTTGGTTTGCAGATTGCAAGCCTGCGTCACCTACCGTTTGACGTGCCCTAACGGAAGATGTCGAACAGCTAATGTGTGACGTAGGCAATCAAGAGAGGTGCTACGACAGGACACTTGGCCTGAAAATTGCAACTGAACAGCATCTACAAACAGACCCATGAGAAAATATTTAATATTCGTTTTTCTAGCTGCTCCTACAATCGGCTTTTCTCAATGTGACGACTTTGACAAACTAGATTTCGGTGGGACACTTAGTTCAAAAACCCGCAATTATATTCCTTTTGATTTACATATCGAGGACACAGTTCATTACTGCTGTGACATTAGAAAAATAAAACCGTACTCCGACTTCATTTTATCGAACGCAAGGAAATTCATTGTAGCCCGGACAAATGAAGTTTTCTATGGAAAATTAAAGATTAATCAAGTTGAGGTCAACTATCCGGATTCTGTGAAAATTGTTTATACAGATCAGTCACTCTACAATCTTTCCAATTTCAATATTTCGTATTGGATCACTTATACGTACTCAGACGAAAACATAGAATACGGATTTGGACT
Source organism: Bacteroidota bacterium (assembly GCA_016191555.1). GTDB lineage: Bacteria > Bacteroidota > Bacteroidia > Cytophagales > Cyclobacteriaceae > ELB16-189. Next base: position 3,122 of record JACPVX010000043.1, read on the forward strand.
TGAGTTCGACAAAAACGGCAAAATGATTTCTGAAAATAAGTTTCCTGATTTTTCAAAAAACAAAACCGCGGACATGCTTACGGACATCTGTGCCGCATTATCAATTGTGAGAGGAGACAAAAGATTTTCAAAAAAGGAAGTTGACATCGTTGAACTAGCATATCTTGACGATGCAAATTCCTTCTGTTGGCTCATCAAAGAAAAGTTGAAAATAGAATGTGGGTCAAGGCACTATTCTTTAGATATTTTCTATGTAAACGCAAATACGAACAAACTTGAGGCTGTTAAGCAAGAGACGGGGTTTATAATTGTGGATTGCGCAAAGCCACGTGAGTAGCCTACGTCACACAACAATATATTTGCGCCGGGCGGGGAATACCGCCCTACTGCTGTCATGAGTTTGCAGCGCATGACTCACGCTATTGTTACAAAATTTACTAAAAGCCAGATAGCAATGCCATTTACGATTATGAAGATTTTAGTCCTTAGTTGCAAACTAAAGACAGCAGTTTAGACTAACATAAACTACGAAAAGCTGGGAAAACACTTGACCGCAGGCTAGATGGTTTAAGTTTACCCGCTCTGTTCTCCCCCTGATAAGGGGGAGTGGCCGGAGGCCGAGGGGGTGGACTACCCCTGCCCCTCCTTACCAGGAGGGGAATGATGGGGTCACGCGAATTTGTTTGCCGGGATTTTTATTCAACTACTATTTGTCGTCCGGGACTTCCCGGCCACTCTTGAGTGATTGTATACGTTTCTATTTCTTTCTTTGGATAGACTCCATCGTGCGACCAAATCTCCAGATAGTCGATTAGTCCTTTGTCGCAGAAAACCATTGCTTCAGCGGCAAGTTCAATTTCTGATGATCTAATTATTACTCCGTCAAGAATTAGTTTCTCATCGTTTGCCTTAAATTTTTCAATTCCGTCAGTATGAGAAAAAGATACAAACAGACCAACACCCGTATAATTATATTCCTCTTCAGTGAGATAGGAAATTTGCCCCCGAACGCTTTGCCCGAACGAGTCGCCTTCTAATAATAAGTCTAAGATGTCGTTTATGAATTTTGATTTGATCATTTACTCTGTTTAGTCAGGCGACAAGTTAATGTTTCTACTGATTAGAAGACTGCGCCAGTGAGGGGCCTCACTTCCGTGCCAGGTGAGTAGCTACTTATGTCGTAATATAATTTCTGAACTTTTCTTTGTCCTTCATTATGATCTTCAATCCATTTATATTGTCCAGCATGGGTGTGGCCGCGAGAAGGAACCATCCGCCAGATGAGTTTGAAGTAGGTACTTAGTGGCACAAGTCAATGTTTCTTCTGATTGGAAGACTTGCGCCAGAGAAGGGTTTAATGACGGGTTGTGTTTTTAACTCACGTGCCCATGCCACTGGGGGGTGCCGCTTCCCTTTGTCTTCCGAAGCTACAGCGTAGGAAGATGCCCCTGGGGCTTTTACAAAAAAGAAAATAAAATTGATATCCCAACAGTAAAAGCATTCTATGCTGATGTTAAATTTGAGCAAGCCAAACACGGATTAATTGCCACTACTTCGTTTATATCAGACGGTGGAAAGAAAATCGTAAGCGCAAGAAACTATCCATTGTCATTTGCTGAAAATGAAGATGTAAAAAACTGGGCAAGCGCTATGTGGCGATACAGGAAACCTGAAAGAAATAGTTAATGGAACCCTACGAATTTGTTATTGAGAAAGAATTCCAAAAAATCTACCAAAGGTTTGAAGCGGACTTAACAGAGCGGTGTCTTGATTTGCACGCCATCGGGTTGGCAACGATGAATTTCCCGGATATGAAGGTTATCAAGTTCCCAAACCCTTTTATTACCTACTACTTAAAGGATAAGGTTGGATCCTCTGCCGACTACTTCTCAGCCTATACAAAGCATAATAACGAAGCGATTATTAAAAGAGTCAATAATTTCTATGTAATGAATATTTTGAGTTCAGCTGAGCTACATCTAAAGGAGGCGCTAAGTTTGTTGAGATCGCTGCTTGAACAAACAAAATTGAATTTTCCAACCGATTCATTTAAGGCAAAATTCGCAGAGGAAATTGAAGCTAGGAGTACCTTCGGGAAAATCTACAACGAAATTATTGAAACTGTTAATAAGGTTAGTGGAGACATTATTCCCGATGGATCACCACAATATCGCTACTTGAAGAACTACATTTTACTACGGAATTGTTTGGCTCACAAGGGCGGGAAAATTTCAGGCAAAGAAATTGGTATGGAGATTCGGATACCTTTTATTGATGAGACTCAAATCCAAGAAGCAATCAAACCCGACTTCCAAGGATCTTTAACTCCACAAACTGCAATCATAAAGTGGGAGTTAAATCAGCAAATTGGATTTCACATAAATGAAGTTGAGGGAATCGCGTATGGATTGACCAAAACTTTGCATGAAATCATAACACATGTACAAAGCAGCTGATTTGCATGTGCAAAAAATTGAGCAACAAAATAATTAAGTATTTGGGGCCCATCGTCAATTAATTGCCTTGGTCGCTATGGCTTACCTCTCTTGCTACGAATTAAATTCATCTTGCTCAATTCATAGAAGCTGTCAGTTGCGTGCAGAAACCCAATATTTTTATCAGCCGATTTGTCAATTAAGTCGATAAGCAGGTCAACATTCTTTTCCTGCTGCTTACTCAATTGCTCAAAGTTGTTAATAATTTTGTCCTTGTCACTAGTATTCAAATAGCTATGAAGTTTGCCCAAGATGCCAATAAAAACATCGGACAGCTGAATCAACCGATTAGTCTCCGAATTTACGAAAGAGTAGTTCTTGATCTCGGTTTGCCCGTCCACTAGCTTATAATCCTTTATTACTTCAGCCACGGATTCTTCTTCATCAAAAATATGGACCGAGTTCTTGAATAAGTATACCGGCCGCAGGTAGAAATGCGACAAATCCTTTAGCAGAACGTAATCCTCTCCACCCATGATGAAAGGCAGAGTGCCTTTTTTCTTGGACTCCTTCAATATCTGGCGAAGTGATTCAAGGCCGAAATGAAATTCCTTTGTATCAATATATTCATCGAACAATGAGGTGAGATCCGCGATAAAAAGAGTAACTCTGTCAGCCTTGATGTTTGGGTATTCGTAGGCATAGAAAAGGTCAATGACAGATTCTATTTCAAGTCTACACAGCTTGTATAAATCATTTTTTAATCGCAAGCCGAACTCAGGTCCTAGTTGTTGAGAAACTTCGGAGTTGGCAATGGCTGAATCCACAATGTCCACCAGAGCCCAATACAAAATGTTCAGGCTCGAATAGTGAATGTACAAGTTACTCTCTTTGAGATTCTCAAAGAGAAGCGTGATTCTCTCTGATGTCATGCAGTCTAAAAATTCTCCTTTTGCAAGATGCTTCAACTTGACTTCTTTGACGCTGGACTGAAGGCGGAAGCTACGAATCAGGTCTTCCACGTTTGGCGGTGAGCCTTCATGGGCTAATCCCCCTAGGACAAAGTTAGCTGTAAATGTTGCATTGAAATCGTTCTCACGCACGTAAAATTTGCGAATGTTGTTAGTCTCATCGTAATAGAAAGTGTATCTGCCATCAAAGTTGGCATGAGGTGCAAGCATCTTTGTCCATTCGCGTTCCTTGCTAACATTATATTCTATCATATAAGGCAAAATTATAAAATGAATTCATAGACCACCCAAATTGTGCCTAGTTACTGGTCGTGATGCTCTTTGACAATCGGCACCACGTTACGAAGAAATGTTTTAAAATTTGCTTGTTTTGCGTGATCTTCCATTTCCATTTGACGTCTAATCTTGTCAACAGCAGGTCGTACATATATAGCATGCGGATTTAGCTTGTTCTTAAAGTGTTTGCAGGGTGGAAAGATGGGTTATCTGGAGTTTGTGATACGCTAGCGGAAGATGTTGAAGAGCGGATGTTAATGCCCGACAGGGAGGAAATTTTGTTTGTAGGTTGCAAAGCTGCTTTGTCGTTCGAGATGCCCTAACGGATCATGTTGAAGAGCGGGTTAGTGAAGATAAAATTCAATTACACTTTTCACTGGGCAATAGCAAATTACTGTTGTTGGTTGCCGTGTTTAAAGCAAACCTAATTTCTTGGCTCTTTTTATTAATTCATCCAACTTATCTGTCGGCTTGATTTCGGTCTGTGTCAATGGTCTCTCAGTTTCTTCTTTAGTCGATAAGTAACTTGTGAGTCCAGTCTTTGTCCCCAACATAAATCGTTCTGCATTTGTCCATTGTTCATAGTTTGAATTCAACTTTTGATTAAAACATGAACGTGCTGTTTCATTGCTTCTGAATATCAACTTTTTGGTCTCGTGATCAGCATAGGGCATTAAAACTAATTTGTGTTTATTGTCAAGCGGAAGGGATAACAAGTTACTAGGGTCAAAAGGAGAGAGATTACTTGTATCAACTTTTGAATAGACTACTGGGTTGTCACTTGTTGTAAACTCACTATAATCATCCGCTAATTTAATTATATAAATCCCATCCCTGACACTTCTGACATTTATAAGCTTCATTGCTAGGCAAAGTTGTTCTATTACTTGTGAGGGCCGACTTTCAATTTTGAAAGTATTGTAAACTTGTTCTTGTGACTTATCGGCTATAGAAACTTTCTCACCTTCAAACTCGAAAGAATTTAGTTGAGCCTGTTTGGTCAATCTATAAAGCCCCTCAATCTCGCGATTAACAAATTCATTAAATGAATTAATCCACTTGGTTGTTCTGTAAAGCATGGTAACTACTGTCGAAATAATCAAATTGTGCTCCTCGTTAGTTACCACTAGCTTTTTGGAATCTGTTAGTATTTCATAAATTCTTTCATAATGAACCTCATAATTATCAGAGTAAAACTTTTCTAGTAACATTTTTTCCTCATCCGTATTCCCAGAGAGAGTGTAAATATCCTTCTCTAGTCCTATGTCTTTTGTTGATACTTCTCTTATTCTATCAACCGATGGCGAACTTACTGGCAACACGTTAATAAAATATTTGCCGTCTCTCTCCTGCGAAAAGTGTTTTAGATAAGTCCGTGGGACGTAATGTTGACGTCTTGTAATTTGCTTAGTCATTGGTACTAAATTAATAGTTATAGTATTTACTGTTAAGGTTGTAATACCAATAAGAGATGTAAAGCAAAAAGTACTTCATTAAACTTGCACACAAGTCTATACATTTGAAATAAGAAGCCTTGCGCCAAAGCGAGCGAGTTATTTTAAGCTTGGCTCAAGTCTATTCAATGGTGACGTAAGAAACTTTTTATCGAGTAAATACGCAATTTAATCTCCTTTATTTTCCGTTAGCGTTCACTTTTAATGTATTTTTTCACATTCCAACTCAGAAAGCTTGTTTAAATAACATCTTCTCTTTAACATCTGATAAAGTCAAAACAATATCTTCTTTCCAATTGAATTCAAACTCCCCAAACGCATTTTCTCGTCTGTCAGTAGTTTCAATTTCGTCCTCATTAAAAGTTACAATGTATTGAAAATTGCCAGTTGAATAGAATTGTCTAGATATGTAATTTAAGGTATTAACTGTTGTCTTATGTGAAATTGAATGATAGACGCCATCATGGATTAGAAAGTCTGGCAATTTTCGCTTTTCACGAACACTGTTGATAAAAACCATAAGGTCATAGGCAATAAGCTTTAACCTAGCTTGACCAAGTGCTTCGGCTTTTGGAATTTCAACTTCAAATTTAAATGGAAGTTGGCTCCTATTCGATTTGGTCAATCTTTTAACATCAAAAAACGCGTTATCACTATTTTCATCAATAAAAATTGCATTTTCGAGAACTTCCTTAAACAAAGCTCTCAACAAATCTAATTTCTTTTCATACTTGCTAAGATCGTTTAATATATCTCTTTTCAATTCACTGATGGTAACATCTAGATCAACCAAAATATTTTGAATCGCTTCAATTTGCCCTATATACTGCATGCTTCTTTCAAGGCTTGATTTCTCCTGAATTAACTCTTTATATGTATTCTCTATACTTTCAAGAGCTCCACGTTCTTTTAATTGCTTGTACAAATCACTTCTTTTCGTTTCCAAATTTGAAATTTCCTTCAACGAATCTTCAATATTTGCTTGTAATGCACTCTCCCGTTTAACAAGAAATTTATTTCTGTTTTGAAGGATTTCCTTTTTAAAGTCAATAACCTCATCCAAAGATTTCTTGACCAAGTCTCCAAAAGTATGTAGAGCCTCATTTAATAATTTTTTGATCTGATTTGTATCTATTGAAATGTCATAGGTGTAAAGTTCTTTCAACCTTTTTAATTCGTGGTTTTGTTGATGATATATCTCTAATTGTTCGTTGATTTGTTTTGCTAAACCTATTAAGTCTGATTCGGTACTTTTGTACCTATCAATAAATTTATAATCCGTTAAACTTTTTTCAAGCAATGCAATCTTTTGTTCTATTTGCAATTTTTCACTCTTGAATTGCTCTATGCTCTTACCAGTTGTTGCTTGTACTGTTCTTTCCATTTCCTTTACAGCCTCAGATTTATTGTCATATTCGGTTGAAACCTCAGAATATCTTATAAGGCTTTTGGTTGGTAGGTTCAATAGAAAGAAGTTGTATAGTGCAATAGCTTTTGTATTCCCCTGAAATCCAAGAAAATTTAAAGCATCAACCCTTTTTTGATTAACCAAATCATCCTTGACAAAAAAATTAAGGAGAGTTCCGAAGCGATTGCCCTCAAAAAAGACCTCGTCATTCTCAATTGGAAATAAAATACTTGTGAGAATTGTTTTTATTTCAGCTTTATCATATAACTCCAAATTAGCAGGAGTTGACCCAAAGTATATTTGATCATCCTGTAAAAAATATCTTTTTATGAAATAAGGTTTGGACGCTATCGAAAATTCCAAAATAACATTATGATCAGCATCTCGTAAGAAATTGTATTTGGGTTGAGAAAATATCTTTTCAGCCGAGGCAGACATAAAACAATAATTGATTAGCCTGATAAGCGAAGATTTTCCAATTCCATTTATCCCCTTTGCTTCTTTGGCTCCGGAATATTTCCCCAATACAATATTTATTCCTGAATGGAAACTAACGTCTTGAACGAGTAAATTGCTATCTGAGTAAAGACGTGTAAGCATATTAAAATAATTCTCCTTGTTTTGTTTGCTTGATCGTATTTAACAACTTAATACGATATTGATTTCTTTCGATTATTCCCAATGAATACAGAAATGTTAATGTATTTAGAAATAAATCCGGGGAACGTTTTTCGCTCACTTTAAGAAAATCATCCATTACGTCTTCAACTAAGACAAAGGAACCTTTCCTGTTTTTAGTGCTCAAAATCCGAATCACATCTGCCGTCAAAACCATGATGTTTTTTTGTAAATCGCTATCAGGGTGTGCTAAAATCATCCGATCATATTTTTTTACCAATCAAACATTGCTCAAAAAGATACAGTAAGACTGCAGTTGCGTTGTATCTATAATCATCATCAGTCGCACTTGAATACTGACGCAGGTAATTTTGTGTAATTATTTGTAATCTCTCTTTGAATGAACCACTTGCATTTTTATAGTCGTTTATTACCCGCGATTTAATTTTATCCTGTTCTTCATCCTCAAACGCCTTAAATATCCTGTCTGTTTCTAAAATTGTCGGAAGCAAATTTTCAAATTCATCGATAGCAATCTGTACATCATCCTCTGTATAGTTAATCTTAATTTTTTCTTGAACGTCAATTAAATTAACTGAATTAAATTGGTAAATCGTATTTGGGTCAGTAATAGTTTTACTTAACAGGTTTTCTAATACTTCTTCAAGATAATCTTGACTAATGTGTTTTTTAGGTATACCTAACGCATCTGCTACTTTGCGCCTTTGAGTACTATTCAATTCATTTGAAATAATGCTCATTATGTGATCTAAGCCCCACGGAATTGAACCTTTATGTAACTTATCAATTATCGAAATGGCGTTTGGACCAAGTCTATTGTTGAAAACAAATTGCCAATTAGGATAATTGTTTTTCCAATGTCGTTGGAAATCAGCATAGTCTTCCTTGGCTTTTTTAGAATACGCTTTTTCATCATAAGTTACTGGTCCGTAACATGCAACAATAGTTTTTGTGTCTACTATGATTCCATCACAACCTTTATCTTTTTTGGGTCGAGTTGGTGTGAATCCTGAAGTACCATATCTAATAAGAAACAATTCTTTGATAAAGTCTTCAAAATCAAAACTTTGAAGTATGCTTATGCGAGCAGAATATACTTCCTTTAAACCGGAGTTCATTTATATTTTAGTATTTCATCCTTGCTTGTAACAGAAGTGTATGTGCATCCTTTGCCTAAAACTTGCTGCTATTTTGCTTATATCAGTTTGCAATTCGTTCTACCAAATCTCGCTCTTCCCACCCACACCTCCAAAAAAAGTCTTGTCGTAAAATCTCTACAAAACCGTGTAGAGTTTTAATGACAAAAAAGTCGTGGATTCTTTTATATTACCGCGGAACCAGACTTAAGTAGTAAGTAGTAAGATTTAAGACAGCCTATGTTGGGAGGCTCGATGGTGATTGATCAATGGTTATTAGGCATTGATTTTTAGTCAATAGTCAATGGATATAGGCACGCGTTACAAACGCGCGCCAAAGTGGGCAGACTACTGAATCAGGATTTACAGGATTTTAGGATTGGCAGGGTTGGTGGCACAAGTCAATGTAAGAAGAATTGTGTGCGACCACCCCGCCCTGCGGGCACCCTTGCCAGGCGGGGAGCAGCGGCTACTGACAACTACTTAAAAAAAAAGGTCTACTCGCCCGGTGGGTGGACGAGTAGACCT
>JACPVX010000012.1 GCA_016191555.1 Bacteroidota bacterium
CCCACAGTATCACAAATGAGTGATGAAGGAACAGAAAGAGCATCCCAAGTAATTTTTCGTGAAGGACATGCAATTGTTGGCGGAGGATCGATTGTAACTGCTAACGGCGCAGGGCGAACTTTAAGAGCGAAAACAGCAGAGGTATCTATCACATTAATGCGTGAACCTATTCCAATAACACGTATATCTATAGAGCTGTCTTTTTTAGCCGAATCACGGGGGAAAATCGGTAAGCACGGCACAGCTGTCGAGAACAGAAATGAAGGTACTGTTGTCGTTATTGTTTGTAATGTTACCCATAGAGAATCTGCATAATATTGAAGTTGCAGAGAATCCAAACAAGAAGCAATACCCTTTATTTCAATTGGATACCCGATTGAAAATACGCTGTCTTTGGCAGGAGAAGAAATTACTACTTTAGGTTTCGGGAATCGAATGATAGCAGATGAATCTCTTAGATCGATACTGTTAGCACTTTGAATAATAAGTCGTCCTTCAATACCAAGACGTGATGAATCAACTTTGAATGTATAGGTAAGAGTATCCAGTACATTTGAGAAATTGAGCTTGAGAGTGTCTTTTTGATTCAGTCGAACAGTATCAATGTATCTTTGGAAGAAAATATGAACCTTATCCTGTCCTTTCAGAAGATTTGCCCACCGAACTGTTACAGAATCTCCTAAGCAGTATTCTTGAGAAGGGAAAAGCTGAATTTTAGGTTCTAATAATTGAAGTGAACCCGGGATACGCCTTCCATACAAGTAAGTGCGATTGAGCGTAGTAATGACAATATCATTTGCTCCGTCACCTTCAAGGTCGGCAACTTCGAGGGCAGTTATGGTCTCATCAGGGAAATTAAGAACTTTGAGTGTATCAAACGGATTGCCAAAACGGAGTTCGGCTGAACTATAATCCCTCAGCCGTAATATATACACTGTTGAGCGGTCAACTACAAAAATTTCATTTTTTTCGTCTATTGAGCCGTCGAAATCATTAACAGCCGCTACCCAACCATTGATAGGTGCAGATACAATTGTATCAAATGCTGTTAAGAAAGTACCCGGCTTATTTATTTTTTCAATGGGAGCACCTGTGCGCCATCTCAGTATATATATTCTGCTGCCCGGATAGGCAAATTCTTTTGAGCTTTGAGTTACTACGATTTCATTACCGGGATTATTAGGATAGTATGGCAAAAGTTCATTACTCGACGCACCATCCACATTCCCTACTGCAACCGACCAATAATGATTCGAAGCACCGTTAAATGATGGTGTAATGGGATCGTTAGGAGTAGTGATCGGATCACCTTGGGGATTGTAGAGATGCAAACGCGAACTACCATGTGATGAATCAATTCCTTTATATTCCTCGGAAACAAGAACATACCAATTCTCTGCATTTGCAGCACCACCATCCGTTAATTTTACATAATACGGACGAATAAGCGGACGATTTCTGGTTGCATCCAGAAGAGAAGTAAGTTCACGCGGAGCAATTCCTTCATTAATCTGGGCACCCTCTATATCAAACGACATAAGGTAAGGACGGTCACCATACGTTGAAACAGTTACCGGGTTTGAAAGTAATTCAGTAATAGAATTGCTCGGCAATATAGGCAGAGCCATTCCGATACGCCCGCCACCGAGAGCTGCAATTGAAGGTGGATACAGTGAAACTTCAGGACCGAGGGTTACGCGTCTCGTATCAAGGTCTTTCACGTCCGGCAAAGGAAATGTAGTGAATATTGTGGCTGTATTAAATTGAGCGAGACCACGATAGTAGGGGACATCTCCTGTAATAATTGACGGGATCACCGGAGAAGACATATTTACAGCTGCATAGACTGTTGTTTGTCCGCCGTTGCTTCTCCCTAATACAGGTGTAATACTGCCAAATAGATTCGGGTTGAAATTCCCGACATTGATACTCATACGCTTGATAAGAACTACACTGTCTTTAGTTTTATCAAATCCGGCTATATAGGAATAAATCAAACTGTCTTGGATGTTTTCAGCTTCTAAGGTTTCAAGTCCCATCACAACAGGCGCAGTAGTATTTGCAGTCGGCTCAATTGCATTTGAATCATAAAGGACAGAAATTCCGCGAACATAACTTACATAAGAGGGAAGCGGAGTGCGGGTAAGGAGTTTGCCCGAGCCGTCAATTACAACAATGTGGTCTTTAATAACCGCCGTTATCTCATTTGGCGACCACAAAAACGTAGGAAGTATCTTTGGATTGCTCTTGATATTACCAATGAGAGGCTGAACATCACCGGATATTTCAACTGTTGACCATTTGAGAACAATTGAATCTATTGTCTGGCTAAGCGAGGGTATGGACTGCGAGCGCGTCGCTTCCATATTCCCATTTGGATATAGCCAGTTGGCAGGACTTCCTGCTTGTGCATCAACTTCAATAGTACAAGCTGCAAAGGCGAGGAAACACACCACATATTTGAGCAAAAAACGAGACGTCATTTGTTCTTTAAAATTGGTAGGCAATAGTTTTACCGCTAAAATAATCAATTTTTAGAAGCAAACGTACAAATGCCGTGCCGTTTGACATTCTAAATACCTTAAAAAGCAAATTAATTTTGCTTTTAATGATTTTATTCCTTAATTTAGATTTAATCTTAATAAGTATTACGTGTTTGTATTCTACTCCAAATGCTCAAAATTATCATTGTGACTTTGTTTATTGTCACTTGTGTTACCAACCTGTCAGCCCAAACAAATCCTCAAGTACTGCCTGCCAATCCTTTAACTTACGAGGCTTACGGCATTGTGAACTACTATGGTTTCAATTGGAAAACTGATCCGCAAAGGCGAAATAGAATTGACCCTGAGCGTTTTGCTTTTGAACCCAAATATCAACTGAATAAAAACATTGCTTTTGAGGTTGACATTGAATTTGAACATGGCGGTACAGGTGCAAGTATGGAATTTGATCGATTCGAGGAATTTGGTCAATATGAGCAATCTGTCGAAAAAGGAGGCGAGGTTATTCTCGAAAAACTCGCAGCCAGAATATCACTAATTCCTGAACTTAACTTTCTTGTCGGACATTTCTATTTGCCAATCGGATTTTATTCCGAACGCTACGAGCCCGGTTACTTTTTCACTACGAATGTTTCCGAAACAGAGGCAGCATTATTACCATTGGCATGGCACGAAAACGGAATTGAGGTTTATGGGCAGGCAGGAGATTTAAGATACCAATTGCAGCTTATCAATGGCTTGGATGCTACCGGCTTCAGTTCGGCAAATTGGATAAAACGCGGTTATCAAAACAAATTTGATTATGCAAATGCTGAAAATTTCGCCATGGCAGCAAATGTCCAATATAGAGTAGCCAGAGGGTTCAGTATCGGAGCCAGCAGCTATTACGGAAATACCTCGGGCAATCGCCCAAAACCTGATGTTACTATTCCTGCTCATGTCTTTATCGGCACACTCCACTCGGTTCTTGATGCGGGTCCATTACATATTCGTGCTCTTGCAATATATGGTACACTCCAAAATTCCGCAGCCATTTCACTTGCAAACAAAGGATTATCCAATGAACTTGATGTAAAACGAACTCCTGTAGGCAGTGCAGCATTTGGTGCTTTTGCCGAGGCAGGATACGATGTTTTTTCATTCCTCTCATCTGCTCCGTTAGCCCTTGGCGATTCAATTGCACCGCAAGAGCTTATTCCTTTCCTGAGATACGATTATTATGATTCGATGTTCAAAACAGAAGGGGATATTATCGATAACCCTCGCTGGGAACGTAAATCCTTCACAGCAGGAATCAACTATAAATTTCATCCGTTAGTGGTTTTGAAACTTCAGTTCAATCATAGGGAAATCGGTATTGCCTATAATAATATTGAAGATACCTTTTCTACAGGAATCGGATTCGAATTATAAAATTACAAACATACTATTTACATTTCTAACTGTTACTTATGAAACTCTCTCTTAAAATATTCATTATGGTTATGGCGGTAAGTTCGTTTTTGAACAGCGGATGCTCCGACTCGGCAACAACTCCGAATACAACAGTCGTTGATGCAAAATCTTCACTCACAGACATAACAAACGGTGTAATTATTCCAACATATAAGGATATGTATGTACGTGCCCAAACGCTGGA
>JACPVX010000013.1 GCA_016191555.1 Bacteroidota bacterium
AGATCCTTCACCGGTTGTTGCCGTGATTGTAGGTGCAACCAATGTATGTGAAGGCGCTACGACAACTTATTCCAATGCCACCGCAGGTGGAGTTTGGAGCAGCGGTACCCCCGCTGTTGCAACGATTACCGCAGGCGGAGTGATTACCGGTGTTAGTGCAGGCAGTTCAGTCATTAGTTATGCGGTTACGGTTTCTGGTTGTACCACCACTGTTACAAAGACCATTACAGTCGATGCTTTACCAGTTGTTGCTGCAATTGTAGGTGCTACCAATGTGTGTGAAGGCGCTTCGACTACTTATACAAATGCCACCGCAGGCGGAGTTTGGAGCAGTGGTACCCCTGCCGTTGCAACGATTACAGCGGGCGGAGTGATCACAGGCGTAAGTGCAGGCAGTTCAGTGATCAGCTATGTGGTTACAGTTTCCGGTTGTACCACCACTGTTACCAAAACCATTACGGTAAACGGAATTCCTACCGCCTCTCTTTCCGGAAGTGCATCCATTTGCGTGGGCCAGTCTACGACATTGACAATCAATTTAACCGGAACAGGCCCTTGGAATATTTCTTACTCTGATGGTTCGACCGTTACGCCAATTAATGGAATCGCTACCAGCCCGCATACATTTTCGGTAACACCTTTCATCACTACCACTTATTCATTGGTGGCGGTATCTGATGCAAATTGCACTGGTTCACCTAGCGGAACAGCCTTGGTAAGCGTCAACCCAATTCCAGGCGATCAGGTTACATTCGGTAATGAGACTTGGATTGGTTATGTGTACAATGATGCCGGCAGCCCTTCGCCTCCCGTTTCAAATATTAATTATAGTGGTACCAAATACAGAGGATTTATTAATGAAAATGAAATTGGATCGTTGGGCACCTCGAGTTACGATCTTTCAAGAGATGCGTTTGATTTGAATTTAGGAAGTGCTGTACCAATGGCTGGTACAAACATTTGCGGCTCCTTTTTAAATGATTTTAGCGTTCGCTTCAAAATGCGAAAAACGATGACTGCCGGAATTTACAATTTTACGGTGGGTGGAGATGATGGTGTTCGCTTATTTATAGATGGTGTTCTTGTTACACTGGCTCCGGCAAACTCATTTTCTGCGCATGCGTACACGGCTTACACAGCTACGAATGTTTGTATTTCTGCCGGGCAACATGATTTTATACTTGAATATTTTGAAAGAGGAGGTTTTGCCCGCGTTTCCTTCGATTACCAAATCGTGCCGGCACCAGCCGTTATTTCTCCAGTAGCTGTTTGTGTCAATACCACAGCACCAACATTAACTGTCAATCCGGTAGATGCTACAGCAACAGGTTACCGTTGGTTTAGCGATGCTGCTTTAACGACTCAGGTGGGCAGCGGAGCATCATTTACTCCTTCAGCCGCACAATTAGACTTAACAGTAGCAGCTACTACCAGTTTCTTTGTAGCAGCCGATTATGCTTGCGGACAAGGTCAATCAACTAAAGTGGATGTGAATGTGGTCAGCAGTGCAACGATCACGAATCCGGCCACGTCTCCTACGGTTTGTCAGACAGGCGGAATCGTTGACTTAACAACACTTGTGACTGTTTCTCCTGCAGGCGGTACTTTAACTTTTGCCGGGACTGGAGTGACAGGAAATAATTTTGATCCGACCGGATTGACAGGAGCGATTTCAATTACTCCAAGTTATTCTGTTGGCACATGCGTTGCACCGAGTGTCGCCTTTACGATTAATGTAACTACCACGGCATCTGTAACAGTGCCAGCCTCTGCAACTACCATATGTCAGTCGGCAGCGGCCATTGATTTAACTACCCTGGTGACTGGATCACCAGCCGGTGGAAACTTTACATCTTTTGTCGGCCCAGGAGTGACAGGAAACTTATTCGATCCGACAACCTTATCTGGTTCACAATCCATTACAGCGAATTATTCCGTTGGAGGATGTACTGGTTCTGGAATTATTTTAATCGATGTAATCAATACAGCAACGCTAAACTTACCTGCCACGCAAACGGTTTGCCAAACCGGTGGTAACATTAATTTAGCCAGCTTAGTGACGGCTTCACCCACAGGCGGAACATTTACATTTACAGGTACAGGTGTTAATTCTCCCGCTGCGACCTTTAACCCTTCCGGCCTTTCTGGTTTTCAAACGGTTAATGTGACCTATAACTCTGGAGGCTGTGCAGCATCGGGCTCATTCCAATTTAATGTCATCAACACAGCTTCACTCAATTTGACGAATAGTAATATTTGTCAAAATGCTGGCCCATTGAATTTAATAACGTTGGCCACGGCCTCTCCATCTGGCGGAGCCTTTAGTTTCTCCGGAACTCAGGTGGCAGGCTCATTGTTTGACCCTACCGGATTAAGTGGATCCGTTAATATAGCGGTCAGCTATAATCAAGGCGGTTGTACCGCGAATGGTACTTTGATCATGACTGTACTGAATTCTTCCAATCCTTCATGTACACCTACTGGCAACTGTGCTACGGTGGTAATCACGCCTGTGCCATCTCCGGCCACTTGTACACTTTCGAATGGTTCTATCAACTTCAATATCAATCCGGCTACACCTACCATTAATAATACCGGAGTAAAAATTACCATTACCGGAGTATCTACCACCAACAACACCATTTCGCGCACGAACTTCAATGATCCTGCATTTCCTGCCTTACCTATTGGGGTTTATAATTATGTGATTGAGTATGGCGATCCTAGCTGTACGAAAAATGGTCAGGTGACCATCGACCAATCCGGAACGGTGGGAACACCGGTTGCTTCAAATATCCTCGGCCCGCAATGTGCTGGCGCTTCTACGGGTTCATTACAACTGGATGTACCGGGCGAAACCGGAAATTTATTACAATGGTCATTGGATGGAATTACGTTCACTAACTTCACCGCGGGTAGCGTCATTACGGGAATACCCGCAGGGTCTGCTCCTTTATTTCAACGGGTGTTGAGCGTTCGCAGAAATGCATCGGATCCTTGCTTTGCTGCGGTAACTGTAACGATACAAGATGTGAATCCTGCCATCACTACTACACTCACAACAACAGATGCGACTTGCGCTAATAATGACGGAACCGTTGTGATTGGTGCCATTAGTGGTGGCGTTGCACCTTATACATTCTTGCTTGATGGGGCAGCGAAGGTGCTTCCCGGCAACAATACATTTACAGACCAAACTGGTGGAAGCCACACATTCTCCGTGGCGGATGCCAATGGCTGTCAGAAGGATTTTCCGTATACCATTAATTTCCCGGGCCTTGTGAATTATACAACCGCCATCACTCCACCGGATTGTTCTGCCAATGGAACCAATGGAACCATTTTATTAACGATTACTTCGGCTGGTACATTCCAAGTGGGTATTACAACCGATCCGGTTAACGCGCCAACAACCATTCAAAATGTAATTTCAAATGGAAGTACGATCGTGCCATTTGGCGGACTATCCAACAACACGTATTACATTTCGATGACGCCAACGGGTGCTGCTTGTCCTACCAAAACACTTGGTCTTGATGTGAGTTCGGGTCCATCCGAAGTAGATTTTACAGCCGCTCCCTTGGATATTACTTGCTTTGAGAATAAAGGAGGTGTGGCACTGACTTCTATTAAGGGTTCATTGACAGTCAACTACACCTATGAAATTGTTGATTCGAATGGAAATCTGGTTCCTGCTTCTTCGGTTTCACCAGCCAATCCGATTACACAACTTCAGGCATTGGGCACCGTCAACCTTACGGGATTGGATAAGGGTGATTACAAAATCAGATTGTATCAAGATCAATCGATAGCTACCGGCTGTACGAATCCGATTTCAAGTGCCTTTAAATCGTTTACCATCGCTGGCCCTTCGGCATCGCTGGATACTTTATTTACTGTGCGTAAGATTTCATTGCCGGATTTAGCAACAGGTAGCATGCTGATTGGCATCAAAGAAAGTCAACAAGAGCCGTATGAAATTCAATTGGAGTTGAAAACACCAGTAATCTCCGGCCAGTTCTATTTATTGAATCCATTCGGAGTTCCTGCCCGAAACCCACAAAACCTTATCATGCAATACGAAGCCAAGAACCTCTATGCCGGATTGTATGAACTGAAGATTACCGATGCGTTGGGTTGCCAGAAAGTATATCCGGACATCGAAATAAAAGTGGATACGGATATTTTTATTCCGAACGTGTTTACTCCAAATGGTGATAAAACGAACGATACGTTCTACATCCGTAATCTACCAAGCGGCACTCAGGTAAATATTACCAACCGCTGGGGTGCAGAGATTTATTCTTCATCCAACTATGATAACAATTGGGATGGAGGAACGACTGCCGATGGAATCTATTTCTACCGAATAACAGTAGGAGGTAATGTATTTACCGGCTGGTTAGAAATCATCCGAGGCCAATAATTTTTAAATCGACAAAAGAAATTGCAAGGTGTCTACCTGATCCGCGTAATCCCACGGATCAGGTAGCTGTGCCTTCCCAAAGGCAACACTTCCTTTGTACCACCCTTGCGCGGAAACCACGCACTGAATTTTCTCTTTTTGCGCAGCGATCTTGTCATCCAAATCTTTCAAGGTAGCGTAGTATTCAATGTGCGCCACCGCAATGGGTGATACCACGGAAGGATTCTCAATCAATAACAAAAATCCGTTATCAAAGTGCGGTTCTCGATTCACCAGAAAAATGGATTTCCGGTAATCGTAATTGTTGACGTATTTATTGTGGTGAATGATGGGCTGAAAGGATTCAACCGGCTCCATCAGGTTTTTAATGTCATAGCCTTCCGGCAGAAAGATCTTCGACACATTGCGGCAGCCCAATCCGAAATAACTAAAGATGTCGGTACCCAGCTTGCTGATTTCTTCCGGACTTTCTTCCCCCATAATTACGGCACACGATGATCTGTTTTTGCGGATGATGCGGGGGATATTTCTAAAATAGTATTCAAAGTAACGAGCGGTGTTGTCGCTGCCGGTGGCAATGATGGCATCTACATGGTTCAGTCGCTCTTCAATCATTATCCGTGCTCGAAGTTGCGGATCAATATCATAAAGCCTCAGGATGATCTGCCGCATCAGGTATTGATCTTGTGAACTCAATTTGACCACCGCGATGTGCCCCGAAAGCACAATACAAAGTAAATCATGGAAGCCTACCAGGGGAATGTTTCCGGCCATGGCCACGCCCACCTTTTTTGGTTGGGAGTTGATGATGGCATATGAACCAAGCCATTTTTTTAGTGACGCTGGTTCCAGCATAAAAGTGATCCCGGCAACGGCCTGAAATACCGATTCATCTGTAAACCAGGCATTTTGAGATTTTGCACCCAGCGCCAACGCATCACGATCGGAGGGGGAGAGACCCTTTAATTGATCGCCCAATCGTTCAAAAGCCTTTATTCGGTCACTTAATTCCATATATCTGCTAAAACTTTTGGCTGTATTTCGCTGTTTTGTTCATTGATTGTACTTTTGTGAGCTTAAAAAGTAGAATCAAAGAGCTTTATGGCCATAAAGATAACAGATGAATGTATTAATTGCGGAGCCTGCGAACCCGAATGCCCCAATACTGCTATTTATGAAGGTGGACGTGAGTGGACCTGGGCCGGTGGCACTGCATTAAAAGAGGTTAAAACAACGGACGGGGCGGCTTATGATGCCAAGCAAAATGAAAAGCCCGTTTCGGATGAATTTTATTATATCGTTTCCGGAAAATGCACCGAGTGCACCGGTTTTCATGAAGAACCGCAATGTGCGGCTGTTTGCCCGGTAGATTGCTGTGTTCCCGATCCAGATCACGTAGAATCCAAAGAAGTATTGCTGGCGCGTAAAGCGTATCTTCACAACGAGCAATTACAAGCCTAGTTTGAGAACGCACATACGATACACATTTCTCATTCAATCAGTACTTGCCATACTGCTGATTTTTGGGAATGCAGGATCGTTTTCTGTTTCTTCTGGTGTTCAAGAGGTAACGCGCACCGAGTGGGTAAGTGTCCATAAAGACAAGCCTGCATTTCAGCTAAATTTTGTAAAGGCTAATACCTTTCATGCATCTAGTAAGCTCTCTTTTGAGTTTCAATTATTACAAGTAGCAAGGAAGACCCATCAGCAAGGTCTTCTGTGCTCCACGGTCTATTCTTATCTCCCTCGTTTTCTTTTCCATACACACTCCTTGTGTCCGGAAGGTAATCAGTTGATCGCCTAGGCGAATTCAATTTCTATTCCTGATTACGAACCATTGCCATTGGCAATAAAAAGTCCATTTATGTTGAAATTAAAAAAGGCACTCCGCGTGGTCGGTTTAGTGCTACTTATTATCATGGCCTGCACGGGTATGTTTGCAGGCGCATTGATGCTTCCGCGGAATCGCGAACCACAATTAAAGAAAGAGAATACCATTGAAATGATCGATCAAAAGAAAGATCAGGAAGAGCCGGATTGACTACCTCATCTTCGATCGCTTAATCAAATACGCTTGCAAAACTTCGAAATAGTTGGTTTTGGAGTTGACCGAAATCATGTCCAGTTTCAGTTGGTGGCATTTCATCTGCAACTCGGCATGCAGCGTAGCCAACTGACTTTCATATTGGCCGCGAATTTCGGCCGGATTTAACTTGATTTTTTCGTTCGTCTCTAAATCAATGAATTCGTATGGCCTTTCTTCAAATGAAAAGTTCAATTCGGTCTCATGGTCGGTAACATGAAAGAGTAGTACCTCATGCTTGTTGTGTTTCAGGTGCTGCAGTGCTTTGAAGACCTCCTCTTGCTTTTCGCCACCGTCAAACATGTCGGTAAACAAAATGACTAACGAGCGTTTATGGATCTTCTCCGCCAATTCGTGCAAAACAGCAACCACATTGGTTGTTTGAGTTGCTTTGGTCGGGCGATCAAACTGTTTCTCCAACAGCGTGAACAACTTATTGAGATGAACAGACGAAGATTTAATGGGTGTCAATTCATCAATCTGATGATTGAAGAGCGCAAGCCCCACGGCATCGCGTTGTTTGTGCAGCAGATAGGCCAAGGCAGAAGCTGCAAAAATGCTGAACCGAATCTTTGCGAGCGATGGCCTCGGATAATACATGGAGGAAGAAGTATCGATGGCGATCAGGCATCGTAGGTTCGTTTCTTCCTCATATTGCTTGGTGTAGAGCCGGTCGGTGCGGGCAAATACCTTCCAGTCGATGTGGCGTGTGCTTTGTCCTTCATTATAGAGACGGTGCTCGGCAAACTCGACCGAAAAACCATGATAGGGCGACTTATGCAGCCCCGTAATAAAGCCCTCCACTAACTGCCTCGCCAGCAATTCCAGACTGCCCGACTGCTTTACTTCTTCAAAAGATACTTGCATGAGAATTTAAATAAACGCAATCCGTCTAAAATTTGTATCTTCTTTTTGCATTAAATTTTTAAAATACTACCTTCGGATTACCTAAAACCCTAACCTAAACCTAAGATTCTGTGGAAGAGCAAAAGAACAATGGCCGTGAAGAGATTTATTCCGAAAAAGTAAAGGCTGGGAAGCGCACTTATTTTTTCGATGTGAAATCTACCCGGTCCAACGATTATTACCTCACCATCACCGAAAGCAAAAAGCGCTTTAACAAGGATGATGAAGGTTTTACCTATGAGAAACATAAAATCTTTTTGTACAAAGAAGATTTTAATAAATTTATGGAAGCACTCAACAATACGGTGAATCATGTGAAAATGACCTAATGCCGGATGTTGATTTTGATTCGTTTGACCATGCCCGCGAGGAAAAAGAGGCCGAAAAGCACGTGCCGGTGGACTCTGAGCTGAAGTGGGATTAAGATTTTTTCTTTACCTAAACCGGAAAAGGCCTTGGTGAAAACTAAGGCTTTTTCTTTGTACCCCACCCCATTAATCTGGAAAACTGATTTATCTTTGCCGCCTTAAATTAAAGAAACATGGGCTTAAAATGTGGCATCGTAGGGCTTCCAAACGTAGGTAAATCAACGCTTTTCAATGCTATTTCCAACAATAAGGCAGAAGCTGCCAACTTCCCATTTTGCACTATAGAGCCCAATGTAGGGGTTATTTCTGTTCCGGACGAACGCCTAAAAGTACTTGAATCGCTGGTAAATCCGCAGCGTGTATTACCCACCACTTTTGAATTTGTGGACATTGCCGGTTTGGTAAAAGGAGCCAGTAAAGGAGAAGGACTGGGCAACCAGTTCTTAGCTAATATCCGCGAGGTAGATGCCATCGCGCATGTGGTTAGATGCTTTGATAATGACAACATCATTCACGTAGGTGGAAAAGTAGACCCCATTGCCGATAAGGAAATCATTGACACCGAGTTGCAGTTGAAAGACTTAGAGTCCGTTGAGAAGAAGATTAGTAAAGTAGAGCGCACTGCGAAAAGCGGTGATGCCAAAGCCAAGAAGGAATTGGCCACTTTAGTTGCCTATAAAGAGACATTATTAGCGGGTAAAAATGCCCGCAGCCTGAAGGTTGAAGCCGAAGATAAAAAGGCGGTAGAAGACTTGCTGCTGCTGACCGACAAGCCCGTGATTTACGTGGCCAACGTAGATGAAAAATCAATCCACACCGGCAATGCGTACGTGGACGCACTCAAGAAATTGGTGAAAGAAGAAGGTGCGGAAGTGGTATTGGTGTGTGCGGCCATCGAAGCGCAGATTGCTGAGTTAGAAAGTGAAGAAGACAGAAAAGTATTCCTGGATGAGTATGGTTTGACGGAATCAGGCTTGAGCCGATTGATCCGTGCCGCATATGAATTGCTTGATCTGATTACCTATTTTACTGCAGGCGAGAAGGAAGTGCGAGCCTGGACCATACATAAAGGTTGGCGTGCACCGCAGGCTGCCGGGGTCATCCATTCCGACTTCGAAAAGGGCTTTATTCGTGCAGAGGTGATTAAAATACCTGATTTCCAGAAGTATAAGTCAGAGGCAGGGTGCCGTGAAGCCGGTAAATTGGCCGTGGAGGGGAAGGATTATGTGGTACAGGACGGAGATGTGATGCATTTTCGCTTCAATGTTTGATAATTCCTTACATCAGCTTCTTCGATTTACTTGATTTTTAGTACTTTAGTCTTCCGCATACCCCATTTTTAGAGCGGATTTAGTGTTGCAGCTATTTTTTTAGCTAATAATATCGTGAGAACCAGAATCGTATTTTCGTTAAAAAACAGAGGCGCGTATGTGCCTTTTCATCATCAGTTTTTGCTGGCGCAAACCATCAAGGGACTGATCATGCTGGGAAAACGCAGCGAGTTCTTTTCGTTTACACAATTCAATTTTTCAGGCCTTAAGGGACAGATTAAAATCAGCCGCAAAGGGCTGCATTTTTATTCATCACGCGTTACACTTGTCTTTTCTTCTTCTGATAAGTCATTTTTGGATTACTTCATCAAAACGCTTTTTGAGCAGAAGGAATTACTGATCGGCAATTTGCAATTGGTGCCCGAAGCCACCGAGATGGAAGATGCCGTAACCATTACGGACTCAGTTAAGTTTTTATGCATCTCGCCAATTGTTTTGTTGCCGTCTTCTTTCAACGATGAGAGCAGCAAACGTTTCATTCCACCGAATACAGATGAGTTTTCTGATTTGCTCTACGACAATACCATAGAGCGAATGACAGCGAGCGGTAAATTTACCGAGCAACAGCTAGCCGACTTTTATAAATTTCAGTTGGTGGCCGATAAAGATTACATCGAACGCATTCAGGCTTCGCATAAAAAGTTTGCCCGCATTTATCCTTTGTATGATTCAGATGTGAAGTACGAAGTGCGCGGCTATACGTTCCCTTTCACCTTGTATGCTCCACAGCCGGTGCAGCAATTCATCTACGAAAATGGACTCGGTCATTTTTCGCACAAAGGCTTTGGCATGGTTGACGTGGCAGGCGCCAGCACCCTTAAGCGAGAAGCCGATGTGGAAGAGGCTTTTGCGTGATTTTTGCTTAATTTAGAATCACAATACATTCCCAATATGGATATTATTGCTGAAAAGTCGTTTCTTATAAAGAAGTTAGAAGAAATTAATGACGTGGCTTTACTAAAAGAAATCCATGCATTGATTGAGCGTTCACAATTTCAAGACCAGAGCTATTTAGGTGAAAGTGTTGAGGTTTATAATCGCGAAATAGAAGAAGCAAAATCAAGAATCCTGTCTGGAAAATTTACTTCCCATGAAGATGTAAAAAAGGCTTTTGCCTAGCGGGGATTTACATTCACCAAGTAATAGCCAATCAACAAATCGGCATTGGGGCGGAAGGGGCGATTGTAGATGAGAACCTCATAGACGTTTTCAGTTTGGAAATAACTTCCTTCAATTTCGGTGGGTGGAAGTCGGTTGGAAACCACCTCATAGTGATAATTATAAAGCCCTTGTTTTAAGAATTGCTGTGATTCATAATATCCTACTGAATTATATCTCATCCGGTTTTCTTCGCTTCGGACGTAGTTGTTAAACCGACCTACCAGATAGACTTCGCCATTCAATTTCTGAGGTGCTTTTAATAGAAATTGAGTGTACACATAATTTCCGGTGAGCGATGCTTCGCCCACATCTAAATTTTCAATCAGAAAATTTCCGTTCAGGTCCGCATATTGAGAGTAGGCATTCTGACTCCGCTGTTCGTCTAGTGCTACAGAAAGTTCGTAGGGTTTTACGGCTCTGTTGATTTTACCGGTATTCTGTCCCGGAAAATTAAGCGATCGGAAATCAACAAAGCGAAATTCATTGCCGCCATCAAATTGCTGATCGCTGTTGTAGAACCGATATTCCATGCGGCTGGACTGATCTCTGAAGAAGCTGGGAGCGACATTAAACTTCGCATTGTCCCACCGCTGATTTTGGCGAATCACCACGTGAACTGTTTCTAAGGGATTCAGAATTTCAATGTTGGAGTAATCAATATCAAAATTGAATTGCTGTTTGTTGATAGAGAGATTTCCGGAACCCGCAATCAGATTGTCTTTGGTCACGTTTACCTGATTATGATAAATCATCATGCGCTTGGAGAGAATGATTTCAGAAGGCGATTCGCGGTAAGCGATGAGGAGGTAGTTGCCCGGAATTTTTACTGATGGAACGCCATACCGATAATGGATGTAGCGTGTATGGGTATTGATGGAGAAGGCGTAGTCGGTGATGGGGTTTTCGTTGAAATTTTCGAGGAAATCCAAATCACGCAAAGTGGATTGAGTCCAATCGTAGTTGCAATGGATTAATTTCACATAGTAGTTATTGCGTTGGTCTTGCAAGTCGTCAAACTCGAGCACCAGGTTTTGGTTTTCGATAGGCGCGGCTGCAGATTGCAGGTAATCGCGGGTGCCGCTGAAAGAAGGGTAAAGTTGAACTGTTTTGATTTGAGGTTCGTAGCTTTTGTCGATAAATTCCAATGTTGGTTGTGCGAGGGCAGAGGAAGCTATGAAAAGAGAGTTGATGAGAAGATAAAACCGAGTGAACGGCACACAGGTGGAGGTTCCATCGGCCAGGGATTGTAGCGGAAATCCCACGCGCCTCGCGTGGATTGCAGCGAAAGCCCGCCCGGCCGCCAAAAAACAAAAAGAATTACTTGTCATTATTCAAAACTAAACGTTTTAATTAAGCAATTTATATTCCAACGTTTTCAATTTTGGAAGTGTCAAAGGATCAAATAGCGAATGCATAGCGAAAAGGAGCTAATCGATGGCTGCGCCAAAGGCGACAGGGCTGCACAGCGTGCCTTCTATGAACGCTATTGCGGTCGTATGATGGCGTTGTGTAACCGCTACGCCAAGTCGACACAGGAGGCGGAAGACATTTTACAGGAAGGCTTCATCAAAATATTTGGCAGCATCGCATCTTTTCGAAAAGAGGCAAAACTAACCACTTGGATGACGCGCATTATGATTAACACTGCGCTAAACATGCAACGCCAAAAGCTCTACCTACTTCCGATGGTGGACGTGAATGATGCTAATCTGTACGAACAGGAAGAAATTGGTTTGTCAGACTTTCATTTCACCGAGCTGATCCGCATGGTGCAAAGCTTACCGGATGGCTGCCGCATTATTTTTAACCTCTTTGCTATTGAAGGCTACGGTCACAAAGAAATTGCTGATATGTTGAATATCAGTGAAGGAACATCAAAATCGCAATACAACAGAGCCAAGAGTTTGCTACAAGCAAAGTTGAAGGCTGAACAAAAATATGAAAACGTCAGAGGACAGAAACTTTGAAGAGGAATGGAAAAGTGCATTGGATGGTGCTGAGATGGCGCCATCTGATCATGTGTGGAATTCCATTGATTTGAAAATTTCGCATGCTGAGCAAGGTGAAATGAAAAAACGGGTGCTGTTTTATCAGCGCGTGGCGGCTGCTTCTATTTTGTTTGCATTGTGCCTGGGTGCTGCGGGTTGGTTTTGGAATTATGAAGATGCCAGCGTGAAATCATTGGCCAGTCAAACGGTAGGAGAGAACCAGAAAGAATCGGCCTCTTCGATAGCCAAAGTTCCTTTTAGTAATCAAAATAGCAGCAACAGTTCGGCAGTAACTATTACTGAAAGCCAGAACGCTAACAGCATTAAAAGTGCAGTTGGTAATTATGAAAATGGTGTGAAGACGCGTATTGAAAATGGCGGAAAGAATCATGCATTGGCGAGCGAAGCTTCCAATGGAAGCGATATAGCCGCGATGATAGCCCCAGCCGATAAAAATGTTTTGACATTGGGTAAGGAAGCGGAATTAGAAAGCAGACGGACGTCACAAAGTAATACAGGATTTGAAAATGGCAGCGTGACGGAGCTCGCAACGAATGGTTTATCGATGTCAGCCATTCGGTTAACCGGCAAACCGGTAGAGCAAATTGAATCCGCTCGCACATTTAAGATCGCGAAGAAAGAACAATCGCCAACCGATGATCAGAATAGAAACTGGTGGGCCTCGGTGAATGGGTCGGGTGGAGCGTATAATCAGAGCAGCAGTTCTAATTCGGTCGCAACCAGCTTGTTTCAACAAAGCGCTACGTCTACTTTCTATGCGGCACCCAACAGTAAAGAAGTAGGAGTAGGTACGTCCTTTTCGTATGGTATGAGTATGGGTAAGAAAGTAGCTAATCGGTGGGTGGTGATGGGTGGTGTAAACTACTTGAACCAATCGATCGACTATCAAACCAACATTGTGTTACAAGATGCCAGCCAGTCGAAAGCATTCTTGGCCGATTTAGCTAGCTTATCGTCTAATCTGGCGAGCACTAATCCGTATGTATTGCGCAACACGAATGAGTTTATCTCTGTGCCACTCCAAGCAGGCTATTTGCTGTTGAATCGAAAAGCAGGCGTGCAACTGAATGCCGGAGTAGCAGCAGATATTTTTTATCGTAATACAATGACTGATCTCAGCGGACAGTTTGGAAGTTTCTCGCAAGCTGCAGGTGATAACTCCGTGTATCGCAACTTGAATTGGACAGGTTTATTGGGCACCGAGTTGAGTTATAAGATGAATAGACACTACCAAGTTTCGCTAATGCCCGGCTTTCGCTACAGTTTTAACTCCGTGTTGAAGTCGAGCACTGGCTCTACAATCAATCCACTGGTTTGGGATGTTGGCTTTCGATTGAAATATGTTTTTTAGGAGCGTTATTTCTTCTCCCATTCTTCAATCTCGAGAGCTACTGATTCCCAGCGCTGATTGAGTTCTTCCAACTTGGCATCCGCTTTTTCGAAAAGTTGCTGTTGCGCGTTGAGTTTTTCAAAATTCGAAAACACTTCCGGCTTCGCCATTTCGGTTTCTATTTTCTCTCGCTCTTGCTGAGCAACCTGTATGGCATCTTCAATTTTCTTTAATTCTTTATTAAGTTCGGTAATTTTCTTTGCATGGTTTGGCTGACTCGGTTTTGACTCTGTCGGCTTACTCTCTTGCTTTTTAGGCGGAGGAGGAGGTGGTAAAGCGGAGGCTTCATTCTTCTTGCGCCAATACTCGTACTCATCATACGTGCCGGGATATTCTTTGATCTGGTGATTTTCGATGTACCAGATTTTGTTGGCCACCTGACTTACAAAGTGGCGATTGTGTGAAACGACTATGAAGGTGCCTTGATATTGTTGCAATGCCTGAATCAAAATATTTTCAGAGATAAAGTCCAAGTGGTTGGTGGGCTCATCCAACAATAAGAAGTTGGCTTCAGAGATCAAGGTCTTGGCTAACGCCACCCGCGACTTTTCTCCTCCAGAGAGAACTTTGATTTTTTTGAAGACATCGTCATCTGAAAAAAGAAAGCAACCCAACACGGTGCGCAACTCTTGTTCACTTTTTCCACTGCCGGCCTGTTTCAATTCATCCAGAATTTCATTTTCCACATGCAGCGACTCTAATTGGTGCTGTGCGTAAAATCCGTAGATCACATTGTAGCCAATGGTACGTTCGCCATCCACTACTTCATCATTGGCGATAATGCGCAACAAAGTCGATTTTCCTTTTCCATTGGCGCCTATCAGCGCAATTTTATCACCTCGCTCAATCGTAGCGTTGCTGTTCTTTAAAATGGTCAGTGGACCGTATGATTTCGAAATGTCCTTCATCGTCACCACGTGCCGCCCGGAAGGTTGCTTGAATGTAAATCGGAAATTGACTTCAGCGGTATCGTTCACCACTTCGTCTACCAAATCCATGCGATCAAGCGCCTTCACGCGCGATTGTACTTGTCGGGCTTTGGTCGCTTTTGCTTTGAATCGTTCGATGAAACGCTCCGTCTGGCGGATTTTGGCTTGCTGGTTTTCGTAAGCACCTTGTTGAATTTCTTCGCGCAGCTCCTTCTCCTTCAGGTAAAATGAGTAATTGCCTTCATAAGAGATGAGTTGTTCTTGGGTGACCTCTACGGTTTTAGTAATAACGTTATCCAGGAAAGTCCGATCGTGCGATACAATCACCACAGCGCCCTCGTAGTTGCGCAGGTAATCTTCTACCCACTCAATGGAAGGAAGATCCAAGTGGTTGGTAGGCTCATCCAGCATGAGGCACGAAGGTTTCTCCAGCAGAAGTTTGGCTAACATCACGCGCATGCGCCAGCCACCGGAGAACTCGCGCAAGGGGCGATGAAGATCTTTAGTTGAAAATCCAATTCCTTCTAATACTTCTTCTGCTTTGGATTGCATGGTGTAGCCATCCAGTTGCTCAAACTTCTCTTGCAGCTTGGTAAGTTTGTTGACCAATTCATCCGAGTATTCGGTTTCCAGTTGGTGAATGGTCTTTTCTAACTGCCGTTGCGTATCAACTGCTTCTTTAAATGCGCCCATCGCCACGGTAAGGATGGCATCGTCTGTCTGGTAGGAGAGGAGATCTTGATTAAGAAAGCCGATGGTACAGTCTTTGGCTTTGCTTATTGAACCGGCATCAAGGCGAATTTCTCCATTGATAATTTTCAGTAAGGTGGATTTACCGCGCCCGTTGAGCCCGATTAATCCGATTTTGTCGTTTGGTTTGATGAACATCGATGCATTTTGATACAATGCGCGTCCACCGATAAAGTACGAGATGTTTGAAACTGAAATCATTTTGAAGAAAATTGTAGCAAAGATAGTTTGATTTTGGGTATTTGGGGCTTCGTACCAGATAAAGATCAACGAATGCAACTTCCATTCGCCACTTCCGATTTTAGGAATGTGTCATTCAAGCCCGCTTTCATTTTGGTGTTGTCGGCTTTTTGCTTGGTATGTATTCATTTTTTGAGCGGTCGCCTTGGGTTTGATTTGGTTGCTGCTCAGATTTCGCAGCTTGTTGAGGAGAGGCATCGCGATTTTTGGAAGATGATTTTTTGGGCGAGCACTACCATTTTCTTTTATGTAGCCATCCCCATTTTCGTAATCCGATTGGTGTTCAAAGAGAAAATCAGCGAATACGGTCTGAAGTGGAAAGGTGCATTTTCGTTTGCCGGATTTTATGCGTTGGCTTTTCTTCTGTTGTTTCCATTTGTGGTGTGGGTTTCTTTTTCACCGGAGTTTCAAGTCACCTATCCATTTTTTGTTCCAACCAATCGAAATGAAATGATTCCCTACTTTTTAGTGTGGGAGATTTTTTATGTGGCGCAATTTTTTGCGTTGGAGTTTTTCTTTCGGGGATGGATGGTGTTGGGGTTGAAGAAAGATTTGGGATTGTATTCGGTTTTTGTGATGGTGATACCGTATTGTATGATTCACTTTACCAAGCCGATGCCAGAATGTGTGGGTTCTATTTTCGCGGGCGTCTTTTTAGGATTGATGACCTACCGAACCCAATCGGTGTGGATGGGAGCGCTGCTCCACGTAGCAGTGGCATTGAGCATGGATTTTCTGAGCCTGTGGCACAAAGGGTATTTTTAGTACCGCTTATCCATCCGAATTTCAATTAATCAACAATTCATCGGGTTATCTGTTTGAAAGAGTAGTTTTGTATTCTAATCGATTTTAAAATATGCAATCATCTAAAACTCTTGTCGCCATTGGCATTCTGGCGGTTGTGCTTTTTTGTAATAACTCTACGAAGAAGAACTCTCCCAAGTCTACCGAGTCGGATAATTCATTTCCGGCTATAACGGATGCCAGTGCCAGCTTACCGTTGGACCTCATCAAACTTCCGAATGGATTTTCAATCAGTGTGTATGCCGAAGTGGAAGATGCGCGCTCTATGGCGATGTCGCCAAGTGGTACTTTGTTTGTAGGCAACCGCAGCGAAGACAAAGTTTACGCTGTGAAAGATACCGATGGCGATTTCAAAGCCGACAAAAAGTGGGTGATCGCTTCGGGATTAAACATGCCCAATGGTGTAGCTTTCAAAGATGGTAATTTGTATGTGGCTGAAGTCAATCAAATTCACAAGTTTGCCGACATCGAATCTAAATTGGCGAGTCCAGGCAAATCACAAATAGTTTACGACAAGTTCCCAACCGAGAAGCATCACGGTTGGAAATACATTGCGTTTGGTCCGGATGGCAAATTGTATGTGCCGATCGGAGCACCTTGTAACATCTGCGAATCGAAAGATCCTATTTTTGCTTCCATCCATCGCATGAACGCAGATGGTACGGGTCTCGAATTATATGCCAGTGGTGTACGCAACACCGTTGGGTTTACCTGGCATCCTGAAACAAAAAATATTTGGTTCACCGACAATGGCCGCGATATGTTGGGCGATGATATGCCTCCTTGCGAGTTGAATTCTGCCACCAAACAAGGCCAACACTTTGGTTATCCTTATTGCCATGGAGGCACGATCAAAGATCCTGAATTTGGCGACAAGCGTGCGTGTAGCGAATTTATCAAGCCTGCACAAAATTTAGGTGCACACGTTGCACCTCTCGGTTTAAAGTTCTACACTGGAAGCATGTTTCCTTTAGAGTACAAAAACCAAATCATCTTAGCCGAGCATGGTTCTTGGAATCGCTCAAAGAAAAGTGGTTATAAATTAAGTTTGGTGAAAGTAGATAAGTCGGGAAAAGCTACTTCGTACACTACGTTTGCCAATGGTTGGTTGGATGAACAAAAGCAAAAATCGTGGGGCCGCCCGGTTGACGTTTTATTGCTGCCTGACGGATCGATGTTAGTGAGCGATGATCAGGCAGGTGTCATCTACCGGATTACCTACAAGGGATAAAATTTATGAGTGGAGGAGATTAAAAATCATCTGCAATCTCCTCTACTTTCTTTCCTTTGTCAGTAAACATCAACTTACCGATGGGCATGCTGCGGTAAATCAATTCAATTTTCTTCGGATGCCCTTTGTACACCAAGCTAAGCGTGTCAGTCGCCTTCCAATAAAACCGCTCAGAGCGGATGCTGTAAATAGCTTTTCCATAGGTTTTTTCTAATGCCTTCATCACTTGTGGATCCTTTTCCGTGAATACATTGATTTGATAGATGAATCCACGGTAGACTTTCAATTCCAGGTGCTTGACACTTACAGTGCCGATTTTATCGTAGTCTTTGTGATGCACTTCGTAAAGTTTAGCAGGAAACTCTTTTCCTTCAATGATATCCTTTTTGAATTCCGCACCTTTTACACTATCAATCAATCCACCGAGCTTGATGTCTTTAAAGCCATTTCTTTTGGCAAGCTCGCTTTGTGCTTGTAACCGATTTTGATATGTAACGCAAGCGAGGAAGGTCAGAGAAAAAACAAACAGACGCATATTTATTTAGGTTCGTTGAACTGAACTGGAAAAGAAACCTGAGTGGTATCCCACGCAAGTGAAATAGTGGCTTTGTCATTTTTAGAATCAATCGAAATGGTGAAGGATTCAAATACTGTCGTACCTGTCGATTGAGAGGGCACTTCAAACCGAAGCACATCTTTCTTACTATTATAATTATACGATCCCCACAGGCCTACATCGCTGTTAATAATGATAATCCAGTTCTCCTTCCCGGGAATGGTAAAAAGTGTGTAGGTGCCTGCCTTTATTGGCTGTTGATTGATGAGTATGTCTCTCGTGATTGTAATCTCTGTGCCTTCATTGGCTCCTGTGCGCCAGATTTGGTCGTAAGGAACTAACTGGCCAAATACCTGACGACCTTGTTTTTGTGGTTGCCCGTACGTGATCTTCAAATAGGTTTCCTTATAGCGTGCCGAAACAATTTGAATAGGGCTTGGACGCTGGGCAATCAACTCTTGTGCAGCAGCAAAGCTGGGTAGTAGCAACAATAATAAGCTGGCAATGCGCATGCAATCTTCTATTTCTCAGCGAATATAAGAAATTGAAGGACTGATGCCATACCCTTGACTTGCTCGCGCGAAAACAAAAATTACCACCTATCAATGCAATCCTGTATTTTTACTTTCACGATAGACCATCATTATGCCGCATCGCCCTGCCTTTGAAGATATATATATGGAGCTTGCCGTCAATCTGGCGAAGCGATCGCATTGTATTAAGAGACATGTAGGCGCAGTGCTGACGAAAGACACGCGCATTATTTCGATTGGATACAACGGCCCGCCATCCGGCACACACAACTGTGATGAGCAATGGCCGGAGACGGGTTGTCCGCGTGATTCAAAAGGTGGTTGTTCACTCGCCATCCATGCTGAACAAAATGCCATTTTGTATGCGGTGAAGAACAAAACTTCCGTGGAAGGAGCCACGCTGTACGTCACTCTTTCGCCTTGCCTGGCCTGTTCGCGGATTATTTATAGTATGGGAATCAGCAAAGTGATTTACTTCAACTCTTATGCGGAGTTCAAAGGACTTGCATCGGATGAAGGTGTGGACTTTCTCAACAAGTTTGGTGTGGAGTGTTCGCGTTATCGAGGCACACTCACCAATGTGACTCATATGATCTGATTGAAAACAAAAAATGCCGGAACTCCGGCATTTTCTTTGTCTCTGACAACTGCAATTAGGCGTTTGCTGCTTTTTCGATTTCTGAAATGAACTTGGCCGTGACTCCTTTTGTCTTCTTTGCCAGCTCAGATTGAAATACGACTAATGATTTTTTAGCGGCATCAATCAATCCAACCGGATTTTGATCGAACGCATAGCTACCTAAGCACCATTCAATTTCTGCTTGAAGGGTTGGTTCTATGCTTAAGGATTTCAATTTTTCTAAGATGCCGGTGGCGATTTTTGCCACATCAACAGCTTTAGTAGCTGCTGCACGCTTGGGAGCCGCTTTTTTTGCAGCGGGTTTCTCCGTTGTTGGTTTGGCGATTGTTTTTGCCATAGGTGATTTGTTTTGATACAAAGTTAAAGGCATCCATCATTGGCAAACAAGAATCATTGGCACATTATTTACGCAACCGTTGCCTAGAATTTTACTTGTGCTACTGATTGCAATTGCTGTTTTGCGTTCCATTGCAGCATTTTGACAACTTTTTATGGTGAATGATGCTAGAGTGAAATGGATGATGATGTCGACTAATTCGCGAAAGCAGTACGTAAATTGATTTTTCTGTCAGAAGGAGTCGCGCGAAAGTGAAATGAAGTAGACTTGAAAAATACGAGGTCTATAAAAAAAAGAAGGGGAACCGATCCTGGATCGCTTCCCCCGAGCATCAAGCTATGCTTGATTACTTTTTCTTCTTAGCAGCCTTCTTTGCTTTCTTAGCTGCTTTCTTAGCGGGTTTTTTTGCCATAGCGTTTTAATATTTTAGTTTAAAACTTACGAAATGTATAACAAAAAATTAATCTGAAAAAATTTTGAGCAAAATATTTTTTTATGAAGTGAGAAATTCATGTTGATGATTTTTCTCTTTGCATACATAACTCACATTTTTTTTCATGCAATGATGTTCACTTCGGGTGTGAGTGTGATGTTGAATTTTTCTTTTACACTCGCAGAAATTTTCTGCGACAATTCAAAAATTTCTTTTCCATTTCCACTTCCATAATTCACCAACACCAATGCTTGTTGCGCATGCACACCTACTCCATTTATTTTTTTTCCTTTCCATCCACACTGTTCGATCAACCAACCTGCCGGAACTTTAACTTCTTGATTTACAGTTGGGTAAGATGGTGCTGTTGGATTAATTTTTTTAATCAACTGATAGTGCTCTTGAGTGATGGTAGGGTTCTTGAAGAAGCTTCCTGCATTACCAATCACACGTGGATCAGGCAATTTACTTTGTCGAATATGTACTACTGCTTGACTGATAGATTGTATGCTTGGTGTACTCACATTCATCTGTTGAAGTGTGTCGTTGATCGCACCATAGCTCCGATTTAGCTGATGTCTTTTTGTGCGAAGAGTTAAAGTAACACTTGAAATAAAATATTTTTCTTTCCACTCGCTCTTAAACACACTTTCACGGTATCCGAATCGACATTCATCATGTTTGATGATGTGCTTCGCTCCGTTTTTCAGATCGATTACTTCAACTTCTTTGATCACTTCTTTGATCTCAACACCATATGCTCCGATGTTTTGAATAGGAGCAGCGCCCATCGTGCCGGGTATCAACGATAAATTTTCTATTCCACCCCAGTTGTTTTGCACACAATGCATCACTACATCGTGCCAAACTTCTCCGGCTGCTACTTTTAAGGAGATGGTTTCATCGTCATGATCCACTATTTCCATTCCTTTCAGTGAAACTTTGATGATCAAGCCTTCATAATCATTTAAGAAGAGCACATTACTGCCTCCACCAAGGATTAAATGCTTTTCATTTTGATAAATAGCTGAGCTTAGCAATGCTTGCAACTCTTCAATCGTTGCTATGCTAACGAAATAATGCGCCTTTGCATCAATTCCGAAGGTATTGAACTCCTTCAGGCTTTTATTTTTTTCAATTTTCGCCATACGCATGGCGAAGGAATAAAAAACAGCGGAGATATGGAAGCAGTTAGTGGTTAATTGTTATTAGCTATTGGTTGGCGAATGATCGCTACTTAAATGACTTCGCCAGTTCTTCGCGTGAGATTTTAAACAAACATATTCGCGGAAAGCGACCGGCCACATAGGTAGTGCCACAAACAGCCAGCCCACCATCTTTGGTTGTTGTCACAGCGGCTATTTCAAATGGATTTGAAAAACCGAGATAGCGGCTTCCCAAAAACTTGCCGGTAGCTTTTTCATATCCATAAAGAGAAATTTGTTTG
Organism: Bacteroidota bacterium; assembly: GCA_016191555.1. Lineage (GTDB taxonomy): Bacteria > Bacteroidota > Bacteroidia > Cytophagales > Cyclobacteriaceae > ELB16-189. Next base: position 21,575 of record JACPVX010000013.1, read on the forward strand.
CTACGAGTGTTGCTGCCATAAAGCGAGATGTCTTTGCCATTTACGGTGGCTGAAATGATTTTGACGGTGGCATTACTGGATAATTCAGGAAGATTGTTTCCATTCAGATCTGCGCTAGAACTAATCCCTGTTGAATTGAGTGTAACAGTCGGTAATAAATAATTATCGCCAAAATTGAATCGCGCTGCTGAATAGCGATTTCCATCCAATGGCATCAATGCACTAAATCCGCCATCATCTTGTTGCCCCTGAACTACACCAGGGGTATCAGATACTAAGTCGGTGAAAACAAGTGAGAAGGTGTAATTGTAAAACCCATTGAAGAAGTATTGTCCGGCAGTTGTTTTTCCAATCTGAAAAGGAAACTGCCTGCCAGTCTGTAAAAAATGTTCAATAATAGGTGCTTCTACATTGTCGCCTCTTCCTACACTAAAACCGATATAACTTGACGTTGCTCCTGCAGGGGTTATGACATCCACCACGCTTTCTTTGTCTACGTTATCATAGCGTAAGAGTAAAAAGCGACCATTATCGTTGTAGGCCGCAGCAGGATAGCCTCCCGCACCATCGCCCGTAACCGAGATGGTTTTAGTAAGAGCGCCATTCGAGTCTACTTCATTCAATTCGGTTTTCAACCCAATAGGTGTCATTGTAAAAAAGTAATATTTGCCATTTACTTCCAATAGCGGACCAATGGGCGCAACCTTATCAGAAGGAACTTCTAATTCGGAAACAAAAGCTCCCCATTCATCTACCTTCATCAGGTATGTCCCGCTAAAGTTTGAATCTGTTAACTTTCTCCTACCCAAAATCAGGTAACCACCATCGGGTGTCTGTTTCATGTCAATGGGATAATTGGAGGCATCAAATTTATTATTGTCGTAGATGCGGGTAAAGTTTGCTTTATCGGTTGCCAGGTCAGAATCTTTGGCACACGATGCAGCCAGCGTAATTAAAAATATCAGTAGAATAGTATTCTTCATAAAATTAGCGGTCGTTGGATTTGAAATTGGAGCTGAGGTAGCGGAGCGGGAACAGAACTCCGGCAGATATAACCACGTTTTTCAGATTGAGGTCGTCTTGTGCGTCTCCAATGCCGGAAAGCCGATCGTTGGCAAAACGATTTTGCGGATTGACGATATTACTCAAGCTTTGGCGGTACGATGCATCTAGCACCAGGCGAACATTGCCGAGTTGATAGCTGGCACCAACGCCTCCCATCCATCCGGCATAGTTGCTGAATAAATCTTTCACACCCACAATCAATGGTTCACTCGTGATGGTGTTGGTTCCACCAGCCGCTTCATCCAAGCTGGAAACACTTACGGTTTTGACGGCATTCAGTAACACCGAATAAAAAACACCCACTTGAACATAAGGCCTCAGTTTGCTGCCGGTGATATCATACTTGATGATGAAAGGAAACTCGGCATATTCTACTTTTTGACTTTGCCGATAGGTTTGTGTCAGCTTTTCGTTGCTGATGGTAGGATTGACCCATTGCAATTGATTGGAGTAAGTAAATGTAGAACTGATGTAACCCGGCTGGGTGCTGAAATAGAATCCCTTGTAGTAATAACTGATCTCCACCGTTGTCTGGATTCCAATCTCCTGAAAAGCATCGTATTTTTTTTCTACCTGCGAAGCGGAATAGTTAGTCGGTGTTAAGATGGTATATCTCCTGATAGGATCTGCTTGTGCCCAGTTAATTCCAGACTTAAACCCTAACCACCATTGCTGCTCGATAAACTGATTGGCATTTGCTTTGGTTTTACTTGCATTAAAATTGGCGGCTTTCTTTTTTCCCTGCGCCTGAGCAGATAGCGCTACGCAAAAAACAATAATTGCTAAATAGAATTTTCTCATAAGTGGTTAATGTCTGATCACCAGTTTCTTCGTTTCGTTTATAAACCCGGTTTTTAATTGATACAAATAAACGCCTGAGGGCAAATCGGTCAAAGTTACCGTTACCGAATGTTCACCTTCTTCTTTTCGGTCATCGATCAATGTTTTTACAACTGCTCCAGCGTTATTCATCATCAGCAGGCTAACATGATTCGAGTTGTTTATCCGAAAGGTAATAGTGGTACTTTCGTTTGCCGGATTGGGGTAACATTCTGCCAATCCAAACCGATCTCCTACAAAATGATTTTCCACACCAGTAATTACTTGCGATGCTACCGTGATATTCTCATAATTGGCAGTATCATCTTCATTTCTTCCGGTAAAGAAATTCCCAAAGAAAACATCATTGTTAATCACCGTTTCATCCACGAGCATCCAATCCCGTAGAATACTGGCGTACACCTGGCGATAGTCATATTGCATCTCTACATTATCTTTGGTGAGGTCGGGGACTTTACCAATTACTCCCGGTTGCGCTCCTTTACCAAAGATATACATCGGCCCTCCGGTGCCATGGTCGGTGCCATAGCTATCATTGGAGCGTATTCTTCGTCCGAACTCAGATGTGGTTACCGTCAACACGCGATCTTCCAAGCCTCGTGCTTTCAAATCATTTTGAAATGCTTGCATGGCAGAAGAGATATGATACATCAATGCTGCATGCGTGCCCATGGTGGGGTCGTAACTTTCTACCTGATCGGCATGTGTATCAAAGCCTCCGATTTTTACCAGAAACACTTTTGTTTTCACACCCTGGCCACCGCCATCTAAAAGCTTTGCGACAATTTCAAGTTGTCGGCTTAGCGGATTATTCAAACTTCCGGTTGGTGCATTGAAGGGATAAACGCGCGGGTAAGTTACCGGTGGACTTAGTTTATCAGCATCTTTTGCTCTCGCATAAACTTCGGCAAGGCGTTCAGCATAATCTTTTGATTTTTGTTCAAGCCCCAATATCCAGGAAATCTCTTTACCATAGGGAGAGTTCACGAGTGCTGCAGGCGGATAGCCGCGCGGATCAACGCCTGCATCTTTAAATCCTGCGAGTTGTTTGACCAATGCATCAAAGCCTTCCGGATCATTGATGGAGACTGAAGTAGGAATGTTTCCGGATTGATGGAAAATGAGCGAGACATCATTTCCCATTTCAATGGCAAGTGGATCTTCCATATCCGGATTAGGGAAATCATTGGGATAACTTTTGGGAGCAAACTCTTTTTGCAGATACCGACCAACCCATCCGGATGAATAGTAATCATCGAAACTGCCACCCATGAAAGAAATGTCTCTCCCGCGAAAGTGAGAACCGTTATTGTTTTTATACGATACACCTTGTACAATTCCCATTCGGCCACGATCATATAAATCTTTCATCCCAATCATATCAGGGTGCAGCCCCACCTGCGCATCCGTTGGTAAAGTCGTGTCCAGCCGAATCATTTTGCGAGCGCTGTTTTTAATCGGGATGGCGATGTTAGGCCGATTAAAGTAATACTGATCAAAATCGGTATATGGTATCACGGCATTTAAACCGTCATTGCCTCCATGCATTTGCAAAATCACGAGCACACGATCATTGGTGCTTTGACTGGCCATTCGCGTAAGGTTATTTTCTGCCATCAATCGCATCGGGATTCCGCCCAACATGAGTGGCATGGTGGCCATGGATAGCCGTTGTATAAATTCTCTGCGTTTCATTTCGTATTAGTAAAGTTGGTACTCGGGCGATTGCATCATCGCGTTAAACAAATTTTTGAGTTGCATTGCTATCGTCTCCGGATCGGAATTGCTATTCCATCGGGTGGTCCAGGCCGTTTCCGGATTGGCGTCAATGATGCCTAAGAATGCGCTGAGAAAATAATTCATTCGTGCGGCCGTCAATCCCGAATTCGTGTCGGCACCTGCGGTATAGGTAAGATTTTCATTAACAGGTAAAAGGTATTTCGCCAACTCGATGATCAGGCTGCGTGCATCTGAAGCAATGGCATTACTAAATTTTGTTTTTACGAAGTTGACCACATCAATTTGTAATGCATTCGGCATAGTAGAACCCATTACTAACTCATTGATAAAATTGTAGCGCTCGGCTAAGTAGTTCGTTGAAATCCAGCTGCGATGGTAAATTGGATATTGATGGTACGCGTCATAACCAGCCACATCAAACGGATCATAAAATGGCATGCCCATTAATCCAAGCCCACGAATCAGGCCAACCGTTTGTTCGTAGAAGTCTGCCGGTTGAGTTGTGTAATCAGCAAGCTGCACATTGAAAAATCGGAGTGTACCAACCACCAGATCCAAAGGCGACTTAATAATTCCTCCAAAGTTGTCATCATTTACTCCTGCTGCTGCATCGTAAAAGTGTTGGCTTTGAAAGAGTTCTTCTAAAACAGGTTGTAGTTTAAAATCGTTGGCTGTAAATGTGTCCGCCAAATCTTTAATGACAGAATCATCCATGGTTTGATCAATGGAATGATACACATAGAAGCGATAGATTCTTCGGCAAATATTTCGGGCTGTTTCGGGTTGTGCGTAAATCTGATCGATCAATTTGCTGATTTCATCCAGGGCACTTGCTTCGGTGGCATTGCTTCCGTTTAGCAAGAGTGGATCTGGTTGAATGGTTTGATTGGCAAATCGACTACTAAAAGTCTTCACACTGTTATCGTGAGCAGAGGCATTGGTTTTACTTCCTTTTACTTTTCCTCTGGGTAATTTTGTGTCGGGGTCGACATGAACAAAGTTACCCAGTTGATCTTTTTCAAAGCTAAAATCCAAATCCCATCCCGAGAGAACTCGCGCAGCGGCTTGAATATCGGCTTCTTTGTAAACTACATAGTCGCCAGGCTCAGTGCCGGATAATGTAAAGCCTTCCAGCCCTCGACCAATCGTGTACAATTCATGCAGCTCGCGCGCGTAATTTTCTTGCGGGTTACCACCTTTTACATTCAAGTAGCCATCCAGTACTTTGAGCATCGCATTGTCTACACTCACTTTTTTGGCGAGTTCTTTAAAATTGTAGGTGGAACCCGCATTCTTATCAAAAGCAAAAAGCCGGAATAATTGATTTTGAAAATAAACTGCCCGGCTGTCATCTACTTTTGAAATGATGGTGGTGAGAACTGTGTGGATGAAAAAGACAATCTTTTCGCGAGTAGCATAAGCAACCGATTGGTTTGTGGCAATGCCCTGACTCAGCATTTGGGCAATGAACCAGCCTTTAAAATTATCTTGTAACTCTAGATTACCGCTGTTGACATTTTCAATGACTCCAGATAGAAACCATTCTTTTCCTGTTTTTGTGTCAACAGGCAGAATCGGATCGGGTAGAGGTTGCTGAAAAAGCAGAGTAACTGCTTGCGCAGCAGTAAGAGTAGCAAAACTATCAATCAATTCTTTGGTGGGGCCAAAGGATGCACGGTGCAATAAGTGCGCAGCTCTCTTAGGTCCTAGAATTCCGGTAAATGGGGATAACGGCATCTAAAATTTTATTTTTGTTAAAGTTAATCCGACAAAAACAGACAATCATTCACATTACCTGTTAAAGAGTCTTTTTTAGCGATCATTGCTCATATTTTTCTTTGATCAAGAATTACTTCAATTTTGTTTAACCTTGACGAATGAATTCTGACGCTGTTGTCTTGGCTTCATTGTCAAGGTTAAACCCTGACAATCTAAAAGATTCGTCAGATAGTTAACTCAATTTGTATCACTAAATCATAATATGGGTTTAACCTTTTTAATGTTATGAAAATTATAGAATGTCCGCGCGATGCCATGCAAGGCCTCACCGAATTTATCCCGACTGAAAAGAAAGTGGAATACATCAATCAACTACTGAAAGTTGGATTTGATACAATCGACTTTGGAAGTTTTGTTTCCGCGAAAGCAATTCCCCAATTGAGAGATACTGCGGAAGTGTTGGCGAGTTTGAATCTAACTACTTCGTCCAGTAAACTGTTAGCCATTGTTGCTAACACGCGTGGCGCTGAAGAAGCAAGCAAACATCCAGCAATCCATTGTTTAGGATTTCCACTCTCTATTTCTGAAACTTTTCAACAACGAAATACCAACAAGTCGATAGCAGAAGCATTGAATACCGTTCGCGAGATTCAATCCATTTGTTCAAATACAAATCAAGTGTTGGTAACTTACATCAGCATGGGCTTTGGAAATCCGTATAACGATCCGTATGACGTATCGGTGGTGGAGCGATTTGTGGATGTGCTGGCAAATCTTCAAGTGAAAGTCATTTCGTTGGCCGATACGATCGGTGTTTCCCAACCCACTCAAATAAATTACTTGTTTACTACGCTATCCAAACGTTTTCCGGAAATTGAGTTCGGTGCGCACTTGCATTCCAATCCCGCAACAGCGGTGCAAAAAATTGAAGCAGCTTATCTGGCAGGTTGCAAGCGATTTGATGGCGCGATCAAAGGATTTGGGGGATGCCCGATGGCAGAAGACGAGTTGGTAGGAAATCTGGCAACCGAAACGATTCTTTCCTATTTGGACCAACAGTCGGCAGCGCCTGAGTTAGATCGAGAAGCTTTGCAAAAAGCAATGATCATGGCGGATTCTGTTTTTCCGCATGCGTAAGATTTTTATTTGCTTAACGCGAACAATTTGCCAGGCAACGATTTGATCACTCCTTTGAATTCTAGTTGCAAGAGGAGGGAAGCTAATTTTCCGGGTGACAACGATGTACGGAGGGTTAAGTCATCAATCATCGCTGGCGAATCTTTGTGTTGCAACACTTGAATAACCAATTGTTCATCGGGATCGAACTCATCTAATAAAAGCGAATATTTTCTCTCTTTTTGGATTTCTGGATTTCCGGCAGACCAATTCATTATGTATTCCAGATCTTTTACATTGGTGTAGAGATGCGCTTTATTGGTTTTGATGAGTTTGTTGCAACCTTCTGAAAAAGTTTCGCCCAAACTTCCGGGGATGGCAAAGACATCTTTGTTATAAGAGTTCGCAATCTCAGCTGTAATCAACGCGCCTCCTTTTTCAGCAGCCTCTACCACGATCAAGGCATCGCAAAGCCCGGCAATGATTCTGTTTCGAGCCGGAAAATGGTGAGCGTCAGGTTTCGTGCCGAAACAATTTTCGGTCAGAAGCCCGCCTTGCTCAATCATCTTGTTGGCAGTTTCGCGATGCGATGCCGGATAAATCACGTCCATGCCGCTTCCCATCACACCAATGGTCTGTAGATTATTTTTCAGTGATTGTTTGTGCGCATGGATGTCGATGCCATAAGCAAGTCCACTAATGATTAATGCCTGATGTGGCACAAGATCATGAACGAGCTGCTCAACAATTTCTTTCCCGTAAGGTGTTGCCTTTCGCGTGCCAACAATTCCAATAGTTTTTAAAGGATTTAGCGATGCATTTCCCTTGTAGTACAAAATGCCGGGCGCATCTTCTATGTGCTTTAGTCGCAATGGATATTTTTTATCGAGATAAAAGATTAACTCCGTGCCGTTTTTTTCAGCCTTCACCATTTCCTCTTCTGCAAATTCAAAGCTTCTTCCTTCCATGATGGAAGCAACGGTGACTTCACCAACACCTGGAACTTTCAGTAGTTTACCTTTCGGAGTTTTGAATACACGATCGGCCGAGCCGCAATAGCTAATCAATTGCTTGATGAGTCGGTCTCCAATACCCGTAATTTGATGAAGGGCTAAAAAAGAAAGCCTTTCTTGATCCATAGCTTAGTTCGAAAAATGATAACCCTGGTTTCGCGAGTGATGAGCGAATGACTTTGGGTTGATGCGAGCTGGGGAATTGCTCTGATTTACTTACGAAAGCTTCTCGCGCACTTCCACTAAAAAGGATCTTACTTTTTTCAACGAATCCAGTAAATCCATTTTATCACGTACCGATTGGCTATCATTCTTTAACATTTCTTTCGCACCCTGAAGTGTGAAGCCCTTCTCTTTTACCAAATGATAAATGGTGCGGACGTTTTCGATATCTTCTTTTGTAAACTGACGATTGCCTTTGCGATTCTTTTTAGGCTGAATAAGATCGAATTCGGTTTCCCAGAAGCGTATAAGAGACGGGGCTACATTAAACTGCTCGGCAACTTCACCGATCGAGTAATATAGCTTCTCAATTTCTTTTTCTTTGTACGCCATGCAGTGGTTAAGAGGGGTGGTTCATTTTATTACAAAATGAACATGATGCAAAGTAATAATTCTTTGTGCTGGAAGCAATGATGGGTAATTTTTTTATCGGCACCCGGCACTTAAATTATTTGGATTTTATTCGAACCCATCCCAAATCATCAATTTCGATTTTGCATTCCGGGAAATCTTGTTGGGTGAGTAACTGAATGCGCTTTAAAACCCGTTTTTCAGGGTCAATTGCAACAGGGCCGTAAAATGATTGCTTTGTGGAGGTGAGGTGAGCCTTGTAAAATTTACCAGTGTTGCTGGTAAATACTTTTACGATCGGTGCAAGTCCGTTAATACCCGACACATTGATGCCTCCGTATGTGCAGAAGTTGCCCATGCTGTAGGCAATGAATCGATCTTTGTAAACTTCCACCGCGCGCGTTACGTGCGGACCATGCCCGAAAACAACATCAGCGCCCACATCGATCAATTGATGTGCAAATTGATACACGTTGCCGCGATTTTCTCCATGGAAAGGTTCGTTTTTGCGAGGCACATGCTCATGCTGCGGTCCTTCTGCGCCTCCATGAAATGAAACGATCACTACATCCACCAGCGAATCCAACTTACGAATGATTCTTTTGGCTTCGTTTAAATCATTGATGCTCGGGCAACCGGTGTTAGGCGCAAATGCTGCCATTCCATACTTTACACCATTGCGCTCAAAAACAACATAAGGCTTTGTGGTTTGCCCGGCTTGATAGATGCCTGCACCTTCCAACGCGCGTATGCTGCTTCGTTTTCCCATATCTCCAAAATCACCGGAATGATTGTTCGCCAAACTCATCACATCAAATCCGGCATTCACCAGATTCTGAACATACTTCTCAGGACTGCGGAATACATAACAAACTTTCGGATCGCGACAGGTTTTGGCAATACCGCCTTCATTCAACAGCACGCCTTCCAGATTTCCGAAGGTGACATCTGCATTTTGCAAAATCGGTTCAACCTCTTTCATCAACCCGCGTCCATCATCGGGTGGCAGCTTTCCACCATTGGGATAATTACTCCCCATCATCATATCGCCTACGCCAATGAGTGTAACCGTATCTTTTTTAGATTGAGCAAAAACCGAACTGAGCAAACCGCAGATGAATGCGAATAGTAAAGTCGAACGCATGTTGTTAAGATGAAATGAGCCGCGAAAATAGAAAAAATCAGATCAATCTAACGAAGTGGTTGACTGACTGCCCAATTCGATCAGCTTTTCGTATTCTTTATTGCTCAAATCGCGCTGAAAGAAGTTGATCGGGTTGATCGGTACATTTTTATAATGCACTTCGTAGTGCAAATGTGGTCCGGCTGAAACGCCCGTGTTACCCACATAGCCAATGATTTGTCCGCGCTTGATCATTTGTCCCGGTTCTACAATGTATCGGGTCAAGTGTGCGTAGCGGGTTTCAAATCCAAAACCATGATCAAGGTAAATCACATTGCCATAGGTAGAGAAGCCTGTATACATCACAACGGCATCGCCCGTGGCATAAACGGGTGAGCCCATGGGAGCCGTAAAATCTAATCCATTGTGTGGACGAATGTACCCAAGTGTAGGGTGCATGCGCATTCCGAAAATAGTGTGAAGTTGTTTTAGATCTTTGTTGTTGATGGGTTGAATCGCAGGACGTGAAGCCCACATCTTTTGTTTTTTCTGCAACTCTTCTTTGAGTTGTTGCATGGACTGTGTTTCTATGTCAAGTCGGTTTTTAATCTTCTCGGCCTTATCATACACATATTTAATGATCGGATAAGAGATACCCGCACTTTCTTTTTCTCTACCACCCACACCGGCTTCGCGTTGGGTAGGCGAGAGGGGATCTAAATCTAAAATGATCCGATAGTTGTGATCGTCATTTTTCTCCAATGAAGTAAGTTGCTCTGCACTGCGCGTAAACTGACGATTTAATACTTGCCACTCTGCTTTCAGTTGAGCGTTTTCTTCCAACTGAAGCGTTTCGTCCAAAAATGGATATTTGAAATGAAAATAAATACTACCGGCTAATCCGATCAAGAAACAGACCGAAAGAAACCGCATCGCTTTTCTACCAAAAGCTTTTGGCGTAACGATGATGGGCTCGTACTTACACGTTTCTTGGTTATATGTGTATCTGATCTTCGCCATCAATCCAGCGATTGGTTTTGTTTGGTACTATTATAAAGCATCTGTTGAAACTGTGCACTGGTTAAACCACCGATGATATAATAAATCGGATTTACATTTTTTCCACTTTTGATAATCTCGTAATGCAAGTGCGGTGCAATCGATCCGCCACTCGAACCGACTACTCCAATTGCTTGTCCTTTAGTCACTTTTTGTCCGTAGCGCACCTTCAATTCTCCTAGGTGGGCATAGCGAGTAATGATTCCGTTTCCGTGATCAATTTCTAAATAGGTTCCAAACCCGGCAACCAAACTACTTTGACTGGCTAAAATGACGGTACCACTGGCACTGGCGATCACATCCGTGCCAACAGGCAAGGCAATATCTACCCCATCATGGTGGTAAAGACCTTTATGAAATGGATTAATGCGCTTTCCAAAACCGGAAACCAGCTTATCGACCTCAAATCCGGCCACGGGAGCAATCGTGGGTAACGATTTGATGGCTGAAATATCACTCCTATATATATGTGCAGATTGGCTGAATGCCTGATTGGTTGTTTTGGCTTTGTTATATAATAAATCCGATTGTTGACGTGTGGTTTGTTCCCACTCCCCAAACAATTCGGGCTCGGCTGTCAGAATCTGGTCTTTTTCTACTTTTGAATTGTCCGTGGGCAGGTTGGCCTTCGCCTCAAAAATCTGCTCATATAGGTGAGTATCTTCTTCTTTTAATTGATGGATGCGCTCGTTCGATTCTTTTAGGCTTCCTGCCAACACCACTTTATATTCTTTTAAAGCCGCATTTTCTGCCCGAAGCGTCTTTTCCAGAGGGGTCTCCACAAAATAGTTTTGAAGCATGACTAATCCCACAAAGAAAAGCCCACCTAAAACGATATAGCCAAAAGCGCTGAAGGCAATACTCAGCACAGAAACACTTGCTCTTTCATACCGCAAGGTTTTAGGGTTATATCTAAACTTAGTTTCAGCCAACTTTTACACGTTTTCTTTTATAATGCCCTCAATGGGTTAATTTTGTGCTTTTGATTGTTAAACAACCCATAAAAATAGGGAAATACTTTTCCCAACCAAAAGCTTAAATCGACCAAATGCATATGAACTCGGCCATCATCCGGCAAAAATTCCTGGAATTCTTTGAAAGCAAAGGCCATAAAATCGTGCCTTCTGCCCCATTAGTGCTCAAAAATGACCCTTCCTTGCTGTTTACCAACTCGGGGATGGTTCAGTTTAAAGATAATTTTTTAGGCAACGCGGTTCCTAAAAATAAACGGGTAGCTGATACCCAAAAGTGCCTTCGCGTAAGTGGCAAGCACAACGACCTGGAAGATGTAGGCCTCGACACCTACCACCACACCATGTTTGAAATGCTCGGAAACTGGAGTTTTGGAGACTATTTCAAAAAGGAGGCCATCGCTTGGGCGTGGGAACTGCTCACGGAAGTTTACCAATTGCCAAAAGACAGATTGTATGTTACCGTTTTTGGTGGCGATAAAGGCGATGGCTTGCCGGTTGATGAAGAGGCAAAAGACCTATGGCGTGCCGTAGTGGCCGAAGACCGCATTTTGCACGGAAGCAAGAAAGACAACTTCTGGGAGATGGGAGAGAGTGGACCATGTGGTCCGTGTTCGGAAATTCATATCGATCTACGCTCTGCCGAAGAAGTGGCGAAGAAACCGGGGCGCGATTTAGTGAACAGCGATCATCCGCAGGTGGTAGAAATCTGGAATCTCGTATTTATTCAGTTTAATCGATTGGCATCCGGAGCTTTAGAGCCGCTGCCAGATAAGCACGTGGACACGGGCATGGGCTTCGAGCGATTGTGCATGGCCATCCAAGGAAAAACTTCTAACTATGATACCGATGTTTTCCGTCCGATGATGGATTTCATCGCCATGCATGGTAACGTGAAGTATGGCGATAATATCAAAACCGATATAGCCATTCGTGTGATGGCCGATCATATTCGCGCGGTATCATTTGCTATTTCCGATGGACAATTGCCCAGCAACACAGGAGCAGGCTATGTGATCCGAAGAATTTTGCGCAGAGCCGTACGCTATGGTTTTTCGTATTTGAATTTTAAAGAGCCATTCATGCATCGCCTCGTGCCGCTGTTGGCGATTCAATTGAAAGATGTGTTTCCTGAATTGCATCAGCAACAAGAGTATGTGGAGAAAGTGGTGCATGAAGAAGAAATTTCATTCTTGAGAACGTTGGAGAAGGGTTTAAAGCGAATTGAGAATTTTGATAAAGTAATTTCAGGCGAGCAAGCTTTTGAATTGTACGATACATTTGGTTTCCCGTTTGATCTTACTTCGTTGATCGCAAGAGAAAGAGGTTGGTCTGTGGATGAAAAGGGCTTTAACGAAGAGATGGCCAAGCAAAAATCCCGCTCCAAAGCAGATGCCTCTAAAGAAACCGGAGATTGGGTAACTGTTGCTGAGGGTGACAAGCCGGAGTTCATTGGCTACGATGAACTGACTTCCAATTCACGCATTTTGCGGCACCGCAAAGTGAAGCAGAAAAACAAAGAGCTGTTTCAATTGGTATTAGATAAAACACCTTTCTATGCGGAAAGCGGTGGCCAGGTAGGAGATACCGGTTTGTTGGAAATTGCCGGTGAGAAAATTCATGTGGTGGATACCAAAAAGGAAAATGACTTGATTGTTCATTGGGTAGAAAAGTTACCTGCACAGATCGAAGCTCCTGTTACTGCATTGGTAAACGTGCCGAAGCGCAAGTTGTCCATGAGCAATCACTCGGCTACCCACTTGTTGCATGCTGCCCTGCGTCAGGTGCTGGGCAAACACGTAGAACAAAAGGGATCTTTGGTGAACGATAAAATTCTCCGCTTCGACTTCTCGCACTTTGCAGCTATGACCAGCGAAGAACTTTCGCGCGTGGAAACAATTGTCAACGAAAAAATTCGCGAGAACATTCAACTGGATGAAAAAAGACACGTGCCTATTGAAAAAGCTAAGGCGCTTGGCGCGATGGCATTGTTTGGCGAAAAGTACGGTGAGTTTGTTCGTGTGATCACATTTGATCCTGCCTTCTCAGTGGAGTTGTGCGGAGGTACACACGTAAAGGCCACCGGACAAATTGGTTTGTTGAAAATTGTTTCAGAGAGTTCCGTAGCGGCCGGTGTGCGAAGAATTGAAGCTGTAACAGCAGATGGTGCTTTTGAATACCTTACTGGATTTTACAATCAGTTGGAGCAAATCAAATCGCAACTGAAAAATCCGAAAGATGTGGTCGCTTCGGTGCAAACATTAGCGGAGGAAAAACAAGCGCTGGAGAAAAAACTGGAAGTCATCTATCAGCAACAAGCCAATCAGCTAAAAGATGTGCTTGCTACGAAGGTGGTAAAGAGCAACGGTCATTCACTCATTGTAGAGCGTGTGTCCGTGCCAACGGCTGACGGTTTAAAAAATATTGCGTACGCCTTGCGTAATCAGTTTGACGATTTGATTCTGGTCTTAGCAGCAGATATCGAAGGCAAACCTCAAGTGGCGGTGATGCTCGGAGAAAAAGTGGAGGCTGCGAAAAAATTTCATGCCGGTAATATGGTGAAGGAGTTAGCGAAAGAAATTGATGGTGGCGGTGGCGGACAACCTTTCTTTGCGACAGCTGGAGGGAAGAACCTCGAAGGATTAGAGAGCGTGATTGTGAAGGCAAAAGGATTGATAGATAAGTAAAATGCGGAATATAATTATTGTAGTTACCCTGTTTATGCATTCAGTATGTTTGAGCCAAATCAAATATACCTTGAGAGTGGTGGATAGAGAAACACTTTTACCCTTGGACAAGGTAAAGATATTATCCGATACGATAGCTTATTCTAATTTTAAAGGGTTCTTTCAGCTCAACGGAAAAGAAAAAGATACCATTCTTTTGCAATTGACTGGATATGATGAAATGAAAGTAATACTTCCCTCAACACCAATTTTTTCCATTGAATTAAAACGAACTGAGACAGACGAAGAAAGAAAACTTAGAAGTGAATTTTATAAATATTTGGGAGAAACAATTCGATATCCGGCAGACGCAAGACGGAGAGGCATAGCAGGTAGAACGTATGTATTGTTTGAAGTTGACTCGATTGGACAGGTAACGCGCACGGAGGAACTGATTGAGCTTTCAGGAGGATGTTCCAGTGAAATAGCTCGTGTCTTAAAAAAATCACCACCGACGTGGCACCAAATCAGAAGCAATAGGATTTTTGTCGTGCCTGTTACGTTTAAGTTGGGTAATCAAGTTGAGAAACTTCAAAAATTGAATAAGATTCCTGCTGGTGCAATCCTTATTCCTGAAGTGGTTGTCCATGCCGTTACCTATTAGCCATGAAGTCCTCAACTGATAAATATCGTTTGGTTATTGGACTGGAGGTACATGCGCAACTTCTTACCTCCAGCAAAATATTCAATGCCGATGAAGCCGCATATGGAGGTGCGCCTAATACGCATGTAGGCGTGATCACCCTAGCGCATCCAGGCACTTTGCCAAAACTGAACAGACAAACAGTCGAGTTGGCCGCGCGGATGGGCCTCGCCTGTAATTCGCGTATTTCGCCCTTTCAGATTTTTGATCGCAAAAATTATTTCTATCCCGATCTGCCGAAAGGCTATCAACTCACACAAGATCGCACACCTATTTGTGTCGGTGGTTACATCACCATTCGAAATAAAGAAGGTGCAGAAAAAAAGATTGTACTGAATCGCATTCACCTAGAAGAAGATGCCGGTAAGTCCATTCACATCGAAAATGAGAGTGACACACTTTTGGATTTCAATCGCTCCGGTGTTCCGCTCATTGAAATAGTGACAGAACCTGTGATAGAATCTTCTGAAGATGCCGGAGCACTGATGACTGAAATCAGAAAGGTGGTGCGTTACCTTTCCATCTGTGATGGAAACATGGAAGAAGGTTCTTTACGTTGCGATGCGAACGTATCGGTTATGTTGAAAGATGCCAAAGAATTGGGCAAGAAGGTGGAAGTAAAAAATATGAATTCCATTCGCAATGTGCAGCGCGCCATCGATCACGAATTCGAGCGGCAGGTGCAATTGCTGGAACAAGGCAAACCAGTGGTTTCTGAAACCCGCACCTTCAATGCCAATGATGGAAAAACGTATAGCATGCGCACCAAAGAGGAATTGAACGACTATCGTTACTTTCCCGATCCGGACGTAAGCCCATTACAGATTTCAGACGAATGGCTCAGTGAAATAAGAAACAGCATGCCGCTTTTGCCGCAGCAACTCTATCAAAAATTCATTACCGAGTATCATCTTCCATCTTACGATGCACAGGTGATTACCGATTCGAAAGAAATGGCCGCCTACTTTGAAGCGGTGTGTAAATCCATTCAAAATTTTAAGGCAGTCTCCAATTGGCTGATGGGGCCTGTTAAATCGTATATCAATGAATCAGGTATCGATATCACTCAAATTCAACTGCCTCCACAGGCATTGGCCGAATTAATAGCACTGATTGATCAGGGGAAACTTAATTTTGCTATCGCATCACAGCAGTTGTTTCCCGAGGCAATGAAACAGCCGCAGAAAAGTATGACTGCGTTGGCTGCGGAACTAAATTTAGTGCAGGAGAGTAATACAGATACCATTCTTACGATCGTGCAGGACGTGGTGAAAGAATTTCCAGCCAAAGTAGCGGAGTATAAAAAAGGCAAGAAGGTGATTGTTACCATGTTTATGGGTGAGGTGATGAAGCGCAGTAAGGGGAAAGCAGATCCTAAACTCGCCACCGACTTGATTATACAGGAATTAGCTAAATAAATTAAAATGAAGTCATCTATGATACTGTGGATTAATGTTTTGCTGACAGGGTTCCTTTTTAATTGTAGTCCAGCTGCTAAAGAAGAAGCGAAAGATGGTGGTTGGGATATTGTGCTTTCTGGCAAAGTAGGCTTTCCACAACAAGGTGAAATTTACATTCAGGAAATCCGTCAAGATGGAAAAGCTAAACGCGATACGATCCAATTGCGAAAGGATTATTCATTCGCGAAGCGGTTGCATTTAACCGAAGCAGGATTCTACAATGTGAACTTTTACAATCGCCAAGCCATCAACATCATGCTATACAAGTCCAATGTTGAATTAAATGTCGATGGAAACAATCAACAAGGTTTTGTGCAAATCAAAGGTTCTCCCGATCATGATTTGATCAGCCAAGTGCAAATGATGATGAACCAATCGCAAGGCGGACCGGAGATGATGGCATTGCAAGCCGAATTTGAAAAAGCGGTAGCCGCCAATGACAATCAAAAAGTTGCCCTGTTACAAAACAAGGCAATGATGTTGGTGGAAAATGGCAAGGCCCAGTTGGTAGCTTTATTAAAACAACAACCTACCTCTTTAGCATTGTTCAACCTCTTGCAAGATCCCAATTTGTTGGATAAGGATAAAAACCTTGATTTGTTTGTGTCATCAGCCGAAAAATTTCAGAAAGACTGGCCTACATCACCTTTCACGAAAGAGTTAGTTGCCATGACGGAGAAAATGAAAATTACCGCTGTCGGACAATTAGCTCCCGAAATCGCCTTGCCCAATCCATCTGGTCAGATTGTAAAACTTTCATCGTTGCGCGGAAAATATGTACTGATCGATTTTTGGGCGAAGTGGTGCGGCCCCTGTCGCAAAGAAAATCCAAACGTAGTGCGCGCATACAATCGATTCAAAAATAAGGGCTTTGAAGTGTACGGAGTTTCGTTAGATCGAAATAAGCAAGAGTGGATGCAAGCCATTCAGGAAGATGGCCTCGCGTGGACGCAAGTTTCTGATTTACAATATTTCAATTCGCAAGCAGCCCGCGACTACAATATTCAGGCAATTCCATTTTCAATTCTACTCGATAAAGAGGGAAAGATCATAGCGAAAAATTTGCGCGGAGCGGCTCTCGAACAAAAACTCGAGGAAGTCTTAGGCAAGTAAGTTTTACTTTTTGATGTGTTTACCCTGACAATCCAAGGGATTCGTCAGTTTATAACACAACTTTAATTCTCTATTCATTATGTGGGTTGAAAAATTGCCCGACTAAGTCGGGCAATTTTTTGTGATCCTACTTCGCTTTTTTGCCTACCGCCACTACTTCTTCCAATGAGTTGTCTACCCTTGAATCATCTGCTTTTTCTTCCGATCCATCTAACTTATAAACAATCGGCATCACCATTTTCATCCTTACAATTTTATCTTGATGAATTGCCGGACGCCATTTTGTATCCAGTTGTATTAAGGTTCGCATCGCTTCGGTATCTAACGCTTCATCTAAGCTCCTCAGTACTTTGTAATCCGTTGTGGATCCATCGGTATTGATCACAAACTCAATAAACACTTTTCCCTCTATTCCCTTCTGGCGGGCTTCCAATGGATACTTTAATGTGTAGGCAATGTTGCGATAGAAATTGTCCATGCCAAATAGGGGAGCGGCCATTTCATCTACTTGTGAAAAAACAGCGGACTCGTCTTTAGGTAACGATTTGATGCGTTCGTAGCGTTTGTTAAATTCCACAAAAACAAAACTACCATCTTCGGTTTGCGGAGATACGCTAACAGTTCCGAAGTCGGCTTGTTTCGAATATGCTTCTAATTTTTCATGGGTTTCCTCTCCGGATTTTAGAATGACGTAAGTACTGGATGGATTCCCTTTCTGTAATTCTGCCAGTTGTTTTTTAGCCTCAGCAGGAAGCTGTTCAACTTTAATACCACTGGTAGCGTTTTCCTTTATCTGATCGTGACATGCCACGGCTAAAAGAAAAATTGGAATGACCGTAAGCGTATAAATTATTTTGCTCACGGGTATTTTACGTTTCAAAGTTTTCATCATAGAAATTCGTTTAATGGTTAAAGAATTGTGAAAATGGTTGGCGATAGGAAACTGAGCCGATTGTAACGCAACTTTCGCCAACAAGCTGCAATACTGTTCCACATCCGTATTTTCAACCGAGCGCGCATCGGCTTCAAATTCGTGAAGTTGAACAAGTGCTTTTTTGTAAATCAGTAAGATCGGATTAAACCAACAAACAACATGGGCCATATTTACAAGAAGAATGTCGATAGTATGCCCCTGTTTGGCATGTGTAGATTCGTGTTCTAAAATCGCTTCTTTCTCTTGCAAATTGTACTGCTTGGCTCGTCCAATAAAAATGTAGTGGAAAAAGGAAAAAGTGGGCATCGCCTCATCGGATTCAACTACTTTAAAATTTCTCCAGGTATAAGCCAATTGCTTTGAAAAAAATCGATGCAAAGAAACAATTCTGATGACGAGGATAGCGAGGAACAGACATGCACCTCCCCAATAGATCATTTCAAATACGGTTATAGTAGGCGGCACCTCACCCGTGTTAATTGAAGATTGCTCCGTGATGATTAATTCCGGCAGCCATTGAGTTGGTATTATTTGATCAACTTGGGGAATGACTTGAATAGGAGCTGCAATTGAAAATTGTAAAAGCGGAAATAGAAACGAACTGATAATGGCCAGTAGGAGATAGGCTCGCTTAAAGCCAAACTGATTTTCATTTCGCAGGCCAATCCAATATACAATCAGGAAGAGGCACAGCCCGATATTGCATGCCAGCAAATATTGAAGTAACGATTTCATTTCTTTTGCTTTTTTAAGTTTTCTAATTCCTTCACCAACTGATCGATGTCTTGCACATCCATTTTATTTTCGGCTGCGAAAAAAGAAACCAAACTTTGAAACGAGCCACCGAAATACCCCGTCACCAAATTGTTTAAATAAAAATGCGTGTATTTCTCTTTAGCTATCAGAGGAAAGTACTCGTGTGTTTTTCCATACGCCTTATAACCGATGAATCCTTTCTTCTCTAAGATGCGGACAATCGTAGAAACTGTATTGTAAGCCGGTTTGGGATTCGGAAACTGCTCTACAATATCTTTTACGAAGGCTTTCTCCAGTTTCCATAAAATCTGCATGATCTGATCTTCGGCTTTCGTTAATTCTTTCATTTCTCGCATTATATGATGTGGTTTGCTACTCTTAACTAGTGATTACGTTGCAAAACTAAGTATTTAGTTATATAAAACAAATTAAATTTATTTCCCATTAATAAAGAATAGCTGATTGCTAATTAATTGTAAAACAATAGGATATAAGATTGGCACCCATCATTAGCGCCTGCTTCCGCTTTTCTTCCGGGTCGTTGTGTATGCGCTGGTCTTCCCAGCCATTACCCAAATCACACTCATATGAATAGAAAACTACTAGGCGCCCTTGATAGAAAATACCCAGACCTTGTGGTGGCTTGCTATCATGTTCGTGAATTTTAGGTAGACCTCCGGGAAAATTGAATTTCTGATGATAAATGGCATGTGTAAAGGGTATATCGACCAACTCAGCCTCTGGAAAAACCTTTTTTAGCTCTAAACGAATAAATTTATCTAGGCCATAATTGTCATCCACATGCAAAAAACCACCTCCAATCAAATACTTCCTCAAATTTGCTGCTTCATCCATTGAAAAAACCACGTTTCCGTGGCCAGTCATATAAATATAAGCGTAATCAAAAAGGGCAGGACTATTTACTTCTACTACATCTTCTTCGGCTTCCAAATGAGTTCCTAACTCTTTATTGCAGAACGATATGAGATTTGGCAAGGCCGTTTTATTAGCATACCAATCACCCCCTCCGTTGTATTTTAATTTGGCAATTTTAAGTTGCCCAAATGATGCGATGGTTACAAAACAACATGAAATGGTAATACAGGCCAGTCTTCTCATAGTGAAAGAAACAATTAATTTTTCAATGAATTTAAAGTTTTGAAACTTTTTTTGTGTGTCATTAAACTATCAGAAAGCTTTTTACTCTAAGCAACAAAAAACAAAACCCATGAAAACAACATCATTTATCAATTTGAAAAGCCTGTCAAGTTTAATGCTGGCTTTTGTACTGATTTTAGGTTCGTGTAACAAATCAGATGAAGTTACCTTTTCCACACAAGACAATCAATCTGTAAACAATGATGCCGCGTTGGAATCGAGCCAAGAAGAAACAGTAGATATGGCAAGCTCGGTTTTAAATTCTGCAGACGCCATTACAGGCCGAGTGGAAGAAGATAGCCGTGTATCATGTGCTTATATCATCAAAGATATAGGTCAGGAAAAGTCCAATGGAACTATAATTGTAAACTTTGATAAAACTGCCGCTGGTGCTGATAACCCTGCTGGTTGTACTGATCCTAGAGGAAACGTTCGCAAAGGTTCGTTTACCATCACATGGTCGGGAGGTCGT
The DNA here is from genome assembly GCA_016191555.1 of Bacteroidota bacterium. Taxonomy (GTDB): domain Bacteria; phylum Bacteroidota; class Bacteroidia; order Cytophagales; family Cyclobacteriaceae; genus ELB16-189. The sequence continues at coordinate 42,056 of JACPVX010000013.1, forward strand.
TGGTTCTTAAGTGGATCAACACAGACCATCACATTTAACAACTATAGCATCAATGGTCTTGTTATTTCAGGCAGCAGAACTATCACGAATGTAAGCACCCAAGAGTCGCCTTTAACTTGGAACATTTCAGGGACGTTGACTACCACTTGGCCTGATAAAACAACTGCTACTCGTACAGTAAGTAGAACAAAGAAATGGGTAAGATCATCTACGATTGCAGATGATAAGGTAATTATTTCTCAAACAGCAGGTGCTTTAGCTGCGGCAAGCGGAACAAATCGCTATGGCAAGTCGTATTCAGTGAAAATAACTACGCCTTTAGAATACAGCACTTCTTGTTTGTTGACTAATAAAGTCTACATCCCAGTAAAAGGTGTTAAAGAGGTCACCACGGATACAAAAGTGTACACGGTAGATTTTGGAGCTGGAACCTGTGATAATACCTACACCGTTACATTGAACGGCAAATCGAAAGAATTCACAGCTAAGAATGACAGTAGCAATGATTAAGTTCTTCTGGATAAACTAGTAAACAAAGACCCGCTTTTTAGCGGGTTTTTTGTTTTTATAAAGCTTGAGATTCACAGTTGGGTTCTCTTTCTTTGCGAAACAGAATTCAGCTATGCAACAATACTTGGAATTAATGCAGGAAATCCTTGAAAAAGGAGCTACCAAAACCGACCGGTGTTCTGTTCCATTGATTTTCCGGAAATTCGACCGATTCGAGCGAATTCGGCCGAAAACCAGATTCTCGCAGACATATTGTGAGTGCCTGGAATCCAGCCGAAGTAGATAACATGGCGCTTCCGCCTTGCCACGCACTTTTTCAATTCTATGTGGCTGATGGAAAATTATCCTGTCAATTGTATCAACGCTCTGCCGACTATTTTTTAGGCGTCCCATTCAATATTGCTAGCTACGCCCTTCTATTGCATATGTTTGCACAACAGTGCGATTTAGAAGCAGGAGAATTTGTTTGGACGGGTGGTGACGTGCATTTGTATTCCAACCATATCGAACAGGTTAAGCTCCAACTAAGCCGAACTCCCTATCCATTACCTCAACTGGTTATTAAACGCAGACCTCCTTCCATCTTTGAATATGAATTTGAAGATTTTGAAATCGTCAATTATCAAGCACATCCTTCCATTAAAGCGCCTATTGCTGTATGAGACTTATCTTAATTTTTATTTGTGCGATCCTCCTAATGAGTTGCGAAACCAAGAGGAAGGATATTAAGTCGAAGAAAAAAGCAGACACAACGGATGGTTTTAAAAAGTACTATTATACCGATGGTAAAATAAAGACCGAGTTAACCATTTTGAAGGGCAAACGAAATGGATTGGCTCGAACGTACTACAAAAATGGAAAAGTAAGCCTTGAAATGAACTACGTTAATGGCAAGCGCGAGGGGCTCTCGAAACGCTACTTTGAAGATGGTACTCTTTATCAGGAGACCAATTATAAAGATGATAAAATAGAAGGGGAGAGGAAAAAGTACAAGGAAAATGGTTCGCTCATGTCTGTAGCCAGATTTGAAAAGGATCAACCTTGTTTAGGGTTAAGAGAAATTTTGTTGGATGGAACTCTAAAAGATAATTTCCCGAAAATTTTAGTTACTCCGGTTGATCGGTTGAAACGTGAGGGAGTCTACCAAATCAACCTTTCACTTACCGAATCAGCTCGATCTGTAAAATACTATATCGGAAATCTGTCTTCAACCGGATGTATTACCAATAGCCTTATTGGCATTGAGACCAATAATAAGATAGGAACGATCAAGTACACGCTTCCTCCGGGTGGCTTTATGATGCAGGAGTTGAATTTCGTGGCGGAAATAGAAACACGTATGGGAAACACTTACTTAGCCCAGAAAAAGTTTTATGTCTCTATAGAGAATTAATATCGGCTATTAATCATTTGCTGGCGCGTTCGTAATTCGTAATTATCGGGGGATAACTCCAGACCTTTTTCCAACAATTGCATTGCTTTGGCCTTTTGCCCTTTCTTGAAATAGTAGGAGCATCCTGATGAATAGGCAGAGCCCACAATGGAAGGAACGAGATTGATATCTTTATTGGATTTTACCATTTCCTCAAAAACTGACTTATACTTTTCGGCTTCTGCTAAATTCCCTTTTTGGTAAGCTTCACCAAAAAGTAAAGCATAACTCATGGCAATCATCGAGTTGAAGTTGTTATTCTGTGATAGAACTGGATATTTTTTTCGATAGGCCTCCAGTGTGTCATATGCTTGCTTGGGGCTTCTTTCGTTTCGAAGCGAATTGGCAATAGAAGTAGTAAATATTCCGGCCAACTCGGTATTGTTAGGCTGAAACAACAACGCTTTTTCAAAAAAATTCTTAGCAGCAGAAAAACTTCCTTGATTGTAAAGAATCCGACCGTTCTCGAAGTAGTATAAATAGGAAATTTCATTGATGAGTTCTTGATCATGAAATCCGTTTGTCAGGATTTGAAAACATTCTTTGTAAAGCGTTTTATTGTTGTCTCGCCCCATTACCTCATTTGTCAGATTTATAAATTCCCCTTGAATCATTTCTTTCGTAATGCCCTGATTTTTATAGCGAGATACCTTAGCAATCAATTCTGATTTTTCTTTCGGTTTTAACTTTACCTTTGTAATCAACTCAACACCAAATTGCATCAATAGGTATTCAGTTTTAGGTGCCGGATACAATAGGTTGGCTTTTTCCATTTGTTGATACGCCCCCTGAATATCGTCTTTATCTCGTTTAAATAAGGCGTCATTACAATAGTGAATTCCAACTAATTGTTGAAGATTTAACTTCTCTCTCTTAAAGTAATAGGCGTTGAAAAGTTCATCGGTAGATTTATTAGCTATTTCAGAATTGCCTATTATTTTTTGATTCTTTAAGGCCTCAACAAAACTCTGCTTAAATCGGTCATCAAATACCACAAAGCCCTTTAGAGGAGAAGTACTTTCCACTAGAATATTCTCTGAATTTGGATAAGCAAGCAGATAAACGTGTGTCGGTTCTTCCTTTACTTCATATTTGATGTCTAACTTTTCAAAAACGAGTGCATAAAGGGCTGATGCAGTTACGCAGTTATAGTTTCCATTGGTAAAAATTTCATGAAAGCGTACCTCCTCTTCATATTTCTTAAAAAAGGTATTATGTACTTCGCTATAAATGGTTTTGATCTTTTTTTCATTCTTCTTCTTTGCAAGTCCGTCCGCCTGAAGCTTTTCTGCTATTGCGCTGATTCTTGATTCAATACGCTGAGTCGTTTCTGTCGTTGACGTGCTTGAAGTTGCGAGTAGAAGTGGAAGTAGTAGCCCCTGATTTTTTGTTCGGACAAATTCTGAAAACGCCTCTTTTTCGTAAGCCGAGGTAAAGCGGAGGTCGCTCATTCTAACCAGTGAATCTTGGCTGAGAAGTGACTCAGTAGTGAAAATAAGGAAAATGAAAAAGAGTGATGATTTCATCGATTCGTTATTGGATCCCAAATTTATTTAAAACTGCGACAAGGGTTTAAGAAAGATGAACTATAAATGCATGCGGAATTATATTGTCGAATAATTATAGAGAGGCTACCATTCATTGGCTGAGTGAGCCCAATTTTTTGGATGCAAAATGCCCCCGCATGGTTTTCTAATTTATTTGAAGCTAAAACCCTATTTTTGCCGCTCGCAATAAATACCCGCTAAGGGTGTATAAATACCCAAAAAAGAAATCCTTTTCGGGTTTATTGCGTTAGTTAACCGCGTATGCCCGAAAAAAGCAGTGTTTTTGATATGATTGGCCCCGTAATGATCGGCCCATCCAGTTCGCATACTGCGGGGGTTGTTCGCATCGCAAAGGCTGCTATCAAGGTTTTGGGAGGCATTCCCGAAGAGGCTGAAATCATATTTTATAATTCCTTTGCCCGAACCTATGAAGGTCACGGCAGCGACCGAGCCATCTTAGCCGGATTGATGGATTTTTCAACGGATGACAAAAGAATCAAAGACGCCATTGAAATTGCCGAAAAATCTGGGTTAAAGTACCATTTCAAATCTGTTGGTAACGCATCAACGCTTCACCCAAACTCCATTCGGCTAACATTAAGAAAAGGAGTGCGTACAATAGAAGTACTTGGCGAGAGCAGAGGAGGAGGGATGATTAACATTGCAGAGATCAATGGTTTCAAAGCCGACTTTACTGCTAATCTCCATACCATAATAATTTTCGCGGATGACATAAAAGGCAGCATTGCGTTTATTGCCGATGTGATTGCCCATGACGACTGCAATATTGCTACCATGTCCGTATCACGTAAGGGAAAGAATGATTTGGCTTGTCAGGTAATTGAAATGGATTCGGGTATCAAGCCTGTAACATTTCAGTATCTCATGAGTCTAAGTTGGATAAAAGAAGTTATTTATATACCAGATATCAATCGTTAAATATGAAGAAAGGAATACTTTCAATTGCATTATTCTCTTTAGTTGTAACCGCTTCAATAGCTCAGGACAAAAAAGTCTATACGCTAAAAGAGTGTGTAGAAATTGCGCTCAAAAATAACTTGACAGTAAAGAGAAGTGAGATGGGATTAAAGGGCGCGGATATTAATTTAGACCAAGCTAAATATACCATGCTACCCAGTCTTAACTTGTCTGGTTCTGCTGGCTCGAACTATGGACGGTCCATTGACCCTACGACTAACGCATTCATTGATCAAAAGATTGACAATGCCAATGTTAATGCGAATGCCAGTTTGTTATTGTTCAATGCATTCCGTGTGATGAATACCATTCGCCAAAATGTGAACGACAAGGCTGCTGCGGAGAGCGACCTAACAAAGGCTAAGAATGATGTAATCTTGAGCGTAGTAACTCTTTACACTTCTGTTATATTCAATCAAGAGTTATTTCAAAACGCACAATTTCAATTGCGCACAACCCAGCAACAATTGGAACGCACTAAGAAACTAGAACAAGCAGGTTCTGTTCCACTGGGTAATGTTTTGGACTTAGAAGCTCAAAATGCGACCAATGAGTTAAACTTAGTGCAGCGCGAGAATACGTATAATCTATCGCTCTTACAGCTAAAGCAAGCGATGCAGCTACCTGCTTCTACACCTTTAGATATTGAAGTTCCTGAATTGGGCGTTGAAGACGTTACTTTGAATCAATCAACCGAACAGATTTTCGATATCGCTAAGCAAAACATGCCCGAAATAAGAGCCGCTGTTTATCGAACAGAGAGTGCCAACTTTGCATTAAGAGCATCCCGTGCTAGTCTTTACCCTCGATTAAGTTTGAATGCTTCTGCCTTCACTAACTATTCAAGTGCTGCAAAAGTTTCTACCGGTATTTCAGTTATTGATCCAAATCCGGTAATAGGTTATTTGGGCACAGACCCGAATACACTTGATCCTTTGTTGCAAGTAAAATCGTTGCAACCCCAATTGAAGTCCAATTCAAAAGAAAAGCCATTTAGCGATCAATTCTCTGATAATATCTCCAAAAGCCTTTCATTAGGTCTTACGATTCCGCTATTCAATGGCTATACAACACGAGCGAGTGTGCAGCGTAGCAAGGTGCAACGAGATCAAGCTTCGATCAATTTAACCGATGCAGAAAACAAATTGCGTCAGGCTATCGAAACTGCACACAACGATGCAACTGCTGCTGCGAAAACATACGCATCATCCGCAAAGGCGGTTAAGGCAAGAGAGGAAGCGTTTCGTATGACGAAACAAAGATATGATGCAGGTGCTACTAATTATGTCGATTACCAAGTGTCGGAAAACAATTTGTTTCAGGCTAAATCTGATCAGGTACGCGCAAAATATGACTTAATATTTAAAAAGAAAGTTCTCGATTTTTACCAAGGCAAACCAATAGACTATTAATACTTTTTACGAATGGCAAAGCAAAAGAAAAAGTCCAACTCACTTCTTTACTGGGGTATTGGCATCGTTATCTTCCTCATTTTATTTGTAATTGTTGGGAAATCACAAGGCTGGATCGGAAAGTCTCGCGACTTAGAAGTTGAGCTTGCGAAGTCCAAGAAAGCTTCGATCACGGAGAAAGTGAGTGCTTCGGGAACTGTACAACCTGTGATTGAAGTGAAACTCGCCCCTGAAGTTTCAGGAGAAATTATTTCATTGAATGTGGAAGACGGAGACTCAGTACGGGCGGGAGAGGTGTTGGTGAAAATCAGACCCGATGTTTGGATGAGTCAGTTGGAGCGTTCTGAAGCTTCTCTGAGTCAACAAAGGGCAAATCTGGAATCTTCGCGCGCGGCTTTGTCCAGAGCAGAAGCGACCTATTTACGCGCAGAACAAGACTACAAACGCCAGGAGAAATTATGGAATGAAAAAGTAATCTCAGAAGCGGATTGGCAATTGGCCCAACAGAATTATAAAGTGGCACAAAATGATTTGAAGTCGGCTACGCAGACTTTGGAAGCATCACGCTTCATCGTGAATAGCACCGATGCCAGCGTTCGTGAATCTCGTGCCAATGTGGCTAAGACTTCGGTGGTGGCTCCAATGAAGGGTATTGTTTCGAAATTATTTGTAAAGAAAGGTGAGCGGGTAGTTGGAGCAGCTACCATGACTGGAACGGAAATGATGCGCATTGCTGATTTGAACAAAATGGAGGTAAGGGTTAATGTGAATGAGAATGATATCGTACGTGTTCATCTGAATGACTCTGTGTTGATCGATGTAGATTCGTACGCAAATGTGGATAAGCAATTCAAAGGAATCGTTACCAGCATTGCGAATACAGCGAAGGATAAAACTTCTGCAGATGCGATCACAGAGTTTGAAGTTCGTATCCTAATTCTTCGTTCTTCATACGAGGACTTAATCAAGCAAGGAAACAAATTTCCATTCCGACCTGGAATGACAGCCAGTGTAGATATCATTACAACGATGAAAGATAACGTGCTTTCTGTGCCATTGACAGCAGTAACAACCAGAAACCCGGAGAAAGATAAGAAAGCAGCAAAAGATGGACCTCCGGCTAATGATGGTGACGAAGAAAGAAAAGTAACTGACAACAAGGCCAAGGTTGAAAAGAAGGAAGCTAAGGTAGTTGTTTTTGTAAATGAAAAGGGAATTGCGAAAATGACAGAAGTTAAAACGGGAATCAGCGACTACGATAACATTGAAATCATTTCAGGTTTGCCAGAAAATGCTGAAGTAGTTACTGGGCCATTCCTGCTTGTTTCCAAACGATTGAAGGATGGAGACAAAATCACCCAAGCCAAGAAAGATGATAAAAAAGATAAAGACAAGAAATAGACTTTAGAGAGTAAATGAACCCCTTGCCGATCAAACGGCAAGGGGTTTTCTTTTTTATGGAGATGCTAATTATTCCTACCTTCACACTCTAATTTCCATTGATTATGATAAAGCACCCCTGGCACGAAGCACCTGTAGGCAACAACGCTCCCGAATTTGTAAATGGCATCGTTGAAATATCCACTGGCATGCGTACGAAGTACGAAGTTGATAAGGAGACTGGTTTGCTGAAGCTTGATCGAATACTTTATTCGGCGGTTTATTATCCGGCTAACTACGGTTTTATTCCACAGACGATGGGTGAGGATAAAGATCCATTGGACATCATGATTTTATGCCGTGAACCTATTCAACCGCTTTGCTTAGTGCCAGCACGCGTCATTGGAGTCATGCGAATGGTAGATCAAGGACTTGCCGATGATAAGATTTTGGCTGTCGCTGAAAATGATGCAAACACCAAGCACTTGAAAGACATCAGTGAATTGGCTGCGCATTTTAAATTGGAATTGAAGGAATTTTTTGAGACCTATAAAAAGCTTGAAAACAAGATTGTTACTGTTCCTGATTTTCAAGGCAAAGAGACCGCCCTGCAAATCATTACGAGTGCTATTAAATATTACCAAACGGAGTTTAAGAAATAGTGGATCGCCCGAGGTCTTTTCTGATTATTCAAACGGCCTTTATTGGAGATGTAATTCTGGCCACTGCTTTGATTGAGAAATTACATTCTTATTATCCGGATGTAATTATTGATTTCTTAGTACGCAAAGGAAACGAAGGTCTTCTTGCAAGTCATCCGCACTTGCGTGAGGTGATTGTTTTTGATAAGAAAAGAAAATACAGAAACCTGCTACTGATCATTCAGAAAATTCGGAGAAACCGATATGATGTGCTGATTAATGTGCAGCGCTATTCCACCACCGGACTGATCGCTGCTTTTTCCAAAGCAAAACACCGAATTGGATTTGATAAAAACCCGCTTTCATTTTTCAACACAACAACGATAAAGCATCAAGCAAATCATATTCACGAAGTAGAACGCAATCAAAAATTGATTGAAGCATTTACGGATAAACAAGCCGCTAAACCAAAATTGTATCCAACTCAAAGTGATTGGAAGTTTGTTCAAACTTATCAGCAGGGTACGTATTATTGCATGGCTCCTACATCGGTGTGGTTCACAAAACAATGGCCGGTTGAAAAATGGATTGAGTTGATCCAGAAAGTGCAGAAGCAAGTTGATTTTATTTATCTGCTAGGTGCACCTTCCGATCATCATGTGTGCGAATCCATTCGCTTGGTAACAGGTTCCAGCAAGGTGGTTAATTTGGCAGGTAAGCTATCATTCCTTCAATCAACTGCTTTGATTAGCGGAGCGAAGATGAATTATGTCAATGATTCGGCCCCTATGCATCTGGCATCTTCTACCAACGCGGCTGTAACGGCTATTTATTGTTCCACCGTTCCATCTTTTGGATTCGGACCTCTATCCGATCAGTCTGTAATTATCGAAACGAAAGAAAAACTGACATGTCGTCCTTGCGGATCACATGGATTCAAAGAATGCCCACAAGGTCATTTTAAATGCGCGTACTCCATTTCGATGGATCAATTCGCTTAAGCGCTTAGAATAAGTGAAGTTGCTGGTACACTTTGTGAATTGGTAAGCCCATCACGGTAAAGTAAGATCCATTTATTTTTTCAACACCGATCATTCCCAACCAATCTTGTGCACCATAAGCTCCTGCCTTATCAAATGGTTTGTAATGATCAACATAATATTCAATTTCCGGAAGCGTAAGAGAGGCAAAAGTAACTTCGGTACGGTCGTCAAAAACGATTTGCTTTTCTTTGCTCAACAGACAAACTGCGGTAATCACCACATGAGTTTGTCCACTTAACATTTGTAACATGCTAATTGCCTCCGCACGATCGATCGGCTTGTTTAAAATCTTCTTGCCTAAAATCACCACAGTGTCGGAAGCAATGACAATTTCGTTTTGAAGTTCAGGTAACAAAGCTTTGGCTTTCTTTTCAGCCAGATAACTAGGCACTTGTTCCACTGGCATTTCCGATGAAAAAGATTCGTCAATATTCGGTGCGTTTACACGAAATGTAAATCCCGCTTCCTGTAACAAATATTGTCTTCGCGGTGAGCTAGAAGCGAGAATAAGCGGGTGTTTGAAATTCATCTTGTTTGATAGAGCTAAATAAAAATCCACTAATGACTTTTGGATAGAAGTAGGTTGACTTTTGCGGCATCGTGTAGCCGCTGGCGCAAACCTGCTTTACTTCTTCAATGCTTACCTCCTGAGTGATAATCGCCATCTGCGCCTGATCATGCATTACCAAATTGAGGCAGGTGGAAAAATTCCGTTCGAAAGAAATGTTCTCCGAACCACGCTGGTCTTTTCCGGCAATTCCTAAAATGCGTTCGATGATAAAATAGTGCAACACTGTCAAATCTAAATTTTTGATTTCTTGCGGAAAGTTCCAGATCATTTTGTGAATGGCTTCCGGCTTCAAACGGACTTTTAGCGCCTGATTTTTCAACACAATGCCAAATGCCCATTTCTTACCCATGATAATTTCATTCAGGCTGTCGGCATTGTCAACAAATTTAATATCGAAGTCGTTAGCTAGTTTTTGAACGCTCTCATCATCATTGAAATTAGGAATACCATGAATGATCCGATGAGTCGGCAAAATTCGCAAATCATCTGCCTCCGTATTCGTCAAATACATCAGGTGATAATGAAACCCTTCTTTTCCCGTAAGGCCAGAAGTGCTTTTTTCTAACCGATGTTTTAATGCCAATGAACTTTCGTATCGATGGTGACCATCCGCCAGAATAATTTTCATGGGTTCGATCACATCAATAAAACGTTGAATCACTTTCGCATCTTGAATAACAGCGAGTACATCGCGAACACCCTGATAATCTTCTGTTTCATACAATGGCACTTGCATGGCTTCGTCCATGTATTTTTCCAATTCAAAAGTAGGATCGGTAAAGAGTCCATGCGTAGGACTTGCATGCAATTCGGTTTGCTCCAACAATTCAATCCGGTCGTTCACCGCTTTGGGAATCGTGTTCTCATGTCGAAGGATTACATTTTCTTTCCAATCGTAAGCTCGTATGTGACAAACAAAACCTTTGCGGCAATATTCTTTGGGCGATCCGGCTAACTTAAAATATTGGTAGTACACATAGATGCCCGGTATGGCATCTTGCCGAATGACTCCTTTGCTTTTCCACTCATTCAATAATTGTTTCGCTTGCGCGGATGGATTGGATCCTTTTGGTACAGAGAGGTGAATAGAATTATACGGATTTTCATACAGCTTCTGTCGCTGTTTGTCCGACACGACATCAAACAAAGGAGCCGTGAGCTCTTCAATCTTCGTTGCCAGACTCGAGTTGTATCGCCAAGCGCGAATGGGTTTTATTTCCGCCATAAGTTACACGCGGTTTTTCTTCCACTTACTGCTAGGGCGAGCTACAACCTGTGAAGTCGCAGAAGAACTGGCGGGAGCTGAAACAGTGACAGCTAAAGCGGCCACTACTTTTTCTAAATCTTCATCCGCTTGCTGCTGCAGATATTCAGGCTTAAAATAGTTTTCAATAAATCGGGTATTGAAATTTCCGGATCGGAATGCTTCATGTTTCATCACAAATGCTCCGAAGCCTAGCGTAGTGGCTACACCAGTTATTTCGTAGTCTGAAATCGCACGAACCATTTTATCCATGGCCAGTTCGCGCGTCTCGGCATACACAATCAGTTTTGCAAGCAGCGGATCATATTGCACTGGAATGGTCATGCCTTCTTCAAAGCCATCGTCTACCCGCACACCGTGGCCTTGTGGCCTGCGATAGGTTTGTAATTTTCCAATGTCTGGTAAAAAATTATTTGTTGGATCTTCTGCACACACACGCACTTCAATGGCATGCCCGTGTATCGCCAATTGATTTTGCGTAAAAGGTAATTTCTCGCCTTCTGCAATTTTGATTTGCAGTTTAACTAAATCTAAACCGGTGATCATTTCCGTTACCGGATGTTCTACTTGCAAGCGAGTATTCATTTCTAGGAAATAGAAACTCATGTCTTCATCTAAAATGAATTCAATCGTTCCGGCATTGTAATACTTGGCAGCCTTCGCTGCATTCACAGCAGCTTCGCCCATTTTTTTTCGAAGCTCCGGAGTCAGCACCGGAGAAGGAGCTTCTTCTACTACTTTCTGATGTCTGCGTTGAATGGAACACTCGCGGTCAAATAAGTGCACTACATTTCCGTGTTGGTCGCCAAACACTTGAAACTCGATGTGACGAGGTTTCGCAATGTATTTTTCAATGAACACGGCTCCATCTCCGAAGGAAGCAGTGGCTTCGCTAATGGCGCGTTCCATTTGATTTTGAAATTCGGCTTCGTTTTCTACCACCCGCATTCCTTTTCCACCGCCACCGGCACTTGCCTTTATGAGGATAGGGTAGCCAATTTTTTTAGCGATTCCTTTAGCTTCATCTACGTTAGTGATGGGTGTGCTTGTTCCCGGCACGAGTGGCACATTGAATTTCGCTACCGCTTCTTTAGCAGCCAACTTGCTACCCATGGTGCGCATGGAATCGCCTGAAGGCCCGACAAAGATCAACCCGTTTTCTTTTACCAGATCGGCAAAGTCTTCATTCTCTGAAAGAAATCCATACCCCGGATGAATGGCATTGGCTCCCGATTTCTTAGCGGCATCGATGATCTTATCCATGCGTAGATACGATTCAGATGAAGGTGCCGGCCCGATACAGTGGGCTTCATCGGCAAACCGAACGTGCATAGCATTGCGATCAATCTCGCTGTACACGGCCACGGTTTGAATGCCCATCTCTTTGGCGCTTCGCATAATGCGCAAAGCGATTTCGCCTCGATTGGCTACTAGTAGTTTATGGATTTTGATCGTTTCACTCATGGTGGTTTTGCGATAATTATTCGATCGTATAATCAGTGGTGTAAATAAACTGACTTTTTCCTATTTCAATGTAAAAGCGATTGAACTCTTTTATCTTTTCAATTTCAGGCAAGTGCTTTTCAAATACTTCAATCAAATCGGAGGTGCTGCAATTTCCAAGCAATACTCGAATAAGTTTCTTGGGTGTATTGATTCCGAAGTGAAGATTCTTAAAATCCTCATCTTTTGTTATCACGATTAGATTCTGTTCGTCAGCGTGTTGGGCTATTTCAATATCTTTCGATTTGGAGCCAGTTAAAATAAAATTTACGTGCGTAGCTTCATGCCCTTGCTTCAACAAAAAATTAATCAGTCGATAAGGGATATGAACATCACAAACAAATTTCATTGTTAGGATGCGAGTTCGTAGATAGACTTGCCTGAACTGGTGAGTTTTGCGTATTGAAGAGCAGCAAGGATGTCTTCTTTTTCTAATTCAGGATGATCCTCAATAATTTCTGTAAATGACATCCCTGAGCCAATCAAATCCAAGATAACACCTACTGGCCATCGCATGCCTCGAATACAAGGCTTGCCAAAGCAAATGTCTGGATTAATGGTTATTCGATTGAGATAATTCATAGGTTTAAATCCTTCTTCAAAGTTAAAAATTATTTAGCCGAATTTGTACTTAATCCATCCGGCATGTGCCTTTCCCCACAATTTTTCTATTTTTGCGGAATTATTAACTGAATATTACTACCAATGGTCGATTTATTTGAAAAACTCCGTATGGAAGAGGGCCCGCTGGCCAAGTACTCTCATTTACCTGATGATTATTTCTTCTTTCCTAAGTTGGAAGGCGAAATAGGCCCACGCATGAAGTTTAATGGCAAAACCGTGCTTAACTGGAGTTTGAACAACTATCTCGGCCTCGCCAACCATCCGGAAGTTCGCAAAGCAGATACAGATGCAACCGCTCAATATGGTCTTGCTTCGCCCATGGGCGCCCGCATGATGTCTGGGAACTCTGTCAATCACTTATTGTTTGAAAAGCAATTGGCGGAATTCGTGAAGAAAGAGGACGCCATGCTGTTGAATTATGGCTATCAGGGTGTTCTTTCTATCATCGATGCCATTGTCAATAGAAAAGACGTAATCGTATATGATTCAGAATCACACGCTTGTATCATTGATGGCGTTCGTTTGCATATGGGTAAGCGCTTTGTTTATCCGCACAACAATATGGAGAACCTGGAGAAACAACTTCAGCGTGCTACCAAGTTGGCTAACGAAACCGGTGGTGGTATTCTCGTAATCACAGAAGGTGTTTTCGGTATGTCTGGTAACATGGGCGATCTGAAAGGCATCGTTGAATTGAAGAAGAAATACAATTTCCGCTTGTTGGTAGATGATGCCCACGGATTTGGAACCATGGGCCCAACCGGAGCCGGGGTAGGCGAGGAGCAAGGTGTACAAGATCAGATTGACCTTTACTTCTCTACGTTTGCCAAATCAATGGCTAGCATCGGCGCGTTTGTAGCCGGTGACAAGAAGATTTTGAAGTTCTTGCGTTATTCTGTGCGCTCTCAAATCTATGCGAAAAGCTTACCAATGCCATTGGTTGTTGGCGGAATGAAGCGACTGGAATTGGTGAAAAAACACCCAGAATTCCGCGAAAACCTGAAGAAAATCATGGCTGCCATTAAAGGTGGACTGGCTGATCGGGGCTTTGCTATCAATAAGACACAAACTCCTCCAACGCCAGTTCTTTTCAAAGGCGGTGTGGGCGAGGCAGCTAATATGTCGATGGATTTACGCGAGAACTACGGCATTTTCTGCTCGGTGGTGATCTATCCGGTGGTACCAAAAGACGTGATTATGTTCCGAATCATCCCTACAGCATCTCATACCATGTCCGATGTAGAGGAGACCTTAACCGCGTTTTCAGCCCTAAAAACTAAGCTGGACGATGGTTTTTACAAGACAGAGGCCTTGGTTTCAGTTACTAAAGCGTAAAAAAATGGGGTTTTTGATTGTTTTTAAAGGTTTTTAGCTAATTTGGCATAAGAATCAAACACCTCAATAAACTAAACATACCGTAACAATGAAAAAATTTGAAGAATTAAAAGCTCTTATTGCTTCACTTGAAGGAGACGCTGACAAATTTTACAACAAAGCTAATAGCGCTGCAGGAACCCGTGTAAGAAAGGGAATGCAGGACTTAAAGAACATTGCACAAGCAATTCGTGCAGAAGTTCAAGATCTAAAGAATAAGGATGCCAAGTAATTGGATAGGAATCAAAAAAAAGGGACTTGCCTAAAGCAGTCCCTTTTTTTATGCGCTTTTCTTAAAGCTTTCTTTGATTTTTTCGATATCAACCGCTTTCGCTACTGGTTTGAAGTTTTGAGTCTTCAACGAAGTTCTTCTGCGAGCCGCTTTGGCTTTGTCTTTGCGGTTCTTTCTTTTTAATCGGGTAACTGACATGGCGTATGTTGTTAAAAACGAGCGGCAAAAATAAGCATCATTTCGCAGAATGCAAGAAGTAATTGACAACCAGCGCCCTATTTCCGCACTTTTATGATGAAAACAGATTCCCACCTGCTGGCAACTGGTTGGCGAAAGCCTTAGATTTGGCGGTTTATTACGATGGAAAAACCAACTTTACCGAAAGGCACCCGCGACTTTGGGCCCGCCCAAATGGCCAAGCGCCAGTTTATTTTCGATAACATCCGCAAAGTATTTCAAAAATACGGCTTCCAGCCCCTCGAAACGCCTGCTATGGAGAACCTTACCACCCTTACGGGGAAATATGGTGAAGAAGGAGATCAGTTGTTGTTTAAAGTTTTGAATAATGGAGACTTTTTAGCCAATGTCGATCATGAGAAACTTGCTTCTAAAAACTCGAAACTTCTAACTTTTGATATTTCCGAAAAAGGCCTTCGCTACGATCTAACCGTTCCTTTTGCTCGCTACGTGGTGATGAATCGTCATGAGATTACGTTTCCTTTCAAGCGCTACCAAATTCAACCGGTGTGGCGTGCCGATCGACCTCAGAAAGGAAGATACCGCGAATTTTATCAGTGCGATGCCGATGTGGTGGGAACTGACTCGCTACTTTGCGAAGCGGATATTGTTCTGATGATTCAGGAAGTGTTTGGGACTTTGGGTATTCTGGATTACACGATTAAAATTAACCACCGAGCCATTCTTTCAGGTTTGGCTGAGCTAACGGGTTCGCAAAACGAATCGTCTTTGTTTGTCGCGATTGATAAGTTGGATAAGATTGGCGAAGAAAAAGTGAAAGAAGAATTGCGGTCACGCGGATTTGAAGACAAAGGCATCGATGCGGTTTTCTCCATCCTGAATTTCAAAGGAACTACCGATGAGAAAATCAATTTCTTGACTGCGCAATTTGCCAATTCTGAAAAAGGCAAAAAAGGTTTAACCGATTTGCAGCAAGTGCTTCAACTTTTGCAAAGCTATTCTTCTACAGAATCAACCAATGCCAACGCTCATGTGGAATTTGATATTTCGCTGGCACGCGGATTGAGTTATTACACCGGCTGTATTTTCGAAGTGAAGATCAACAATGTTGCTATTGGCAGCGTGAGTGGTGGCGGTCGCTATGATAACCTGACCGGTGTCTTTGGTTTACCCGATGTGTCGGGAGTGGGGATTTCATTTGGTGTAGATCGCCTGTATGATGCGATGGAGGAACTAAAAGCTTTTCCGGAAGAGGCGCGTATTTCTTCTAAGGTAATGATCGCGCATTTTGATGAAGCTACCTTTCATTATTCGTTGGGTGTAGCCCGTCAGTTACGAAGCCACGGAATCGCTACGGAAGTTTATCCCGATCAGGCGAAACTGAAAAAGCAACTCGATTATGCGAATAAAAAAATGATTCCGTTTGTGCTCGTGATCGGCTCGGATGAGCAAAAGTCCGGATTATTGACATTGAAGAATATGCAAAAAGGCGAACAGCAGCAGCTTGCCATCGAAGCCATTGCCGCTACGCTCAAGAATAACTGATTCTTTCTGTATGCCAACTCCGTTATAACTTGTAATTTAGAACCACGTGGAGCCAACTCACTTTATTTCTACCAAGACACTTACGCTCAATGACCTGGATCATATCCTGCATGGTCATTCGAAAATTGCATTGTCAGAGGAAGCAACACAAAAAATAACACGCTGTCGCGAATACCTGGATCAAAAGCTCAGTTCATCGGCAGTTCCTATTTATGGTATCAATACAGGATTTGGATCGCTCTACAATAAAAACATTCCCACAGATCAACTAGAACAACTGCAAGAGAATCTCGTCATGTCACACGCGTGTGGCACTGGGCCGGAAGTGCCTCGCGAAATTGTTTTGCTGATGTTATTTTTAAAAGTGCAGTCGCTGTCGTACGGCAATTCTGGTGTTCAATTATCAACCACCCAGCGATTGGTGGATATGTTTAATCAGCGCGTGCTCCCTAAAATATTTGAGATGGGTTCGCTTGGAGCATCTGGCGATCTGGCTCCATTGGCACATCTTTCGTTGCCGTTAATCGCGCGAGGTGAGGTACACTACTTAGGAAAAATTTACCAAAGCGATGAAGTGTTGAAATTGTTGGGATGGAACTCACTTCACTTCAAAGCGAAGGAAGGATTGGCGTTGTTGAACGGTACTCAGTTTATGAGTGCCTACGGCACCTGGTGTTTGCTGCATGCGCATCGAATCCTAAAACTAACCAACCTGATCAGTGCGTTATCGATCGATGCATTTGACGGTCGGGTGGAGCCATTCGATTCATTAGTCCACGACATTCGCCCACAGAAAGGACAAGTGAAGGTAGCGAGTGAAATAAAAAAACTGCTCGCGGGTAGCCAGATCATTTCGCAACCTAAAAAGCATGTTCAAGATCCGTATTCCTTTCGATGCATTCCACAAGTGCACGGTGCCAGTTGGGATGCCATTCAATATGTAACCGAAGTATTCCTCACGGAGATTAATTCGGTATCAGACAATCCAAACATTTTTCCGGAGGAGGATCGGATTATCTCAGCTGGTAATTTTCATGGGCAACCATTGGCTTTGTCTCTAGACTTTCTTGCAATCGCATTAGCTGAATTGGGAAGCATTTCTGAAAGAAGAACATTTCAGTTGATTTCAGGAGCGCGCGATTTACCCCATTACCTTGTGGCCAATCCGGGTATTAACTCCGGCTTGATGATTCCACAATATACAGCCGCTTCATTGGTAAGTCAGAATAAGCAATTGTGTACACCTGCATCGATTGACTCCATCGTTTCTTCCAACGGGCAGGAAGATCACGTAAGTATGGGTGCTAATGCCGCAACGAAGGCTTATCGCATCGTGAACAACTTATACTCTATTTTAGCTGTGGAATTGATTACGGCAACGCAAGCCCTGCAATTCAGAAGACCGCTGCAAACATCGACTACACTCGAACAGTTTGCGAATACTTTCCGGCAAGCTGTGCCGTTTATAGAGCGAGATCGGGTATTACATGATGATATGGTGCGAGCAGAGAAATTTTTGAAAGAAGTAAAATTAAACGATTGAAGAAATTCATATTCATATTGATTTTATCAGCTATCGCCTTCTATGGTCATGGGCAATATGTCAGTGAAGGAGGGCGGTTCAGCGTGGATAACATCAGAGGGTGCGCACCGTTTAAAATCACGATCACGTCTACCAGTCTGGTGGTCGGAGCAAATTGCACGCCCTGCAATATGGATTATCTGGGCAATAATACTACGCAGCAAAACTTGCTCACATTTACTTATACTAATCCGGGTACTTATCGCATGTCGGTAAATTATCCCAACTCGGGTCCCGACTTCCTTAATGTTACTGTTGATAATAATATTCAACCTCCCTTTGAGGTTTACACTTGTTCTGGTTCTCAAGTTTCCCTCAAAATTACCGATCAGACCTACGATCAATATTTTGTAGATTTTGGTGATGGTTCTCCTTTGTTGCCCATCATCAAAAGCAATAATCAAGTAGCACAGTACACGTACGGTTCTGCGACTCCTGTTACCATCAAAGTAAATGGCAAGAAAAACAATGCGGCTAATAATTGCAGTTCAAAAAACGTCAGTTTCACTCCGGTCGCTACGTTACCCATTCCCCAAATTACGCAACTAACGGCTGTAGATGCCTCCACTTTAAAATTGGATTTTGCGCAACCAGTGAATGTCCAATACAAACTGGAAATGGCTACGAATACTCAAGGGTTTGTTCAATTGCAATCCTTGTATGGAGTGGCCACAACAACCATCACGAACCTTAATCTGGATAACAACTATTACTGTTTTCGATTGAGCTCCTACGATCCATGTAACTTTCAAAATAACTATTCTCAAACTATCTGTAGCCACAAACTATCAGTAACGCCACAAAATGGAAAGAATAGAATTGACTGGCCAACCAATACTATCGGAGTATCTAATGTTGATATTAAGAGAAACAACACGCTTTACCAGAATATCAATACGGGGATAAAGATTTTCTTTGATGATATTGATGTGGTTTGCAGAACGGATTATTGTTATCAATTAATAAGTAATTATTCATGGAACGGTAAAAGTGTTTCCCTTACTAAGTGCGGCAAAGCTTTTTCATCCAACATTCCGCCTACCATCACCAATGCAACATCGGTAGTAGAGAGTGAAGGAGTAAAAATTAGTTGGATACAGCCGCCCTTGTTTACAGCTGCAAATTATTCCCTTCTAAAGGCAACAGGCACCGGCAGTTTTAATTTTTACGATAATTCGCTCGTAACAAATTATCAAGACAAAGCATTTACAGTTGGGGCAGATCAATGTTATAAGATTAACTATGTAGACAATTGTGACAACCGGAGCCTTAACACCAATCCTATTTGTCCTATTCAGCTAGCGGGTGAATTAAGTGATGAGAACAAAGTGACATTGACTTGGAATGCTTACACCGGTTGGAATTTAGGTGTAAAGAGCTATCAGATTTTAAAGTACGACCAATCCGGTAATTTGATTGGTACCATTGATCGAGGATTAAACTTGTCGTATTCAGAAACGGATGTTGATCTGGCTAATCAGGTTGTTTTTTTTAAGATCGTTGCCAAACCAAATGAAGTAACCTTAGCGTCATCTGAATCGAATCAAATTGAATTAGCAAAGCCGGTCAACTTATTTTTCCCAACCGCTTTTACTCCTGATCGCAAAGGCCCCACAGCCAATGAAACTTTTAAGGTACAAGGACAATTTATTAAAAAGATGGAGCTTTCCATTTTCGATCGTTGGGGAGCAGTTGTATTTTATACTGAGAAAGGAGAAGCCTGGGATGGTTTTCAAAATGGTCAGCCAATGCCTATTTCTACCTATGTGTGGGTCGCCAATGTAACCGATGTGTCGGGTAAAACCTATAAGCGAAGTGGCACGGTTGTGCTTATGCGCAAATAATTTTTTTTGGTTGTAGATCTCTTTCGTGGTTTCAACGCCTCATTCTAAAGTGTAACTTTGTCACTCTAAATTCAGTTGACTATGTTCGATATGATGAAAATGATGGGCAAGATGAAAGAGGTGCAAAGCCGCTTAAAGGAAGCCCAGGATAATTTGGCAAAGATTACCGCTAGTGGCGAATCAGGCGGAGGGATGGTGAAAGCTACTGTCAATGGAAAGAAACAACTGATGGCGGTCGAAATCGATCCGGCTATATTGAAATCGGAAGATCAGATACTTGTCCAAGATTTAGTGGTAGCGGCTGTAAATATTGCTTCGGAAAAAGCAGAAGCATTAGCAAAAGAAGAATTAAAGAAAAGTACGGAAGGTCTACTTCCCAATATTCCGGGCTTAGATTTAAGTAGCTTAATGGGATGACCGAAGTAGCTGTTGTCATCCTCAATTATAACGGGAAGAAATTCCTGCAACAATTTTTGCCCTCTGTAATCAACCATAGTCCCAATGCCGAAATTATTGTTGCAGACAATGGGTCAACAGATGATTCTATTACTTTTTTAGCTAAAGAATTTCCCTCTATCCGAGTTATTAAAAGCAATCAGAACTTAGGTTTTTGTGGAGGCTATAATTTTGCCTTAAAGCAAGTTGACGCTAAATATTATGTTTTGCTCAATTCAGACGTGGAAGTTACACACGGCTGGATAGATCCGATCGTTCAACTTTTTGAAAGTAATCCCAGCATTGGGGCGATTCAGCCTAAAATACTTTCAAAACTCAAACCCGATGAGTTTGAGTATGCGGGTGCAGCAGGAGGGATGATTGATTCGCTCGGCTACCCCTTTTGCCGTGGTCGTATTTTCGATCACATGGAAAAAGAGCAGGGGCAATACAATGATGTCGTTCCGGTATTTTGGGCAACTGGTGCATGTCACTTTGTGAGGGCTTCGCTCTATCATCAATTGGGTGGGCTGGATGAGGATTATTTTGCGCATATGGAAGAGATCGATTTTTGCTGGCGACTCCAGCGAGCTGGTCACCAGGTGTATTATCACGGGGCAAGTACCGTCTATCATGTGGGGGGAGGCACGCTGTCATCCAGCAGTCCACGGAAAACCTATTTTAATTTTCGGAATGGATTGAGTTTGGTTTTTAAGCATCTTCCATTGGTACAATTGCTTTGGAAATTACCCTTAAGACTACTTTTAGACTGGGTGGCAGCATCCAAATTTTTGTTGCAGCCATCCATGCCCGATGCGCTAGCAGTTTTTAAAGCACATGCAAGTTTCTTTTCCGGTTTCCGGAATGAACTTAAGAAGCGCAAGAAATTGAAGAGAGAATTGAAAAATTTCTCCGTCCACGAATTCTACCCACACTTTTTGGTGATCGATTACTTTTTATTTGGAAAGAAGACGTTTGGAAAGCTTCAGATTAAAAATCCCAAATAGTAGTACGCTTCCGCAGATGTGCCCGCAGGTTCATGAGGAAAGCAAGTGATAAATAGATAATAACGGGCGATCCAAGCGTAAGAAAAGACGCGTAAATAAAGAACAATCGAATGCTGGAAGTGGCAATACCCATTTTCTCGCCCAGCGCAGTGCAAACCCCAAAGGCATACTTTTCAAAAAAATGCTTAAGCCGGTCGATGAAGACAGTCATAATTTCAATCAGTCAAATCTGTTTACCCCTCCAATTTGTCTTTTTATCGAGAAATCAATTCGAAATGCAAATATAAGTCTATTTGACCACTGCAAAGAAGGCTCAGTTTCTTATTTTTTTGAGTATTATTGCAAAAAAAATGGTTCAGGCGTACATTTGCCGTTCCTAAAGATACCCATAATACCAAATCCATGAGAAAATTAGTTTACTCGTTGCTCATTATCGGAACATTGACGTTCACCAGCTGTACGCTTCCGCAAATGATTAAGATGGCGAAAGAGCAAAAGCTCGAAATCAAGCCAAATCCGCTGGAAGTTCACAAAGACACAGTTAACTTCGACTTGTCTGGCAATCTTCCTGTTAAAATGTTGAAGAAAGGTACCGTTTACACCCTCAATACTTTTTACAAGTATGGTGAAAACGAATTGGCTCTTCCAGGTTTACCTTTGAAAGCTGAAGATTATCCGAATAGCGCTAAGGAAGAAACCAAGGTTTCAAAAGCCTTCATGTTCCCTTACAAAGACGCATATAAAACAGGTACAATCGAAATCCAAGGTGTAGCTTCTAAAGGTACTAAGTCTAAGACTACTCCTCGTATGCCTTACGCAACGGGTATCATTACCACCTCTAAGTTGGTTCAAAATTCATACTACGCTGCTTTTGCAGCTCACTCTTACAATAACCAAGAAGAATTGATTCCAGTGGTTATCCCGAACTTCATCTTTGAAAGAGGCAAATCAGTACTTCGCGCTTCTGAGATTAAAGCTGAAAAAGGAAAGCAATTGGACGCTTTCATTGCATCGAAGAACGTAACTCGTACTGTGACTATTACCGGTACTCACTCACCTGAAGGTTTGGAGCGCATCAACAGCAAATTGTCTGAAGAGCGGGCTGCAGCCATTGAGAAATTCTATCGTGCTCAAATGAAAAAGTATGACTACCAAGGTGTAGCTGCTGAAGTGAAATTCATTTTGAAGCCTATCACTGACGATTGGTCTGAATTCAAGACTGCATTAGCTGCTTATACAGGTATCTCAGCTGAAGAAAAAGCTGCTTATTTAAATGTTATCAACAATGGTGGCGCATTTGAAGATCAGGAAAAACAATTGAAGAAATTGGCTACCTACAACAAGGTTTTCAAAGACATCTATCCTGGCTTGCGTGCGGCTAAAACTGAAATCTTAACAATTAAGCCTAAAAAGACAGATGCTGAAATCTCTATTTTGGCAAAGCAGATCACAACCGGTGCTGTAAAGAGCGATACATTATCATTTGATGAGTTGATGTATGCGGCTACACTTACCCCTTCATTAGAAGAGAAAACAGCTATCTATGAGGCTTCTACTAAAAAAGGGACTAACTGGACAGCACACAATAACTTAGGTGCTGCTTACTTACAAGCAGTTATTGAGAACCCTGCTAAGACTGATTTAGTTGACAAAGCTGCAGCGCAATTAGAGATTGCTGCTAAATTGAACCCTTCACCTGAAGTTCATGCTAATTTAGCAACAGTAGCCTTAATGAAAGGCAATCCTTACAAAGCTTACAGCCATGCTAGAAAAGCATTGAATGGTGCTAACAATGATGTAACCAGAGGCGTAAACGGTGTTAAAGGAGCTTGTGAGATTTACATGGCAAACTACGGTGCAGCCGTTACTTCGACTTCATCTTCTGCTGATACGCATGTGAACTTGTTCAACAAAGGCTTAGCTCAATTATTGAATAAAGATTTCAGCAATGCATCTTCTTCATTTGCAGAAGCTACTCGCAAAAATAGCAGCTATGCAATCGCTTATTATGGTGCCGCTGTGGCAGCCGCTCGTTCTGGAAATGGTGATGCAGTGGTTAGCAATTTGGTAAATGCGGTTAAGAATGACTCAAATTTGAAAGAGAAGGCTTTGACTGACCTTGAATTTGCAAAATTCAATACAACGGAAGCATTCCGTAATGCATTGAAGTAATTCGATTTTTAAATCTCTAAAAGCCCCCGCCAGTACACTGACGGGGGCTTTTTTTATGCTTAAAAACGATAAAAAACACCTTAAATAATTTTCATACTGACCTTAGTGCCATTAATTTTACAATCTTGCAAAGAGTTAGTTTTAATTCAATACTATGAGAGAAATCCAGTTTAGAGAAGCACTTCGGGAGGCCATGAGTGAGGAAATGAGAAGAGACCCTTCTGTATTTTTAATGGGTGAGGAAGTAGCCGAATACAATGGCGCTTACAAGGTAAGTCAGGGTATGCTGGATGAATTTGGCGCTAAACGAGTAATTGACACCCCTATTGCTGAATTAGGCTTTGGTGGGATAGGAGTTGGGGCAGCTATGAATGGCATTCGCCCGATCATAGAATTCATGACTTTCAACTTCTCGCTGGTTGCAATCGATCAGATCATCAATTCTGCTGCTAAGATGCTTTCCATGTCAGGCGGGCAATTTAATATCCCGATTGTATTCAGAGGCCCTACGGGGAATGCAGGTATGCTCAGCTCACAACATTCGCAAAACTTCGAAAACTGGTTTGCGAATACGCCTGGGTTGAAAGTGGTGGTTCCATACACTCCATACGATGCTAAAGGCCTTTTAAAGACAGCAATTAGAGATAATGACCCTGTTATCTTTATGGAGTCTGAGTTGATGTATGGCGACAAAGGCGAGGTTCCAACCGAAGAGTATCTTATTCCAATTGGTGTAGCCGATATTAAAAGACCCGGAACTGATGTTACTATCGTTTCTTTTGGCAAGATTTTAAAAGTGGTATTGGCTGCCGCTGCGGAATTGGAGAAAGAAGGAATTTCCGTTGAGGTAGTTGACTTACGTTCTGTGCGCCCAATCGACTACGCTACCGTGGTAGAATCAGTAAAGAAAACCAACCGGTTGGTGATTGTGGAGGAAGCGTGGCCATTGGCTGCTATCTCTTCCGAGATTACTTATCATGTGCAAAAGCATGCGTTTGATTATTTGGATGCTCCAATTCACCGCATCAATAGCTTAGATGTGCCGCTTCCATATGCACCTACATTGATCGATGCGATTCTACCCAGCGTAGCACGCACGGTAAAGGCTGTTAAAGCCGTTATGTACCGCGATTAATAAAGAAAGTTATAAAGCACCTCGTTTTCCGAGTTCAATGGCTTCCATATTTGAAATGGAAGCCTTTTTTATTTCAAATCGTAGAATGGTTTTGATGGCGTGAAAGCCATGATTTCCGGCAGCACCCGGATTGATGTAAAGCATGTTGTTGTAAGCAGGGTCGCGCTTAATGCGAAGAATATGCGAATGGCCACAGATAAAGATGTCGGGGACTTTTTCTTTTAGCACTTTTTTGATTCGGGGGTTGTAATTGGGAGGTGCTCCACCAATGTGTGTCATCCAGATTTGTAGACCTTCGCACATGAACCAATCATCTTCCGGCAGTTGATGTTGCAACTCCAGTGAATCGATATTACCAAAAACGGCACGCACCGGTTTTTGTTTTTTTAATTCTTTTAGAACAGAAGGCTCGCCAATATCACCGGCATGCCATATCTCATCGCATTCTTTAAAATACGATTCAACTTTTGGGTCGAGGAAACTGTGCGTGTCAGAGATAAGGCCTATTTTCATTCTTGGGCAAGTAAAGAAGAAGTTGAGGCTAAATTAGTTTAAGTTGCCAATCATTCATTGAAAGAAAGGCAAAAAAAAGGAGCGATGGTTCGCTCCTTTTTCTATTTACACGATCTGTATTAATTCTTGTTCTTCAGATCAAGCGCAAAATCTTTTGCGGTTTTGGCGGTCATGATGTCCATAAAGTTCAGTGCGCCATTGGTCGTTGGGCCACCGCCTGTTTGAATTTGCGGCACCACAGCACCGGTATATTTACTAAATGCATCAGCCCAGACTTTTTGTACTTCCACCTGCGCCTTTAGTTTCATCTCCAAGGCACCATCGGCTTGCATGATTCGTTGGCGTGCATACGCATTGGCATCGGCCAATTCTTTGATCTTCTTTGCTTCGAGGATGGAGCCTTCATACGCTATTTTCTGTTGCAATTTATCTTGCTCTGCAACTTTTACTTTTGTTTGTGCTTCTACCACCTGACGTGTTTGTTCTTGCTTTTGTTGGTATTCAATTTCTACCAGCGCTTGCTCACCTTTTGCCTTCGCAGTTAAAGTTTGTTGCTGTGCTGTCATCAACTCTTGTTTAGAAATGGATGATTTGGTAACCGCATCGATAATTTTCACCAGCTTCTCATCTACTTTGTTTTCATAATCCACATCGGTGATGGCAGCATCGGCCACAGTGATTCCATATTCTTTGATAGATGATAATTTTCTCTTTGGAAGATTGGTTTTCTTATCGAATTGAATTTCGGTTTGATACACTCTTTTCTTCTCCATCTCTAGTGAGTCGAATACTAAATTTTCTTCTGTTACCAATAAGTACACACCTTCCTTCAATTGATCTAGGAAGTCTTGCGCCATTTGTGCGCGACCGCCACCGTAGTGCTTTTCGCTGCTCATCAATTGAGCCGATGATTGTAAGCACTCTTTGGTGTAAGGTGCCAATCGCTTTACCACCAATGACTGTGGCGTGCGGTGAGTGTTGTGGATCAAGATCATTTCTTTTTCATCGGATGGCAAAATGAATTGTGTAATTCCTCGCACATCGGCAGTAGTCGCATCGCTAAAGCGTATCATGATTTGCCCTACTTCAATTCCGTTATCTTCAATATCTAATTTTGCCTTTGTGTCTTGATAGGTAACCGAAATCTGATTGGGCCATTCTTTTTCTTTCGCGAAAAATCCGGCATAGAAAATACCCGGTGCGAATTGTACAATCTGTTGCCCGTTTGTTCGCTCTACAACCGTGCGGTTACCGGCATCATTCCATGAAAATGGGTTAACAATTAAAAAAAGAATTAAGGCAATGATCGATAATACGCCCAGTATAATGGTGCGTTTGGAAATAATTGGGTTGTTCATGTCCATAGTACTACGAGTTTTGGTTTTTGTTTGGATTGTTTTTGTTTGAGAAATAGTTGGTCAGCAGTAATACAACTGCATAGGCAACAATGCCGAATACGGCCAGAAATCCGACCGCTAGCGCTAGTCTAATCATAATGGTTTTTGTTTTTAGTGTGAAAAATTTGAAAGACGGTTTGTCTTTAGGGAAACTTGCAACGAATGGTTACATGCCTTGGTAAATTTGTACATCTATTCAGTGGCGTTTCAGAATGAAACCAATGTAGTCGAAATATATTTATAGCGCCTGCAGGTAGCTGATAGTGAGCTGATTGCAAATTAGCGACATTGTAATTGCACAACATTCTTTGATTACTTCTTCCATTTGTTTTGCCATCGGGCAGCTTCATCTTCCACTTTCTTAGTCGAGCTCTTCAGAAAGGTAGCCAATTTTGGGTTCATGATTCCCTTGGAAGTAAAATGATAACATCCGCAATCTTCGCATTGATAAATGGCAATTGGGCCAGTGCTTTTTCCGTAATCAAACCGAACGTGTGCCTCTAACAATGAGTCTTCGGCAATCGCCTCGCTGGGGTACATTTTTTTTCCGGTAGGGCAGGTCTTCAAAGTCGTATTGTCTATTGAATGGAGGCTGTTAACTTGCGGCAAAATTTTATACCAATGAAGATAGCAGAGATACACACAAAAAAGGGCGTAATGAAGATTAATTTTTTCGAGAAAGATGCCCCTAACACTGTTAAGAACTTTATTTCACTAGCCGAGAAGGGTTTTTACGATGGCCTGATCTTCCATCGCGTAATTCCCAACTTCATGATTCAGGGAGGATGCCCCAATGGCATTGGCAATGGCGGCCCCGGATATCACATTGATTGTGAGTTGACGGGTGAAAATCAATACCACGATCGCGGAGTTCTTTCAATGGCGCATGCAGGACGTAACACGGGCGGTTCGCAGTTTTTCATTTGTCACACCCGCCAAACTACCAAGCATCTGGATCGCAATCATACTGTGTTTGGTAAAGTAGTAGAGGGCTTGGACGTGATCGATGCCATTCGCCAGGGCGATGTGATGGAGAAAGTAGTAATCACCGAAGAGGCTTAGGCTAATTCTGCCACACATTCAATTTCAACCAACGCCTCCCGTGGAAGTCGGCTGACTTCCACGGTGGTGCGTGCCGGTTTGTGCTCACCAAAAAAAGCTTCGTACGCTTTATTCATTCGCTCGAAGTCAGCAAAGTTTTTTAGGAACACTGTAGTCTTTAAAATATTAGCGCGACTTGCTCCTAGTGATTTGAGAACAGTTTCAAGATTCGTGAGCACAAGCGTAGTTTGCTCAGAGGCAGTGGCTCCTTCGATCTGCATGGTGGCTGGATTCAATGGAGTTTGTCCGGAACAAAATACCAAGTTACCGGATACGATAGCGTGTGAATAAGGACCGATTGCCTTGGGCGCATTTTCAGTGAATACTTTTTGCATTGTTTTTTATTTAGCTATACATTTTTTCAATATCGTTTTTGTAATTCTCCAAAATGATGGAACGAATGGGTTTTAGAGTAGGAGTAGCTTCACCACTTTCCACCGTCCAGTCCTGATGACATAAAACAAAATTTTTGATACGCTCTACGTTGGGCAACTCTTCATTCAGGTGATCGAGCTCTTGTAGAAACTTAGCACGAACTTTGATATTGTGAATCATAAACTGCGGAGCGGTCCAATGAATATCGTTTTGTGAGCACCACGAATGCAGGATTTCAAAATGAGGAACAATCAAAGCTGTAACATACGGACGCTGAAACCCGATGATCATGGCCCGCTCAATGAAGCGACTTCGTTTGAGGTGATTTTCGAGGGGCAGTGGAGCGATGTATTTTCCGGAGGAAGTTTTGAAGATGTCTTTTTTGCGATCGGTGATTTTCAAAAATCGCTGATGCACCCACTTGCCGATGTCACCGGTTTTCATCCAACCATCCTGCAGTACTTCGGCTGTTAGCTCCGCTTTTTTGAAATAGCCTTTCATTACGTTGGGACCTTTGACCAAAATTTCCCCTTCGTGGTTTTCGTTGGGTTCATGGATTTTTACTTCGATGCCGGGTACCACCAAACCCACAGTCCCAAATTTATTCAGCCCCGGTTCAAATCGATTCATGGAAATGATGGGAGCCGTTTCTGTCATGCCGTAGCCTTCTACGATTTGTATTCCTGCTGCTGAAAACAACCTTCCGATTTCAGGACGAAGAGCGGCTGCGCCTACGGCCATGTATTTGATTCGTCCACCGAGCCGCTGACGCCACAGGCGCAACACGAGTAGACGCGCAATTTGCAGTTCCAATTGGAACAACGGCTTTAGCCGTTTTTCAGGACCGTAGCGTTTGCCCACTTGCATGGCCCACGTAATGAGCTTTTTCTTCACCCAATTTTTTCCTTCGGCTTGCTCTTCCATGAAGTCGTACATTTTTTCAAGCACGCGAGGAACGCATGTGCAGAAAAGCGGTCTCACTGTTTTGAAATCGTGGGTGAAGGTTTCTTTGTTTTGACTGAAATAAAGCGAGCAACCAAACGCGAGGTATGCGTAGCAAGCCGCACGCTCGAAGATATGACTGAACGGAAGAAAACTCAGCACACGGTCGCCCGCTTCGAGCGGGAGGATGGTGAGAATGGCTTTGATGTTGTGAACGATGTTGCCGTGCGTGAGCATCACACCTTTAGGCAAGCCGGTGCTGCCAGATGTATACAAAATGGTAGCTACATCATTTTCAGAAATTGAATTTCTTCGTTCGGTGAGTTGAGTAAGTAGGTCGTGTGAGCTTTTGGCTTGGAGCAGCGGACTGAAGAAATTGTTCTTTTCAGATTGAAGATGATAAAGCGTGATGGCCAAACCGGATTTTTCTTTGAATGAAAAATATTTGAAGTACAGACCTTCATCGTGTGTGATGCAAATGCGTGCTTCGGTTTCGGAGGCGATTAAATGAAACTCTTCTTCTTTTATGGTGGGATGTACCGGCACGACAATGATACCGACTTGTTGGCAAGCGAAGTCGAGTAGCATCCATTCTACACTGCCGGCCACGGGAATAAAGAGAATGGTATCGCCCGGTTTGAATTGATTGGCAATGAACCAACATGAGAGCGCATTTACTTTGTTTTGAAATTCTTCAATGGAAAGTGATCGCCATTGGCTGCGCTGAAAGTAGTTGAGCGCGGAGCGGTTTGGATACTTTTCTTTTTGATAGCCGATCAGGTCGAATACACGGGTGAAGTCAACTTTTTTGGTAACGATGGCCATGCTATTCTGTTTTTTCTGATTTAGGATGGATGTACAAAACCGAATAGAGTATTTCGAAGAATTCCTGATAGTCGGGGAGGTTGTTGTGACGAGCGCCTTCTACGGCATGTAAAATAATTTTTTCAGGATAGAGCGCTTTCAATTTCTCACTTTGTTCAAATGAAACGAGCTTGTCTCTGGTACCATGAATGATGTGAATGGGACAGGTCGTAGTTTTTAAATATTGATCGGTGCGAATATCGTACTTCAACATCCAGCGAAGTGGTGTGAAGAAGATGTAGCGGTTGATGTTGTAGAAAAAACTGAAGTAGGGTGAATCGAGGATCAGCATGCGTGGCTTGTTCCACGATGAAATGCGAGCTGCAATGCCGCTGCCCCATGAGCGACCATACAACACGATTTTATTTTCGGGGTAGGATTGTGACAGCCATTTGTAAATGTATTGGGCATCGTTGAATACTTTTTCCTGGCTGCGTTTGCCACGACTCTTTCCGAAGCCACGGTAGTCCATCATAAAAAAATCGTAGCCGTTGCTGAGAAAGTCTTTGGCGAATTTTCCCCAGCCTTTGATGCTTTTGGAATTTCCTTTGAGGTAGTATACAACTCCACGTGAGTTGGGTACTTTAAAATAGATGGCATTGATGCGACCGCCATCTTCCATGTCGAAATCAAGTTCTTCGAATGGGAAGGGGTATTTGTATTCAAAAGCGCGTGTGAGTTTTTCGGGACGGAAGAAAAACAGGTGTTGGAAGAAATAGAAAAATAAGCAGAAGCCTACGTAAATACTTGCAATAATTACTATCCACACCATTGGAGTGAAGATAGTGGTTTTCTTTGAGATTGGCTACACGATTGGATGAGGTGGTGGTTTCTATGATTCGATGAATGACGTGCTGGCGTGGGCAAGTGATTGAAGCGAAAAGCCTCCCGATAGCTATCGGGAGACTTGTAGCGGAAAGCACGGTCCCGCTTCTAGCGGGATGCCCAAAAAATTATTGAAGTACTTCTGCTAAATGTTGATGATAGGCTGCAAACTCGCGCAGGTTGCGATGGCTTCCACCTTCAATCAGAAAGAATTGATCGTTTGGTGTGAGCAAGGGTTTTAGTTTTTCGGCTGAGCGCAGGGGCACTACCCAATCGTTGGTGCCATGAAAAATAATTTTGCGACACGCTATTTGCGGCAGGTGGAGTTTATTGGGAAATTGATATCGCAGCGGGACCCACGAGAGCATTGCTTGCATGGGTGTGTTGACGACTCCCGCTAGTTCATCGAAGGGAGTTTCGAGAATGAGCAAATTGGGTGTGTGTTGCGTGGCGAGCTGGGAGGCAACGGCAGCACCTAGAGAGCGTCCGTAGAAAATAATTTTGGTGAAGGTGAGATGTTGATGTGCCCAATTAAAAACGGAGTTGGCATCCTGATAAAACTCTTTTTCTCCGGGGGTGCCTGTACTTTTTCCATAACCGCGGTAGTCGATCATGAGGACGGTGTAACCAAGTTTTGTAAAGTCGATGGCATATTCGCCCCAGCGCTGCAGGTTGCCGGCATTGCCGTGAAAGTAGAGAATCAATCCTTGGGATGAATCGGCCGGAGAAAAAACCAATGCGTTGAGTTGTTCATCATCGGTGGTAGGGATGGTGAACTCCTGAAATGGCTGATTGAATTTAAAAGCGTAATCAGCTTTGAGTTGTGTGGGTTGAAAAATGAGTTTTTCCTGAAACATATAAAGTGCCACCAATAGTGAGCATACAATGATCAAAACAATCGCAATTATTTTTTTTAGATGCTTTGAAAGAGTAGCGGCAATCATCTTTATCAAAAGTAAAAAATAGTTGTCATGTAATTCTTGTTTTTTACTGCGTTGCTTTTGCGTATTTTACTTTCTATAAGCCTAAATCTCTACTCGTATGACGAATTATCGTGTTCTTGTATTTCTATTCTTTAGCCTATCGGCTACTCCTTTGCTTGCACAGCTCACTTCGGTTGATGCGAAATATTTTGATAAACTAAAATGGCGCAACATTGGCCCTGCACGAGGCGGCCGCTCGCTAGGTAGTTCGGGTAGTCCGGGCAGGCCCAACGAATATTATTTTGGAGCTACTGGTGGTGGCTTATGGAAAACGACTGATGGAGGACAAGAATGGTTTCCTGTAACGGACGGGCAGATTTCTTCTTCATCTATAGGAGCGGTGGCTGTGGCTGAAACCAATCCGGACATTGTTTACATTGGTGGTGGCGAAACACAACTTCGAGGCAGCATTACGCAAGGCGATGGCGTTTATAAGACAGTAGATGGTGGAAAAACATGGCGACATATTGGCTTGCGCGAAACACAAGCAATCGCGCGCATTCGGGTACACCCAACGGATCCCAACATTGTTTATGTAGCGGCACTGGGTCACCCTTACGGGGATAATGAAGAGCGCGGAGTATTTCGCTCGATGGATGGCGGCAACACTTGGAAGAAGGTTTTATATGTAAGCCCGAAAGCTGGTGCGGCTGATTTAATCATCGATCGCACGAACCCAAAAATAATTTATGCTTCGACATGGCAAGTCTATCGCAGAACCTGGAAGATGTGGGGCGGTGGACCGGATTGTAAACTTTGGAAGTCAGAGAATGCCGGAGAGACGTGGACTGAGTTAACAAAGAATCCGGGTATGCCCGAAGGCCCACTCGGAAAAATTGGTATTACTGTTTCACCTGTTGATAGCAAGCGCTTGTGGGCGATTGTGGAAGCGAATGAAGGTGGTGTGTTTCGCAGTGATGATGCGGGTGCCACTTGGAAGCGAACCAATGATGAGCGCAAATTACGTCAACGCGCATTTTACTATTCACGCATTTATGCCGATCCTTTTGATCGTGAAACGGTGTATTGCCTCAATGTAAATTTCTATAAGTCCACAGACGGTGGTGTGAAATTTGATCAGGAGATCAACGGAAAGCATGGAGACTATCACGATTTATGGATCGACCCTAACAATCCACAGCGCATGATTTTGTCAGATGATGGCGGTGGATCTGTTTCGGTGAACGGAGGAAAAAGCTGGACGGATCAAGATTACATCACGACACAATTCTATCATGTGACCACCACCAATCATGTGCCTTATCATGTGGCCGGGGCACAACAAGATAATTCCACTATTGCTATTCCAAGTGACGGTTGGGACCACATGAACGAGTTAGGTCAGTGGGGCTATGATGTAGGTGGTGGCGAGAGCGGTTACATCACCTCACACCCGGATAATCCCAATGTGTATTATGCAGGCAGTCAGGGTGCATTGCTTACGCGTAAAGACGTTACCACCGGACAAGTGCGCGACATTCAAGTGTATCCACGATTTTTTTCAGGAGAGCCCGCCAACTCGTTGCCGGAGCGGTGGCAGTGGACATACCCGATTGTATTCTCACCAAAGGATTCTAAAATTTTATACACCTGTTCGCAGCATGTGTGGAAGACGACTGATGATGGACAAAGTTGGGAAAAGATTTCACCGGACTTGACGTATGCTGATCCCGAGACATTGGGTATTTCAGGTGGGGAAGTAACACGCGATATGAATGGCCCTGAGATCTATGCTACAGTGTTTGCATTGGCGCCTTCGTTTCATGATGTGAATACCATTTGGGCCGGCAGCGATGACGGAAAAATTCATATCACTCGCGATGGTGGAAAAAATTGGACGAACATCACACCGAAAGACTTACCTAAAAATTCAGTAGTGGCCATTATCGATGAGTCAAGACACAAAGCCGGAACAGCGTATGTGGCGGCCTTTCGCTATCAGGTGGATGATCGTCAACCGTATGTTTTCAGAACAACGGATTTTGGAAAAACGTGGACGAAGATTGTAACTGGAATTAAAGACGGACACTTTTCACGCTCCGTACGTGAAGATCATGTGCGACCCGGACTTTTATTTTTAGGAACTGAGCATGGCGCGTATGTTTCATTTAATGCAGGTGACAATTGGCAACCGTTGCAACTCAACTTACCCGACACGCCTGTCCGTGATTTAGTAGTGAAAGATGATGATGTAGTGCTGGGCACCCACGGAAGAGGATTTTGGATATTGGATGATATTCGTCCACTGCGACAACTCACTTCGGAGTTGATGAAGCAACCTGTTATCTTTTATCAGCCGGCCGATGCTATTCGCGGAATCAATCAAGCGGTATTTCAATATCACCTTAATAACAAGGTTGATTCTGTTGTGATTGAAGTATTGGATGAACAAGGTAAATTCATTCGCAAGTTTTTAGGCACCAAGCCGGAAGAGAAAGCTGCTGCTGGCGATTGGTGGGGTGGAGGTGAAAGCAAACCTACCACGGCCGTGGGATTAAATTCTTTCAGTTGGAATTTACGCTATTCGGGTGCAACTACATTTGATGGCATGATCATCTGGGGTGCGCGACCACAGAACGGACCGAAGGCTGCGATTGGAAAATACCAAGTACGATTTACCTGTGGAAGTTATTCTCAAACCTATGCTTTCCAAATCAAGTTGAATCCAAATTTGAAAGGAGTGACCGAAGCCGATCTAAAGGAGACATTTGATCTGGCTTCTAAAATCAGAGATCGCGAGAGCGAAGCCAACGAAGCTGTAATTCGCATTCGCGAAATCAGAAAGCAAATTGAAGAGCGCGTGAAAGAAGTAAACGATGCCACGTTTTCGGCATCGGCTAAAGAATTGTTGAGCAAAATTACCGCCATCGAAGAAGAACTGTATCAGACCAAAAACAGAAGTGAGCAAGACCCTTTGAATTTTCCTATTAAGTTAGGCAACCGACTTTCTGCTTTGCGCAGAAGTTTAGAGACAGGCGATGCCAAACCAACAGCCGGTGCATACAAAGTATTTAGTGAGTTGAGCAAGGAGTTGGATGGACATTTGGTTAAGCTCAATGAACACTTAAAGAATGGTATCAATGCAATTAATCCGGTGTTGATGAACAAACAGATGAAGGTAATTATCGATAAGAAGAAGTAAAATGAGTTTAACGCCCGATCAACAAGAACTTGAGGGAGGTGAAGAATTACCTTCAACGAAATTATCGGCTATAGTGAAAGATTGGAAGAAATATCTTTTTGAGTTTCTACTCATCTTCACGGCTGTATTTCTCGGTTTCTTGGCTGATAACATTCGAGAAAACTATGGTGAGCAGCAACGGGCCATAGCCTTAGCGCGAAGTTTTTATGAAGAGTTGAAGAACGATTCTGCCACTGTAGTATTAAAAATGGAAGGCCGTCATCAAAAGGAAAATTCGATCAAATACATGATTGAATTTTTTCGCGATAGTAGCTTTACGTCCAAATCAAAAGAGTTGCCCTACCATTTTATCTGGGGAGTCACTGCGCGATCACCCATTATTTTCACACCACGCACAGTAGTCTTAGAGCAACTGAAGAGTTCGGGATCGCTGCGATATTTTAAGAACGAACGCTTGCAAAAAATGATTGGCGACTTGTCGGTTTCAATTGATTATATTTTAGCCAGACAAGAATATGAGAACTCCATATTTGCTACCTACATGGAGCCCGTGATGATCAACCACATGGATTTTGATTTTCAGCACAAACTTTGGCAGAATAGTGTAAATATTTTTGACCGCCTCGAAGAGTACCGCACCAGTGATGAATACATTTCCTTTACCATTTCACAGCCCGATCAACTTAACCGACAGGCTCTGATGAACGCATTAGGATATTATCATACCAATGGGTTGCTTTCCACTAGGCTCATCGCCTTTCAGCAATATGTGACAGTAAATGCAGCATTGTTAAAAGAGCTAAGGGCTGAGTATGGGCTTAAATAAACTGTAAATACTTAGCTTAATAAGTTCCCTCGATTGGATAACCCAATCAACTTAAATAGATCATAATGCTGCTCACTGTAATCTATTTCCCCAACGCTTTATTCAACATCGACTTATCGCCTGTCATTTCCCAATGGATCAGCGACACCGGAATGATGCCTTTGCGATTGAAATCATCCATAAATTGTTTCAACACAAATGAGCCTTCCCGCTGACGGGCATATTCAGCGATCAATTGATCGATCAAAATTTTTCCCATCACATAGCTGCTTCCATATCCAGGCTGTTGTAAGTAAAATTGTTCTTCATGTTGAATCGTTCCGCCATCCGCAGGAAGTAATCCCCATGGCACCCACTTCGAAGCAAACTGGGTAGCCTGATCAAATGTGTATTCTTGGCCGTGTTGACGCAATCCACCGAGCCCACGAGCTGCGCGTTGCGCGAGCATAATGTAAACCAATTCTTTAGCACGTGGTCGTTTCTCTAACATGCCCATATTCATCACCAATTCTTCCATGGCGGTAGCCATCCCTTCCGCACGACTGTCAAAAATGTTATCAAGCAAAGGCACATTGCGAATCGCGCTTTCGTTTGGCTCTTCGCGATTGCGAGCTAAATCAATCCAATGATTGTGATGCGCACGCATGGGCATCGGGTCGCGGTAGTCCACTTCGTCAAAGAAGCCGCGGAGTTCTTTCGTATCCACAAATTCATGAATCTGTGCCCGCATGGCTGGATCCATGTAAGGTTTCATAGTGATGACGTCTTGTTTTTCAAAAAAGTCTAAATAATCTGTTACACCTTGATGAAGAAGTTTTTTATACGCTTCGGCATTAGCCGCTTTTTCCAGTTTGGCTAAATTTCGATTTTGATGTTCCATCAATCGCAGGGCACTGTGCGAGCGATACAATTCACGTTCCAACAATGTTTCTTCCGATTCGTATGTTAATGGGAGCAAGTGAACATTTTTCAAATACCACGTGTAGTTTTCTTTTCCTATTCCAGAGATACCGGTTTTAGAAGGAGCCTGAGTACTCAGCCATTCTGCAAACTGATCAGAAGCTTGCTGTGCAGTGCGTGCTGCGGCAGCCAGATCGGGATATGTTTTTTCAACTGATGTGGCGAATGCATTCAAGTCGTTGCTCTGTTCTTTAATGGAACGAATGCCTGTCACCCATAAGTCTTTGGCATTGCCGGTTAAGTTTACTTTTGCTTGTTCGTAAACAGCGGAAGCTTTGCGAAGTTGATCAGCAATCGTAGCAGCATCTTTTTCAGAAAGTGGTGATGAATAGGAGGGGAGATCGACCGCACCATACATGTTGGCGCCCTCACGTTCCGGCACATCGGATGGATACGGGTAGAACCATACGTAAAATGCCGGGTCTCGCACCCAGGGTTGCTTCACGCGATGATCAAAGTCGAGGCTATTCATTTCAGCCCACACCAAATACCAATCTACCTGGTGTTTGATGGGCCATTGAGTTGTATCAAATGCATTCAATCGTGCTTGCCACTGCACTAGTTCTTGTTGCTGCTTTTGCATAGCTCCAGTGCTGTAATCGGCTACGCCATTAACCAATTCGGGAGAATGAAACTCACGCCATTCGTTAAACAAAGTCACCAATTGGTTGTAATCTTTACTTGTGGGCTGCTGAACGGCAGGTTCTGAATTTTTTTTCTCGCATCCCGCAAATACGAGCAAACTGATTAGCAAAATGAGTGTTTGGGAAGATTTTAGCATAACAACAAGGTTGATTTAAGTTGGCTACCCTAAATCTAAGTACTTTTTGAGTCGTATTTAAATTTCTATTCACAGATTATGAGGAGTTTTCTTCGCTTACCCGTACCTTGCAGGAAACCGAAAAATTGGAATCCATACAACTGGCCATTTTAGGATTAGGAGAATAAATTATCAACCAAACAATCAATTATGGCCAAATCGCAAGAAACATGGAACAAAAAGGAAATGGAGAAAAAGCGTCTCAAGAAGAGACAAGATAAAGAGCAAAAGAAGGAAGAACGGAAAGCAAACGCGAAAGACGGAACTTCTTTTGAAGATATGATTGCTTACGTAGATGAAAACGGCAATCTGAGCTCAACTCCTCCTCCCATGGTGAAGCGGGCCATTAAAGCAGAAGATATCCAGGTTGGCGTACCCAAGCGTGTAGATGTTGTTCAAGATACGGTGCGGAAGGGAATCGTTACGTTTTTCAACGATTCGAAAGGATATGGTTTTATCAAAGATCAGGAAACACAAGAAAGCGTATTTGTTCACATGAATGGATTGATCGATCCGATCAAAGACAATAGCAAAGTTACATTTGAAGTGGAAATGGGTCACAAGGGCCCTAATGCTGTTAAAGTACGGTTGGCTGTTGGATAATAATCGTAAGCAAAAAATACGAGAGAGGGTATCATACGGTACCCTCTTTTTTTAGAATTCGATGTGAACTCGCAGACCCACTACATGTGCGGGACCGCGATCCTGATTGTATCCAGGATTGACTACAAACTGATAATTAGCGGTAGCATAAAATGAATCTGAGAAGATATTCGCGCGGTAAAATAACTCTGTTACACATTCTGCACCTTCATTCAGAAAACCATCGCCCACAATAAATCCATAACCTCCGGAAGCCAAATAGCGACTGTGCTCTGACGATAGTGTGCTTACAACTGTCGCGAGTCCGGCATAATCTCCTTTTCTTTTCCAACGCGCTCCATCAAATCCCAAGCCTATGCTAGCAGAGCGATCGATTTCTGTGAAAGCCCATGTTTCATTTTGCCCGTCATTCCAACTAGCACGCGCAAAAAGCCCCACACCATCTCCAACTTCTTGTTCCAGATTGATTCCAAAGCCATACTTTGATCGGCTATATACGCGTGTACTGGTAATATCCGGAAACGTTGGATTGCTCTGAATAGCTAAAGCATAGTTGCCCATGCGAGCCATTGTGTAAAATCCTAGCAAACGAATTTTACCACTTCTCTTCGCAAGTTGAATTGGCTTTTCAAATTCAATCACGCTGGAGTTAGCCTTTCCAACGTTTAAATCTAAATCATTACCATTGGCATCTTTGGGTACCAACGTAGTAGCGCCTCGCACTTTGTACTTTTCGTTTCCGTATTCGAGTACTACACCCCACGTGTAACCTCTTACGTTAGCCGGATAGTCCCAAGCTCCATTACTCATTAGCCCCCAATTTAAAAATTGCGAGCGTGGATCATGACTATAGGAATTGTTATCGAAGTAATCGGCAATACTGAATTTTCCAGCAACAATCATAAGATATTTCTTAGCCCGCGACTTATACACTTCATTTGGCCCGGTGCCAATATATTCGTGTGTATCATCTAGGTTGAAAATTTGTTTGATAAATCCCCGAGCCAGATAAATTGTTGGCGCTGGGTCGCCTACGCGAAAGGCTTCTCCATTCGTAAAGGCAGCAATGCCCTTTGCGCTGCTAATACCACTTCCTCCGGCTACTTCTGGATTGATATAAAGTCCGGCACCTTTCCAAAGTTTAGTTCCCCAAAACAACGTAGCGGTTAACGTGCTGGCCGATTCATCGCCCTTGCCCAAACTATTATTGCCGGTATAGGGAGCTTTCATGTCAAAATGATACTGGCTGACACTTGTCAACTGAAAGTGAAAGTTGGTATTAAAGTTAGTGGTGCTGTCGGGTATCGATGACTCTTGTGAAAATCCTCGAGAACAAATAAAAAGATTGATAACAAGGATGAAGATGCGAAGCGATTTTTTATCCATCGTGCAAAGATAGAAGAATTTAGAACCCTCGCGATTACCAACACGGTTCTTCAAATGCCAGCGGTTGGCTTATTTAGTTTAAGTTTTTTAAACTTCTAATTCCTCTTTCCAACCGGAAATATAATGCCGCCCTCCCAAGTCCATTGTAAGCTGTAAAAAGAATGGGTGGCTTCGCCATCATGCTTGCTACCCATCTTCGTGTTGGTGTAATTGGCAAAGGCGCCTTGAAAATCAGATTGTACAAAAAAGTGTTTTAAGAAGGAAACGCGCACACCTAAGCTTGTGGCAGCAACCCATCCGTGATAATGAAAATATCCCAAGTCCTGATCTTTTAAAATGGTAGAGATGGTATAAGAAATCAAAGGTCCTACGCCCACTTTCCCTATTGCACTTACTTGAAAATGCTTATGATTAAAGATGTCTTGCTTTTTGGTAAGATTGAAAAGCAAATAGTTATTGCCGTTGGTATGTTGCAAATGCAACGTATCCGGATTTAGAGGTGCTACCCGATCAATGGGTGTTCCGTGAATTTGTCCGCTCAGCCGGATGTTCTGCCAATCAGTGACAACATATTTTAAGTGATCCCACGCAATCTCTACACCTAAATTATGCTTGTCATTAAACTGATAACCGATAGTGAGATCGTATTGAGGAATGGTTAACCGATCTACATTCCAAAAATTTTCCATGTCTGGCTTATCGTGAGCTGTCGCATCATAAATCGTAAAGTCGTAACTCTTGGATGGATCCGGATTGTTGTTAACAAAATGAATGGTGCTGTTCGAATACCAATCACGGTTATAGCCCCACGTAAAATACAATTCTCCTCTTTTCTTAGCCGGGGGATTTTCAGGTGTTTGACCGAACGATCCAATAACCAATAAACAGAATGGCAATACGAGTATTTTTTTCAAGTTATAGCGCTGATTTAATTGCGCGCAAAAATAAAAAAAGTAAGATTGACTATCTTACTTTTTAGAAATACTATCAAAAAATATAGCTCAACTATCGTTTGCCACTTTTTAATTTTCCTTTATAGGTTTTCTTGAAAAGCTCAAAACGGGGGATAGAAACACCCATTACATAGCCGCTGTATGGATTATGCTCGATATAGTCCTGATGATAGTCTTCAGCCCTGTAAAATGCGGTAAGTGGCTTTATTTCCGAAACAATTGGGTTTTTGAATGATTTGGCATAGCTAGTTTTGGCCTTTTCGGCTATTTCTTTTTCCTGAGGTGTGCTGTAGAAAGCAATGGAACGATAGGAATTTCCTCGGTCAGGACCTTGTTGTTCGGGAGTTGTCGGATCGTGAGATGTAAAGAAAACGTTCATCAATTCTGCGTAGCTAATCACCTTTGGGTCGTAATAGATTAACACCGTTTCGGCATGGCCGGTGGTTTCCGTATTGACCAAAGCATATGTGGGGTTGAGTGTTTTGCCGCCTGCATAGCCGGAGACCGCTGAATCAACGCCTACCACCGCTTCAAATATATGCTCTGAACACCAGAAGCATCCTTCCGCGAAAGCAGCCACCGCCTTACCCGGTGCGGGCGTTAAATTCATTTTTAAATCAGCTTGTTTTTTGTTGGTTTGCCCTTGGCAAGCGGAAGCCAGAAAGATCAATGCGTAGACTGAGATGTATTTCATTTGTTTGTATTTTAAGCTAATATACGACTGACCAATCGTTCAGTTGGCTTCCGTATTATCATATGTCGGCAAGCTGTCATTTGATTGCTTCAGGTCAGATGATCTAACATCCGTATCTTTAAAATTGTTCTCGGCCGGTTGGCATAGGAATAATAAACTCTAAATTTTTGGTAACCAGTCGTGAAATCGGCAGTTATCCTCACTGTAAACGTAATTCGGCCATTTGGAAGCGCTTTCGGATAATTCACTAATGATCAAAGTCAGGGACGGAGATTTGGACAAGCTCGGTCTTTTGTTTGAACGCTATAAAAAGCCGTTGTATGGTTTTTTCTATGGCCTCACACGTGAACGCGATCTGAGTGAAGATTTGATTCAGAATACGTTTATGCGCATCCTTAAATACCGACACCTCTTTCGCGGAGAGGGCGACTTTCGAGCGTGGCTGTTTCACATCGCGCGCAATGTGCGACACGACCATCACCGAAAGGATAAAACAAAAAATCAGGATGATGTAGAAGATTGGAAGGACCGTCTGGGGAATCATGAAAATCGTTCGGTAGAATGGGTGCGTGCCGATGAACACGAAATGTTGTCCATGGCGTTGGCACGTTTGCCCGAAGACAAGCGGGAGATACTCTTGCTCAGCAAATTCCAAGAGAATAAATACGAGGTAATTGGACAAATACTAGGCTGTACCGAAAGTGCCGTAAAAGTAAAAGTGTTCCGGGCCATGCAAGAGCTAAAGACAGTTTATCAGCAACTAGAGAAAATAATGTAAGTATGGAAACGCACGAATGGCAAAAGTTAATGGAACGCTACAACAGTGGTAGAGCTAGTCGCGAAGAAATTCAGCAGATCGAAGAAGCTATTGAATCCGGAGAGCAAGTGCTTTCGCAGATGACAGATTTCACAACACTATCCAATCAATTGAAATCGTGGGATCCCGGTGAGCCTTCGATGGAGTTGAACAGTCGTTTTTATGAATCGCTGGCCGATGCTAAAAGAGGTGAGAAGAAAAAGTTTGTGTTTCATCTACCTACGTGGAATGAACTATGGCCTCGTCTTGCATTTGGGGTAGCGATGCTGATCATCGGTTTTGGAATAGGGTATATGTTGCCATCGCCAAGTTCCAGTAATGATGTAGCGCAACTTCACCAACAAGTCAGCGAGTTGAAGGAAATGATGATGCTCTCCATGCTTGAAAAAGAATCGGCTACAGATCGTTTAAAAGCAGTCAGCCTTACGAACGAAATGGATCAGGCTAGTAAAAAGGTAACAACTGCCTTGTTGCAAACATTGAATACCGATGCCAACGTGAATGTGCGACTGGCTGCTATCGAAGCGCTGAAGCCCTACGTGCAAGATAGCGGTGTACGCGAAGGGTTGATTCAATCCATTGCCAAACAAGAATCACCTCTGGTTCAAATGTCATTAGCCGAATTGATGGCTGCCATTCAAGAGAAAAAGTCAGTGACTGAATTGAAAAAACTGTTGCAACGCGACCGAATGCCGAACGAAGTCAAGAAAAAAATTAGTCAAAGTATTGATATTTTAATCTAAGAAATTATGAAGAAGAGAACTAACTATACTT
Source organism: Bacteroidota bacterium (assembly GCA_016191555.1). Taxonomy (GTDB): domain Bacteria; phylum Bacteroidota; class Bacteroidia; order Cytophagales; family Cyclobacteriaceae; genus ELB16-189. The sequence continues at coordinate 84,460 of JACPVX010000013.1, forward strand.
GGTACATACTTATCTGCTTTGTTTTGATAGAGATGCAGGTATGCGCGCAAGCAAGCGAAGAAACCATCAAACGCACAGCTACCTTCGAAAAGAAAAGCCACCAAAATGCATTATTAATTTTTAATGTGAATGGTTCTGTAAAAGTAGAAGGATATGCAGGCGATCAGATAATCATTGAAGTGCAGAAAAAAATTACCGGTAAATCGGAAGCACGTGTGGCCAAAGGAAAATCAGAGATTGACTTAGTCCTGATCGACAAAGCCGACACATTGATTCTTTATGTAAAAGGAATAGGTGAGCGATTTGGAAAGGAGAACAAGAAAAACGGAATGCAAATGGCAGGCTGGGGCTACAACTGGCAAGGCCATGATGATGACAAAGAGTATGATTACAATATGAACTTTGTGGTAAAGGTGCCTTATGCCATCAACTTGCATATCTCCACCATCAACCAAGGCAACATCACAGTTCATCATACCAAAGGCACACTGGAAGCGCGCAATATCAATGGTGGTATTCACTTGACAGATATTGCAGGAACGACTACCGCAACTACCATCAATGGCGAAGTCGATTTGGAATACAGCACTAATCCTCCGGGCGATTCTAAATATTATTCTTTGAATGGCAACATCAATGCTCAATTCAAGAGTGGTTTAAATGCACAACTCACTTTCAAGAGTTTTCAAGGCGATTTATTTTCTTCTATCGATGACATTACTCCTCTGGCCGTTTCAATGGAAAAAACGAAGCGAGGAGAGGGCATTTAATACAAGGTGAATGGCAATCGCTACCGGGTGGGTGCTGGTGGACCGCTCTTGGATTTTGAAACCTTTAATGGAAATGTGTATCTCAAAGAAAAAACAAATTGAGCATTTGAAGCTCCATCATCAAATCAATTTAATTCAAGTAAAAATGAAAACTATAATCATAAACATCATCGCCATTGTTTTACTATCATTTAATGGCTTCGCGCAAAGCGGAAACAATTTCACCGTACCACTCAGCGATCCGGCCAAGCGCGGTAAGTTAAAAGTAGATATTAACTACGGATCTATTACTATCAAGGGTACTGCCCGAAAAGATGTGCTCGTTAGTTATTCATCTGCCAAAGACGATGGCAACGCAACTTCTAAAGATGGACTTAAGCGTATCGGAGGTGGAGGCCTGGATTTGGAGGCAAGTGAACTGAATAATAATGTGATTATTGAATCCAGTTCGTGGAGTGTAAAAACGGATTTAGAAATCGAAATCCCCAGCGGAATGGATGTAGTGGCCAGCACATACAATGATGGAGATATCTTGGTTACCAATGTGCAAGGAAGTCTGGAGCTTGAAAACTACAATGGTGAAATCAAGGCTACCAACATTTCAGGCTCCGTGATCGCTTCCACTTATAATGGTGAAGTGAAAGTTGCTTTTGATAAGGTAACGGAAAACACGCCTATGTCATTTTCTACTTTCAATGGCGATGTCGATCTTACATTTCCAGCTACCTATAAGGCTACCTTTAAAATGAAAACAGAGCAAGGAGAAATTTTCACTGGCTTTGAAATGAATATCACCAGCAGCGCACCCGTACAAAAGAAAGATACGAAGTCAGGTGCATTCAAATTGGTAATAGACGAATGGAAGAAAGGCGACATCAATGGCGGTGGCCCAGAGATAACCTTAAAAAACTATAATGGCGATATTTACATTCGCAAGAAATAGCTCTGCAAATAACATAAGGAAGGCTACAGCAAAACTGTAGCCTTTACTTTTTTTTGAAAGTCAACTTGAAGTAAATCAGCAGCAGGCTAAGCACGCTTATGATTCCGTTGGCAATAATTACCGGCCATAGCATCAGGGCGATACCATAGACTAGCCAAATAATCGTGCTGGTGAAAACAATCAACAGCATGGCCATACTCAGATCACCTGCGCTTTTGGTCTCCCAAACTTTGTAAACTTGCGGAATGAATGTAATCGCGCTTAAGAACGCTCCGACATGTCCGGCTACTTGTATCCAATCCATCGTTAAGAATTAAAAAAGTTCATCGTTCGTTCAGGGCCAATCGTACAAAAAGAAAAAATCATTTCAGTCGCTTTGTCCATAGCAGCTGGCAATTGTGTAAACTCCTCTTGTGTAAAATTGCTGAGGACATAATCTACCTGCTGTCCTTTCCCAAAGTTATTGCCTACTCCAAATCGCAAACGCGTATATTCTTGGCCACCTAAAAGCAATTCAATATTTTTCAAGCCATTGTGGCCACCGGCACTTCCTTTCGTTCTCATCCGCAGGCTGGCAAAGGGCAGAGCAATTTCATCGACAATCACCAACAGGTTTTCTTTGGGTATTTTTAAATCCTGTAGCCAATACGCAATGGCTTTACCACTCAAATTCATGTAAGTAGAAGGCTTAATCAAATGCAATTGACGGCCTTTGTATTTCAACTCTGCTTTGCTGGCCAATCGATCGGTCGTAAACGCCACTTTGTGCAGCTCTGCCATTCGGTCTAAAGTTAGAAAACCGATGTTATGGCGAGTTAGTTCATACTCGCTTCCAATATTGCCCAAACCAGCGATCAAGTATTTCATACAAGCTTATTCACTAATCAAACTTTCGTTAAAATACGCTATTCACCTTTCGGAAATCAAATGGAAACCAAACAAAAAATCCTACCGGTGAGGGTAGGATTTTTATAAAATGAATGAAGAAACAGATTATTTCTTCTTCTCGTCTTTCTTGGGAGCTTCCGCTTTCTTCGCGTCAGCCGCAGGAGCAGCCGCAGCAGGAGCAGCAGCGCCTTCAGCAGGAGTAGCTGCAGCCGACTCTTCAGCCAACTTAGCAGCACGTGGCACTTCCACCGCAGCGATGGCAGCCGCTTTCGGATCCAACAACTCAAGGTTAGGGATTTTTACATCGCCTACTTTAATAGCGTGGTGGAAATCCAAAGCAGAACAGTCGATATCAATATGATCAGGCATGTCTTTCGCGAAAGCGTAAACTTTCAAAGAAGCACGCTTGCGTACCAAAGTACCACCTTTTGATACACCCGGAGCCTGGCCAACCAAACGTACCGGAATGTCCATTTTAATTTTGCGATCATCGCTGATGCGTAGAAAATCTACGTGTAGGATAATTTCACTTACCGGATGGAATTGAACTTCTTGCATGATTGCCTGGCACTCTTCTCCTTCAATGTTCAAATGAACAAAGTGAGCTTCGTTGGTGTACACCAAGTCACGGAACAAAATAACAGGCGAGTGGAAATGAACTTGCTTATCACCTCCGTAAAGTACGCAAGGAATGTTTCCTTCTTCACGGGTTTTTTGCGAGTCATTCTTGCCGAGATTTGCTCTTCGATACCCTATAATCTCGATGGTTTTCATAATTGTTTATTGGTTTAATTTAAAAATTGATTACAATCGGATGAACAATGAGCTGATCGATTCGTGATCGTGAATCTTGCGAATCGCTTTTGCAAACAAATCAGATACTGTCAATACTTTAATTTTCGAAATCTGTTGCTTCAATGGGATGGTATCAGAAACTACTAACTCCTCCAATGCGGAAGATTGTATGTTTTCGTACGCTTTGCCCGATAGTACAGGATGCGTACAAATGGCGCGCACTGTATTAGCTCCTTTTTCTTTTAAGAGGGCAGCCGCTTTGCACAACGTGCCTCCGGTGTCAACCAAGTCATCCACCAGAATTACGTCTTTGCCTTCCACTTCACCGATCAGGCGCATGGATTCAACTTTGTTGGCTTCTTTACGGTATTTATCGCAAACAGCTAATTCTGCATTGAAGAATTTGGCAAAACTTCTGGCACGCTTAATTCCACCCACATCCGGTGATGCAAACATGATGTTCGGTAAATTCAACGATTTGAGATAGGGAACAAAAATATAATTACCATCGAGGTGATCGAGCGGAATATCAAAAAATCCTTGAATCTGATCGGCATGTAAGTCGCAGGTCATGATGCGGTTAGCTCCGGCTGCCGATAAAAGATTAGCAATAAGCTTTGCAGCAATGGCTACCCGAGGCTTGTCTTTTCTGTCTTGACGTGCATACCCGAAGTAGGGGATAATCACATTGACATTCGATGCACTGGCACGCTTGGCGGCATCAATCATCAGCAACAACTCCATGAAATTGTCGGCTGGCGCAAAGGTAGATTGTACAATAAAAACATCGTGGCCACGCACCGATTCTCCGATATAAGGAGACATTTCGCCATCGCTAAACTGCTGATAGTCAACTTTGCCGAGCGGTTCGCCATAAGCGTGTGCTACTTTCTCAGCTAAGTAAGTAGTAGCGCGTCCAGAAAATATTTTTACAGCCATATTTTTAAACTAAAAACCCGCTAGGTGTACCCAAGCGGGTTTTGGTGGTTGACCTACTAGGATTCGAACCTAGAAAGGCAGAATCAAAATCTGCAGTGTTACCATTACACCATAGGTCAATCTATCCCTTAAAAAGGTTCGCAAAGGTAGAATTTATTTTGAAAAGCAAAACCCAAATTTCAGGGTTTTTTTATGGGATATCTATCGACCGGAAATCAGTTAAAGTTCAGCCGTCTCTTTCTGCGCCTGGCCTTCCACAAAACCCTCTGCCCAGAATCTGTATTTGTCTAAGATTGAGATTACTGCGTTGCGTAAGTGCCGCTGGTTATTGAAATCGATGCCTCCATAAAAAGTAGTGGCGTAGCCTTGCCAAATGGATTTGTTTTGTCTGCGGTCGTACAATTGAATCAACAACGTACCACTTTTCATGTTGAGTTTTTTGGGGTTGTAGTCCACATCGGTGCGCTGTGTTTTTACCCACTCTTCAATTTCAGGCTGGTTGTAGCCATTGAATTTGAGGCTATCAGAAAACATTTTGAAGCCCACGATCAGATGGGGGCGTGTGTCAGTTAATCTATAACCTAAAAATTTCATCCGAGCGATGATAGATTTTTCAATCACCTCATTGGTCATGGTAGTATCATTTAAACCAATCGGTTTCATGATATTGAAAGTCCGGTATCGTTTGAAATTGCCGCTGTAGCTATAATCGTACTCAACAGGTAATTCTTTGAAGCCAAGGCATGAACTGAGAAGCGAAGCTACAAGAATGAGCCAGTAGATTTTCTTCATAAGAATCTGGGTTTAGATTTCAAAAGTTAGGTTAAATTGTCGCCAACTGCAAATACGCTGAGCTTAAATGACTTCAGCTATTTTAAACGTAACCGGAAATGACCTCTTATTCGCAACTGGTAGCTACCAGATTTCACATCTATAACAGCCTTTTCCTGAATTTGCCATTTCGAAATGTGGCCCGAACAGGCGTGTTACTGCCACTTTTGCAACAATATTGTGCTACCGGCTTTGCTAATGGAAAGTCAGCATCGGAGATTCTGGCATTATTCTTTAAGGAAATGGCTCCGCAAATCAATGAGCAAGAGCAATTCGATTTGCTCTTTAGCTTCATTCAATACATTGAGCGGCAAGTGGCATTGTTCGATTCGGTGGAAGATGCCGCCTTTGAACAAGTCAATGACTTTAATGGAAAAGGTACAATTTCGGCTTTGCTGCTGCGTACCAAACTGGAAATGAAAGAGGCAGAACTTTTGCAACGCTTGCAAGATTTCAGTTTGCGAATCGTATTAACAGCACACCCTACCCAGTTTTATCCCGGTCACGTGTTGGGCATTTTGACTGATTTGGAAACGGCCATTCGTCAAAACAATCTTTCAGAAATTAATGTGTTATTGCAACAGCTTGGAAAAACCGGGTTCATCAATCAAAACAAGCCAACTCCTTACGATGAGGCGCTCAGTTTATGCTGGTACCTCGAAAATGTTTTTTATCACTCAATTCCTGAAATTGTTTCTTCGCTGGCGCGAGGTCTTGATGTTTCTTTGGCCGATTGGCAAAACAATAAATTGATTGTGATCGGATTTTGGCCGGGTGGCGATCGTGATGGAAATCCTTTTGTGACGGCTGAAATTACGTTGCGCGTAGCCGCTCGGTTGCAAGAGTCTATTTTGAAATGCTATTATAAAGATGCGCGCTTGTTGCGTAGACGCCTTACGTTTCACGGTGTGGCCGACAGGATGATTGCCGTAGAGCAGAAAATTTATGCGCTCGTTTACCGGAAAGAAAAAAGTTACCAACAAGCGCAGGAACTGCTAGATGAACTGAATGATATCCGGACAAGATTAGTTTCTGATCATGGCGGACTGTTTTTGGAATTGTTGGATGAATTTATTCTGAAGATCAATATTTTTGGTTTCCATTTCGCTACGCTCGACATTCGCCAGGATAGCCGTAAGCATGATGCCGTGTGGAAAGGAATTTTGGATAAGTTGTCGACCAAACGAAGCAGCATTTCTTCGCAAGAGTTTGATGCACTTTCGGCTTCCGAACAAATCAACTACCTGCTCTCCATCAAGTCAAATTTGATTTTTGTTGATTTTGAAGATGCTTTGGTGAACGAAACCATTCAAAGCATTTTGGCCATCGCTAAGATTCAAAAAGAAAATGGCGCAGCCGGAAGTCATCGCTACGTGATCAGTAATTGCCAACAGGCGTTGCATGTTATTGAAGTATTTGTCTTAGCCCGATTGCTCATCGGAAATGGAGAAGAATTGGATTTGGATATCGTGCCTCTTTTCGAAACCATTGATGACCTAGCTCATGCTCCGGCCATTATGGAAGCGCTGTATTCCATACCAGCCTACCGCGCACATCTAGAGCGCAGAAAAAATCATCAAACAATCATGTTGGGATTTTCGGACGGAACCAAAGATGGAGGCTACCTACGTGCCAACTGGTCGATCTTCCGAGCCAAAGAAAGTTTGAGTGCGGTATCTCGTAAGTTTGGATTGAAGGCATTGTTCTTCGATGGCAGGGGAGGCCCACCAGCACGTGGAGGAGGTAATACCCACGACTTCTACGCATCGTTGGGCGATACCATCGAACATGAACAAGTGCAGGTAACCATTCAAGGTCAAACCATCAGTTCTAACTTTGGAAAGGTAGCTTCCAGCCGATTTAACTTAGAGCAATTGGTCTCTGCCGGTTTGGAAGGCTCTATCTTCAAACGTAACGAAACACAGTTTACGGAAGAGGATAAGTTACTGCTGGATGAGTTAGCCAACGAAGGCTATGGCGCCTATTTGGATTTGAAGCACCACGAGAAGTTTGTTCCTTATCTGGAAAAAGTTACGCCACTATCTTTTTTTGGCGATACCAACATTGGCTCTAGACCGGTGAAGCGTAGCGCAAGCGAAGGACTTAAATTTGAAGACCTCCGTGCCATTCCTTTCGTAGGATCTTGGGCGATGATGAAACAAAACATTCCAGGGTTTTACGGAGTGGGAAGTGCCATTGAAGCATTGGAGAACAAAGGGAAGCTTCCGTTGCTGAAACAATTATACCAAAACTCGTTATTCTTCCGAACACTCTTAGGCAACAGCATGATGTCGTTGACCAAAACCTACTACGAAGCCACCACCTACCTGGGCAATGACCCAGAGTTCGGTCCATTCTGGCATAAGATGTATAATGAGTATTTATTGTCAAGAAATAAAACACTGGAGGTATCTGGTTTGAATGAGTTGATGGGCAACAACCGTCGCCGATTGCTTGGTATTTGCGATTAGCCAACAGAAACTCGGCGAACTACTCGCCAAAGATGATGGCGTAAGGTCGGCGGTGCATCGGGTGATCGGGCGAGATTTGGTGTCCAAACTTAAATCGGGTTTGGCGGCGATCGGATAGTAGGCGTCGCCGACAATTAAGAATCCGCCTAATCCGATTCGGAACTTTTTGGCATAAATAGTCCAA
>JACPVX010000014.1 GCA_016191555.1 Bacteroidota bacterium
CGGGTAGCCAACCAATTGCCAAAAATCTGTTGCGGGGTCATGGAGCCTTTCTCCTTTGTACCCAATGCGCGTGAACCAATCACTAGGTCAACACCATCATGTTGAATAGGTTCGATTAACTTAATCAATTCATGTGGATAGTCTGAATGATCGGCATCCAAAAAAACAACAATGTCCGGTTGCGTTTTACTTTTCTTTAAATAATCAATTCCTCTCAGGCATGCCCTTCCATACCCGGCTATCGGTTCGCGCAGCACTGTGGCTCCATGTCGCTGGGCCACCATCTCCGTATTGTCCGTGGAGGCATTATTGACGACAATTATCTCGCTCACTACCTCCTTAGGTATCTCTTGGATCACCTGGCCCACTCCATTTTCCTCATTGAATGCAGGTATAATTACACAAATCTTACTTGTCAACTCCATACATCACAAATATGACTGTTTAATAGATGGCATAATAATTTGTTAACAAACAAATTATGGTGAGGTGCGTACCTTTGAAAAGATGATTCATTTGCTAAAGCTTAACTCCATTCGAAGCCGTATGCTATCCGGCTTTTTGTTTCTTACGCTTTTGATCATCTGCGTTGCCGCTGTATCTATTTATATATTAGATCGTACGAATCATATCATCGCGATTCATACGCGTATCAGCCAACTTGAAATTACCACTCTTAGTCTTTTAAAAACAGACAATGATTTTTTCGATTTAGAAACGATTAATCCCAATTACTTCGAAACACACGAGAGCACGTATTTGTCGAGAAGGGATAGTTTAAAGAAATTGATTGCGTTAAGTTCCGAGGAAATTATTCAACAAAATAAGAATGGAGTTGCCAGCAGTTTGCAAAAGATTGATAGCGCATTGATGTCGTACGATCAGAAATTTTTGCTTTTGGAATCACTTCTATTTAAAAAAGGATTTAAGGATTATGGATTAGAAGGTCAGATGAGATTTCATGCGCATAAATTGGAAGAGTCTCAATTCAATCTGGACTTGTACAAAGTGCTTTCTTTGCGCAGAAATGAGAAGGATTTTTTTCTTCGCCATGAGGTTGTTTACATCCAAAATGTAAACCAAATTGCTAATAGTTTTTTAGAAGAGCTAAGTAAAAACAAATCCACCAATCAGGCAGCTCTGTACCACTTACAGCAATACACAAAGCTATTTAATGAACTGGCGGTGATACAAATTCAAATAGGGTTAAGTAGTAAAGAAGGCCTTCGATCGGATTTAAACAGATTGAGTGATCACCTGGCACAAAGCTATTTTTCGCTATCAAAGTATAGCGATGAAGTATCCAGTGCGGCACAAATGCGTGTGCGTGTCTTTTTCCTTGCCATCGTAGCGGGTGCGGTTATTTTCTCGCTTATATCCGGCTACTGGATTTCAAAGAAACTTTCTTACCCGATTGCGAAGCTTTCCAGCCTAATGAACAATGTAGTGGGTAGCAAGAAATATACTCGTTCTTTTTTTACCACCGAAGGTGCGGCAGAAGAGATCACAACTTTAACAAAATCATTTGCCCATCTGATTCGGGAAACGGAAGCGCAGATGACAGAGATCAAATCAAAATCCCGGCAGTTGAAAGGGCGAAACCTTGAGCTAAAAAAACTTAATCGAGAATTGGATAGTTTTATTTATAGTACAGCACATGATCTGCGCTCACCGCTCACTTCACTTCTTGGATTGTTGAACATCATGAAATATGAAAATCAACAGGATAGTATCAAGCCACACATTCAAATGATGGAAAATTCAATTTATCGAATGGAGGATTTCATCGAACAAATTGTGGGCTATTCAAAAAATAAACGTTTATCCATTCAGCCAACCAAAATTGATTTTCAAATTTTACTTTCCGAAGTTTTTGATAACCATCAATTTGTGCCTGGCGCTTCGAAAATTAAGCACCTGGTCGAAGTAAGAGAAAAATCTCCTTACTACTCGGATCGAGGGCGGCTACTGATTGTCTTCAACAATTTAATTTCGAATGCCATTCGCTATGCCGATTTTTCAAAAGCCGAACCCTTTGTCCGTGTACACTTAGTGGTCGATACTTCCGAAGTAACAATTTCGTTTATTGATAATGGGATTGGAATCGGTCCGGAACATGTAGATAAAATCTTCAATATGTTTTATCGTGCGAACGCATCTTCAAAAGGTTCGGGCTTAGGTCTTTTTATCTTTAAAGAGACCATCATGAAATTGCGAGGGCATGTTTCGGTGGAGTCCACATTGGGCGTAGGCACCAAATTTTTTATTCAACTTCCTAATATGATTAGTGGAGTCAATGAACAAATGGAGATTCCACTTGCAGTTCATGTTTAGTCAAATAATCGGGACTATTCTCAGAAGAGCATCTATTTAGAATGACTTCCAATGCCCTCGAATCGCCAGCGCAGCTAGCGTGAGAAAAGGCAATGTTGAAGCGACTATTTTAAAATGCAAACCCAGCAGTCCAATTGCGAACATGAAAACCAGCAAGACACCCAAGCATGCAATGCCTACAGTGGATATCATTCTACTAGGCGTAGATTGGAAAAGGGTCAACAGTAAAAGGATTTGACCAACCATCGGAAGCAAGGTAAACGGATGCCAAACAGATAAAGGATCAGCAATCAGTTTGGATACTACTTCAAATTCTGCCTCGGCTAAAAATTGGTGATTGCCCTTACCCCACTCCAAGTAACCTACCAGTGACGTAAGAATTAGCAGTCCATTCAAAATCTTAAGCTTCCGTGTTCTCACGTCTCCCGTTTAGTTAATCACTGGCTGTAATTATTTAATAAAAATCAGGACGAGGGCAATGACCAATCCTGCTGCCGCAAAGTAAAGTCCCTTTTTGAAAACATCTGTTCCGGGTAAAAACATCCAAAATGAGGACACAACAAAAAAGAAAAGAGATAGACCAAAAAGTATGTTGAGAAAAAAGAGTGGCTGCTTTGTGTTGGCTTTGTGCAGCTGGGTCATCTTGTTAAGAACCAAGGGTAATTCTTTGGTGGAATAAACAGCGATACCTGTTTCTTTATTATATGTTCCTTGTTCAAAGGAAACAATAGCCCCTTCGGTTCCTGTTACCTTCAATTCGCGGATTCGTAGTGCCTTTCCAAGTTCCTCTGCTTCCAAATTTGGCTTTAATTCTTTCTCCACCTTCTTCTCTACTTTTAGAAAATCAGTATCACGAAAAATTAGGATGATTCCGCTGATTGCATAAACGGCCATGATGCCGGCCAGAAAGAAACCAAGGTAGCGGTGGTAGACGCGCATGCTATTATTCAAATTCATAAATAGAGATTAGGTTATTTTAAACAATTTGTAAGTTCAAAATTGAACAAGATTTTTTCAGGATGCAAATTAGTGTGAGTGGTGATGACGGTGACCGTTTTTGTGGTGACGATGCCCTGCGTGGCTATGGTGGTCTCGTTTCTTTTTGCCACCTCGAACTCGATGTTGATGATCTTTATCGCCTTTGCGATGGGTAGCTGATTGGAGTTGACGGTTTTCTTTGCGAGAGGTATCGCTGTTTTGTGCGTTTCCGCTAACCATGATCAGCGAAAGCAGCAACGTGATGAAGGAAAGTTTCATAAGATTTGCTTTTTGCTATTAGACAGAAGCACTCCTTCATTTATTCCCGAACTAAAGAATAAATTTTTAGTTAACTTTGATTGACGTCAAATAAGCGGGAGTAGCTCAGTTGGTAGAGCGGCAGCTTCCCAAGCTGCAGGCCGCGGGTTCGAACCCCGTTTCCCGCTCCATTAACACTTACCCCTACCCCTTCTTCGCTTCTTTCGCCCACATATCTTTTAGCGTAACGGTGCGGTTAAACACCAATTGGCTAGACGTAGAATCTTTATCTTTATAAAAATAGCCGGTGCGCATAAACTGAAAGCGCTCTCCTTCTTTTGCTTCTTTCAAAGATGGCTCTGCATAAACATTCGTCAACACTTTCAACGAATCAGGATTTAAGTGATTTTTGAAATCATCTTCAATACGATTCATATCTTCCGTCACAAAAAGTCGGTCGTACATCCGCACTTCGATCGGCAACGAATGTGCCACACTTACCCAATGAATAACGCCCTTTACATGAATGCCTGATGTATCCGATCCGCTCTTGCTCTCGGGCACATACGTGCATCGCAACTCGGTTACTTTGCCTTCCGCATTTTTGATCACCTCCTCGCACTTAATAATGTATGCACTCTTCAAGCGCACCATCTGGCTGGGAGCCAACCGGAAATATTTCTTGGGTAGCACTTCCATAAAGTCATCTGCCTCAATATAGAGTTCGCGGCTAAATGGAATTGGGCGCGATCCGGCTGTTTCGTCTTCCGGATTATTTTCGCTGGTTAAAATTTCTTCTTTTCCTTCCGGATAATTGGTGATCACTACTTTAATAGGATCGAGCACTACCATTCTGCGAAGCGAAATTTTATTGAGATGTTCACGCACGCAAAATTCAAGCAGCCCAATGTCAATCAGGTTTTCGCGCTTGGCCACACCAATCTTATCGCAAAACTCACGAATACTTTCGGGTGTATAGCCGCGTCTGCGCACACCACTGAGTGTAGGCATCCTTGGGTCGTCCCAGCCGCTCACATGTTTCTCGTTTACCAATTGCAAAAGCTTGCGCTTGCTCATCATGGTATACGTCATGTTGAGGCGGGCAAATTCGTATTGATGTGATGGATAAATTTCCAAATTGGCTATACACCAGTCGTACAACTCACGGTGAGGCACGAATTCAAGTGTGCAAATGCTGTGTGTTATTTTTTCGATGGAGTCGCTTTGGCCGTGGGCAAAGTCATACATCGGATAAATGCACCATGCATCACCTGTGCGATGGTGATGTGCATGTTTAATGCGATAAATTACCGGATCGCGCATGAGCATGTTGGTGTGTGCCATATCAATTTTGGCACGAAGCACTTTTTCGCCATCCTTGTATTTACCTGCCTTCATGTCGGTGAAGATCGTCAGGTTTTCTTCGATAGAGCGATCGCGGTAGCTGTTGTTGGTGCCAGGCTTGGTAGGGGTTCCTTTTTGCGCGGCAATCTCTTCACTGGTGCTATCGTCTACATAAGCCAATCCTTTTTTGATCAGCACTACGGCAAAGTCATACAAGTTTTGAAAATAATCAGAAGCATATAATTCGTTGGCCCATTGAAAGCCTAACCAACGCACATCGTCTTTTATGCTTTCAACATATTCTGTTTCTTCTGTCACCGGGTTGGTGTCATCGAAACGCAAGTTGGTGTAGCCTCCATATTTGTTTGCCAGCCCAAAGTTGAGGCAAATGCTTTTGGCATGCCCTAAGTGAAGGTATCCATTCGGCTCCGGAGGGAAGCGCGTTGCAATGCTGGTGTACTTACCTTCCCTCAGGTCGGTCTCCACTATCTCTTCTAAAAAATTTAAGCTTTTCTCGTCTGCCATATCGGTAATAAAAGCACAAAGGTAGTCTCGATTTATGAGCGAGAAAAACTGGGAAGATAGATTTCGCGAAAAAGTTGAGCCGATTGGAAATGCCACAATTGGGAGCTGTTACAATGCACGGCAGCTATTTCGTAGCATGCGTGAAACTGATAAATTTGCACGGAGAAAACAAACTTAAACGTACTCGTAAGAGCAACCATTTAAAAACCAATTTTAAACCGACCAATCACATGAAGTTCATCTTTACCTCCTCGTTCGTCTTCCTTTTTGTTGCTGGCACCGTTGCTCAGTCCGATTCCATTCGCACAACTAAAGTATTTGGCGGCTACAAGTATTCTCAAAACAATCAGCCACTCACAGTCAAACAATTGGGCGCGGCATTAGAAATCAATCCCGAAGCTTCTAAACTATTTCAACAAGCCAAACCCAACGGAACAGCTGCTACGATTTTTGGCGTAGCCGGTGGCTTTTTAGTAGGATGGCCTATCGGTACGGCAATTGCAGGTGGTAAACCCAGTTGGGAATTGGCGGGAATCGGAGCAGGTCTGATCGTGGTCTCTATTCCGTTCAGTTCTGCCTTCAACAAAAAAACGAAAGAAGCTGTTTCTATTTATAATCTAGGGAATAAAACGAGTTCAGCGAATTGGAAACCAGAATTCAAATTGAATTTATCGATGAATCAGGTAGGTGTTGCAATGAAATTTTGATTTCTAATAATTTTCTCGGCAGCGAGTTTACTTTCTCGCTGCTTTTACTTCTTCCGGTGTTACAGCCGCTCCTTTGTTGCCAAAAGAATTGCGGACATAATTCAACACATCGCTAATTTCCTGATCGCTCAAATCGATAGCAGCCATTTCTCCATTGTATTCTATACCATTTACTTTAATGGGGCCGCTCACGCCTTTTATAATTTGCACGATGGATCTTTTTTTATCGGCCATCAGGTAATTGGATTTTGCCAATGGCGGAAAAACGCCTTCCATGCCTTCGCCTTTTTCCATATGGCAGCTAACGCAATTGGTGGTGTACACTTCTTGTCCGCGGGTCATACTTGCCTTCAAATCAAAGGCAGGTTTTTTTTGAAAGGAAACAAGTGTGATGGTAAGTGCTATTAATAAAAAGAGAGTTTTCATTTAAAAATCTAACAGTTGATGATTATACCTATATAATTGCTTAGTTATTTTCTATGCCACGAAGACACCAAGTCCACAAGCAAATACATTTTTATTTTAATTACGCAGTCTTATCCAAACTGAAAGGCAGTCTGCGAATGCGCGTGCCCGTCAAGTCGAAGATGGCATTGGTCAGCGCAGGTGTAAATGGCGGCAAACCCGGCTCACCTACCCCTCCTGCTTTTTCTTCGTTGTCCATAATGTGCACTTCAATCTCCGGAATTTCTTGAATGCGTGGCATTTTGTACGCATCAAAATTTCGCTCTACTGCTTTGCCATCTTTAAAAGTTGTTTCATGCTTCGTAGCAGCACCCAACGCCATCACAATACTTCCTTCCACTTGTGCTTTGATAATATCCGGATTGACATACCAACCGCAGTCCATCACCGCCCACACTTTGTCAATTTTAATTTTGCCATCAGCAGTTTTTGAAACTTTCACTACTTCGCCTACAATACTCGAGAAACACTCGGTAATGGCCACTCCATAGCCCGTATTTTTTCCGCGCTCTTTCCAGCCAGTTACTTGCTCTAATTTATTCATGAGCAACTGATAGCGCTCACCCAAATGTTGTCTGCGAAAATCGATCGGATCTTTTGATGCTTGCGCTGCCAACTCATCAATAAAACTTTCAAAAGCAAATGCATTGGTCGATGAATACACCGAGCGCCACCACATCACCGGCACAGGCGAATCCAAAGGAGAGTCACCAAAACTATAGTGTGGTATTGACTCAAAATATCCTTCCAAAAATCCTTCAGTATCACTGCCGTTGTAGCTTGTTTTATCGGCACCCGGATTTTGCATGTCCATGTTCTGACCGGAGATTTTCGTTTCAAACGAACCGATACGTCCATTGCCTGTCACCGCTCCTTTGCATTGGTACACCATGCCCGGGCGGAAAGGGCCAATGGTCATGTCATCTTCGCGTGTCCAAATGACCTGAACGGGGGCTTTGATCTCCTTCGAAATCATCACAGCTTCGTAGGGATAATCAGTAAAAGCCTTGCGGCCAAAACCTCCTCCCAGAAAAGTCATGTTTACAATTACTTTTTCAGGAGGCAGTTTGAAATGCGAACAAATATTTTGTTGAATCCAATCCGGGCCTTGTATCGGTCCCCAGATTTCAATTTTATCGTCTGTCACATTGGCCACACAATTCAACGGCTCCATACAGCTGTGCGATTCGTAAGGAGTTTCGTACGTGGCTTCCACTTTCTTTTCCGCTTTCGCGAAAGCAGAAGTAGTGTTGCCCATTGTGCGGAAAGAAATCATTTCGCCTTTAACCTGGTCACGCATTTTGGTGTACAGCTCTTCCGTGCTATGATGCGGAAATGCCGTGTCATCCCATTCGATCTTCAATGCTTTTCTTCCTTGCATGGCCGCCCAAGTATTGTCGGCCACTACGGCCACGCCTTCGCGCATATTGCCAAACTCATCGCGTGTTACTTTCAACACGTGTTTTACGCCCGGCACTTTTTTCGTTTCGGTATCGTCCCACTTGATCACCTTACCTTGAAAGCGTGGACTGCGTTCAACCACAGCATACAACATACCCGGCAATTTAAAATCCAAACCAAACACGGCTTTGCCATTTACCTTCATCGGTGTGTCTTGTCGTGGCAATGGCTTGCGAATCAGTTTGTAATCTTTCGGATTCTTGAGTACTACATCTTTCGGTGGTTCCAGTTTAGCTGCTTCGGTCACCAATTCGCCATAGTGGAATTTTTTTCCGCTGGCGCGATGAATGACAGAACCATTTTCTGCATAGCAGTCTGATTTATTCACGCCCCATTTTTTAGCTGCGGTTTCAATCAGCATCTCCCGTGCCGAAGCACCGAGACGCAAAAGTTTTTTGTACGAACCACGGATGGTGGAACTTCCACCCGTCACCTGACTACCATATTTTCTTCCGTTGCCGGGAGCAAAAATGATATTCACCTGATCGAGCGCTACTTCCAATTCTTCAGCTATCATCTGAGGTACGGATTGAAACGAACCTTGCCCCATTTCCGAGCGATGGTTTAAGAGCGTTACCTTGCCATTGGTATCAATGGAAATCCACGCGTTTAATTCTACACCACTGCTTTCGGCAGCAGCCGCATTCCAAATGTCCAATTCATTCGCGGAAGCGGAAAAACTGAACCCCAACGTAAGAGCAGTGCCGGTTAAGCCCGAAAGCTTAATGAAGTTTCTGCGTGATATATTTTTAGAAGTCGTTTCCATATCAAATTATTTTTGAGTCATTAATTGAGCCGCTGTTTTGATAGCTTTGCGAATGCGCGGATAGGTGCCACATCGGCAAATGTGCCCTTGCATAGCCGCATCGATGTCTTTGTCGGTTGGATTTGGGTTGCGCTTTAACAATGCGGATGCCGCCATGATCTGGCCGCTCTGGCAATACCCACACTGCGGTACTTGTTCTAAAATCCAGGCGCGCTGCACGGCCGTGGAGTTATCAGTCGAGAGACCTTCGATGGTAGTTATGTTTTTATTAGCAGCCGAAGAAACAGGAACCGAACACGATCGCACGGGTACGCCTTCCAAATGAACGGTACAGGCACCACATTGCGCAATGCCGCAGCCATACTTGGTTCCGGTGAGGCCAGCCAAATCGCGGATCGCCCACAGCAGTGGCATTTTGGGGTCGGCCTCGATGGTGTAATTCTTATTGTTTAGCTTCAGGGTAATAGATGCCATACATTTTGGGATTGATAGAAAATAAAAATACGAAATAAGATGGTATTATCTTGCGAATTATTTCGATCGGTTAAAGCGGTATGAACAACTCATCTTTTACCTCAACAATTGAGAATACCAAACCTACGGTTCGGTCGTTTTGATTTGAGAAAACACTCACACCTAAAGAATTTTGAAGAAAAAAAGTCATGACAAAGATTATTATTCCTTTTTTGATTGCAATGGTTATTTCCCTTACGGGGAATGCCCAAACACAAACTTTAACCATTCAGATAACGAATGTAAAAGATGCTGAAGGGCACGTGCGCATCGCCATCTACAACTCCGAAAAAGATTACATGAAAAAATCCTTCATGGTGAAGTCTGCAAAAGCGGCCAAAGGCACCGTAGAGGTGGTGGTTGAGAACTTACCTGCTGGGATTTATGGAATTAGTGTGATGCACGATGCCAACAGCAACGAAAAGATGGATTCAAACTTGATCGGTATGCCCAAAGAGGGCTTTGGCTTCTCGAATAATGCGAAGGGCTCATTTGGCCCTCCCGGCTTCGAGAAAACGAAAATGGATTTCAACACTTCCAAGGAGATTTCAATCGCACTGACATACCTCTAAGCCTTCATAACAATCGTTTGCAATAAGTTAAAGCATGCGGCTGAGACAATTTGTTTAAGCAAATTGATTGGGATGTGTTAAGTTCGCACACCAAAAAATTAACCTTAACTAAATCTCAGGCGCATGTTTTCATTAGATCAGCTCTTTCCTTACTCTTTTGATAAAAAGTACAGCAAGCCGGCTGCTTATTTTTCAATGGAGTTCGCCATTGATCAGCCGTTAAAAATTTACAGCGGAGGTTTGGGCTTTCTGGCCGGTTCGCACATGCGCAGTGCATTTGAGCTGAAGCAAAATCTGGTAGGCATTGGCATCTTGTGGAAATATGGCTACTACGATCAGGAGCGCAACAAAGATGGCACGCTGCAATCGAGCTATATTCAAAAAGACTATTCTTTTCTAACCGACATCGGCATTACTTTTCCTATCACCATTCACAACCATACGGTGCAGGTGAAAGTGTATTTGCTCAAGCCTGAAGTATTCAACACGGTGCCGATATTTTTATTAAGCACTGATATTGCCGAGAACGACTACTTAGCCCAAACCATTTGCCATCGCTTGTATGATTCACACGAATCAGCTCGCATTGCTCAGTCGATTCTGTTAGGTGTGGGTGGAGCAAAGTTATTGGATGTGTTAAGTCGCGAAACAGACATCTACCACATGAACGAAGGGCATGCGCTACCGCTTTGCTTTTATCTGCTCGACAAATACAAAAAATTGGAGGAGGTAAAGAAGCGTGTTGTATTCACAACCCACACTCCCGAAAAAGCCGGCAACGAAGAACATGCCATCAAAACATTGGAAGTACTTGGTTTCTTTCAGGGAGCCGATCGCAAAACCATTTTGGAAATGGCGGCACCGGATGAGAACACACTAAACTACACACTGGCCGCTTTACGCATGGCCAAACGTGCCAATGGTGTTTCGCAATTGCATGGCGAGGTGTCGCGCAAAATGTGGAAAGGCTTTGAAGGCATTTGCGAGATAGGTGCCATCACCAACGCGCAAAACAAACGCTACTGGCGCGATGATGCGTTGGAGGCTGCTTTAGAAAATGACAACGACAAAGCTTTAGTGAGCCGCAAGAAGGAATTGAAAACGAAACTCTTCCGCATTGTAGCCAACCAAACAGGCAAGCTGTTTGACCCGAATGTATTTACCATTGTGTGGGCCAGACGATTTGCTGCTTACAAGCGTGCTAATTTATTATTGGCTGATTTTGAGCGATTCAAAAAATTGGCTACCAATACTAAATATCCAATCCAAATTATTTGGGCGGGTAAGCCGTATCCGGAAGACTACAATGCCATTAACATCTTCAACGATATTTATTGGAAGACTAAATCACTTCCCAATTGCACCGTGTTGACGGGCTATGAGTTGTGGTTGTCAGGTCATTTGAAAAAAGGATCGGATGTGTGGTTGAACAACCCGCGTTTGTATCACGAAGCATCAGGCACTTCGGGAATGACAGCCGCAATGAATGGTTCGGTAAATGTTTCCATTCCGGATGGATGGGTTCCTGAATTTGCCGACCACGGAAAAAACTCTTTCATCATCGACACAGCAGATGAGACATTATCGGTTGAAGAGCGCGATCGCATTGAAGCTGAAAACTTGCTGACCTTGCTGGAGAAGGAAGTGATTCCTACGTATTATGATTCACCTGAAAAGTGGAACAAAATAGTAAAGAAGGCGATGAAAGATGTATCGCCCTTCTTCGAATCAGGCCGCATGGCGCAAGAGTATTACGACAAAATGTATAACTCAAAGTAATCTTGACTAAAGACTGAGGTCAACTATTTTTCATTCAGCGCCCAATTGTATTCATAAAATCCCACCGCATAGTCGGCTGGGATTTTTTCTTTGCGAAAAAGATTTATCCAATCGAGTTCAGTTTTGGCTGCAGCCAGAAAATCTTTTTTGTACCATTCAAAAATTTTGGATAGCTCTACTTTCTTTTGTGCTGCATTTACTTTCAGCCAATTCGGATTGTTGATTGCCAATGTGGTACGCTCGTTGAGTTGCTTTTCGAGATTGGCAGATGTGTAAGCAAAGCTGGCGAGCGGAGGGCAGCTTTTAGCAGCGCATGCTAATGCAAAATGAATGCGCGGATCCTTATAAACCGCTAACAACTTTTTAATCTCTAAAGAATTTAAAGTCATTTCCTCGCCCGCAACCTTGTGCTTCACGCGATCAAAGAAACCACTATCGTCCAGTGGAGACTTGAGCGGATAATGTTTCGCTACCCAATAAATCACTACCAGATTGTAGGCATTGATATAAAATGCTTTTTTATTGGCATCATCCATACCATCCAATTTTTGTTCACCAAT
This sequence comes from Bacteroidota bacterium, assembly GCA_016191555.1. Lineage (GTDB taxonomy): Bacteria > Bacteroidota > Bacteroidia > Cytophagales > Cyclobacteriaceae > ELB16-189. The sequence continues at coordinate 12,263 of JACPVX010000014.1, forward strand.
TTGCGTATAGAGACTTTCAATCCCGGCCATGTTTTGTTTGATCTTGCTATAAGCTACTGATCCGTTGGTAACATGTTTTTTCAAGAACGCATCGGCAGCAGTCGTAAAATTTTGAGCGAACGAAGGGGATGCGATCAGCATCAGCAGGAAGATGACAAAACGATTCATAGTTTTTGATTTAAAATCGGATGGATTGGAAGACTAGTTAAAAAGACGAATTAAAACTACCTTTAAGAGAGGCTCGGTAATGTCAACTGAACGACATCACATGCAATAAAAATAGCAGAGCTTTGAAAACGGCATGAAGCACATCGTCATCATTGGAAACGGCATCAGTGGAATTACCGCTGCACGTCACATTCGCAAAAAGAGTAATCACAAAATCACCATCATTTCCGGTGAATCGGAATATTTCTTTTCGCGCACCGCACTCATGTATGTGTACATGGGCCATCTAAAATTCGAGCACACCAAACCTTATGAAGACGGCTTCTGGAAAAAAAATAAAATTGACTTAGTATTCGATTGGGTGGATCACGTAAACATTGAAACGAAATCACTCACGCTTCGAACGAAGGGCTCAATCTCATACGACACACTCATCATCGCGTCGGGTGCAAAGCCAAATAAATTTGGATGGCCCGGTCAGGATTTGAAAGGCGTGCAGGGGCTCTATCACAAACAAGATCTCGAGTTGATGGAGCAAAATACGAAAGGCGCTCAACATGCAGTGTTGGTAGGTGGCGGATTGATTGGTGTGGAAATGGCTGAGATGCTTTTATCAAGAAATATTTCCGTCACATTTCTCGTGCGCGAGAATGCTTTTTGGAGTAATGTGTTGCCGTTGCCAGAAGCTAACCTTATCAGCCGACACATTCGCTCGCATCATGTCGATCTTCGATTTGAAAATGAACTAAAAGAAATCAAAGGCAATTCGAATGGACGTGTGCAGTCCATTGTCACTAAGTCCGGAGAAGAAATTGCTTGTCAATTTGTGGGGCTCACCGTTGGCGTTTCGCCTAATATTTCTTTTTTGAAAGATTCAGGCATTGCTACCGCACGAGGTGTTTTAGTAAATGAATTTTTGGAAACCAATGTGCCCGATGTGTATGCCTTGGGCGATTGTGCCGAACGAACCTATGAGTTGCCGGGTCGGAGAAGCATTGAGCAAGTGTGGTATACCGGACGCATGATGGGCGAAGTAGTGGCGCAAACGATCTGTGGAACAAAAACAAAATATGAACCAGGCCCGTGGTTTAATTCCGCTAAATTTTTCGACATCGAATATCAAACCTATGGTCAGGTTGGAAATGAGTTGAAAGCCCACGAGTCAAAATTTTGTTGGGAACACAGTAGCGGCACCAAATGTGTGCATCTGATTTGGAATACCATGACCCGCGAGTTTATTGGGATTAATACCTTTGGAATTCGTATGCGTCATGAAAAATTTGACACTTGGCTCCGCGCTAAGAAATCTGTAGATTTTGTAATGGAACATTTAGCAGAGGCGAATTTTGATCCTGAATTTTTTGCTCGCTACGAAAAAGAAATCAAACTTCAGTTCAACGAAAAAGCGGTCTTAGCACATTGAAATTTATGAAGTTACTAAAATCGTTTGGCCTTGCACTTTTCATCATTGGGTTTGGCCTGTTTAATTTCTCGTTCTTCTGGGCGCATTATCAACTCTCACCTGAGGCCATTCGCACACAATTGACCGATACAAAAAAGTCAGAACTCTTTATTGAGGCATCAACTCCCATGTTGAATCAGGAGTTCACTTCCAATTTCAAATTTGTTGATGAATTGCATGCGGCATTGGATCGTGTCAACCAAAGTCAATTAGATTTATTTGGCATTTCAAACCATGAGATAGATCAGCTAGTATCACACAATCCTGAAAAGTTTTCAATTGCATCGGTAGATTCCGTTTTTGCAGGCAGTGATGAAGCCGCAGCCTTCAAACGAAAGGCGTTCAAAGATTATGGAAGCTGGTTGGATGGGCAACCAACGAAACGCGAACAACTTCAACAGGTGGCGGACAACATTCGCCAATTCGGCATTGTATCGCAATTTGGATTCGATCGCTATGCTATCAAAGATCTCACGTACTCAATTACCAAAGCTTCGGCAATTAGTCCGGTAAAAAATAATCCGTTGCTTTATTTGTTGCTCACCATCGGTTTGTGTGTAGTAGGTGCGCTGCTGTACATTTTACCCAAGCTGCAACTCGCACCAGGCATTAAAAACAATGGCATCTTCTTTAATGCGATGAAAAATGTGCAATGGTTGGGCATCCTTACGGGAAGCTGGTTGATTGCATTTTATGTGGTGCTGTATTTTTATCCGGAGTACATGACAAACTGGGTGCTGCTAGTCGATCCAGTAAGCGAATTACTCAGCGGCAATGAAGCGGGTCGGTTTTTTCTTTACGGATTCATCTACACGTTGTGCATTTTGGTGATGGGTATGAGGATGATAATAAACCATCGGCACAGCAAGTATCAGATTTTTCGTACATGCTCGGTTATGTTTTTTCAAACTGCTTTCGCGTTTCTTATTCCAGAAATCATGATTCGCTTAAATCAACCGTATTTTGATTTTAAAAATATCTGGCCACTCGATTATTCATTTTTCTTCAATAGTCGGTTAGATACTTTGTTAGCGAATGGCGGCCTCGGCATTTTTATGTTAGTGTGGGGAATTGCGATGATTATACTAGGCGTTCCCATATTCGTTTATTTTTTTGGCAAGCGTTGGTATTGCTCGTGGGTATGTGGTTGTGGTGGTTTAGCAGAAACATTGGGAGATCCTTATCGGCAGCTTTCCGATAAATCGGTGAAGGCTTGGAAAGCGGAGCGATGGATCATTCACAGCGTGTTGGTATTTGCCGTAGTAATGACGGTCGGAGTTTTGTACACGTATTTTACCAACAACTCATGGGTTTTGTTTTTTGATAGTTACAAGCTGCGCGAAATCTATGGTGCCTTTATCGGAGCCGGATTTGCTGGAGTGGTAGGCACGGGCTTTTATCCGTTGATGGGCAATCGTACCTGGTGTCGCTTTGGTTGTCCGTTGGCAGCATACTTAGGAATCATTCAGCGATTCAAGTCACGCTTTCGAATTACCACCAACGGAGGTCAGTGTATTTCGTGTGGTAATTGTTCAACGTATTGTGAGATGGGAATTGATGTGCGCTGGTATGCACAGCGCGGACAAAACATTGTGCGCAGCTCGTGTGTGGGTTGTGGCGTTTGTTCATCTGTTTGCCCTCGGGGCGTACTCAATCTCGAAGTGAAGGAAGAAGATGGAAGATTTGGCAAGCCTATCTTAATTGGAAACAATCATATTGAATTAGTGGAGTAGATTCTGTTACAAAGGATTTACTAATTTGAATTAGATTTACAGGTATATGAAATCAATTCTAGCCATAACACTTCTTTCGCTAATTGTGGTGATTCCTTCCACAGCTCAGCATAATTGCCCTGAAGGTATCAATTTGATTCCGATGTATGGGAGCAAGAAAAAATGTGCAGAACAAATACAAAGTGATTCCGATTTTATCACGGATTGTCTAAAACAATTTAAAGACCGAAAGACAGCCGCTCATTATTTCGTAAAAAAGGGTTGGGAATACTTCTATAAGAATGATTCAGAGAAAGCCATGAAACGATTCAATCAAGCATGGTTATTGGACAGCTTGAATGCAGAAGCATTTTGGGGCTTTGGAAATTTACTGGGCATGAAATCAAGTTTTGAAGAATCCATCAAGTTGTTGGAACATTCTATCGCACTGGATCCGAATAATTCAAGCGCATATGAATCACTAGCCATAAGTCTTGGCCAATTGTTCAATAAAACCAAAAACATAGAATATCTGAACAAGATGACAAGCGCATTAAAAAAATCCCTTTCCATCAACCCGAAAAATGTGCGAGCCCTTGTGCAGTTGACAACAGCCTATAGTTATTTCGTACAAAAAGATAGTGCTGTCAAATACATGAAGCTTACTGACCAAATCGATCCAGCAGCTGTTGATCCCGAAGTTCGTAAATTGATTTTAAAAAAGTAAACTACTTGTACTTCCCAATCTTTGCCTTCATGCTCATGAAAGTTTGGTAGGGTGCTTTGTGCGAAAGCGAATTGATGACCCAGGCAGGAAGTGTTCCTCCCAAATCAATCTCCAATGTATAATGAATAAAAAGTCGTCCGGGCTTTACCTCTTTCACCACCCACACTGCTTTAGACATTGGCACGCGTACTACATTTTTTACTTTGGGAATATAATCAGGTATGCTGACCAATGTAACTTTCATTTCATTGGCACTGATTTGCTGAATCGTTAACCGAATCACAAAATCACGATTATCAACAACCGGAGCTTTTACTTCGGTATGATAGATGATTTCATTTTCATTCATCTTTTTCAACAACTTAGCACTCACCGTTTGATCTTGCCATTCACCCAAATGATCAACATCGAGCAACATCGCTCTGAGCTGGCGCTGATTGGCTTTCAAATAAAATTTGGATTGAATGACTTTGTACTTTGAGTTTTCCGGATCGCAGGTGTAAACTTGAATGCTATCCTTATCCAATTTCAATTGACAGTTTTTCTGCGCGAAGCAAACCACCGGTAATAAAATAGAAATTACTAACCACTTCATACTATCGGATCGAAATAATGTGAGGCTCACCAAATCCCGAAAAATCGGGAAGCAATGGGTAAGAGGACAACTTCAGAGAATTACCTAATCGCTGCAGTAGCAAGTAGTGAAACATCGGTTTGTAATTGGCATCGAGATCTTCATGTGATGGGTTCTTCGTATTCAGTGGTTGATGAATCCCCCCACCTCCTCCTATCACCATAAAATCCTTTCCCGATTTTTGAAAGTGTTCAAATCCATGTGAGTGACCGGTAATAAACAATTTGGCTTTCGCGGATGCGAGATAAGTGGGCACAAAGGCAGACTGCACTTCGGTAGACGATCCCACGATCTTACTGTTTGAAAAAGGAGCATGATGACAACTCATCACAATGATGCGGATGGCGGGATTAGCATCTAATTCCTTCATGGTGGCAGTAAGCCAGTTTTGTTGCTTGTCTCGATCTGCTTGCGATAGCTTCGAAAAATTGGAATTCAACAGAACAAACGCAATCGAATCTGTGATCTTCACAAAACCCGTTCGAACGTGATCCGGAAAACGTTTTTGAAATACAGACTCGCCTTTGGCTGCATTGCCCATCACATCGTGATTTCCCAGCAATGCAGTTACTTGAATTCCTTTGTCCCGACCTTCTTTTAGATAACCATCAATTGCTTTCCATTTTTTTTCTTTGTGACCCAACGAAACGACATCGCCCAATATGAATAAATCCGCGGGCTTGGTTTTGATGATTTGCTGAAAAATCAATTGTGTGGCCAGCGTGTTATGGTTTGGCTTCAACCATAACTTTTCAATCCACATGGGCTTTTGCGTATCGCTTACTAAAGCAATTGTCTGTTGCGCATAACCCCCAGAAAAAGCTATTAATAGCAAACCTACTATTTCCCGTATTCTTCTTCTCAAACGCATACTACCCTTAACGAAAAAAGAAGAAAAATGATTCTATGATTGCGTAGTAGCAGTTTCTTCCGAAGGTTTATAAAATTTCACAGCAAACAAGAAGATCATCAAATAACAAATGATCGGCAACAGATATGCTGTCGCCACGCTGTACTTATCCGCGACATATCCCATGATGGGAGGAAACACCGCACCGCCTGCTACTGCCATCACAATAAAGGAAGATGCCTTCTCGCGAAGATCACTGATATTTCGTAAGCCCAATCCGAAAATGGTGGGGAACATGATGCTGAAGGTGAACTGCAAACCGATCAGGCATGCAAAAGAGAGCCAGCCAAGATGCTGTGAAATGATAATGCACATGGTAATGCTCCCCAAGCAAAACAAGGCGAGCAGTTTATTGGGTGCTATGAAATTCATCAAATAGGTTCCTACAATTCTTCCCATGAGCATCATAAACATGCTGAGACCAAAATAATAGGAAGCATGTGAGTCGCTCATTCCCGGCATATACTTAACAGCGTAATTAATAAAGAACGCCCAAGTACCGCCTTGAGCAGCCACGTTGAAAAATTGAGCTACGACAGTCCATCGAAAATGTTTATATTTAAATAACTCACCATAGGAACGCTGACTGCTCGGATTATTACGCGCTTCTTGAAGGGGCGGCACCCTTGTAAACAAAAATGCCACAGCAATGATAAAAACGGTTGCACCGATGGCCGCGTAAAGCATCTTTACCGAAAATAAATCTGCTTGGGTATCTCCTGTTAATACAGCACGTAAGATAAAGTACCCGCCTAAAACCGGACCTATGATTGTTCCAACTGCGTTGAATGTTTGTGAGAAATTTAATCGTTGCTCTGATCTTCGTTCATCTCCTAATGCCGCAGCAAACGGATGTGCTACTGCTTCTAACGTGGCCAATCCACACGCTAAGATAAACAATGCTATCCGGAAAAAACCAAATGACTCGGCACCCGCTGCTGGTATAAATAAGAAAGCACCGATTGCATACAAACATAATCCAAGTAATACTCCATTCTTATATCCATATTTTTTCATGAACAACCCTGCCGGTATTCCCATTACCGCATAAGCGCCAAAAATCGAAAACTGCACCAAGCCCGATTGCGCCAATGATACATTCAACACCTTTTGAAAATGGCGATTGAGCACATCGCCCATGGAAATGGCAATGCCCCACAGCATAAATAAGCTGGTGACAAATATGAAGGTAGGGATATACTTTCGGTCGGTGAGTGGTATTTTTTCCATAATTGGTTTAGGTAGGTTCAAACAAAAATGCCTCAAGTTTATGAGGCATCCAAATTTTATTTTACAGTCCCAACCGAAGATGTTTCGAGACAGTACCAACCAAGCAAGTAAAACACGTTCAACTAGAATCAGTTAATCACAACGGAATATCACTTCCTCTTTAGAAAAATAAATACGAGTGTGGCAATACCCAACAGGAATGGATAATACATATAACCAATAATTTCAAAGGCTGTTACTTTTTGTTGCGCGATGGCAACAGCGGCCAATAACTGCGCACCATAAGGCAACAAGCCTTGCACGAAACAAGAAATCGTGTCAAGGATGCTCGCACTGCGCTTTCCATCAATTTCGTTTTTGTCGGCTATGGTTTTGGCCAGCGGACCCACAATCAAAATAGTAATTGTATTGTTGGCGATGGCTGCATTCACCAATGCCGTAAGACCGGCTATTCCCAACTCACCTCCACGCTTTGTTTTGATTAACCGCGAAACATGATAAAGTATAAAATCAATGCCACCCTGGTAACGAATCAATCCCACAATACCTCCAATCAAAATACAAGTAATGCTCAACTCGAACATGGAAGCCATTCCGGCATTGGCCGAACTAATCGCCTGCCAACCATCCAAACTTCCAGTCGTCATACCGATGATCGCTGTCAATACAATTCCACTTAGCAAAACCCAAATTACGTTTAGTCCGGTAAGGGCAGCCACCAACACGAATACATAAGGCACAATCTTGATGAATGAATATGGATGCTCTCCTGGTATCACAACCGAATCCGTCACCGCTCCGGAAAAAGAATAAATTAAAAATGTGATGATAGAAGGCGGCAAGGCAATCCAAAAGTTCACTTTAAACTTATCACGCATCTCCACATTTTGTGTACGAGTAGCCGCAATGGTCGTATCTGAAATCATCGAAAGATTATCGCCAAACATGGCGCCACCCACCACGGCTCCTAAGGCCACGGCCAAAACGCCCGGCATGGATTCATTAAAACCCACAGCAATGGGAGAAAGCGCAACCACCGTGCCCACAGATGTACCGAGTGAAATAGAAATAAAGCAGGCAATCAAAAACAAACCTGCTATAATCAGGCTGGGCGATAAATACGTGAGCGCAAAGTTGACCGTAGACTCAACTGCGCCCATACTTTTGCTGATGGCCGCGAAGGCTCCCGCCAACAGGAAAATAAAGCACATGAGCATGATATTGGCATCGCCCATGTGATGACTAAACTCATCTACTTTCTTGGCAAAAGGTATCGCTGGGTATTGTACAAAGGCCACCACGGCCGCCAGCAAAAATGCCACCAGCACGGGCATCTTATAAAAATCTTGAAGGGCAATGGAGGTAAAAAGATAGACAACCAAAAAAACAAATAGCGGCAATAAAGCGCCCAGGCGCCCCTTGTTATTTTCCATGCAGTGTCAGATCAATTGGAAGAATCGTAAACAAATTTTAGGTAAAGCTTTTTTGTGGGCAGTGTGATATTCACTACGAGCAACACCACCAGCGATAGTAAAAATAGTTGAATACTTCCAATCCAAAAGCTGAAATAGAATATTATTAATAGTATCCGAATGTATTCGAGGTAATAAATCCACCTGCGCTGCTCCAAAAGTGCTCCGCAGTTTACAATTGTCACTAAAATGAGCAGGCTATTGACTGTTTTGTCAACTGCGTTGAGTGAAAAGAAGAATCCAGATACAAAAAACAATAACGAAACCGCTGCCACTAGTTGAATGACCAGATACGCTTTGAAGCGTACAGTCGGTTTCAGTTCTTGCTTGTGCGGAAGGTAAATCCTCTCCAAAGCCGGGCGAATTTGTTGGTTGAGATTTTCAGGTTTACCAAAAAGCAATTTTGCTTTATTAAGCCAGCCCTCGGTTCTTCGTATGGCATAATTCAATTCCAAGAAATAATGAAAATGTTGCCACATAAAGCTATAGCTCTTGAGCGGGTGCGTGAGTCCATATACCGGCTTAATTTCTTCTTCCTCTTTTTGGAAAGTGCCGAAAAGCTTATCCCAAAACACAAACAGATCGCCATAATTTTTATTGATGTATTTTTCATTGGATGCGTGATGCACCCCATGCAGCGAAGGAGTAATGAAAATATATTCCAGCCAACCTAAATTTTTAATCAATTGTGTGTGGGTGAAGAACGAATACGCCCCATGAATCACCAGTGTGGCGAAAACCATAGTAGGGTGAAAGCCGGCCAATGGAAGTCCGCACCAAAATACATTTCGGATAATGGCCTGAAAAGTAGTGATGCGTGCCGAAACCGTGTAATTAAACTCTTCGCTTTGATGATGCACTATATGTGCCGCCCAAAATAAATTAATCTCATGCCCGAGGCGATGATACCAATACCAAACGAGGTCGGTAGCCAGAAGCATGATAATCCATACCCACCAGGTGTTCGGAATTTGCCAGAGCGCATAGTGTTCGTAGACATACACAAACGCTCCGAAAAATGAAGCGGTGATAAACAAATTGAGCAACCGCTCAGCAATGCCAATGGTAAGATTGGCCACAGAGCTATCGAACTTAAATAAGTGTTGCTTCTTCAGGCGAATAGCCGCTACATATTCTAAACCGAGGAAAATGAAAAAAGCCGGAATCGCCACCGCCACATAATTGAATGCCATATCGACTACTTTGCGATTAAGAATTGATAGAGATGTTGATTGAATTTTTTCGTTTGTTCAATCATTGGAACGTGTCCACATTGATCGATAAATTTTACTTCTGCATTTTTCAACAGGTCGTGAAAATGCAGTGCTACCTCGGGGGGAGTAATTTTATCTTGCAAACCCCAGATTAATAAAACGGGTAATTCCAATTTTCCTAAAAAAGAAGCCACCTTACTATGCAAGGATGATTGTACCAGCGAAGAAAGAACTATTCGCTTTGGCAAACTTTGTACAGTGTCATAAATATCGCGCGTCAGTTTTTCGACTTCAGGCATTTCTTGATAAAAGGCAGTTCGCACTTTTTCGTTAATAAAATGAAAATTGGCTGGATGAGATGCTCGTGAGTCATCTGCCGGGTTCTGATCAATCAAACCGCTACTTCCTACCAATACAATTTTATCTACTGCTTCCGGATTCTGATGAGCATAAAAAAGTGCCACCTGTCCTCCTACGGCATGCCCCACCAACGTAACATACGAAAGTTGATGCCATTCGATAAAATCGTGGAGTACTCGCACCAGAAATGATAAATTGGTTTGAGCGATTGGTAAATCAAATATGGGAAAGCGTGGAATAATCACACGGTGAGTTTTCTTCAGTTCTTCCACCACGGGCAACCATAAATTAACATTGCCAAATAAACCATGAAGTAAAATTACCACAGAACCTTTACCCTCATCGATGTATGGTTGATGAAATACCAACCCCTCTCTCTTACTTGTTCCCATACCTATTTTCTAGTTTACTATATTCTACGATCCTGATTGCAGAATGGCAATCAGTTTTAAGTCTAATTCGAATTCATCGTAAATGACTTTGTCTCCCAGATTTTCAAAAAATGACTTCGATCGGAAGCGGATGTCAAACTTTGAGCGATCGACAATGATCTTTGCATTGGCTACTATCTGTTTTCCATCATTAGTAATCGTTGCCGGAAACTCAATATCATTTGCAATACCCTTAATGGTTAATTTACCTTTCACAGTATACTCGTTTGCTGATTTTGAAATGACACTTCCAATGACGAAAGCCGCCTTCGGAAATTTCTCAGTCGCGAAGAAGTCATCCCTCTTCAAATGACCTACTAATTTGGAGTTGCCATCCTTATCCGTAATATCGGCTACTTTAATTGAGTTTACGTCAATTTCAAATGAGCCCTGTTTGATTACTTTCCCCTCAGTCACAATTTCTCCTGATGAAATGGCAATAGATCCGTTGTGCTGACCTGTTACTTTTTTACCAACCCAGTTAAGAGTACTCGCATTTGTGTCTACTTTAAATTTTAATGTAGCTGGCGGCACGATAAAAGCGACCAAAGCAAAAATGGCAGCTAAAACTAATGGAACATAGTTGAGATTTATTTTTGATTTTATGTTACTCATGATTCGTGTAAGTTAAATACTGATTTTACCTGCCACTCTGAAGATGTCCAAGAAAAAACAACGCTTCAGCCTTTGCAACATAGCTGAAGCGCTAACGCTGGAAGCTGACAGAAATACCCCTTTTCGGAGTGTAAATGATGATACAACTCTTTCGTTTTCATTTTGTCAGTAGTTTATAGTTCCCATTTACTCTTCGGGTAGGTTTTGGCACTTTTTTAAAATTTACTCTTAAAAGTTGCCAGAGGTTCGCTGAGCCCATCTCTCCCCTCTTCTTTATAAATCTGACGCAAATAAAAGAAAATATTTATTACCCTACTAATTTAATAGACTATATTTGTAAAAACTTTTGTGACTTCCATTATACGTACAATTCAAAATTCAATCCGATTAAAAGATGATCAGTGATTACAAAAAATTTCAATTAGACGAAACCATTACATCTGAGCAAAAGGAATTCTTCAACCAATTTGGATTCATTCATTTTGAAAACTTCATTCCCGCGCATGCGGTAGAAACCATTATCCAAGCTTCTATCGAGGTACAACAAAAGTGGATCAGTCAGGGAATTACTAAAATTAATGGTGTGCCTATTAAATATGGAGTAGACTTGGACGGCTCCCCTATCGTGCAACGCTTTGCATTTATTAATCAGCATCATCCGGTGTTAGCGGAATTTTTATTAGATCCCCGTTTCTCTACATTATTAGAGTTGATCGGTCCTGCTGCACGCTTAGGCGATTCTGAAAAAGATGGAATGGTCTTTAATCATTATGTGAATGGACCCGGCAGTAAATTCACACAAATGGGTTGGCATGTGGATGGCTTGCGTGATATTTTCTACGGACAAAAGTTAAATCCCATGTTAAATGTAGGAATCCATCTCAGCAATTTAAAAATTGAAAATGGTGGGCTGCGGCTGATTCCCGGCACGCACACGCAAAGTCTAAGCAGTCTTCTATTTAGGAAAGCACACTTCTTTGACAATCGCCCCGATGCGCAAGAGGTGGCTGTGATACCCAAAGCAGGAGATCTTACCATTCACGATGGACGGTTGTGGCATCGGGTTGCTAAATCAGAAGTGGTGGGTGAGGCCAGCCGAAGGCGTGTGATTTACATACCAATCGTAACCGGGAAATACGAACCGAAAAATGAGGACAGTCCAACTTTATTTTATCAGCGATTTGCGGGCCTCTTGAAATAACCAATCTTAGTCTCGTGGCCGAGGGGATAGGTAGAGCTCTGCAAAAGCTCTTACAGCGGTTCGAATCCGCTCGAGACGTCAATACATTAACTTTCTTTAGAGGAAGTTACTCTTAACAATCCGGCAAACATTGCTCCGATCAAAAGTTGGATGGCCAAAATAATTACCGGCAAATCATAATTTCCTTTCCACGCTACTAGGTATCCTATTCCCAGCGATGCGGCAGTGCCCCCTAACAATCCCGCTGTGTTCATCGCACCTGTAATTGCTCCACTCGACTTCCCGCCAATATCAGTGGCTACAGCCCACGCAACCGGTGCCGTTACATCCATGAAGGCTAGACCTAATGCAAGAAACACAATGGCCACGGAGTTGTCTTTGGTGAAGAGGGCGATTAACATAACAAGGCCGGATAAACTCAACCCAATCACAGGTACAATTTTTCGTCCCCAGTTGATACCAATTTTGGTCACCAACCAATCGCTGACAAATCCACCGAGCCAACAACCAAAGGCAGCTAATAAAAACGGCAAGGAAGCAGAATAGGCTAGCTCTCCTTCCCCAATGCCTCTGCCATTTTGTAAATATTTCGGCAACCATGAGATAAAGAAAAATACACCACACGCGTAGCAGTAATACATAATCAACAAAAACCAAAAATTACGATCAGCCAAGTGTAATCGCCATGAAGGTGTTTCATTTTTTTCTTGTGGTACATCACTCTTTGTGGTCGATGGATATAAGAGCCACCATGCTAATACCCACACCAAACCAATTGTGCCTAAAAAATAAAATGTGATTCGCCAGCCAAACTGCATTTGCATTGGTACTACAATAAACGGTGCAATGGCACCACCGATGCGGCTGGCCATCCAAATAAAAGATTGCGCTCGTCCGCGCTCAGTAATCGGAAACCATTTGCGAATGGATATGGCTGTATTAGGATACGCTCCCGCTTCGCCTGCACCAAACAAAAAGCGAACCATAAAAAGCGAAGCAAAGCCAGTGACTAAACCTGTAAGTGCTGTGAATAACGACCACCAAAAGACAATTCGAATTATGACTCGTTTCTCGCCAAAGCGATCGCCCCACAAGCCCATCGGTATCTCCAGTAAGCCATACGAAAGAGTGAAAGCGGTGAGTATCCATCCAAACTGACTTTCAGATAATCCCAATTCTTGTGTAATGCGTACTCCGGCAATGGAAATAGCGTTGCGATCTAAAAAGGTAATGACAGACAATAATGAAAGCAACGCTAAGATCCAATACTTTTTATTCATAGCTGTAGATTAATGAATGCTGAGAAAAACTTACAAATGATGTTCATCTTGATATACTTTTTCTCCGGCCACTACTTTTAGGTTTAAATGATTTTGAGAAGGTGGCAATGGACAAGTTGCATAGGGGGAAAAAACACAAGGTGGATTGTAGGCCTTATTAAAGTCAATCACAGTATTTCCCTCTGCATCGGGTTTCTTTACATAAATAAAACGACCTCCCCCATAGGTTTCTCGTCCGGTGGTAGCATCGGCAAATACAATAAAAAACTCTTCGTTTCCCTCCATAACATCCAATCGGTATTCTACATCATTCACTGTAAAAATGATCGTGCCGGGTGATGGCTGCGCCACGGTTTGACCAATAATATTCGTAACTTCAATGGTTCGCAACGAATCACCTTTTTCAAAACGAGCAGGCAAACGCCAGTTAATGTCTATTGGAAAACGCTCTACTCCTTTAAAGTCAGTTACGGTTTTACTTGCCAGATCGCGCACACGCACACCTACCTTCTCATCGCGTTTGATGACGTTCCAGCGAATCGTGCCGTATTCAAGGACCTTATTCAATTTAGTAGCAGCATGAAAGACGATCTCATTGCGGATAGTATCAATCGCACTTTTAATCACCACTCCTTTTTCCGCGATAAGCGTAACGGTATCACCTTTCACCAGAAATTGGCCGGCTTTCGCAGGAAGGGTAGTATTCAAAAAAACAACATCATTTTCGGCACCACTCCCAAATGTATTAACGCCCGGTTCCAACCAATAAAGACCAATTAAATTCAACCAGCCATTCGGAGCTTGCACCTCCTCTAAACGCTTCACATGCCAATTGTTGATTTCTGTACGATGAACCTCGCGCTCTTCGGGAGTTGTTGTTTTCTTATCGCTACAAGACAGGATCATGACTGAAAGGATCACTAAGATTTTACGCTTCATCAGGTTCTCTAAATTTTTTAAGCCGCTTCAAATTCATGATTAAAATTGGCAGTTCAAAATAAATGCGGCAAAACCATTTCGCAATCAGTCTGGCTAATCATAGACCCAATTCATTGATAAATTTGAATGACTATAACTGAATCGTAAAATTTACGTTAGTTTTAACCTCCAATGAAATCCACTAACCGCATCGGGCTTCTTTTAGGCATTGTCTTTTTGCTGCCGGCTCTTTTCTTTTCGGTGTACGAAATGTCGGCACTGAACAAAGACGAGAAGATGATCCAGCAGATTTATGAAAAGCAACTGGATGCGATCCTTTTCTCCATCAACCAATATTCAGATGACGTGCTGAGCAATTGGATTACCAAAGTAGAAGCGGCCAAAGAAGCAACGACAGAAGAAGCCTTTCAAAAATTACTATCACTCAATCCTTCGCTCAACCGCATCTTTGTGATCGACACGGTTCAAGATAAACCGGTCATCCGATTCGCCTCTTTGGATTCAACCACGGCCAGCTGGGAAAATAAAGTACAAAAGGCATTTGACTCCAATCCGGAAATCATTCAACAACTCATCGAGTTTAAAAAAAGCGGATTTCAAAAAACCATCTCGTTGGATTACAATTGGGGAGATCCACTGTTCCATTGCATCATCTATGTTTCTCAAACACTCAAAGGCTATCAGGTAGTTGGTTTAATTATCGACAGCGAAGCCTTCATTCAGGATTTAGTGGGGCCACGTTTACAGATGGTGGCCAAAGAACAGTTTGTATTATCTGTTTTCAAAAAACCGACACCGCGCCCCATCTACTCTACATTACAAGGCGACACCACTTCCATCCAAAGGGAATCGCTCACCAAAACATTCTGGATTTTTCCGGAACACGAATTGGGTATCCGTACGGTTGGATCAACATTACAGAAAATCATTGATGAACGAACCTATACGAATCTCTCCTTATTGATTGTGTTAGATGTCATTCTGATAATCGCGGTCATTCTGGTTTTTAGAAACGTGAAGCGCGAAGTACAACTTGCTCAAAACAAAGCTGACTTTGTATCCAACGTTTCTCACGAAATCCGAACTCCACTGGCACTCATCAGTATGTTTGCCGAAACACTGGAGATGGATCGGGTAAAGTCAGAAGAAAAGAAAAAAGAATACTACAGCATCATCAGTAAAGAAACACAACGGCTTTCGGGCATCGTTAATAAGATTTTAAATTTTAGCCAGACAGAAGCGAAGAAAAAAGTACTTCATCCGGAAGCTATGGATTTAAAAGCAGCTACGGAAGATGTATTAAAAACCTACGACTTTCATTTGCGTAATAAAGGCTTTGTGTATGAACTTAAAAACAGTAACCCGTTGTGGGTAATAGCCGATCGTGAAGCGTTCATGGAAGCCTTCATTAACTTAATAGATAATGCCATCAAATATTCTTCAGAACAAAAAAGACTGGAGATTAACCTACAGGAAGAAAAAGAATTTGGTTTACTGATTGTAAAAGATTTCGGGATCGGCATTAGCCAGCAAGACCAAAAGCACGTGTTCGATAAATTTTATCGCGTATCCTCCGGCAACTTAGCCAAAACCAGTGGCACCGGCTTGGGGCTTTCTCTTGTCAAGCAATTGATGGATGCACAGCAAGGCAAAATCACTGTGGAAAGTGAATTAGGTAAAGGCTCGTGTTTTACACTTTATTTTCCATTGCAAAAAATAACGATCACGAATGGTTAAAATATTATTGATTGAAGATGAACCTGCTATGCAACTAGGTTTGAAAGATAATCTGGAGTTGGATGGCTACACCGTCAGCATAGCTTCGGATGGAGAAGCCGGTCTTGCCGCCATTAAATCAGAAAATTTTCATCTCATTTTGTTGGATGTGATGCTGCCCAAACTTTCCGGTTTCGATGTTTGTAAATCAGCAAGAGCCGCGGGCATTCGCACACCTATTATTTTGCTAACAGCGCGGGGCGAAGAAATAGATAAAGTTCTTGGTTTAGAATTAGGAGCCGATGATTACATCACTAAACCATTCAGCGTGCGCGAATTACTGGCGCGCGTGAAGGCCATCCTTCGCAGAAGTCAGGCAAACCCATCCGATAATCCACAAGATAAAATTCAAATCGGCAGACTGTCCATTGACTTCTCTCTCTTTCAGGCAAGTGAAAATGGCGAGGAGATAAAACTGTCGCACAAAGAAATGGAAGTGCTTCAGTATCTCTTCAAAAACAAAAATCAAATTGTAAGTCGCTACCAGTTACTGGAAAACGTGTGGGGCTACGAAGAGCAAATCACCACACGTACGGTTGATAATTTCATTGTGCGCCTCCGACAAAAAACAGAAGTGAACCCCAACCAACCTAAAATCATTCTTACGGTGCATGGCACCGGCTACAAATTGGTGATCTGATTGCATTCTTTGGGTTGTGACAACTTGTTACAAACCTTTACTGCACGGTGACATCTTGCCGCGGCATAGCAGCGTTATTTGACTTGTAATTCAATCAACAAGTTTAAATATACAAAGCCATGAAAATTCAAACCATTATCGCAGCAGGGTTAGCCGTAGTCGCCAGCACTGCCTTTTCAGTACAAGCTCAATCTGAGTTGTCACCCGCCATCAAGGTACTTCCATCTTCGGAGGAAGGAGTAGTAAAAATTTTATATGCTTACGAAACAAATAAGCCGGTGGAAGTTCGCTTCTCAAACGAAAGTGGAATCCTGAAAACAGATCGCGTAAAGCCAAATTCATTTGAACATGGGTTTATCAAGAAATATGATGTCAGTGGTATCGATACCAAGAAATTTAAAGTTGAAGTGATTTCGGAAAATGTGTCGGTGACTTATCTGATCACCGAATCAAAAAATAGCAAGGGTTATACCCCTCGCCTCGAAAGCACAACATATAATCAGCCTTTGGTCGCTTCGAATAATTAGGGTTTATTTGGAGCAAGGTGAGTGGCCTCTGGTCATTCACCTTCTTTTTACATTTGTGTATCTTTATAAAAAAGTTGTTCCATGCGGTTTTATTTTTCCACTCTCTTTTTACTCTGTAGCGTCTCCATGCATGGGCAGGTTATTCCTTTAAACGGCTTATGGAAATTTACTTTAGATGACGAAGCTGTTTGGGCAGAAGCCAATTACGATGACACGCGCTGGGGAAATATTTTAGCACCATCTCCATGGGAAGATAAAGGTTTCAATGGATACGATGGATTTGCTTGGTATCGAAAAAAGTTTGATGGGAAGAAGTTAAACAAGCAAGAGAACTACTATTTGAACCTAGGCTATATTGATGATTGCGATGAAGTGTATGTCAATGGAAAGCTCATTGGTTTTTCAGGCACCATGCCTCCACACTTTAAAACAGCTTACAACAGCGAGCGTAAATACAACATCCCGAGCGATCTCATTAACTTCAATGGCATAAATGTCATTGCCGTTCGGGTTTTTGATGTAACGCTAGGTGGTGGAATCATCGATGGTCGTTTGGGAATTTACGCTACTAAGAGAAGTCATCTGTTGCTGGATTTGCAAGGCGTATGGTCTTTCGCTACCAGTTGGAATGACAAGCCCATAAAAAATGAATCGAGTTGGAAACGGATATTGGTGCCCAGCCCGTGGGATCATCAAGGATATTACAAGTACGATGGCTTCGCTTGGTATAAAAAAACATTTACGTTCCCTGAAAACGCCTCCACCGAAAACCTAGTGCTGTTGATGGGGAAAATTGATGACTTCGATAAGGTGTACCTCAATGGAAAGTTAATTGGCTCTACCAATGACCACGAAAAATATGGATGGAGCGAATCGTATCAGGAAAAAAGAGCTTACTCTATCCCTGCAGGACTCTTGAAGAAAGGAACCGAAAATGTGATTGAGGTTTTAGTTGAAGATATGGGAAACACAGGCGGCATTTACGAAGGACCTGTTGGTATTGTTACCAAATCGGATTACGAGTGGTATTTTAAATAGCAATCCATAAATATTCTTGAACCTCTTGCAAAAAAAATCTCCTGACCAGCAGGAGACTTTTTTATTTCAGTGACTTCTGTTGAATTATTTAGTAGGCTGGCTTCCACCTTTGCCAGATCCGGAAATGGAGTTTCTCATTTCAGTATCAGCTTGCACGTTTTGCATCTTGTAGTAGTCCATTACGCCTAAGTTACCGCTCAAGAAAGCTTGAGCAATGGACTTTGGAATTTCTGCTTCAGCCTCAATTACTTTCGCGCGAGCTTCTTGAGCTTTCGCTTTCATTTCTTGCTCTACAGCTACCGCCATCGCTCTGCGCTCTTCAGCCTTCGCTTCAGCAACTCGTAAATCGGCAGCCGCCTGATCAGTTTGCAATTTCGCACCGATGTTAGCGCCCACATCCACATCCGCAATATCAATGGATAAGATTTCAAACGCAGTACCTGCATCTAAGCCGCGTGACAATACCAACTTCGAAATCTTGTCGGGGTTGGCCAACACTTCTTTGTGCGAAGCCGCTGAACCGATCGATGTTACAATACCCTCGCCTACACGAGCCAAAATCGTTTCTTCACCTGCACCACCCACTAACTGCGCTAAGCTGGCGCGCACAGTTACACGTGCAATCGCAATCAACTGAATACCATCTGCTGCTACAGCAGCTACTTTTGGCGTGTTGATCACTTTCGGGTTTACCGAAATTTGTACGGCTTCAAATACATCGCGACCAGCAAGGTCAATAGCCGTTGCTTGTTTGAAGGTAAGGTTGATGTTTGCCTTATCGGCAGAAATCAACGCACGAATCACGTTTGGCACATTACCACCTGCTAAATAGTGGGTTTCCAAATCACTTGGAGTTAAAGCAATGCCTGCTTTGGTAGCGGTGATCAATGAGTTCACGATAATGGAAGGTGGAATTTTACGCAAACGCATTCCAATCAATTGGCCAATGCTTACACGAACTCCCGAAAAGATAGCGGTTACCCACAAGCCCACCGGTACAAAGTAGGTGAACAAGAAGAAGCCGATAATGCAGATAAACACAACAAAAATAAATGCCAAATTCTCCATATGTAAATTTTAATTAATTGGTTCCACGATTATTTGATTTGAAATTATTTTAATGATTCGAATTTTACTACCACTGTCCAGATAATCTCCGGTCGTTTTCACCTCCACCATTTGGTTGTTTAGCGCTGCTTTGCCAATTGGCCGCAAAGCCGAAACAGTTTGTCCCTCCATACCAACGGTAAATTGATCCATCTCACCTTCATTGACTTTGCTTTTGATGGCAGATTTTAGCGAAAAGCGATTCCATGTTTTTGTGTTAAACGAAAAATAGAGCAAGCCTCCGCACGCCACCGATGTGCTCGCCAACAGAATCCAGCCCACTTCGCCACCAAAGTATTTGAAACTAAGCCCTACGCCAATAATCAGGAAAATAAATCCTATTAAACCTACCACGGTCGTACCAGGAACAAAGACAATCTCTGCCACCACCAATAAAAGGCCCAATGTTACGAGCGATAAAACGATTGACCAATCTGCCATCTGTATCTAAGACTTAGAAAGCATTAAAGTTACTACAATTAAATGAACTCAAATCAGCGATCAAAAACATCTCAAAATCTTAATAAGCTCTCGCAAACAATACGCGCTGCTTGGAAGGCTTGCCCGAATAAATACAAACTCCGTCTTCTTCTACAGCATCCAATGGAATGCAGCGGATGGTTGCCTTGGTCTCATCTTTAATTCTACCTTCCGTTTCGGCAGTGCCATCCCAATGGGCCGAAACAAAGCCACCTTTTTCATCTAATACGCGCTTCAATTCTTCGTATGAATCTACTTTCGTTATTTTTTCATTTCGGAACTTAAGGGCTCGGTCGTAAATGGTTTGCTGAATAGAATCCAGCAACGCAGGCATCTCAGCCACTACGGCGTTCATCTGCATCACTTTCTTTTCTTTGGTATCTCTGCGTGCCACTTCCACCGTTCCATTTTCCAAATCACGGGGGCCAATCGCGATGCGCACGGGTACTCCTTTCAATTCGTATTCGGCAAACTTAAAGCCCGGCTTTAGTGTATCTCGGTTATCGAATTTTACAGACAAACCGAGTTTACGTAGCTCCTTCGCTATCTCCTCCGCTTTAATCGATACCTTATTGAGTTCTTCTTCGCTCTTAAAAATGGGAACAATCACAACATGTATTGGAGCCAACTTCGGAGGAATGATCAATCCATCGTCATCCGAATGCGCCATAATCAAGGCGCCCATTAGGCGTGTGCTCACACCCCATGAGGTGCCCCATACTTTTTCAAGTTTGCCTTCTTTATTGGTAAACTGCACGTCAAATGCATCGGCAAAGTTTTGGCCTAAAAAATGCGAAGTACCCGCCTGCAATGCCTTACCATCCTGCATCATCGCCTCGATGCAATAGGTGTCAACCGCACCGGGAAAACGCTCACCTTCCGACTTTCTTCCTTTAATAACAGGCATGGCCATAAACGTTTCAGCAAACTCGGCATACACATCCAGCATTTGCTTGGTTTCTGCTACCGCTTCGGCAGAAGACGCATGCGCGGTATGGCCTTCCTGCCATAAAAACTCCGCGGTGCGTAAAAATAAGCGTGTTCGCATTTCCCAACGCACCACATTGGCCCATTGGTTAATTAACAACGGCAAGTCGCGATAGGATTGAATCCATTTTTTATAAGTGCTCCAGATAATGGCCTCGCTGGTAGGGCGCACTACTAATTCTTCTTCTAACTTGGCCTCCGGGTCTACCATCAGCTTTCCTGGGCGGCTGGGATCGTTCTTTAACCGATAATGAGTTACGATGGCACATTCTTTCGCAAAGCCTTCTGCATTTTTTTCTTCCGCCTCGAACATGCTCTTGGGTACAAAAAGCGGGAAATAGGCATTGACGTGGCCTGTATCTTTGAACATTTTGTCCAAAGCTTGCTGCATTTTTTCCCAAATACTGTAGCCGTAGGGCTTAATAACCATACAACCGCGCACCTCCGAATTTTCTGCCAAATCGGCCTTCTTTACCAAGTCAATATACCATTGCGAATAATCTGCCTCACGGCTTGTAATCTCCTTTCCCATTTTTTATGTTAGTTCTAGCGTAAACGAAGGGCAAATATAGGGTTATTGGAAGTATTGGGAGGTTTTCAATTCAAATTTTGAATAGTGGCACCTTTCTTGTGCTTCAAATGTTATTAGGACATACCTAAAAACTGTAGATTTACGTTAGTATCTTTAGTTATTAAATTCATAAAATATGAAAACGAAAGTAACATTCTTAACCTTTCTGGCTGTAGCAGCGAGTATTTGCGGGATGGCACAAAGCACCGAAGAGTTGGACGACATGTACTTTACCTCAAAAGATAGAGCAACGTTAAACACATCAAAAA
The DNA here is from genome assembly GCA_016191555.1 of Bacteroidota bacterium. Classification (GTDB taxonomy): domain Bacteria; phylum Bacteroidota; class Bacteroidia; order Cytophagales; family Cyclobacteriaceae; genus ELB16-189. The sequence goes on from JACPVX010000014.1 coordinate 34,013, forward strand.
AGGTAGCGCTCTCGTCTGAGAATGCGCGGAGAGTCATTGAAAGTGAAACCGCTAGCGTGATTAACCCTACGGATAGCTATTCGGCACGCAACGTAAACCCCGAATATGTCGCTGGTTCTAAAGTAAAAGGCTCATCTCCAACGGTAGCGAGTTATTTCTCGCCTAATTATATCCCGACCGGAGTTAACCAAAAGTTGGTCAATAATTGTGGCACCTGTGGAAGTTCATATACCAATTACAATTCGGCATATTACCCTTACAGCAATTACGGCTACGGCATGAATCCTTACAGCTATAGCATGATGAATCCTTACAATAGTTTTGGTTATGGTTTTGGTAATGGATTCTATCAACCCGGTCTTTCATTTGGATTTGGAAGCTATTATGGTAACGGATTTGCGAACCCTTTTTATAGTAATTACTATGGCATGGGCTCCTACTATGGTTATAGAAACTATTATAATTCTTATTACAATCCTTATAGCTATGGATACGGTGGTTACGGATACTATCCTACAGTAATTGTGGTAGATCGCCCACGTCCACAGTCTACCCGCAATGCGGAGGTAAACCGTTATTATACTACCGATGGCGTTCGCACAACTGCCGCCAACAATGGTGGCCGCGTAGCTTCTTCTCCAACAGAATATTACAATAAAACCTGGCGCAATGATGCACAAGTTGCGCGCGGAACAGACACTTGGAACAATACCCGCTCCTATCAGCAAAACAATAACAATAACAACTGGAACAACCAGAATAATTGGAATAATCAAAACAACAATGGTTTCGGTGGAAATCGTTCATCCTTCAGCACTGGAGGTGCAGGCGGCCGAAGTGGCGGTGGATCTGCTCCAGCCAGCAGTGGTGGCGGTGGTGGCTCACGTAGAGGCAGAGATTAATTATTCTCAATTTTAGATCTTCCGTATGTTTTTAAAATTCAGAGGGCTATGGCTCTGTGGGCTTTGTCTGCTCTTTTCAATCTCCACAACAGCTCAAAATTATTTTGTGGAACAAGCTGTGCTCTTCTCTCGGCAAAATGCAGGTGGAAGTGCCCGCATACAAGCCATGGGCGGGGCGCAAGTAGCCTTGGGTGGCGACTTTAGTTCAGGGCAGTCTAACCCGGCTGGTCTGGGATTTTACAACCGCAATGAATTTACCATCACGCCAGCCATCACACTTCAATCTGCCGATGCTACCTACCGCACAGCCGAGTTTGATGGAAGCAACAACATTATTTCGTCCAGATTTAACAGTTCACATAGTGGCACATTTGGCAGCTTACCCGGTTTAAGTGCTGTTTTCGGTGCTAACAAAAATGATGACCGTGCTCCCTTCTTAGGTGGAACCTTCAGTATTTCGTTAAATAGAGTCAATGATTTCAATGGCGGGTTTGAATACAAAGGTCAGAACAACGGAACCTCAATCGTTGATTATATGCTCGAAGCTTCCAACGGCTATTCAAAAGATCAGTTCGATCCGAATTATGATCCAAACTCAAACAGTGCTGGGAAAGGTGATAATGTGAATACACCCGCATTTCTTGGTTACGAGAATTATTTAATTGGTCCAACTACGGCCAATGGTACTACCTACTTTACAGATATTACCGGAAAACCGTTGCAAAGTGAATTGGTAAAAACATCGGGATCGCAAAATCAATGGAGTATTGCCTATGGGGCCAATTTTATGGACAAAGTATTTTTGGGAGCGAGCGTGGGTATTGTTTCTGTGCGTTATGAATATGATAAAACCTATAAGGAAAGCTTTGCAGGGCAAGCGATGAATTGCAATGGATGTTTTAATAGTCTTGAGTTAAAAGAAAATCGTGGTACCACCGGCAATGGAGTTAATCTTACTTTAGGTGCCATCTTTAAACCGGTAGAGTTCTTTCAGGTGGGTGCCTCCTACACAACTCCTACTGTCTATCAACTAAGTGATACTTATAATGCTTCAATGAACACAAGTTGGAACAATTTCGACTACTATGAGGACGGATCAAAAATTCTATCTAAAGTAAATTCGTCCACCTATGATGATCCCGTAAGTTACTCACTGAGTACGCCTGCTCGGTTTACCTTTGGTGCAGCCGTATTTTACCCCAAGAAAGGTTTCATAACTCTGGATGTCGAAATGATTAATTACAGTCGGGCCACGATGAGCAGTTTTAGTACCCAATACTACAGTTTAAGCATCGATGGAGATGCAGATGTCAATCGCGTTGTGAGCGCCAGATTCACTTCAGCAACGAATTTACGCATGGGGGGTGAATATCGCCTAAAGAAATTTAGACTCCGTGGCGGATACAGCATTATGGGCGATCCCTACTTGCGAAAGCCTACAGATCGGGTTAATTATTCACTGACCGGAGTAAGTTCCATAACTGGGGGAATAGGCTATCGCGACACCACTTTCTTTATTGATTTAGCCGTTACAAATACGCAAGGCAATGGCTATTATGTTCCTTACGCAGTGGCTTCTGACATAAGTCCGAATTTGAATTACTCAAACACATCAACACGAATTATGTTCACCGTTGGGTTTCCTTTCTAACCATCTCCACGAGTTGCTGGGATAGTATGTCACGGCCGACAAGAGTATGCTGCGCCTGTTTGTAAAATGATATTCTTCGGCTGCGAAGGGTTTCAATCTGATCTTTTAACACATCAAAATCCATCGAATTAAATAATGGACGATCAGGTTTATTGGAGGCAGCAATGCGCTTTGCTATTTCCATGGCCGGTACATCCAAGAAAAAAGTAATGCCAACCCGATTCATCACTTCCACATTATCAAAAAAGCAAGGAGCTCCTCCACCAGTCGCCATTAGAAAATCGGTAGTTGACTCGGCCCATTTTTTTAACAAGTCTGATTCAATCTTGCGAAAATAATTTTCTCCGGATTGTTTAAAGATCTCAGGAATGGTTCGCTGCTCGGATTTTTCAATCGCGGCATCGAGATCCACAAAAGGAACAGAGAGTTGGCGGGCTGCCTGCTTACCCAATGTGGTTTTGCCAGATCCTGGTAACCCGATTAAAAATATCTTCATTTAAGCAATTCCAAAATTTCAGCCGATGAAGGTGTATCATGATGATGCCAGTTGCCAAGTACTTTTCCATCCTTCCAAAGTGCAATCCCCGGGTTCGATCGGATAATTGTTTTCAATACAGTAGCATCTGAAAAGTAATAAGGCACGGCCAACTGATGTTGATGACGAAATGCTTCCATCATTTCTGCGCTTGAGGATGTTAAAACAAAGCAATCCACTTTACCCTCCAAGTCTTGCGTTAATTTCCGAACAGCTTCAATATCTTCGGTCGATGCTTTTAACACATCATACATCACAATAATTAATCGATTACCTTGAAATGTATATTGTGTTTTGTCTTCACCTTCTGCGCTCGACACAGAATAATCGGTAATTTTTGGTTTGATCTTGTCTTCGTTCAACACACGAGATGAAACATAGGTGTAACCCGGATCGGTCAGGTATTTATCAGATGCAATTTCCTTTCCATCCTTTTGGAAAACATACTCAATGATTGGCTGCTCGGCTGCAATCATCTGTTGTGGAATTACATTTCCGATACGGTACGCTCTGAAATCAATGAAAGGCAAATGACGGATCGCATACACACCTAAAAAAGTACAAAGTACAACTGTGAATAGTACAACTGCATAGCCTTCGCGCGTGCGCAACACCGGCACATATTTTTTACGATACCAAAAAAGGTGTAATACAAAAACCATGAGCACTACATCTTTGGTGAAGGATTCCCAAGGCGTTAACTTAATCGCATCGCCAAAGCAACCACAATCCGTTACTTTATTGAAGTAAGCAGAGTAGAACGTGAGGAACGTGAAAAAAAGCATCAGCCCCAGCAAAACCCATGTTGTCAAGTTCATTCGCCAATAAATAAGAATGGCTACCCCGATTGCCAGCTCTAAAATGATCATGACCATACCGATCTCAAGAGCCCATGGAATGAAATAATGAAAGAAAGAGCCAAAGTCTTGTGCGAAAACCTCAAAGTACTCTTCCATTTTTATCTGTGTGCCAATCGGGTCATTCAACTTAATCAGGCCCGAAAAAATAAATAGTCCGCCTACGAAGAAACGTGAGAACTGATCGATTACTTTTTTAAACATAGTCGTAGTTATTTCAATTCCAACATCTTCACTACCATCACTGCCGCCTCTTCTCCTTTGTTGCCGAGCTTGCCACCGGCACGTTCTAATGCTTGTTTTTTATCGAGCGTGGTAAGGACACCAAAAGCTACAGGCTTATTTGTTTTCAACATTACTTTCATAATGCCATAGGTTACTCCCTGACATACATAATCAAAGTGGGGGGTATCGCCTTGAATGACACAACCTAAACAAATGACCGCACTAATGTCTTTCCGTTCGGCCATCCATTGTGCAGCCAGCGGCAGTTCGAAACTGCCGGGCACACTTTTACGGATGATGTTCTTCTTTTTGGCACCCATATCCTGCAAAGCTTGTAAAGCGCCTTCGTACAAAGGCTCGGTTATTTCATCATTCCATTCTGCCACCACAATGGCAAATTTTTTATTGGATAGATTGATATTGCTTTTAGCGGAAACGGATTTGAGTATACCAGCCATGAAATTTTATTTCAATTGAATTTTTACATGATTATCTGCAAATTTACGAACAACGATTAGAACTACCGCATGCGATTTTTACTGTTGGCGTTTTCAATATTCCTAGCTGATCTATGCTTCAGCCAATCAAGTGATGAAGATTCTCCTAACTTTTTATCCGAACGCCTATACGGATATGAAGACATTGACTTTGTGTGGAAAGTTGAAGGGAAGCTTCAAGTATTCCTAAATGAAGGCATTAACTATTTAAAAGAAGGCAATCTGACGGCCGCACTAGCGAACCTGAACGATTTTATAAAAGAAGATTCCACTTTTTGGGTGGCTCGTTATTATCGCGGGGTAACTTATAAACTGTTGCGAAAATTGAAAAACGCAGAAGCTGATTTCTCTGCTGTTTTAGCTCGCAAAAAAAATAGTTACGAAACCATGCTGGAGATGGGTAAGATCTATCACTTCAGAAATAATGCAAGACGGGCAGAGAAATGGTATAATCAAGCCATTCAACTGAACCCTGAAAAGCCTTTAGCATATTATATGAAAGGCGAGTTGGAATTAAATCAGGGAAATTCACGGCAGGCCATTAAAAACTACAAAATAAGTATTGAAAGAGATCCTCAATTTTCAGATGCTAAAACGAAACTGGCTTTGATTGAAATCATTCAAAAGGAAAATATTGAAGCAGGGTTACATTATCTGGACGATATCCTTCGGAAAGACTCACTCAATCGAATTGCCTTGCTATTCAGAAGCTCAATCAATTACAAGAAGAATCCTACTGCAAGTCTAAAAGATCTAAATACGTTGGTTCGGATCAATCCGGAAAATATTGAAGTACGATACTCGCGTGGAGAATTATTGGTTGGGCTAGAGGAATTCGAAGCCGCATTTATCGATATGCGAAAGGTGATTCAGGCAAGCAGGGAAGACGAAAATTATTTTATCGGGCAGCAAACAACGTTAGACAAACGCATTGACATACTGAATGCCGGAAACTACACGACTCGAACCATTTTTGGCTTTGATGAAGCCGATACCAAAAAAATAAAAAAGGGATTTTGCTTATTATTAGTAAGCAAATATGACTCAAGTATTCGCGAATTTGATTTAGTAAAAAATGCGAACAAAAATTCACTTACTCTTTTCCTAAAAGCACTGGCCAATGAACACTCCGGTAATCATCAGGAGGCGTTTCGGCTTTACAATCTGGCACTGGTTTTTGACAATGACATCACAGACGCTCACAAAAAAAGAGGTATTTATCTCTCGGAATTACAAAATTGGAGCGCTTCTGAAAAAGACTTTTCGGAAGTCCTAAAAATCAATCCGGAAATTCATGTGATTTATAAATTGCGAGGTGTAACAAGATATCATCAGAGCAATTTTTCTGGTGCAATCGATGACTTCACCCAATACATTAATTACCTAACCAGAGATTCCCTCGAACTTGAACAACCACTGCAATTTAAGATCTATCAAGAAGTAGTCGGCTATCGAGCCATGGCGAATCAGAAGGATGATCACTATCTGGATGCGGTTTATGATTTTCTGGTCTCTGATAATATGAGAGCCATTGATGTCACATTAATGAATAATTCCATTACGCAACTTATCATTGAAGGTGACACCACCAAGGCGATGGGCTATCTTAATAATTACCTTCGTAAAACCCCCTATTTTGCTGGTGCTCAGATATCGAGAATCAAAATTCTGTTATTGCAAAAAAAATGGGACCAAGTTGAAACGGAGATTGATCAAGCCATCAAGATTGGCGCCAGCCCCTACCTACATTTCGTTAAAGGTCTTGTTTTGAAAGAGAAAAAGAATGACGCAGAGGCGATTAAGTTCTTTACCGATTCCATTGACCTAGCCAAAAAGCTACATGAAGCAACCGCCCCACCCTATCTGGAGCGCGGCAAATTGTATGCGAAGCTCAATAAGAAAAAACAGGCTGTTAAGGATTTTGAAGCCGCCAAAAAATTGGGCTCAAAGGAGGCTACCCGCCTGCTCCACGAACTAAACTAGAAGCTGAAAGCTTCATTACCCGAATCTTGCCATCCGTGGTTAGTCTTCCTCAAAACATCCAAATTGCCCTCATTTTAATCTGATCGTGGTCTTTTCTATGCCACTCTGTCACTTTTTGGCAGAAAAACACCTGTGGCATAATCATTGACTTTGAGGAGGTAAATCCGAAATAATAACACTTAATCAATATGGGAAAGATCATTGGAATTGACTTAGGCACTACCAACAGTTGCGTGGCCGTAATGGAAGGCAACGAGCCTGTGGTAATTGCGAATAGCGAAGGCAGAAGAACCACGCCTTCGATCGTTGGCTTTTTGGACAACGGAAAGGGCGAACGCAAAGTGGGAGACCCTGCCAAGCGTCAAGCCATTACAAACCCCAAAAACACTGTTTCTTCGATCAAACGCTTTATGGGCAAAAAGTTTGGTGAGGTATCTGGTGAAAAGAAAATGGTATCGTACGATGTAGAGAGCGGCAACAATGACACCGTGCGCGTGCGCATTGGCGACAGAATGTACACCCCTCAGGAAATCTCTGCCATGATTTTGCAGAAAATGAAAAGCACAGCAGAAGATTATTTGGGTACCACTGTAACCGAAGCGATCATTACCGTGCCAGCGTACTTCAACGATGCCGAGCGTCAAGCAACCAAAGAAACCGGGCAAATTGCAGGCTTAGATGTAAAACGTATCATCAACGAGCCCACCGCAGCCGCTTTGGCGTATGGCTTGGATAAGAAAAACAAAGACATGAAAATCGCGGTGTACGACTTAGGCGGTGGTACATTCGATGTGTCGATCTTGGAATTGGGCGATGGTGTGTTTGAAGTAAAATCAACCAATGGTGATGTACACTTGGGTGGTGATGACTTCGACATGCGTATTATGAACTGGCTAGCCGATGAATTCAAAACTGAAAAGAACATCGACTTGCGCAAAGACCCCATGGCGTTGCAACGCTTGAAAGAAGCTTCCGAAAAAGCGAAGATTGAATTGTCAAGCGGCAATGAAACCGAAATCAACTTGCCGTATATCACTTCCGTGGATGGTGTACCCGAACACTTAGTGAAAAAATTAAGCCGCGCGAAGTTTGAACAATTGAGCGATGACTTGATCAAGCGCACATTAGAACCTTGCAAGAAAGCAATTGCCGATTCAGGTTATTCTGTATCTCAAATTGATGAGGTGATTTTGGTGGGAGGTTCTACTCGTATCCCTCGCATTCAAGAAGAAGTTGAAAAATTCTTCGGCAAAAAACCTTCCAAAGGTGTAAATCCTGATGAAGTAGTAGCCGTAGGTGCTGCCATTCAAGGTGGAGTTTTAACTGGTGAAGTAAAAGATGTGTTGTTGTTGGATGTTACTCCGCTTTCATTAGGTATTGAAACGATGGGTGGTGTTATGACGAAATTGATTGAGTCAAACACAACCATTCCTTCGAAGAAATCGGAAGTATTCTCAACTGCATCTGACAGTCAGCCTTCAGTAGAGATTCACGTGTTGCAAGGCGAGCGCCCGATGGCCCGCGATAACCGCACGATCGGACGCTTTCACTTAGATGGAATACCTCCTGCTCCTCGCGGTGTACCTCAAATCGAAGTAATCTTTGATATTGACGCCAACGGTATCCTTCATGTAGCTGCAAAAGATAAGGGCACTGGTAAAGAACAAAAGATTCGTATCGAAGCGTCAAGCGGATTAACAGATGCCGAAATTCAAAAGATGAAGCAAGAGGCGCAAGCCAATGCTGAAAATGATAAGAAAGAAAAAGAGCGTGTAGAAAAAATCAATCAAGCCGATTCACTAGTCTTCCAAACTGAAAAGCAGTTGAAAGAATTTGGTGATAAGTTGTCAGATGGAAATAAGTCTGCTATCAATGGAGCGTTAATCAAACTGAAAGAGGCGCATGCCAGCCAAGACTTAGCAGCAATTGATACGGCCATGAATGCGTTGAACACTGCGTGGACTGCTGCTTCGCAAGAGATGTATGCGCAAGGCGGTGCTCAGCCTGGAGCGGATGCAGGTGCGAACGCTGGTGCAGGGGCAAACGCTAACACGAGCAGTAATAACGATGCACAAGACATCGAGTACGAAGAAGTGAAGAAATAATTCGCTTTCAGTCAAATCAAATTAAAGAGGCTTTCCTGAGAAATCGGGGAAGCCTTTTTTCTTTACCGATATTTTTTCTTTGAGAACGTTTGAATCAACTTATTTCGAACGTAGTAAATCAGGCTCTTTAAAGAGTTCCATGAAAATGGAACCCGCGTAAAATAGTGTATATTTTTCTTGATTAATTCTAGGTAAAATAATTGACTGATTTGTTTGAGTTCGGTTTCGGCTATCTGGTTGCTTGCGAAACTCTCATCCAGTTGTAAGTTTGCCTCCCATTGTTTTATGCGCTCCTCCAAGCGATGCTTTCTCGCGCTTTGAAATGCAGCTTCCGAATACTCTTTACGATTGGTCGCGTTTTCCAAAAAAAGAAACGCATTAATCCAGTCTTCCTCCGTCTCACAAACGATCACTCCCCTTTCTGTTTCGGCTACTGCCCGATACGAAAAAATAGGCGAACAAATAGTTGGAATCGACAAAGCCATCGACTGCAGCAATCGATTGGCTGATTTGGCTGCGTTTATTTCATCTTGATTAAATACTGGTAACGCCACTACATCTGCCATCATACTAATCGTAGTCAGATAATCCGGTTGCCATGCGATGGTGGCCTCGTCATGATTGGAAATTGTTACCAACTCCCATCGCGATAAGCGTGAATCCTTAAAAATGTCTTTTAGTTTTTGCACATCCTCCCAACGGTGCCCTGTGCTATCGCCAAACCAAACGCACGTTAATTTCTTCTTTTCTGGGAGTAAAGTTCTCTCCTCGAATCGCTCAGGAGCATCTTCAATGAAAATTGATTGCGGATTTACTTTATAGTAAGCTGCACGAAGCAGATCAGATGAGCAAATGATGCGATCAACAAGCCTGCTAACATCCTCCGCTATGGGCAAATCACAATCGATGAGTATCACAGTCACTCTCATTCTTTTGAAAAGCTGAATGAGAGCAAGGTTATTGTTGTCTTTACATTTCTGTAGAATTACAATATCCCCGGAATTCAGCAACTGTGGCAGAGTCTTTTCAATTGACTTTGAAAACGGAATCGTTCGCTCAAAAGAAGTGGGGATATATGCTATTCCTGAGGCATAGCCTATTTTCTTCAGTTGATGATGAATGGCCAATCCTTGCAGGCGCGCACTGGCTGTGAAGATGGGGTTGGCCCATAAAAACCAAAGTATTTTATTTTTACCCATTGCTGGCACTCACCAAAAATACGCAATGGGAACTTAGGATTTATAGTGCCAGAGCTCCGATTAAGATAACTCCTACGCTTAGCAATAAAACGATTAGCCAAAAACCAGAAAATCGCTGCACTTCATTCTTGTTAAACATAATGAGTCGATTTTTTGATAGTTATGGATGAGTTGCAATCAGAATCAGTGACAAGCCAATGCTCATTGAAAAAAAGAGAGACCACAGGCGGTTGATCCATTTGTCGGGAGTAGCGATGATAAGATTTTTCATGGTTAGTGAACTTTATGTTTAAGTAGAGGAAGCTTTCGCCTCCTCTACTTGAATTTGATTGATTAGTCTTTTAAGCAACGGATGGCTAAGCCTGTGCTTTTTGGGCGCCAGTATAGGTCTGGATAAGAAACCGCACTATAAATTAAAAGTGTATTATTTTCAAGAGAATTCTTGGCTGTTGAAGACCAAAGCTCACCATTAAGTTTAAAGACGGGGTAAGACCCTGTTGGTTCACGCTGACCTGATCCTACTGCAGAAAATCCCGATGAATTAGTTCCTGAATCGTTAACCCAAAAATTCAATCCGGCAGTTTTGAGTTTATTACCGGCAGTTGAGTTCAGGTTAGTGCCCCCTAAATAATTTACTAGTGTGGTGAATTCTTCATTCGATGGAACGTGCCATCCCGCAGGGCAAACATTTCTATTATCAGTAGCGACCCAGCTGGTATACAATAATCCGAAGTCAGGGATATTCGCTGCGTTGTTACCGGGCGCCCAGTAGTATACTGGATTTGATTCAGCTGAAATGTCTTGAGATGGCGTAGCCGTAGTTGGTATCACATCTCCATTAAGAAATTTCTTCGTACGCAAATTTTTATTCATCCAGATTTGATTTCCAATTAATACAGATCCGTATACGTTTCCGTCCGCATCGGTAGCTGTCGGAAGACTCTTAGTAGTTGCCTCTATCACATTGCTATAAGCCGTGCCTTGATTATTGGTAGCAAAAGCGCGAACATAATATTTGGTTCCAACTGTCAAATCAGCAATAGTTTTCTCTACAAATGTGGCATTAGTATTAAATGGTGCAAACACATCCGTACCTGTTACCGGCAATGCATTGGCAGTACTAATTACCCAACCTGAAAGAGAAACTACCGATGCGCCCTGCTCAGTTACTGTCCAGCTTGCTTTGATATCTTTGTAGTTAATGTTACTGACTGAAAGCGTTACCGATGGCAACCCTGCTCCTGTAGTAAAAGAAAACTCTTCACCATATCCGGTACCTGCACTGTTGGTTGCATAAGCGCGTGCAAAATATTTTGTATTTGGAAGTAAGTCGGTAATCTGGGAAGTAAAATTCTGTGATCCTGCACCTTGATTGGTGGTATCACTTTGAACAGTAGGAGCTGCAGTAGTCGCATAGCAAATACCTTTCGCTTTAATATCTGCACCACCATTTGACTTCACAGTGCCACCCATGGTGGCCGTATTGAAGGTAATGTTCGTAGCATTGATGGTTGTAACCTGAGGCGCGATCACCACATCATCTTTTTTACAGCTTTGAAATAGCAGAGTGGCTGCTAGAGTAATAACACTAAGTGCTCGGAAGAATGAATAAGGGGTTTGTGTTTTCATTTTTTAGTTTTTGTTTTTGAATTAGTACGCAAGAATAGTCATTGCGTCCACGGCTTAATTAGCATTGTAAGTGTTTGGCAGGTATAGCTAGCAATCGGCATCTGGAGTTAGTTTTCGGCTGAATGGCTATGAATTGGTCGTTTTTTAAATCACTTCAGCCAACTTCTCAAAAGAAATGTCATTTACTCAAGCAAACTGTCATTTACTCAAAAGGCATGTCCCATTTTTGGTAAAAGCGGTACTTTGTGGCCAAACAGCGATATGGAAAATCTAACAACTAGCCAAGTGGCAGCCTTGAAGAAATCACTTCGGCTATTGGATACTGAGAAACTGGCGGGCGAGTTTTATGGGACATTGTTTAAGCGCTATCCGCAAGTGAAGCACATGTTTCCTACTGACATGAAAGAGTTAGGCATAAAATTAATGAGTGTATTCGAGTTGGTAATTTATAGTTTCGAAGAAAAAAAACACAATGAGTTTAGCTTACAAGATGCGCTGATCAAACCGATGCAAGAATTAGGTAAGCAACACGAGGCGAAGGGCGTTGTGACTGAGCATTATACTATTGCCAACGATTTGCTGCTCGAGATCTTAGTAAAACAAAATAAAGCGGCTTTCAACCCCGAAGTAGAAAATAGCTGGCGACTAGCCCTCGAGCATTTGACGGTAGCCATGCTGTCACGAACAAATCTAAAAGTCGCTGAAATGCCTGATGAACCAACTTTACGCGACACGTTTCATTCGATCATGAAGAAAGTTTTGAGAAAGTAGTCCTATTAGTAATGCTGAAGATTTCCTTTTTCCGATTCTGTTTACTGGCAGGTTTGCTGATCAGCATGCATCAATTTGCATACGCCTTTGAATTTCCTCTGCCCGAAAATAGTAATATGACAACCCAATTTACGATGATCACTCCGTTTTGGAAAGAACGATGGTTTAAAGCGGTGCTAGTTCTCATTGGGCTGGGCGGTATCTATTTAGTGTATCATGTTCGCTTGCACCAGATTAAATACGAAGAGAAACTAAAGACGGAGTTTACGCAAAAGCTAGCCGACATGGAGATGAAAGTATTAAAAGCCCAGATGAATCCGCATTTCATCTTCAACTCACTCAACTCCATCAATTGGTACATCATAAAATCCGAAACTGAAAAAGCATCACTCTATCTTACTAAATTCTCAAAACTCATTCGCCTGATTCTTGATAATTCGAATCACAAAACAATTTCATTACATCAAGAGTTGGCCGCCCTAAAATTATATCTAGAGATGGAATGCTTACGATTCAATGAAAAATTTAGCTATTCCATTTCAGTTGACAAAGAGCTAAATCCAATATCCATCGGTGTGCCTCCCTTGGTCATTCAGCCATTTGTTGAAAATGCCATTTGGCAAGGATTGCTCCACAAAGAATCGGAAGGCAAAATCGAAATTAAAGTGGATCGGATGAATGGTGGTCTTAAATATGTCATTACCGACAATGGAATCGGGCGCAAACAAGCGACCGAAATGAACAGCAAAGCGGCTGATGAAGATAAAGCTTTTGGCACGAAAGTAAATAGCGATCGGCTAGCCATGTTAAACCGAGAATCAAACATAATGAGTGTGGAGACAGTCGATTTAAAAAATCAGCACGGGCAGCCGCAGGGAACTCAAGTGATTGTGAAAATGCTCTCTGCCGAATTAGAACCTGAATTTTAAGATGAGGATTTGAATAAACAAAGTTCGTATTTTTAAAGACTTCATTCCCCACACATGCGCAGAGCCACCTTTGTCCTCTCTTTATTAATATTCGTTTTCAGCGCTTCCATTGCTCAAAAAAAGTTGGCAGACAGCCTTGACGCGATATTACCATCCGCAAAAGATACCGCCCGCGTGTCGCTGCTTAATAAAATTGCCTTACTCAATACGACCATCGATTCTAAAAAGTCGCTCGCATATAGCCAAGAAGCCTTACAACTGGCACAGGGAATTAAATTCAAACATGGGATTGCCTTATCGCACCGGGTATTGGGACTTGCCTGGTTGTACAATAACGATCACCAGCAAGCAATTGAAAATTTACTTCGTAGTGCGGAGCTAGCGATTACTAACGAGGATTGGAAATTAGCCATTCAAGACTATATGAATCTGGCTGGCATGCACTGCAGTGTCTTCGGCAATTATGTAAAAGGTATGGAGTTCTACATGAAGGCTCTTCATGTGTGCGAATCGCAAAATATAACATATAAAATTTACGATGCTTACATGGGCATCGCCTACATCTATCATCATCAACATGAAAATGAAAAGGCGCTCGATTATTACATGAAGGCGCTTGTCTTTATGGAAAAAGTCAACGATCAAAATTCGTTAGGCATTCTCTATCAAAATATTGGCGAGCATTATGTAGAAGTTGATCAACTGGATGAGGCGATATCATATTTTGAAAAAAGTTTGCAAGCATTTCGACAGATAAAAAGTAAAGGCGGCATTATTACAACGTTGGCCATGTTGAGTAATGTCCATCGACAACTTGGCTTAATTGACAAAGCCTTAGCCGGAGATATGGAATCACTGGCCATCAGCAAAACAGTGACCTATGAAAGGGCAAAGTATTACACATTCAACTCTTTAGGTAAAACATATTATGAAATGAAAGAGTATGGCAAAAGCAAGGGCTTTCTGGAACAAGCGATTGCAATAGCTGAGAAAATAAAAATGAATGAAGAAATGCGTGATACGTATTTGTCATTAGCACAAGTGTCGGACAAATTATCAAATCATGTGGAAGCCTACCAATATCAGCAGTTGCACACCGCTTACGCAGATTCTGTGCGATCGAAAGAAAGAACTTCGCAATTAGCTGAAATGGAAGTACGATTTGAGTCGGAACGAAAAGAAAAAGAAAACCAGCTCCTGAAAAAAGATAATGACCTCAATAAACTCTATATCAGTGTGATTACTATTAGCTTTTTGTCGGTGGTGATCATCGGATTTCTTTTCTTCAATCGCCAACGCTTAAAAATCAAAAGCACCCAAGCGCTGGTCGAGGCTGAGAAAAAGCTATTGGAAGCCGAAGCAAAGAATGCCCAACTTAAACACGCAGAAAAATTAAAAAGAGAATTCAATCAACAGTTGGCCGATGTGGAAATGAAAGCACTGAAAGCGCAAATGAATCCACATTTCATTTTCAACTCATTGAATTCCATTAACTGGTACATCATCAAGTCAGAATCCGAAAAAGCCTCACTCTATCTCACTAAATTTTCAAAACTAATTCGTTTGATTCTGGATAACTCCAATCACAAAATCATTTCCTTAGATCAGGAAATGTCGGCTCTTAAATTATATCTTGATTTGGAAGTGCTGCGCTTTAATGAAAAGTTCACTTACAGCATCGCGATACAGCCTGAGTTGAACCCGCTTTCCATTGGTGTACCCCCCATGATTATCCAGCCTTTCGTAGAGAATGCTATCTGGCACGGGCTGCTCCATAAGGAGTCTGTCGGTAAATTGGAAATTCAAATTGATACTATGCCCGGAGGCATTCAATGCATCATCACCGACAATGGAGTAGGTCGAAAAAAAGCAGGAGAGCTAAAAAGCAAAGCAGCTGACAAAGAAAAATCGTACGGCATGAACATCACCCGCGATCGGTTAGATATGCTTAATCGCGAATCGACTGTGGCGAGTATTGAGATTATTGACTTAGAGGATGAACATAATCAACCACTTGGCACAAAAGTGATTGTAAAAATAGTATCAGCAGAACTTGAGCCGGAATTTTAATTAAAAATATTATGCGAGCAATTTTAATTGATGACGAAAGTAATGCGCTGGATATGCTGGAGTGGATTCTACAAAAACACTGTCCGCAAATTCAAATCATTGCAAAGTGTGACTCACCCATCATTGGCTTAGAGGAAATCAAAAAACACAAACCGGATTTGATTTTCTTAGATATTGAAATGCCGCAGCTCAATGGTTTTGATTTGCTGGAACGATTAGGCCCACACGATTCGGATGTTATTTTTACCACTGCTTACAATCAATTTGCTATCCGTGCATTTAAAATTTGTGCACTCGATTACTTATTAAAACCCATTGATCCTGATGATTTGAAGGCCGCTGTGCAAAAAGCCGAGAACAAGAAAAGCAAAGTCAGCACCGACCAACTCGATATGCTTCTCAGCTACATGAAGCAAGAGAAACCTAAATCGAAAAGAATTGCCCTAACCGCCACCGATCATCTCGTCTTCGTTGAGACTGAAAAGATTGTGTATTGCGAAAGCGACAGTAACTATACCATATTCTTTTTAACGAATGGTGAAAAGGTAATGGTATCCAAGACATTGAAAGACGTGGAGGAAATTCTGGAAGGAATGGACTTCTTCCGAATCCATGCCTCCTATCTTATTAACATGAAGCATGTAAGTAAATTTACGCGCGGAGATGGTGGTTATGTGGTGATGAGCAACAATCAGCACATTACCGTGTCGCGCAAGAAGAAGGACGAATTTTTTGATCTGTTCTCCAAAATCTAAGCTCCTTTATTACGGTCGCTGGGGTAATTCAAAGTTTCGTACTTTTGAAGCCACTATTTTTTCTCCCCCATGCGCAAGGCAGCTCTTGTTTCGCTCTTTTTTATGTTTTGGTGGATTCATTCCTCCGCGCAAAAAACACAAGCGGATACCCTTGAACTGCAATTGCCATTTACAAAAGATACAGCTCGGGTCACATTACTCAATAAAATTGCCGCCCTTCATTCGCGAACAGACGCCAAAAAATCGCTGGGGTTAAGCCTGGAAGCGCTGAAGCTGGCAGAAGAAATCAATTTCAAGAATGGAATTGCTGCCTCCTATCGAATGGTGGGACTGTCATGGTTTTATAACAACGACCATACAAAAGCGCTTGAAAATTTAGTAAAGAGCGCAGACGTTGCCATCGCAAACGAGCAGTGGACATTAGCCATCCAAAATTATTTGAATCTAGCCGGCACCTATTCCAGCGTATACGGAAATTATGTCAAGGCCATGGAGTTTTACACCAAAGCACTACATGTATGTGAATCACAAAATCTTACTTATAAAATTTACGATGCTTACAGTTGCATTGCCAGCGTGTATCTGCATCAGAGCGAAAACGAAAAGGCGCTAGACTTTTACATGAAAGCGCTACTGTTCTTAGAAAAAGCAAACGACAAGAATTCGCTCTGCATCCTCTATCAAAATATTGGACAGTATTACTCTACCATTCATAAAATTGAGGAAGCTGAATCATATTATGAAAAAAGCCTTCAGGCATTTAGGGAAATTAAAAGCAAGGGAGGGATTATTACCACCTTGGTCATGTTGAGTGACATCTATCGAAAGCGAAATCAATTGGATAGAGCATTGGCAAGTGATATGGAAGCATTAGCAATTAGCGAAACGGTTTCTTATGAACGCGCTAAGTTTTATGCCTATAACTCTCTGGGAAAAACTTATTTCGAAAAAAAAGAATACACAAAAAGTAAAAGTTCGCTAGAGGCAGCCGCAGCCATTGCCCTGAAGATTAAGATGAATGAAGAACTGCGCGACACCTATTTATATCTGGCGCAAGTTTCCAACAAAATGACGAATGATAGCGATGCCTATCGGTACCAACAATTACACACCGCATTTGCGGATTCCGTTCGCTCCAGAGAAAGAATGTCTCAACTGGCTGAGATGGAAGTACGTTTTGAATCGGAACGAAAAGAAAAAGAAAATCAGTTGCTCAAAAAAGATAATGACCTAAATAAACTATACGCAGCGGTTGCTTCCATTAGCTTTCTTTCAGTGGTTGTCATCGGCTTCCTTTTTTTTAATCGACAGCGGATAAAGATTAGAAGCACAAAAGCGATCGTAGAAAGTGAAAAGAAGCTACTGGAAGCCGAATTAAAAAATTCGCAACTCAATCAGCTTCAGTTGCGCAAAGAAATTGACTTTAAAAATAAAGAACTGACTACTTATGCACTCACCATGGTGCAGAAAAACGAAATACTGGAAGAAGTACGATTAAGTATTGAGCAAATCTTAAAAAACACCGATTCGCTGGAAGAGCCGCTTAAAAAACTGAGCAAAGTAGTGGACTACAGTTTTCACCTCGATAAAGATTGGGATGAGTTTAAAATATTCTTTGAGAGCGTTCACAACGATTTTTTCGTAAAACTCAAAGCCCAATTTCCTGATTTAAGCGGCACCGATCTAAAGCTTTGTGCCCTGATTCGTCTCAATTTGAATATCAAACAGGCTGCCGCCATCCTTCGCATCTCTCCTGACAGCGTAAAAATTGCACGTCATCGTCTTCGCAAAAAGTTCAACATGCAGACGGAAGATAACCTGAATGGTTTTATCATGAACCTTTAAAATAAGCCCCATTTGGCAGTTTTGCCAATTTCTGTAACCTAATGTTTACCTATCGAGCGATAGGCATTAACGTATTGATAACCTGTTAAAATGCCCTAACAGACGCAAGTCGCGTTTCTTTGCCCAATCCAAATGAGGACATGACCGACAAGCAAATACAACTTATTCAATCCAGCTGGGGACACCTGGCTCATCGTCAGGAAGATCTCTCTGACCATTTTTATAAAAATCTGAACAATTATCTGCCGGAGCGTAAAGCTGACCTAAAAAAAATCAGGCTTGAAAAAGGTTTTGAAAAAGTAATTGAAGCAGTTCATCGCCTGATTTCTAATCTACCTGAATTTAGTAAGGTTGAGGGCGAGTTTTCTGCTCTGGTCGATGAATTTGCTCGAAAGGGAATATCAAAGGCAGACTACGCTACTGCGTTAGTGGCCTTCTTAAATACGTTGGAAGAAAAATTAGCAAAAATATGGACGCCTGAACTGGGCGAGTGCTGGATTTTCACCTTTGCGTCCTTTCATCAGCATTTAAGCAGAAAACTATACGATCAATCATTGAAAGCAGTGATTTGATGTTTACCGATATTACCTGTCTCTTTGCAAGCAGGCGTACTTACGTGGGGTGGGTATGCTTCGCTTGCAAAAGGCGGTAATGCTATCCAATCTTCTTTAAGCTCGCCAGCAAAGCATCTTTGTAGGTTGAGCCAATCGGCAAAACAACTGAGCCGAGTTGTAATTCTTGCCGATCCAAATTAAGTTGATTGATTTTAGTAGCATCGACTACCACCGATCGGTGTGTGCGAACAAAATGATCCGGCAACTTCGCGAGCAGGTCATTCAGCGAAATGCGTACGACAAATTTTTTCTCATGAGTGCAGAGTGTGCAGTATTTATCTTCTGCCTCTATATAAGCAATGGAACTGATGGGCACCTTGATTAGACTATTCTTTTCTTTTATAAAAAAGCTATCCTTTACAATTACATCGCGCTCAGCCATCACATTCTTTGCTTCACCGGCAATTTGAGAAATCACCAGATCAATGGTGTTTTGTAACATCAGGCTATCAAATGGCTTGAGAATAAATGCAACAGGCCTTGTGCTTTTCGCCTTTTCAAAAACTTCGCGTTCGCGCAATGAGGTGATGAAAATAATTGGTGTGTGTGCCGCCACCCGTTCAGCCAATTCAATTCCATTTAGCGCTCCGGCAATATGAATATCCAACAATAATAGATCCGGTTTAATCGCCTTGATGGCCAACAATGCTTCTTCGCCATTTGAAAATTGCCCAGCCAACTCGTAGCCCGCTTGCTCAACAATCATCTGAATGGTCTCCGCATAAATCGGATCATCCTCCACCGAAACAATTCTAAATTTAGCCATGAATCATTTCTTTCTTTAGTTCTTGCAACTCCTTTGGTTGAAATGAAGGTGTCGAAAAAGAAAACACCGTTCCCTTGCCCACTTCACTATTCACGTTGATCGTACCCTTATTGAGTGCTACATATTCTGCGCAAAGCATCAAACCAAGCCCTGTTCCCTTTTCTCCAGAGGTGCCACTGGTCGTTTTGTTTTCCGAAAGTGCAAAAAGGGTAGCCATTTTTTCCTGGGGCACGCCAACTCCGGTGTCTCTCACATCCATCCAAACAAAATCTCCTGCCAAGCGAGCGTCCAGCGTAATTGCTCCGTTCAAAGGCGTAAACTTAATAGCATTGGAAAGTAAGTTGCGAAGCACCGTTGACAAGGCATTTTTATCAGCAAAGACAAACAAGTCATCGGTCGTACGATCTGAAAATTGAATTTGCTTCAGTTCCAGCGAATGCTGAAAAAATCCAAAACACTCTTGAGTCAATTGACGAAGTTGAATAGGCTCTGGCCGATACGGCACTGCATCGGTTTGCGACATTGCCCAACTCAATAGGTTGTTTAATAGCGTATCTAATTGCCGGGCTGACTGTGTGATTTTGCTTCCAAATGCTTTTACTTTCTCCAGATCATTTTTCGAAATGTGCCAATTCAACAAATCGTTGATGCCGGAGAAAGAAGTAATAGGCCCACGAAGATCATGTCCTACAATAGCAAAAAAACGATCTTTGGTCTGATTGAGTTTCCGTAGCTCTTCGTTCTTTGCTGCTAACATTCCTCTGTTTTTCTTCAACGCTATATAAGCAAAAGCTCCGACCACCAAAACGAGTGTTACCAAACTCAAACCCACAATTAAAAATGTAGCTTTCGTTTCCTCTTCGCCTAGCTGCGCATCTGCCGCCAGCTTTTGCGCACGCACCAAGGCCAGTTCTTTTTCTTTTTTATCGTTTTCATAAAGCGCCTCCATGTTGGCCACTTGTTTGATCTTTTCTTCGTTGTTGATGGAATCTTTAAGCTGATTGAGTTGACGACTATACGCAAATGCTTTGTTGAAATCCTTGTTCGCCTCATAGATCAAAGTCAGAACTTCTAAAAATCCTTTCTGCAATTCTTTGGCGTTGATGAAAAGTGCCAAAGCCTGTCCTTCGGAAGCATGCACGAGCGCTTGATTATTTTGCTTTAGTTGATATTCAATTTGCGAAAGCAACAGAATAGATTCAGCAATTCCATACTTCTCACCACCCGCCCGATGCAAATGAATCGCCTTCTCTGCTTCTTCTTTGGCCTGACTCCACTCGGCATTGTTTTTATAATGCAATCCAAAATAATAATGATCTTGCGCAATTCCATTTTGATGCTGTGCCCGCTCGTTGATTCGCAGAGCCCGCGTGAGATAAAAAATAGCCGAATCTGATTTGCCGGCAGAAGAATACAAATTACCCAACTCCTCATTTACATAAGCCACACCGGTGTTGTCCAGTTCGTTATCCTGATCATATAACTTTAGCGCGGTGAGCAAATAGTACTTTGCCTTTACAATCTCGTTCATACTCATGTACGTCTTTCCAATGTTCTGTGCAGCACGAGGCGAAGGTGCGGTTTGGTAGGATTGAAAAAAATATTTTAAGGCAAGCGGGTAATTACCCATTTCTCGATATACCGTGGCGATGTTATTGTTTCGATTGGCGATACCAATTTTTTCATTCAGCCTGATAAAAATATTCAACGATTTGAAATAGTAATACAACGCGCTGTCAGTTTTGCTTTTGTAATTGGTGATTACCCCCAATAAATTATACGCAAGCGCTTTCTCTTTAATGACAAATCGACTGCTGTCAGTAGGCGATTGCCGAATAGCTTGATGAAGATACGAAGTGGCCAAATCGTATTCACCCTTCACCACCAATATAATAGCAATGTATCGGAGTGCGCGAGGAAGAAGGCGCGTGATTTTCTTTTGATCCACCAGAGTTTTTGCCTGCGTAGCGAAGATCATAGCAGTATCCGCATTTACTTCGCAATAGAAATCGGCCAACTGAATAAGTGCCTCTATGCGGGTGGTGTCCGCTATCTTTTTGCTTGCTAAAAGGCGATGAAGACTGTCTGCGCGATTTATTTGCGCCCAACTCATCTGCGGCAACGCGCACAACAACCACACAACAACAGCTATAACTCTTCGCATGACGGGGCTCATATCTTAAAAATATCCTTTTTTTCAGATTATCGAAAGGGTTTTGGCTATTCAGTCAGCTTGCCCTAAAGGAACTACCTGTTGAGTAAAATTTTCGCGCCATCCAAACACTGGTTCGCGACCGGATTTGACTCATTGACAGACATTCTTCTGTTTGATAACCCTGAAACCGCTAACATTATTTAAAAAAATGATAGCAGCCAACCCCCACGGTTCTATGAGAAAGATTTACATAAAAGTGGATACTTTTATCAGAAGGGAATGGTTCTTGTTGATCACTTTGAGCGCCATCACTGTAATTGTGTTGTTGTTCGAAGTTTTTTAACGGGAAACCCCAAATCTTTGCCCACCACCAGAAAACACTTCCTTACAAGTGTTCTCTCAAACCGTTGCATTTTCTAATAGACGCAACATTTTAAGCCTGCCTCTTTATTTATCAGATTCAGCCTATATCTTTACGGCCTTCAAAAAAAGGACAAGCATATGTTGGTTGTAAAATTTGGTGGCACTTCAGTAGGAAAGCCTGAGAGAATGAAAAAAATTGCCGAACTGGTTTTATCCATGCCCGGCAAAAAGATTGTTGTTCTTTCTGCATTGAGCGGCACCACCAATGCCTTGGTGCGAATTGGCGATCATTTGTTAGCTCAACAAAATACAGGTGCGCAAAATGAAATTGCGGAATTAGAAAAGCATTATCTGCAATTCAGCAAAGAGCTTTACAGTTCAGAAGCTTACCAGGCCATTGGTCAGGAAATCGTGAGCCGTTACTTCAGTCTCTTCCGCTTGCTGGCGGCCGGTAAATTTGATGACCGCAGCTACCGCGAGTTACTGGCGCAAGGTGAATTGATCTCTACCGAATTTTTTTATCACCATTTGCAAGAGCGCAAGATCAGTTCGCGCTTGTTGCCCGCATTGCATTTCATGACCATCGATGAAAATCATGAACCTGAATTGGAAAAAATCAGCGAGCGGTTAAAACCTATTCTTGAATCGGTGAATGTGGAGATTCTGGTGACGCAAGGATACATCTGTCGCAATCATAAAAATGAAATCGATAACCTGAAGCGTGGTGGCAGCGACTACACCGCTTCTTTGATCGGAGCTGCCATTCGTGCCGAAGAAATTCAAATCTGGACGGACATTGACGGCATGCACAACAACGATCCGCGCGTGGTGAAGAAAACAATGCCGATTGCCGAATTAACTTTTGATGAAGCTTCCGAGTTGGCGTACTTTGGCGCCAAAATTTTGCATCCTTCCACTATTGTGCCCGCACAAAAATATGGTGTGCCGGTTCGGTTGAAGAATACGATGGATGAAAAAGCCCCAGGCACAATCATCAGCGACAAAGGTTCAAAACATCAGTTCAAAGCCATTGCGGCCAAAGACGGCATCATCGCTATTAATATTAAGTCATCGCGCATGCTGTTAGCGTATGGCTTTTTGAGAAAAGTATTTGAGGTGTTTGAAAAGAATAAAACTTCCATCGATATGATTTCCACCTCCGAAGTGGCGGTATCGGTAACTATCGATGACAGCACCCGCCTGACTGAAATAGTGGCTGAGTTGGAGAAATTAGGTACAATTGAAGTGGATAAAAATCAAACCATTATCTGTATTGTGGGCAATGCGCTGGCAGAAAAAGAAGCCGTACTGAAAGAAGTGTTTAGTGCCATGGGCGCCATCAAGATACGAATGGTGTCATTTGGCGGTAGCCACAACAATATTTCCATTTTGGTTGACACCACACAAAAAGATAAAGCACTTAATCTGCTGAACGAAGGGCTTTTCAATCTGAAGTAAAAGAACCCGCGCTTTCCCGAAATTAAGCATGATGAATTTTTTCATCACGCTATATTACCATACGTTGAATTTTTCAATTCGCTCGCTTGAGTTTTGATTTTTCAACTTATATTTACCTTAGACCAAACCAACGCCTATGGAACTGTACGTCATTCTTGTCTTCGTGGTGGGCTATATCGCCATCGCTATGGAGCACCCCATCAAAATCAACAAAACGGCCTCGGCACTACTAACAGGCGTTATCTGCTGGACACTTTATGCCGTTTCCGAGAACGATGCTATCAAAGTGGGAGGAGAATTATCCCATCATTTAGCCAGTGTTTCCGAAATTCTCTTTTTCCTGATGGGCGCCATGACCATTGTTGAATTGGTCGATGCCTACCAGGGATTTCGCATCATCACCGATCGCATAAATACAAAAAATCCCAAAGTTTTGCTGTGGATGATTTGCTTCGTTACGTTCTTTCTTTCAGCAATCTTAGATAACCTTACTACTTCCATTGTGATGGTGTCGCTCATCCGTAAATTAATCCCCAATAAAGAAATGCGGATGTTTTTTGCCGGTATGATCATTATTGCTGCCAATGCCGGTGGCGCCTGGACACCCATTGGAGATGTTACTACTACTATGCTGTGGATTGGCGGACAAATTTCTACGTTCGCCATTATGAAAGGCTTGTTCATACCAAGTATATTGTGTTTGCTGGTGCCACTCATTTATTTGAGCTTTACCCTGAAAGGTGATTTGGGTGAATACCACCACACGGCCCACATGCACACGCATGACGAGGAAGGCCCTGTGAAAGGAAGCACGGTCATGCTTTGTTTAGGTATTGGTGCACTCATCTTTGTTCCCATTTTCAAAACCATCACACACTTGCCTCCATACATTGGTATGCTCATGGGGCTTGGTGTTTTGTGGGTAGTATCCGAATTGATCAACCCACATGCTGATGAAGCTGCGCGCAGACCATTTACCGCTGCCGGTGCGCTTTCGCGGATTGACTCATCCAGTGTGTTGTTCTTCTTAGGAATTTTGTTGGCCGTAGGTGCGCTAGAATCGATGCACATCTTACAACATTTCGCGGCATCGTTGGATTCTGCTTTGGGCGATAACCGAGTGATTATTACATTCATCGGGTTGCTTTCTGCCATCGTTGATAACGTGCCGTTGGTGGCGGCCAGCATGGGTATGTACAGCTTAGATACATACCCGATGGATTCAATGATTTGGGAATACCTGGCCTACTGTGCCGGTACCGGTGGAAGTATTTTGATCATCGGATCTGCAGCCGGTGTGGCCGTAATGGGTATGGAGAAAATTGATTTTATCTGGTACCTGAAAAAAATAAGTCTGATTGCTTTGCTCGGTTATTTTGCCGGTGCACTGAGCTACCTCGCTATCGAGCAGTTTATGTAAATATTATCATCTGAACATAAAAGAAGAGGCTAATGAATGCACATCAGCCTCTTTTCATTTATATGTAATTCTAAATGACTAATTCCTTCCATTCAATTTCACATTGAAGAGGGCGCCTGACGGCTGATAGGTGGAAAATTAATAGCCGTCTGACGCCTATTTTCTATTTCACCAATTCTTTCAACGCAATTTCAAAAGAGGCTTGTGCTATCTTGGTTTTAGCCGGATTACTCTTTCTGGTTTTCTCAAGAGCTGCACGTATTGTCTTTGAAATATCATTAAAAATAGAAGCGTCATCCATCGCTACTTCGCTTTCCATAAAGTAGGCAAACACACGGGCCATTCCGCAATTGGCAATAAAATCAGGTATCACAGAAAATTTCTCATCGGCATACAAACCCGTGGAGCCAAAAAATATTTCCGGATCGGAGAATGGCACATTGGCACCGCAAGAAAACACCTCCACTTTCGAGGCGATCATGCGGTCTACTTGTTCTTTTGTAACCAAGCGCGAAGCAGCAGCAGGAATAAATACTTCAAATTCCAAATCCCAAATTTTTTCATTCACTGTTTCGAACGAAAGCAAATCTTCCGTTACCAATCGGTTGCCCTGACGATTGACCACCAATTTACAAATCTCTTCATGCGATATTCCTTTTTGGTTGATGAGGCCACCTTCGCGGGTTAAGATTCCTACCACCACTGCACCGAGCTGCGACAAATAAAATCCGGCTGCAGCACCCACATTTCCCCAGCCTTGCACTACTACTCGCTTTCCTTTTATTTGACCACTCTTGCCCTCTGAAGATTTATCGATAGGGGGCCATAATTCATAATAATGCCGCACCGCTTCGGCTACACCATATCCGGTGCACATATCTGCTATGGTATATTTCTTTGACAGCGAAGGTGTGTATTTAGGATCTTCAATCACCTTCACAACACCTTGACGCAATTGCCCGATCCGATTCACCTTTTGGGGCTCGGTTGGTTTATAGTGGCCGGTAAAAACGCCTTCTTGCGGATGCCAAATCCCGACATCTTCCGTATGCGGAATCACTTCATGAATCTCATCAACATTCAAATCGCCTCCGGTACCATAATAATATTTGAGTAACGGCATCACCGCTGTATACCAGCGATGCAGCACTCCTTCCTTGCGGGGATCATTGGGATCGAAGTTGATTCCCGATTTAGCTCCACCGATCGGGGGACCGCTCACCGTAAATTTGACTTCCATCGTTTTGGCAAGCGACTCCACTTCTCGCTTGTCAAGGCCAACGCGCATGCGCGTGCCTCCACCTGCCGCACCACCGCGCAACGAATTAATCACCACCCACCCAACGGCTTCCGTTTCGGCATCTTTCCATTCAAAAACAATTTCGGGGCGTTTGTTTTCAAACTTTTGCAAGAGTTCTTTCATCTGTATATAGAGTTTCAATGCGGTTTTGTTACCACTAATAGAGGTTCCGCAAAGGTTTGCAAAATTGAACTAAAGTGTTGAGGTACGCAATGTGTAATTTTATTTTTCAGCGATGCTGCATTCCAAACGAGTGACCCATTTACTATTGCTACTTTTATGTCGATGAACCTCGTAGTCGATGTCGGCAATACGCGAATTAAAGCAGCAACTTTCGATGGCGAACAGTTGCTCGAATCCTTTCAGTTTGCAACGGTAAATGACCTTCGCGAAGGAATCAAAAATCTCACTTTTCAATATGTGTTGATTTGCTCGGTCAATCAAGAAGCCGAAGAATTTAACTTCCTGCAGCCCACCGTAAAAAAGTTTTTCTTATCGCCTCAACTGCCCTTGCCTATTAAAAATGCATATGCCACGCCCCGCACGTTAGGGGTAGATCGGTTGGCAGGAGCCTGTGGTGCCTACGCCTTGTACCCCGGAAAAAATTGCTTGGTGGTCGATGCCGGCACCTGTATTAATTATGAGTTTTTGGATGACTCAGGCACTTATCATGGTGGTGCTATTTCGCCCGGTATTGACATGCGTTTCAAAGCCATGCATACGTTTACCGCGCGGCTGCCGTTAGTTGAGCGAAATGAAAATGCAAACTGGATTGGCAATAGCACAGAGTCATGCATGCAAAGTGGGGTAATGAATGGAGTGGTGGCCGAAGTTGAAAATACCATCGCCTGGTATCGAGAAAAATACCCATCGGTAGTGGTGCTAATTTGTGGTGGCGATGCCCCATTTTTTGAAAACAGGCTGAAACCTACCATATTTGCAGCCCCCGATCTGGTTTTAAAGGGATTGAACAGGATTTTACGCTATAATGCTTCATATTAAAAGGTCTTTTCTACTCTGCTTCGCGATTTTCGCAGCAAATTTTGCTTCCGGCCAGGTCGCTAACAGTCCATTCTCCACTTTTGGCTTAGGCGATACCTACGGTAACGGGTTAGCTCAGCACCAAGGCATGGCTGGCGCGGGCATCAGCAATCCCAGCTCTTGGTACATTAACAACCAAAACCCGGCATTGCTTACTTATAATTATGTCACCACATTTCAGGCAGGCATGATTTTAGAAAACCGAACAATTAATGATGGCTCGAGCACATTAAAGACTGGCACCGGCAATCTTAATTATTTGGTCGTGGCTTTTCCAGTTAAATCCGGAAAATGGACCACTTCGTTAGGCCTGATGCCGTTTTCTTCAGCAAATTATAAGTTAACCACCACCGGCAAAGTATTAAACGATGTTACCACCACGGTAACCAGTCAACAAACAGGAAGTGGTGGATTGAATCAATTCTATTGGGCGAATGGAGTGCGCGTTCACAAAAATGTGGCGGTTGGTTTACGTGCCAATTATTTGTTCGGATCCATTAATTCAGAAAAAACAGAAACGATCAATTTTCTTAATCCCAGCGATTCGCGTGTCATCATTTATGATCCATTGTTGATCGATAAAAGTTATGTGAAAGATTTCACCTTTTCTACGGGGGTTTATTTCCATAAAGATTCTATTACAAAAAAGAATTTCCGCGTAGGCGCAGGTTTCGTGTATGACTTTAGTTCGAAATTAAATGCCAGCAGAACGTTACGAATCGAACAGCGCAGCATTAGAGGTACAATTGTGGACTCTACAACTTTGATCAATAAAGAACCCTCATCTTTCACGCTGCCGCAATCATTCGGCATCGGCCTTTCTGCGGGTATTCCGGGTCGCTGGACAGTTGCCGGAGATCTTTCGATTTCTGACTATACCGTTTTCAACGGATTGAATGGCGTGAAGACGCCTACCACTAAAGGCTTCCGAAGCGGCCTTGGTTTTGAATATATTCCGAATCAAACGAGTGCAAGCAACTATTTGCGAAGAATCACTTACCGAACAGGTGTAAGCTACGAACGATACCCTTATTTGGTAAACGGTAATGAAGTTAAAGATCTTGGCATTAATTTTGGTCTATCATTGCCTGTAGGGATTTCTACTTTAGATTTGTCCCTTAAAATCGGAAAAAGAGGAAGTATTACACAAAATAGCATTGACGAAAACTATTTTAAACTCTATTTTGGCATGACTTTCAATGACCGATGGTTTATTAAAAGGAAGTTTGATTGAAACGTAAATTATTATGAAAATGAATTTGAAACAGGTAGTACTCGGTTTGGCACTCGTTGCCACCTCCTCACTTTCTGCAGTTGCTCAGTGTAAGCAGCAAATATGGCCTGCTGATAAGGCAAAAGCTGAAGAATGTGTGGCTGTATTTGGCGATGCAGTTAAACAAGGTCATTATAGAGCAGCCACCGCTTCTCTGCAATGGATGATGACCAATGCGCCCAACTGGAATACCAAATTATATGTAGACGCTGCTACTGCTTATGATGGCTTGGCTGGTCAGGAAAAAGATGCTGTTAAGAAAAAAGTATTAGTAGATTCTTTAATGTTGATCTATGATCTACGCTTAAAGAATTGCGGTGATGAGGTGAATGTGTTGAACCGCAAGGCTGCCGCTAATGTAAAATACAACATCAACAATAAAGAAAAAGCTGCCGAACTTCTGGCGATGTATGATCGCGTTTACGAAATCAGCGGTAACAATGTAAACGATAACAATTTGGAAGCTTACATATCGGTGATTTATGTGAACTACCTTATTCAGAAAAACTTGCCTGAGGCTCAAAAAACATTGACCGAAGAACAAATTTTGGCAAGATATGATAAGCTGGTGGCTGTGATCGAAGCTAAAACTCAAAAAGCGCAGGCAGAAAATAAAATTGCCGATGCAGATAAATACAAGTCCATCAAAGCCAATGTGGATGACAAACTTTCTAAAATGGTTACGATCAACTGTGCCTTTGTAAAGAAAAACTGGGAGCCTCGCTTCAGACAAAATCCTACTGATGTTGTGCTTGCCAAAAAAATCTTCCAGGCAATGTTGAACGACAAGTGTACTGATGATCCACTTTGGTTTGAAGCTACCGAAGTTGTTCATAAGGCCAGCCCTGATTTTACTTTAGCTCAAGTTTTAGGAGCAAAGTACTTACAAGCCAAAAATTTCGATAAAGCTCTTCCTTTGTTAAACGAAGCTTTAACACTTGCTACCACACCAGCAGATAAAGGAAAGATCAACATCCTCTTGGGTGACAACGAAAACCAAAAAGGAAATAAGCAATCAGCCAGAGAGTTTTACAGAAAGGCGATTGCTGCTGACCCTACTAACAAAGACGGGTTCGAGAAAATTGGCGACTTGTACTACTTCTCGTTTGCCGAATGCTCTAGAAAGCAAAGCTTGGCAGAAGACAGATTGGTTTACATTGCTGCATACGACATGTACGCAAAAGCCGGCAGTCAAGATAAAATGAAGTCAGCTCGTGGCCAATTCCCTTCTGTTACCGAATTGTTCGAGTTGAACTGGAAGGAAGGTGACGTTAAGAAAATCGACAAGTGCTGGGTGGGTGAAACCGTAACCCTTCGCACACGCGGAAAAGAATAATTCTTAGGAATGATTATTGCAAGAAGGCTGGCTATAGGTCAGCCTTCTTTGTTTTAGAAGAACCAGTTGTAAAATGAATACAAAGCGAATCGGTTGGGTTTTCTCATTTGCCTTAGCGGTAGCGATCAACCTTACCTCTTGCCGCAATAAGGAGGTGACCGCACCTTTAATTTATGAAGGTCCGCTTCGGGAAGCGGAAGACGTAGTGATGCACTATACCGAAAACGACCGGGTAAAAGCGCTGCTGAAGGCTAAGAAAATTTTTGAGTTCCAGAATGGAGATCAGGAATTTCCGGAAGGAATTTATTTAGAGTTTTTTGACAAAACTGGCAAACTCACCTCCACTCTTCGTGCCAACACCGCATTTTATTTCAAAAGTGAAAGCAAATGGCGCGGACGAGGGAAAGTAGAAGTGAAAAACATTGAAAAAAACCAACAACTCAATTCGGAAGAGCTTTTTTGGTTTCCGGGTACACGTAAAATCTCTACAGATAAATTTGTTACCATCACCGACACCCATGATATTTTGTATGGCACCGGCCTCGATGCGATGGAAGACATGTCCAACTACACGATCAAAAACCCTAAAGGTAATATGCTGGTGAAGGAATGAGAAATCTGACGGGTTCCGCAAAAACCGACAGTATTTTTTAAATTGTATCTTTGCACCAGCAATGAAATTAATGGACATAGTGCTGCTTTCGCTGGCAGTCGTTTTTGTGATCATCGGTATTTACGAAGTAATGACGCTGGGCATCGGTCATGCTTATTGGGCCATAATGCTTTCCTTCGGCTTTTTTTTTCTATACACTTACCGTAAAAAAAGATAGCGATGGAATTAGGTCCGTATATAATGATTGCCGTTACACTGGTCTTTTCTTTTTTCTTTTCAGGAATAGAAATAGCTTTTCTTTCAGCCAACAAGCTCCAAATCGAGCTGAAAGGCAAAAATGGTGTGGTGTGGGGAAAGATCATGTCTTATTTTATCAAAAGACAATCATGGTTTATTGGCACAACACTGATCGGCAATACGCTCGCTTTAGTTTTGTTCGGTATTTACATGGCTCAGTTGATAGAGCCCTGGTTGGCTAGCTTGATCAATGACGAAGTGTTTGTTTTAATATTCCAAACGCTCATTTCTACCCTGTTAATTCTTTTCACAGCCGAGTTTTTACCTAAGAGCTTATTCCTTATCAACCCGAATGCCATGCTTGCTGCATTGGCCATTCCCTTCCGGGTCATTTATATCATTTTGGCTCCTCTCACGTTTTCAATTGTCTACCTATCCAAATTGGTAATCATCCATGTCTTCCGAATTGAATACTCTGAAGAAAAACCGGCTTTCGGACTAACTGACTTGAATCACTATCTCAAAAACATGCTGAAAGTGCGGCATGAGGATGAGGATATTGAATTGGACAAAAAGATTTTTCACAATGCCTTAGAATTCAAGACGGTGAAAATTCGTGATTGTATGATCCCGCGCACGGAAATCACTTCCATTGATGTAGAAGAAGGCATCGAGAAATTAAAGGAAATATTCGTACAAAGCGGGCACTCTAAAATTCTGGTTTACAAAGAAAGCATCGATAATGCCATTGGTTATTGCCATTCGGCTGCGTTGTTTAAAAAACCAACCCGCATTGAGGAAATATTAACTCCGATCAGCATTGCTCAGGAAACCATGCTGGCCAACGATCTGATGGTGCAATTAATCAAAGATCGTAAGAGTATGGCAGTGGTGGTGGATGAATTCGGAGGCACTTCCGGCATTGTAACGATGGAAGATGTGATCGAAGAAATTTTTGGAGAAATTGAAGATGAACACGACAGTGACAATCTGGTAGAGCAAAAAATTGATCAGAACACCTATTTGGTCAGTGCACGATTGGAGGTAGACTACCTGAATGATCATTTTAAATGGCAACTACCGATTGGCGAATACGAGACATTGGGTGGTCTTATCCTCGCCTATACAGAAGATTTTCCGCAGCAAGGAGACTCCATCTCCATACCTCCCTATACGTTTACCATACAAAAGGCTGAAAACAAGCGCATTGACACCGTAAAGGTAGTGGTAGACGCCAGCGAACTGGCCGATTAGCCTTTCGTCAGCATCAGGTTTATAATACCCTGAAAATCAGGCTATTTATTTATGATAGCACCTTTGTTGAATAAAGATAAGGGACTAAATTTGCCGTTCTTTAAAATGGCGTGGGTCGGCCTTACAGACCATTAACATTTATAAACTTTTACGTATGGCATTGATTGGTACTTTGAGGGAAAAAATGACCAAGTGGGTAGTTGGTTTTGTTGCAATTGCAATCCTCTCTTTCATTTTAAATGACTTGTTTGGAAGCGGCCCCCGTTCAATCATGGGAGGCTCGGACGATGAAGTTGGAGAGATAGCCGGCAAATCCATATCCAGAGATCAATATCAAGCCTTCGTACAAGAGCGCGAAAACAACTATATCATGAGCTTCGGCCGTAAGCCAGGCGAACGTGAAAAGCCTACACTCGAACAACAAGCGTGGGAACTATTAATCGTAGAACATGCAATCAAACCTCAGTTTGAAAAAACCGGTATCAAAGTAACAGCTGATGAAGTGTGGGATATGGTGCAGGGAAAAAATGTAGATGAAAACGTAAAGCAATCATTCACTGACTCTGCAGGAAATTTTGATCGCAAAAGAGTGATTGAATACATCAATAATTTCAATGTGCCACCTCCCATTGGCAATGAGCAAATGCTGGCGCAATACAATGAAGGCAAATACCGCTGGACATTGTTCCAAAAAGAACTTGGCTTAGGTCGTGAGCGTGTGAAGTACGAGAATTTACTCATTAAGTCGAACTATGTAACCGAAGCGGAATCGGAGCGTGATTACCATGCTCAAAACGATGTAGCTGAGGTGAAATATTTGTATGTTCCTTTCTACGCGATCAGCGATTCAGCGGTAACTCCTACCGACAGCCAGTTGCGCGATTACTTCAACAAGAACAAAGAAAAATACAAGACAAAGCAAACACGCAGTTTGAGCTATGTAGAGTTTCCGGTAGTAGCCTCTGCCAGCGACTCCGCTAAACTTCGCGAAGAAGCAGCTAAAATTGCTGCTGAATTCAAAACGGCTGCGGAAGACTCTTCTTATGCAGTAGCCCAATCACAAGGAAGCAATGCGTACGCAAAGTATACGGTCGCTACTCTCCCTGCTTCTATTAGCAACGACAAAGCTAATTTACAGGTAGGTAGTGTAAATGGTCCATTCTTGGATGGCGGTAATTATAAAATCGTGAAAGTGGTGAAAATCGGCACCGATACTATTTATGCTGCTAAGGCAAGCCACATTTTGATTAAGTGGGAAAATGAAACACCCGAAGCAAAGAAAGTAGCAAAAGAAAAGGCACGTAAAATTTTAAGTGAGATTAAAGGTGGAGCTCGTTTCGCTGACAAAGCGTTGGAGCATGGAACAGATGGCACTCGTACCAAAGGCGGAGATTTGGGTTGGTTTACTACTGGCCAAATGGTGAAGCCTTTCCAAAACGCAGTATTCGATGCCAAGAAAACAGGCTTACTCAGTGATGTAGTCGAGACTGATTTTGGTTACCATATCATTGATGTAACGAACATAAAAGACAATACCACCTATACCGTGGCAACAATCGAATTAGCAATTACGCCTAGCGATGAAACTCAAAATGCAGCGTTCTTGAAAGCACAAAATTTTGTAGCCGCTGCCTCTGATGAAAAAGAATTTAGAGCGCAAGCGCAAAAAGAAGTATTGAATGTATTCGATGCGAAAGACCTGAGCACTGCCGAAAGAAGAGTAGGAACTTTAGGCGAGGCTCGTCAGATGGTTACCTGGTTATACCGTGAAGGTAAGGTAGGAAAGGTATCTGATGTGTTTGACTTGGATAACTCTTATGTGGTTGCCGTAATGACGGGTGAAACCGAAGAAGGATTTAAAAACTTTGATCAAGTGAAAGAGCAAATCACTCCATTGGTGAAAAATCAGTTGAAAGGAGAAAAAATCATTGAAAAATTGGCTGCTCAAAAAGGAACGCTGGAAGAAGTGGCGACTGCTTTTGGAAGAGATGCAACTGTCAATAGCTCCAGCGACTTGAAATTGAATTCAAGTACACTACCATCTGTGGGCGTTGATGCAAAAGCCATAGGCGTTGCTTTCTCATTAGAGAATGGCAAACGCTCTAAGCCTTTCGCTGGTGAAAACGGTGTTTTACTTATCGAAACCATCAACAAAACTTCCGCTCCGGCCATAGGAGATTACACCATGTTTAAAAATCAGTTATTACAAGGATTAAATGGCAAGTCAAGTTTTGGAATTTCTCAGGCCATTAAAGAAGTTTCTAAAATTGAAGATACTCGTTACAAATTCTTTTAATTAAAATGCAGTTATAAGGTCGGCTTCTCCGTGAGGGGAAGCCGATTTTTTTTGTAAAATCGAATACCCCAATGAAACCAGCCTGGACGGAATCACTCAGAGAAAAATTAGATCAGCATTACGCCTGGCCTGCCTTATACACCTTTAAGTTTATTGTACCTCAAGGTAAAGAACAAGAAGTCATAGAATTATTCCCACAGCATACCGCCTCACAGCGCGCTTCCAAAAACGGAAAGTACAGCAGCATCACTTTGCAAATGATGATGCCTTCCAGCGAAGCTGTCATTTCAGTTTATGTAGCCACATCAAGTATAGAAGGAATTATAGCCTTGTAACTTTTGAACACCGAAACCCTACAACCACCACTTTCGCAACGCACGGAGCAACAACTGCTCGAAATTATAGCACATCATCAGTCGTGGCGTAGTGAAGTAGTAGATGCCGCCCGGCAAGAGTTACTCTTACGGGGCTTGACTTCAGAAGAAATATTGTCTCATAGCGATTACATACGCACTCAAGCACAATACCTCAAAGAGAAGCAAGATCGGATCAATTCTACAATGCCATTGGATTTGGGCGACTGGCTTGGGTACATACTTTTCTTTCCTCTATATATACTGGATGATTGGTTTTTTTATTCGGAAGGTTATCACCGAAAATCAAGGCAGCGCACTAAAGCTTTTGTGGCAGGGTTGTTTCTTTGGATTGCGTTTCTCTACATTAGCTCGCTCTTATTTTCTGATTCACCTGAGAAGTTGGCTTCACAATCAATTCAAATTGTTAAACAGTATAATTACCACGGCTATCTGATCGTAGAAATTGAAAATCAGAAATCCGAGAAAAGACTAGATATCGAAGACTTTATTCAAACCAGCCGAAGTAATTACGAGGATTGGCCAAACCTGTTGACGCATTTTTTGTGGATATTCATCATCAGGAAATAATCGGTGATATGCATCGGTTACCCGCTACGGAAAAACAGCAACAGTTTATTCAAATCTGGCCTCCCAACACCACTTTATACGACACTGTATCCTGTTCGAAGGGTAAACTTTTGTTTAAACCCAAATTGGATTCCTTACCTTCTGAATTAAGTCGGCTGATCAAGTTGCGAAATGTAATTCCTTAAGATAGGTGTGCTGTTTTTTTTATACCTTAGAAAACTAAAATAGAAATTATGTGGACCAACGGAAATAATCGTCTCACACGCACTTTCGTGTTTGCCGATTTTGTAGAGGCTTTTGGTTTCATGACACAAGTCGCCTTGCTGGCCGAGAAGTGCGATCATCATCCGACCTGGAGCAATACCTACAATCGCGTGACGATAGAATTATCAACGCATGATGCTGGAAATATAGTGACAGAAAAAGATCACGTGCTGGCTAGGCAAATCGATCAAATTCTGAATCGTAAACCCAAATCAAAAACATAATTTATCAGTTGACTGTGTCAAAAACTTCTCTCTTCCTCGTTCCTACCCCCATCGGCAATTTGGGTGATATGACCATACGCGGATTAGAAGTTTTGAAATCAGTAGACACCATTTTAGCCGAAGACACTCGCACCTCGGGCACGTTGTTGAAGCATTACGAAATTTCAAAACCACTCCAGAGTTTTCATATTTTCAATGAGCACAAAGCGCTTTCCGGATTAATCAAACGCATGATGGATGGCGAAACGATGGCGCTGATATCGGATGCGGGTACTCCGGGAATTTCCGATCCGGGATTTCTTCTGGTGCGCGAGTGCATTCAATCGGGATTAAAAGTTGACAGTCTGCCGGGAGCCACAGCTTTAATTCCTGCTTTAGTCAAATCAGGATTTCCAACTGATCGATTTGTTTTCGAAGGCTTTTTGCCACACAAAAAAGGAAAACAAACTGCGCTCAAACGATTGGCGGAAGAAGACCGAACAATTATAGTTTACGAATCGCCCCATCGACTCGTAAAAACATTGGAGCAAATGGTAGAGTTTTTTGGAGCGGAAAGACGTGTATCGGTTTCACGAGAGCTGACTAAACTCTATGAAGAAACGTTTACCGATACTCTCACACAAGTGATTGCACATTTTAAAAGCAAAGAAGTAAAAGGAGAAATTGTTTTAGTGATCGATGGCAAAAGAGAGTAACATATCATTACCACCGTGGGCATTATTTTTAATCAGCGCAACGCTGTTTGCCGCAGGATGGTTAATGAAACCATTTCCTCTTCCGATCTTCTTCGCCTTTGCTCCTCTGTTTGCCATTGCCGATCAGGCTCGAGAAAATGATGACTTCTGGATCAACACCGAGTTTATCTTGCTTAGTCTAGCGAGTTGCTTTCTAGCAGCTTTTGCTTTTAACTTTTCCCATCTTGTTGGAGTTCTCATTCTGGCCATCACATTCACGCTATCATTCGTAATTTACACTTTCTGTTTTCAGCAACTCGGAAGTCGGCTGGGTAAGTTTACTATTTTGTTTTTTTGGCTGGCCACCGAATACATCTTATTGAAACTGCCCTGGAGAAATGAAACTATTTTTCTGGCCGATATCTTAATTCTTAAAAAAGAGTGGTTAAGCTGGACGGGCCACACCGGATATTTGGGAGGGACCCTTTGGGTTTTGCTTACCAATCTATTTTTATACATGACAATCTTCAAAGGATCGTTTCATAAAGGTAGGCTGGCATTAACAATTATTACACTCATCGCACCGGCTATTGCTTCATATTTTATCGAAGCAAAGGCAATACCTCGCATTGAAATGATGTCTCTTTATGATTCCGGAA
Source organism: Bacteroidota bacterium (assembly GCA_016191555.1). Taxonomy (GTDB): domain Bacteria; phylum Bacteroidota; class Bacteroidia; order Cytophagales; family Cyclobacteriaceae; genus ELB16-189. The sequence goes on from JACPVX010000014.1 coordinate 70,857, forward strand.
AATCGACTATCGTTCAATATGCAAAACAAGGGGAGTTCATCACACGTACTTCTGCATGGATATCTGTCGTTGTCATTTTACTAGCCCTTGTAAAAAATCAAACTTCCAAAAAATGAATCTCGCTGAATTAGAAAAAAAAGTTATTGCATTGTGCAAAGAGGTAGGGACGTTCATGCGCAATGAGGTTACGAATTTTGACCGCAGTAAAATTGAACAGAAAGGAAGCTTTAGTAACCTGGTATCGTATGTAGATAAGGAAGCCGAAACAAAATTGGTTCGCGAACTGAGTACGTTCCTACCCGGCTCCGGCTTTTTAGGTGAAGAGGGAACCGATTCAGAAGGCAGCAACGAATACAAGTGGATTATCGATCCACTTGATGGAACTACCAATTTTTTACATGGGCTTCCCATTTTTGCGATTAGTATTGGACTAACCCGAAACAACAATACTATTTTAGGAATTGTTTATGAAGTAAGCCATCAAGAGTGTTTTCATGCAATTGAAGGTGGCCACGCGTATTGCAACGACCAAGTCATTCACGTCTCTCCGATTCAGACATTAAACGAAAGTTTGTTGGCTACCGGATTTCCCTATTATCACACGGAGAAGAAAGACAACTACCTCGAAATTATCAAAACTTTCCTCGAACAAACACACGGCATTCGCAGGCTAGGTAGTGCTGCCATTGATCTGGCGTATGTGGCATGTGGACGCATGGAAGGTTTCTTCGAATATAATTTAAAACCTTGGGATGTTGCCGGAGGTGCCTTTATCCTTCAACAAGCAGGAGGCAAAGTCACGGATTTTTCCGGTGGCGATAATTATTTATTCGGTGGCGAACTCTGTGCTGCCGGTGCGGTGCATGCCGAAATGTTAAAAGTGATTCAAGAGAAGTGGTAGTAAATAAAGGAGTTATTTAGTAGGTAGCTCACAGGCGACTCTATAAAGTGCAGCCCTCATTGAGCTACAAAAGAAATTCTGTTACAAATAGATGACTCGCTTAATTTTTCGCTAAAGAGTTATTTAGTCTCTCGATACAAGCAGTTAATTAACCAAAAAGGAGTAGTATTCCTGTTACATTCACAGATAGTTGTGTTGCAATACCCTGCTGATTAAATCAACGCATCATCTTTTGCAATTACCCTTATTGTTATTGCCCTCTAATGAGTCGGTTCAAATACTACTTATTAAGGGTCTTTGCCGTTATTTCAATAACTAATGAATACTACAAAAGCAAAGCCACACCCATCATGAATATTCAAATTATCATGGATCTATGAAACAAATGTTGCGTTCAAGGATAATTTCGTTGCTTTAACCTCAATTTTATGTTCAAAATGATTATCATCGCATTCCCCAATACAACCAGAGTCTTAATCCGAATAACATTCTACAATTGATAGCTCCTTCTATTGACGAGCTACCAATTGAAATAGTACGCTCATGAATTCCATTACTTCAGTCATTCTATCAACTTTCATTTTTGTTTCACTGGCATGTAATGGTCAGCATACAATCGACAGCCTACAATCCGTGCTGAGTAATGCCACAGATACACTGCGTATAAAAGTACTGACTGAATTGGCTACGGAATTTGTTCATTCAAATCCTCAAAAAAGCGAAAAGCTAGCACTAGAGGCAATCGCTCTTTGCAAATCCGTTGATTACTTTAAACGCGCTCCAAAAGCGTATTGTGTACTTTGTGTTTCGTACGATATTCAAGGAGAATACATAAAAGCAATTGAAAGCGGAACGGCCGGTGTAGAGTTTCTAAAGAAATATCTGCAGGTTGATTTTGAACGAGAATTGCATGCAGAATTGCTAAATGGGATTGGGTTAGCCTATTATCACCAAAGCAAATATAACGAAGCGCTAACCTACTTTTTTTCAGCGCTGAAAGCTCTTGATCAATCATCCGAATATCCTCGTGTTGCCAATATTTATAGTAACATCGGGTTTGTTTATCATGATCTGTCACAGTCAAATAAGGCTTTAGAGTATTATTTCAAAAGTTTCGAATTACAAAAAAATAGGAAGAACGTAGCTACTACTCTTATAGATAGTTTGTTTAAAGCCGGAAAAACTAAACAAGCATTAGAAATAGAAAAAAAAGAACAAACGATAAAGCTTCTTGAAGATGAAAAGCGGATTCAACTTATTTGGGTATACACATTTGCCGGATTCGTTTTTGTCATTGAAATCATTTATCTATTGCAAAGATATAGAACCCAAAAAGCTAAAGAGCTTTTAACCATCCAAAAAGAATACAATGCTAAGTTGAAAGAAACAGATTTATTTAAATCAAGGTTTTTCTCTAATATCTCACATGAATTTAGAACTCCTCTTACACTAATTCTTGCTCACGTAGAAGAAATAATCAATTCAAATGGTATTTCAAAAAATCGCAAAAACGATCTTCAAATTGTAAAGCGAAATGCTAATCGACTTTTGGAATTGGTTAACCAACTAATGGACTTAGCAAAACTAGAAGCAAAGAGCATGGAATTACACTTTACTTTTGGCAATATGGAGGCTTGCCTAAAAATAATTGCAGCTTCGTTTGAACCTTTGGCTTATCAAAAAAAGATAACATTCAAACAAGTCTTTCAGTTTCACCATACAGAAATAAAGTTTGATGCTGATAAAATCGAGAAAATTATTAATAATCTACTTATGAATTCTTTCAAGTTTACTCCAGCTGGTGGCGTAGTAACCTTAACTGCTATCGAAAAACGGGATGAGAATTTAATATTCATCTCGGTGGAAGATACAGGTATTGGTATATCCGATGAAGATAAACCGCACGTGTTTTCTCCATTCCATCAAGTTGATGAAGGTAATAATAGTGGCACTGGTACGGGGCTTGGGCTATCATTAGTTAAAGAATTAGTAAATCTGCACAATGGTAAGATTGACTTAACTAGCACTGTGAATAATGGCACTAAAATTACTGTGCTGCTTCCTATATTGTCATCAGAATCTAATACGCCTGCAAAAGTTATACGTTCCGCAACAACCAAAGATTGTGATCCTGATGCTGCGATTAAGCTAGCAGCAAAGGATATGGAGATTGGTATTCCTGGAGAAGCTCTAACTCTTCAAAAACAGAAGATAATTTCTCCTGCTACTATTCAATCCTTACAACAGGGACCAAATTCAAACGACAAAAATACTTCAGATGAAGCACTAGTGCATATAGAGCCAACTCATCAATCTAAAGAAGATTCGCTTGCAGCCAAACAGACCATTCTGGTTGTAGAGGATAACGTGGACTTACAAAATTATCTGGCTTCTATTTTAAGCAAGCAGTATTCAGTTACCATCGCGAAAGATGGTGAAGCAGGGCTTGAATCAGCTTGCGAACAAATACCTGATTTAATTATCTCTGATGTGATGATGCCTCGAATGAATGGGATAGATTTACTTGAAAAAGTTAAACACAACGAAAAAACAAGCCATATACCTATTATCCTTCTTACGGCTAAGGCAGATTTGGAGTCGCGCCTTAGAGGTTTGAAAATTGGGGCAGACGGTTACCTTGCCAAACCTTTCGTTGTTGAAGAACTATTATTTCGAATAGCTAACCTACTTAGCCTTCGAGAAAAGTTAGCGGCAAAATATATGGCTAGTTTATCAAGAAAGAACTCAACTAAAGTTACGACCGAGCCTTCGCTTGATGAAAAATTTCTGCAAAAAGCTAAGATGGTTGTAGAGCGTAATATCAGTGATTCGTTGTTTAGTGTAGAAAATCTCGCGGCCGAAATGAATTTAAGCCGGGCACAGCTATTCAGAAAATTAAAGGCTATATCAGGATTGCCTCCTAATGAATTCATTAATGATATTCGACTATTACGTGCTGCCGAAATGATCAAAGGCCAAGTTGATACTCTAACTCAAATTAGTTATTCCGTTGGATTCAATGAGCAATCTTATTTTGCGAAAAAATTTAAGAAGAAATTTGGAATGACTCCCAGTGAATTCAGTGAAAACGAAAAAATAAAGCAACGAAACCTTACCTAATTTTCGGGTCTGTAAAATGAATTGTGTTACTTAATAATTGTAGTACTGATACCTGAGGCGCCTTCTTACCGTGACGGTCTGCCCAAGTTAAACTGCTCAGGGGCTTTCTTATTGATATCTGCTTCATTGAATTTTTCTTTCTAGTCTATCAAAGTTAGTATTTCTCTTCCTTTGACACAGTTCACTTTACTGTCTCCAAACAGTCAAGATTAAGTGTGAATTTTATTCTAACTTATTGTAAAAGTTTAAGAATTGAAGAAGGCTCTTTTCGTTTTTAAGCTTGTTATTGTTCTTACTTAACCAGTGATCAATTCTTTCCATTTCCCTATCCGTGCATTGACGCAAGATTGCATCTTTACTAAACTCTTTTAATAGATTGATGTCATTGCCTTTTTCTAAATAGTAAGTGTATTTGTGTATGAAACGATATTCTTGTATCCCCAATGAAACATTATAACTACCTTTTTCTAAAAGAACGAGTTCATCCTTAAATAGCTTTAGTTTTCCTTGATTAAGTTCAATTAGCAACTTCACTTCGCCATTTATCGTTTTGCTTTGCAGTATATATTTCTCTGAAAGACTGTCAGAAGGATCATAAAAAACTACACGGTCTATCAAGTTGGTACCTGCTGACATTTCCTTAGAATTGTTCATAAAATGCAACTCTTTGGTATACTGGTTGAATCGCATCTTCGAAAACTTTTGGACTGATGCGTTCTTCAGTTTGACCAAACTCCTTTGCCAAGTTTCATCGAGGAAATACCTGCCTGTAATATCCGAGTAAGCTATTCCGCTGACTCCTTTTACATGGCTTGCATCATTGAATCTAATCGCCAAAGGGCCGGCACTACCAGATGCTGGAGCTATATCCAGAGTTTGATTTTGAGCGTTTATTATTGGAACACTCGACAATAGAAATATCTGAACCAAAATTATTCGCATACTTTGCACTTTTGATTTTGAATGAGGTAAAAAAAGCCACCCTTTGGTGGCTTTTTTTTATCTATTGATAATTGGGGTTTATGACTGGTGCGGAAGAGGCCGCAGGTGGGTTGAGAACAACCTCATCAGCAGGAACGTCCCAGTAATCCATAAACTGATAGTCAATTGTACCTTGCTTGACAGCATTTGACGCATCTAAGTAAACTTGATTATAGGCGCCACCACCATTTGCAACCGGGTAAATCCATCCCCACCTGCGGCTGTCATAAAACGAAAGGCCTCTGAATAATAGAGAAACCCTACGTTCACGATATACTTCATTCAAAGCCGCATTTTTATTCAATCCAGTATTATCTACTGCTGCAACACCCGCGCCCTGATAGGCCCGCACGGCATCTACAAACTGTAGACCTCCTGACGATCCATTGATGTTCCCCAACTGAATTCTCGCCTCAGCAACCATTAGAGCATTCTCTTCATAACTGGAAGCAATATATACAGGGTAAGCACCATCATTAGAACTTCCATAGATAACTACATTTGAAGGCTTTGCGGCTGTACCATCTGGCTCAATTCGATAACGACAACTGAAAGGTCCATTTGACCAAACTGTTGCTTCGGTTGGAAAGTTATAGATAAATCGCCGATCGCCTGTGTTGAAGTTTTGCACCAATCTTTCTGTGATCTGAAAAACAGAAGCTGTAGTTGGGCCGATTGTCAACGCAGAAACTGTTCCAGAACCAGTAGTGAAAACAGAGTTTAAACTAGAGCTTCTACCAGTAAAACACTTATCCCCTTGCTTGATACCGTTACCATTATCACATAGAGTTAGGATTTGATTCCAATCAGCTGCTGTCATTGCAGGTATAGATGCCTTAGTAATGGTGGCGCTAGAATTGCCGTTAACAAATGGGGAAAGCTTGTTCACCAATATATTACGAGCTTTGAGTGTATTGATGTTTCTGAGCCACTCTGCTCCGGTGGGTACGCCACCCAGACCTACTTGAAAGATATCGGGTATGAGGTCACCTAAAACTGCAGCATAATCTGCACCTGTAGTATTAGAAATTTTGCCTATGGCAGCAATGGCCGAATCATAATATACATTCGATCTGGCAATGACTTTATCCTGGGTAACGTAATTGTTATTTGAAGTACCGCCCACATCGCTAATAATCCCAGCAATGTATTGTGATCCAATGGCAGCGTAAGCATAACCTTTCCAGAAAAAGCACCAGGCTTTGTAGGTATTCTTTTTATCGTTCGCATTTCCGCTGTATTGGATAGTTCCGATAATCGGCAGAATCGAATTCATTGCATTATTCAATGAATACATAGAAGACCACTGATAATACAGCGCATTACTTCCTGCTCCCGTAAAAGCCCGTGAATTGAATGCTCTTAAATTCTGTGTTTGGGTTTGAGTATAAGTGAAGAATGTAGGTCCCCCGCCAGAAGGTGTAATAGACTTAGGTAAGTTAATTGAGCTAATGTTTTGATTAGCTGCCTGAGCGCCCAACAAATCAGCATTTAACTCCGAATATGCCCAAGGGAGAGAGAAATAAGAATCTCCAAGCCAACCCATTTGATTAACGAAACCATTGATCCAGGTTCCGCCCCGAGCAAGGGTAGCTAAGCCTCTTTCATTGGTTATATTACCGGATACAGTTGGTTGATTCGGATTTTGGAGGTTCTGTAACTGATCCGTACAGGCATTGCTTGCTAGAATTAGCATCGCAAAAGTCAATATAGATGATATTTTTTTCATGTTTTTCATTTTTAAGGGTTCAATATCATTAGAAACCAATGTTAAAACCCACTTGATAAGATTTAATATTGGGTATGGTACTGTTATCTACACCTCGATCAAATGCAGAGTTAGCAGTTCCCGAGCTAACTTCAGGATCTGATCCTGTGTATTTCGTCCACGTTAATAAATTTCTTCCAGTTAGCACTAACTGAAGTTTTTTGAAAGTTTTCATTTTAAAGAGAGATGCAAAATCCACTGCTACCTGCACATTTCTCAATCTTACAAAAGAGTTGTCTTCATAGAAGAAATCTTTCGTAGCATTATTTCCTGGTCCGAATTGAGATCCAAGCAAACCGTAGTACATACCAGCATGGTACGCAGTGTAAGCACCCGGCTTATCTGAATTGAATCCGGGTATAGTAACAACTTGTTGGAAATCGCGGTGAATACCATCACGATACATCCACTCTTTTGTTTGATTATACAAATTGCTTCCATTTAACCAGTCTAATTGAATACCAACATTCAAGAATCCTTTGTAAGAAAATGTGTTAATAAAGGAGGCGTTGAAGTTAGGATTGGGATTTCCTAGTGGATAATAGGTGGTAGAGAATTGCGTCTGAAGTGTAGTTAAATCAACCACTCGACCGTCCACAATAGTGTATTGTGAGTTAGGTACGGAGTTGTCTTGATTATACTTCACCAATTCAGGATCACTCAGACTTCTGAATGCCTTAGAACCGTATAGCTGACCAATTGGCTTTCCTGCAGTTAATACTATACCAGAACTACCTGCTGATGAAGTCAAAATAATGTCAGCACCTCCGAAAATAGATGATATGGTTGAAATTTGACGGTTGAAATTTGTTGTCAAATCCCATGTGAAATTGTTTGACTTGTAAACCGGCAGATTTAATTGGAAAGTTGTTCCATTGGATTCTAGACCAATTGCGTTAGTGTTTGAGTTCGGTGATCCTGCTGAAGGAACTGCTGACACATTGTAAATAACATCATCGCTATTTCTAGCCCAAACTGTTACCGAACCACCAATTGAACTTAACCAGTTACCATTATTAATATTAACACTAAAGTCAACTCCAATTTCTCTTTCAGTTGAAACCTCTACTTTCAGATTAGGATTGTTGGGTGATAGTTGATAAGAATAATATTGCTCCGTTCCAATATTTCCTTGATCCAACACAGGAATACGTTGGTAAGGGCCTGGTTGAATACCTGCTTGGCCATAAGCAGCACGGATCTTAAAATAAGAAACTACCTCACTTATTTTGCCACTATTAAAGAAAGATAACGGGTTCACATAAACATTTGCGTTCGGGAAAGTGAAAGGAGTAGAGCCTTTTCCAAAAGCAGAAGAATAATCACTTCTGAAACCACCACCGATACCACCGAAATTGCCAATATCAATTTTTTGGTTCAAGAGATAACCAAATGTAAAGAAATTAGCTTCGTAGTCAGCAGCAATTCCTTGTGGAGCGGTAGCCGTTAATTTAAATGGAGGGGATAAAGGAAGATTCAACCCATAGAAATCCAATTCTCTGTATTTATTGGTACGAGAATCGTAAGAAATTTGCGTACTCGTTTGAATTGGTAAATTCAATTTGAAATCTTCTTGAAAATCAGTTCTAACATAAGCGGTTAAGAAAAGATTTTGAACAGAAGAGTTGTATTGAAAATTCACAATCTCCCCATTCAAGTTCGAACTGTTATATTGACCAAGCTGTCTTCCTTGTGGTGTATAAAAAACCGCATTAGCATTCTCAGATTGATTGTAATATGTCCACCGGGCAGATTCATCGCGGTAGTTAATGCCATATTTAGCATCCAATTCGAGGAACTTGTTCACTTTGTAATTCAGATTAAAGCTTTGAATTACATCCACCTTGTTACCTAATCCTTCAGAGTATCTGAGTCTATAGTAAGGGTTGAATGAGTTGATACCAAGGAAGTTTCCACCTCTCTGCAATGCAGGCGGTGTTCCATCCGCCATTTTGAAAGTCAAATCTGAAAACGAAGGAGTATTCAAAAAACCATATACACCTCCATTGGTTCCGGAAAGGTTACCAGTTCCATATCCCACACCGCCTGGTGCACCTAATCCGGGAGCCATATTATTTCGAGTATATACCAACTGAGTGATTGATCTCAGCGTTAAACCTTTAATAATTTCAGTACCCAAGTTAACTGAGGCATTTGTACGCTCAAGAGCACCATTTTGAAGAACCGGTGTTACTGTGCGATTATTAGAAAGAGTAATGTTAAAATCTGTTTTTTCTCCACCACCACGAAGGCTAATGCTATTGTTAACCGTATTACCATCCTGGAACACTTGATTCCAATGATCATAGTACTTTGCGTTACCTGTAAAAGGTTTATTATTGATATTTCCCGTTCCTAAAATACCATAGCGAGCGGCAGGACCTGCAACAGGAGAACCAAACTCGTAACGAATGCCGTTAAGACGACCAATTGCATCAAAAGCTAAAGGCGCACTAGCTCCATTGATCAGATTACCACTTGCATCTGTTAAATATGGATGAAGGCTAATTTTTGATACATTATTGTCAACATTGATGATTTGGTTCACGGAATAGCTGGATGAAATATCTATGCTGAGTGTACCTTTCCTACCTTTTTTTGTAAATAATTGAATAACTCCGTTAGCTCCCTGAGCTCCATATAATGTAGAGGAGGCAGCACCTTGAATCACTTCGACACGTTCAATATTGCTCAAATCGAGAGAGTTCAGATCTGTTCCACCTAAATTAACGTTACTACCAACTTGAACTCCGTCAATTAGAATCAATGGTTTTGTACCACCTTGGATAGTGTTGATACCTCTCAATATGATATTAACTGGGTCACCCGGGTTACCACTAGTCGATGAAATTTGTGCTCCAGCAATTTTTCCAACCAACGCCTGGTCGATGGAAGCTGTTGGTGCCTGAGGTAATTTGTCAGAGGCGAGGGCCTCAACCGCAATGCCTAATTTCTTCTTGTCTGTGGCGATACCAGCACCTGTAACAACAATCTCGGAAAGCTGAGTAACATCCAATGACAACTGAACATCAACAATAGATCTTTCTCCAACAGGAACCTCGGCTGATTTTAATCCAATAAAAGAGAAAATAAGGCTAGAACTAGACGATGATACACTTAACGTATACTTTCCCTCCACATCAGTCACAGTTCCATTCGTAGTTCCTTTCACAACAACATTCACACCCGGTAGAGCAGATCCGTCTTCCGCGGATGTTACCTTACCTGTAATCACTCGTTCTTGCGCCCAGGCACTGAGCACAAAGACGAATGAAAAGCATAGCAGTAAAAACTTCTTCATAGGTTTTGGTTTGGTTTTTAGATATTTCCGCCTGGCGTTTACTACACCAAAACGTTACGCCAAAACTCTCTATTCTTATTTTATGGAAGAATACCTTGAACTACCGTATTTTAATTTGGTATACAGTCATTGGAGAGAGAGCTTTAGTTAGTAGGATACTACATGCCTGCTGCAGTCTCAAATCACTTAAATGGAGTATGAAGGCAAAAAAATGCTCACCAGCCGAGTGAACCCTTAACTATTAACTATAATTAATCGAACTCTAAAAAGATTAAACTAGTTTGTAATTACTCATTTTAACCTTATCACGAATTCCGCTCTACGTAATTTCATTTATCGAACTAAATTAATCTATCATTGTTGGCCTTGGCAATTGCTTCTGACTTCGAGTTAACTTTCAACTTCATATAAATGTTTCGGATGTGTGTTTTAGAAGTCTCTTTAGAAATATGACATTCTTCTGCTATTTCAGAATAGGTTTTGCCCACTGAAATCATTTGCATAATTTGTCTTTCTCTACTAGAAAGTGGTGAGTTTAGATTGACATGATAATTGTTAATTACTTTCCGAGCTATTTTACTACTGAGTGGAGCACCACCTTTAATCAGTTCTTCTAACGCAAGAATTAATTCTACATAATTGATCGATTTTAGAATATACCCGATGGCTCCTGCGCGTAAGGCTTCAAATATAATTTCATCGTTCTCATAATTTGTTACAATGACAACCTCGGTAGCGGGGTAGTATTCACGAAGCAGTCGAGTGCCCTCAATTCCGTTGGTGCCCGGTAAGTCTATATCCATTAATACAATGTCTGGAATAGATTTTTTAAAAGATTTAAAGGCCTCATCAAATGTACCGTAGAGTCCTATTACATTAAATTTTTCAGTTCCGCCAATCACTAAACTTAAAATCTGCAATAAACTACTGTCTTCCTCAATAATCACCACTCGCTTTTTTAATGCAATCATTTGGCTAGCATTTAAGTTCGAATCATTAACAACAAGAAGCATCCCTGTTGTTTCTGAAGCAAAAATAAACTGGCTTATAAGAATGAAGTAAAAATCTACGATCAAATGATGGTAAATTAGTTGCAGAATAATTCACGCAAAAAAAACCGACCAAAACAGGTAGGGAATAAAAGTTCAAACGAATGAAAAGGGCATGCTAGCCCGAAATTGCAACAAAAGAACTATTAATCGCAACTAAATTTGTATTGACTCAAACACTAATCTGGTAATTGAGAGGAGGAAGGGATAATATCACATGAAGACAAATACCACCGTTTGTATTACTCCGAACGCAATGAATCAACCGGGTTGACAGTGGCAGCTCTCAAAGAACGATAGCCCACCGTAACCAAAGCAATAACAAAGGTTATTAGCAATCCGATAACGAAGTAAGCTGGCCCTACTGTAATGCGATACTCGAAGTCCTGCAGCCACAACTTTGAAAAATACCATGCAAATGGTGTTGCCACTACAAAACCTATCACAATCAATACTAAATACTCTTTGGAGAAAAGTAATAAAATGCTTTCTACCGAAGCTCCTAATACTTTGCGCACACCAATCTCTTTGGTCTTCTGGTTTGCCATGAACGCTGCTAATCCAAATAAACCAAGGCAACCGATAAATATTGCAATGGATGTAAAAATGGTAAGCAATGTCGACATTTTGGCTTCCTGCTCATAAAATGAATTAATCTCTTCATCTAGAAATTCGTACGAGAAGACCGCTTCAGGATAAGTAGCTTCCCACTTTTGCTGCACTGCTTTGATAGTCTCCTGCACGTTTAGTGGATTCACCTTTATGGCCATCGAGCGATAGCGCTGAATACGATTCAGCATAATGGTAGCTTCGATCGGTTCGTGTAATGACATCGTATGAAAATTTTTAACTACTCCTACTACCGGCAAAGTCTTTCTCCACATGATTATGTTCTTGCCAATCAAATCCTGGGGGTTCTCATAACCTACCATCGCTGCCAATTTTTCATTCACCACAAATCCGCGTGCGGTATCCATATCTTGAACATTGGTTCCGGCTACAAATTGTAATCCAAACAATTCGGCATAGTTACCGTCTACTTGTTTCACCTGTGTGCCGTAACGTTGATCGCTTCCTTCTACTACAAAGTCGGTGGACTGCACACTTCCCGATGAGGGCGGTGCGCTATTTAAACTTACCGCCTCTATTCCTTTCATTCGCGATACTTCTTCTCGCAAAGTCTTCATTTTACTGGTACCATCTTTAAATCCCCACGCCTCATTTTCCGGAATAGGCATGGTGATAATTGCATCTTTCTTAAAGCCCAAATCTTTAGATTTGAAATAATCCATCTGATTGATCAGTATAATGGTGCCAATGATAAAAAGTTGCGAAATAGAAAATTGTAGTACTACCAAACCCCTTCTCAGCATGAAACTAGAAGAGCTTCTATTGTTAGATTGATTTTTAATCGCAAATACCGGGTTGAGTCTGGAAACAATGAGGGATGGATATAATCCCGATAGGATACCTACAAAAGCCGTAATGCTGAGTAAGAAAATCCATAAGCTTCCATCGCTTAAAAGGTCAATGGAAAGGTTCAATGACAAAAAGGAATTCAGGAAACCCAGCCCAAGCTGTGCAAAACCAACTGCCAGCATAACAGCTACAATCGTAACTAAGCTAGACTCTCCTAAAAACTGCATAACCAATTGTCCACGAGAGCTACCCAATGTTTTGCGAATACCCACTTCTTTCGAGCGCTTAATAGATTCGGCTGTAACAAGATTAATGAAGTTAATACAAGCTGTGATTACCAAAAAAATTCCAATCACCGCCATGGCCGTTAACATCGGGCGTGTAGTTGTACTATAATTATAGTTGCCGAAGCGGTCATCAAAATGTATTTCAGAGAGCGGTTGTAATTCATACGCCACTTTATCTGGATTCTCACCATGATACTTTTTAGCAAAGTCCTGGAGTCTTCTTTCGAGCTCTTGAATTTTTGCTTCTCTCTTCAACAAGAAATAACAATGTTCATCGCTCCAAATGCCATTCCAACCCACTTCATCTTTTTCTTTCTTAATGGTTGCATACGATAAGATTACATCAAACGGAAAATCCGTATTGGTTGGTAAGTCCTCTACGATGGCAGTTACTTTAAACTCTCGGCTCTCAAAATTGAATACTTCTCCAATAGCATCATCTTTTCCGAAATACTTTAATGCGGACGCCTTCGAGATCACCGCTTCGTTGGGTTCGTCCAATCCTTTCTTGGCATCTCCCATTAACACTTTGCGGTCAAACAAATTAAAATAACCAGGTGGTGCATATACCACGCCTCTGCCTTCTTCAAATTTCTTTAGCTCACCGCTCTTTTGCGGAATGGTAATCAGCGCTCCATTACCTCGATACGAAGTGAATATTACTTCTTCGGCTTCAGGAAAATCATTTCGAAATGCTTCGGGCAAAACGGGTGGAACGCCAGCCTGAAAATCTTTACCTTGATTGCCTTCGGAACTTGAAACAACTCGATAAATGCGATCGCCCTTCGGGTGAAAGTTATCAAAGCTTAATTGATAGCGCACCAGCAAAAACAAAATTAGGCTGGTGGTAACCCCAAGTGTAAGCCCCGATACATTAATCAATGTGCTGCCTTTTGAGCGCCATAAATTGCGGACCGCAGTCGTGAAGTAATTTTTTAGCATATCAAAGTAGTTTGAATGAGGATGTCAGAAGATTCTAAAAAGTTTTATTCGTTTTTCAATGAATCGACAGGATTAGCAACTGCCGCACGGAGCGAACGATAACCCACTGTAAGAATAGTAATGATGAGCGTACTTACAAAACCAATGGCAAATACCGACCAACTCATCTCTACCCTGAAAGCAAAACCTTGCAGCCACTTATTCATGGCAAACCATGATATGGGTACTGCAAGCACGAAGGCTATAACGATGAGTACAATAAACTCTTTGGAAAACATACTTATAATATGTCCAACTGAAGCACCGAGGCTTTTTCGTATTGCAATCTCTTTGGTCTTCTGTTGCGCCATAAAAGATGCGAGTCCATATAAACCAAGACAGCCAATAAAGATGGCGATGCCAGCAAAAATTTCGAACATTCCAAACATGCGCTCCTCTTCGCGATATTGGCGATCAATAAACTGATCTAAGAATGTGTATTCAAAAAGATATTCAGGATATAAGGCTGTCCACGCCTCCTCTATTTTTTTTACGGTAGTTGATACATTATTCGATTCTATTTTTATTCCAGCTTCGTAAGCCATATTGAAAGGCATCATTAGGGCAGGCTTGATTTCTTGTTGCAAAGAAGCCACATGAAAATCCTTTACCACTCCGATGACAGGTCCGGGCGTATCATTAAATCCGATTGTTACACTTTGACCGATCGCATCTTTCGCAGAAGCAAAGCCCAGCGTCTTCACCGCTGTTTCATTGATCACATACACCCATTTGCTATTCTCTCTTCCTGCATTTCCAATCTTGATATCGGATTCCGTAAACCACCTTCCTTCGATCAACTCCATGCCGTACACATCTTTGTAGTGCGCATCTACGGGTTTAATATCTACTCCATAGCGTTGTGCATTTCCCTTCTCGGTCAAATACATGCCTGTTCCGAAATTCATTTCAGACATGGGTGCTCCCAATGCAAACGTCACATCCTTCACATCGCCATCGGCCATTAATTTATTTCGTAAAGCCTCCAGCTTCTCTACTTCGTTCGAAGGCAATTTTACATTTACAACTGCTGCTTTATTAAAGCCCAGTGGCTTTTCGCGGAAGTAAGAAAGTTGACTGGAAACCACCAGTGTGCAGATGATTAGCACCTGTGCAATAAAAAATTGCAGCACCACCAACATTTTGCGCACTGGCACCGAGCCATGCGTTTGTTGCGACATTTTACTCTTCAATGCCTTTACGGGATTGAACTTCGATAAGATCAGTGCCGGATAAGAACCTGAAAACAAAGCAGTGAATAAAATGATGCTACTCAAAAAGAGCAATACCCTCGGACTGCCAAATAGATTTAGTACAATATCTTTTTCCAAAAAATTACCGATGACCGGAGCTAACCACTCTGCAGCTACCACCGAAAGCAATCCGGCTATTACCGTCAATAAAAAAGCTTCGCCTAAATATTGTAAAGCCAACTGCCCTTGCTGCGCACCGAGCGTTTTGCGCACACCTACTTCGCGTGAACGATGAATAGACAAAGCGGTAGATAAATTGATGAAGTTAACGCAAGCAATCACTAAAATGAATAACCCAATGCAACCCAACACTATTAAAATAGAAGAAGAAGTGGAAGTGGTTCCGGGATTTTCGCTAAACTCTGTATTGAAATGAATGTCTGAAAGAGGTTGCAATAAATATTTCTCACGATCCGCGTCTTCCGTACTATAGTATTTCTTAACGAATGGAGCAAACTTCGATTCCATCGACTCCTTTTTGACATTGGAAGGAAGCACCACATAGGTAAAGCCCGATGAATTTAATCCCCATTGATCCATCGAGAAACCCAGAAACTGTTTGCCCATTTCTGGTGTAAGTGTAGATCGCGAGGCTACCATATTGAATTTAATATGAGAAGGCGCGGAAGGTGTTCGAATGATTCCGGCAATCTCCATATTCAATAAATTATCGAGCTTGAAATGCTTCGTATCTTTTTTCAACAGCTTATTAGCAAACTCTTCGGTCAAAAATACTTTGCCCGGTTGTGCTAAATCTTTTTTGGGATTGCCTGATAAAACCTCAAAATCAAAAACATCAAAAAACGAAGTGTCTGCAAACACAATGTTTTCAACATTCATCTTCTCCTCTTCCATGGTGAGAAGTGATCGAAACTGAAAATGGAATTGAGTAGATAAGATTTCGGGGAAATCGCTTTTAAAAGCTTGCCCGGCTGGATAAGGTGTTACACTGCTTTTGGAAAGTCCCGATGCATCCGTAGAATGGCGAATAACCCGATATGTAGTGGCAGCCTTTGCAAATTGCTTATCATAGCTAAGCTCGCGGCTGATAATCAAAAAGATGATCAAACAAGTAGTAATGCCCAACGCCAAGCCGGCAATGTTGATCGCTGCGTATGACTTGTTGCGTAAAATGCTGCGGAAGGCAATGACAAAGTAATTTTTAAACATGATGCTTTCTTTTGCTGCATGCTTATCCAACATCAATGCCAAACACCAAATCATCCATTTCGAGGCATTTTAGTAGGTTAACGGATTCGTTCTCGTTCAAAAATGCTCGCTTTCGTCCGATTGCGGACGGTCCGATTTGCAATCACCAACACGCAGTAGTTATCTTTGCACCATGCTTCAAATCATTCTCATCGGAATTTTATTTGCAGGTGCTGCCTTTTATTTAGGCAGGATGGTCTATCGGTCGTTTCAGTCGAAGCAGCAGTGCGCTTCAGGTTGTGGCAAGTGTGGATTATCGGAAGTTAAAGAATAATCAAGCCCACACTTTGGTGCCTTCGGTGCAGTTGCGGCACATCTCAATTTCACTTCTGGATTTTAACAAGGTCGATCTGAACTGTTGGTACGACTGACCATGCCAAATTTCCTCGAACGAACTTTTGGTAAGGTCGCCCAACACATAATGCGCATCTTTATCAAAACAACATGGCACCACTTTCCCATCCCATGTAATCACACAACTGTGCCACATCTTCCAGCAATGATCATCTAAGGCACTTTTGATTTCATAAGTCCCATCATTCATTTTTTTGTAGCGCGAATAGCGATCTAGTGTTGGTATCAGATCAGAACCATTTTTGTAATCGTAAATCTGTGCCGTCTTCAGCGCTACTTCATCCACTCCAAGTTCATCAGCCAATTTTCGCACTTCGTCAATTTGATGCTCGTTGGGCTTGACCACCAAAAACTGAAAAATAACATGTGGTGTTTTCGATTTTAATTCTCGCTTCCACTTGATGATGTTTTTAGTTCCCTCTATAACTTTCGAAAGATTACCTCCAACACGATAGGAAGCATACGTCTCTTGAGAAGTGCCATCAATCGAAATGATCAGTCGGTCGAGACCTGACTCAACTGTTTTTTTTGCTGCATCATCATTCAGGTAATGCGCATTGGTAGATGTAGCCGTGTAGATTCCTTTGTCTGCTGCATAGCGAATCATATCGACCAACGAGGGATGCAGATACGGTTCGCCTTGAAAATAAAAAATAAGGTAGGAAAGCGATGGTGCCAATTGGTCAATCACAGATTGGTACAATTCCGGTTTCAACATACCCGTAGGTCTAGTAAACGAACGAAGTCCGCTCGGACATTCGGGACATCGCAAGTTACAGGAAGTGGTCGGCTCAATAGAGATGCTGATGGGCATGCCCACATGATTTGGTTTTCCGCTTACGCGGGACGCATAGTAACTGGACAAAATTTTGGTGGCATTCCAAACCCGTGAAGGGGTTGCCTTCGAGAGAAAATTCAGTCCGTCTTTGAAATTGCGATTCATTGTAAGCAGTAAAATTACCTTTTCGCGGGCGATTGTTTACCTTTCGGAAGAAAAAAGTAGCCTGCTATTTTACAGGTAAATGACCATTCGCATGAAGAAACTATTCCTTGCAGCTTTTTTGTTGATTTCGCTATCGGCAAAGACGCAAACTCTGTTATCCTCGAAAGCAGAAATTTCGATTATCACCTGCGGACCGTATCAGGGTGAACTTTATTCGGCTTTCGGTCATAGTGCCATTCGCGTGTTTGATCCCGTTCTCGGCTTCGACATAGCTTACAATTATGGCGTATTCGATTTCAATCAACCCAATTTCTATCTGAACTTTACCCGTGGATTTTTGTATTACAAATTGGGCGTGTACTCATATCCTGATTTCAGAGACTATTACATTTCTTATAATCGCTATGTGCACGAGCAATTGGTGAATTTAGATTCGGCACAAAAGCAAAAGATATTTAGTTACCTGGAAAATAATTCGTTGCCAGAAAACCAAACCTACCGCTACGATTATTTTTACAACAACTGTTCCAGCAAAATACGCGATGTCTTTGCTGAAGTTTTTAAAGACCAAATCCAATTTGATGGCTCGTTCATCAAAACAAATTATACCATCCGCGATCTGACAGACATCTATCTTCAACAACAGCCATGGGGCGATTTAGGCATTGACGTCTGTCTTGGTCTGCCGATGGATAAAAAAGCAACTCCTTATGAATACATGTTCTTACCCGATTACCTCGAGTCTTCATTCGATCACGCTACTCTGAATGGTGTATCAGTCGTAAAGCAAAAGATTGCTGTGTATGAAAGCGTACCTGAAGCCACCTCGTTTCACTGGTATCACCCGTGGATTGTGTGGGGTATTATTTTTCTATTAGTCAGTCTTCTCTCCTATCGGGATTGGAAAAGAAAGAAAACAACGAAATGGTTTGACATTACACTCTTCGGAATTCTTGGATTATTGGGTTGGTTGCTGTTAATATTATGGACAGCCACCGACCACAAAGCCGCTGCCAACAACTTTAATTTACTGTGGGCAGTTCCGTTTCACTTGTTTGCTGCAATCGCTTTGTTTAAAAAATCCATTCCAGCTTGGGTTCACACCTATTTTGTTGTAATCGTAATCATCATCGCTTCTTTATTAGCAGGCTGGGTGCTTTTGCCACAGCAAATGAATAGTTATTTGCTGCCACTCGTGTTTATCATTTTAATGCGTGCGCTTCTGTTGAGCAGAAAGACAGCGTAGATCAATACTGCACACATAGTCGAAATAAAAAAAACCTCGTCAGGCGAGGGTTTTTCATTGATGGTGTCCGCGAGATTCTCAGTTTCATATTCACTGTGAATATCTACCAACCGTTTGTTGCGATAGGGATTTCGGTATTTTTCCAAATCACTATACCAATATCGATTTGGATCCTGATAGTTTCCGCGAGTGAGACGCGCTTGCTTTGTTTGGAGATTATTCCATTCTAAATATTGATGTATTTCATCTAGCCGCTTGATCAGATTGAAATCTTTAATCTTTGTGCGGTAAATAATATTCGGTTCAATCTTCAATTCAAAGCGCCAAGGCTCTAAGAAACGATAAACCCAAATCAATCTCTTCCAATTCAAGTCGTGCTCCAATGTTGGATAAAAGTATTTTTTCTCACGCTCTGTAAAATCTTTCTTTGTATAAGCATCAGGAAAAATTCGCTCAAGGTTTTGTTCGCGTTCCTCATAGATTTTCTTTCCAAATTTTCTATGCTTGACCTTAAACTCTTTTTTAGAACTGTACTGAATAGTATTAATTTTATCAAGCAACTTCTGAAAAAACAAAGCATCATCGCTTCGAGCTACGTCCTTCCGCAATACAAAAAACCGTTTCCATCCACGCTGAACCGGTGGATCGAGTTTTTCATAGCCTAAATTTGAAATCCGTTTAGAAAGATTCCTTTGCTCAAAGAACAATTGGATTAGTCTCCTCTCAAATTGCTTACGCTGCATTCGCTTTTTATGTCGCACCGATCGTATTCGGCTACACTGCAAATAGTAGTTCAATTCTTCGTTACTCATTACTCAATCTTTAGCCATCCGCACAATACGTGGAATAAATTTACCTTCTACGCGCACCAGATTCGTTTGGCACTTCATCACCTGATCAATATCCTTGTACGCATCAGGTGCCTCTTCGGTGCTTCCACCGATCAGCGTTACTTTTTCACTTTGCAGTAGTTTCTTTAAGCTACTCATCGTAATCGAATTCTTCGCACGCCATCGCGACAATTTTCTTCCGGCCCCGTGCGAAGCAGAATTCAAAGACTCTTCATTTCCCAAACCACTGACAATGTATCCTGGCGCTGTCATACTTCCGGGAATAATTCCCATCACTCCGGCCGCTGCTGGTGTTGCACCTTTTCGGTGAACGATGTATTCTTCGCCATCGTGCAATCGCTCTTTCCAAGCAAAGTTGTGATGGTTCTCTACTTTTGTCAACACCGAAAATCCCATCGCACGGCAAAGATTTTCATGAATGCGGTCGTGACATGCTTTGGCATAGTCTCCCGCTAAATTCATCGAGAACCAATACTCGTGCCCTTCCTCGCTATCTAAATCGAGCCAGGCAAGTTGCTTCGCTTCGCGTGGCAGTTTGCATTTGTTCATGGCGATGTTGGTGTAATGCTGCGCCACATTGGCTCCTAAACTTCGCGAACCGGAATGCGATAAAATAGCCGCATAATTTCCTGCATTCAAATGAAGATTATTATCCTCTTCGAGTGTTACAATTCCGAATTCCACAAAATGATTTCCGGAGCCAGAACTTCCCAACTGCCTTACACATTTGCCATGAAGTCTTTTTAACAATTCTGTCTCTTGAAAAACGGAGCTATCGAGAATTTCGTGATCAAGAATTTCTTCAAGACCACCATCATTGCCAAAATGTGTTTGCGCTTGCAGTACTTTCTTTAATTCATACGAGTGGTGTTCTACATAACTTCCCGGTAAATCCAAAATACTCAGCGCCATCCGACAACCAATGTCCATACCTACTCCATAAGGGATAACTGCATTGCGTGCTGCAAGCACTCCGCCAATTGGTAATCCGTACCCTTGATGTGCATCCGGCATCAATGCGCCTTTGGCTGCGATCGGAAGGCACATAGCTACTTCCATTTGCTGAATGGCGTTGCGCTCTATATGCTTGCTGCCAAACAAATCAAAATGCACTGGCTCATCCGCTAACTCATACGCTGTAAATGCATCTTCGCTAATCGTTTTTGAAACTAGTTTTAGTGCGAGCAATCCGAGTGTGGTATGGTTGACATACAACTCGGGTTGGCTGAGCACATCTTCAATTAATTTGATCTTCTCTTCGTTGGGGGTATGCTTAAAGTGGCGGTTCATAATATTCAATGCCAGACTTTTTGCTACCTCCGATGGAAATTTTATTACGGATAAATCTTTAATGTTCAATTTTTGTTTGCCCATGTTTATAGCACTCCTCACGCTTTTGCCGCATGAAGTGAAGAGAATAGAATTCTGGTCTGCTATCAAAAGAAAGCAGCGAACAAAATCGTTCTCAAAGCCGGTGCGCGACTTTATTTTAGAATTTTAAAATTTTGATTTTAGTTGGCAACAGCGAGCCGGGTTGGGTAAGAATGCTTACCGTAGCTGTTAAAGGGTGATATGTAAATTTTGATCCAACATAATTTCCTCTGTTTAATGATTGAACATTAGGAGGCAACTGTTTTGCGGTGGCAAAAGTAAATAAATTTTTGAAAACGAAAAGTAATGCTTAAACTTTCGCTTCCTTTACTCTTGCAAACATGGAGGCACCCATGATATACCATCAAATTCCTTAGGATCATTAGGTAAGGAAGGTGGATGGGGTTTATGTAAACCTAAATATTGAGGAAATAGACTTGAAATCCTGCACCCTGGTACGCTATTCCTATAAGCTTGCCACCGATACTCTTCTGGCCAATTTACGAAACCTGTGTAGCCTCTAATTCCAGTCATTTGCTCATCCAAATCTTCTATTGCTTTTCCCAACTTTGCATAATTAGTCTTAGTATAATATTGGTGAGGATCAATGGTAGTACCAAAATCAACATAGCAATCATAGACAACTCTCAGAATTACCTTAAGATATTTAACACAGGCTGTAGCTACATCTTCTTTTGGCGGGTTAGCAAATTCAGAATTAGCACAATCGAAATAGTATAAAGCCTTCCCCTTTGAGTATGAACCAGATGAAATTGGGACTACACCCACTTTCTGTGAAAGATTTCTTGCCTGCAAAAAGAACTTAGCTAGCGGATCATTTTTCAATTCTCTTTGTTTACTCTCATACCATAATGCGAATCCATCCAAATCTGATAAGCTCGCTTGGATGCAAAATGTAACGCTTCTCATAGCTGAGACATATGCGCTAAAAAGAAACTGTACCTCAAACATATCTTTTGATCTAGTAATTCTCTTTAGAAAGTATTCACTCTCTGCAATTTTGAAATCTACCAAATCAAATGATCTCATTTTTGATATTTTAAATGTGAATTTAATCTACCTCCATAAACTTTTCATCGCCACACATACGCACAATCTTGGGCATAAAAGTTCCCAACACATCTACCAACTCTTGTTGGGCTGCCATAACTTGGTGTATGTTTTTATACGCCATTGGTGCTTCGTCCAAACCGGAGCCAATCAACTCGACACCCGCTTGTTTCAAAAACTGATCTACCTGTCCGGGTAAAATAGTTTCTTTTGCTTTCGTTCGAGACATCGTTCGCCCTGCTCCGTGAGAAGCCGAATTGATCGAAGCCGCTTGTCCTTTACCTCGGACAATAAAACCAGGCGTGGCCATCGAGCCCGGAATAATTCCCAACACATCTTTACTGGCCGGTGTTGCACCTTTACGGTGAACGATCAGCTCCTCGCCATTAGCATCTTTTTCTTTCCAGGCAAAGTTGTGGTGATTCTCAATCATAGCAAGTGGTGTTGCGCGCAAGCCGATGGCCATCCGCTCGTGAATCTGGTGGTGACAAGCCGATGCATAATCGCCAGCTAAGTTCATGGCCAACCAATATTCTTGTCCTTCTTGAGTTGTTAAATCCAACAACGCCAAATGCTTTGCTTCTTGCGGAAGTTTGCAGAGCTCCATCGCTAAGTTGGTGTAGTGACGCGCAATATTCGCACCCAATCCACGCGAACCGGAGTGAGAAAGAACAGCCAGATATGAGCCAGGCGCCAGATTATACTCGTTGATCGTGTTGGTTATTTCCACGACACCAAATTCTACAAAATGATTTCCTCCACCGGAAGAACCAATTTGTTTCCATGCGCGATCTTTAAAAGACCGAACAATGCTTAATTCTTTAAACTCATTGCGCTCAAAAATGGCGTGATCTTTCGGTTTCTTAAAAGTAGCTTGACCAAACTGTGTGTTGTTGA
This sequence comes from Bacteroidota bacterium, assembly GCA_016191555.1. GTDB lineage: Bacteria > Bacteroidota > Bacteroidia > Cytophagales > Cyclobacteriaceae > ELB16-189. Next base: position 93,859 of record JACPVX010000014.1, read on the forward strand.
GCAACATTTTATTCAAGCTCTCCTTTTGGTCTTCTAACAGAGAAGTTGGCAAATCATAAATCGTCATACACATACGACAACCGATGTCTACTCCAACACCATAAGGAATTACCGCATTACGTGTTGCCAACACGCCACCAATCGGAAGCCCGTAACCTTGGTGTGCATCAGGCATCAAAGCACCCGCCACCGTGATGGGCAACTTCATGGCAGTTTCCATTTGTCGCAAAGCACCTTGTTCGATTGCCTCCGCACCATAAATGGAATAGGGAATCGCTTGCGTCTTCAATTCCAAAACTGAATTGACAGGCTTTATTAACTCCTTGACAAGTGGTAACAAAACCTCATCATTTTCAAAGGCTATTGGATCCTTGATCACTTTTCCTAAAAGTTCCAATTGATCTTCTATCGAAAGATTTGTAAGCTGCTTAGCAGAAATCGACAAAGCTACTCCCATAGCTTTGCTTTCCGTAAATCCGATAGCAAAAAGTTGTTGGGCTGTTAGTTTCATTTTCTTTTCAATTTAATGATACAAAGATGATCCTGAGCTACGCAGTCTTTTTGCGCAATCATTTTAAATCAAAAATAAATTTAGAAACGGATGAGCAAGAGTTCGAAATAAATCTGAGCTAAAAAGTCAAATCTAAAAGTAATACTCTAAAAGCAAAACCGCGGAAACCCAAACCTGATGGCCTAGATTTCCGCGGAAATTCGCAGAGTATTAATCATTAATTACATGTGAATAGGCCTATTAGCTGTAGCTGCTAAGCATGCTTCTTTCACCGCTTCCATATAGGTAGGGTGGGCGTGGCTCATGCGTGAAACATCTTCTGCGGAAGCTCTGTATTCCATAGCAACCACTCCGGCAGCAATCATATCAGCTGCGCGCGCACCTATAATATGCACTCCCAAAATCTCGTCTGTATTCTTATCGGCAAGAATTTTTACTAGGCCATCTAAATCCATACTAGCGCGGGCTCTTCCCAATGCTTTGTAAGGGAAACTACCCAACTTGTACGCGCGCCCTTGTTCTTTCAATTGTTCTTCGGTGTAACCCACACTCGCTACTTCCGGCCAGGTATACACCACTCCTGGAATCAATAAATAATTAATATGTGGTTTTTGTCCTGCCATTTGCTCGGCCACCATTACGCCTTCTTCTTCTGCCTTGTGGGCGAGCATCGCTCCACGCACCACATCGCCTATAGCATAGATGTTATCGATTTTTGTTTTTAAATGATCGTCTACCGGAATTTTTCCACGATCCAACTCAATACCAACTTTATCTAAACCAAGTCCATCAGTATAAGGTCTTCTTCCTACACTCACCAAACAATAATCGCCTGTTAATTCAATAGCGGGACCACCTGCTTTGGGTTCTGCCTTTACAACTACTTCCTTTCCCTTGTTTTCAACAGCAGTTACTTTATGGCCAAGATAAAATTCCATTCCCAACTTCTTGGTTGCTTTCTGTAATTCTTTGCCCATGGTTCCATCCATCGTAGCAATCAGGCTATCCATAAATTCAACCACAGAAACTTTAGCACCAATGCGTGCATAAACAGAACCAAGTTCCATTCCGATAACGCCTCCTCCTATAATGATCAAATGCTTAGGCACTTCTTTAAGTTCAAGTGCTTCGGTGCTGGAAATAATTCTCTTTTTATCAAAAGGCGCAAATGGTAATGGCGTTGGTTTTGATCCGGTTGCGATGATTACTTTCTCAGTAGTAATGGTGGTTTCTTTTCCATCGGAAGAAGTGATCTTTACGGTATTCTTATCGACAAACGAACCCACTCCTTTCAATACATCGATTTTATTTTTCTTCATCAGAAACGCAATGCCATCTACGTTGGCTTTCACCACACCTGCTTTACGCGAAATCATCTGAGTCAGATTCACCTTGGGCTCACTGATGTTGATGCCATGTTCTTTAAATGTATGACCTGCATTGTAAAAATGTTCGGAAGAATCTAACAAAGCTTTGGAGGGAATACATCCTACATTTAAGCAGGTACCTCCCAGCGTATCATACTTTTCAATGATGGCTGTTTTCATGCCGAGCTGTGCGCAACGGATAGCTGCAACATATCCTCCGGGGCCTGAACCAATTACTGTAACTTGGTATTGCATACTCATATCAATTTCAAATTCTGACAATCAAATTATTATACGCCTAAGATCAATCTTCCCGGATCTTCCAGCAGTTCTTTTACGCGTACTAAGAAACTCACCGACTCGCGACCGTCAATGATGCGGTGATCGTACGACAGCGCAACATACATGATCGGGCGAATCACAATTTCCCCATTCTTTACAACAGGTCGCTCTACAATATTGTGCATTCCTAAAATCGCTGATTGTGGTGCGTTGATAATCGGTGTTGATAACATAGAACCAAACACACCACCATTCGTGATAGTGAATGTTCCGCCCGTCATTTCTTCAATCGAAAGTTTTCCATCGCGCGCACGCGTAGCTAAACGAACAATCTCAGCCTCCACCTGATTCATGCTCAATGATTCCGCATTTCGAATCACGGGAACCACTAATCCGCGTGGCGTAGAAACTGCCACTGACACATCGCAGTAATCGTGATACACAATTTCATCTTTATCAATCGAGGCATTTACCGCAGGGAAATCTTTCAATGCAACGCAAACCGCCTTGGTGAAGAATGACATGAATCCTAAACCGACTCCAAACTTTTCTTTGAATTGATCTTTGTATTTCGAACGCAAGTCCATCACCGGCTTCATATCAACTTCGTTGAAAGTAGTCAACATCGCGGTTTCATTTTTCACCGCCACCAATCGCTTGGCAATCGTTTTACGAAGCGAAGTCATTTTATCTCTGCGCTCACCACGTGTTCCACCCGAAGTAATGACAGGTGGCGCCATGGCAGGTGCCGGTTTTGTTTCCTTAGCCGGTGCAGCAGCTTGCGCTTTCACTGCATCGTCTTTGGTGATTCTTCCACCCACACCGCTGCCGGCTACTTGGCCTGCAGGAATTCCTTTTTCATCTAAAATTTTTGCTGCTGCCGGTGAAGGTGTGCCAGCTGCATATGAAACTGAACCAGCTGCCGGAGCTTGTGCCGTTGGAGTTGAGGCAGTAGAAGGCGCAGCCGCAGGAGCACCGCCTTCAGTAACTTCAATCTTACAAATCAGTCCACCAATTGGCAGAGTAGTTTTTTCTTTCGCTACAATTCGTAAAATACCGTTGGCCTCGGCAGGAAGTTCAAAGGTTGCTTTGTCTGATTCTACTTCGGCAATTACTTCATCTAATTTTACGTAGTCGCCTTCCTTTTTTAGCCAGGTAGAAATCGTTACTTCCGTAATGGATTCGCCCACGGCAGGCACTTTCATTTCTTTGATTGCTCCGGTCGCTTTCATAGGTTGATTCGAAGGGGTTTCTGTTTTTGTCTCTTTGCTGGTTGATGAAGGTGTTGGAGTTGCTGCGACAGCAGTTGCGCCACCATTGGCTATCTCGCAGATCACCGTGCCAATAGGCACTACTTCTCCTTTTGATTTTGTTATTTTCAATGTGCCGGCTTGTGGCGCGGTTAATTCAAATGTCGCTTTGTCCGATTCGAGTTCGGCAATCACTTCGTCCATCTTCACCACATCACCATCTTTCTTTAGCCAATTGGCAATGGTTACCTCGGTGATCGATTCACCTACTGTGGGCACTTTTACTTGCTGAGCCATATTCCTTTGTTAATGAATTAAATTTCCAATGACTGCGATACAATTTTCTCTTGCTCTGCCTTGTGTACTTTCGAGTATCCTGTGGCTGGCGATGCACTTGCCTTACGGGATATCAATTCAAGTCCACTCATATAGCGTAAGATGAATGACCAGTAGCCCATGTTGGCAGGCTCTTCCTGAGTCCAAACCAATTTAGCGCCTTTGTATTTCTTCAAAACGGCATTCAATTGTTTTTCCGGGAATGGATGCAATTGTTCCATACGTACCACTGCCACATCTTTATTCTTCTTCTTCGATTGTGCTTCGAGTAAATCATAATATACCTTACCAGTACACAACACTACTTTCTTCACATCCTTTGCATTTACATTGGGATCATCGATCACTTCCTGAAATGAACCTTTCGTAAAATCCTTCAATGGTGAAACAACACTTGGATGGCGTAACAGTGACTTCGGAGAGAATACGATACAAGGCTTTCTGAATTCCCATGTTACTTGTCTGCGGAGCAAATGGAAAATGTTGGCAGGCGTTGTAGGGTTAGCTACAATCATGTTATACTCAGCCGACAATTGCAAGAATCGCTCAGGCCGAGCATTTGAGTGTTCTGGCCCTTGACCCTCATAGCCGTGTGGCAATAACATCACCAAGCCATTCATGCGCTGCCACTTCGATTCTGCACTGGAAATAAATTGATCGATCATCACTTGCGCACCATTCGCAAAATCGCCAAACTGTGCTTCCCAAATAACCAATGCATGGGGTGTGGCCATGGCATATCCATATTCAAATCCCAACACACCAAATTCAGAAAGCAATGAATTGTAAATATTAAATTTCAGTTGATCTTTCTCAATGTTGTCTAAGCCGCAATACGGTTCGTTTGTATTAGCATCAAAGAAGTAGGCATGGCGATGACTGAACGTTCCGCGTTTTACATCTTGTCCGCTCATGCGCACAGGTGTGCCTTGGGTTAGCAGCGAGCCGTAGGCGAGCAATTCGGCTTCTGCCCAGCCTAGAATTTTCGTTTCAAAGAAGGCAGTGCTACGATCTTTTAGTAATTTTTCAATCTGCTTGAGCGGTTTAAATCCTTCCGGAATGGTCGTAATTGCCTTCGCTACTTTGTCAATCACGGATTGCTTGATGCTCGTATCTGGTGACTCATCAAAATCGGCTGGGGTTGACTTACGCAACTTCTCCCACTCGTTTTCAATTTTCTGTGGTTTGTAAGGAAGTGGTTTCTGTTTTACTTCTGTCAGGCGGTCTTGCAGTTGGTTGCGGAAGCTCTTATCCATCTCATCTGCCAAAGAAGCATCCACATCTCCGCGCTCAATTAATTTTTTTACATACACTTCGCGTGGATTGGGGTGCTTGGCAATCAGGTTATACAACTTGGGTTGTGTAAACTTAGGCTCATCGCTTTCGTTGTGGCCATGTCTGCGATAGCACAACATGTCGATGAAAATATCCTTACCAAATTTCTGACGATACTCTACGGCCAGATTCGCGCAGAAAGTAACGGCCTCCGCATCATCACCATTTACGTGAAGAATCGGTGCATCGACAATTTTAGAAATATCTGTGCAATAAATGCTGGTGCGGGCATCATCATAATCGGTCGTAAATCCAACCTGATTATTAATCACAAAGTGAATGGTTCCTCCTGTGGTATAACCCGGCAATCCCGACATTTGAATTACTTCATACACAATTCCTTGTCCCGCCACAGCTGCATCTCCATGAATCAAAATGGCCATGCCTTTGCTCAAATCACCTTTGTACTCATCGTCAATCTGCCCGCGGGTATAACCCACTACCAGTGGATCCACAGCCTCCAGATGCGAAGGGTTAGGCGTTAACTTCAGATAAATTTTGTTTCCGGATGGGGTGTCGATATGGCTGCTGTAACCTAAGTGGTATTTTACATCGCCATCACCCATTGTTAAATCGGGATTGATGTTTCCTTCAAACTCTGTAAAAATCTGTTCGTAAATTTTTCCAAGGATGTTCGTCAACACATTCAAGCGACCGCGGTGAGCCATGCCTATCACAACTTCTTTCACGCCCAATTCGGCACTCTTATTAATAATAGTCTGCAAGGCAGGAATGGTATTTTCACCGCCTTCCAGCGAAAAGCGCTTTTGACCTAAAAATTTGGTGTGCAAAAAGTTTTCAAAAACTACGGCCTCATTCAGTTTGGCTAAGATTCGCTTCTTTTCGTCCTGGTTAGGGTTATAGCTGAAATATTCTTTTTCGATTTTATCGAAGAACCAGCTTCTCACCTCATCGTTGCGGATGAAGTTGTATTCAAAACCGATCGTTCCCAAATAGAGAACCTTCAATCGCTCGATGATTTTGCGCAGCGATGACTTCGGCATGCCGATTTCAGACGCAACATCAAATTCGGTATCTAAATCAGCATCGCTAAGGCCAAATTTGGTATGATCCAGTTGCACTCCGTGGTCACGTCTTTCACGCACCGGATTGGTATTGGACTTTAAGTGCCCAAATGAACGGTACGCAAAAATGAGCGTACGCACATAGGTCTCCTTAATATTAGGCGCATCGGCAGCACCTGCATGGCCATTATCGCCATAGCGCTGTGAAGAAAGGTCATAACCTTCAAAAAACTTTTGCCAGGAACCGTCTACCGAAGCCGGATCTTGTTTATAATTTTGATAAAGCTGGTCGATGTAACTCGTGTCAGCATTTGATAGGTAACTGTACTTATCCATGAATTAGAAATTGAAATCTAATCAAATGTATTGAGGTTGATTAAGATTAAAAAACTTAATAATCGGTTAAACAAATATAATGATTAGAAACGCGTTTACTGACTCATTAAAGCTTGATGACCAATATTTTACCGGCCCTTTCCACTAAAAAGCTTGATTTTGACACTTTCTCTCTGCCGAGATTGGCATATATTCAAAATCCGTTTACCTTTGCGATCCTTTTAAAAACGGACGTGTTCCAACATTAAAAAAGTAAGAAAAAATGGTAAAAATGAGATTGGCCCGCAGAGGCCGCAAAAAATTGTCAATGTTTGATATCGTGGTGGCTGACGCAAGAGCGCCTCGTGATGGTAAATTCATTGAAAAAGTAGGTACTTACAATCCTGCAACCAACCCTGCATCTATCCTGATTAACGAAGAAAGAGCTTTCCATTGGTTAATGGTTGGTGCTCAGCCTTCTGACACTGTACGTGCCATGCTTTCTTATAAAGGCATCATGTATAAAAGACATTTGCAAATTGGCGTTGACAAAGGTGCTTTAACACAAGAAGCTGCTGACGCTAAATTGGCTGAGTGGTTGAAAGGTAAAGAAGCTAAGATCGAATCGAAGGTTTCTAGCTTAACAAAATCGAAGCAAGACGCTGCTAAAGCTCGTAAAGATGCTGAAGCAAAAGTGAAAGAGGCACGCGCTGAAGCCATCCGCAAGAAGGCTGAAGTTCCTGCTGCTCCTGCCGCTGAAGCCGCTCCTGCTGCCGAAGAGCAAGCGTAATTCTCTACAATTGAATTCATAAAATGCCATCGCCTTTACGGGATGGCATTTTTATTTTACACTATGGAAAAAGGACAATGTTTTAAAATCGGCTATGTGGCCAAAACCCACGGCCTAAAAGGGGAAGTGACATTAATTGTAGCTGAACCCGTTGATTTTGACTCGATTGAATCGGTTTTCATTGAACTGCGCGATTCTTTGGTTCCCCATTTTATCTCTTCTTTTTCCGATCGTGGTGATAAAGTGTTTGTAAAATTCGATGACATCGACACGCCTGAAAAAGCTGCCTCTCTAAAAGGAGGAAGTATTTATTTGCCAAAAGATGCCCGTCCCAAACTAAAAAGAGGCGAATTCTATGACGATGAAGTGTTGGGCTTCTCGGTAGTGGACGAAAGTTTGGGCGAACTGGGTGAAGTAACGGAAGTAAGTTCCTCCGGCCCTAACCGGCTGCTGACAGTAGATGTGAAAGGGAAAGAAGTGTTAATCCCAATCAATAGCCCGTTTGTGCTGAGCACCAACAAAACCAAAAAAACCATCAAAGTTGCTTTGCCAGAAGGCTTTTTAGACATTTAACTATGCGTCTGGATATCATCACATGCCTCCCTCGCCTGCTGGAAAGCCCTTTTTCGGATTCTATTTTGAAAAGGGCGCAGGATAAAGGTTTAGTCACAGTTAAAATCCATGATTTAAGACCTTATTCCACTAACAAGCATCGCACCACCGATGATTACGCATTTGGTGGCGGTGCCGGCATGGTAATGATGATCGAACCCATCGACCGCTGCATTTCAGCTCTGAAAGCCGAACGTGCTTACGATGACATTATATATATGAGTCCGGATGGCGAACTGCTCTCGCAATCCATTGCCAACCAACTTAGTCTTCAGCAAAATTTAATTTTATTGTGTGGTCATTATAAAGGAGTGGATGAGCGTGTACGCGAACATTTGATTACGCGTGAAATTAGCATTGGCGACTATGTGCTTTCCGGAGGTGAATTAGCGGCTGCCGTAGTGGCAGATTCGGTGATTCGTCTGCTTCCAGGAGTTTTGAATGATGAAACTTCCGCTCTCAGTGATTCCTTTCAGGATGGAATGATTGCACCGCCCGTTTACACGCGCCCGGCAGAATACAATGGCTGGAAGGTCCCTGACGTATTACTTTCCGGTCATCAGGCCAAAATTGAGGACTGGAAGCAGGAACAATCCCTGAAAAGGACCAAAGAACGCAGGCCTGGCTTAACTTCCTAATAGGAAATTTCTTTGGGCAGGCTTCCAAATTCAACTTCTTCACCTATATTTGCAGTCCATTTTAAAAACCGAGTACCATGGCCGATTTAATGAAAATTGTAGAGCAAGAGTTAGGCTCTAAAAGAAGCAGCATCCCAACTTTTAAGGCAGGTGATACCATCAGCGTGCATGTTAAGATCAGCGAAGGAAATAAAGAGCGTATCCAACAATTTCAAGGCGTGGTATTGTACCGCAGAGGTACTGGCACCAATGGCGAGAGCTTTTCAGTAAGAAAAGTATCCAATGGTGTAGGCGTTGAGCGTATTTTCCCGATTCTGAGCCCTAGCATTGATAAAATCGAGTTTGTAAAAGCCGGTAAAGTGCGCAGAGCGAAATTGTATTATATGAAAGGCCGTCAGGGCAAGTCAGCTCGTATTAAAGAGAAATTGGCTAACACTGCACAGGCTTAATTCGATAAAAACACTAAAAAAACCCATTTCTAGCACAGAAATGGGTTTTTTGCTTTCATACGTTAACCTTGGATGAATTGGGGTATCAACCTATATTTGTCCCTCACTTAAAAAAACCTATGGCTAGACCAACCATCACCGAGTTACTTGGTAAAGATGCCGAGTCGCTTTTAACTCACAAAAGCAAGACAATTCCGAAAGAAAGTTTGCATTTGCCCGGCCACGATTTCGTGGACAGAATTTTTTCAATTTCCAATCGCAATCCACAAACCTTGCGGAGCTTGCAGGTAATGTTTGATAAAGGAAGATTAGGTAACACGGGTTTCCTTTCCATCTTACCGATCGACCAAGGTATCGAACATAGCGCAGGTGCATCCTTCGCCAAAAACCCGATCTACTTCGATCCGGAAAATATCATCAAGTTGGCAATTGAAGGCGGATGCAATGCTGTGGCTACAACGTTCGGTGGGTTGGCGATGATGTCCAGAAAATATGCGCATAAAATTCCTTTCATTGTAAAAATCAATCACAATGAATTGCTCACTTACCCTAACCGTGCTGATCAAATTATGTACGGATCAGTGGAAGACGCTTGGAATTTAGGCGCAGTAGCAGTGGGTGCTACCATTTATTTCGGATCTGATAACGCAACTCGTCAAATTCAGGAAGTTTCTGCTGCGTTTGAGCGTGCGCATGAACTAGGTATGGCAACTATTTTATGGTGCTACACCCGCAATGATGCCTTCAAAAAGGACGGTGTTGATTACCATACCTCGGCTGACTTAACCGGTCAGGCCAATCACTTAGGTGTAACCATCCAAGCTGATATTATCAAACAAAAATTAGCGACCAACAATGGCGGCTACAAAGCCTTGAACACAGGCACTAGCAGCTATGGTAAGTTGGACGAACGTATTTATACTGAACTTACTACTGATCATCCGATTGACTTGTGTCGCTATCAAGTATTGAATTGCTACAACGGCCGTGCAGGTTTGATCAACTCCGGTGGTGATTCAAAAGGGGCTAGCGATATGGCAGATGCGGTACGCACAGCGGTTATCAACAAGCGCGCAGGTGGTATGGGCTTGATTTCTGGAAGAAAGGCATTCCAACGTCCTTTGAAAGAAGGTGTTGAAATCCTTCAAGCCATTCAAGATGTGTACTTGGATAAGACGATTGATATTGCTTAATCAAAGAAGTTGACAATTGGCAATAATCAGTTGACGAACCAAATCTTGTCGATTGCTTATTGTCAATTGTTGATTCATTGATTGATGTTCAAAGTTTCAAATTGATGAATTAATTATGCCTTGGTTCAAACGGACAGATAAAGGAATTCTTACCCCCACCGAATCGAAACGCGAAGTGCCGGATGGCCTTTGGTTTAAATCGCCAGGGGGAAAAATCATTCACACACGCGAATTAAAAAACAACGCGTATGTAGTGCCGGAAGAAGATCTTCACGTAAAAATCGGCTCGGAAGAATACAAAACACAATTGAAAGATGCCGTTCGCACGGCTTACGGAAAAATCAATGGCTTGGATTTGTGTGTTGCCTGTATGGACTTCACCTTCATTGGCGGTTCGATGGGCTCGGTGGTAGGCGAAAAAATTGCGCGCGCTATCAACCATTCACTCAAAACGAGAACACCCTTCCTGATGATTTCGCGCTCAGGTGGTGCTCGCATGATGGAAGCAGGACTTTCGTTAATGCAAATGGCAAAAACCTCCGCTCGTCTGGCTTTGCTGGATGAAGCGAAGATTCCATACATTTCTTTACTGACAGATCCCACTACCGGTGGAGTTACAGCATCTTACGCTATGCTGGGTGATTTTAATATTGCTGAACCCGGTGCCCTGATCGGCTTTGCCGGCCCACGCGTAATTCGTGAAACCATTGGCAAAGATTTACCCAAAGGTTTTCAAAGCGCTGAGTTCGTGTTGGAGCACGGTTTTCTAGATTTTATCATCGACCGAAGAAGCCTGAAACAGCGACTGAGCACACTACTCAAAATGCTTCAATAGTTTTTATTCACGGTGGCGGGGGTAGTTTGTATTGAATCGCATTACCTTCCTTCTATAGAATATTTGTGTGCCATTCTTCCATTTAAAACGGTGGAAATCGAAGTCTATGAACATTTCGAAAAGCAGAGTTTACGCAATCGGTGTTACATCAACACATCGCAGGGAAAACAGATGCTGATTTTGCCGGTTACGAACAAGCATGGCAAAACACCTGTTCATGAAATCCGCATAGACTATCAACAAAAGTGGCAAAACAACCATTGGCGAACCATCGAGTCAGCCTATCGTAATGCACCCTTTTTTGAGTATTATTCCGATGATCTAAAAAAAATCATCTACGAAAAGCACGAACATCTGATCGCTTTCAATCAAAAATTGCTGTCATTCTGTCTGCGAAAAATTGGGATGTCTATCCAAGTCAAAGAAACCATTACCTACCAAAAAGACCTCAATTCATCCATTTTGGATTTACGAGGAGTTATTTCGGCAAAAGAAGACTATAGACATCGGTCATTCTATCAGCCTGTCGCCTATCAACAAGTGTTTGGCAACAATTTTGTAGCTAATCTCAGCTTCTTGGATTTGTTGTTTTGTGAAGGTCCGAATGCGATCCGCATCATTCAATCGGCTGAGAGGAAATTGAACAAATAAAACGCAATACGTGTTTGACTTACTAATTGTGTAGAGTCGGACATTAATAGGCGGAATACTTGTTTGGAATTATAGTCTGTAAAACTTTACATTTACATATCTCAACTCTTTATGTCAAATATGGAAGCCAAATTTTCTAACCGTGTTAAGGAAGTTATTTCGCTCAGCCGGGAAGAAGCACTGCGATTGGGTCATGATTACATCGGCACTGAACATCTCATTCTCGGAATGATTCGCGAAGGTGAAGGTGTAGCGGTTGGTGTGCTAAAAAAACTCGGTGTGCCACTCGACCAGTTGCGTGGCGAAATTGAAAAGATATCCAAAGGAACGGCCACACACGAAATCAAAAACTTAGCCAACATTCCTCTTACACGCGCGTCAGAAAAAACGCTGAAGATTACTTATCTCGAAGCAAAAGTTTTTAAGGCGCAATTAATCGGCACCGAACATTTACTCTTATCAATCTTACGTGATCCGGATAATCTGGCAACTCAAATTTTAAATAAGTTTGATGTGGCCTATGATGTGGTGAAAGAAATGTTGGAATACCAACACGATCAACCTTCTGCAGCTTCTGATACCGATGATCCAGACGATGATTCTTCTAAAATGTTTGGAAGTGGCGCGGTGCCTCCCGGTGGATCGAAAGAGAAAAAAGGTGGCGAAAAATCACGCACACCAGTGCTGGATAATTTTGGCCGCGACTTAACGAAGCTTGCCGAAGACAATAAACTCGACCCGATCGTAGGTCGTGAAAAAGAAATTGAGCGCGTAGCGCAAATCTTAAGTAGAAGAAAAAAGAACAATCCGATTTTAATTGGAGAACCCGGTGTTGGTAAAACAGCCATCGCTGAAGGTTTAGCACTGCGCATCGTTCAGAAAAAAGTTTCGCGTGTGTTGTTTGGAAAACGCGTGGTTACACTCGACCTCGCATCATTAGTAGCAGGCACAAAATACCGCGGACAGTTCGAAGAGCGTATGAAAGCGGTGATGAATGAACTGGAGAAATCTCCGGATGTTATTTTATTCATTGACGAATTACATACCATTGTAGGTGCCGGTGGAGCTTCCGGATCGCTGGATGCTTCGAACATGTTTAAACCTGCTCTGGCCCGCGGAGAAATACAATGTATCGGTGCTACCACATTGGATGAGTACCGTCAGTACATTGAAAAAGACGGAGCTTTGGCCAGACGTTTTCAGATGGTGATGGTAGATTCTACTTCCGTAGATGAAACGATTCAGATTTTGGAAAACATCAAAGAGAAATACGAAGACCATCATCACGTAACCTATACGAAAGAAGCATTGGAAGCATGCGTGCGTCTTTCGGATCGCTACATCAGCGATCGCTTCTTGCCAGACAAAGCGATAGACGTGATGGACGAAGCGGGTGCGCGCGTTCACATCAATAACATTCACGTTCCCGATGATATAGTTAAGTTCGAAGCGGCTATTGAAGACGTGAAGAAGGAAAAGAACCGTGTAGTGAAGAGCCAGAAATATGAAGAGGCAGCACAACTTCGTGATAAAGAAAAGAAACTCATCGAGCAATTAGATTTAGCGAAAGCGCGCTGGGAAGAAAAAACGCGTACGGAAAAATATACGGTTACGGAAGATAACGTAGCAGACGTAATCGGAATGATGACGGGCATCCCTGCTAACCGGATTGCACAAAAAGAAAGCAACAAATTGCTTGGCATGGCTGAGAAGCTGAGCACTAAAGTTATCGGGCAGACAGAAGCTATCAAGAAACTGACCAAAGCGATTCAGCGCACACGCGTAGGATTGAAAGATCCGAAGAAGCCCATTGGTTCGTTCATTTTCTTAGGCCCAACCGGTGTGGGTAAAACCGAATTAGTAAAAGTTTTGGCTACCTACCTATTCGATAAAGAAGATGCATTGGTGCGAATCGATATGAGCGAATACATGGAGAAATTCTCTGTATCTCGTTTAGTAGGTGCTCCTCCCGGATATGTAGGCTACGAAGAAGGCGGACAGCTGACTGAAAAAGTGCGCAGAAAGCCTTACAGCGTAGTGCTATTGGATGAAATTGAAAAAGCGCATCCGGATGTATTCAATATTTTACTTCAAGTATTAGATGACGGAATTCTAACCGATGGCCTAGGTCGCAGAGTAGATTTCAGGAATACGATCATCATTATGACTTCTAATATTGGAGTGCGTGATTTGAAAGATTTTGGATCGGGAATTGGTTTTGCTACCAAAGCAAACCGCGAGAACGATGAAGAAGTCATGAAATCAACTATTCAAAATGCGTTGAAGCGTGCCTTCTCACCTGAGTTCCTGAACCGTTTAGATGATGTGATTGTGTTTAACTCATTGCAACGCGAACACATTCATCAAATCATTGATATCACCCTCGGCAAATTGTTTGAGCGTATTTTATCACTTGGCTATACCGTAGAGTTAACCGAGAAGGCGAAAGATTTCTTGGCAGACAAAGGTTATGATCAACAATTTGGAGCCAGACCTTTGAATCGTGCTATCCAAAAGTATCTGGAAGATCCGGTAGCGGAAGAAATCCTGAAAGGTGAGATTACCGAGGGAGGTACTATTCAAGCTGATTACGAAGGAACCGATGATGCGCTGACGGTGAAAGTGAAAAAAGCGAAAGCTTCCTCGAAAGAGAAAAAGAGCGAATAAACTTTAGGATGAATAACAAAGAAGGGTTGGCCAATGCTAACCCTTTTTTATTTTGAGCCAGGTCGTTTCATCACTTTGAAAGCGGTATACAACGAAATAATCCCCGAAAGGGTAAACACAACCAACAAGTGCGGTTCTTTCAATTTGAAGACAGTTACCATCACTTTGTCAATGTTGTTGAATCCTAAAACTAAAACACATCCCAATATCAAAATCAAAACAGCATTGTACCAAGATGCGTGACGACCGGTTGCTGGAATCAGGGAAGGATCATTTACAATAATGATTAGAAAATAAGTGATCAAAGGCAAAATCAACCCATTGACCGCCTGTACAGCCAGAATAACAGGAATGGGCTTGATGCCACTAATCCCAAATAAAAATCCAACAGCTAGGACACTTGCCCACACCCACACTATACTGCTCTTCTTTTGAGCATTGAAGACACTTGTAGCAATGATCGATGCTGCATAAGGCGAAGTAATGGCCGATGAAAATCCTGCGGCAAACAAACCAACACCCAACGCGATCACTCCGATCATGCCAATCTTTGCCTGAAACTGATTGGATAAATCGGCAAATGAATTGAATTCGGAGGCGAGTGTTCCTGCCATTAAAATCCAGGCGGTGATCAACCCGCCTATGATAACAGAAATAGAAAGCCCTACGCGCATCAATGGAATAGTTTGGCCTTTGCTGATGCCTGAGCCAAGAAAAATATTATATGGAACGATCGTAGTGCCGACTAACCCGAGCGTGAGCAACTCCGCACCGGGTGGGATTACTGGTGCAATGCTCGAACTAACTACCTCCCCAAAACTGAAGTTGCCATAAAAAGCAAGTGCAAAAAAAGCAACTCCCATCATGGCGACTAAAATGGTCATGATGGTCGATATCCATTTTCCGCGGCCGCTCCAAAGAATAATTGCAGCAACAAGTGTGAGCAAGATTGTGAAACCTTTGCTGTAATCGCCAATCAATAAAACCAAACCCGATGTGCCACCTAATATATTTCCCGCTTCATAGGCTGCACAGCCCAACACGACCGAGCCGCCTACTAACCACTTTACCCAAAATCCTTTTTGATGGCCAAATTTTTTATCGAGCGCCTGACCAAACGAAAGACCCGAAGAGATGGTGATGCGTGCAGAAACTTCTTGCAACGCAATACACGCCAAAGTTGCAAACGTGACGGCCCACAAAAGTTGCAATTGGAATTGAGATCCCGCGGAAGCAGCCGTAGTGACTGTGCCCGGGCCGATAAACGCAGCAGAAATAATGGACCAAAGAATAACACTGGATAGCTTATCTCGGGTCGGGGCTTTCATTTACAACACGTTGTTGAGTTGTTCTTTTATTTTCTCCAACTCCTCCTTCATCGCTACCACGTGCTTTTGCATTTCGGCATCGTTGGCCTTGCTGCCGATGGTGTTGATTTCGCGGCCAATCTCTTGCGCAATGAAGCCCAACTTCTTACCATTCGATTGTTTTTCTTTAAGAATGGTGTTGAAATACTCTAAGTGTGTTTTCAACCGAACGCGCTCTTCGTGGATATCTAATTTCTCGATATAGAAAATAATTTCCTGCTCTAATCGGTTCACATCAAATCCTTCGTTCCCAAAAAAATCGGTAATGCCTGACTTAATACGGTGGCGAATTTTGTCTATTCGAATTGGGTCAAGTTTTTCAACTTGAATCAGGCTTTGTGCGATATTGCCTACATATTCTTTAAACTTTCCTTCTAAAGCCGCTCCTTCCGCCAATCGAAATTGTTCACACTTGGTGAGTGCTTCATTTACCAACTGAACAATTTTCTCCCACTCGGCAGGATCGAGTTCTTCCTTTCCAGTAGAAATCAATACATCCGGAGAACTTAGTGCCAACTGAAACAAAGACTCATAACCAGACATGACTTTGTCAGCCAACCTCTTCAATTCTCCATAATAGCTTACAAATAATTCTTCGTTGTAGCGTTGTGTTTCTCCTCCACGTGCAGCTTGTTGCAGATCTACCGTTAAAGAGATTTTACCTCTTTCCAGTTTATCAACTACCAAGTTCCTGATATCTATTTCCTTTTCAGAATATTTTCTCGGCAATCGGAGATTGAGATCAAGAAATTTGGAATTAAGTGACTTAACTTCAACGGAAAGAGCAAGTGAGCCGCTGTTAAGTACTACCTGACCGAAGCCAGTCATTGATTTAATCATGCATACAAGGTTTAGAAATCAAAGCCGAAGGTAACGTAGAGTCTTGGATTCTTTACGGCATAGTTTTCAACGGGCCACGCTACATCGAGCTTGAGGTAGTAACCAAAGATCATCGAACGGAATCCTGCTCCATAACTGTAAAGCCAAGGGTTCAGGTATTCTTTTATTTCAACTTTGAAGGGACTATTCTCGCCTTTTTCAGGGACAATACGAACACGGCCATTATTCTCATTATCAAAAGGAATAGGTCCTGTCCAACTGCTACCAAAATCGTAGAAACCGGTTAATTGTAGATTGCGGAAAAAGTTAGAAGTAATTGGTCCACTTGACAAGGCTCGGACTAGCGGGATTCGCAGTTCTGCATTGAGTAATGCGGCACTGTTACCATACAACGTTCCGTAATCAAATCCGCGTAAGCTGGTGGCAAACTCTACGAAAAGTAAATTCTCGTTGTATTGCCCAAATTGACTGGTCAATGGATTTTGTACACCACTATAGTTGAAAGAGTTACCAATCCAATTGTCCATTCCTCCTAAGAGATAATTCTTAGGTGAGTTACCATAGAAAGTACCAGCAAAGCCTCGTACCGCTAAAACAATCTCCTTATATATTTTTTGATAGCGCCTAACGTCAACAGAGACCTGTGAAAAATTCTTTCGACTATCACCGATTGCGTTGTAGGTCATGAAACTAAATTTCCCACGTGTACCTTCAATGATGTTCATGCCCGTGGTAATGGAGTTATCATAAACAATTTCGAGTTTCGCTCCAGTATAAAATTGTGTCTGGGTCGGTCGGAATGTGGGTGGGCCAATTACAAGTGGGCTTCTACCTCTGTCAATAAATTCGGTAAAACCAAAAAATGGTTTGAGCGTAACACGTGTACGTACTGAAAGCGGATAAGAAGCACCAAGCTCTAGTTTCTGAAAAGAATATTTTTGATTTTCCTCTTCTACAATTTCTCGGTTGGGTGGTTGCCAAAAAATTACTTTCCGGTCGAACCGGGCACTGAAATCAACTCGGTGTGGCAGATATTGAAACTCACCATAAACATCGCCATTCTTCAAATCAAATGCGGTTTGAAAGCCGCCAAAAATCCGGTAGTTCTCCAGCATGTCATTCATCTGAGCTTCTACGCGCATGCTCCATCCTCGCAACGGATCAACCACTAAACTGGTAACAATATTTTCGTAGCTAAACTTTGCCGCATAAGGGAATGGACCTAATACGCGACTCGTTTCGCGGGCCTTCATATAACGAGTCAAGAACGTTTCGCTTGGCTGCTTGTTTTTAACGGCCTCCTCTTCAAAAACATAGTCGTCTGTGTTGAGTGCTTTTTCAGTGGTAGGCTTTAGTGGGTTACGTGTCGTATCTTTTTTTACATCGTCAAACGTGTAATCATCTGTATTAATCGCTTCTCTATTTACAGAATCTTTTTTAGGGTTCTCTACAGGTTGGCGTGAAATCGTATCGGTCTTCTCTTTGATGCGCGAGTTGATCAAATCTTTGATAGAGGTGGCTTGCTTGGGTGTTTCCTTCTTTTTACGTTCTGTAAGCACCCTCGCTTGCAATACTTCCTTTCTTCTGCTCACCGGGGTGAACACCTGGCGATCAAAATCAAACTTCGGATCGATAAAGATATCTTCTCTCAATTTTTGAGATAGAACGGTAGCCAGCATTTTGTTTTCATAATTGATATCATAATCCTTTATGCTGGAATTGTAGTTGGTCACTTGAGAATAAATTCCTGATTGGCTGTTGTACTTAAACAAGTTGACAATGCCACGCTGGTCACTCAGGTAATAAAAATTATTCTCATCAATAGCACGCGCATGAAAATCTTTACTGAGAGTATTGGTGATTCGAATAAGTTTGTTGAGTGTGGTGTCAATATTATATAGGAACAAATTGTAATTGGGAGCTAATTTTTCCAATCCTTTTACATTTGTCTTTAACGAATCTGTAAAACGGTTGGAGCTAAAGACCACTGTATTCGAATTGGGTACAAATGCAGGGTCCAGATCGTCAAATTTGTCATTGGTCAATCGCTTGGTTCGATCTCTGCGGCTGCTCAACAAAAACAAATCATTTTGACCTTCAAAATCGGCACTGATTACTACCAACCTTCCATTATTTGAAAAATTGAAACTGCGAATGTTACTGAATTTATCTAGCTCACGAGGCAACTTGGTGCGAGTGTTCAAATCATATAACCAAAAAATGTATTGGCCCTTCTTGACCCCAATTACGCCAAGGGTATTTGCATCTGACCAGCTTAGCAGCGGCACCCGGTAATCGACTGTTTGCTTAATCACTCGATTCCCTCCTGTCAAAATAGTGGTTTCCTTTCCGTTCTCTAACGATTTTACCTTGACCGTAAACTCTCCCCGATCATTTTCCGCATACGCAATCTTTTTCCCATCGGGACTTATTTTTACCGTTGTGTAGGTGAGGTTTTTCTTATTACGACTGAATCGCGATGAATCGGAAAGTGACACATAGTTTTGACTCACTTTGGTTTCCATCCCACCATAAAAGCTTTTCCAATCAGTCAACAATTGCTTAAATGGCACCCCTAGCGTAATTAAAATGCTCTTTTCTTCATCACGGATAATACGAGTGTAATTGAGGATATTATTAATGCTGCTCTTGCCATATTTTTCAACGATGTAGTTCCAAATGGATTGCCCAACCAGCGCTGCTTCTTTATCAGTCAACCGCAGTGCGCGATTTACTTTTTTGCTTTTAACCAATTGCCGCACAAAGTCATCCATCTCTTCATTCCAACCGTGAGCTACGTAATAAGATGTTCCATTAATAAACCAATCCGGCAAATTGAGCAGCACACTATTTTGAAACATGTCTTTCAGGCTTCCGCCAAACATCATTTCATTTACCAGTAAGTCAGACATCTTAAAGATGAGCTCTTGCTTGAACTCCTCCAGATTGCCCGGGTGCGCAATTTCCACATAAGGCTTGATGAATTCCGTCTCGCCACCGGCACTGTAGCGTGTATGATTTAGTCCGATATTACTTTGCTGTAAGTCGGTGATGGAATTGTAAAGGAAAACTTTTGTTTTTTGATACGGATAAAAACCGAGCAGATCTGTGATCCGATCAAATTCTGATTCGAGGTATTGCAGCGCTTCCTCAGCCGCCTTTTTACGTTCGCCATAAAAGTGAACGTCAAAGTTTTCGGAGCTTAGATATTTCCAATCAAACTCTTTGTATTGAATTCTATTCTGACCAAACACTTCGCGTGCCTGCTGGGCATTCAATTGCCCCATAAAACACGTCACAATCAGGGCAAGTATGCCCACACTTTTCATTCTCATACGAAGAATTAACTAAGACCTCGAATATAACGGTTTAAAGCGGTTAATATTTACTTCCTTATGAATTTCCCCTTGCTGTGTCAACCAATTAGCCAGCTGGTTTGAAAAATAAGGTGCCAGACTCACGCCTTTAGTGCCTAAACCATTGAAAATTATAAGATTTGAATGCTCCGGATGAGGCCCCAAAATAGGTCGCCTGTCGATTGTGGTGGGTCGGATACCCCATTCTTGTTTTTGGACTTGATAGGGATTTTTCAAAAGTGCCGAAAGCTTATCTTCCAGTTCTTGCCTCCCTTCTACTGTACAATTGGGGCTAAGATTAGTAAGCGAGTAAGTGGCTCCCGCCTTGTAGGTTCCCGACTCGGAAGTGGGTACAACATATACTCCCTTATTGTAAATTACCTTAGGGCGCTCATTGAACGTAATGCTGAGGGTTTCTCCTTTTAATGGGCGTATGGGCAACCAATCGAAATAAGGTGCCAATGAGTTGATGCCGCTGCAAAAAATAATCTTTTCAGCAACTACATCCTCATACTCAACTCCACTTTCGTTGATGCGAAGTAACTCATGACGAAAATTGGCGTCCATGTAGGCGTTGCGGGCTATCAACCTATCTCGCACCGCTGAAAGAAAGGCATTGGTATCCAAATAGCCGGATTGATTCACCTCGATTCCTCCAAACAAGTTGTGAATGTGTGGATACATTGCAGACGTGTAAACATCCTTAACAAACCTGTTTTTTCCCTTGTCGGCTGTTTTGGCCATCCAGTTGTTTTGTTCTTCCACAGTTTGGAATGGCCGATAAAGGTGCATGGGGTAAAAAAATGAAGCACCTAATTCCACTTCGGTTGAAGAAAAAAATCTAAAAAGTTCCTCGAAAATCTCTTCGGCCATCCATGTTTTTACAATGCCCATTCCTGTAATGGGATTGAAGAGCCCTGCCGCTACTTTCGAGCACCTATTGTTTTCGGGTTGATCGATTACCCAAACGGATTTGCCCATGGTCATCAATCGGATAGCAAGGCAAGATCCCGCCAATCCCTGACCTACGATAATAAAATCCACTTTTCGCTCGCGCTGACTCATCCTAAAATCTCAAAAATACTACTTAATGACGAGGGGGCATAAGCCCTTAAGTTTGTTAATTTTACCGAATGCTTTCCATTCAAACTTTTGTTTTTAATCCATTTTCAGAAAACACGTATGTGGTTTCCGATGAGTCGGGTGACGCGGTTATCATTGATCCCGGATGTTATGAAGCAGAAGAGCAGGATGAGTTGGATGAATACGTTGCCACGAAAAAACTCTCTATTAAGTATCTTCTTAATACACATTGTCATATTGACCACGTGTTGGGCAATTATTACATAAAGAAGAAATACAAGGTTCCTCTACTGATCCATGCACGTGAAGAAAATGTGTTGCGTGCGGTAAAAACTTATGCGCCTAATTATGGATTTGGGGCGTATCAGGAAACAACCGCTGATCATTTTTTAAAAGAAGGTGAGAAATTTTCTTTCGGGAACACCTCATGGGATATTCTGTTTTTACCAGGCCATGCCCCGGGACATGTGGGGTTTTATGATGAAAAAGAAAAAGTAATTTTTAGTGGCGATGTTTTATTTAATAGTAGCATCGGTCGCACGGATTTGCCTGGTGGCGATTACGACACCTTGATCCAAAGCATTCGCGAAAAAATGTTTGCACTCCCCGATGAGGTGGTTGTCTATTGCGGCCACGGATCAACCACCACGATCGGAAAAGAAAAACGCTCCAACCCCTACTGCGGATTGCATGTAATCAAGTAAGTTTGCTACCATTACCTTCGGGCCTTTTTTATTCGTAAGATATCTTTATTACCAAAGTGATGAATCTGAAACGACACATTCCTAATTTGTTAACCTGTTGCAATCTCGTTTGTGGCTGTTTCGGAATTGTATTTTGCTTAGAAGGGAGAGATGTGCCTGCTGCCTATTTTGCGTGGGTAGCCGCTGCCTTCGATTTTTTCGATGGCTTTGCTGCCCGTATGCTGAAGGTTAGCTCCCCGATCGGTAAAGAATTAGACTCACTGGCTGATATGGTGAGTTTTGGGTTGCTGCCTTCGCTCGTTATGTATAAAATGTTAGCGGGTGTTAGCAGTAGCAGTTGGTTGCCTTTTGTAGCATTTTTAATTGCTGTGGGTGCCGCCCTGCGTCTCGCAATTTTTAATGTTGATGAAACCCAAAGCGACTCCTTCAAAGGACTAAACACACCTTCTAATACATTATTTATCACCGCGCTTCCATTATTGAGCGGTGCTATCGCCACGTGGGTGCAAACGGAGTGGGTATTATTGATTATCACTGTTCTTTTTTCATGGCTCATGGTATCACCCATTCGCTTTTTTGCCTTTAAATTCAAGAGCTTTAGCTGGGGTGATAATAAAGTTCGGTTTACCTTTCTCGCGGCATCCGTATTGCTGTTAGCGTTCTTTCAAATCAGTGCCATCCCGCTGATTATACTTTTATATATCGGTTCATCGTTAGTTGATGGCCTTGTTGGGATCGATAAAAAATAAACTTGAAAAATAGTTGTCACATAATCCTGTGCATTCTTAGCCTCAGTCTTTGCACAAAAGGCTTGGCGCAAACCAATTCTGTGCTCGCAACAGGCACCTGGGCTAAAGTTTCTGTGGCCGGAGATGGCGTTTATAAAATCAATGCAGATTTTTTGCGGAGGGCTGGCTTTAATCCCGATCAGATTGATCCACGAAATATAAAAATCTTTGGTGGCCTCAATAGCATGCTGCCTCAGCCCAATAGTAAACCACGGCCACAAGACTTGATCGAAACGGCCATTTTTGTTTCCGGTGAAAGTGACGGCAAATTCAATAGTGAGGATTTTATTCTATTCTATGCACAGGGTCCGGATGCATATACGTTGGATACGCAACGCCAGATTTTTAACTATCAAAACAATTTATTCACAGAAAAAAATTTCTATTTCATTACTGTTGGCGTCACCGCTGGCAAGCGGTTATCAAACAGTGAAAACGTGAATGGCACCTTTCCGTTGATTCAGCAATTTGATGACTTTGCTTTTTTTGAAACAGAAAAATATAATATTCTTAAATCGGGGAGGCAATGGTTTGGCGAACAGTTTGATACCAATACCGAGGCGATTGTTAGATTCGAGATTTCTGGGATTGTGCCTAACTCGAACGTACGTTTAGTCAGTCACGTCATGGCGCAGTCGATCAGTGATTGTTCCTTTAAAGTTACCTACAATGGTGTACCGGCAATCGATCAAGCCATCAGCGCCATTCCCAATACACAGTATGGCATCAAGGGAAAGATAAAAATGGATACGGTAACTCTGAATTCAACCACTGTAAAAGCCGCGCTTCAAAGTACTCAAGACATAAAATATCAATTTACCCGGGGAACAACACCAGGGCTTTCGGTGGGATATTTGGATTTTTTGCTTTTTAGCTTCAGGCGTCAATTAGCCTTGTATGGATCGCAAACCGGCTTCACGTCTTCCGAAAGTTTAAATCAATCAACTTCTACTTTTGAAGTAGCTTCTGTCGACACAAAATCTATCGTATGGGATGTATCTGAACCGTTCGCGGCAAAATCTCAAGCTACCATTCTATCTGGTACTAGTCTTCGTTTCTCGACTGGCACTACTGCTCTCAAAAAATTCACCGTATTCAATTCTGATAAAGTAACAGCACCGGTGTTAGAAGGCTCCGTTCCAAATCAAGACTTACATGGACTCACTCCCAATTCGCTTTTAATCATTACACACCCGTTATTTAAAACGGAAGCCGAGCGATTAGCCGCTCATCGACAGTCGAAGTCAGGCATTAGTGTTTCGGTGGTTACAACAGAACAAGTTTATAATGAATTTGCTGCTGGCAAACCTGATTTTACAGCACTTCGTGATTTCATCCGGAATCAATACAAAAAAGCCAATTCAAATCTGCAAAATGTTCTTCTATTCGGTCGCGGATCGTACGACTACCAAGATCGTGTGTTGGGCAACACCAACTATGTGCCTATCTACGAATCTGTCAACTCGCTAAGTCCACTCGAGACCTATTCATCGGACGATTATTTTGCATTGCTGGAAGACCATGAGGGCGCATGGGAAGAAAATCCTGCTGTCAGTTCAACACTGGATGTTGGTATTGGACGATTGCCCGTAAAGAAAGTGGAAGAAGCGAAAATTATTGTTGACAAATTGATTCAATACGATACCGATCCGAAAACAAACGGAGCCTGGAAAAAAAATATATTGTTTGTCGCTGATGACGGCAATGGCGTGCTACATCAATCGCAATCCGATGCTTTAGCCACCACGGTTGATCAGGTGTATGGTTCGTTTGAAGCACACAGAATGTTTTTGGGTTCTTATCCGCAGATCACCAATCCTTCAGGCCAATACAGCCCGGAAGCCACCAAGGCACTAGACAAAGCAATTCAAAATGGTCAAGGAATTGTTAACTACACGGGGCATGGTTCTGAAAAAATATGGATGCAAGAGCAGGTGCTTACCGAAAGCACTGTTTTGAATTTAACAAATGGGCCGCGCTATCCGCTTTTTGTTACGGCCACATGTGAGTTTGGTCGCAACGATGATCCTTTTATTACTTCTACTGCTGAGCGCATTCTTACAACGCCCAAAGGCGGTGGCATTGGTTTAGTTTCTACCGCACGTCCGGTAAATTCTTTTACCAATTTCAATCTCAACAATGCTTTTTATAACGCTTTGTTTACAAAACAAGGTAATCGCTATCGTGATTTGGGAAGTGTTTTTAAAGACACCAAAAACAACAGCATTTTCGGAACTGCCAATCGCAACTTTTCATTGTTAGGCGATCCGTCCTTAAATCTCTTTGGCGAAGTCCAAGAGGTAGTCATCAAAAGCCTTACTACGTCTAATAGCTCTAGCAGTCTACAGCCTTTGGCGGAGATTACCGTTTCCGGTGAAATCCAAAAAAACGGAACAATCTCTTCTGCTTTTTCAGGAAATGTAAATGTGGTTTTACTGGATCAGCCCCAAAGCCTTACCACACTAGATGATCCGGAAGAAAATGCGAATCCACCTGCGCCTGCTTATGCTTATACGGAAAGATCGAACAAACTATTTGATGGAAGTGCTACCGTAACTGATGGTGCTTTTCAAATCAAATTTACGCTAACCAAAAATGTTAGTCTATTACCCGGCAAGAGCAAATTCAGTTTTTATGCACGTTCTAAACAAAATGAAAATGCCTTTGGGTTTTCTACCAGTTTTAACGTGGGCGGCCCTGAAGCACCCGCTTCAACAGACACCACTCCTCCGGTTGTTCATTTGTTTGTTGGTGACACCACTTTCATTCCAGGAGGTATAGCCGCACCGAATACAAAGCTTGTAGCCGTACTTTCCGATGCCAGTGGCATTAATATCTCCTCGACAGATCCACAACACAATCTAAAAGCCACTTTGGATGGATCTCAAACTTTTATGGTGAACAATTACTATCAGGCGCTCAATGACAATCCAACGAAAGGCATCATTAGTTTTCCGATCGATGGTCTCGCTAAAGGAAAACACACGCTGTCTTTATCAGCGTCAGATAGCTATAACAACACCACACAGGTACAAGTAGAGTTTGTGGTGAGCGATGGCAACGGCATTGAAGTGAATCAATTCGCTAATTATCCCAATCCCGTTAAGACAGAAACTCAATTCTGGTTTACTCACAATCGGCCGGGTGAAGATCTGGATGCCACCTTGGTAATTTATAACTTAGCCGGTCAGGTATTAGTCAGTCAGAACTATACCATTTCCGAGAGTCAATATTTAGTTACTTTGCCTGAATGGAGTATTGATAATGCACAAGGAACAAAACCTGGGCCCGGATTATACATTGCACGCCTATTTGTTCGTTCCTTGCTGGATGGCTCAAATAATGAGAAAAATGCCAAGTTTATTTTAACGAATTAGTTACCTTTAAAGCGAGAATACTCAGTATGAACAAGTTACGATTTTTGGTATTGATCTCTTCTGCCATTGGCAGTCTCACTGCATACAGCCAGCCGAATGGAGGAGGCGGTGTCATCATTGGTCAGGATATCAACAACAAGAGCATAACCACCGCAGTACCATTTTTAGGCATCACGCCTGATTCTCGCGCAGCCGGTATGGGCGATGCGGGCGTAGCGACTGCACCTGATGCTAATTCTGCCTATTGGAATGCAGCCAAGCTAGCGTTTATCGATCAAGGTTATGGTGGCTCATTATCTTACACTCCATGGTTGGGTAAAATCATCAACGATATGCGTCTGGTTCATTTATCAGGTTTCTATAAAATCAATCGTGAAGAAACAGTAGGTGCCAGCTTAAAGTATTTTGACTTGGGCGACATTGAATTACGCGATGCAAACAACAATCCCAACGGTCGTTACAATCCACGCGAATTGGCTTTTGATGCAACCTACTCCCGCTTATTAACCGATCACTTTAGTATCGGAGGATCGTTACGTTATATTTATTCCAATCTGGTCGGATCATTTCAAGGTTCAGATGCAGGGTCGGCCCATTCTGTAGCTGTTGATATCGGTGTTTTCTACACCAAACCCTTTGAATCAAAAAATGCAACTCTTTCGTTAGGAGCCGCCATCAATAATATTGGAGCGAAGGTATCATATACCGATCCCAACAATGCCGACTTCATTCCGACCAACCTGCGCTTAGGTGCGGCCTACAAAGTCGATGTGAATCCGATGAATAGCTTTACGTTTGCTTTGGACTTTAATAAACTGATGGTACCTAGTCCCTCAGGTACAGTTGGCAGCAGTCGCAAAAAACCATTACTCGAAGGAATTTTCGGATCATTCTCCGATGCACCGGGTGGTTTTAGCGAAGAGCTTTCTGAAATTACTATTTCAAGCGGTATTGAATATTGGTACAACAACACCTTTGCCGGACGGTTGGGTTATTTTTATGAAGACCAATCGAAAGGCAATAGAAAATATTTAACTGCTGGTCTAGGCTTTAAGTATGATAAGTTTGTAATCGACATGGCCTACATGGTGCCAACCAACAAACGCGAGAATGCATTAGCGGAAACCATCCGCTTTACAATCATGTATGTCTTCCCAACCAAAGCTAAAGAGGAAGAATCTGTAACTGACTAATTCGTGCTCGACAGAAAAAGTCCCCCTCCGTTCGCAAAAGAGTTTTCTTTTGACCTACCCTCGTCCACCAAGTTGCACTTAAGCAATGGAATGGATTTGAACTGGGTTAAAGGATCGAAAGACATCATCAAGCTAGACTTTATATTTCAGGCTGGTAAGTGGTATGAGCCCAAACCGGGCATAGCCTATTTTACTGCTCACATGCTCGAGAAAGGAACCGTGAATTATTCAGCTGCTCAAATTTCGGAGATTATCGATTACCATGGAGCACAGCTAGAAATTTCTGCCGGAGCTGATTTCGTTTCGATATCCTTATATAGCCTTACCAAAAATTTAAGATCCGTTCTTCCATTGTTGATCGAGTTGTTGCAACACCCCGTTTTTCCTGCGGATGAATTGGAGCTGCTATTGTCCATCTACGAACAAAATCTAAAAGTAAATCAGCAGAAGACCAGCTTTGTTGCGGGAAAACTTCTGGCAAAGAATATTTTTGGCGCTCAGCATCCGTACGGCAAATCCGCAGAAGAAAGTGATTTGAAAAAAATCGCTCGTGAAGATTTAATACAGTTTCACTCTAAATGCTTTAAGCCGTTTAGCATTTTTTTAACAGGCGACTTGACCGTGACCGATATTGAGTGGCTTCAACAAGCAGTTACAACATTTAGTAGTTCAGAGAGAGATCGTGCAGTCGTGAAATCTCCGGAGTCTGCCGCTATCAAAAAAGAAATTGTAAAAAAAGAAGGTAGCGTACAGGCATCCCTTCGGATGGGGAAGATTTCAATTACTCGAGCCGACCAGGATTACCCCAGTTTTCTTTTGTTGAATCATATCTTAGGCGGGTATTTTGGCTCGCGCTTGATGAAAAACATTCGTGAGGAAAAGGGACTTACCTATGGCATCTATTCCTCACTATCGCCTAATCTGAATTATGCGTCATTTTCTATTGGTGCCGATGTCAATATTGACAAATGCGATGAGACGCTACGCGAGATTGGAAATGAACTGACTCGATTGCAAAATGAGTTGATTTCGGAAGAAGAGTTACTAGTAGCTAAAAACCATTTTTTGGGAAGTTTGCAATTGGAGGTTTCGAATCCGTTTTCAGTAACCGAAAAATTAAAGACCATTCACCTGTTCGATTTGCCACCTGATTTTTATGTAACTCTTTTTGATCGTATCAGAAAAACTAACGCCAAGGATTTACAACAATTGGCGCGAACACATTTTGTACTAGACAATTTCTTTACAGTACAGGTCGGCTAGTTTTTCATGACTGTAACGTTGGTATTTTCAATTCTGCTCAACTCTTTTAATCCATCGCTTTTATACAGATTCTCTAACTCCGCAATGGATGCTGTTTGCTTCGGAGCATAATTAATATAGTCACTGAAACGAACTCCATCCACTACGTGGGCATTCACAGACTTGCGAAAACGGCAATCTGCTTTACCATCTTCCTGAAACGAGTAGGCCAGATAGCCAATTGTATAATCTGATTGATCAATCCAATAAATGAAAGTATCTTCAAAATCTTCCCCTCCTCCTTCCTGCTGAAAAGTGATTTCAATCTTATGGTAGGTTTTTCCTTCTAACTCTGTTTCGCCTAACCATTTTTTCCTGACAGATGGATCATTTAATCCATACGGCAGCAAAGCGAAATACAGGACCGAATTAACGGAAGCCGTGTATTTTACTTTCATCGTGTCAGGAACTTCTACCAACGAGTCGTTGATTGTTCTGCGAAAGCCATCATTATTGACAAAATCGTGAATTAGTTGTGTAGAGTCTTTATCGTTTCGAAAAATGCGTTCATACGAAAATTTTCCTCCGTTGCGATTGGCAACATAATGTCGTCCTCTAAAATCAAATTCGATTGTTGAATTCAAATACAAGTCGCCTCCGGCTACTGCAATGGCTTTGTCAATAATCTGTTGCGCGCTATCATGTTTACAGCCAGTAGCCAAAATGATCAGACATACTACGACTAGATAAAATTTTTTCATATCAAATAATCTTAGCTAACGCGTTGATGTATCGTTCCGGCAATTCACCCTTAGAGGCAATCTGGTAATCGTTGTAACTACACGGCACCATGGTGTTGCGTAAATAGCGCGCGCCCGGTTTGTGATGCGTAATCTCCATCCACCATTTTTCTGTCACCTTACTTTTGTAAAAGGTGATAATTTCAGGCTCGGTGGGCATCGACACCACATACTTCAAAAAATCATTGCTTTTAAAACTGGATTCTCCTTTACGATGATAATATCCTTCAATAAAATACCAGATCATAGTCGCAACGACCGATGCCGTTTTTTTATGTGCATCATCAAAGGCAGGATTGTATTCATAAAAACCGGCAGAACTTAGCTTCTCATTCATGCCCGCATACCAGCAAAGTTGGCAAGCCTCCTCGCCTGTCAGGCCAAATGGTTGCGCGTTGGCATTGCCTGGAGCATCCGCTGACTTAATGGCTGTTATGTCAAACGAAAGCAAATCCGCGTTTCGAATGGCTGGTTCCATTTCCGTAAGATTGGTGCGCATTTGCCCGATCCGAAATGCTTCAAAATAGAGCTTTTCTAAAATAGCGGAAGCGAGTGGATCAATTAGATAAGTTTGATGCGCCAAATGTGTGTAGCTGAGCAAATAATTTGGCTCATGCAAAAGAATCTTGTGAATATGTTGTTTGGCCGGTGGATTCTCTTTCGCGTCTTCTAAATCTAAAAACGCATCGATGTTGAGGAGGCTGATCAGTTTCTCCATTTCCTCGTAGCCGCGGTATTGTCCGTAATCCAGATCGTGTGAGCCGCCTAGCAAAATTGGCATGACATTATTCTCCAGCAAGATGCGGCATACTTCGTTGATGCGTACGTAGGTCTCGTCTAAATCAATGCCTGTGTTTAAATTACCCAGGTCGATGATACGATAGTTGCCAGTTCCTTTCTTAAGGCGATATAACTTCTTACGAATTTCATCGGGTGCTTGGGCGCAACCTTGATTATTGAAAGCCCCGCGTTCTTCCTGAATCCCAAATATGGCGATGTGTGCCCCTTTCAATTCAGGCATCTTCTCGCCATACACTTTAACGTTTTTGAAGAAAGAATTGGAAGGATACGAATCACAATAAATTGATTCTGGAACAGGAGAAAAAAGAATGGTTAAGTCCATAAGTTATGGTTGGCCTTAACAAAACTATCCTATAAAAAGCGAATTGACAACCCGAAGCTACGAGTTGTCAATTCATCTCATGTTACCAGAGATCAATTCTTCCAAACCTCCTCCAGTTTCACGGCTTTATCGAAGTCAATGCATGTATTGATGCCCGCTATACCTCCCCTTTCGCAAATCACCTTGCCGCCACAATCTTTCACTACATCCATGTAATCTGCACAATTTTGCAAGCATCCTTGAATCAGATAAACCTCTTGATTTTTATGGGCGTATTTCGTGATTTGGCCTTTATGACCCTGTTGAATGATGGATGTTTTTTCTGCCTCGAGCCAAGTTGGGGAAGTACACTTAGATATAGAAACTGAATCATCCTGACATGCATGAAAAAATAAGAGGAGTGCAAATAATGTCTTAGTCATAATACTCTATTGTTATGTCTCTTGGACAACCACATTCTTTCAAAAGTTGGAAGTAATAAAAAAAGCCCATCGTCTGAAGGGCCTTTTTTGTCTCGTGATTTAGAGTTATTAACCTCCGAAATCGTCAAAGCGAACATTTTCTTTTGGAATACCCATGTCATCCAGCATTTTCAGAACGGCAGCGTTCATCAATGGAGGTCCGCACAAGTAGTACTCTACATCTTCCGGTGCCGGGTGATTCGCCAAATAATTATCAAACAAGCATTTGTGGATGAAGCCTACATAGCCATCTGCCTCGCGGTCATCCAAACTCTTTTTCACTTTCCAGTTATCTTCCGGAAGTGGCTCAGACAAAGCGATATGGAAATTGAAATTCGGGAACTCTTTCTCGATTTTCCGGAAGTGATCTACGTAGAACAATTCTTTCTTCGAGCGTCCACCATACCAATAAGACACTTTTCGGTTCGTCTTTTCGGTATGGAATAAATGGAAGATTTGCGCACGCAATGGAGCCATACCAGCACCACCACCAATGTAAACCATCTCGCGCTGTGTTTTATTAATATGGAATTCCCCGTAAGGGCCAGAGATTGTTACTTTATCGCCAGGCTTGCGTGAGAACACATACGAAGAACAGATACCCGGATTTACATCCATCCACTTGTTGTTGGCGCGATCCCAGGGTGGCGTAGCGATACGGATGTTCAACATCACAATATTTCCTTCAGCTGGGTGGTTGGCCATTGAATATGCACGGAAGATGGGCTCATCGTTTTTCATTTTCAGATCCCACAGCTTGAACTTATCCCAATCCGACTTAAATACATCGGGGTTGCTGTGACCCAATTCAGGATGTGGTGTGATATCCATTTTGCTGAAATCCACTTTTAATGTTGGCACATCAATTTGGATATAACCACCTGCTTCGAAATTTAAGGTTTCACCGGGAGGAAGTTTTACAACAAACTCCTTAATGAACGTGGACACGTTTTTATTGGAAACGACTTCACATTCCCACTTTTTGATCCCGAAGATTTCTTCCGGGATGCGAATGTTTAAGTCTTGCTTCACTTTTACCTGGCAGCCTAGGCGCACATGCTCTTTTTGCTCGGCACGAGAAAGATGGCCTACCTCGGTTGGCAACACATCACCTCCACCGGATTCTACCACGCATTTGCACATCGCGCAGGTACCTCCTCCACCACAGGCAGAAGGCAAAAATATTTTTTCGTTGGCCAAAGTGCTTAAAAGAGAGCTTCCCGCAGAAACGGTGATGGTTTTTTCTCCATTAATGACAATTTTAACCGGGCCGGACTGAACCAACTGCTTTTGCGCAAAGATGAGAAGCGCTACTAGAAGAAGAATTATAGCTGTAAAGGCTACAATGGAGGTAATCGCTAACATAGGCTGTATTTAAAGTTTACAAATATAGGAATCGGGGGTAAAATCCGTCAAACCGTTTAAACTTAAAATAGCCTTAAAAAGCAAAAAAGCAGTATTAAAACTGCTTTTTGCTACCTGTTTGCCAATCCTTTCTAGGCAATTGCAAGCTCTTTCTTAGACAATTGATTATCTGCCTGCAAATTCAACTCAGGAGCCAAAATTACACTCACTTCATCCTTCTTCGAAAGTTCCTGCAATTTCCTAAGTGTGATGGAGCCAGTCATGTACTGAAGGCCATTACCTTGATAGCCGCCTTTAAAGGTTTCAAAATCTGCTGGTGTCACAGCGGCTTTGTCTTGAAAGCTAACCACCGCATCCACCAGTGCATCGTTCGAAAAGGCGAAATTCTCACCCTGTGTAAACTTTTTATACTCGTAGCGATAGTCGAACGTCAATGCCGAAATATCCGAAAGCACAGCCGAACCGGTGGGGTAACTGCCCGCACCTTTACCAATAAACACTTGCTTTTCCGCGAAAGCGCCTTCTACCAAAACGGCATTGTACTCGTTGCGCACATTGGCCAACATGTGATCGGCTGGAATAAACTGCGGTGCCACAAAACCGATGATCTTGCCGCCTAATTTATAAGCTCGCGCCACTAGTTTGATTGTGAGATTATTTTCGCGCGCATATTTCAAATCAACGGCAGAAATTTTGTGAATACCCACATTGATAATTTCTTCGGGCTTCACAAAAACGCCAAAGGTATGCGCGATGGCGATGGTCAACTTAAACTTCGGATCGAAGCCCTTCACATCCAATGAAGGATCGCTTTCAGCAAAACCCAATTCTTGTGCTTGCTTCAATGCTTCAGCATATCCTTTGCGTTCTTCAAAAACTTTGGTGAGAATGAAATTGGTAGACCCATTGAAAATACCTTCGATGCTGGTGATCAAATCATTGTCGTAGTACTCTTCGAGGTTACGCAGGATAGGAATACTTCCACACACCGCACCTTCATACAACACCGAGCGGTCGTACTTTTTCTGAAGCTCAAAAATTTCCTTGAGGTTTTCGGCAAGCATGCGTTTGTTGGCTGTCACCACATGTTTGCCATTGCGCAAAGCGGCCTTCACAATTTCATATGCGGCTGGTGCATCGTCAATCAACTCTACTACAATGTCGATTTCTTTGTCGGTGAGAATATCATTTTTATCAAACGTAAAAATGGCCGAATCTAAAGAGCGTTGTTTCTCCCGATTCTTTACGCAGATTTTCTTAATCTCTGCTTTCACACCGTGCGTTTCGTTGAGCACGTGATACAAGCCTTGCCCTACTACGCCAAAGCCAAACAATCCTATTTTTAATTTCTTCTTCATTTCAATTTTACAAGTTTATGTCCTCCAGCGAATCAAAGTCGGTAGAAGACGCTTCGGTTAATACTACTTCTTGTTCTTTTTTAGGCGAGCGCAAAAACTGATTCACTAGCTTTTTGAATTTCACAAACTCCACTAAAAATCCATCGTGCCCATACAGCGATTCAATTATATTTAGTTGCGCACCGGGAATATGATGTGCCATATATTTCTGCTCGCGCAATGGAAACAACAAATCGCTGTCGATGCCAACTACCAGCGTGCGCGCCTGAATTTGTTTCAATGCCAGCACCACGCTGTTTCGATTTCTTCCAACCTGATGGCTGTCCATCATTTTGGTGAGCAGCCAGTAGGAATACGCATTGAATCGACTCGCTAACTTCTGCCCTTGGTAGCGTTGATACGAGCTGGCTCTGAAGTCATCTAGTTTCTGATTCTCTTTTTCTGATTGTGTTTCTTCAAACGTTTCATACGTGCGAAATGAAATCATACCCATCGCGCGAGCGGCTTTCATGCCCTCCACACCGGCTCTAACATCATTTTCCTTCCAAGTGGAATCTGCTGCTATGGCCATGCGCTGTGCTTCGTTAAAGGCAATACCCCAAGGTGAATGAAAAGCATTGCAGGCAATCGCAATAAGGTTTTGAAAAACGATTGGCTGCTGAATGGCCCATTCAAGAGCTTGCTGACCGCCCAATGATCCTCCTATCAGCGTGTGTACTTTGTCAATCCCCAAAGCCTCACGCAAGCGATCGAATGCACGAACCACATCGCGGTTGGTGACCAATGGAAAATCATGAAAGAAATTTTTTCCTGAATTCGGATTGATGGACAACGGACCGGTTGATCCGTAGCATCCGCCTAAAGTATTCGCACAGATAATAAAATAATCGCGCGGATCGTAGGGGCTTCCTTCGGTAAAAAAATCCTTCCACCAGTCGGTAAAGTCTGAGCTCCCCGTAAGGGCATGACAAACCCACACCACATTGGATTTCTCTTTGTTCAATTGACCCAAAGTAGTGTACTTGAGTTGAAAGCCGGGGAGTTTGCTCCCCGACTCTAATTCAAATTCCTCCGAATGATGAAAAATGGATTCTGTTTTTACCATGCTTTATGCTACCAGTTCTTTTTTGAAAGCCTTCTCAAACGCTTGTTGGAAATCGGCTTTGATGTCATCGATATGTTCTAAACCTACAGAAACGCGCAACAAGGTAGGCAATACACCAGACGAAATTTGTTCTTCATCTGACAGTTGCTGATGTGTGGTGGCTGAAGGTTGAATGATCAATGTCTTCGCATCGCCCACGTTCGCCAAATGACTTACCAATTTCAAGTTGTCGACTAACTGAGTCGTGTTTTCTTTTGTTCCTTTTACAGTGAAAGAAAGCACTGCGCCAAAGCCATTCTTCAAATATTTTTTCGCGAGCTTATGGTACGTGCTGCTAGCCAAACCGGGATAGTTAACTGTTTCTACATTTGGATGCTGCTCTAGCCATTGTGCTAACGCCAATGAATTATCAACGGCACGTTGAACGCGAAGGGAAAGTGTTTCCAAACCTTGAATCAATAAGAAAGAATTGAATGGGCTGATAGCCGGACCAAAATCACGGAGGCCTTCTACGCGCGCGCGGATGATAAATGCTATGTTAGGTAAGCCAAGTGGATTTCCTTCACCGAAAATATCCCAGAATTTCAAACCATGATAGCCTTCGCTTGGTTCAGTGAATTGCGCGAACTTTCCGTTGCCCCAATTGTAATTTCCACCGTCTACAATAACTCCGCCAATCGAAGTGCCATGGCCACCAATCCACTTGGTAGCAGACTCCACGACTACGTTGGCACCGTGCTCCAGTGGACGGAATAAAAATCCACCCGCACCAAATGTATTATCAACGATCAAAGGAAGATCATGCTTTTTTGCCAATGCAGCTATCCCCTCGAAATCTGGAATATTGAATCCGGGATTACCGATGGTTTCGAGATAAATCGCTTTGGTTTTTGCATTGATTAATTTTTCAAATGCTTCAACCGTATCACCTTCGGCAAAACGAACTTCCACGCCCAAGCGTTTGAAGGCGACTTTGAATTGGTTGTAGGTGCCACCATACAAAAATGAGGTAGACACAAAATTATCCCCAGCTTGAAGAATGTTATTGAGTGCTATGAATTGTGCGGCCTGACCGGAACTGACTGCTAGTGCAGCTACACCGCCTTCTAAAGCTGCAACGCGTTTTTCAAAAACGTCTGTAGTCGGGTTCATCAGGCGTGTGTAGATGTTTCCGAATTCTTTCAGCGCAAAAAGATTCGCACCATGTTCTGAATTTTTGAATACATAAGAGGTGGTTTGATAAATGGGTACGGCACGTGAACCGGTTGTAGGATCTACTTCTTGGCCTGCATGTAATTGGAGCGTTTCGAAACGTAAGCTTGACATATGATAAATGATTTAAATTTTTGAATGATTTTATTATGATTAAAAAATGAATGTGGACATAATCGTAGCCATACCTGTCACTTGGCAGACCTTAGATTAGTTTGTTGCTGGAAGCGGTTCGCTAACAATTAGCAGCAACTGCCACAACAACACATGTTGCAGCAACAACAATTTAAAATAAATTGAACTTTGTATTTGAGGACTTGCAATCGGAACGATTGCTCAATGGAACGGATGAATGTTTTCATTTTAACACCGGTTTATAGTTCCCCAAAGACCTTCTTCGGGGCAGGACTTAGCACCTTTTTTCCTCCCGAATGATTCGGTTGGAAGGGGTTGCTAGCGCTTCATCGAGCCTGTCTCTCCGCGCTTCTTTATAAAT
The DNA here is from genome assembly GCA_016191555.1 of Bacteroidota bacterium. GTDB lineage: Bacteria > Bacteroidota > Bacteroidia > Cytophagales > Cyclobacteriaceae > ELB16-189. Next base: position 129,985 of record JACPVX010000014.1, read on the forward strand.
CGGCCGGCCAAAAAGCCTTACCGACTATGATGACACAAACGTATACCAACTTAGTAGAGTTTCCAAATGCTTCCCTAAAAAATTGTTAAAAAAGTTACCTCACAACCGTTTGGTTGATGTTTAGGAGCTGTATGGAATGCGCACTACAAATGTTGATCCCTGATTAGGAACACTGACAAAATTGATATCACCCTGCGTGCGCTCTACGGCTCTCTTTAATATATAAAGGCCCAAACCTGAGCCATGATTTTTTTCGGTGGCCCGATAAAACATGTTAAAAATGTTGCTTTGATGCTCGGGTGGAATACCTTGCCCATTATCCTCTACCCGCATAATGACGTGGCCGTCATCTTTAAAGACCGAGATTTTGATTAGCGACTCCACGTTCGTTCGAGAGTACTTAATGGCATTTTCGATCAGATTCTGCAAAATGGTATTGATGATGGCCCACTCTGCCAAAAAATCATAGACGCTAATCGATTTTTCAAACTTCACGCGCGAAAAATTTGTCAGATAACGACATGAGTCGATACATTCGTTCACCAATTTCTCGAAATTGATATTGGTCTTCAGTTTTTCCGTGTTTTTTATTTCTGTTAGATTGATCAGACCAATAACAATGTCATTCATTCGCACAGCTTGTGAATGATACATATCGAATATGTTCAGTGACTTCTGATCTTTGATGTCGAGCTTAACTACATTATACAAACCAAGTAGAGAAGAAATAGGGCCTTTCAAATCGTGCGATACACGATAAAAGAAAGAATCCAACTCTGCATTTTTCTTCTCAACAATTTCGCTTTTCTCTTTTTGAGCTTTGGCCTCTCGCTCCAGCGATTCAATCTTAGAAAGTGCCTCGTAGCTTTTAATAATGTTGTAATTCTCGTTATTGATTACTTCTTCTTTCTGAAACAGGTATTTTTCCAGATAAGCCAATGCCAATTGCATGTTTCCCTCGCTCTTCGCCAACGTATATAAATTGAAATTAGCTTTGAAGGATACTAACTGAACTTTGTATTTCTCTCCCAGCTCTAACGCGAGATTAAAATAGTGAAGTGCCTGCGCTAAGTTACCCAATCCCTGATACGATATTCCAATCTTGTTATACGCCATTCCCAAGCCAAGCATATCTTCAGCTGCCGAAAGTATTTCGGCCACATGCTCCAGATCGGTGAGCGCTTCTTCAAACCGAAGTTGTTTAATAAAAAGTTTAGCGCGGCCATACAGCGCAAAAGCCAAACCACGCGTATCGCCACTTTGTGTTTTCAATAAAATACTACGACCAATCACGTCAAAAGCCAACTGCGACTTCCCCTGCTTATTATAAATTCCTGACAGCGGATTAAGCGCATTTGATTCCAGACTAATGTCGTTTACCTCGCGACTTGCTTCAATGGATTTTTCGTATGACTCAATGGCTTTTTCCTGATCATTGAAGTACTCATAAATAGTACCCATACTTTTCAATGTTCGAGCCTGATTATGAAAGTCGCCTAATTGACGATAGGCTGCGAGGCACTGCGATAGTTCAATAAGGCCCTGATGGTATTTATTGGTACGGTAGTATATGCCACCAATATTATAGCGGGCATCGGCAATACCCTTGATGTCTTTTTGGCTTCCAAAATACGAGAGTGCCTTGCGTGAGTATTCTTCCGCCAATGCAAACTCACCCCGAATGAGGTGAAAAAGTCCTAAAAGATTTTCTGCTTTAGCAATGCCTGATTCAAATTTTATGTCTTTGAAAGCATGTAGAACTTGCTGAGCGATACGGAGGCTTTGCGCCAAATCATGACCCCGAAGGTCGTATGCTTTCTTTAACTGGTCTTCCAAGTCCAGTGTCAGCGTAGGGGATTGCGCCTTAACTTCGTGCATAGTGTGCTCCAAAGTTAAAGAAAGTGGGTCAGATTATTTCGTGTTTAGTTCAATTACCTTTTTAAGCAAGGCAATTTGGCCGAGATGGTAAACATCATGTTGAATGATTCCGTGAAGCAATGTATAGAAGGTATAACGGAACTGGTTACTGGGAACCAACTCATTCAAACGCTCTTCCGGAAATAGTTTTGCAGCCTTCACCAACTCTTCTTGGCTCTGGTGCAAACGCTTGATGGTATCTTCCCAACTGGGTGAAACCGGGAAATTCGCAGTATCATTTACTTGAAATTCGGCATCACCCTGCAACCGCTTGGTGGTAAATGTTCGCCAGCTAATCATGTGCTCCACCAACTCTGCGATGGTATGCGTATCGCCTGAACGTTGATTGACCATCAGCGGATTGACTGTTTTTAGAATCTCCATGATCGAAGATCCATACCACGGCTGCTGATCAAAAGTTTTTTCCAGCAGCCGGGTAATACGATCCATTTCTGTCATCGCATTCTAGGTTAACATTCCTCCATCTACCTGAATCACCTGACCGGTAATGTACGTGGACATATCGGAAGCTAAGAAGATACAAGCATCGGCCACATCTTCGGGTTTGCCTCCGCGTTTCAGCGGAATAGCATCGCGCCAGCTCTGCACCGTTTTCTCATCGAGCTTGCCAGTCATCTCGGTTTCGATAAAGCCGGGAGCAATGGCATTAGAACGGATTCCTCTGGATCCTAATTCTAAAGCAATCGCTTTCGTAAATCCAATGATACCAGCCTTTGATGCTGCGTAATTTGACTGACCCGCATTGCCTTTTAAACCAACCACCGAAGTCATGTTAATGATCGATCCGGACTTTTGCTTCATCATCGGTTTGCAAGCCGCCTTCACGGTGTTGAAACATGATTTAAGATTTACCTGCATGATCTTATCCCACGCCTCTTCGGTCATGCGCAGCAATAAGTTATCCATAGTAATGCCAGCGTTGTTTACCAAAATATCCAGTGAGCCAAATTCGGCAACTACATCATTGATCAATTTATCGGCTTGTGCAAAATCAGAAGCATCAGAACGATATCCTTTGGCTTTGATCCCTTTGGCAGCGAGCTCTGCTTCGAGTGCCTGACCTTGCTCTATGCTGGAAAGATAGGTGAATGCCACGTTGGCACCTTGTTCGGCAAATTTAAGCGCAATCGAGCGGCCAATACCTTTGGATGCTCCGGTGACAAGGGCGGTTTTACTTTGAAGTAGTTTCATTTTTTTGATCGGTATGTTTAAAAATAAAATTTACAAAATAGTGTGTTCGGCAAGTAGCTTTCTTTTCGTCAGCCAATGATTATACCAATTGGTAGCCATGCAGCCAGCATTTCTGCGGCCAATAATGCCCGTAACCAAATCATTTTCCTTCAAAACTTTCCGGTTACATTGACCCAATCGCCATGCGAAACTAATCTTTTTTCCGCATCAGATTTTGGGTTAATTTTGACCTTTCTGAAATACTTAAATAAATATTTATATGGCGAGTTATGATGTGATTGTAATCGGCTCCGGTCCTGGCGGATATGTAGCTGCAATTCGGGCTTCTCAATTGGGTATGAAAGTGGGAGTGGTAGAAAAAGCGGAGCTGGGTGGAATCTGTTTAAACTGGGGATGTATCCCAACGAAGGCTTTGTTGAAAAGCGCCAATGTGTTCGAATACATTCAACATGCTAAAGACTACGGTATCGATGTAAAAGAAGCCTCGCCTGATATGGCCGCTATGGTGAAGCGTAGCCGCGATGTAGCTGCGGGCATGAGCAAAGGCGTACAGTTTCTTTTCAAGAAAAATAAGATCGAGCAAATTGCCGGTCATGGTAAGTTAAAAAAAGGCGGCAAGGTAGAAGTAACCGATGCTGCCGGTAAGAAAACCGATTACGATGCCAAGCACATCATTCTAGCCACCGGTGGAAGATCACGCGAATTGCCCAACTTAAAATTGGATGGCAAAAAGATCATCGGGTACCGCGAAGCGATGGTTTTGCCGGAGCGTCCGCAAAAAATGTTGGTAGTAGGATCAGGTGCGATTGGAGTTGAGTTTGCTTATTTCTATAATACTATTGGAACCGAGGTGACGATCGTAGAATTTTTGCCACGCATTGTGCCGGTAGAAGACGAAGAAGTTTCTAAGCAATTAGAAAAATCGTTTAAGAAAGCCGGCATCACTATTCACACCAATTCTGAAGTGACCAAAGTTGACACCAGCGGCAAAGGCTGTGTGGCTACCGTAAAAACTCCTAACGGTGAAATCAAAATTGAAACCGACATTGTATTGTCTGCGGTGGGCGTTACTACCAACCTTGAAAATTTAGGTTTGGAAGAAGTGGGCGTTAAAAACGAAAAAGGAAAAGTGTTGGTAGATGCGTACTACAAAACCAACGTGCCGGGGGTTTATGCGATTGGCGATATCACCAGCGGCCCTGCATTGGCGCACGTAGCTTCAGCGGAAGGTATTATTTGTGTTGAGAAGATTGCCGGTCAAAATCCGGAGCCATTGAATTATGGCAACATCCCAGGTTGTACGTATTGCTCGCCTGAAATTGCATCTGTAGGATACACCGAAGAGGCGGCTAAGAAAGCGGGGTATCAAATTAAAGTAGGCAAGTTTCCATTTACTGCTTCAGGCAAAGCAAAAGCGGCTGGGGCATCAGATGGATTTGTGAAGGTGATTTTTGATGCCAAGTATGGCGAATGGTTAGGCGCTCACATGATTGGTGCGAATGTGACGGAGATGATTGCCGAAGTTGTGTCTGCTCGCAAGTTGGAAACTACCGGTCACGATGTTATTAAAACCGTGCATCCACACCCTACCATGAGCGAAGCCATTATGGAAGCGGCTGCGGCTGCATATGGTGAAGTGATACACTTATAATTCCTCGATTTTAAGATTTGCAAAAGGCCTTCTATATTGGAAGGCCTTTTCTTTTGACCCCACCGTTCGTAAAAAAATAAACTTAGCGTGTTCTTGGGTGTTATATTTAATGTTAGAATAACCTGCTTCCTATCAGCCAAAAAATTACCATACCGGAATCCGAGCTTATTAGCCGACTTAAAAAGAAAGATCGTCTGGCGTTGGATTATCTATACGATCATTATTCAGGGGCAATCTATGGAGCGGTTCTCCGAATCCTTCGCACAGAAGAAATAGCCGAAGAGGTGTTGCAGGATGTTTTTCTGAAGGTTTGGGATAAAATCGAGCAATATGATGCCTCTAAGGGTAGACTTTTTACCTGGATGATTCAGATAGCCCGAAACTTGGCTATCGACAAAAGTCGATCCAAAGAAACATCGAAGTCCAAGAAAACCGATGACATAGATTTTCTCGTAGGTAGGATTGATCGGCAAGAAAACATGGAAATGGAAGTAGATGCTATTGGCTTAAAAGAGGTTTTACAGAAACTTTCTGTGGAACAACAATTTATTGTCAGTCATTTGTATTTGAAAGGATACACGCAATCAGAGGTGGCCGAAGAATTTAATATTCCGCTGGGCACCGTAAAAACACGCTTGCGATTAGCCATGAACGAATTACGATCATTACTAGCCATCGAGTGAACATCAAAGAATACATATCGTCCGGAATTTTAGAGGCTTACGTCTTTGGCGATCTTTCATTGGAAGAGATGCGCGATTTGGAAGCTAAACTGAAAGTATATCCTGAGCTGAAAGAAGAGCTGGCGAAGATTGAAGCTGTCTCAGAACAGTTGCTCTTGAAAGCGAGCATTACACCACGGACATCTGTAAAAACCTCTTTGTTTGAAAAAATAGAATCAGAAAAAGAAGTTCCCGTAATACCGCTCCGTCAGGAATCTATGACGTGGCGCTATGCGGCCGCGGCCTCGATAGTATTTGGTCTGTTCAGTTCCTTTCTGGCATACACGTATTGGAGCCGCTGGCAGGAAAGTCAATCGAACCTCACTCAGTTGCTCGCACAAAATCAACGCATCGCACAAGATTACTCTACGGTGCAAAATCGTTTAGAGGAAATTGAAACGGAAGTAAGAATCACAACCAACCCTGACTTTGAGCGGGTGGTGATGAAGGGTACGCCTAATGCTCCTCAATCAATCGCTTCGGTGTATTGGAACGCACGCACGAAAGAAGTGTATCTAAGCATTCAAAACATGAAAGCGCTTTCCAAAGAAAATCAATATCAACTGTGGGCCATAATTGATGGGAAGCCCGTTGATTGCGGTGTTTTTGATTCTACCCTTGCAGGGTTGCTAAAAATGAAGGATGCCGCTCTATTTCCCACCACTTTTGCCGTCACCATCGAACCGCGCGGTGGAAAATCTTCGCCTAGCCTGGAAACCATGCAAGTGGCTGGGAATGTGGCTAAAGTTTAAAAATATTTTTTGATCTGTACGAAATCCAACTCCTATACTCGCTTCGTATGTAAAAGTGAACGCACCCGATTGGATGCGCGCAAAGTAAGCCTCAAGAGATATATGAAGTTGGTGAAGAAACAGTTTGAAGAATTATCGCAGGAGGCGATTGGCCGAGAGTTGACCATTTCGTCAACTAAATATCATGTGATTGCTGCCTGGGTAGCGATTCTATTCAATCCGTTATTTGCTTATACGGATTACATCAATCTGAACAGTTTGTGGCAACACATCGGTGTGATTCGTCTGAGTATTTCGCTGATTACGTTGCTTACTCTTTTTTGGACCAAGAAAGAAGCAGGCGCATCTAGTCGAATTGTCATTGTCCCGCTGCTGCTGATTTCATTACAAAATGCGTATACATTTAGTCTGATCACAAATCATGATGTATTGGGCCACAACATCAATTACATCGCGTTGCTCATTGGCGCATCGCTGTTCCTGATAATCTCACTACGAACACTGATTCTTATCACATTCACTTCCGCTTTAGTAACTACCTTTTCCATTATCGTCAATCCCTTACTGGATGCTCGTGTTTTTTTAGTGCAAGGAGGGTTCCTTCTCATGGCGGTGGGCATTTTCATGATCATTGCCATTCGCATGCGTTACAACCTCATGCTCAAAGAAATCAAGGCACGATTAGCTCTTCTGGCAAGTAATGAAGAAATCAAACGGCAAGCGGAGGAAGTGAAGGCAACCAACGAAAATCTTGAAATCATTGTGCGCTCACGCACGCAAGACTTGCAACGAAAAAATCAGGCTTTAGAAGAATACGCTTGGATCAATGCCCACAAACTTAGAAGTCCCGTTGCGAGTATACTCGGATTAATGAGTTTGTTAAAGCGGGAAGAAGTAAAACCTGAGTCTAGAATTATCATGAATCACTTGCTCGCCTCAACCGAAAGATTGGATGAAGTGGTGAGCTCCATCACTTCTGCCATTGAACGAGCCGATTATCCTTCCAATCAGAATCAACCTGAGCAGCCTACTGAAAAATACTCTGTCCACAATATCTAATTTATCTAATCTCTATTTTCAACATGACCTCCCCAAAAGAAAACATTCTGATTGATTTGAATGTAACAGCTCCCGACTTTAATCTTATCGACATTTTTGATCGTAACATTCACTTGAAAAGCTATAAAGGCAAACGCGTTTTCATTGGCTTTTTCCGACATGCAGGTTGTCCATTCTGCAATCTGCGTGTCCACTCGTTGATGAACATTCGCGAAAAGCTATTGGCCAACAATATGGAGATGATTTTCTTTTTTGAATCTACGCGCGAACTGCTTTTGAAAAGCATATTTCACAAAGAAGTCTCTCCGGTGCCGTTGATTGCCGACCCAACCAAGAAACAGTATTCCACTTACGGAATTGAAAATTCTTTATTGAAGTCATCCTTCAGTCACCTTACTACTTTTATTCAAACAGCTATAAAAGCGAAGATGAAACAACTGCCACTCTATCCGATGGACGGCAACGAATCCTTTTCGACTATGCCGGCTGAATTTCTGTTGGATGAAAATCTCGTCATTCGCAAAATCCACTATTCAAAAACATTGAACGATCGGATTTCTCTTGATACGATTGTTGACTTTGCAATGAAGAAATAAAATCAGAGATCTAAATTACCCCTGCACGTGTTAGCTCTTCGCGGGCTTGAGCCGCTGATTTAAAATGAATAGTCGGGAGGTTGACTGCTTCCGCTCCTATTACATTTTTGTGATTATCATCAATGAAAATTGCTTGTTGTGGATTGACCTGATACCGATCGAAAAGTATTTGATAAAATTCCGGAAACGGCTTTCTTGTTTTTTCGATACCCGAAACAACGATGCCGTCAAACCAATGCAGGAACTCGAAATTATCGAGTGCCCATGGAAATGTTTCGCCCGACCAGTTAGTGAGCGCATACAGGCGGTATTTTTTTGAATCTTTTATTTCTTTGAGCAAGTCAACCGTTTCATGTATTCGCCCGCCAATCGTTTCTTGCCAGCGGCCGTACCACGCACGAATGGCTTCCTCATGTTGTGGAAACTGAGCAATCAACTCATTGGTTGCCTCCTCAAACGGACGACCCGCATCTTGAAGATCATTCCACTCGGGTGTACAAACGTTCTCGAGAAACCAAGTGATTTCCTCTTCGGTCTTAAAAATTTTGCGGTAGAGATAGCGCGGGTTCCAATCGATTAAAACTCCACCTAAATCAAAAATGATGGTATCTACTTTCAAGATGAATTATTAAAAATGAAATGTGTGGTTGAAAAGTGGTGAGTGAACAGTCGATTGTGTGACGTCTATTAATTCAAATTTGCCGCTGCTCAATTTATAGAGAAGCACATCTTGTGAAGATGGATCTACAATCCAATACTCAAGAACTCCGAATTTTTCATATAGATCCTTTTTTGTTTTGAGATCATGTTGATTGTTCCCTGGAGAAAGAACTTCAATAATCAATTCGGGCACACCGTAATTCGGCTTGTCGTCTAAAATAACCATTGGATTCTGATAACTAACAAAATACAAATCAGGTTGAACCGCATTTACACTCTTGTCTAAGTAAAGATCAGAAGGTGATATAAAAACTTCTCCGAGCTGCTTTGCCTCTACAAAGCTGCTAATCCCTTTAAACAATTTGATCAATACTCGCTGGTGCTGGTTGCTAGGCGCTGCTGACATATAGATTTTTCCGTTAATCAATTCAGCCAACGTTCCTTCAGGGAGTATTTTATAAACCTCCATAATGGTTCGGGGTGGTACCGGAATATCAGCAATCATGCAACGAATTTACTAAATTATTTTCCAAACGCCCATTTCAAAAACACAGGCATTGCATCGGCCCATGTCTCTATGTTATGCTGACCGTTTTCTATCTCGTAATAAACGATATCATGAAAAGGACGATATCCTTTTTTGGTTAACTCGGCAATCAAATCCAGCGTATCGTCAATCGAATCAATCACGCCATTTTTATTGCGATCACTTTGCTCATCGCGGGTGCCTGTTTGCAACCAAAACTTAAGATTATCTTTTTTCTTGCCATGCTTAATTTCGTGATGCATAATGCGATCGCGATGATCTGAATAAAAAGGGCTACGACTATCACGTCTGCGCCACCAAAAAGATCCGCTAAAGGCACCTACTTTTTCAAAATGTTTCGGATGATTCCAAACGATGTCTACTGCGCTGAGTCCGCCCATCGAGCAACCGGCAATCACATGTTGATTTGCCTCCAGCGCCACAGGATACTTATATTCCAAATACGGCAGCAATTCGGTGGTGATGTACTGACTGTAGGCTTTCGCTCTACTTCCTCGTTTCAGATAATCTTTTTTGTTGGCCACACCATATTCTTGTAAGCGGTCTCCGGCTACCACACCTGCTACAATAATTGGCTCAATAGCTTGTTCATCGACCAAATTCTCTACCTGCTCTTTCAATTGCAGAGCAGACATATCTTGTCCATCATTTAATAAAAGGAGCGGGTATCTTCTGCCCTCTTCAAAATCAGGAAGCAACAAATTGACATCTACATCACGGTTGAGTAGCTTGGAATGTACGCCTTCAATCTTTTCTTCGCGGTAAGATATGGGTAAAAGACTTTTCTCTTCAGTTGCTGGCACGGTTTGTCTTTAGCATTTTTTTGTTGACCTTTAAAAGACCCAAAAGTAAGAATTCTAAAACCAATACACTATGCCACACGAACATCTGCACCGCTGGTATTCTCCACGTTTAAGCCAAGATATAGAAGTACTCGCATTTGGTCACCGCGGATACCCGGTTATTCTATTCCCCACTTCGATGGGGCGCTACTATGAAAACAAAGACTTTAAGCTGATCGAAAGTGTCAATTGGTTTTTGGATGAAGGGTTGGTGAAAATTTATTGTGTCGATGGGATTGATCGGTTAAGTTGGTATAACAAATCCATCCATCCGGCCGACCGTATCAAAAATCATATATGGTACGATTTAATGCTCTTGGAAGAACTGGTTCCCCTAGCACAACGCGAAACAGGTGTCCAACGCGTGGCCACTGCGGGTTGTAGTTTTGGTGGCTACCATGCTTCTAATTTTGGATTCAAACATCCGGAAGTTGTAAAATACATTTTTAATATGGGGGCCGCCTTCGACATCAAAGATCAGCTCGATGGCTACTACGATGACAATGCCTACTTCAATAACCCTCCTGATTTTCTTCCGGGCAGCAACAACTCATTTTTATGGGATACCTACACTGTACTAGGTACTGGCACGCAGGATATGTGCTGGGATGCCAATGAAAAAATGGCAGCTATCTTAAGAAACAAAGGCATGCATCATTGGCTGGATGTGCGCTCTGGCGCGAACCACGATTGGCCCGTTTGGCGGGAAATGTTTCCGCACTATTTATCTCTAATTAAATGAGGTCATGGTCATTTTATATTGCCAATTTGGTGTGTACCTTTAATTGACTTAAATCTAAATTCTCAATCTGCACAATTTAAAATTACGGATATGAAAAAAATCGGAATACTACATGGGATGGAGCGCTCCTTTCCGGAGGCATTTGTAGAACGTGTCAACAAAATGGGATTGAAAGATATCAAAGCCGAGCCTGTGTTAATTGATATGGTACAACAAGGTGTGGGAGATGATTACGCTGTGATTATCGATCGCATTTCACAAGATGTTCCATTCTATCGGGCTTATTTAAAAAACGCAGCCATCAGTGGAACGGCTGTTATTAACAATCCTTTTTGGTGGAGTGCAGACGAGAAATTTTTTAACAATGCTCTTGCCGTAAAAATTGGAGTGCCTGTTCCTAAAACCGTAATTCTTCCATCGCACGAGCGTCCCACCGATACCAGCGACTCTTCTTTCAGCAATCTGAAGTTTCCGTTGAGCTGGGAGAAAATATTTGAACACATCGGGTTTCCTGCCTATATGAAGCCACATGCTGGAGGCGGCTGGAAGAGCGTTTATAAATTAAACAACATGGACGATTTCTTTAAAGCCTACAGCGAAACAGGACAGCTGGTGATGATGCTGCAAGAAGAAATCATTTTCGAAGATTATTTCCGATGCTATTGTCTGGGCGGCAAGTATGTGCGCATTATGCAATACGAACCACGCAATCCGCACCATCTTCGTTATCAAAGTAACAATGGTCCGGCTTCGGCAAAATTATTGAAGCAGGTAAATGATTACGTTTTACAATTATGTCATTCGTTGGGATACGATTTCAATACCGTAGAAATGGCAGTGCGGAATGGCATTCCGTATGCCATTGATTTTTGTAATCCGGCTCCCGATGCTGATATAAAATCAGTAGGACAAGAAAATTTTGAATGGGTGGTAGAGCACGCCAGTAAAATGGCTGTTGAACGCGCGCAATCTCAAAAGGCCGATAAAGATAATTTGACTTGGGGAACTTTTGTGAAAAATGCCATCGGCAGCTCCGAAGAAAAAGTAGTTACTAAAAAAGCACCTGCGAAAAAGAAAGCCTCTTCTTGATTGGCATCTAGAAATTGATCTATGGAAAAATTTACACTGGGAGTAGAAGAAGAATACATGGTGATTGATCCGCATACGCGGGAATTAAAATCGCATGATCAAAAAATCGTAGAACGCTCTGCACTGGCCTTTAATGATCAGGTGAAAGCCGAAATGCACCAGGCGGTGGTGGAAGTTGGCACCGGCATCTGCCAGAATGTAGACGAGGCAATGACTGATATCAAAAAGTTGCGCAAGCATGTAGCCGAAGTGGCAGCCGGACTCAATTTAAAAATCGGAGCTGCCGGTACGCATCCATTCTCCCATTGGAGCACACAGTTGATTACACCCAACCCGCGCTATGATGCTATTGTAAACGAGATGCAGGAGGCCGCGCGTTCCAATCTCATTTTCGGTTTGCATGTACACGTGGGCATCAAAGACAAAGACATGGCCATTCACATCATGAATACCGTGCGCTACTTTTTACCACACGTGTATGCCTTGTCTGCCAACTCACCTTTTTGGGAAGGTCGCAACACGGGTTTCAAATCATTTCGCACCAAAGTATTCGACAAATTTCCACGCACGGGTATTCCCGATCAATTTTCCAGTTGGGATGACTTCAAAAATTATGTCAATCTGTTAATCAAAACCAACTGCATCGACAACGCTAAAAAAATTTGGTGGGATGTACGCGTACATCCCTTCTTTGATACGATCGAGTTTCGCATTTGTGATGTGCCCATGCGCGTGGAAGAAACCATTGCTATCACCGCTATCTTTCAAGCTCTGGTTGTCAAGCTGTACAAACTGCGCATGCAAAACATGAGTTTTATTTTGTACAATCGTGCGCTTATCAACGAAAACAAGTGGCGCGCGTCCCGCTATGGATTAGATGGCCGCTTGATTGACTTTGGCATTCAACAGGAGAAAGATACACGGGCGCTCATTCTCGAATTGTTGGAGTTTATCGATGACGTGGTCGATGAACTCGGTAGCCGCGATGCGCTGCAGTATGTTTACAAAATTTTAGAGGAAGGAACTGGTGCAGATCGGCAATTAGCAGTCTTTCAACAAACCGGGAGTTTGGAAAAAGTGGTAGATTATATCACTTACGAGACTTTGCAGGGAATTTAATGGCGTTTAGCCTCAAAACCTTACATATCCTTTAAATCGAGCCGCCTTTCATTTAAATTTGCTCGCCTAAAATTCTAATTCGTTGAGCATAACCTTACCATTACGTGTAGCCATTCTGGACCTATATGAAGGAACAGCCAACGAAGGTATGCGCAGCATTCGTCAGTTGATTGAGGAACTTTCCGTTGATTTTCATAACCCTCTGAAATACGATGTTTTCGAAACACGCCTGACGGGTGACGTACCTGACTTGTCTTACGATGCCTACATCTCAAGTGGGGGGCCCGGTAGCCCGTTAGATAGCGAAGGTTCCTATTGGGAACGAAAATACTTCGGATTGATGGATGCTTTACACGATTACAATCGTGAGAACCCAGACCAAAAGAAGCATGTGCTTTTGATCTGTCATTCGTTTCAAGTGTATTGCCGCTATTATGGCTATGGGGTTGTGTCCAAAAGAAAATCGACATCGTTTGGTGTAATGCCCATTCACAAGACTACTGAAGGTCTCCACGATCCATTGATTCGTTCGTTAGGCGATCCGTTCTGGGCAGTTGACTCACGTGACTATCAAATCACACAACCGAATGAAGAAAAGATCAATGAACGGGGCGGAGCAATCCTGTGCATCGAAAAATACCGGCCAACGGTAGAACTGGAGCGTGCCGTTATGGCCATTCGATTTGATGACGCATTCATTGGCACCCAATTTCATCCCGAGGCAGATGCCGTTGGTATGCGAAAATACCTGCTGCGTGAAGACAAAAAAGAATTGGTGATCGAAAAGCATGGGGAGAAAAAATACTGGGAGATGCTTGATCACTTAAATGATCCCGACAAAATCATGCAAACAAATCGCGCAGTACTACCGCGATTTTTAATGATGGCTTTTCAACAACGGCTGAATTATATTTTGGTATGATAGCGCTTGCACGCGAATCTTTCAATCAACAATTCAGCGAGCAGAAGTACCAGGAATTTCTGAACGACCTCAACACTTCCTACAATTACAAAATTCCTTTTCGTGTAGCAGAGTCGCCTGTTTTTATCAGCAAAGAATTCAAACAAAAGATTCTGAAGGGTGCTAACGAAATTATTGATTTTATTGTGCAGCCTGATTTTAGTAAGCAGATGCAGGGAGCTTTGCCTCCTTCCTTAGCTGTGCCTCATGAAACCAATCACACTTTATTTTTAGCTCTGGATTTTGCCATTTGCTCCAATGAGAAGGGTGAACTCATTCCACAGTTGATTGAATTGCAGGGGTTCCCTTCCTTGTTTGGCTACCAGGATTTTTTAGGAACTAAATTCAGAGAGCATTATCGGATTAGCGATGCGTGGGAATTTCACTTTGGCAAATCTTCTGATCAATATTGGTCACGATTACGAAAATCGATCTTAAATGGACATGATCCTGAAAATGTAGCATTACTTGAAATCAATCCGCTACAGCAAAATACCGCCATCGACTTTCTGATCACCCAAAAAGAATTGGGTATTCCGTTGGTTCATATCGGAGACGTGATCATTCGCGGCAAGCAATTATTTTACCTGAAGGATGGCGTTGAAGTACAAATCAAACGAATTTATAATCGGGTGATTTTTGATGAGTTGCTACAGCAGAAAGGCCTACAAACTCAATTTCATCTCACTGAAAATGTCGATGTGGAATGGGCCGGGCATCCGAATTGGTTTTTTAAAATCAGCAAGTACACTATGCCGTTTTTGCAAAGTAGTGCTGTGCCACAATCTTCTTTTTTGAGCGATGTGAAAGTCATTCCTGCCGATTTAGAAAACTATGTGTTAAAACCGCTCTTCTCGTTTTCCGGAAGCGGTGTCATCTTCCATGTGAAACGAGAAGACATTGATGCCATACCTTTGAGTGAGCGAAAGAATTTTATGCTGCAGCGCAAAGTAAAATACGAACCCATTGTGCAAGCCGTAGATGGATTGGTGAAGGCAGAGTTGCGTTTGCTTTACCTTTGGGATGAAGGTCAAGCTCGCCCCGAGTTAATTACGAATCTGGCTCGACTAAGTCGTGGAGAAATGATTGGCGTGAAGTATAACAAAGACAAAACCTGGGTGGGCGGATCTATTTCTTTCTTTGAGAAATAGAGCCCTAACCAGCTCCTTAAATCATAAATCTCAGTGTCTTCGCATCACATCGTTAAAGAAGATCAAGAGCCAGCATTGTTCATCTTAGCAAGTGAGGCACTCTCATTCGAAAAAATTCAGGAGCTATTAGAATGGAGTCCTACCATCATCGTTGCCGAATGGGAAATAAACAAAGTAAAAGCGTGGGGGATCAAGTTAGATGTGGTGCTTTGTGCAGAAGCTAGCTTGGAAAAATTAAAAGAAGAATTAGGCGATCAAGCTCCCATCAAATTCATTACGTTTCACTCAACCGAAGATTGCCTCGCTACAGGCATGTACTTCTTGCTTGCCGCGAAATACAGAGCCGTGAATATCTTGACTGAAGCCACAGATTCTCTTTCTCTTCTATCAACATTTCATAACATCGACATAGATGCTTTTATAGCCAATCGAAAATGGTCGTTCATTCAAAAAATGAAATTTGAAAAATGGGTAGAAGAGGGCACTCCGTTTCAGGTTTACCCCAGGCAACTTGCTATCTCAACCACGGGTCTTACTTCTGCACTCAAAAGCAATTCGTCAGGTATGATTTCCATAACAGCAGCAATCTCTTTTTGGGTGGGGGAAGAATTACTGTAACCAAGTTGCGGACACAAATCGGTTCTTTCCTTCCATGTCTTTGATCAATTTCACAGACTGATATCCCTCCTTCTCAAATAACGATTTGACTTCTACAGAAAGCTGTGCGTTTATCTCTGCTAAAATTTGCCCTTGACTTTTTAAAATAGTTTTGCCCTTGGCACCCAAAGCACGGTAAAAAATCAAAGGGTCTGCATCCGGCACAAACAACGCGAGGTGAGGTTCGAATCGCAATACGTTTGGCTCCATCGAAGATTTCTCCAATTCACGAATGTAAGGCGGGTTACTCACGATGCAATCGAAGTCCTTGAAAGTTAACTCGTCATTTAAAAAATCAGCTTGCAACCAGTTAACAGTTGCATAAAGCCGCGTTGCATTCTCTTGTGCAGTCTTCAGAGCATTCGCACTTACATCCAACCCAAACACATTCGCATGGGGCAAAGCCAGGGCCAGTGAAATGGCGATACATCCGCTGCCCGTGCCAACATCTAGCACCTTCGCATTTGGTTTGAGTATTTGTTTTACTTCAGTTACCAATTGCTCCGTCTCCGGCCGAGGTATCAAAACATTTGCGTTCACCTGAAACCGATGTCCGCAGAACCAAGCTACTCCAGTTACATATTGCACCGGCTCATGCTCGTTGATTCGTTGAATATCACTTTCAATCAGCACACGTTCTATTTCCATTGCAACATCATTCCAAACATCCTGACGTGTGATTCCAAATCGGGCCTCCAACAAGTAATAAGCAATAGCCTCTGCTTCTGCGCGATCACTCAACGCAATTTTGCTCACTAGTTCATGAAATAGTTGCTTGGATTTGGTCATTGACTCATTGATCTTTGCAATGATACTAAATTCCCGATGACTGCCGATGAACTTTTCATGCTGCGTGCCCTTGAACTTGCCCGGTTGGGCATCGGTCAGGTAAGCCCCAATCCACAAGTGGGTTGTGTGGTGGTGCACGATGGAAAAATAATTGGCGAAGGGTGGCATCAAAAATATGGGGGCCCGCATGCCGAAGTAAACGCGATTCGCAGTGTAAAAGATAAATCGGTATTATCTCAGTCAACTGTGTACGTCAATCTGGAGCCTTGTTCGCATTTCGGAAAAACGCCACCGTGTGCAGACATGTTGATTGCAGAGCGCGTGCGAAAAGTAGTGGTGGCCAATGTAGATTCGAATCCGCTTGTGGGCGGAAAGGGTCTTGCTAAATTACAAGCAGCCGGAATTGAAACGGTGGTAGGCGTTTTAGATCAACAAGCTCGAGAATTGAATAAGCGGTTTTTCACTTTCTTGGAAAAGAAACGGCCTTACATTATTTTAAAATGGGCGCAAACTGCTGATGGGTTTATTGCTCGATCTAATTTTGATTCGAAGTGGATCAGCAATGAATACTCACGTCAATTGGTACACCGATGGCGCAGTGAAGAAGATGCGATCCTTGTTGGCTCCGGCACTGCCGCGCACGATAATCCTGAGCTTACTGTACGCGATTGGTCGGGGCGCAATCCGGTACGGGTTGTGATAGACAGGCATTTAAAACTCTCAAGCACACTCCATCTTTTCGATGGCAACACGCCTACACTTTGCTATAATCTGGTTCAACAAGAAACAGAAAGCAACATAACGTGGATTAAGTTAGAAGAAGATCATTTCTTAGAAAAACTGTTGGCTGATCTTTACGCACGAAATATTCAATCGCTGATCATTGAAGGAGGCGCCCAAACTCTCTCGGCCTTCTTAAATGAAAATCTTTGGGACGAAGCACGTGTGTTTAAGGCTCGACAAAGTTTTGGTTCAGGAATTGCAGCTCCTTCTTTTCAAGGAATTCTAAAAGAGACCCTTGATGTCATGGATGACGAACTTCATATCTGGGTTCGCTAATCTTTTTACTAATTTTTACCGCTTCCTCTTTTTCGGTTTGTATACCTTCTTCTTGGACGAAGATCGTTTCTTATTGTAGGTCGGGCGCTTAGTAGAGCTCTTCCTTCCCATCGAAAGCTTCTTGGTATTTTGATACCGTGAGTTAGGCGAGAAAGCGGATACACGTTTTTGTGCGCGTGCTAATTGCTTTGGCGTGCGACCACCTGCCGTTTTGCGAACCGGTGACGAACTGATTGATTTTCTGCGATACGAGAGCGATTGCTTATAATCCTGACGGAATTTCTTCTGGTAGTTTTGATCATTGAAGTCATAGCGCAGCGTAAACTCATTCGATGAACCCACAAATCCGCCCACGGGGGTTGTAATCATTTCGCGGGAATAACCCACCATCAAATATTTGTTGAAGCGGTAAGCAAGAGTAAAGTTGAGTACATTACCTGCACGCGTGGCACCACCTGCGGTAATTTTGTTGTCGTAGGTATAATACAAGCCTACGTCATACGTGTCATTGGTTTCAGAGAATTTACGGAATGCAAAATAGGGCTCCAACACATCTTGTCCATCCCGAAAAGGAATCTGACCTTGAACAAAACCAGTATAATAATTGGACAAAACCTTTTTGTCTGTCGGCTCCAGCCACGCGGTAGCTAAACGATTGGCTGCCACACCTGCTTTGATGAAGCGATTTTGATACATCAAACCAAAAGAAAAGTCTGGCTTACCCGATGTATTTTTGTAGCGGATATACGTTGGATCCGTTTCAATGTAGGATGCATCTGCACCGGTGATGTTAAAGCGCAGCTGATTAAACTCCGCACCAATACCCATAGAAAGCGAATTGAACTTATTAAAATACAAATGGTAGGCAAATGCACCCGCATAATAGGTGTTTTTCAAAATAGACACTTCTTCCTGATACACGTTAGCGCCCGCACCAAACCGATGACCTCCAAAAGGAGAATGAACGCTGATAAAATAATTCTTAGGAGCATCAGACACACCTGAGTAATTGGTTCGGTAGGAAGTAGTAATAGAGCCGTATGTATGTCCCGCAAGGGCAGGATTGTACATGAAAGAATTCGTCAACTTTTGGCTAAACAAAGGGATGTCTTGACCTTGAACGGTCAACGACCCTATGGCAAATACAGCTAGTAAAAGTCTCCTCATGTATGGCTATTTGAGAACTGTAATCATTTGTTTAATGCTCTTTTCCTGGCCGTTCTCTGTGTATTTTACTACACAAATATAATTTCCAATTCCTAGTTTGTTAAAGTCAACATCGGATTGCTCAGAAGTAGCTGGTTGGCTATAGTTTTTAAAGCCACTCCAAACCTTGAACGGTACACCCCAACGATCTAATAAAGTTACTTCATTATCTGGAAAAGAATCGAGACCCTCGATTACTAAAACATCATTCTTTTCATCGTTACCGGGTGTTATTAATTTATGGACTACTACCGTAATTTTATCTGATTTGGCCAATCCAAATGTCTTTGCCTTTGCGGTGATGCCTAGCGTACTGCTATAAAATGTATTGTTAACAATTCCCCCCAAATTCGCCTGAGCACCTGATGAATTAGATTCTAATACAATGGCGTCCCCATCTCCAGTAAAGAAATTGGTAGTTCCATTACTGCTCAATGATATCGGGTTTAATCCAGTCATAGTTCCTGATGTGCCAGCGGTCAATTCCCAAAAATGATCGGTAAAAATTTCTTTGATGCTTCCGGTAACTGGTGCAAAGCCGGGATTTGTTGTTACTATTTCCATGCCCACGCCTGCAGCAGCATCGGCATCGTTAATGGTAAGTTGTGCTGGAAAATAACCTGTGCTATTTCCAATCGGGAACGTATGAGCGCCTGCAGAAAGCATAAAAATCCTGCCATTTACATAGGAAGCATCATTGCCAACAAGTGGGGTTGTTCCCTGATAACCTAATTTTCCGGGAATTGCAGGAGATTTATCGACAAACAATTTTCCATTGGTAAAGATCAGTTCATTTTTAACTAGCCATTCTCCAGCTAATCCAAATGTAGCGTTGCTGTTGACAGTAATTCCGCCAACGGGTAAAGGGCGCAAGGTGCCGTTTACTAAACCCTGGGCAGCAGTTCCGGTAGCTGCTAAAACCAATTTAAGATTAGTAAAGTCAGTCTTTAGACTCTGGTTTTCAATTTTAGAAGTTGTGGTCATGGTAGTTCCGGTTGCAGCTACCACTTCCGTTCCAGCCGAAATCACCATCTGGGCCAATCCCATAAAAGGCGACAGCAGCACGACCACGAATAGGTTGATTCTCTTCATATTTTAACGTTTTTCCGTTCAAGTCGGCTTTTCAACCAATTTGAAGCGGTTTTCCATTTATATCTCTTCCGGACATCTAAAGTAATCTCCTTCTGGGGGATTGCCTATTTTTTATCCAATTTTTAAACCCCTTAAGAAAGCACAATTACTTCTTTTCCTCTTTTTTAGGCAAAGCCGCATCTACGGTTAAGCCTAAAGCCGCTTTGATCTTCTCAATTTCTGATTTCAAAGAAGCCAATTCGCCTTCGCTGGTTGCTGCTTTGTTCAAGCTAGCCTCGAGCAGAGCAATTTTTTTCTTGTTTTCCTCTTCTTTGGCCTTCAGTTCGTCAATTACTTTCTTTTGCTCTTCCACCAATTTTACCAGCTCTTGTGTCGCTGAGATATTGAGTGTAAACAATCGATCGTAATCCACAATGCGGAAGTCGTTCACTTCTTTTCCAAACACGAATATCTTTTCGCTTTTTTCAGTCCAGTTGCTTACTGTAAACGAATTGCCATCTACCGCAGAGACAACACTTGGTTTTTCCGCACCTGCGCTCGAAATGAGTTTTACCTTATCGCCCACTGCCAAGGTGTGAGACTTGGCCATGGTTACACGTAGCGTTTGTTTCACGTTATCAAACTCAACATGATCGGCTAATGCGTAAATATTGGGTATCCAGTTGGTTTGTTTTGAGATCGCCTGAGGGTAAATCTTTTCTACCTCCTGAGCGAATACACCTTTTACTTGAATATTACCTGAATTTAAACTGTCGGTGTACTTATAGTCGGTTATCTTCAACTTCATCAATGTGGCTAAGTCATTGCGTGAATCGCTGATCCCTACCTTTCTCTTAATGCGTTCATCCGATTGCACATAGTAACCGGCACCTTCGCCAGTGCCGATACTTAAAAATGCACCGGTCGCTCGCACAGCAACACTAGGTGTTGGGTTTAAGCCGGTGCTCAGTGAGCCACCCTGAAAGCTATTGAAAAACACACTTGTTGTGGGGAATAGAAATATGTTGTTGGTTGTTGCAATATCTAATGGAGCAGCTGGGCCGCTTGTACCAATGCCAACGTAGCCGGTGCCAGCATCAATAAACATTCGTTGGGTTGTACCGTTAGCGAAGAACCGCAAATGCCCGGCTGCACCCCCCGTATTGCCATAGCCAATGTACATTCCATCTTGAATTGTAGTAGACTCATTTCTAATCATCCGTATGTTGCCCCAAATGGCACTACCTGGATTAGTGTTAAGTACATTGACTCCTCCGAAGCTTAATACTCCTGTTGCACTAACATTTACGTTACCGTTTACATCTAATTTTTGAGTGGGTGTCGCGGTACCTATACCTACATTACCTCCTGATTTTAACACTAGTTGGTTTGATGTAACACCTGGCTCAGCTATAAATGCATTCGCGGGGCCGTTCATATCTTGAATAATAAACTCACCACCTCCTCCGGTCACCATACCCCATTTTCGAGCCGTGGCATCGGTTTTTTCTAAAATATAGGCGGTATTACCTGTTCCTGATAAATGGAGGAGTCTTCCTGTAAAGCCATTGGGATTGGTAGTGCCAATGCCCGTGTTGCCATTTCTAACTATAAAATTTCCATAATTGGAAGCTGTAGTTTTGTCATTATTAATGATCACATTGTTCGTTCCGTTTTCAATTGTGAATGCATCCAAATAACCTCCTGCGGTACTAAATACTTTTGTCATTACCAGATCCGAGTTTCCTGAATTAGCAATAGCATCCATTTTGCGGGTGAATATTTCGTATTGCGTATTGATGGCACTTTGGAACATCTTAAAATGTATACCTGCCTTAGTCCCTAATGCTGAACCGGAGCTCTGTATTTCTAACATATTATCCGCGGCACCTTGGAAAGTAGTGGCTGTTGGCATGTTGGTGGCTCCTAAATCAAGATTGCTTCCATTCAGCGTCAAGCCCAAACCTGCATTCAAACTGGCACCGCTAATCGGTGTCCAATTAGTGCCATTGTAAAAGTTAAATGAATTGGTCGTTTGATTGAAAATCATTAATCCTGTTAGCGGAGAAGGAATCGCATCACGATCTGCTGTAGTAACGGCTGGCATCATAAAACCACGGGGTGTTCCACCGCCCGCAGTGGTTTCTGACACCACATGTAACACTGCTGAGTTATCTGCAGCATCTTTATTGACAGAAAGACCTGTTTCGGTTAACACCATGCGGTTGGCGAGTGAGGATCCAAAAGTAGCATTGGCTGCTGCTGTTGAATTGATATAAAGGCCGGCCTTACTTGGCTCCAAGCCCAATACACTGGCACCGCCCGCTGTTGTATGCAAAAGATTGCCTCCACTTTCGCGCATGTTATGAGCAAAACCAGATCCAGAGGGGAAATCAAACAAATGTGTAGCTGTTGTAATTTGTAGATCGGAAACAGGTTGAGTTGTTCCAATACCTACGTTCACAGCATTTCCTCCTGTACCGCCCAACACCATGGAGTTGCTTGCTCCCACTACTGCATTTCTACCAATAGCAATTGAATTGATGAGGCCAGGAGAACTTACATCAGCAAAGTTACCGATGGCGATATTCCCAGTGCCCGATGTATTAGTTTGGAGTGCTCCTGTACCCAATGCCACGTTTCCTGAACCACTAATGTTGCCCGTAAACGCATTCGTGCCCATGGCTACGTTTTGTGTACCTGTAGTCGATTGCCCTGCGATATACCCGAAGAATGCATTTGAATTCAGTGGATCAATAAGACCTGAAGTCGCATTGTTTGTTTTGAATCGAAGAGCAACATTGTCGGTTGTTCCTATGAAATCAGTGGCTGGATTAGTTCCAGTGTTACCTGCGAGACTCCAACCACTACCAGCGGACGAAATATTAGTACCATTCCAGAAAAGGTCACCAGCCACATTGTAAAGCCTGTCCGTAGTAGTGCCTGGAGCAGCAATTGGATTCAAATACGTTGCTCCATTTACCTGAAAGGTTTCTATTGGAGTATCAACATTAACACCAACCCCTGACGGTTTAATGTTAAATCGAGCATTAGGTGAGCCAGCAGGGCCTCCGGCAGAACCCGGATTAAAAGTGAAGAAGCCTACGTGAGCGTCACCCACAAGAATAGCACTACCAGCAGCTGTGCTACGATTTAAAAGTGAAGAACCATCAAAATAAATTCCGTGAGAAATAATGTCATCGCCTCCCACTACCATTAATCCTAAGTTATTTCCAATCTGGAGTGGAGTAAGGGGTGCGTTGGCAGTAGCAATACCCACATTACCTGTTTCCGAAATTGTCATCCGCTGTGCGGCATTTGTATAAAAATCAAGTGATTTTAGGCCGGGCGTGCGATTCGAGCCAATACCCTCACCTGACCCTGTACCAAATTGCAAAACTTGCGACTGCGTAAATGTCCCTGCATTGGTTCCACCATGATCAACAATAAGACCTCCATTGACTGAAAGTGCTTGGGATGGGCCGATGGTGCCTATACCTACATTACCGGTAGCGCCATCCACAAATAAGCGCTCAGTGCCGGCTCCTCCGGGACGAACACTAAAGTTTCCTGCTCCATAAATTACAAAGTTAGAGCCAGCTCTGTTGATTTGGGTTTCACCCGTCAGCACACCGCCTAATGTAAAGTCATTTCCTGTTTTAGTAATACCATTGCTGGCGGTAGTGGTTGAACCTGGTGACCATGTGGGAGGCAAGCCTGGTCCGGCAGAGGTAAGAACTTGACCCGCAGTTCCGTAAGTACCAGGTGTTGCTCCTACTGATAAGCCGTTAGTGATATGAACGTTTCCGTTACTAAAGTATGCGGCCCAATTGGTAGATGCACCCGATGCGGTTGCAAATAGACCATAGTTGGTGTTACCAACAGCAGTAGCCTCTGCAAAAACACCATACGCAGTAGGTGTGCTGCCATTTGCATTTCCGTATACACCATATGAGTTGACCGCTGCTGAATAGCCTATGCCATATACACCCCAAGTAGTGGGGCCTCCAAAAGCTTCTCCTACTACACCTTGCGCGCCCGCGCCACCTTGCGAACTTCCATACACGCCCACATTCGCTCCCAAGGAAGATGCATTGATGGCGTTACCTTGTAGTGCGTATGAATTTTGTCCGGCACCCGATGCTGCTATAGCAGTTGCTACTACAGCATTCGAACCTGCTGTTTGGTTGATTCGTAAGCGCTCAACACCATTTGTTTTAAAAATCAAATCTTGCGCATCCGAAGTTCCAATGAATTGAGTTGCCGGATTAGTCCCAGCATTTCCGGTTAAGCCCCAGCCACTAGATGCATTGCTCCATGTTGGTGCCGCACCCGGACCGCCACTTGTTAACACTTGACCCGCGGTGCCGGGTAAATTGTTTGGCATTAAAGCACCTGAGAATTTAAGATTGCCAGTTACGTCTAATTTTTCTGTGGGCGCTGTATTTCCAATACCTACATTGCCGGTATTGGTAATGCTCATACGGTTAACTGTTTGGGTATAAAAGTCCAATCCAAATTGATTGCCACTCGGATTTCTTTTCGAGGAAATTCCTTCACTGGAACCAAAACCAAAAGTAAGACCATTTGAAATAGTTCCTGTGGCGGCATCTCCATTATCGATATTCATACCTCCTTGCACAGTTAGCTTTTGTGCGGGTGAAGTTGTGCCAATACCAACATTGCCGGCAGCATCAATTGTCAATCGATCAGTATTGCTTGTAATCAATGTGAGCGCATTTCCGTTGGTAGTTCCTAATTTATTTCCGATGGTGGTTGCATTTCCATTTAAGCCCCAGCCGCTGCCAGCTGCCCATGTTAAATTACCTGCTCCGTCATTCGTTAAGACCGAATTGGCGGCTCCCTGCGTAGCGGGGAAAGAAGTTGTAATGTTATTGATCTTGGTGATGTTACCCGTAGCGTCAACCACAAATTGACCAGCAGTACCCGTTGTCAATGTGCTGGTAGTTGATACCGCCTGTGCGCCAAATGCAGGATTGATTTTTGCTCCATTGATATTAGCGGTACCATTAATGTCAGCATCGACAATAGTGCCGTCTGTAATATCGGCAGAGGTTACTGTAGTGAGTGTAGTAATGTTACCTGCGCCCAGAATAGAAGTGCCGTTGATTGTTTTGATATCTGTTCCTGAGACAACCGCTCCGATAGTTGTTCCATTTGATTTTACTAAACCATTGATGGCTTTTACTGCCGGATCCGTTTCTGTCGCTACATAATCGGTGCCAGCCGTAGCTGCACTAATAGTTGCTCCGTTTGATTTTATTAAGCCGTTAATGGCTGCAACTGCTGGATCTGTCTCTGTCGTAACAGCAGTGATGTTGCCAGCACCTAAAACAGAAGTTCCGTTGATCGTTTTAATATTCGTTCCACTTACTAATGGTGCTTGGTAATCTGTACCTGCTGTGGCCGCACTAATCGTTGTGCCATTGGATTTTACCAAACCATTAATTGCTTTTACTGTTGGATCGGTTTCTGTTCCTGCAGGAAGGTTGAGTAATTGAGAGCCGTCTATAGCCGGAAGTTTACCGGTGCCATCTAACTGTACAATTTTGTTTGCGGTTGTTCCAACATCCACAGCAAGTGAACCACTTGTCGTAATTGGGCCACCTACCAAACCAGTGCCAGCACCCACGCTTGTAACTGTTCCTGTGCCTGAAACAGCTTGCCAGGTTGGAGCGCCTCCGGATCCATTTGAGGTGAGGACAAATCCCGATGTTCCAAATGAAGGCGTGCTACCTACGCCTAATGCTCCATTTGCATTTAAAGTAAGAAGAGCAACGTCACTTGCCTCAATCACAAAATTACCTGTTGCATCTTGGCCAATGTCGTTAAAAGCCGCCCCGCCTACAGCACCTGCAAATCGTATTTGTGGACCTTTGCTAGTTGTGTTTATTAATTGAGCCATCAATGAAGTGGCACCAGGTCCAGATAAATTGGGCGTTACCAAAAATTGTCCTTCCGGGCCTGCCACGTGCAGTGGTTGAGTAGGTGCTGTCGTGCCAATACCCACATTACCGGAAGGGTCAATGCGCATACGTTCTACATTGTTAGTAATAAAAGGAAGCGGATTGCCATTGGTTGATCCTATTTTTTCACCTCCTAATAGTGTGTTCCCACTAAGGCTCCAGCCACTGCCAGTTGTCCAAGTTAAATTACCAGCTCCGTCATTTGTTAATACAGAATTAGCTGCGCCCTGATTGGCTGGGAAAGAAGTGGTAATGTTATTGATCTTGGTTATGTTTCCGGTTGCGTCTACCACAAACTGACCAGAAGAACCTGTTGTTAATGTGCTGGTGGTTGATACCGCTTGCGCGCCAAAGGCAGGATTGATTTTCGCACCATTTATATTAGCTGTGCCATTGATGTCAGCATCAACAATAGTGCCGTCTGTGATATCAGCAGAAGTAACTGTAGTGAGTGCGGTAATATTACCTGCACCCAGAATAGAAGTACCGTTGATTGTTTTGATGTCCGTTCCGGAAACTACTGCTCCGATGGTGGTGCCATCTGATTTCACTAAGCCGTTAATGGCTTTTACCGCTGGATCTGTTTCCGTAGTAACTGCAGTGATATTTCCTGCGCCAAGAATTGAAGTACCGTTGATTGTTTTGATGTCCGCTCCGGAAACTACTGCTCCGATGGTGGTTCCATTTGATTTTACCAAACCGTTAATGGCTCTTACTGCCGGGTCAGTTTCAGTTGCTACATAATCGGTGCCAGCTGTAGCTGCACTAATTGTTGTTCCGTTTGATTTTACTAACCCGTTTATCGCTTTAACAGCAGGATCGGTTTCCGTAGTAACTGCGGTGATATTTCCTGCTCCAAGAATAGAAGTTCCATTAATTGTTTTTACGTCCGTTCCTGAAACCACAGCTCCGATGGTGGTGCCATCTGATTTCACTAAGCCGTTGATTGCCTTTACAGTTGGATCCGTTTCGGTTGTAACTGCTGTGATATTGCCTGCTCCTAAAACAGAAGTACCGTTAATCGTTTTAATGGTCGTTCCACTTACCAATGGAGCCTGATAATCGGTGCCTGCTGTTGCTGCGCTAATGGTTGTGCCATTTGATTTTACTAATCCGTTGATGGCTTTAACCGTTGGATCGGTTTCAGTCGCGGTAGGAAGGTTAATTAATTGAGAACCATCTACAGCCGGAAGTTTGCCGGTGCCGTCTAATTGTACAATTTGATTAGCACCCGTGCCCACATTCACATCAATTGTTCCGCTAGTGGTAATGGCAGCACCTGGCACAATACCAACGCCCTTTGTAATGCTAGTAACTGTCCCACTGCCACCTGATGGTACCCAAGTTAAGTTACCAGATCCATCGTTCGTCAAAGAACCAGATGCATTTGCCGGCCATGTTGATCCATTGATTTTAGAAACAGTAGTTGTAATCGCTGTGGTGCCGCTTCCAGTGATATCACCTGATAAAGTGATATTCTGATTGGTAGTAAGATAATCTGTTCCGGGAGTGGCAGCGGTAATTGTCGTTCCGTTACTTTTTACGAGTCCGTTGATTGCTTTTACTGCTGGATCGGTTTCTGTGGCAACATAATCGGTGCCGGCAGTGGCTGCACTGATCGTTGTACCGTTACTTTTTACCAGCCCATTAATTGCTTTAACAGCAGGATCTGTTTCCGTAGTAACGGCTGTGATGTTACCTGCACCAAGGATAGAAGTGCCATTGATTGTTTTTATATCTGTTCCGGAAACCACTGCTCCGATGGTCGTGCCGTCTGATTTCACTAAACCATTGATTGCCTTTACTGCCGGATCGGTTTCCGTAGTAACAGCTGTGATGTTACCCGCTCCGAGAATAGAAGTGCCGTTGATCGTTTTTATATCCGTTCCGGAAACTACTGCTCCGATTGTTGTTCCATTCGATTTGACTAAACCATTGATGGCTTTTACTGCAGGATCCGTTTCGGTAGCCACATAATCTGTTCCAGGAGAAGCAGCGCTGATGGTAGTACCGTTACTTTTTACCAGTCCATTGATGGCCTTTACCGCCGGGTCAGTTTCAGTAGCTACATAATCGGTGCCTGCCGCAGCCGCACTGATCGTTGTGCCATTGCTTTTTACTAAGCCATTGATGGCTTTTACAGCAGGATCGGTTTCTGTGGTAACGGCTGTGATGTTGCCTGCGCCCAGAATAGAAGTACCGTTAATTGTTTTGATATCCGTTCCAGAAACCACAGCTCCAATAGTCGTTCCATCTGATTTCACTAAACCATTGATTGCCTTTACTGAAGGGTCGGTCTCTGTTGTAACAGCTGTGATGTTCCCTGCGCCAAGAATGGAAGTGCCGTTGATTGTTTTCACATCTGTTCCTGAAACCACCGCTCCGATGGTTGTTCCATTTGATTTTACTAAACCATTGATTGCTTTTACGGTCGGATCAGTTTCTGTGGCAAGTTTATTATTGAACGTATTCCAGTCGGCAGCTGACAAAAAGCCGGTGGCCGCTACTCCTGCCAAAGGAGGAGTAACATTGCTGGCAGTTGTAATTCGTCCCTGCGCATCGACTGCAATTTGAGGAATCTGTGTGGTGCTACCATACGTAGCTGCTGCTACGCCCGTATTCGCCAGAGCAATAGTACCCGTTGTTGTAATGGGGCCTCCGGTTAATCCAGTTCCTGTGGCTATGTTGGTAACTGTTCCGGTGGCCGTTGGTAAATTGGCCCATACAGCAATATTTCCTGCAGAAGTTGTTAAAACCTGATTTGGAGTTCCCGCTGAAATCTGAGCAGGAAGGATTTTAGAAGTGGTTGCGGCATTATTGACAGCAGCCACAATATTATTTCCGGAAGTACTGGCGATCGTAGTATTGTTGGAAGGGCCCGAGACATCACCAGCTAATGTCAAAGATGCGTTGGCGAGTGTCCATTTGCCGTTGGTGTTGTCCCAACTGAGTGTTTGCCCGGTGGTTGTTGGCGCGAGGGTAGCATCCCATTTCGTGCCGTCCCAAACTAATAACTGTCCTTTGCCAGTTGGTGCCGTGTTCGACAAGCCGAATGTTGCCCCTGCAGTTGAATTTAACTGAACGGTATTGCCATTGATGGCGATTCCTTGGCTTCCGGCAGCTCCCGAGCCACCTACCGGATTCCAGGCTGTACCATCATAGAAATAGACTTTTTTATCGCTGTCATCGAAAATCACCATCCCTTTTTCGGTAGGACCCGCTGAAACGCTGGTTTTGTTGGTGACAATAGGTATGATGATACCTTGGTTGGTTCCACTCAGCCACAATACTGCTTTGGGATTGGTACTGGTGGTACCGATCGAAACGGAGTTCTGTGAAAACGAAACAGTGGAAAAACCTAGGAATAAAGCAATAATGAATATCCTGCAAGAGGATAAAGAGAAAAGCCGCATAGGGGTGTAAGTTTAGACTAACGCTAAAAATAACTAAAGATTAGATATTATCCGAGGGCCGATTGTCTGGAACCCAACCTTGTCGAACCTTCTTCTTGATTTTTCTGGCTTTTCTTAAACCAGCACTAAAACTTATAAAAAAAGCGTCCAAATCGAATTGATCTGGACGCTTTAGAAATTTTGGGTTGGTCGAAAATCTTAGTTCTTTTTCTTATTGGCCTCTGCGCCTACGATTCGAAGTACTTCGTCCATTTGCTTTTTTAGTGTAGCGATTTCTGTGTCCTGCTTTTCTTTCATGGCACTCACTTCAGTTTGCAATTGGGTATTGTTGGATTTGAGCAGCTTATTTTCGTTTTCAAGTGTTTCAATTTTCTTCAGCAATTCCTGCACCGCCTTGATGGTGATGATCTCCGCATTGTAGGTATCAATTTGCAGGATCTCCTTCTTATCACCGTCTAGATATTCTCCGCTTCCTTGCACAGCTTCCGGAAAGACTTGCTGAAACTCCTGGGCTATGAAGTTGTAATAGTATTGGTCTTTAATGGAAGGATGTTTTGCCATCCACTCATCGGTGTATTTAAATTTAACCGGACGAAGTTTTTTGATCAACTCTAAGCTGTTGTCAATATCCAGAATATCGGTTTTAATTCTTTTATCAGAGTTTGCGAGCCAGCTTCCCGCAGCTGTTTTGGAGGCGTTACCGCTTACCTCCAAGGAGTTTGTGGTTGCCGTTTGTTTTATACCCACATTTCCAGTGGTACTCACCACCAAATGTTTACTTCCACCGCCAGACGAATTGGATAGCCAAATTTCATCATTTGTGCCGTTGTAATAAATATAGGCTTTACTGGTGCCTGCCTCGATAAAGTTAAATCCTGAATTATTAGTGGTCGAAGAAGCATTCAAGGTAATAAATGGAAAACTATCGGAAATTCTTAAATCGCCACCTGTGATTTCCAATTTCGTTCCCGAAGTCACGGATGTTAATCCAATTCCAACACTACCTTCAACTAATAATCCGTTTGTTGGAGCTGTATTGGTGCCTGAATAAGTTGAGCCAATTACTACTCCTCCTTCCACATCCAGTTTGTTTATTGGTAGGGTAGTTCCGATACCTATATTACCAGTTTCATTAATGGTTAACCGATATCCGTTGGCGGTTCCAAAATACATCTTCGCATTTTCCCAGTTCCAGATATAGGCATTATTTACATTTGATCCATCCGCTACTAACAATTCGAAACCGTTGCCAAGATTACTTGGGTTAGAAAGACGCATACCGCTTTGCGAAGCGGGTAAGGTAATATGAAATTTATTCTGTGGGATGGTGGTGTTAACACCCACATTGCCTCCATTAGGGTTGAGCAATAACGGATAGTTGGTTGCCTGATTGGCCAATGCATGTGCTTGCAACCAGCCGCCCGTATAAGTGTCATCGGCCACACCCATATCCAAAGCCGGAACACTGCTGGAGTCCGTAATTCGTAAACTTCCTGTTGCCGCTGTACCGGAAGATGCCGGGCCTACACCTGCATCACTTCCATTGACATGAAGTGTGTTGGCTGGGGTAGCGGTGCCTATTCCAACGCTTCCAGTACCCTTTATGCGCATCAATTCATTACTGGTTGTCGCACTTGTGGCGGTATAAAAAGCATGATCATTGGTGTTGACTGCAGTTTGATAATGAATCGTCCCGAAACCATCCATTCCAAATCCAACATATTGATGGTCGTTATTCGCGGTTTGGAAGAAGGCGATCTTTCGCGTATTAGCGCTCGTGATTTGAAGAGGTGAAAGGGGTGAAGGAGTGCCAATACCCACACTGCCTTCTATGATAGCTCCATTCGCAGGTGCTACGCTACCACCCGAGTAGGTTGTGCCAATGGCAACTCCTCCTTCTACATCTAATCTATTTATCGGGGTTGTGCCTACACCTAAGCTGCCACTACCTGTCAAACTCAAATTAAATCCATTCATGTTAATGGAAGTATTACTGTTTAGCAGTCCGCCAAGCGCAATGTCATTTCCAGTTCGGGTTAATCCGTTGCTGGCTGTTAGCGTTGCAGGTGCATTTACCCAAGTCGGTGCTCCTGCTCCATTCGATTGAAGCAATTGTCCGACAGTACCCTGCGTGGTATAATTAAGTGCACCAATCACACCATACGCTACACCACCCTGTGTCACCGAATTCGTTCCTGTACCTCCGCTGCCAATATCCAATGGTGTGGTTAGTCCGGTAATAGTTCCTCCGGTAATCGCTACCGCATTTGCATTTTGGGTAGCAATGCTTCCCAAACCTAAGTTGGCGCGGGTGGCAGAAGAATTGGTAAGTGTCAGTGCACCTGTATTGCTGATCGAAGCATCGCCACTCATGGCTACTCCGGTTGCTACGTTACCGGCATTGCCAACAAAAATTTGGCCGCTGGTAAGTGTGGGCGACAAGAAAGCCGGGATGGTCGACCAAGTAGGTACTCCGGCAAGTGTTTGAAGAATCTGATTGTTTGTTCCTGCAGCTAACTTGCTTACAGCAATGGCTGCTGTCGTAGATATATCCGCATTGGCGATGGAGTTATCCGTGATTTCTGCAGCACCTACGCTACTCGCTCCGATTTGTAATCCAGTTGAAAAATTTCCGGTGATGTCTCCGGCTGCCGGTGCTTCAGTGTCCAATACTACAGCACTATTCAAACGGGCGGTATTAATGGTTGAAGGTGTTGCAGCGTTGATGGCTGTAATTATGTTGGCACCTGTTG
Organism: Bacteroidota bacterium; assembly: GCA_016191555.1. Lineage (GTDB taxonomy): Bacteria > Bacteroidota > Bacteroidia > Cytophagales > Cyclobacteriaceae > ELB16-189. Next base: position 161,940 of record JACPVX010000014.1, read on the forward strand.
CTGCTGTTGCACCGATGGTTGGATTCGGAAAGCTTCCTGCTAAGTCGCCACCCGCAGCTCCGGTTGGCGCGGGGGCATTTACCCACGTGGGGGCTGCTGCGCCATTTGATTGCAAAACTTGTCCGGTAGTACCGACAGCTGTAAACGCAAAGTCAGTTGCTCCACCATAAGCAATCGCACCCGGCACAACGGCTGTTAAGCCGGTACCTCCATTCGCGGTAGCCACGGTGCCATTTAACTTGGATGCATTCATGCCTGCAATCTTTGCGTTGGTTACCGCCAAGTTTGCAATTGTGACGGCACCCGTATTTGAAATCGTAGCATCACCACTCATTGCCACTCCGGTGGCCACATTGCTCGCATTACCTACAAAAATTTGATTATTTGACAATGTTGAGCCTAAAATGCCGGATTGATTAAAGAAAGTAAGATTACCAGCACCATCTGTTCCGAGGAATTGGTTGCTGCCGCCTGTTACCCAAGTTTGAGAAGTTCCATTGTATCCTAGAATGGCTCTACTGGCACCCGGTGCCGCCAATCGTGTGGCTGAACCTCCAGCGCCACCCACAATCAAATCACCAGGCGCGGTCATTGGGTTGGCAAAACCTGTTGCTGCTTGCCAAGAGGGCAGGCCTGCATTTACTGTGAGAACCTGGCCGTTGGTGCCGATGCCTAATCTGGTTGGGGTTGTTACTGTCCCATAAACGATGTCACCGGTTGTCGTTAATGGGTTACTCATCTTTCCATTAAAGGTGTTCCAGTCTACTGAAGTCAAGAAACCCGTATTGGAGATACTGGCAAGCGCAGGATTTACATTCGTTGCGGCCGTTAATCTTCCTTGTGCATCAACTGTGATCTGCGGAATTTGTGTAGCCGATCCGTACGTTGCAGGTGTAACGGCAGTATTCGCCAAAGAAATGGTACCTGAATTCGTAACAGGGCCGCCTGTTAAACCAGTGCCCGTTGCTACGCTTGTTACCGTTCCTCCTGCAGGTAAAGTACTCGGAGTCCATACACCTCCCACAAATTGCAATACTTGATTAACTGTTGGCGCTGTCGCGGATACGGAAGTGCCTTTAATTTTATCAACTGATGCTGCTGTAACAGCGCCACTCAGATCCCCGCCAAGGGCAGGAATCGTACTTAGCTTATTATTAAATGTATTCCAATCGGCAGAAGTCAGTAGACCAGTTACTGTTGTTGAGGCCGTGGGGATCGCCTGATTCGATGCAGCTGTAATACGACCTTGTTGATCAACTGTAAATTGACCGACTGAGGTAGTTGTTCCGTAAGTTCCAGTTGTTACAGCAGTATTCGCTAATGCAATAGTACCTACAGAAGTGATTGGGCCACCTGTCAGACCTGTTCCGGTTGCAACACTAGTAACGGTACCAATACCTCCAGCCGGAGCCCACGTTAATGTTCCTGTTCCATTATTTGTTAATACACCAATCGCCTGCGAAGCGGGCCAGGTGTAGGTTTGTCCGTTTACATTAACACTGCTTGCAGTGACGCTTCCTGTTGTTGAAACGGCTTGTGCCCCAAAATTGGGAGTTATTTTTGTGCCTGCGATTGCTGCTGTAGCATTGATGTCGGCATTGGTAATGGAAAGATCGGTGATGATACCGCCCGTTCCACCAGAGACTGAACTACTTGCTAACGAAGTTACACCGGCTGTATTCACAGCCACTGCTCCGGTTAGTGTTCTATTCTGAAACTGACCTGCACCATCGTTAATTAAAATTTGTCCGCCTGTTGCGGAAGATACAATCGCATCGGAAAGTCCATTCAGGTCGGTAGCACCGGTTGCTAGCGTTGTCCAGGTAGGAGTTGTTCCAATTGTTTGTAATACCTGGCCTGCTGTGCCGGGTGCTAGTTTAGTAACAGCAATTCCTGCCGATGCATTGATATCTGAATCTACTATAGTGCCTGCTGCTATTTCAGCAGTTGTCACTGCATTCGCTGCAATCTGAAAATTGGCAGGGCTGGTCATGGTCAAATCACCGGAAACACCGGTTTGTGAATTACTCGTGCCATCGCCAATTAATAAGTTGCCGGGGTTTAATGTGGGCACTCCTCCTCCTCCCACATCATCGGTGGCTAACGCCCAACTTGATCCATTCCATTTTAAAATTTGACCGTTCGCAGCACCATCTACTAGTTTAAGTGTTAGCGTTCCAGAAAGGCCTCCACCTGCTAATCCACTTCCGGCATTGGTGTTAATCCCCGTAAGGGTACCACCACCTGCCAAGTTTTGCCAAGAAGCGGTTGTTCCATTTGAAGTTAAAACCTGGCCGTTGGATCCGATGGCTAGCCGCGATGGTGCACCTGCCGCTCCACCAAGAATTAAATCTCCTGTTGCAGTCATCGGATTTGTCATGCCGGGAGTAAAAGGAACATTGGTTGCGTTTGTAATTCGTCCTTGTGGATCGACCGTGATTTGTGGAATGTTGGTTACGTTTCCATAGCTGCCAGCGGTAACAGCCGTATTTGCCAAAGAGATAGTGCCTGAATTTGTAACTGGGCCACCTGTTAAACCGGTGCCGGTTGCTACGTTCGTTACCGTTCCTCCGGCCGCTAGCGTGGAAGGAGTCCAAACGCCTCCAACAAATTGCAATACCTGATTATTGGAAGGCGCTGTCGCGGAAATATCATTGCCCTTTAATTTATCTACTGATGTCGCTCCAAGCGATCCACTGATATCTCCGCCCAATGCCGGAATGCTACTTAACTTACTATTGAATGTATTCCAATCAGCAGCGGTGAGCAAACCTGTTACAGAAGTTGTAGCCGTGGGAATCACTTGATTCGAAGCTGCTGTAATTCGGCCTTGTTGATCGACCGTAAATTGTCCGACTGATGTCGTTGTTCCATACGTTCCGGTTGTTACTGCGGTATTCGCTAATGAAATGGTGCCGGAGTTTGAAATCGGGCCGCCTGTTAAACCAGTGCCGGTGGCTACATTTGTTACACTGCCTCCTGCAGCTAATGTGCTGGGTGTCCATACTCCTCCAACAAATTGAAGAACTTGATTTACCGTTGGCGCTGTCGCGGAAACAGAGGTGCCTTTGATTTTATCAACCGATGCTGCGGTTACAGTTCCACTCAAATCCCCGCCAAGGGCAGGAACTACACTGAGCTTGCTGTTGAATGTATTCCAATCAGCCGCGGTGAGCAAACCTGTTACAGAATTTGTAGCCGTGGGAATCACTTGATTCGATGCTGCTGTAATTCGGCCTTGTTGATCGACCGTAAATTGTCCTACTGATGTCGTTGTTCCATATGTGCCGGTAGTTACTGCTGTGTTTGCCAATGCGATGGTGCCCGTAGTAGTGACGGGGCCACCCGTAAGACCTGTGCCCGTAGCAACGTTAGTGACAGTTCCACTTCCAACAGGGAGAGTGCTCCACACCGCTACGTTACCTGCACTTGTAGTAAGTACCTGATTAGGTGTGCCGGCTGTAATTTGTGCCGGTAATATTTTAGATGTTGTAGCCGCATTGTTTATGGCCGCTACAATGTTGTTTCCGGCCGTGCCTGAAATAGTGGTGCTCGCAGAAGAACCGGAAACATCTCCACTTAATGTGGTAGATGAAGTTGCTAAAATCCATTTGCCGTTGGTGTTATCCCAGGAAAGCACCTGACCGTTGGTGGTTGGCGCAATCGTAGCTTCCCATTTTGTGCCATCCCAAGCTAATAGTTGACCTTTGGCGGTTGGCGCTGTATTTGATAAGCCGAATGTGGCCCCCGGTGTTGAATTTAATTGAACTGTGTTGCCAGCTATTGTAATCCCCTGACTGCCTCCTGCTCCTCCGCCAGCCTGATTCCAGGCCATGCCATCGAAATAATAGACTTTTTTATCGCTGTCGTCAAACACGACCATGCCTTTTTCGGTAGCTCCCGCAGCAACAGCTGATTTATTCGATACAATCGGAATGATTAATCCCTGGTTAGCTCCACTGCTATTTAACCATAGCACTGCTTTTGCATTGGTGGTAGCAGAACCGATGGAAACCGAATTTTGTGCGGATAATGGGTGATTAGAGTAGATGAGGCAGATCAATACTGCAACCTGAAAGACGGAAAATCTTAGGCATTTCATAGGGACTAGTGTTTACCAACATTAAAGATAATAAAGTTAGCCTATAATACGATTTGAAATGAATAAGAAACCGAGCCGCTAATGAGGGGCTTTCAACTGAATAAGAATTAAAAAGCCGACCTGAATTAAACTTCAAGTCGGCTTTTCAATGAAAGAATCAGAAGATTATGGTTTTTTGGCCTCCATGGTTAATATTTTTTTAATTTGGGCGATCTCGGCTTTGAGTTGATCTAATTCAGAAGCATTGGATCTGCTTTCTGCGTTCAACTTTGCTTTGAGGTCGTCTATAATTTTCTGTTGATCCTGAATGGCTTTGATAAGCACGGGAACAAGCTCTGTATAATTCATGCCCAGATAATTGTCTTTGCTACCATCATTGGATACTACTTCTGGAACAAGCTTGAGTACATCTTGTGCAATCAATCCCAATTTAACTTCTCCCTCTTTGTCATCACGCATGATGTAGCTAACGGGCTTCATGCTCAACACTTCGGGCAAGCCATACTTTAATTGTTGGATATCTTTCTTTAATCTAAAGTCAGAAACGTTTACTACGTTATTTGTGTACACGGTTCTCCATCTAAATCCTGTGGTTCCCAGATCAAAGACATTGGTATTATTTGGAATCCAGTGATTGTTGACTCCAAAATAAGCTGCCAAACCAAATATATACTGACTACCGCCTGCACTGGGGAAATACAAAAAACTATTTGTACTTAAAGAACCTCCCGCTGCAATGCTACCACCCGATGTGATGTTGCCAGACAAATTAATATTTCCGGCTACATCTAATTTTTGAGAGGGTGATGTTGTCCCGATTCCAACGTTATAATTATTAAGACTATTATCGATGGTAAACTTTGCACCTGTATTACCAATATAAATAAAGAAAGGATGGTCGGATTGGGTTCCAATTGAACCTCCATAAACACCGCCATTTCCAACATAGGTGCTCATCGTGGCAACTCCATCGGTATGATTAAGACCGTAATCATTAGTTGTAGTCAAAATATCCACCGGATGAATAGGACTAAGTGTTCCAAATCCCGCATTGGCACCCATGAAAGAAAAGCGAGGCGTATTTTCAAAATCCGTTAAGAAATAGTTGCCGAACGAATTTCCGATAACATCTCCAATTCGAATTTCCGTATTGTTTACACCGATTGATTCATTCGCTCCATAAACCAAGAACTTATAAGCAGCAATAGCTGCTGGGTCAGGTGTCTGCGTGCCTATACTTACATTAGTGCCATTGTCAAATATATTGGAAGCTACCAACCCTGTGCCGTTGCCTCGCGGAACGAGGTTGAGTGTAGAAAACGCTGGAGGAATCAGCGTCCACGAAAGTGAACCGGCACCGTCATTCATCAGTACAGAGTTTGCAGCTCCTTGTGTGGCCGGAAATGACGTAGCGACATTATTAATTTTTGTAATGTTTCCCGTTGCATTTATAGAAAACTGTCCGGTAGAGCCGGTAGTAAGTGTCCCGGTGGTGGTAATAGCTTGTGCACCAAAAGCAGGATTGACTCTTGCGCCATTAATGGAAGTTGGAGCTGCGTTAATGGCTGTAATTACATTACTGCCGGTTGCTGCCGATCCTCCGATCGTTGGGTTAGGATATGTTCCGGCTAAATCACCACCGGCTGCGCCTGATGCTACTGGTGTTACCCACGTAGGGGCTGCGGCTCCGTTTGATTGTAATACTTGTCCGCTTGTTCCTGCGGCAGTAAAATTAAAAGCTGTCCCAGTTCCAAAGGCCACAGCTCCATTCGTTGGGGTGGCGATAGAGTTTGTTCCTCCACGAGCAATGGGCAAAGTACCTGTTGTAATTTTTGCTGCATCTAAATTGGGCACTTGTGCAGTTGGCAATGTACCTGTTGTAATTTTAGTGGCGTCAATTCCAGTGGCGAGCTTTACGTTGGTAACGGCAGAATTGGCAATGGTGAGTACACCTGCATTCGTAATCGTAGCATCACCACCCAATGGAACACCCGCGGCTACGTTACTGCCATTTCCTACAAATATATTGGCTGAAGTTAAGGTAGAAGAAAGTCCGGATGATGTTGTCCAACTCAAAGCTCCGGTTCCGCTGTTCGTCAATACAGTTCCGGCTGCGCCTTGTGTGGCAGGCCAGGTATATCCAACGGTATTCAATGTAGTAGCTGCACCTGAAACTGTTAAACCTGAAACCGTAGTGGCTCCCGCTCCTAAAGTTCCGGTAGTAGAAATATTTTGTGCACCAAAAGCAGGATTGATTTTACTTCCCGCAATAGCGGCCGTTCCGCTCACATCGGCATCTACAATCGTAGCGTTGGTGATTTCTGTGGTAGTCACTGCTGATAAAGTTGCCAATGTTCCTAAGCCTAAATTTGTTCTGGCGGCTGCTGCTGTAATCGCTCCGGTACCTCCGGCAGTAATGGGCAATGTTCCTGTAACATCGGCCGTTGAAATATCTACTGCAGAATAAGTGGGTGTGGCTCCGCCTTTTAGGAAACCCGTTCCGGTAGCTAATCGAGTAGCTACACCGGCCGCACCTCCGTAAATAATATCGCCTGGAGTAGTCATTGGGTTTGTCAAAGAACTTCCCCATGTAAGTGTGCCCGTTCCATTGTTGGTTAACACACCTGCTGCGTTGGCTGGCCATGCTGACGTGCCGATGGTCAAACCACTAACGGTGGCAGCTCCGGTTGTTAATGTTCCGGTTGTTGAAATATTCTGTGCTCCAAAAGCTGGCACCACTTTACCTCCCGCAATAGCCGCGGCTGCGCTAATGTCTGCGTTGGCAATCGTAGCATCTAAAATTTTGGCTGAAGTAATGGCGCCTGTGCCTATCGTAACGGCTCCTGTGTTGGTGATGGTAGCATCGCCACTCATGGCAACACCGGTAGCGATGTTACCGGAATTACCAACAAAAATATTGGCGGATGTTAGTGCTGACGATAGTCCGGTAGACGGAGCCCAGGTTAAATTACCTGATCCGTTATTAGTCAGTACTCCGGCCGCATTGGCATTGGGCCACGAATACGTAGCACCATTGATGGATGCCAGATTACTTGCTGTAATAGCCCCTGCGGTTAATGTTCCGGTGGTCGAAATGCTTTGTGAACCAAACGAAGTATTGATTCGCGATCCGTTGATGAGTGATGCTGCACCATTGATGGCAGTAATAATGTTAGTGCCCGCTCCGGAAGCAATAGTAGGATTGGGAAAAGTGCCTGCTAAATCTCCTCCGGCAGCACCGGATGGTGCCGGAGCATTTTGCCAGCTTGGAATTCCTGCATTGACGGTCAACACCTGACCATTTGTGCCAATGCCCAACCTTCCGGGTACACCTGCAGGGCCACCCGCAATCAAATCACCTGTGGTGGTCATGGGATTTGTTAATGCTGCGGATGTTTGCCAGGTAGGGATACCTCCTATCACTGTTAACACTTGTCCATTGGTACCAGTCGCTAGTTTATTCACTGCGATGGCGGCTGAACCACTTACATCGGCATCGGTAATAGTGGCATCGATGATTTGCGAAGAGTTAACGGCATTAGACGCAATCTTTGCGTTGGTTACTGCAGTGGCAGCTAGTTCAGTTGCGGATACGCCACCGGGAGCAATTGAAATACTGCCGGTGGATGTAATCGGGCCGCCCGTTAATCCGGTGCCGGTGGTGATGTTGGTAACGGTACCTCCTCCTGATAGAACTACAGGCGTCCATTGTGTACCATTATATTGATAAACACTATTGGTTGCGGGAACTGATGCTGATATAGGTCTTCCTTGCAAACCTTGAACCGTCAGATTGCCATTGGTACTATTGAGCACGGCATCCTGACTAATGGTGGCGGCCGAATTAGTAACGCCATCGCCAACTATAATTTGACCGGGATTAAGTGTGGGGGCACCTCCTCCACCCACATTATCTGCTGCCGGAGCCCAGGCGGTGCCATTCCATTTTAATATTTGACCATTCGTAGCACTGGATTGTAATATTTTGGATGGAGCCACATTGGCAATTTTTGAATCATCTACCGCATTAGCAGCAATGTTAGCGGTGGCAACCGCATTGGTGGCCAGTTTAGTGGAAGTCACCGATCCAAGAGCCAAAGTGGGATTTGGATACGTTCCGGTTAAATCTCCTCCGGCTGCGCCCGAGGCTGTCGGGGCATTTTGCCAACTGGGTACACCCGCATTGACGGTTAATATTTGTCCGTTGGAACCCGTGGTGATAGCAGTAAACGCACTCGCACCATTGCCAAGAAGCAGACCCGATAAACTGTTGGCTCCGGTTCCTCCAACGCCCACCGGCAAAACACCGGTGGTGATTTTTGCTGCATCTAAGCCGGGCACTTGTGCCGCGGGCAAGGTGCCCGTAGTAATTTTAGAAGCATCTATACCTGTTGCCAGCTTGGTATTAGTCACTGCGTTATTTGCGATCGTAAATGTTCCGGTTGTTCCGGCAACGGTTAAACCTAAATCTCCTGCTACGGTAATGCCTGTATTGCTACCATTATTTGATAATAATTGATTGGCAGAAAGTGCAGGCAGCGTGCTTAAGCTTGTCCAAGTAGCAATACCTGCGCTGGTGGTTAACACTTGGTTATTAGTGCCGGGTGTAAGTTGCGCAGGTGCTATTTTGGAAGTAGTGGCTGCATTGTTGATGGCTGAAACAATATTGTTGCCCGATGAAGGAGCAATGGCTGTAGCCGAGGTAGGGCCGGTAACATCGCCACTTAAAGTAGTGAGTGATGAAGTACCTAATATCCATCTGCCATTGGTATTGTCCCACGTTAAAGACTGGCCGGAGATAGTCGGTGCTGTAGTGGCATCCCATTTAGTGCCATCCCAAACTAATAACTGGCCTTTGCCGGTTGGTGCCGTATTTGATAATCCAAACGTAGCACCGGGGGTTGCATTCAGTTGCACGGTATTGCCGGAAATAGTAATTCCCTGCCCTCCGGCAGATGCACCGCCCACCTGGTTCCACGCTGCGCCATCATGATAATAAACAAACTTGGTGCTTGAGTTATAAACCACCATACCCGCCTTGCCAAAGGCGCCTAGTGTAGTCACAGTAGGGATGATTAAACCCTGACTGCCATTACCCACCAGCAACAAAACAGCTGCCGGATCGGGCGTGGGTGTGCCACTGGTACCAATCGCAACTTGCGCATGTGACACGCTGCCGATGGTAAAAAACAAGAAGATAAAGCCAATTTTTAGATTCTTGATTATAGATGTTTTGTGCATACCGATGATTTCAGTAAAAAAGAAAGACTTACAGACAAATCTATCAACTATAATACGATCTGGCAATGATAGGAAACCCAGACTAATTGAATGAGAAAAGTGCCGAAGGCGGGACTTGAACCCGCACAGCTTGCGCCACACGCCTCTGAAACGTGCGTGTCTACCAGTTTCACCACTTCGGCCTTTGAGGAGTTATCAGTTATTCGTTAACCGTTGTTCGGGTCATTAATTTTCCAATCATGGATAACTATTGACTGATAACGAATAACCATTAACTGAATTGGTGCCCAGAACTGGATTCGAACCAGCACACCTTGCGGCACTACCCCCTCAAAGTAGCGTGTCTACCAATTTCACCACCTGGGCATATAAAAAAACTCTCTTTTGAGTTTGAGGGAGGGCAAAAGTAATTGTATTTTAAATCATTCCCAATGCCCTTATTTAATTGCAATTTTCTTTTTGACTAGCTTCTGCTTCAGGTACTGAACCACCCGTTCATATTCGGTTGATTCCTTGGGGCTTAATGTTACCTTCTTGTTATCTGAAAATTTGATCACCAACTCTTTATAAACAGAGTTTTTGCCTGTCTTTACCTGATTTTCAAACCAGAACTCCACCTGATCCAGATTGTATTTGCCAACTCTGCGAAGCACCGGAAATTGTACCTCAATCTGATTATTGCCCAGCCGCACCACCTGGTAGCGAATAAATATTTTATACAACACAAACGCACCGATCGGAATCAGCAACGCCACCACTCCGTAGTTATACCATGCCGGTGCCGGAGATTTTAAAATGGTATACACATTCATGCCAATCACGATCAGCGTGATGATTAAAAATAAGGCAAACGAGGAAAGGGTGCTGAAGCGTGGCTTTGAAACAATCATTTTCTAAATTCTTTCCGCAAAAGTAGAAAACAATGCCCGCAATGTGTGCTTGCTTAAAAAGATGCACAAATTAATATCCGAAAACTTCGAGCCGAGAATGGGACTTGAACCCACGACCTACGGTTTACGAAACCGTTGCTCTACCAGCTGAGCTATCTCGGCAATTTTCATCAGTAAAAGTAAAGTTATTCTTAAAAAGTTTCATAATGCATAACTTGGGTTTAACTTAACGCCTACGAATGCTATCTAAAAAGTGTAAATACGCCATCCACGCTTTGGTTTATCTGGCCGAGCGTCATGAAAAAGGTCCTGTTCAAATTCAGGATATTTCGGATGATCAACATATTCCTAAAAAATTCTTGGAGGCTATTCTGTTAGAATTACGCCACGCCAAAATTCTGGAAAGCAAGAAAGGTAAAGGCGGAGGCTATTATTTAATAAAAGACCCCGCGGAAGTAAACCTCATGCAAGTGATGCGCCTGATTGACGGGCCGATAGCATTATTGCCTTGCGTTTCACTCAACTATTATGAACGCTGCGATGAATGCCGAAACGAAAAAACCTGTGGTATTCGCAACAGCCTCATTCAAGTGCGCGATGAAACCCTGAAAATTCTGGGCGGCTCCACTCTCGCTAAAATTGTAAAACGCGAGAAATCGCTGAAAGTCCGCTAGTCGGCTTTCGTTTTTTTTATCTTTTTAGTCTACTTAATAAGTAGAGTTTTAGTAGTTTTGGAGAATAAATTTAAAACTAACTCTATATGGCAGTACGACTAGGCGACATCGCTCCTGACTTTCAAGCAGAAACCAGCGAAGGCACTATTAAATTTCACGAATGGCTCGGCAACAGCTGGGGTATTTTATTTTCGCATCCAGCCGATTTCACTCCGGTTTGTACCACCGAACTCGGTGCCGTTGCTAAACTCAGAGCCGAATTTGATAAACGTAATGTGAAAGTAGTGGCATTAAGTGTCGATGATGTGGAATCGCACAAAAAATGGATTGGAGACATCAACGAAACGCAACATACCGTTGTCAATTTCCCCATTATTGCCGATCCTAAGTTTGAAGTTGCCAACCTGTATGATATGGTGCATCCGCAAGCCAGCGACAAATTTACGGTTCGCTCTGTGTTTGTAATCGGTGCCGACAAAAAGGTGAAGCTTACCATTACGTACCCCGCTTCCACCGGTCGTAATTTTGATGAGTTGATTCGTGTCATCGACAGCTTGCAATTAACAGCCGGTTATAGTGTGGCGACACCTGCTAATTGGAAAAATGGCGAAGACGTAATCATCACCGCAGCCGTAAAAGACGAAGATATTGCCGCCAAATTCCCGAAAGGATATACCCGTGTGAAGCCTTACTTAAGAACGACACCTCAACCAAATTTGTAAGGGAGTTTATTAATAAAAATCAGAAGAGGCAGTCTCAAATTCGAGGCTGCCTCTTTTTATTTCCATCGATGGAGAGATGTTTTTTGATAAAAAGAGCTCAAACGCCTGTTCCCGTCAAGCGGGATAGGAGTGGCCGCATTCACCAAATACTCCCAATTGGAGAGCAGAAGTCACCGTTTGTTGAACCGACCCGCTACAAGATTTTCCGAAACGATTCAGCTATCTACGGATGAAGCCTTTTGAGCCTCGATTGAGTGATTTAGACCTACCGTTGATACTTTGAGAGTCAAAGGCGAAGATATTTTCTTCAGCGATGATACTTTGAGAGATTCAGGAATATCTCAGAGATACTCTTTTAACTCTTTTTCAATCAAGGATGATACTTTTAGAGATTCAGGAATATCTCAGAGATACTCTTTTGACTCTTTTTCAATCAAGGATGATACTTTGAGATATTCAGGAATATCTCGGAGATATTCTTTTAATACTTTTTCAGTCATCGATGATACTTTGAGATACTCGGGAATATCTCAGAGATATTCCGTTGATACTTTTAGATTCAATTTTGAATGAAAATGACGAAATACAACGAATTTCTTCGTTTCTAATCGCTTGCCGGGACTAAAAGGAGTCTTTGGCTAGATATCCATCGAATCGTAGACAGTCACTTTATTCCATAAGTAGCTGTATTTCTCGATGAATTTCAGGTGAATTGGGTGTTCCTGATACACGTCATGGCCTTTGATATCATCAAATACGGTAAAAAGAGAAACCGCATAGCTGTCATCAATCACATCTCGCTTGGTGGTAGCCGCTGGCACACCAATTCGAAACTGTCGAACAGTTGGGATGGGGCGCAAACTGGAAATGCCTTCTATCAGTTTATTCAAATCATCTTTGGAAGAAGCATTTTTCAACCAAAAATAGACATGGTGAACCAACTGTTTTTCGTTAGCACCTGCCAATGCAGGTACAGAGCTGGCTAGTGCCAAGGCGGGGGCCGCAAGTAAGAATTTTCTTCTGGAAGTCATCTGTTTGGATTTGAAGATAAGGTAATAAAAAAAGCTGCACGGAGGCAGCTTTTTTAAGGGTGTTTAGTGATCTTATTTCTGAACTTTCAACTTGTTTCTCAACAAGAATTCTTCGTATGCCTCTTTATAGGTTGGCACATCGGGTGCTAATTTAATAGCTTCTTCATAGGCTGTAATGGCATCAATGAATAATTTGTTCTCTTCGTAGAATCCGGCTAAGATGAATTTGTTAAGAGCGGTTTCTTCTTTCATCTCTGATCCAAATTCGCCCAACAATTTAGCCACTGCATCCTGGCGCGCGATGGATAATTTCTTAATCAAATGCTGACCTGATTTGCTTTTAAAATCAGCCTTCGACCGTACTTCTACTAACAAAGCATCTTCATTGATCAATTTTGAGTTGCTTCTGTCAATTTGAACCATTGTTTCAGGAGTCTCCATTTTCATCAACTCCTCTTCAAACATGTTTTTGACAGTCACCACATACGGGCCACCACCTTTCAATGATTCCCAATTGATAATTACATTGTTATTGTAGATTTCCGCATATTGATTTTCAGGCAAAAAGACTTTAATGTCTTCGCCTAAGTCTCTATGCACAGCTCCCGTAGCGCTCAAGCGATTCTTTTTTGCTTCCGCTGAATTGCTGCTCAAAATGAAGTCTGTATACTTGTTCACCACACTGGAAGTCGTATTTACACGAGCTTCTAAATCTGAAATCTTGTACGTTTTAGCTTCTTTCAATTCAATGGGTTTACCCTTTGAGTGAACCAATGCTACATACGAGTTTTCAGCCACCTTTATTTCATCTGTCGACTTGAGGCGATCTCCCGTTTTCACCGCTTGCCAAGCATCTCCTGATTTCACTTGATTGGAGCCCTTGTTAGCGAGAACTTTGAAAGCATAATCAGCTTGACCGGCCGCTATGCCTGATAGAAAAATGCCTACTACAACTAAAATTCTACTCTTTTTCATGTTTGTTTATTGATTTTCGATACTAAAATACTAAAAAATCGTGCCAAAAAATGCGGCTATTTTTTTGATTTATACCTTCTGTCTCCTTTTAGTAAGCCGATGACTGATCTCGTTTTGGATAGATTTCAAGATATCATAACATGGCCCTACTAACGCGGTGGCAATCAGCGTAAGCGATAGATCTAATTTGATGCTGAAGTTGGCAAACAAAATAAGGATGATGAACATAATAATGACGATTTGTAGAATCTGGATGACCACTGATAGAGCATCGTACCAAATTGGCATTCTTTCATCGATCACAATGAAAAGGGCTACAGTCAAAAAACAAACAATAATGGCGATGGCCACCTTTACCCAATCGGCCAGTTCATCCACATAATCTTCATTCAAAATCATGGCAACCGCATTGGCGTGAACAACGGGACCGAACATATCCGGGTTGGCTCTGCCGCCAAATTTGCTATTCATGGGTGTAAAAAATTTGTCTTCCCATGCCGGATCCCCTACGTAATCTCCCAAATAGCCAAGAATCACAATTTTATCTTTAAACAAATCTTCTGAAACATTGCCCGATAACACATCTTCCACATCTACCACAAAAAACATCGTTCCAAAATTAGTCGAAGCGGTTTCGTCATTTTTCAGGCTCTTTAATCGAAGCTGTCGAACTTCAATGTTACCTCTAAAGTTGATGATCTCTTCTTCATTATTTCGGGCTAAGAATTTTTCGGCCTTCAGCGAATCAAAACTCATGGCAATTCTGACAGAGAATGCTACTTCGCGTTTTCCATTAATGGTTCTCTGCGGATAAAGCGTGCGACAAATCTTAACATCCTCTTGATGTGTAGCATCGGTAGGTAATGAAACAAAGCCCAAACGAGCATGGCTTTTGAAATTTGGATCGGGCGTTTCAAGCGAATCTGCTTCGTTCGAATCAATCATCGCAAGCGAATCAGTCTGCATTAATTTTTCACCCAGCACCACATTACCAGCTTCGCGAATCGCATCGCTCAACATTAAGTTACCGAGCGTATCGAGTAGTTGCGGGCAATTGATCGAATCGTATAATCCACCCTCGCAATTAAAAAGTGCATCGACTCCAATCACCCTGGGTTTAAACTGGCTAATGATTTGAATCTGTCGTGCTATGTCTCCTCTGCTGAGGGTTCCAAAATTGACGAGAACAATTCTTTCATCAACCTTTGGATCCGGTCGGATTGAATTAAATGCGTAATCTGTTAACTCGGTATCTGCCAGCGCTTGCGAGATGGTATCAAAAGCACTAAAAGCTTTAAAATCTGTTAACTTATCAGCAACAACCATCATGATGAAAACAAATGCCGTGACACTAACACATTGTACCAGAAACTTTTTCATTGATTTAGGGTAGGTTTAGGTTTAGAATTGACCTTTGATACTTTTTCAGGCAAAGTATTTTTCGGTCAATTCAAAGGGGTTTAGTTTAACTAAGTAAATTTAGAAATATTTAAACACGAAGTCACACCGGTGAAAAAGATAAGTCGCGACCGACTGAAATTAGAGGAGTATCAATACGGCCTTGCTCATCACGACAAAATCATTTTGGCGAAAGCCATTACGCTGGTAGAAAGTAAGCTTTCATCCGATGAACAACTAGCCGAAGTGCTCATCGAATCCATTCTCGCTCATACCGGGAAATCTATCCGTATTGGTATTACAGGTTCTCCCGGTGTTGGTAAAAGCACCTTTATTGAAACTTTCGGGAAATTTCTGACGCAACAAAACAAGCGCGTAGCTGTACTGGCCATCGATCCAAGTAGCACCGTAAGCCAAGGAAGTATTTTAGGCGACAAAACACGGATGGAAGAATTAGCCAAAGATCCACTTGCCTTCATTCGACCTACGGCTTCACGAAATGCATTAGGAGGAGTTGCCCATAAAACGCGCGAAGCCATCTTATTATGTGAAGCAGCCGGCTTTGATATTATTTTGGTGGAGACTGTGGGTGTGGGTCAATCGGAAACCATGGTGCGGGGGATGGTTGATTTCTTTTTACTCTTGATGTTGGCCGGAAGTGGCGATGAATTGCAAGGAATCAAAAAAGGAATTATGGAAATGGCCGATGGTGTGGTGATTACCAAAGCCGATGGTGATAATAAAAAGAGAGCCACAGAAGCGCAAGCTCATTTTCTTCATGCACTTCATTTGTTTCAACTTCCTGATTCAGGCTGGTCGCCTCAAGTGTTGACAGCCTCGGCCCTTCAAAAAGAAAGTATTGATGAAGTGTGGAAAATGATTACTTCGTTTCAGGTGCATGCACTACAAAATGGATGGCTTAATGAACAACGAAAAAAACAAGATGCTGCTTGGTTTTATGAAACTATTCAGAATCAAGCGCTCTCGTTTCTACTTTCTAATCCAGCCATTCAGGAAAAGAAACTCCAACTTGAAAGTGCGATCGCTGAAAAGAAAATAACGCCCCCTTATGCCAGCCGCCAACTGATGGAAGAAATTTTGAGTCGCTTTAAAGGGTAGATTTATTCTTTTTGGAATCCGGTACCTTCTCATGCCCATACGGACAATGGCGGCAGTTGTTTCCACAGCAATAACCTCTCTTACGATGAAAGGCTTCCGTAAAAACCAGTAGCCCATTCTCGAAATAGTAATCCGGCTCTTCCTTTTTTTTCTTCTCTTCCACAAATGCTCTGTTAAAGAATTCCAAAATTTAATGAAGGCGCAGCAAACCAATAGTTTGCGTGCAATACAGGGTCCGCAAAACGTACGCGCATTCTTTCCGCAAACAACGGCATATTGACAACCAACGTATGAAACTCACCATTTTCACCGCAAGGATCAACTCCTAATTCCTCTAATTGCAAAATCAAATCGGGCGTCAGCTGGTTTCCTAAAAAAGATTTACCCATCTGTTCATTGCATGACACTATATACGTCTCAATGCCCTGCGCCAGCATTTCTAGCACCAACTCTTTCCGTTCTCTCTTCCAAAGTGGCAACACGGCCTCAAGTTTTGCATTCGCGCACACTTTCTCTTCCCACTCGCGATGTGCGTCTAAATCAATATCACCAAATACTCCGTGTGTCAGTTGATATTTTTGCTTTAGCGATTGCAAACTTTCTACAAAAGTAGTCTCGTATGTATCCCAACTGGCGGGCACAGCATATAAAGGCAAGCCCAACATTTCTGCTTGCTTTTCCAAAACCACTTTGGGTATTCCATGACTTCGGCTGATCTCACCGTGTTCATTCAATACATTGAGCAGCACAGTGGGGGTTAAGCCCATTTGCTTCGCTTTCATCAGCGCATAGCAACTGTCTTTGCCCCCACTCCAACTGCACACAAACAGATTATCTTTTAACTCGCGCATCATTAAAATCGATAGCGCGCACCCATAGTAAAGTTTCGCCCTTGTGTAGTAAAACCATAAACACCTACAAACTGTTCATCCATTAAATTATTCACTAATCCATAGATCATCCATTTCTTCTCCTGCCACTCTTTTGCCAGATGAATGTTCACCAAATCATAAGCACGCAAAGCAATTTCATTCGCATTAAAGTTTTCATCATAATACAAATCGGTTCTATCACCGGTATGTAAATAATTTACGGTCATCGTCAACCCCTGAATTGGATAAAGAGTTACACTACCACCCAACTTCTCTTGTGGAATCCGATAAAACGATTTCTGATTGTCAGTCGATTGAAAGGTATAATCTGCTCTTACACTTACCAACTGATTAATCGGATATACGGCATCTACCGTTACACCACTGACCCTACGCGTGGTTGATAAATTCTCATAGCGTGAAATGAATCCAATCGTATTTGATTCATCACGATAAAAATTAACAGCATTTACAACCAGCGCCTTGTGCGTGAAAGAAACCCCGTACTCATAATTGATATACTCTTCCGGTTTTAATTTCTTATTCCCGTAAGGCGAATACAATTGATACAAACTAGGTGTGATAAATGATGAAGAAACACTGGCAAACAATTTCAATTTACTGTTTTCAGTTAGCTCACCCGTCCAAGATGGATTTAAATTATATAACAATTTGCTCCCATATACACTGTGGGTATTCAACCGCACGCCCGCATGCACTTGAAATCCACTCGCAAAGTCCACGAGTAACGAAGTATAAGGATCTACAATCGTAAATTGAGTCGTATCAGCGTTATTTGCATTCTTCTGTTCAAAATTTAGTTGCTGAAAACTCACACCACTCAATAGCTTGGCTGTCGCTCCTAGTTGTTGCGTATGGATTAATTCTGCAAACAAATTCTTTCCTTCGTAAATAGACGGATACGAACTCTTAAACTCACGCGTGTTTGCTACTTGCTGCGCCACCCACTGCAAACTTCCTTTCGAGTACCGATAGTTTCCTTTCAAACCAAATCGCGTCTGCGTTTGAACCTGACTATTAGCCGCGTCTTTAAATGGACCATCATCATACTTCGCGTCAAACCAATCTCTTCCACCAAAAAAATCAAGCGTCAATCGCGCGTTGACTGCATATCCTACTTTTATAAATTCATTTCTTCGTTCAAAGCCATCTTTGTCAAAGTTAGCAGTGCCGCTTTTATCTAAAGCAGAAGAAAATCCATCAGTCGCAAATTGATTTGAAAATAAAAGAAACGAAAACTTACCTTCTCTTGCATTCAAACCAATGTCTCTCCCAAAGCTGTTCCAACTTCCTCCATTCAAGTGAACGCTGCCATGCACTCCGTCTTTCTCAGGCTCTTTCAATTGCACATTGATCACCGAAGCTGCAGCTCCCGAACCATACAATGTGCTCAGTCCCCCTTGCAATACCTCTATACTTCGCACCTGATCAATCGCCATATAGCGCAGATCATAAAAAGCATCAATGCCACTCGGGTCATTCATCGGCACACCATCTACAACCACCAACGTCTGTCGGTTGCGTGCACCGCGAACATAATAACTCAAGTTCGATCCGGGTGTACCGAAATTTCCATCTAATTGAATTCCCGCCAGCGAGTTCAGTAAGTCCGAAAAACTTCGCCCCGACTGCTCGCGCAGTTGTTGCTCATTCAATCGCAAAATAAATTTCCCTGATTTTTCGATGGGCAAATCAAATCGTGTGCCCGTTACCACCACTTCTTCAAGTGTACGTGTTGAATCTTGTTGCTGCGCATTTGTTTTACTTGGTGCGAGCCACCAAAGGACAATTAAAGTGATTGCCCAGACTTTTCTCTCTTTTTTCATTTTTGAAAAAGTTTAAGGTTTTGAAAAAAGAGTAAAAGGCTGAAATGAAACGGATACTGTTCACCCAACAGAAAAGTCTGCCAAGCAAATAGCATAAGAATCAAAGTCGCTTTTACCCGAAGCACTTATTACTATCGCATTTCGGCAGGTCTCCTGGCTCTCCACATTCACTAACGCCTTCCCATGCTGACAGTATCGTCTGCACAGTGGCTCAGATAGTTAGTGTATTCACGTGGATTACAGTTGCGGGAACAGCCCCCGGTTCACACGGGGTTCCCTTTTAACTCCGATAAAAATCGGAGACCGTAATACGGTTGCAAACATAATTAATTTTCCAAACTTGCAACCATGATAACAAAGCAATTAACAACACACACTTCTGTTTTATCTTTCGGCCTGCCATTCCCGCAAAAAGGCGGGAATGGCACCGGGCTATCCGCTTCAATCCCGCGAGGCGCGGAATTTTCGCTACTATCCCTGGCCGCTTCATCTACATCATTTATCATATTATTCATTTCGTCATTACTTATCTCTTGCAGTAGTTCACCTGATAAAAAACAAACTCAACAAAGCGATCATATCAAATATGCAACAGGGTTCAAAGTTTCCAATGTCGGCAATGCCAAACTCATTGAAATCATTCAACCTTATCAAAACGCAACATCAGGCTACCAATATTTATTAGTTCCCAAAGGCGAGCCCGTGCCTGCAAATCCAACCAACGCTACCATCATCTTCACACCCATTGATAATATTGTTTGTACATCCACCACACACATTCCTCTGCTCGACTACATCAACGAAACCGACAAGCTCATTGGCTTCCCCACCACCGATTACATCAGCTCAACCAAAATGCGCGAGCGCATTGATGCTGGTTTAGTCAAAGAACTGGGTATAGACAAAGGCATGAATGTGGAATTAGTTTTTTCATTAAAGCCATCAGTTGTCATGGGCTATACAATGACCAAAGATTTAGGTCAACTAAAAAAGATTCAAGAAGCCGGCATACCGGTTATCATCAATGCAGAATATTTAGAGAAACATCCATTGGGCCGTGCTGAGTGGATCAAATTCATGGCACTGTTCTTCAACAAAGAAAAATTGGCCGACTCCGTCTTTCAAGAAATTGAAAAAGAATACACAGCTACTCAGCAACTGACAAAAAATATTACAACCAAACCATCTGTTTTAAGTGGTATTCTCTATGGTGATGCATGGTTTCTTCCAGGAGGAAAAAATTACGCTGCCAAACTTTTAGAAGATGCTGGCTGTAATTACTTATGGGCGCAAGATTCTACTAATGGCTTTTTGCAATTAAGCTTTGAATCAGTTTATGTGAAAGCGAAAGAAGCTGATCTATGGATTGGTGTGAGTTCATTCGCCTCACTTGATGAGTTAGGCGCCACCGAAAAAAGATATTCGCTATTTAAGCCATTCGAAAAACACCAAGTATATTCCTATAATGCACGCACAGGCGCCAAAGGAGGCAGCGAATTTTTAGAACTAGGCTACTTGCGTCCCGATTTAATTCTAAAAGATTTGGTAAAAATTGCCTATCCCGATCTTCTTCCGGAACATCAATTATATTTTCACAAGCAACTAAAATAAAACAGCACCCCGTTTATAGGGTGCTGCTTTAAAATCTTCTTACACAATCACTAATTATTCTTGCGCAAGTAGACATTTCCATATTTAGATTCGAAACTATAATCTGGTCCATTGCCAAGCTTTGCTGAAATCAGTGTATGAAAATCTTCTTCTTCACCTTTTGAAATCTTCAGAGCAAGATTCGTGTAAATCTGCCCATAGTTGGTTTCTGCTTTCAATTGCCCGGTGGTTGCCTCATTCAATGTAGCGTCCACTGCTCCGTAAGTAGCTTCTACATCTAGTGCGCCTTCGAAATTCTTCACTTCCACAATTCCATAAACAGATCGTAAGTCAGTCACCATGTTTCTGGGTATCTTAATCTCTAACACAATATCCATATCCACGCCATCCGAATAAAATTTATAGTTGTTGTAGTTATCCGGATCGTATGCTTTTAATGCTGCTTTATTTTTAAACACCATTTTCTTTCCGTTTTGCATTACAGTTATTCGGTGTGGCAAGTTCTTCAAATTGCGAATCTCTGATTCGATGCGCCATGTACTTCCCGACAGGGAAGAGGTCAGTTGAAATGCATCATCGTTTTCACCGCCATTAATATTCACACTGCCTTGAATCGATATCTCGTTGCGATCCCATGTTGTCACTTTAATCAATTCCGGATAATCAAAATCGAGTTGTACTTTTTGACCTGCTTGAACAGGAATGATTTTGTTAATTGCCGTTTGTGCATATCCGCTTAGCCCTAGGCCAAGCAACAGAAAACCAATAAACACTCTCATTTTTTGCGGAGATAAACTTTTCCGTAGTCGGAACGAATGTCAATCTCCATTCCACCACCATTGATTTTGCCGCTCACCTTGTCGCTGTAGCGCACCATGGTTCCTTCCTTGTCGATTTCGATCTTGTACTCTGGCGCAACAAATATTTCTCCATAAGAAGTAACCAACTTCAGATTTGCTTTCGTAGTTATTGGAAGTGTAACGTCTACATATCCATAAATCGAAATCAGCGAAAGGGGGCCCTTTACGTTTTGGCTAAAGTTTGCTTCAATGTGTCCATAGATTACCTTCGCGGTAACTGGTCCTGTGATATTTTCTAATTCTACGCTGTTATAGTGTGTAGAAATCTCTATTTCATTATCAAGGTTTTTGAATTTCACATCATCACCATATTGTGAAGAATGCTCGTATGAAATAATCATTCCTTTTGGCACAAGAATTTTGATTTCGGGTGAATTCATTTTCTTAAGTTGATACACCTCTACAACATTGCCCTTATCAGTGACATGTATCCCCAGTCCCGTATTATCATCTAATCCCATGCTGTTAATCGCGCGTAAACCTTTCGAGCGATTGTCTTCATCTTCATCACGATCTTTATCCAGAGAAGTAAAGACGATTTCATTTCCATTATATCCTTCAATCGTTGCTTTGCCCAAGTGGATTTCCAGTCGCCCGGAATTTTTTGCCACTTTAAATTCCTGCGCTGTTGCAACACAAATGGCTGCAACTAAAATTCCAATTACCATCAATACCTTTTTCATTTTGTTTCTAGTTTGATTTTTGAATGATTTATTATCTCCGTTAAGAAAGGCGTAAGATGCCGGCATACGCCTCGTCTTTCACTGCCTTCAATACTTCCTTATCTCTGCTGATTCGCTCCAGCTCATTGATGACCGCTTTTTCTTTCATGTCCACCAATAATTGGATCAAACTAATCTGAACCATGGGGTCTTTTTGTTTTGACAACGATTTAATCAGTCCGTCTTTTACATTTGGTTGATTACTGAATTTCGCCAATGCTTCTAATGCAGCCAATCGCACATTCGTGCTCGGGTCATTGTACATCGCATCAAACAAAGCGTTAACAATTTCATCATCTGCTTTTTTTATTTGATACGATACAGCTACTCCTTGCATTCGTTGGCTTGCCGATTGTGGATTGACAATCATCGCCATCATTACGTTTTTGGTAGAATCCATTTGTTCCTGCAATCGGGCGATTTGTTTCTGTTGCTCATTGGTTTTATTCAACCAATAACCAATCCCAGCTATAGCCATGAGCATGATAAACCCGGCAGCTATTTTTAGGGTATAAGGCGAAAAGAAAACATGTTTCGCATCTTTTCTAGATTCTAGTTGCACTTCATTTTCAAGAGCCACTAGAAATTTTTGCCTCGACTCAGAAGTAGGCGCCAAGTCATTAGCCTGCTTCATTTGATTGATGACTTCTTTCAATTGATTGAATAATTGAAGAGCATGTGAATCTTCTTTCAATAGTTGATCAACCTTTGCAGCTTCCGCTGAATCCAACCGACCGTCAATGTAATCGATTAACAGACTCTCCAAGATTTTATGTTCCATATCAACTTTGCTTTTCAAGTTCAAAATAATGTTCGCGAAGTTTACCTATCGCACGATGCACTTTCACTTTTATGTTCGCCACAGTTGTATCTAAGATCAATGCCACCTGTTCATACTTCAAGTGTTGAAAACGCGTGAGCACTAGCAACTCACGATCTTCTTCATTCAACTTAGCCATCGATTGATGAAGCAACGTTTCGCGCTCGTCTTGCTCCATCGTTTCACTGGTTTCAGTAAAGTTGTTGGCGACTTTGTCTACATCTACATGGCAATTCATCTGATTCTTGTTCATTCGATAATGATCAGCAAAAGTGTTTCTTGCCATTTGGTAAATCCATGGCATAAACCGATTTCCTTCCCGGTAGCTACTGCGGTATCTGATCAGTCGTAAGAAAACATTTTGAGCTAAGTCATCTGCCAAATCTCTATCCATACAGAGCCGGGCCAGGAAATTAAATATTCGGGAATGATAACGATCGAACAAAACAGAAGCCTTACCCAGGTCTCCATTTTTCACGGCTTCCATAATTTGTTCGTCTGTTAGCAACACCTATGTTTTAATTTCCGAGTTAGTTACCAAATAAAGATTCAAAGGTTACAAAGCGGATTATAAAATTTCTGACGATTTAAAGAATGAAGGGGCATGACGAGCCGAGATCAGCAGATCAGAGATTATAAGGTGCTATGAGCGAGTTATGGAAAAAGCTTAAAACAACAAAAGCCCATTTAGGGCTTTGTTAGTTTTTTTGATACGATGTGATTTTTCCCCGATATGTTTAAAAACACAAAAAGCCCTGTTGGGGGCTTTTTGATTGGGTATTAAAATGAAAAAAGGCAACGACCTACTCTCCCGGGTTTTAACCTAGTACCATCGGCGCTGGCGGGCTTAACTTCTCTGTTCGGAATGGGAAGAGGTGGACCCCGCCGCCAAAGTCACCTCAAGGTCTTTGACA
>JACPVX010000015.1 GCA_016191555.1 Bacteroidota bacterium
CGATTCGTTACCAAATCAGCACCGAGAGGTGGTTTACAGCCCGTGCTTACACACCGACTGTGATAGGCCTACTATCATCTTTTGTACAGCATAGAAACGCGACCGCCTGTCTTGTTTCTTTCACGACACACTCCGCGCTAGTGTGGGGTCTTGTCTGGATGGAAGGGGCAGCATAGGCGGTGGTTCTTATCAGCCTTCAATCCATAATGGTCCAGGACTTGGGCTATCGTAAGGCTAACTTTGATTTCGGATATCTCCATAAATGTTTGGAACTAAAAATCTATTCCCAAACTTATTGCAATGGATTTATAATTCCTATTAATTTTCGAGCATTTTGACCTAAACACTCATTTTCGGTAGCTTTATGGACTTAAAAGAACTTTAATATGGAGATCGGAGAACGTATCAAGAAGATTAGAGAAGCCCGTGGTTTATCACAAAAGGAAATAGCCAACATGATCAAAATGGATCAGAGTCAATATTCCAAGCTCGAAAAAGATAAAACCGATCCTTCGGTTTCTACATTGGCAAAAGTGGCCAAGGCTTTAGGCATTCAGCTTTCTGAACTCTTTGCTAACGACTTGCTAAAAGATGTGAACTCCTACGATAAATCACTCATGGAAAAAATCACTCTCATTGACCAACTTGATGAAGATGAAAAAACCTCGCTCTTTAAAATCATCGATGGCCTGTTCTCCAAAAAGAAAATGAAGGACTCGCTCACCAAAGCTCTCGCTCAATAAAAAAAGCCCAACCGACTTTCTCGATTAGGCTTTCTTTTTCTCCGCACGACCCACTGTTCTTCCCAACTCACAACATCCCCGCTAGTGTAGGTGGCACAAGTCTATGACGCTTCCGAGCAGAAGACTTGCGCCAGTTGGGGTTGCAAACTCATGAAAGCAATGCAGACTAACGAGAGCTGAGTACATTACCATTACCACTCTATTCAATCTTCAACTTTATTTCAGTTTTATCCTTATTGAGCCAGTAAACATCTCCTCGTTTAGCAAAATCAGTTAACCCATCTATTTCGAGAGAACGCTCTATTATTTGTCCTTTTTCAAAATGACTTATCGGTGCGCTAAAAAAGTAATATGCTTTGCCTTCAATAATATCACTATAAACAATTCTTACTAAATGAGGTTTTCCGTTCTCTGTTAAGCTAATTTGATACTGAAGAAAATATTTGCCATCCCTTTTCACAATATGTGGAAAAATGGAAAATTCAATATCATCCAAAGATGTGCCTGGCTTTGGAAGAGATGCACAACTAGCAATTAAGCCTATTACTACAAAAATTGCTAAACGAGTCTTGATAGAATTCATTTCCGCTAAGTATTATTTTAATCAAGTTTAAAATTTTGGGTACTGTCCCCATGCCTTCCAAGGATGCCACATTTTATATTTACCATTACCACCAAATGCAGGATCTGGATCGCCTGGGCCAGGAATTTGATTTCCCAACTTCACGCTTACATTTAGTGCTACCTTCTTTGGTAACAGAAATCCCATGCCCATACCAAATGCATTGGCTATAATGTCTGTGCTAGAATCAAGGATATGGTTAATAGTTCCCTGAAAATTTTGTTCAGCTTTAAATGAACCCCAGTCCAATGGACTTTCATGAAATAATCCACCAACAAAAACAAATATTGCACCGACTGGACCTAATCTATGTGTAAGTGCAGCATTAGTACCCGCATGCCATGCATGCATTCCATTTTTTCCTGCATCTCCCGGTGCCATATTCCCAGCGTCATCCAATTCATCTTTCAAACTTTTTGGAAGAAAGCCTCCTGTCGTACCACTAACCCATTTCTCCGTAAGAGCTTCCTTTAATCCAAAACTCCTCAATAGACCCAACCCTGCTCCTCCAAAACCTTTTCCAATCATGTTTCCATTTAAACTGAACAATCCACCTATGCCAATGCCAATTCCCTCAGCAAAATCTACCATACCTGCCAACGGGGCTGCTATTAAACCAGGTAAATTTTTACCAATCCAAGCAGAGACTTTTGAGCCTCCATCTGGATCAACTCCATTTATTGGATCATTTCCCATTCCAACATAAGGAGAATAAAACTGTCCTTTGGGATCATATTGTAACCACCTCCCAATCACCGGATCATACTCTCGTAACTCAAAATGATTCCATCCCGTCTCCTCATCCCGCTCCGCATACTTCCCTTGATACCCGTATCGGTATTTTTGGCTGAGGGTCTCTGCGTCTATGTCTTCGGTGGGTTTACCCGTGGCCAGTGCGGCTACTTCTTCATCGGTGAGGGTGCGGTCAAACACCAGCAGTCCGTCCAGTCCGCCTGAGAAGCCATTGGAAAATGCTCCCGTGCTCGTACGTGTGCCTCCTAATAATAAATCAAACGAGCTGTCGCCTGTGGTACCGGTAAACGTAACCGCTGCCCCACTCTGCACACCATCTACATACATCTTCACAGTGGTGCCATCGCCCACTACTGCCACATGGTGCCAATTGGTATCATTGATACTGTTGGTCGCGCTCTTCGGATAAACACTGCTTCCAGATACCCCTCTAAAAATACTGAATCCTACTTGCCGAGGTGAGCCCAGATTACCAAACGTCAAAGTAAAGCCTTTCGAGACACTGGTGTTTACACTGCCCAGCATGTACGAGTTAGCATCTACATTATTCACTTTCATAAACACACTCAGTGAAAAGACACCCGTATTCTGTATAAATGAAAGCTTCTGTGCTGTACCCGGCAAGTCAATGCGGCTCGTGCCATTAAAGCTGTAAGCCGTCCCTGCCTGATTGTTCTTATCGGTGGTAGGTGTGGCGCCTGTCACCGTGCCATTCATGGCATTCGGTCCGGCATCCAGCGCATTGCCATCCAGCTTATAGTTGGCCTGGATATTATCCTTCAGTAAAGGAGTCGTTTGTTCACCGGAAGCCAGATCCAAACGCTGCTCGCGCATCACTTCTCCCCACGCACCATATTCGGTCGCTTGTGTTACAACGCCGTTGTAATTCAACACACTCACATCGTCAAAACACACTTCGGTGTTCTCCGTCTCGTTGCTCACCCAAATGTAGACGTAGCCAGCTTTGGTGATCGTAAACGGGTCTACCTTCACCAGATTGTTAGTTGTAAACGGTGCATTGCGTTGCGGTTCTTCAAATCCTGCCGAGGCCGGTATTTGTGTTGACACCCCATACGGTGTACTGTTATCGGCAGGGAAAATTAAATAATTGATATACGCATGCGGTCGGTCGTTGCCGTTCGTAGGCGGCTGGATCATTAATGGAATAGCGGTGTTAAAGGCACTTACGGCCTGTGTAAGGCTCTCCAATCCCCCATTGTACACAAAATCGCCACCCAACACACCAGCCAATACCGGCAGCAAGGATGCTTTCGTATAGGTAGTTTTAATCTTGTAGCGCGCGGACGCGCGGCCAAATACGAACTGGTGTTGGGAACCGGGGTATTCGCATCCCCATCATCCGGAGTGTGGTTCATCTGCGCATCGCGCTTCTCGGTTTCAAACAGATTTTTGAAGTATACGTTTTCGTATACACGTGGGTTGGTGTAGGCAGTGGTGCCATCATCTTCCATGGTGGCTGTGTACTCATTGGGTTGCACGCGCACTACGGCACGTACGTTTCCCAGGTGATCGGTGATTTCATAAGCCGTACTGCCCTTTTCGATCTGAGCCTGATCGGCTGCGATGGAAGTATTGGTGTAATAGGTGCCTATTTTTCCGGCACCATAAATAGGTACTTCGGTTTGTTTGAAGTCGGAGAACACCGCATTGTCAGCTCCTGCCTGTTCATAGATGCTTAATACATTTCCACTCGCATCTCGGATGTACCAATACGTTTTAGTTAATATGCCCTTGCTATCGAAGTCTGCCTTGGTTAATCGGAAGCCCCGATCATCATAGGTATATCGGGTAGTTACCTTGGTCTTGTTCAAATCTTCAAACACCGCTACTACTTTGCCGGTCACATCATAGTCGATATACTGGTCTTTCCCATCGTTGGCTACTTTATCAACCTTGGTGGTCTGTCCAATTTTATTATATTCATATCCCGCATACGAACTCACTGTGGTAAGTTGATTCGTGTTCGGTATGTAGGTATATCCAAAATCATGTTGGATTTGGCCGTTGCCTTTGTAACGCTGCAACTTTTTAATGTTTCCGTTGGGATCGTAATCCATGCCGCCCAGGCGGTAGTTATTGCCCGCCAGAGTATAAGTACTTGCCGTGAAATTCGGATTGGCAAACACCGCCTCCTTCAATTGGTATTTCTCGTCATAGTCATACAAATACATACCTGTCAGGTCGCTGCCGCTCACGCCATAGGCTTTATCGGTGCGCCAACTGGCTGCGGTAATAAGGCCGTTGTACAGTGTTTTGGCTTGGTCCAACTCCGAAAGTTCTCCTACATAAATAGGTTCCGAGAAGAGGGTAGTACCGGAAAATAGCGTGTTCGTCATTTTCCATCGGTAGAAGCCCTGGTCGCTCGGTGCCGGGGTTATGCGTACAAACGTATTTTGTGTAGCATCCTGGTTGATTGAGTTCACGATGCCCCACGTGCCGTTGCCGGCTTGTTTCTCCCACGTAATGGTAGAATTAGTACCTTTTGGGCGAGCCGAAATGATCAGCGAGCTTCCGGGTTTATAGCCGGTAGAAATCAAGTCGCTAATGCTTGACAGTGGTAAAAGTGTTGCCGATTTAATTCCCTGCCCTACCATTACTTCCAGTTGTGAGAAATCCAGAAAATTGCTTCTCAAATTCAGCGTGAGGTTGATCTTGTTCACCTGCCCGGCAAAGTTGGGTACAGAAGTTAGCTTGTTATTGTTTGCCGCTAACGTAGTGATAGCGGGCAGCGTGAGCATCGAAGCCGGAAGCGAGGTGAACCCGTTATTATTTGCATTGAGGGTGGTGAGCAATGTGCAGGCTGAAATCGTGGAAGGAAAGGCACCTTCAAATGCATTCCACTCAATGGAAAAAGTTGCTAACTGGTTCCATGCAGTAAATAATCCAGAAGGGATTGTCCCTGCAAATTGGTTGTAGCCAATATTAAAATAAGTCAGTAATGTCCAGTTGGATAGTTGCGAGGGCAATGTTCCACTCAGTTGATTAATGCTCGCCCAAAACTGTCTTAACTTAGTCAAGTTGCCTAAACTGGCGGGCAATTCTCCTGTCAATTGATTGTTGTACAAATACAGATTCGTCAGATTAACAAGATTACCCAAAGAAGAAGGAATCGATCCTGATAAAGAATTCAAATGCAGATAGAGAACGGTCAGCTTGTTGAGATTTCCGATCTCATAGGGAATGGAGCCATTCAGTTGATTGCCCTGCAAATACAAGGCCGTGAGGTTAGTGAGATTACCCAATTGTGCCGGAATGGAACCCGTGATGGTAATGTTTGCTTGTAAATAAAGTGAGGTCAAGCTCGTTAGGTTGCCGATGCCGGTTGGTATCTCTCCAGACAGCTTGTTGTAGGAAAAGTCGAGTGTGGTCAACTTGGTCAGATTTCCAATGGAGGAAGGTAGGCTTCCGGTCAGTTGATTATAGGCAGCTATCAAGGACGTGAGTTGAGTTAAATTACCGATCGTGATCGGAATACTTCCGCTCAATTGATTGGTGGAAATATCAAGTGCCTTGAGCAAAGTTAGGTTGCCTATGGAAGATGGAATGGCACCGGTAAGTAAATTATTATTCAGGTATAATCCGGTAACGAGTTTGTTGAGATTCCCTATTTCTGTTGGAATGCTTCCTGTTAACTTATTGCTATTTAATTTCAGGTAAGTCACGTTTATTAAATTACCAATGGTGCTTGGTATACTGCCCGCAATCTGTGTGTTCTCAATTTGAAGCGTGGTTAAGTTGACCAGACTTCCAATACTGGTTGGTATTGACCCGGCTAAATTGGGGTTAAAAGAAATACCCAACGAAGTCAAGGCTGTCGCATTACCCATATTAGTCGGGAGCGAACCGGTAAACTTATTGGTGTTCAAATTCAGAATCTTCAGGTTGGCAAGATTGAAGATATCAGAAGAAATACTGCCGCTAATGTTACAACTGTATAACTTTATCTCTTGCAGCGTGGTGATCGTCCACA
Organism: Bacteroidota bacterium; assembly: GCA_016191555.1. Taxonomy (GTDB): domain Bacteria; phylum Bacteroidota; class Bacteroidia; order Cytophagales; family Cyclobacteriaceae; genus ELB16-189. Next base: position 6,110 of record JACPVX010000015.1, read on the forward strand.
GGGATGCGGGCAGACTGCCGTTGATACCGGAGTTGGTATTCAAATCCAATACTGTAAGCGCTTTTAAATCGCCCAACTTGGAAGGTATCTTGCCAATCAGGTTTTTTTGCTGAAATGTGATTTTAGAAATATCTCCGTTCACTACCGTAATGCCATACCATGTACCCATTTGGGCTGCGGTAGCACTGGCCGGCCAAGTTGCGGCCGTGGGCCAATTGGTTTTGGTAGTCCAACCTGCGCCACCCAAACTATCATACATCGCCTTGAGGGCGGCAAGCTCTACGTTATCGGGCACTACGTTCGTTTGAGCAGCTGCTGAAACCGAAGCGAAAAGGAGAATACCTCCTACTACAATGGCTCCTATAAATTGATAAAGTCTTGTTCTCATCACGCTCGTTATTTGTGTTTCATTAATTACCTCCGCCCGACTGCATGAAATTTTTCTGTTCACCGCTCCATTGCTTCAGTTGCTCGATGTTGGTGTGCAATTGCTTCCGATACATGGAGAAAGGATCTGCTTGGGTTGTTAATAGTTGTTGCGTCTCTCCTTCTATTTTCGGCAAATGATGGTATTGCGTGGGATCAACCAAAGCAGTCTCCGGAACAATGCTTCGCTCATAATATTCTAAGATTAATCCAAACACGTCTTTGCGGATGCCATTCGTACCATCATTTCCAGGGTCTTTGCTTGTATCCGGGTGATTGATTTGCGTCAGCCAGCCGTGAATGTTATAGACAAAGTCAATGCCCTGTAAATTGGATGCCAGCACTACCCGCTTCAGCGGGCCATGCAAATAATAGATGTACTCCGCCTGCAAGGTTGTTTTAATTCCGTCTTTGCTGGTGTACACTTTCTGCAAACGCTTATTCGGATCATATTCGTAATGATGGTAGAACGCATCTTGCCAGGTGGGTGTGAGCCCTCCCGTACGGGCACGGGTATAGGTTTTCAAAACGTTCCCTACAAAATCGTATTCGTAGTTGGTGACAAATGTATACGGGAAGTTGGTGATGGTTGGTTTTTGTGCCATCCATACGACACGCCCCATCTCATCATAACTATACCAAGTTTTTGTGTTGGCATTTTCTGTCCACGACACCGCTCCGCGCACGTAGCCTTGGGTATATCCATCCACGGGTGCAGGTGAAGCCGCATAGTCGTAATTGGTTCGCACCCAATCTTTTTTGTCAGCAAGAGGATAGTCGGTTTGTACATTCGGATTCAACGTGGCATAAGTAAGTATTGTACCTATGTACTCTCCTGATTCTACCGGTCTGCCCAAATCATCATAGTTGGTGTAGGAGAACCGGCCCTTTGCTACCAGTGGTCCCGGAGTTTGTGTTTCATTGAATTTTTGTTGCGCATTTTGCGAAAAGCGAATCTTACCATCTTTTCTGTACAGGTAATTGGTAGTGCCCGCATCTTTCTCCGTCATGCTCAAGAGCCATCCTTGATGGTTATAGGTGTGTGTACTTTTGTCGATGTCGCTAAATGGTACAGGAGTTGACCTTCTCCACTGCTCATAGCCATTAGGAGAGACGCTCACTACTAACCTACCCGCATCGTTGTAAAACTGATAAGCGATGTCTGTGAATGAATGCGTATAAGAAACAGTAACCGTACCTGTAGCAGGCAGAACGCGGTAGAATCCGGCAGCTAACGTGTATACATGCGGCAAAGCCGTAGTCAATTTGGTAACCGGTGTGTTGGTGATGGTGTTTTCCAGTATGTAATCACTAGTTCCGGTAATGGTCACCGTCTGTGATGTTGAACCAACAGTTCCCAGCACATAGAAATAAGCCATCTTATCGGAAGTGATGGAAGACGGGAAGTCATAATTAGTGGTGGAGGACGAGCCCTTTCTGGCGGTCATCAGCACTTTGCCGGATTTATCCGAAATACTCACTACATAGCGCTCGTTTTCATCGCGCACCACATTTTGGACACCTTCGATTTTAGGCAGGTCTGGCACGCCCAAGGCAATCGCGCGTTTATCCAGATAGTCACTCAATTCATTGTTAGCGTCACTATTTCCTACCGGGAATGTACCCTTCAAAACTTCTTTGCCCGAACCAATGAAATGGGTATCACCGGGCTGAGCCGCTCTCCGCTCCTCTCCGGTCCCGTCTTCATAAAAATCGGTCCTCGAATACAAGCGCAAGGCTGTAGGGACTTTCGTTTCGCTCCATTTATTGTTTAAGCTGTAATAATTACCCAGTGTTCCTTTCTGATCGGTAGCGAGCTCGGTCGGGGTTGGCTTTTCAAAATCCGTATACGTCAACGGTTTGCCTTCCGTTGTAATGGCAAATCCGCTATTATATTTAAAATTGTTTTGCAGAATCGGAGCGGACAATGTTCCACCCACCGTGCGATCATACTTATCTTTCAAAGAGAGGGAAGCAAATACGACCGGTTGCCCCTGATGGAAACTTTTAGATTGGGATTGTAACGCCTGTCCACGCTGATCGAAGAAACTTTTACTCTCTGAAACCGGGTTGGTATCCGAAGTACCATCGAATGTTTTGGTGTGTACCCAGTTTAGCGTATTATCCCAGTCCGCTAATGTAATTATAAAGGACCCGGTATTTCCCCATATTCCCGTTGTTTTGTCTTTTCCCCGAAGGAAATAAGTACCTTCTTGGAAAAAAACTGATCCGGTGAGACTTGTGTTTTCATTGTATTTCTTAACAACGGTTGGGGAAGCACCCGCATCACTTACCCAGAAATAATCTGCATTTTGTAAAATCCAATCATTGTTCTTATTGCTTAGTTGCGCGATCGTAAAACCATACTTAGGAACCTGAACAATACTTGGAATTGGTGGAGTTGTATTCAATTGCACATTCGCCGGTGCACTGGCATTGGTCCAACAACCATCTAGGTATGCGCGTATATAGAAGCTCCCGTTTTGAGAAACCGTATAAGGATTGGTTGTTACAGGGTTGTTAAAATCTGTTCCATTCGGTGAATTTTGCCAATAATGACTAGCGTAGACTGGTTGTGAAGTAGTAAGAATAGCTTTACGGTAGTCAGTTGTTGAACTTACAGAGGGCGAAACCAGTGTCTGTAATAATAAAACTTGCGTTACAGTGCTGCTCGTACATTGCCCGTTGGAAGCAACCACGGTAAAGAGAGTTGTACTAGCGACATCCGTAAAAGTGGCGCTAGTTCCACTGTAGGATTGGCTCGTTGGGTTACTTGACCACGTATAAGTAACACCCGACTGCGGATTGGTTACGGTTAAAAGAATGGTGGTTGGAGTACAAATAGAGGAGTTACTGGATGAAACAATGGGTTGAATTGGTGCCGGATTTACTGTAAAAAAAGCAAAACCACTACCGTTTGTATCTGTACACTCTTCGTCATAGGTTTGCGAGTCTGGCTGCCATACCATTTGACAATCCGTCTGGCTATAAGAATAACTTATTTTATAGCTGCCAGAAGTCAGAAATGTAAATACACCATCAGAACTGGTACCAATCAATTGTCCCCCCGATGTATGGGCAGTCCATTGATGAGTTTGCCCCAGACCACAATTGGTATAAAAGACCGCAGGCTGGCCAACACAAATCGTATTAAATGAGGAGACCGTACAGTTTTGAGCAAAAAGATTGGTTGAACCGATCAACAAGATCGAGATGAAACCTATTTTTGAAATGATTCGTAACATAGTAAGTCGGTTATAATTCAGGACATCCATTGCCAGGGTTATTTGTACAGGTCAAACCGTTCGTTCCCGGAGGCCTCACAACCGTTGTTTGATTTCCACATGCGTCTACGGTGATGTATAAGACTCTTCCGGTATTGCAATTTCCTGACTTCTCGCATTCGTATCGCGCGGTTGGAGTGGTTAATGTCGCTGCACCAAAAACAGCCTGCACTTTATGTAACCCTTGGATATTCTTCAATGTGGCGTACGTATAGGTACTCCCATCGGATATATAGTTAGCGATGGTAAGGATGGTTCCCGATGGTATGGTGACAGTTTGGCTAGCGGTGCCGTAGCTGCAACCATCAACGATAATATCTTGCAGTGCGGGCCTTAGTGGACACTGCTCCAGGAAGGAAACCGTCTGCTCACCATAAAGTGGTGCCGTAATAGCTCCTTCCGGAATAATATTACCCGATGGCCCTGATTTGGTGACAGAGAGCTGAACCGATCGGGCAGGGTTATTCAATGAATAGTTATAAGCAACTTCACTTATTTTAGAAACGGAAGGGTCTTGCACCGTTGGTTGCAATCGCTCACGATAGGTTTTAGTTAACCGTCCCATTCCGTCATATTCATACTTTGTATAGATGTTATTGTTATCTAAAATATGAGTCAGTTCGCCCCAATTGTTGTACACGTAGCTGGTCATTGCCGCCAATACCGGGTGCATGCGGAAGTCATCAAATAGAGTAGTCGCGGCAGTTGCTTCACACCAAATTTCCAATGTACCAGTTGCCCCCGTAGCTATCGTGCCGGTAAGTAAATACCAATCACCGGATTTCTTTGCTCCTTCCATGATCGCTTCCTGAGCAGCTCCATTATTTAATTTGTATTTAATCTTGGCATCGTTTCGTGAAGCCCAAACACTTACCTGATAGTTCTTATTTTCAGCGGCAAAAGAATATCTGAACGCCTTCTTTCCGGCCGGAGTTTGAACAGACTTTACACCGGTATGTGCTACACTTGACGATGTAGATTCATCGCTCACGTACACGCCACCCCCAACGGCTTTATATGGGAAATTAGTAGCATGGTACAATTGATCTTGTTGCAGCGGTTCTTCCGCTCCGGAATAAGCTAACTCGTTATAGTTGGCATTTGCAGCTGTAGCTAGCACCTGACTGTGATCGTAACTAAATTTGGTAGCAGCATACTTATCGTTCATATCAGTTGCCTCAATAGCATGCGAATTATAATCGTACTTTGTGATAGATGCATTCTTTTGCCAACCTGATTGTGGTGCATCGGTTAACCAATTTGTAAAAGGTTGGAATGTAGAAACAGCTATCAATCCATCGCCTGTTGTTGGTAATGTTGCGTATTGATCACCGATATAACTAAAGCTGGACTTCTGACGCCAGATACTTTCCTGAGTCCCGGCCAAATTATTACCGGCCACTCCCATCACCGGGATTTGATTTGACCAGGTTTGTGCCGAAGCAGAAACTAACGCGATCTTGTTGGCATCAATAGGGTTATTCTTATAGTCGCTATTCACTTTATACGAATAATTAGCGGCTTCCTGCGTGAGCATGTTCTTACCTCCCAACGCGGAAGGTCTCATGGCATCATAAACCCGGTATGCAGGAACTACTTCGTTGGCAAATGTATTTCCATAACCATCCGTTGAGATAGACTTGGTCACCTGCCCGGAATAAAAATCAAATTTTAGTGTACTGGAGGTATTAACAAATCCTGTTTTAAAATTTACAGTTGTTTGGCCAGTTGGTACGGAGGGTAATTTTTTGTAGCGGCTCACCACTCCAATCAAGTTATGAAAGTCCGGAAAGTTTTTACGGGTATCACGAGAAAATCGTGCAGTCGCATAATTTTCTTCAAGAACCCCCTGCGAACCAAATTTGGTCTCCAGCAAAGGATCATATTGTTGTATATATCTTTCCCGGATGGCATCGCCACCAAAGGCTCCGGTTAAGTTAACCTGATCATGCAAATAATGGTTTGTTGTTTCTGATATTTTCCGAAGTTGACTGTCAAACAGCGTGGTCTTCTTGAGATTTCCGACAAAAGAGGTATAATCACGCAATTCAACATTATTTACTGAGATGTAGTTATTATTGAGGCTGTGACCTGCATATGACGTTTGCCCCAAGCCATTGCCGGATGTTGAAGAAGTAATATAACCGACCATTCCTTCGTTGAATACGTCAAACTGGTACATCGATTGACCCGGTATTTGGGTGGTGCCATTTTCATCTGTCACTAATTCTTTAACGGTTACGTACTCATACATCACCCCGGGAACAGGAACGTTTCTCGCATTCAACAATAAGTTTGAAAATCTTCCCAAAATTACTGTTCGCTTGTAGTCTTTAATTAAATCCGAATCTTCTGTCAGGGAATAGCGGCTGTACTTATTGATACCTACAGGTTCGTACGAAGTTACCCCCGAGGAAAGTTCACTCAGAGGGATTCGGTAATCATATATAGTAGCACGTGATGCTCCACTTATCATATCAGTTACTTCTACTTTATCTACCCGAATACCACCTCCATTCATGTTTACATCGTTCTTTAAGAAAACGTTGCCTCCATAAATTTGACGAACCAAAGGCCCATCGGGTTCAGTATTGTAGTTATTGTAGTAATCCACAAACCATGGTAAGCTTATTTTAATAGATGTTGCTCCTACGTCCACAATGGATGCGCTGTAGTTTGTAATGCCCGAAGTAAAGCTGTCTGGGATGCTTGTATTTCTCGAATTCCACATGATCGAGAAATCAATCGCATTTCCAGGAGAAAATATTTCGCCCGCATTAATTCCTCCAAGCGTCAGATTGATATTGACGGTCCCATTCTGGTTATTCCAATCTGAAAAACTTGAAATGATAAAAGACCCGTTTCGATATAAAACTGCTTTTGAATAAACATCTGATGAATATGAAATTTTGATTTTGGAGCCTTGGGGTGATGTGATGGTGCGTAGCGACCAGACATCTGAATTCCTCGCTGCCATTTGGGTAGTTACGCGAGATATGTTATCATGGAGCGCATCTTTAAAGTCAGGTTTATACGATCCCCAATGATCATGCGCGTCAACATTGTAGGGTGGGTTTTTAGTTTGCACCCAGGTGTGAAGACCAGATACAGGATTGTTGGTCCCTAATATCGTTATGGCATATGGCGAAGCAGTGATGTTAGTGATTAAGGCGTAGCAAGGTTTATTGTTACTGGTAAATTTAATGATGTCTCCCTTTGAGAGTGCGCCATTTTGAGGGCTCAATAAGAATTCCTTTTCAGGAGATCCGGATAATTTTGAGATGGTAGCTTGTCCGGAATTCGGGTTATCGAGCTCATAAGAAAAGCGAGTGGGGGGTGTTAAATCCGCACCTCCTTTTCCCATGAATCGTATGGCATCTAATGTTAATTTTCCGCTTCGCGGGTAATCGGCTGAATTGGTGCTTGGTTGTGTGGCATTAATCAAAGAAGAATTGAAGCTATTGGCTGTTTCAGGAACTAGTGACTGAGAGGTTTCAAAGTTAATTACCCTAATAGAACTTGTAGTAAGTTGAGATTCGACAAGTTGTATATCATTTTTATCAATGACATTTTGGTAAAGATGGTGTACATAGTGTTCATTCTGAAACCCACAAAAATTCAGTTGTGGATATGAGCTTGTAATATTCCACGATAGATCTGAGTTTTGTTGATATTCTATTCCATTAGATTTCGAAAGATTAATCGAATTTAAATCATCATTTTTAATCAGATAAATTTTATCCAGTTTTAATGAACTCGTTGGTTTAGAAACAAGAATGGTTGTTCCGCCCTCAATAATCGGGGTTAATCCGTCAAATTCTGTTTCAACACAGGAGCAAGAAACGCTGGCCGGTGTAAATCCACCATTTTTTGAGACATTGGAAGATGTTTCACTCACTTTACCGAAAGCCTTTACTTTGTTCCGAGGCGAGTAGTTTGTGCTCTTTGCATCGTCCCGAATGGATTTGCTAAAAATGGCTGTGTGGGTCTTGGTTCTGATAACGTCCAAATAATAAACTTCCTTTCGGCCTTCTGAATAGTTTTTAAAGTTTCGGTCTAAATCTTGATCCATACCTTCACCAGGACTTCGCCACATATAGAAATCACTCCACTTTCCATATTCGAACTCCACCCAATAGCCCCAATCATCCTTGTCAAGCCCAGGTTGACCACGGTCCACGTAGTCTGGTCCTGTAATACCAGTCAAATACCAGGTATAGGCGTACTTACCGTCTTTGGATATCTGATTAAATGTATTCCCTCCTGCTTTATTAATATTTTCAGAATATTGAAATTCAGATGATGCATATGCAGGTAATGAAAAATGATACCTTACACCACTTTCGTTCGTTACCGCAAATGCGCCTATCTGGTCATCTATTTGAGAACTTCGATTGAAACCGCTTGACTTCGTTTCGATAAACTTATCAAAGGCGACTCCATTATTTTTAATCTGTCCGTTTGAGTAATATTCAATATCTCTTCTTCCAGCTAGTTTATTGTTGAGTATGCCATCATTTTGATTCTCTCCGGTTGATGGATTAATGAATGATAGGTGGCTTAATGCCGTTGATGGAGTGTTACCAATATCAATGGTCTTGTTCGGAGCAATGTATTTATTAGAAAAGTCGTTAACAAATCGAAAGTGAATTGGTAATGTATCGTTTCCTAATTGATATTGAATAATATCCCAATCATACCTGTTTTCAGCATTGTTGTAATGTTTTGTATTTCCGGTAACTAAGTGCCTCTGGTGTAGCTGCGGTTTCATATTTCCGAATATCCCTTGGGCGTTAACCATATAGTCATCAGCGCCAGGATATGTCCCGCCATTAACACGATGGGGATCCAAATTTTCAACAAAAGTATCAGGTGTTGCTAGAGAGTAAGTATCATAAACATGGCTATCGAACCAAGTGTTGTCAGTAATCGTATTGGTAGGAAAATGTAACAACCCATTGGAGTATGTAGTTTCGGTTTCATCAATCCAGTACCTCGTATAGCTGTACTTAAGAAATAACAATGGAAGTGGGGGAGTGATACTAAAGGTTGACGTGCTTATTCTACCTGCACTACTATTTGCGGTATAGGTTTGCCCTCCACCAAACATAAGACTAGTTTGACCATTTCTTGTTGCTAGAGTTACTCCAAGAGCGCTGAATGTGTTAGAATTTTGATTGGCTGAAAAAGAAACACCTGCACCGGAATAACCGTAATTAAAGCCGTTAGATGAACTCCATCCAGCGGACAAGTATCCAAATTTCGTGGCCTTTCCAATTCCAATATTTACTTCAGAGGATTCGGTAAAATTTCCCCATGGATCTAGTCCAAATGATGCTCGAACTCCAATGCCACCCCCTAAAGTCCAATTTTGATTTGCCCCTACACCAAATCCGCGATATGTATCGAACCCTAGTGCAACATATGCGCCAACATCAACAATCCCTGCTATCCCCATAGTCGCACCTAGCTCTACTATATGAGTTTCCCCCCCTTCCCAATAAAACCTATTCGAGTTAGCAACATCCTTAAAGTCATCTGCAAAACCATTAACAGATCGGGTAATTGAACCAGGATTCAGTGTCCACCCTAAACCGGTCCAGCTAGCCTCTTCGTTTGTCATGATCCCTGCGTGATACGACAATGAGAGTGGATACCCTCCGGCTGGTCCAGGCACTTCCAACAAAGGAATATTATAAGTCATGTCACCGGTTGCCAAATTCACCATATCCGTAGTATCCACAGGTTCAAAGCTGGTGGCTTCGGGGGCGGTTGGGCCGGAAGTGAGGGCGTAGGAAACGGTGGGTGCTACCAAGTTGCCTACCGTGACCAACAAAAGGAAAATGGCAATGGATTTTCGAAGGGTTCTCTTTCTCATCGGGCTAATTTGTTAATTTGCTAATTCGGTGATTCGTTAATTCGGTGATTCGTGTTTAGGCGTCTGACCGCTCGAAGCGGTCTGACGCCTAATTCGGTAATTTGAAAATGCATTAATTCGCTTCATTAAAATCAATTTCTGGTGCTTCGTCTAATCTTTTACGGTCGAAGCGGAAGTTTTGGGTGCCAAGGCCGAGGCCTAATTCTTGCAAGTTGATTTGTACCCAGTCTGTCTCAGCCGCTTTTTTCTTATCGAATACCATTAAAATATCGGTGCCGGTGGCCATACCAAAAGTTCTATTGTAAATAAAGTCTGCCAGGGGGATGGTGTCTTTTTTGGAGGTAGTCATGTTTGTATACTCGCCCATGCGAAAGGAAACCGTTTGCAATAGATCGCTGAACTGATCGTAGGGCATTTGTGTAGGGCTAATGGCTTCTTTGCCATTCTTACTGATGCTGAGAATAAAGTAATAGTGACCTCCGTATTTGGTGTACCACTTCTTTAACGATGCTGTATCGGGTTTGGATGAACCCAACTCGCGGAGTACAAACAAATCGGTGGGCTGGTAGGTAGCTTCTACTGTAAACTCTCCTGTTGTGATGGATTGACGTAAGCCATTGTCTACATCGCGGATGTACTTCTTCATCTCTTCCTCCGAAACCTTTTGTTTCGCGCAAGAGCTGAAAGTTATCAGCAGACCTATGTAAATCCAACCGTGCTTCATGCCTACTGACCGCTGTATTTTTTGTTCAAGCCCTCCAACACTTCTTCGGTGATGTCCAATCCATCGTCCGCGTAAGCGATATTACCATAGTCGGTGGCGGCTAAAATGATATTGCAGTTATGATTTTTGCCGTACTCTTTGATGTAGGCATTGATTTCATCTAATACCTTCTTTGTCATCTGGCTATCCTCCTGCCCTGCCTTTTGATTAATGGCTTTTTGGTAATCAGCAAATTGCTGTTGTTTAGTTTGAATAAGTTGTTTGGAAAGATCGCGTTCTTTGGCTGTCATCTTTTGGCTTTCCTTTTCAAACCTCACAATCTCTTGTTGTACTTCATTCATCAGCGTGTCGATGTTTGCTTTCCAGGCTGCCGTTTTCTTTTGGTATTCTTTACGCGCTACTTCCATGCCTTTATAGCCGTTGACGAGCTTGGCAGAGTCTACATAAAGCAGTTTTTGCTCTTTCGTCACAAAAAGGAGAACAGAGAGAATGAGTGATACCAGGGCCAGCGTGGTGGGAATCCAAAATGATTTCGAGTTCATGAAAATGAATTTGTGAAAGTCTTAAGAAGTAATTGTGACAAAAATTAAACTATTAACTACGAGATAGTTACGAATTGATGGGGTACTGATCGCTATTTTTTCGTCTGGGACAACGAAGTGAAAAACGATGTGTCGTAGGTCGGTCTGCTCATAGTCTTTTCTTTTGCTCAATTATCGGAGAAATTTTTGAAACATTTTCGACAAAAAATAAAAAGTGAGAAGCATGTAATATTTCCATCCAAATTGTAAATTTTCCGTTCATAACCAATACCCAACTTATTGGGTATTGACTTAATCGAAAAAATTACAGGTAGGCACTTTGCATGAAAGTTATCCACATTTTGATCGTTGACGACCACACGATCTTCCGAAAATCCCTTGTAAGGTTATTGTCTACTTTTGAACAAAATCTGCATTTTTATGAAGCCGCCAACGGACTAGAGGCATTGGAGGTGCTCAAACTTAATCGCATCGATTTGGCAATAGTGGATATTCAAATGCCAAAGATGAATGGCATCGATCTATTGCGTCATTCAAAAGAGCAGTTTCCAGCTACCCGATGCATCATCTTAACACAATTTGACGAACCTTCGCTGATCGTACACTTAATTCAATTGGGTGCCGATGGCTTCCTGCTCAAGGAATGCCACCCCGAGGAATTGGTTCTGGCAATCCGTCAGGTCAGGAGCGAGGGACAATACTATAACAAACTTGTAGCCGACACGCTCGACTATGCGTTGAATAAAGGACGGAAGACACTGGCTAACCTTAACATTACGCCCCGCGAATATCAGGTGGCGGAGCTATTAAAAAACGGATTGACCAATAAAGAAATTGCTGATCGCATGGGGCTCTCGCATCCAACGGTGGAAACATACCGCAAATCATTGATGGAAAAAACCAACTGCACTAATCTGGCGGAATTGTTAAAACTGCTTTACAATACCGGGTTGGTGGGGAAGTGATGTTTTCTAACGATGGTGAGTTTACCTTTACGAAAGATCGCAAACCCCCACATCACTTGCTCTCTGTTTGTTTTTTCTTCTGCTGATCATTATAGTAGCTGATCACTTTTCCATATTTGTATTGGCTCATCCATTTGACAATTTTAGGATCGTCTGTCCCCGTGATGGCTTCTAAACTCTTTTTGTTGAGGGGAATGATGGGGCCATCATCTCCTTGCTGTATAGCAATGGCAC
>JACPVX010000016.1 GCA_016191555.1 Bacteroidota bacterium
AATAAGATTCAATAAGTAGTAATGATACAACAAGATGCAATCACTATAAAGAGAAAAAAGAGCACTATAAATCCTGAATTTTGCTATCACTAATTTTATAATAATTGCAGTTTTTGTAAAGATAATTTGCGAATTATTGATTTATTGTTTACCGATGCTGGGAAAAACTACAGGAGTTTCGTGGTAATTATAGCAAAATAATTAAAAGCGGGTATTGACAACCCGCTTTTTTATGGTAAAATAGCCGATAGCCGTTATAATGCTATCGGTATTATTTGAAACAGGAGGAGATTATGACTGGAGAGAAAAAACGTATTATTCAGTCAAAAGAAAGATTATTTAATTTGGGGGCAGTACTCCCTGGAAGCCTTAGCAAGCAGTGGAATGTGTGTGGTTCGGCTGGATGTAAATGTAAGAATCCTGATCGCCCTGTTAAACATGGGCCTTATTACCAGTTGAGTTACACGTTAAAGGGCAAGAGTTCTACCGCATTTGTGAAAAAAACCGCTCTGAAAGAAGTCCGTGCCAGGATTAAACGTCACAAAGAATTCAGGGAATTGTGCGACACGCTGGTTGAGGCATACGTTGTTGAGTTCCGCAAACACGGTATTGAGGAGGATCAATCATGATTACAGAAAAGACGCTCTGCAGTGCATTTAAAAAAAACCCTGTCTCGGATGGCAAAGGCAACGGGGTTTATGAAAAGGAAAAGGAAGTTTAGTGCATTTGAATTTGTTCTGTTGATGGTGGTTGGACAGATGGCAATGGTTCATCCGTCCTTGTCAGGTATGGTGGAAGCGGTCCGGGTCAAGATAAGCAGGGTTGCATTGCATTTGCGGTTCACAGCTCAAGCCGCGGAGTTCCTTCTGGCGTGCCTGAAACTTGTCCTCATGACAATGGGGAATGGTTCTTGAATATTCAGTTCGTCCAGCCAAAATCACGCCTTCTACACTTGATGCCTTCGAGCGTGTACACATTTTTGATAGTTCTAGCTGGGATATCGACTCCAAACTCAAACATGTCTTGCCCGGTTTCGGCGGCGGGGCATCGGACGCTAATTGCAAATTGCAGGTCGGGTATGAATACAAGAGTGGCAGCCTTGGCTTTTTTTCGGTCACTGAAGGCATTAAACCTGATCAGGCATATAGCAATCGTCTGGTCGATTTCGTTGAGAAAGACGACCTGATGTTGACCGATCTCGGTTATTTCAAATTAAGTGTGTTTCAGCAACTCATAGCAAAAGGCGCATATTTCCTTTCAAGACTTCTTATAGGAACGACTTTACGCAATGCCGGCACATCGGAGAAATTCGACCTGGGTGCAACACTTCGCAACTTTGCCGGCAATGTGCTGGAAATACATGTCGTCATGGGTAACGACAAACACCCTGTACCATGTCGTCTGATCGGACTGCGGGTTACGAAGCAGGTGGCAAATGCCAGACGCAGAAAGTTGCTCAAAGAGGCCAAAAAGAAAGGCCGTACGCCAAGCAAAAATCATCTGGCATTGTGCGATTGGACTCTGTTTGTGACCAATGCATCATCTGAAATACTGCCGGTCAATATCGTTCTCTCACTTTACCGCCTCAGGTGGCAAATCGAACTGGTTTTCAAACAACTTAAGGGCGTTCTTCGCATTCATTCATCTAATACTGCCAAGCAATATCGTCTGAAATGCGAGATATACGGAAAGCTTATCATGGCGGTACTTATCCATGGTATCCATTCATCTTTAAATGCTCATATGTGGACCACAAGAAATAGGGAAGTCAGCTTCGACAAACTCTACAAACGCATCCGGGAGCGCGCCTTCTCTCTCCTTCAAAATATGCTCCTTAGCGTTGTCACGGCAATAAAACTGTTTCTTCGTGAAATCAACCGCCTTGCCATCGCTTGTATTAAAATCAGACAACCTTCACGAAAAACCACTCTCGAATTATTGGAAGATACACAGGCTCTTTCCTTGCCTTAACTTAACACGTATGGGATAAAGGGGTGTGTACGTTTGCCGCAACACAACCCCTACATACCATACCCATCGCTGGTTCAATCGTCCTCGATTGAACCTAAACATTTGGCTTTTCCATGTCTGATATTAATTTAAAGCCCATAGCCCGGTTCAAAATATTTGGTTCAATCTGCAAGATTGAACCAGCCACGAGGCCAGGGCGGGAAATCACATTGACGGGCAACTCATTCGCTGCGGTACATCACCCGCTCCCATTTCGATTTTTGTAACAATCGTAAAAACAGTGAAAGAAA
>JACPVX010000003.1 GCA_016191555.1 Bacteroidota bacterium
AATGCCTTCTGTAGCTCCGCGTAGCGCAGCGTCGGCGCACCGCCCGCGCGCAGCATGTACTCGACCGACAGCACCAGGAAGCGTTCTGGAGCTGCCTTGAAGCGACTCGCGCGGTACGCGAAGCGACACTGGCGCGGGCGCAGCCATTTCACCTCGAGCGACTTGCGATCGAGCACCTCGACGCCACTGATCGTGTCGGATACCTCCTGCCCATACGCGCCGACGTTTTGGATCGGTGTGGCACCGACCAGGCCCGGAATGCCCGACAAACACTCGACGCCTGCGAGCTTCTTCTGCACGCACGAGGCCACCAGGGGGTCCCAGGCTTCGCCTGCCCGCGCGGTCACGCGCACTTGGTTGCCTTCCTGCACGCGCTGCACACCGCGGATCGCCACCTGCAGCGTCAGGCCGGCTATGCCGGCGTCGCTCACGATCACGTTGCTGCCGCCGCCCAGCACGCTGACGCGCATGCCTTGCTTCTTCGCCCAACGCAGCGCGTCGACGAGCTGCTGTCGTCTCGTCACGCGCACGAAGTGCTCGGCCACACCGCCCAGGCGGAGCGTCGTCATCGGCGCGAGCGGGACGTTCGACTGAATCACGGGCTCGGGCATCTCCGAGCAGATTACACGTAAGCCGTCGTACGCTCACCTTCGTGAACCATGCAGCACGTGGACAGCATGCGTGCGCAATGACTTCGAGCCCGCCCATGTGCGGCTGCAGCACCTTCGGCACGCGCACGCTGCCGTCGGCTTGCTGGAACTGCTCGAGGATGGCGACCAACGTGCGCCCAATGGCGAGGGCGGAACCGTTGAGCGTGTGCAGCATCTGCGGCTTGTCGCCAGGCTTGGGCCTGTAACGGATGCGCGCGCGCCGCGCCTGGTAGTCGCCGAACCACGAGCAGCTGGAGATCTCGCGGTACGCGTTCTGTCCTGGCAGCCACACCTCGATGTCGTAGCCGTGCTTGGCGCTCTGTCCGAGGTCGCCGGCGCACAGCTCGACGACGCGGTAATGCAGTCCGAGTTGCTTCAGCACTTCTTCGGCGTGCAGCAGCATCTCTTCCAGCGCCGCCTCGGCATCCTCGGGTCGCTCGAAACGCACCAGCTCCACTTTGTCGAACTGGTGTTGGCGAATCAGCCCGCGCGTGTCCTTGCCGTAGCTGCCCGCCTCACTGCGAAAGCACGGCGTGTACGCGGTGTACTTGATGGGCAACTGCGCGGTCTCGAGGATCTCGTCGCGGTGCAAGTTGGTGAGCGGCACTTCCGCCGTAGGGATCAAGTACAGTTCGCGCCGGGGCGCTTCTTTGCCGTCTTTGGCTTCCTCGCTGGCCTGCCAGCCGGGCGCGATGCGAAACAAGTCGCTCGCGAATTTCGGCAGCTGCCCGGTGCCGCGCAAGCTCTCGTCGCTCACGAGCGCGGGCGGCCAGACTTCGGTATAGCCGTGCTTGCCGGTGTGAAGGTCGAGCATGAACGTCATCAGCGCGCGCTCGAGCCTCGCGCCCGCACGCATCAGCACCGAGAAACGTGCGCCGCTCAGCTTTCCGGCGCGCTCGAAGTCGAGCAGACCCAAGCCCACGCCCACGTCGAAGTGGTCTTTGGGAGCAAATGCGAACAGGGGCTTTTCGCCGTGCTTGCGCACCTCCCGGTTGTCTTCGGAGTCGCGCCCTTCCGGCACGCTGGCTGCCGGCGTGTTCGGCACCGAGAGCAATGCTGCTTCCAGCTGCGCATTGACCTCGCGCTCCTCGGCTTCGAGCGCCTTCGACTCCTCGGAGATGCGCTTGAGCGCATCGCGCCGGGCCTTGAACTCGTCGCCCTGCTTGTCGAGCTTCGCCATCGCGGCGTTGGCTTCGTTCTTCTCCTCGCGCAGCGCTTGCAAGCGGCCGATCACCTGCGAGCGCCGCTCCGCCACGGCCGCGATCGGGTCGAGACTGCGTGCAGCCGCCTGGCTGCGGCGCCCGAGGGCGGCACGGGTGTCTTCCAGCTGTTCGAGCACGTCGCGCAAGTCGAGCATGCGCGCGGGTGTAGCAAAGGCCGCCGCTTACGGAAAGCGCGCGGCCGGCTGCTGCTTTGCAAGCTCTCTGCGCTGGGATAAGACGCATCCCGCATGACGGACCAAGCCGCAGCACACGCCACCTTGCGACTTGCGATGGCGGTGCTCGTCGTCACCGCGCTGGCAGGCGTGTGGGAAGTGCTGGCCGCCCAAGCCCCGGGCTCGCTGCTGTACCTCGGGGTGTTGCCTGGCCCGGTGCAGGCACTGCGGGAGTCGGCGCTGTGGTGCGGCGTGCTCACGCTGGTCTCGAGTCTCGCCTGGTCGCGACTGTCCGTGCAGCCGGCCTCGAGCACGCCGCGGCGCGTGGTGTTTGGCCTGCATGCGGGCGTGATTCTGTCGCTCGGCGCCTCGGCGTATGGCGCGACCCAGGGCATGCGCGGGGAGCAACTCTTCGACCTGCGCACCGACGGCATGCTGGTGTTCGCGCTCAAGTACACCGGGCACGTGCTGTACGCCGGAGCCCTGCTCGCGCTCGGCCTGCGCCTACTTCGCGCGCTGCGCCCGAGCTGAGTATTATAGTTTAAATTTTTTGCAACTATCTATACATTGAATTAATTGTCATTAAAAGCTCTTTAAAAATCTGAAAACCGTTTGGGCTTAGCACTCTCCTATCAAAAGATATAAGTCCGCTTTTGAATGCATGTTTTCAAACTTGATGTTTTTCTTTTTTTAAAGAAAAACCATTATAACCCATATAAATTATATATTTTCGAAATCAGCTCGTCAAACTCTACAATACAAGACCAAATTTGATATACTTGTCCAAAAAATTTTATTTATATTGTATAATGTTATGATTATGATCTTATAACTTTTGATAGAAGATTGCTAATCCCAAATGGTTTTCAGATTTATAAAGAGCTTTTAATGACGATGAATTCTACGTATAGATTGATACAAAAAAGTTGAAATATAATACCTAAAAATTTAGATGAAAATTATTTTTTCAAAAAAACCTGAATTTCGGACTTTTTGGGCTGAATTGAAAAAATTTAGCGGCACCTCCTTGGGCTTAATATAATTTTCTGTAAAATAACTCCCCAAATAGGTAATAATTTCACATAAATAAATTTTGTAAATATTTTTAATTAATGGAATTTAGTAGAGAATTTAATGCTGATTCCGAATATGTGCTTGTTTTTATTGTTGGTCAATTGGTTGTTCAATTATTTGCATTTAAAAGTCAAAAGCCAGCTAAAAAATGTCTATTTTAAAATAGTTCTATTAGATTAGACATTGTATAAATTTTTTTTCTCATAAAAATGACTATTCCTAGGGTTTTGAGTATATATCAACTTGATAACAAAGAATATCGAAGTTTTGGTTTTCTTGAAATCTATTAGACATATATGTTGTTAAATTAGCCTGTTCCAATTAACCTTAACACATTTTTTGTCTAAAAAATCTCAAATTTTTTATCGAGTCTTCAAAATTAGACTCGTTTCCTGTAAAAACAAAAAAATGTGTTAAAAATAAATCATAAAATTGTTAATCACCCACGTTTTAAAAAATTTAATTAAATTATTTAATTAATTTACAAAAATTTCTAAAGTGATTTATATTTTGCTTATTTATTTCACAGCGGTATTTACTTTCCGGCTATAACTAAAATGCTGTATTCTCATTTTATGTGATTTCCAAATTAAATTGTTTTCCGTTATTTTTGAGCATTTTTCGAGTACCTGGAAATAATCTAATATTCAGATTTTTCTAGATGGTAATTCTAAAAATTCAGCTAAATTACTAATATTTTAAGTCGTATTTCTCCCATTTTCTCCGATTATGACCGAATTTCCAAATAAAATTTAAACCTGACTTAATTTTCTTTATTTTTTGTAAATTTCAACTTAATAAAATCCATTTTACGTAAAATAAATAGTTAAATTTCGATAAATTGTACCTTGTTGACCGTTGATGAAAAGGCTTTAGGCTATTTTCATTTTCAGCCGCCATCCTCTTTATCAACGGATTCGTCGAAAACAGCTGTTCAACAGTCTGTGAAGTATTTATAAGGCTACCCTCTTCTCCCTCCTCTTCAAAAAAATAACCATTCAAAAGACTAGTTTGATTGTCATTTAGGTTCAATGGGAATCCAACGGGTTGTTTGGCATAGACCCGATGCACTTTATGATAGATGCCAATTCCCAGGCAACTTGTCAATGCCATTCCGAAACAAAATCCGAACAGTATGGACATGCATATTTTTGCCCTTAACTTGGTCACGATCTTTCTAAACGGATAAACGATCGAGAAATAGCGCTCGAAAGCGACTAGGGTCATTAAAAGGCACGAGTATGTGATGTTGATTATGTTGAGGAACGAGTGAAATTTGCACATGAAGTCGGAGCTGATGGCACCGATGAAAAGCTCGTGATAGAGATTGATGGGTATAAGGAAGAGACAACAGGCCAGATCGGTGAGGGCCAAGTGG
This sequence comes from Bacteroidota bacterium, assembly GCA_016191555.1. Taxonomy (GTDB): domain Bacteria; phylum Bacteroidota; class Bacteroidia; order Cytophagales; family Cyclobacteriaceae; genus ELB16-189. Next base: position 4,478 of record JACPVX010000003.1, read on the forward strand.
ACAATGAAAAACGTGATTGTCTCGTTGTCTTTGAGCTTTTTCTTGTAGACAATGAGCACGAGTACGTTGCCAATGATGCCAATTATTGATGTTAGTGTGTGTTGGATTATTATTATTACGTTTGTGGTTGATGACATTTTTTTATGGTTTAACACACGCACACACGCACAAATGTTTTTTGATCCTCTATAATCTCTAAAAAGTTAGAACACAATTTTTAGTAAATTTACCTAATTTAATTTTCGTAGTATTTTTTTTATAAATGGAAAAATTTAAATTAATTTAATTTAAAATTTTTTCAAGGTTTTTAGGGTTTTTATAAATTTCAAAAATTAAAAAATTTCAAAAATCTTAAATTTCAAAAATCTTAAACTTTTTTAAGGTTTTTACATTTTTACCATTTTAATTTTGAAAGGAAAGTTAAAATTTAAAAAAATGTTTTGACGTAAATTTAAAATTTAACTCAGACATTGTAGAATTGGGTTTAGAAGTTACAATAATACCAATTTTTTGAATATTTTAAATATAATTTTGTGTTAAATATCATTAAACATCAGTAAGCTTAACCATAGTTGCTAAATGTAATGAGGAAAAGTGATATTTTTAATTTTCTTGCTTACTGCCAAAATATTATTACAATATAAAACAAATTCTTTTAATCTTAATAATAAAATATATGTTATTTTATTTCTTGTTTTGTTTTGTTTAAATTTAAATCCTTGAAGGAAACGGCGAAGAAACGGTAGAATTTAATTAATAAAGCACACGAAGAAAATAGATGTTTTAATTAAATTAAATTTAAACATGGGCTAAAACCGACATTTAAAATAAAATAAAAGTTAATGACTATAAATATAACTAAATATAAATATAATAATAAAGATTTTTAAAACGTGATCGATGTGAATTGAATTAGTAACACGCAATCGCGATAGACCTCTAAGAAAAATCTTAAGAGAAATGTAATTAAATATTATTAAAGATCTTTTTTTAGAATTAAAATATTGCTACATTTATCTTTTTCAATTTTACGCGGATAATATTATCTTTAATATTTGAGAAACTAGTAGTAGTAGTATTATTCCCATAAGTTCAAATTGTCTAGTGAACAAAAATGTAGTAAAATTAAGTAAATAGATCTATATCTACATTTTATAGTTTTATAATTTTGATTTAGAATTTGATGTTCTTTAATCGGATTCATTAAAAATAATTCGCAATCAATAAAATACGTTTAATCTCATTTTTATTGATCTGTTTAACTCTATATTTTATAATAGACCTTGTTATAGACTACCAAGTAAGATTAAATTTATTCTAATAATAAATATATATCTCAAAAATATTGTCTAATCTAAAAACTCTGTATATATTTTTAAATAAAAAAAATCCACCAGATCAAATTAAATTAAAATAGTCAGACATTTTTATTTTAAAATCTAGAAATATCACGGAATGGATCGTATATTTTATCCGCTATATAAATATGACTGATTACTCATTTCTCACAAAATTGA
>JACPVX010000004.1 GCA_016191555.1 Bacteroidota bacterium
GAATTCAGACATACATAGTCCAAAATCATCCGAAAAGCTCTGAATTCAGACATACATAGTCTGAAATCATCCGAAAAGCTCTGAATTCAGACATACATAGTCCAAAATCATCCGAAAAGCTCTGAATTCAGACATACATAGTCTAAAATCATCCGAAAAGCTCTGAATTCAGACATACATAGTCCAAAATCATCCGAAAAGCTCTGAATTCAGACATACATAGTCTGAAATCATCCGAAAAGCTCCGAATTCAGACCAACCTGGTCATTCTTTCCACCTTGTTCGATGTTTACTTGCTCCTGCTTGCCTCCGGTCGGGGCGGGGTTTGTGTCCATCGGTTTCAATTACGCCCAGAATTCAATACTTTGGTGCCCCTTTTCAACAACTTATCAGCGTATGGCCGATACCCCCGATTCGTATAGAATGATCAGTAAACTGCAATTTCACTACTGGTTTAGCGATAAATCGCACACGATGGACGCGCTCGTACACAACAAATGCGAACGCGAACTGCTGGAGTTGACCAAAGTTGTGGCCAAAATTTGCGGGGTATCGATCAAAATGGAGACGGAACCTTCCGGAAAAGGGGGACTGAAAAGCTGGCTGACCGTATCGGCCAAGACACCTAAAAAAACTCCGGCTCTGAAAGTCGCTATGGTCAATACGTTGGTAGCTGCCAGCATTGTCACACCTCATTCCATTTCTGCGCAAGCTGCGATGGAGACATTGGCCAACAAGCTATTTTCTGACAAAGAAATGGACGATGCCCAACAGGCACAACTTCAGCACGAAGTCAATCAACTCAAAGAGCAAGCCACCCAATTGATTCCGTTACTCGATCAAGACAGCGTGGTTAAAAAAAGAAGATCCAACTTCTACGACCTGCTGCGGAAATATCAAAAGGTAAAAAGTATATCGGTTACGCTGACGGATGACACTAAAAAACCTATTACGGAAGAGCAACTCATCGCCCGTGATGGCTTCTCGCAGTTTTTGATCACCGCCAACACCAGCACCTCACAGGTAATTGATCAAGCGCAAATCGAAATCATTTCGCCTGTGCTCATGAAAGGCAATCACAAATGGAAAGGCATGTACAATGGCGCAGCCATTTCGTTCGTGATGAAGTCAGAAGATTTTATGGGACTGGTGCAATCCGGCAAAGTAGAATTCAAGAGTGGCTCAACGATCAACTGCACGTTGCAAATTGAAAAGAAAATCAACGGAGCAGGTGTCGAGCGCATCATCGGCTACAACATTCTTAGTGTAGGCAGTTATTCCGAAAACGGAAAGACCATCGAAACACCGGAAGGCAAACAGAAGCAAAAGCAAAACGTCATCAGCAAACGTCAGTTGGATTTATTTGGGTGATGCAATCATTCCGGCTTCATCTGCTGCCACAGTTTTTCAAATTCTTCCTGAAATGATTTGATCACGCCAGTCTCGCGTGTCACAACAATATTTTCCTGATTAAAACGTGCCGCACTGCGTGTCCAGTTGTAGCTGCCGGTAATCACCACACGGTTATCAACAATCATAAATTTATGATGCATATGATTGGGCGTGGCATCCATGCGCGTAGGGATGCCGGCTCGTTTCAATTGCTGTATATCCGATCCGAGATCCAACGATTTATCATTATCGGTAATCAACTGAATCTTCACACCACGTTGATGAGCGGTCAGCAAACTTTTGGTGATGCGATCGTCACTAATGGTAAAAACGCAAACGTGTAAACTCGTTGTGGCTTGCTCGATGGTTCGAACGATGGCATCCGCACACGTTTCTCCCGGACTGAAATATACTTCGGAGTGAGTCGAAGTAGGAATTGTTAAGGCACTTACGCCTGCCTTCAGCCATTCCAGAATAAAAGCCTGATTCGTGCTGTTGATCTTTTCGTTTGCTATGACAAACAGTTGGCTCCGCAAAAAATGAAGTTGATCTTCATTGGGAGCAAACTCTTCCACCAACGCTCGCAGTGAACGCTTTTCATTTTTTGAGAACATTTCATCTGCAATGCTCTCGCGCAGGTAGGCTACTATTTTTTCCATAGCCCGAAGCTAACGACACCATCGACTCAAAGCAAAGCGAACGATTAGATAATCGGAAGAACGAGGGTTTTATTGCAACCCTTTCAATGGAATTTCCAACAAACACTGAAACTCTCTTGCAAAATCTACTGACACGCGTGCGTGTACTGCGCCTTGCCGATCGAGAAAACGTTGCTTGCCGTTGATGGCAAATACGCCTTCGTGCCAAATGTTGGCGTGGATGTATAGTCCGTGTGTGCCATCGCATAAGAAACAAACAAAATGCTCCGGACGAACATCGTCTCCGGGCAAAGCTACCGGCACTAAAAAGGGACGATTATCAATCGGAAAAAATAACTGACCTCCATCCGGATGATAGTTGGCATGCCAAAGTAAAATTCGCTCCGGGTCTTCTGCTGTTTGTTCAGAGGCCAGCGTGGGCTCATTGCTGTAACCTAATATGTATTTGCCTCCTACGGCCTCGTTGCTACCATAAAGGATTTCTCCTCTCCACTCGCTTGAAAAAATTCCTTCCTTCGTGCCGCCCTCATCTCCGCTATCGGTATCGACCGGACGCCAGCCTTGTGCCGGCCATCGCGTGATTTCAATTTTGAAAGTCGAAGGATCATCTACCAGACAACCATATTCTTTGACTGAATCGGGAGTGGCTTCAATGATGGGAATCGTAACGCGCGACAAGCCCGAAGGAAGTGCGGGGTTTAGGTAGTTAGGCGGTGTATTCATACCGCAAGACTAATCAGCAGATATGAATTTGACGTGATGGCAATGTGAAGTTTAAAGGCTCGTGATTCTTACACAAAGAAGTTCTCTCCTCTATCATTAGAAAACTAAGGTCTTCAGCAAACTGCCACCTATATCTTTCAGGCGTCCAAAAGGACCACTGCCTTTGCGAAGCGAATCAAGTGCACCATCTTGGCGTGACACGGCATTACCCAATTGAGCCATGATAAATTGAATCATAAAAGTTGAAGCCGATTGTGCTGTGGCTTCACTCATATTCAGCTTGCTCACCATTTTCATTTTATACTCACCGATCATAGCAGCCATCAACGGGCTTTCTTCGAACGGTTTACCACTCAGAAACAAGTTCGCCAATTCCGGCAACGATGCCTTCACCGAAAGGGTATCTGACACCACCCGCTGTGCTAAATCTACGGCACTTCTGGTCTTGGAAGGAGAAACACCTAAGATGACTAGCTTGCTCTCCAATTCTTCTCGCAACGATTTGATTATTTTCTCGATCATGCCACGAATATAGGCCGCAGCCCTACCCCTGTCGGGAACTATTCGATTAACCTAAGCATCCGCCCGATTAACTTTAATCGCTGCACGATTAAATAAACTAGTCCCAATCTTGCGGAACTTGCTTGTGGCCCGTGAAGAAAATGCGAATCAAACGCTCAACGGGCAGCAACAAAAGGGCTAGTATGAGATTGAGCACCATCCTGTAGACAGGTGCCTGACCTAAAAACGAAGAGGTGAATGGCTCGATCCAGTTTTGAAGAAATTCAAATACAATAAAAAGGCACACAAAGACCATGATGCGCAACACCGAGAGGCGCGTGCGGTCGCTGCGGCTGACAAAATAGGTAATGCTAAAGAGGATACAAATCGATACAACCTGCACCAGATAAAACCACGCTTGTTGCCAATACGGTTTCCGGATGGTAAACGAGTATTCTAAAACCGGATCACTCCAATTCTCCGGATCATTGCTCGACTGAACTAACAAGGTGTAACTACCCGGATTGAGCGAAGTGTACGTGATCGAATTCTGTGTAATGGGCGGTGCCCACTCGTTCTCAATTTCTTTCACACGGTAGCGATAAAAAACGGTGCCGGTGTAACTCAAATTGACTGCTGCAAAATCAAATGTCAGGTGATTTTGATCAAACTCCAACTCCACCGAAGGAAACGCTCCTTTGGCTGATTGAATTTGGGATGGATCGGCATGAATCGACTTATTGAAAAATAGTCGGATGGCCGTGAGTTGTGGAATGAGCGATACATCTTCTACCTTTTTTGAATCCTGAAAGAGCGTTACGCCTGTTTCATTTAGAAACAATAAGTTCCGATTCGCTCCGCGTATAATCGCGGACGCGTATGTTTCACTGTTCGTCAATCCATCTGCCGAAGTAAAGGCTCTGCTCTTGGTTGTCTTCGGATGAAAAAATGTAATACCATTTCGATAACTCAACCAAAGCCCTTCGTCCAGCGAGAGCACTCCTTTAATGTATCCGGCTTGTTGTGTGGACGATACAATGACGTGTTGGAAGGTGTCTTTTTCATAGCGAAATAATCCTTGTCCATCGGTCGCAATCCAAATCACTCCGTTCTGGTCTTCCGTGATATCATTCACATCGCGACTTGGAAAGAGGCTCTGTTGCGAATACAACTTCCATGTTCCGTTTTTATCTACGCTGGCTAATCCGGCACCCTGACTGCCAAACCAAACCCGCTCTTGTTTGTCGGAATGAATCGCAAAGATATCGTTGTGCATAAATCCGGTCTGTGTCGAAAAATGTTGCGACACTTTACCATCCTGATCCAATTGAAAAACTCCGTTGCCGATCGATGAAATCCAAAATGTTCCTCTCGCTCCTTCCTTAAAAAACCGCGCGCGCACCGGCAAGCCATCATCGCCTGTCAGTTTCACAGGGCTAAATGATTTCTGTTTCCATTGGTAAATGCCATTGGTCGCTCCGAGCCAATACGATTGATCTTCTGTTGCAAACACCGTCAGCACTTCTTGCTTTCCAAACTGCGACTCACGTTCTACTTTTTGTATTCCGGTAGAGTCGATGTAAAGTTTTAGCAATCCCACATCGGTAGCTAACCAATAGCCAAATGCTGTTTGCGTAGCACCGTTCACGCGCGTCACTCCCCACGAGGCAACATCCAAATAAGAGAAATGATTAGGCTCAATTTTATGGATTCCTTTTCCGAGTGTTCCAACCCAGGTGGCACCGGAGTTATCTTGATATACTTTGCTGATGGATTGCAGATTGGGCCGTTGTTCAAAGTCTTGTCGCAGCTGGAGTTGTGTAGCGGTGATGGCAAACTGATAAAGACTTTGTGTGCTACCGACCCATAGCTGTTGATTGGCAGCGAGCAACAAAGATGAAATTCGTTTGCCGGATAAAATGGGAGATGCGTAGGTGCGTTCCACTTGCACCGAGTTGCCAAGCTTCAATAAATAAATCTGGCCGTCTGCACTGGCGGCCCAGCAGCGAGTCGAATCCGCGCTTTGATTCTCGATGGCGGTAATCTCCGCGATCGCCAACTCTTCGGCTGCATTGACAAAAAGTAATTTCGAGTCGTTGATTTCAAAAAGATAGAATCCTTCGCTGGTGCCCATCCACACTTTCGATCCAACCACTTTGGCTTGGTATACGATTTTGCCGCGGAGCTCTCCCGGAAAATAAATCTGCGGATGACTCATGCCTTTGTCGAACATCACCATGCCCTTCGACTTGCTGAAACACCAGACGTTCCCCTGGGCATCTTCATCAATGGATACCATTTCACTATTCAATGAATCGCCAAATGCTTTCTGAAAATAAACTCCATTGAAAAAGCTGATGCTGCCCTGGTAATGCCCCAACACCAACCGCTGATCGCGGGTGAGGTAAGACGTGGTGATAAAATTGTCGGCCAATCCATCTGACTGATAGAAGTTCTTTAATTCGTGCCCATCGTAGCGCGACACGCCTGCTCCGGTGCAAATCCATAAAAACCCCCGGTGATCTTGCCGGATATCGTAGACAAAGTTTTGGGCTAAGCCTTCTTCTTCCGCAAAGCTGCGCACGCGCACATCGCTTTGCGCGAACGAGAGAAATGAAATGAAAGAAAGTGCCAGTGAAATGAAAACCTGTCTTCGTGCGGCTCGTGATGGCATGATGCGTTGGCAGCTCAAACGAACTTACTTTTTAACAGTCGGTTTGATGGTCAGCTTTAAATCGTATTTGTACTTCGGTGGCCCACCGATGGGAATGGCAAAGAAAGGAATGGCTTCGTCATATTGGTTGGTGATGAACAAGCTCATCGCATTCTCCCCTTCTTTGTTTTTCTGAATCTGAATATCCAGCGTAGTGTTTTTCTCCGCATCGACCATGACGTGCTTGCTCTTGGCCCACGCATCATCTCCGGAAACTTGTCCGAGATGGCGGTTTTTAGCAACTGAATAGATCAGCAAATTCCCGTCACTGTCAAAATCAAAATTGTTTTGTGTGATAGATACGACTGACTTATCGATAAACGGATAAATGTGCGAGATGCCTTTTGCCTTCGGAAGCTTAAAGGTGTATTCGTAGGCAAATGCATTGGCTCCTTCAATCGCGCGGTTGCTGTTGGGCAACTCGCTCAGGAAACACCGGTATTGATTTCCATCATCGCCTTGCAAACCTTCGATGATCACTTTGAAAACATACCCATCCATTTCGGCAGACTCTTCTCCTTGCAGCGGATTGAACGGACCGAAGGAATACCAGTTGGCATCGGTCTTGCTATCGGAACCAAAAACTTTCGATGAGAGAAGATTGCCACTATCGAATCGTCCACTGGGGTTTACCTTTTGCGCATCTTTATTCGAGAATGCTTCTTTGCCTCCATAAATACTGAAACGCGTTTGCGTATTGGCTGGCCCGTGCAATTCATCGTGCGTGCCACCCGTCTCGGGATCGTATATTCGAATATAGATCGGGTTCTTGTACGAGCGCGGGATGCTGAAGAATAATATCTGCACATGATCATCATCTCCCAGCGAAAGTGGAGCCTGCGCTCCGTAGGTGATCAGGTAATCGAGGTTTTCAATTTCATTGGGCACGCGTTGTGCATTCGCCAGCATCGGCACCAAAAGAAAAATAAGAGCGGCTAACTTTCTCATGGCTTGGGTTGGATAAAAATACCGATCAACGTACAGCCGATAAACACTTCGTTGGATGCGTTTACTCCATTTACTCCCACTTCCACTACGTGCGCACCCTCTTTCAATGACGAGATACGAATCATCTCACCACAAAAATATTGGTCTTCAATCTTCCAGAAGATTTCTTTCACCTTAATGCCGGGCATGAGTCCGGGGTCATACCTCACAAACGGGCTTGGCCCTTTCAATGTATCGGTTTTGAACTCGATCGGTGGCAACAAGGTTATTTCAGTAGCCAATTCATTCTTGATCACCAAGTTCGTAATCGGGTCGAGCAGGTCGAGGGAGATTTGATACGTGCCAAAGTGTTCGTAGCAATATTCGGTGAGATAGCCTTGCTTGGTGACACCATCGCCAAAGTTCCAGGCATAGATAAATTCTTTGCCGTCTTTATCGAGCGAATGACTAATATCTAATTGAATGCACTTGCCTCCGCGAAGAGAGGGTTCACAACCTTGATTTTGCTGAAAGAATTTCTCGGCATGACAAGGAGGCTCTGTCTGTGCGAATGCATTCCACGATATAAAGACTAATACAATGATGAACAGTTGACTTTTCATTTCTGTGCCATCGGGTTAAAACTAAATTCAGCTCTGCGATTCAGTTGGTGTGTTTGTTCATCGCAGTCTTTTTCGTTGAGGCAATCTTTTACCAATTCTTCCTCACCCGAAACTTTAATGGCCAGCAACTTTTCATCTACACCGGCATCTGCCAGGTATTTCTTAATCGCATCGCCTCTGCGTGCGGCCAATTGTTTATTATATTGACTGGTGCCACGGCTATCGGTGTGAACGGTCACCGTTACCTTACCCAATGAATAGGTCATCATCAACTCAGCCAGTTTATCTAACTCTGCGCTGGCATCGTTGCGAATCAACACACTGTTGTAATCAAAATAGATGATTCGAATAAATTGAAACTGTGCCACCCGAAATCCCAAGGCATTGAACTGCGGCTTGACAATCCCTTCAAAGCTTTCCGAGCGATAACCTGCAGGGAGCTTGATGCGAAGGCGGAGTGTTTTATTTTCGAGGGCGGTATCGCCCAAATGTGCGAAGCTGTAGAGTTTACCATCGCGTTCAGCTAAGAACTGTGGCAATCCTCCTCTGCGTTCAATGGCTGAAATAGCAACTACCGATGAAGGAGTTTGCGCCCACGCTTGGGCAATAGAGAAAAACAGTAAACTAAAAAGAGGAGCGATTTTCAATTGGGGAAAATTTTAAATCAGGCTCAAGATAGCATCATTCCGGCAATTTAATTTTACCCCATCCAATTAAATTTCGGTGCCGGACTTAGTTCAGGTTAGATGTGCCCTGCTCCGGATTGTTATCAATATCGATCAACTTGGCGTTGACTTTGCGCACCACCTCATCGAGGGCCTGCGTTTCAGAGATCAGAATATCCGACATATCTTTTACCTCTTCCATGGTTTTGCTGAACTTGAGCACATACGCCATGCCCCAGATGCGTGATAAAATAGAGCGCACCAAATGCGAATTATAGTGACGCATAGCATCCAATTGCTTTCTATTACGCTGAGCCTCTTCATGAGCCGCGTCCACCATCTTTTGCAGATATTGGTTTTTGCGGGTAAGCTCTGCCACCTGATCCATCAGTTCGATTTCCGTAATGTGCAACTCTAACTTTTCGATCGGGTTTTTGCGCTTTGTCATGGTCATCATGGGGTAGTGGTTAATTGATGACACAAACATACCCTCCCCGCTCGCGCGGTTTTTAAAAGTTAGATTAACGTGAGCCGGAACGGGTCGAGCGTAAGCTTTTACTCGATTAACAAAACCCCAAAACCGCGAATTAAAGGGTGCTGATGCGTTTCATGAGTGCCTCGCGGAAAGAAGTGCCGATGGGAATGATCTTCTTATCAATCTGCAGATTCGTCTGCTCGATGTTCTGAATCTTAGCCAGATTAACAATAAACTGTCTATGCACCCGAATGAAATGCGCAGATGGCAGCTTATCCTCCACCGCTTTGAGCGTACTATATATAGTGTAAACCTTTTTGTCGGTGTTCACCTTTACATAGTCGCCAAACGATTCCACCCACGTAATATCCTGGAGCGACACGTTCGTCAGCATGGAATCAGCTTTAATAAAAATACGGTCAGCGGGTGCAGCTGTGGCTTCCAACCTATCCTTTACTTTCATCACCGCCTTCAGGAACTTAGCATACTCCTGCACCGGCTTCAATAAGTAAGCGGCAATGGAATAATCAAAAGCATCTACTGCATACTGCGACTTACTCGAAATAATAATTACTTGCGGTTGCTGCGTTAAGGTTTGCAACATTTCAAGTCCGGTCATGCCGGGCATTTCCATGTCAAGGATAATGAGATCTGTTGTGTTGGAGGAAAGCCATTGCACTGCCTTTACCGGATCGCCAAACGATTGTTGCAATTCTAAAAAGCCTGCCCGCTCTACCAGCCCTTCAATCACTTCGCGCGACAGCGCATCGTCTTCTACAATGATGCATCGAATGACAGATTCCATAGTTCTATTTTTGACAACGCTAAAATTAACTTATTTTAGCCATTCCCTGTATGAAAATAGTTCGCCCCCACCGAATCCTCTTCGCCTTACTGCTGATCGTCATGATCCAGCCTGTGCTGGGACAAAACACCACCCGCATATTTGAGTTGAAGAAAAGAATGAAAGCTGCGAAAGGTGTAGAGAAAGCCGCGCTGCTCAATCAAATTGGATTTGAATTCAGAACCTCGCACCCCGACAGCACTTTGCACTATTGTCGATTAGCTTTAAAAATAAGTCGGGTGGAGAAAGCCAATGCACCGATGGCTGAATCGTACAACTTCATGGGGCTTGCTGATCTCTACAAAGGTTCGCCTAAAGAAGCGCTCAAGAAATATGACAGCGCATTTAGCTTAGCACAGTCCGGGAATGATACGGTACAAATGGCACACGCCTATAATAATACCGGACGTTTATTCTTTGAGTGGGCAGATCTCGCGAAAGCGTATGAAAACTTCTCGAAGGCGCGACTCTTTTTTGAAAGTGCGAAAGATTCTGCGGGGATGGCCTATGCGTATCGCAGTTTATCTGATCTCTTCAAGTCGCAACACGATTATGAAAATGCATTGGCCATGGCGCAGAAGGCACTCGCCTTGCGACAAGCAGATGGAGAACCTTACGGGATCATCACTGCAAAGAATCAAATCGGGTTGCTGTATGAAATAACGGGCGACTTCACGCAAGCCGAATCTTTGCTGCGCGAAGCCGAAGAGATGGCAAGCAATCTCGAAGATGAAGCACTACTGGCTGAGATTAAGTTAGCCTTAGGTCAATTGTATTTGCACACCGGCAGTTTAACCAAAGCATTGAGCGAAGGATTTCGTGCGGAGAATATTGTAAAGCGACTATCGAGCACGCGATTGGTGAGCAAATCTAATTTGTTGCTGGGTGAAATCTTATTAAAACAAAAGCAACTCCGCGAAGCGCTTCCCTATCTCTTGGCCGCTGAAATTTCTTCCAAGCAATACAAACAGCTTGAAATGCAAACGGAAGCATCTTTCTACTTGGCACAATTGTACGGACTTCAAGGTGTGAGTGCCAAAGCACTGCTATATCAAACACAATACAAACAGTTAAACGACTCACTCAAAAATAGCGAGTTAGCATTGCAAGCGGAGAAGTTCAATTTCCAATTGGAGATCGAGCGCAATCAACAGGAGAATGAGTTACTCAAGGCCATCGAACAAAAGAATCAGGCTACCATTCGCTTTCAGCGCTATCTCAACCTGGGTGCGTTTTTGATTCTATTGATTGTAGGAACTTTCAGCTACTTTTTGTGGAGAAGTGGCAAAGCCCGTCAATTGATCAATCAGAAATTGAAAGTTCAGAATCACAAACTGCGAGAACTGAACGAAGAGAAAGATTCGCTGATGGGTGTGGTGGCACATGATTTAAAAACACCGCTCACCAACATCAAAAGTATTTCTGATCTGCTGCCTGCCGTGGCAACCCTCAGCAAGAAGCAAGAAGACTTTGTGGGGCTCATTCAAAAATCCACTGCGGCCGGACTTACTTTGATTGACGAACTGCTGGAGATACACACACTTGAGAATACACTCTCACCGAATTTATCATTTGTATCGGTCAGCACGCTCCTTCAAAAGAAAGCAGAAGCTTTTCAATCTGCTGCCGATCTGAAATCCATCCGACTCATCACCGATATTCAAGAAGTAGGGCTGTCAACCGATGCTGAATGGTTAGGGCGATCGATGGACAACCTCATTTCAAATGCGATCAAGTTTTCTCCGCGCCAAGCTACCGTTACGTTGCGTTCGGGTATCACCGATAACGAAGCGTGGATTTCCATCAAAGACGAAGGCCCCGGCTTTACAGAAGAAGACAAAAGCAAAGTGTTTCAGAAGTTTAAAAAACTGAGTGCGCGCCCCACCGCGGGAGAATCTTCCAATGGCTTGGGATTGTCCATCGTGAAAACATTAGTAGAGCGGATGAAAGGAACCATTGCTTTACTCTCCGATCCCGGCAAGGGAAGTGAGTTTATCATTCGCTTGCCGATGAAGTGAGAGGTGACGGTTCGTTCATCACACTTTCCATCTGCAATACATTCTCACGTTTCGTTTTACGAAGACCGTAAATCACGAAGCCGATTCCCGTAAGGATAAAAGGAATACTTAGAATCTGCCCCATGTCCAAAACCATTTGCTCTTCAAATGAAACTTGTCGCTCTTTAAGAAATTCAATAAAGAAGCGTGCGATGAAAGTCAGCGAGATGCATAGCCCGAAAAAGAAACCATGTCTCAGATCAGCTCGCCTGGTCTTAAACAAATAGATCAGCACCAGGAAGATCAACAAATAACAAATCGCTTCATACAACTGTGCCGGATGACGCGGCAAATTATCTTCCCGTTCAAAAACAAATGCCCACGGAACATCAGTCGGGAAGCCGATGATTTCTGAATTCATCAAATTACCTAGTCGTATGAAACATCCGCCCAGCGGAGCTACGATAGCAATCAAGTCCATGGTATTCAAGATCGACTCTTTTGTGCTACGGCCGTAAAGAATCAGCGCCAGAATTAATCCCACCGCTCCTCCGTGACTCGCCAATCCTAAATAGCCGGTGAATTGATAACTTCCATCTTCTGCCATTTGAATCGGGAGCAGCATTTCTAACGGGTGACTGAAATAATAATCGGGATCATAAAACAAACAGTGCCCCAGGCGCGCGCCTACAAAGATTCCGACCAATCCATAAATGGTGAGGGTATCTAACTTATCGAGGTGGATGTTTTCTTTTTTGAATACCCATCGCAGAATGAATGCACTCAAGAAGATTCCACCGGCAAACAATATCCCGTAATAACGGAGGGAGAAGCCTAAGATATTAACTAACTCCGGATCGGGATTCCAGTGGATGAAATTCATAGTTTGCTGTTGTTGTACGGGCGAGTTGACACATTCTTTTATGCAAGCGAATGTCACCTGCAATGATGTGTTAGTAGCGATGCGAAGTAAATACTTACAACTTTCTCATTCTTATTTGTCGATCTGCTACCACTGCTGAATAATAATCCCTACCTGTTTATCCTTGATGGCAAATTCTTTCGCTCCCCAGGGGCGGAGTGTGATTTTACTCAAGTTGGGATGTAGAAACTCCGGGTGTGACTTACTTATTTTCTCATAGGCATCTTCAATGGTGTTGGTTACCAGTCTGAACTCCGGATAGTGTTCGTTAGCGAGTGCGCTGTCCTGAAAAAGATTGATTCGTAAGCCATCGCGTTCGATCACACAAAAGGGATTTTTGGAATCGAGTTCGTCATGCTCAATTTTAAACTCAAGACAATCGACAAATAGTTTTAAAGCATCGTGCACGTTTACATAAAAAACGTTTGGGACTAATTTGGTGAAGCTCATCATGGCTTTATTGTTTACTGTTCCTTTAAAGATCTCCCGAAAAGGGTGCCTGTTTCCGAATTGACGGTGACATCCCACAAAACAAGAAACGTTCCGATCATGATCGACACATCGGCCATATTAAATATTCCTGTTCGGAATAAGATGAAGTCCATGTGAAGAAAGTCGGTTACTGATCCGTAAAGAATCCGGTCGTAGATATTTCCCACTCCGCCTCCGATTATAAAACATAAACCTACGATGATTCGGTTGGACAAGTTCTTTTTCGTGAGCAGGTAAATGAGTGCGAACCCAAGAACGAGTAACGGCAAAACGTTCAAGAGTATAATCCGCACGGTTCGCGGCAACGCGTGACCCGCACTTAGAAATGCTCCGGTGTTTTCTACTTTCGTTAAGACTAAGAAGCTGTTGACCAAACTGATCTGCTCGTTATACGCTACCGTTTGGCGCACGATCTTCTTCGACACCTGATCGCATCCAATGTTGCAACACAAAACTGCTATGATGATCAGTGTTCGTATGATTCGCTTTGCTTTCATCGGTATGATATCGTTTATATGCCTTACGAAGCTACGAATATTTTGGCTGGCGCTGCATGCACGCGAGGTGACTGTGCCTCCACGCCCGTTGCATCAGGCCTAAAAATAATTAGGAATGGTTATTTCAGATAACGGCATGTTTGTTTTGTGACAACACCTCAACAAGATTGGGGTGGTTATTGGGACTTAGGGATTAGGACTTAGGAGTTGTCAATAGTCATTGGTCAATAGTCGATAGTCATTGGTCATTGGGGATTGGGACTGAGGACTTAGGGGTTGCCCCGCTCCCGATGCCTATCGGGACAGGGTCCTGATCCTGACGATGCTGTCAGGATTCTGACGATGCTGTCAGAACAAGCTTTGCCCCTGCGTCCTGACTGATCGCCCCCACGTCCTGATCCTGACGAGGCTGTCAGGACAAGCTCGCCCCTGCGTCCTGACGGGTTGCCCCTCCTTCCATACTGGTTGCCCCTGCGTCCTGACTGGCTGCCCCCGTGTCCTGACTGGTTGCCCCCGCGTCCTGACTGGTCGCCCCTGCGTCCTGACGAGTTGCCCCCGCGTCCTGACTGGTTGCCCCTCCGTCCTGACGAGTTGCCCCCACGTCCTGACAGGTTGCCCCTGCGTCCTGACAGGTTGCCCCTGCGTCCTGACAGGTTGCCCCTGCGTCCTAACTGGTTGCCCCCGCGTCCTGACTGGTTGCCCCTGCGTCCTGATTGGTTGCCCCTGCGGAATTCGCGTAAAAAGAGGGTTTTTGGACGATTCTGTCAGGACGATTCTATCAGGCCAAGCATGGACACGAGCCCGATGGCTATCGGGACGCGCCCGTTTTAACGATATTTAAACAGTGAAGTGTTTGTATTTAACGAAATTGCCCTGCTACTGCCGGACACCCTTGTCAGGAAGGGAACTGGTATTTTGGGCCTCCCGAAGATTTATCGTAGGGGTATTTTGGGCCTGCCCCCCGAAGATTTATCGTAGGTTTTTTTGGGCCTGCCCCCCGGAAGATTTATCGTAGGGGGGCGGCCGGGCTGTCCGCTATACTCCTCGTGCTGACTCACATCCCACGCCACTCCGGGGTGCCGCTTCCATCCCTGCCCCTAGGGCTTCGATAAACATTTGGTGAAGGTGAGAAGTAGAGTGTCTAGAGAGTGTAGGTACTTCGTAGTAAACCGAAAAAGTGTTTGCAGGGTGCAAAGCTGCATTCACGTCCGAGATGTCTGATGGAAGATGTTGAAGAGTGGGAACCAAGTGTACATCCTTAGTTGCAAACTAAGGACAGCAGTTTAGACTAGCACAAACTACGGATAGCTGGGGGGAGAACACCTGCTAGGCTTAACTATCTGAGCTAACTTGTATTGTCATATAATTCCTAATTCCTTCAAAATGTCTCTTTTGAACTTACTGAACGGTCGATTCATGAAATTGTCAGAATCGAATTCAGTTCCAAATACAATTCGGTATAAATCTTCTTTTGAAACTATTACGTCACGCAACAAATTCGAACTCAGTATTGACAAATATCTGTCCGAAAAATACTGTCTTGTTTTAATAAGGTCAAGTAACTCGCCAGTATGTGAATTATAAACCTCCTCAATAGCAAAAGCCTTAACAGAGTTACTTGCCTTAGAAGCTGGAGGTGTTTTTACTAAAATCCTCAACCCGGATTTTGATTCTAGTGAGTATTTGTATGTGAAGCGAATATCATTCAAGTTGTTGTCAAGGTATGGGTGCATGTAATCAGCTAAGTTCATTTTTTGAGTACCTTTTACGCTCGAATTACAAATTGAGCAACTTGGTATCAAATTATAGAATGAGATTGCTAGTACAGGGTACGTAGCCTTATCAAAGTAATGGTCAAATTGAGGTCTTGTTAGCTTATCACCATCATTTCTAATGACAGTATTTGTGTAGTTTCTATTACAGTACGTGCAAGTTCTTACATCTAAGGAATCAGCCAATTTATAAGCATCATATCTTGACTTTGCCTTCTTTATAAATACATCGTAGTTGAACACATATTCAATACCTTGTCTTACGTCATACGAAAACTCAATGAAAGGATTCAAATAGTTACTTATTTGCACAAGCCTGTCCGGCTTTCCTAAGAGTATGTCATCGATCAAATCAAAAACATGATTTTCAAAGAATCGATGGATCACTGCTACATTAACTCCCTTTAATTCATCAATTTTATCAACACGCTTACACACAAAAGCAAGCATACCAGCATAAAATGCCCTTTTTGCCGTAATAATTTTAGGTGTATTTGGATTAATGTAAAGCATTACTCTTGCGTTCTCTTTTTTAGTTCCTCTAGTTTCCTGATTTGTTCGTTTATCACTTCAAGTTGAAATTCTCTATTTGTTTTGGCATCATACATTTCAGCTAGTTTTCGCTGGATAATGGGCTCGTCAATAGTTCTTATTAATTTCTTATAATAACTTTCATTTTTATGATCATTCTTATTGTTTAGCCAAACAATAGTCTCTTGTATTTTATCAAAAGCAAAATCACCAATGAGTGAACTTTCAATAAAAAATGAATCCGCAATTAAATCTGAAATGTTTGCTCCAAAGGTTTTTGAGGGTCTGCTTTTACTGTTAAATGCCAGTATGTTTGACGGGGTATTGTAGTCTTGCCTTTCTATGTAAATCACATTTGAATTAGGTAAGTCGGAGAGGGTGATCGGATCATGCGTTGTAAATATTATCTCGATAGACGGACTGTTTTCTAGTTCATTAAAGAAGAATGGCAACGTTTTTAATAGTGCTTTAACATATTTCTTTTTCCAAGATATATGAAATGTTAAGTCTGCTTCATCAAGCAAAAGAATGTAGTGGCTCTTCAACTTTCTATACTTAATCTCCTTGAGATTAGTACTTAAGAAATCATATATTCTTGAATAGAAATTAAGCAAGGCATTTTCGCCCGAACTCATTCTACGAGAAAATGGCATATAGTTAATAAACCCTTCTATCTTTTCTCTCTCTTCAACGGTTAATTCATCCTTATTCGAATAAAATTTAACATAGTAACTATTCAATTCATTCAAAAATTGTCTTTGAAATCGAAGAATCTCAATTGAATCTTCAGTTGAAGCTTTTAATGTTCCATTAGACACTGAATCTTCATCAGTCGTTTTTTCTATTACAGAATATACCTTATCCAAAAATTTTTCTAAAATACCATCGCTAAAGATTTTTTCAGAATTAGTCGATTTTAGTTTAATCGCACTATACTTAGCGAATAGTACTAGTGTTTGATATGCATCAGCCAATCCAAGTTCTATCTTTAATTCTTCATAAGGAAAAAACCCTTCTTGTAAAAAAGAATTCTTTCTTTCCATCTGACGGTACAATAAGGAAAGAATGCATTTAATCACATTACGTTTTAAGAGATATTGGTTAATTTCCACTTGATTGAGCACTTTATCTTTTTCAAACTTTCTAATAAGATGCCAATCGTCACTTTCCCTTTCAGCTTTCTTGGCAATTGAGTTCAATATGTCTCTTAGTTGATAAGGAGTATTCCACTCTTTTACTTCATTGTATCCTCTGAAATGTAAAATTGGTTCGTAGTGCTCTTGTAGTTGAAACAAATCCTTAAAGATGTTCTGAGTTTTTACTAAATCAGAACTTAGAAAATTAATTTGTCGTAATGAGTTTTTAAAAATTAACTCTTGAGATGCTGAATAAGGCCAACCATTTTCATTCGTATTTTTGTCCCGCATCTCCTCAAGGTCCATTTCTACAATCTTATCAAATGAAATATCATGATTATCAATATCATCAAAGTTTGGATTGTATTTATAGTCGTAATGAGGCGAAAAGTAAATGGTCTGGGGTTTGTAAGACAACTTACCTTTCAATTCTTTTAAAGATGCTTTCGTTTCTGTAGTTGCTATGAATATTTTATTGAAGTCATTTCTTAGGAAGACAGGGTCTTCTTCGCCTTCAATCTCGATTAAGAACAATGACTTCGATTGTGGCAACGCATACCCATGTCTAATAAATTCACTTCGTATTAAATCAAGTAATGTGGATTTGCCAGCACCATTCTGACCTACTATTGCATTTAAGTTTGTGACTTTACTTGCTAATTTTGTTAGATTAAAAAAATCAGGAATGAAATTTTCATTCAAGGTCTTAGTGACGATAACATTGCTGTCTCGATTCTCAAATTCATAGAAATACCGGCCTCCAAAATTTATGGTTTGAGGCTCTTTAAACAAATACTCGTGTTCTTCGATGTATATGGCAGCTAGTCTCATTTCAAATATTCTATTTTCGGATCAGTAGCGTCTTTATGCCGCGTGTATTTTCAGTCGTTCTCTTAATCCGTAGTCATGTATTAAAATTTTTTACTAAGTCTCAATTTTCGACCCAAGAATGAGTCCAAGAAGTCTTCACCCACTTTCCCCTTTAATATCCCAATTGTCATTTCGTTACTTTCGTCAATTGTGATCCTTTTAAATACATCTTGCATATTATACGCAGAAATGTTAAACCAATAAAATAATCCATTTATATAGAACATGTATGAGGTATTCCCGTCAACTTTAGTCCTTCTTGGAGCTACAATGGTTTGGGTAACCAAATTCTCGGTACTCTTTAATCCAAATATACAGGTCGAGAATTCGTCCCTCTTTCCAGGATTGTCCTCATAAATCATTTTTCTTGCTACTTCTTCATACTTAGCGCCTAGCTTTACTTCGTCAAACATTCTCTGCTTTGAAATACTAGCCCTCCATAAAATTGAAATAAGAAACAGTTTAAATTTTTTATATTCAATTCCTTTAAAAATTAAGTTAATGATATGTTCGTCTTCCTCAACTGTTGATACCAAGTCTTTTTTGTCAAAGAGTATTTTTGCAGCATAAGATTCAAGCGCGCCAATAATTTTAGTATCACATTGTTTGCACAAAATACTTTTATCATAAATTCCTGTCGGCCGATATTTGGCTTCTTTTAAGTTAAACAAATTAGTCTCAACAATTTTCTTATTCTTGTCAAGCAGTCCCTTGTACATAAAATTTGGTATAATATGAGAGGTCCCAATTAAGTCTTTCTCTTGTAAGCAGAGTCTACACTTCATCGTCTAGATTGCATTGATGGCAACATTATTATCTGTGTATACTTCCAAAAACTTACTCCTCTACACCTATATTTTTCAGTGTCTTTGTTCTACCAAATCTCGTTGATCCCTCCCACACCTGCAAAAAAAGTCTTGTCGTAAAATCTCTACAAAACCGTGTAGAGATTTCATGACAAGAAAGTCGTGGATTCTTTTATATTACCGCGGAACCAGACTTAAGTAGTAAGTAGTAAGATTTAAGACAGCCTGTGTTGCTTGGGATCACTACGTGCAGCGGGTATATTGTGTGCTGCGCATGGTTCAAGGCTTATGTGGTATAGGCAGTTTTATATCGCCATTTATATAAGTAAATAAATTAGTAACTCTGTATGTCAGCAAGAAACCTATTGTGTGCTGATTACAGATCGTTACAAATCAGCACCTTGCCGCACGTCTAATCTAGGAGGATCCGGCATCCAGTGTTCCAGACATTCGCTTACGATCATGTCGCCCCATCCGGTACCAATTAATCCAATGCCTGGTGGCCCTTCTCCTTTCCAACGCATATTCGCGGCTTGAACTCTTCCATGCTGTCCTACGTCTAAATGTACATGTATCTCAACAGTACGGTCATCAGCGCCAGTCTGAGTATAATAAACTATCAAATTCGTGTTAGGATTATAACCATAATCAGAAATCGATAGTCCGTGTTCCGCTTGCCATTGTATCACTTGGTCGCGCTCGTTATTTGTCATTAATTGGATTGTTCCTAATCCATTTGCAATTGATTTAATAGTTGCAAACTGCTTAATATTGAAGTTATTGTTTGCTATGTTTTTATAAGCTCTTTGCTGAGAAACTTGCGGCCTATTATTAGCCATTTCTTGTAGTTTTCTTTGAGCCGCGGCCTCAGGTCTATTATCTACAAACTGAAAAGTAGACTCACCTATACTTTGCTTTTGAGAGACAGGATTCGCAACTGATTGAATTTTATTCTCTTGTGTTTTGTCAGCGTGAATACTCATAATTTTTTCTTTTCATTATTCATCAATTGCCTATAACATCTGTACATATACCATCTTTACCAGTAAAACTTGCTGATACTTCGCTTCTATGCACTAACCCCTGCTTCTATCAAATTTCGCTCTTCCCTCCCACACCTCCAAAAAAAGTCTTGTCGTAAAATCTCTACAAGATCGTGTAGAGATTTAATGACAAGAAAGTCCGGAATTCTTTTATATTACCGCGGAACCAGACTTAAGTAGTAAGTAGTAAGATTTAAGACAGCCTATGTTAGGAGGCTCGATGGTGATTGATCAATGGTTATTAGGCATTGATTATTAGTCAATAGTCGATGGATATAGGCACGCGTTACAAACTCGCGCCAAAGTGGGCAGACTACTGAATCAGGATTTGCGGGTTTTTAGGATGGGCAGGATTGGTGGCACAAGTCAATGTAAGAAGAATTGCGTGCGACCACCCCGCCCTGCGGGCACCCTTGCCAGGCGGGGAGCAGCGGCTACTGACTATTACTAAATAAAAAAGGTCTACTCGTCCGGTGGGTGGACGAGTAGACCTTGCTACGAGTTGAGCTGAGTTATTGTTTATTTTTCTTATTGGTAAAAGGAATACCCGATACCTTTTTAAACTCAGGGCTTGACGCCTTGAATGCAGACTTGACGTAGCTCTTTACAGCTTTGGTGCAGGGCACCAATCCGCTTGCCGCAAAGAAAAGCTTGTCGCGAGATATGAGTGCACTGGAGTATGCTGCCTCCGTGCTACTAACCGCATCATTTCTAGCTTCTAATTCGCTCGCCATCGCTTGAAGGGCTTCAAGCTTTAGGTCTAGTTCGTTGGTTTGGTAGTTGGGTTCACCTTCGAGAAAGGTAACGAGCTCAGAAAAGTTGTCTTGTTTGCGAGTGAAGCTTGCCTGCGTGGTGGAGTTGGTTCTGGCTGCCGGTACCCCAGGTGCATCAGGCGACTCGGGAACGCTGGGCTGCGGGGTAGCTCTTTTAGCTCTGAATTTATTCACCATGGCTCCAAACTTCTCTACCTTTTCAGGAATGATATCGCACGAGCCCACCGCCCCTACGATACGCGTTACAAATGCTTCGAGCTCATAAAACACGCGCTGGCGCATTTTTTGAGCGCTAGACATATCGCGTGCTGCTGCGTCTACCGCTTTCAATGAAAGCATGATTTTATCAAACATGGCCTTCAAGTTTTCCAGCTTAATGGAGAACTTAACAGGGTTGTACGCTGCCCCGAAAGAGATGATAACATCGATCAGGGTTTTGAAGTTGCGTACGTTTACAGGATAACCGGAATCATTTTGTTTTTTCATAAAATTGTATTTAAGTTTTGAAAAGACACTTACATATCTCGTGCCAAACTTAATTATGC
>JACPVX010000009.1 GCA_016191555.1 Bacteroidota bacterium
CGTGGGCAGCCTTTTTCTTTTAACCCCATAAGGGTTTCAAACCTAGCAGGGTTATTATTTAAAATGATTATCGTATTCTATACCTAAAGTCATTTTTTGTTGTAGCGCTAACCAATAAAAGCCTGTCAAACATAGCTTCACCAAAATATCGTCTGTTAAACTTGTAGCAAAATTCATTTAGATACCCTTGTAAAAACTCCGGTTTAATATTATGATGAATATCTAACAGTATTCTTTTGGCATTGCTTATTGCAAGGTGTACCCAGGGTAATACCTCTCCGACCTTTTCTTTGGGAATCACCTGAGCTTGGTGCTTTTCAACGATGTTTTCAAAATCAGTATAGGACGTTGAATCGTCTGTTAGTACGGTTGCCTTATTAGATACATTCGTGGTTACCCGCTCATTGATTGTTTCAGCCTTAAGGTCTGGTATTACTTGCATTTTAATGAAACCTACCTTTCGCGGCCTGCCTTTCTTGGTGGTCTTCCCCTCAACTTTTTTACTCTCAGCCATAACCAGCACCTTGGTCTTCTTTTGGCTACCTCGCCCTCGCTTTAAGGGCTTACCCTTCTCCTCTGGCTTAACTTCCGTTGCAAAGAATCCTTCATCTAATTCAATCTGCCCAGAAAGTTCATACTGCCCATCTCTTTTGCCCATAGCCAAACGAATCTTGTGAAGCATCGCCCAAATCGGCTCATAGTACTTATGGCCCAGCTGCCTTTGTAATTCCATTGCCGAAAAGCTCTTCTTCGTTGAGGTGAGAAGGTGCATGGCAACGAACCAATAGCGAAAAGGTAGCTGAGAGCCTTGCATAACCGTACCGCTTCGAAGAGTTGTTCGTGTTTTGCAGGTTTTACATTCATACTGCCACTTGTCCTTTTTCCAATAATGGTCTTGGCCACCACAATGGCGGCATACAACACCTTCTTTATCTCTTATAGCTTTTAGCTTAAGCTTGCAACTTTCCTCATCTGGGTATTGGCTTATAAAATTCAGTAAGTTCATTGCTCAATGTATTGGTATGGCTTAAATATAATAATTTTAGGTAAACTATCCGACTATCATTTTAATTAATAATTCTACACTGTTTCATCAGATTCTTCGAGTAATCGAAGACCCAAGACCGTTATATCATCGCGTTGAAATGCATTCCCTTTGAATTGCTCAAAAA
>JACPVX010000042.1 GCA_016191555.1 Bacteroidota bacterium
AGAAGGTAACACGGGTACAAACCCATTGTTCAACTTCATCGGAACAACAGACGCCCAGGACTTCATAACGAAAACGAACAGCCAGGAACGTATGCGCATCACAAGAGCAGGTAAGGTACGCATCAGTGACTTATCGAGCGGTGGCAGTCGCATCGTAGTATCGGACTCAACAACAAACGGTACACTCGGAACAAGAACGCTTGCACAATTGGTTGACAGTATCTTTATCCATACAGTTGACAGCGGTCTTATCAAAGACCCGGGCTTTATCAACCATATCGACAGCTTGATCGTTGCAGTGGGAGATACAACCTTCTGGACATTGGACGGTAACGCAGGCACAAACCCATTGTTCAACTTCATCGGAACGACCGACGCACAGGATTTCGTAACAAAAACGAACAGCCAGGAACGTATGCGTATCACCAGTGCAGGTAAGGTGAAGATAAGTGACCTAACCAGCACTGGCAGCAGAGTAGTGGTTTCAGATTCAACAACAAACGGAACACTTGGAACAACAACGCTGGACAAATTAGTTGACAGTATTTTTGTACATGTTATCGACAGTGCACTTATTAGCGATTCGAATTTCATTCATCATATCGATAGTATAATCCATATGGTAGGTGATACGGTATTTTGGTCATTGGAAGGTAATGCAGGTACGAATCCATCTGTTAACTTCATTGGAACGACTGACGCTCAAGACTTGGTAACGAAAACTAACAATCAAGAGCGTATGCGTATTACAAGTGCAGGTAAAGTGCGTATCAGCGACTTGTCAAGTGGCGGCAGCCGTGTTGTAGTATCGGATTCAACATTGAATGGAACACTCGGAACACGTACACTTGCAGAGTTGGTTGACAGCATCTTTATCCATACAGTTGACAGTGGACTTATTAATGATTCGGGATTTGTGTATCATATCGACAGTTTGATTCATGTAGTGGGTGATACAACATTCTGGACTCTTGACGGTAACGCAGGCACAAACCCATTGTTCAACTTCATCGGAACGACCGACGCACAGGATTTCGTAACTAAAACGAATAATCAAGAACGTATGCGAATCACAAGTGCCGGAAAAGTGAAGATAAGTGACTTGACAAGCACAGGTAGTCGCATCGTAGTATCGGATTCCACATTAAACGGAACGCTTGGAACAAGATTACTCTCACAACTCGTTGACAGTGCATTTATTCATGCAATAGACAGTGCATTAATCAGAGATTCAAGCTTCCTCTATCATATCGACAGCTTGGTTCATGTTGTAGGAGATACAACCTTCTGGACCTTACGTGGAAATGTTGGCACAAATCCTGCGGTCAACTTCCTTGGCACAAAAGATGCCCAAGGTTTGTCGATTCGCACAAATGACACAACACGCATTCGTATCGATGTTACAGGTAATGTTGGAATAGGAAATACACTTCCGACTGAAAAGTTAGATGTTACAGGAAACGTTAAATTCAGCGGAGAATTGAAACCGAATGGCAATGCAGGAACAGTAGGACAGGTGCTGACATCGCAAGGAATCGGAGCTGCTCCACAATGGACAGATCCTAACGATGTGGTGAAATCGCTTACAGGAACTATTGCGGTTCCATTCGGAAGCACTTCGTTGATAGTTCCGAATATTAATGTAACTGCCAACTCGAGAATACTTGTAACGTATGAAGATCCGGGCGAAACAGGTTTTGTTGTTGTAATGCTATCTACGAAAGTTGCCGGAGTGAACTTCAAGGTATTGTTCTCAGGTCCTGTTCCATCGGCAAATGCTCAATTGCATTATATCATAATCAATCCTTAATAAGAAAATACAGAAATACCCTGACGGGAGACTGAAAAGTTTCCCGTTAGGAATTCAAAAAAGATGATTTACTTCGATACTTCCCAATCTCTATATTTGAAGAAAATGTTATTACCAACTTGCAAATCGAGTATTATTATGGGTACTTTACGAATACTCTCTGCTGCACTTATATTGTTTTTTGTTGCTCACGGAAGTGCGTTCTCGCAAATTCGTGATTTACGTGCGCAACGCCTGATTATCGATGATAGTCTGGGCAATACAATCAAGATGCAAACTTCTGCTTCAGGGCTAACCTCCTATACGCTTACATGGCCACTTACAGCCGGAACGAATAACTACGTTCTGGTTACGAATGGGGCTAATGGGGTTCTATCGTGGAAATCGGTAGAGTCTATAAGCAATGGATGGGGGCTAAACGGGAACACTCTTACCGGAACTGAAGTTCTGGGAAGTTTGAACGGGCAGCCGCTTGTGATGATTACGAACGGAAGTGAGAGATTGCGTGTAACTGCGCTTGGGAATGTTGGATTGGGAAACACAAACCCATTGCAAAAACTACAAGTATCCGGTAATATACTTGTAGATTCGGCTCATCAGGTTCAATTTCAAAATCCTGCCGGAACATTTGCAACAACATTTCAAGCGGGTGCTCAAACAGGAAATATCAATTATACGCTTCCGTTAGCATCTCCTGTCGGAAACGGTTATTTACTATCAAGTACAACAGGTGGGGCGATGAGTTGGGTAAATCCTTTGAATGCTTTTGTATTCCAAAATGGATTAACTATTTCAAATGATACTGTTAGATTAGGCGGACCACTTACAGGAACTACTAATATTGCTTTAGGTACTAATAATTTTACAATTTCAAATTCAGGTGACGCAGGTAATATTATCTTCGGTAAATTTACAACTTCGGGAATTATTAAGAATAGTGCAACCGGAATATTGTCAAGTGGAAGAATTGCATTAGGAGATACGACGGAAGTAACCGGAACATTAGGCATAATTAACGGTGGAACAAATAATAATGTTGGTGGTTCTGCAGGTCAGGTATTGTATTACGACGGCACAAAATATAACTTTACAAGTACAGGCACAACAGGTCAGATTTTACAATCGAATAATACAGGTGCACCTACGTGGATAAATGTGGGTAATTTGGTGAAAGCCAATAACGGTGTTAGTTTATTGGGTGATACAGTACAGCTTGGCGGAACATTAACGAAGAATACAAGTATTCCGTTCGGGACAAATAACCTTACATTAAGTGCAGTAGGCAATACAGGTGATATTATCATCGGTAAATTTGCAACAAAAGGCATCGTAAAGAATAGTGCAGCGGGAGTACTATCAACAGGGAAACTTATATTGTCAGACACGACGGAAGTAACCGGTACTCTCGGTATTGCTAATGGAGGAACAAATAACACAACAATTGGCGGAGCAGGTTCCGTAGCATATAGTGACGGTTCTAAATATGTATTCAGTTCTACAGGAACTAACGGGCAGATTTTACAATTGAATAGTTCAGTTCCTACTTGGACGAATATCAGTTCAATCGTAAAAGCAAACAACGGACTTAGTATGTCTGCAGATACAGTACAGCTTGGTGGAACTTTAATCAAAAATGCTATTATATCTCAGGATGGTTTTAATGTCATATTCGAGAAGAGCGGTACAGGTAATGTTCAACTTACCAATACCAATAATTCTGCGAATCAATTACGTTTTTACGAGCCAAATTCAAATGGAGGCAGCTATACCTCATTTAGGGCAGGACCACAAACCTTCGATATAAATTATATGTTACCGACAGTAGGACCGACTACCGGTCAAATATTATCAAGTACTGTTGCCGGGGTAATGAGTTGGACAAGTATAGGAAGTTTAGTTAATGCCAATAACGGAGTAAGTTTGTCGGGTGATACAGTACAGCTTGGCGGAACATTAACGAAGAATACAAGTATTCCATTCGGAACAAACAATCTTACATTAAGTGCAGTAGGCAATACAGGTGATATTATCATCGGTAAATTTGCAACAAAAGGCATCGTAAAGAATAGTGCAACGGGAGTATTGTCAACCGGAAAACTTTTGTTGGGAGATACGACGGAAGTAACCGGAACATTAGGAATAATCAATGGTGGAACAAATAATAATGTCGGCGGTTCTGCGGGACAGGTATTGTATTACGACGGCACAAAATATAACTTTACAAGTACAGGCACAACCGGTCAGATTTTACAATCGAACAATACAGGTGCACCTACGTGGATAAATGTAGGCAATTTGGTGAAAGCCAATAACGGAGTAAGTTTGTCGGGTGATACAGTACAGCTTGGCGGAACATTAACCAAGAACACAAGTATTCCATTCGGTACAAATAATCTTACATTAAGTGCAGTAGGCAATACAGGTGATA
>JACPVX010000044.1 GCA_016191555.1 Bacteroidota bacterium
CAAATCCAGCACCCGATAAGCCTCTCTCTACCGATTTAGATTGGACGGCTTTTAATGATTTGCTGAAGCAGTTGGTGGCGTAGGGATGGACTTATTTGTTTTGATGAATCTGCTGGGGTTTTGAAATTCGAATCGTAGATTCTGGCCCCGCAGAGTCTCCCGCCTCGGGGACTCTGTCGGCACACATCAACAAACTGGTACGTTGTAGATAAACTTAGATGATTATATCTTTGACCCGTGAGCGTCAAACGAACCATTCCGCATTCCGAAGGCACGTATTTCATAACCATTACATGCAGTCAATGGCTTCGCCTTTTTGAGATAGCTGATTCCTATCATGTTGTGTACAAATGGTTCGATCACCTCAAGAGTAAAGGCCATTACATTAACGCCTACGTCATCATGCCCAATCATTTTCATGCTCTGATTTCATTTCGCAATACTGGCCAGTCAATTAATACGATTATAGGTAATGGAAAACGATTTATGGCTTATGATATTGTTGAACAGCTAAAGCAAAGAAATTTAGGTGAACTACTTGATACGTTACAAGCAAACGTGACACCCGCAGATACAGCGCGAAAGAAAAAACACAATGTCTTTGAGGTTTCGTTCGATTGGAAGGAATGCTTGACGGAAAAATTTATAGAGCAAAAAGTTAATTATATTCACGAAAATCCTTGTCGGGGAAAGTGGAATCTTGTGAATAATCTTTCGAGCTACGTGCATAGTTCGGCCGGGTTTTACTTGACAGGCAAACACGGAGCCTACGAGGTAACAAGCTACGAGTTAATGAAGGATTTGGACTTAACGAAGCTGTAAAGAAAGCCGACAGAGTCCCCGAGGCGACTCTGCGGGGACGGGAAGTTGACGGGAAAGCAATTGAATTAGCTAAGACCGTAATTGAAGCATGCAAAATGAATTATGAGAACTGGAAATTCATAGAAGAGCTAAAGAAATGAAACAGGTTGAAGGCAAATTTGAAGTTATTGACAGCTTTGCAATAAGAAGGAGAAATGAATTTTACCTAATTGGGCGGATTAACGAAGGAATTGCAAAAGAGGCATGGTTCGTTAATATTCCTCTTAACGGATCCCTTACTTTTACTTTGAGAATTTCAAAAATCGAAGAAGTAGAAATTAGCCGTGAGGAAAACAAGTACACCCTAATAATCATAAGTCCGGAAAACGATGAGACACTAGACTTGTTGTTGGGGTTAAATATTGGAAATGAGTCGTTCGATATTACAATTGACGGAGAAGATTAGGATATGTGGACTTAACGAAGCTGTAAAGAAAGCCGACAGAGTCCCCGAGGCGGGAGACTCTGCGGGGACGGGAGAGCAAACGAGGCGAGGCAGTACGATTTGCAACAGAGAGAAAATAAGCTTCGCGAGAAGGAGCGTGAGTTGATCGAACGCGAGAGGAAGACCGCGCCTTTTTTAATAGCCGACAATGAAGTGCTGAGACGCGAGCTGAAAAATTGATGGAGTAATGAAACGAATATGAAAGCAGTAAATATAAAATTTAACCTGATAGACAGTTATTTAGGGCTTTTGGAGAACCTTAGTCCGGACAATAAGCTTGAGTTAATATCTAAACTATCGGACTCACTTAAAAGCTCAAGTAATCAGGCTGAAAAGAATTCGAACAAGTCATTAGACGATTTATGTGGTGCGTTCATCTTCGACAAATCGAGTGACGACCTAATAAGTGATTTAAATAGCAGCAGAAATTTTAACCGAAAGATTACAGAGTTTTGAAAAAGTACCTTCCGTCCTGCCAGAGTCTCCCACCTCGGGAATCTGCCTATAATGATCAATTAGACTAAGGGACAATGAAATCAAAGACATTCAATTTATTTATTCTTAGTGCAGGCATTCTCGTTGCTGCATTCTTACTTACCATTTTTAAAGAAACACTAGGACTCGGAGACAACGCTATGTTAATTGGAGCAATCGCGACTTTAGCATTCGGTATAGGCATCGCGGGGCTAATAATTGGATTAGGGGAAATAAGAAACTCTCATACGCCCAAAACGTGGGTAGGCCTAATCGGCAATATACTGGTGGTAGGATTCTTCGTTCTGGTTAGCATTTATGCATTCAATTAAAAGGTAACTCATCCAATGACCAGAGCCATAACAAACATCGGGCTATTTTTATTTTTTGCATTCTCTCTTCCCTTGGTAATTGTTTACATTTATGCACTTCAGGACAAGATAACCAGACCGGGATTGAAAAACTTGAATGATAGGGAATTGATATGGTTTGGTCTATTAGCTCTAGTCTTAGTAGCTATCGATTTTTTAATATTGAGACGATTTATTCGAGCGCTCACGAAATGAAAAGCTAAAGACAACAATGCGTAAATGCTTGCCCCCCACGGTCTATTAATTTGAATTTAGTTTTTATATTTCGTTTTGGCACATGGGAAAAGGGGCGCCTTCGAAATCCGCAGCCTTCTTAAACCCAAGCTCGTTATACATAATAACTATTTTTTGATGAAGATTCTCGCAGCGATTTGGTTTCTCCTTTGGACTTTCATTTGCTCTCATGGACAAGAGAAGAGTAAACAAGATATTTTTAAGCCATTCGCTGTCATTATTATAAAACCGGACAAGGCGCAAATACCTGATTCATTGAACGTATTCGCAGATGCAATGGAGGACGAGCAATTCATGATGTATTTCTCCGTGATCAAATCTCTAGAGAATCAGTGGAAAATAGGAGATGATGAAGCAAAGAAAGAAATTGAGCAAGAAGTTCACCAAACTATAAAACGGGCAAGGGAAGACCTCAACTTTCGATATTTTCATACCATAGCGATCAAAACCAAACGGGAGCTGAATTCATTATTTAATTCAAATGAAATTGAGACAGATTTTACTTTTAATAATCCGGTGCTGATCTGTGAATTAGTCGACCGTTCTCAATTATCGACCACGAATCTGAAAAAGATTGGACAGCGTTACAATGTGGATTATATTATTAGTTTCGAGAACATTCGCACCGCAGGAACCAACAAGGCACCGACTCTCCGTTATGTTGTGAAACTATTCTCGACATCGGCTAACAAGGAAATTTTGAGAAAAGAAATGGAAGGAAATGCTTCGGTGAACAATTATAAATCTCTTGAACAAATACTTCCTCCCGGAAACATCCATGAAAGAGCAGTGGATTGCGATAATTATCTGGAATGTATGATGGTGAGTGCCGTACGCTTTTCAACAGAGGAGCTATTCAACGCAATTGAAAAGCGGCAGAAGAAATAATTTAGCATCTGTCCCCGAGGCGAATCTGCGTGGATGGAGAAACTAATAAACTTTGTAAAATGACAAAAATGACAACGACTTTTAAGACGACTATTTTAACAGCGATTGTGTTGGTGCTTTCCGTTGCAGAAAATAAAGCGCAAAATGCTTGCCCTGTAAACTTTGGTAACAAACAATTGGAAACAGCAAAGCTTGACACGAAAAAATGGAATGGAGAAATAGTCGCTTGTGACATTGAAGTTATTCAAGTTGAAAAAGGGTATTTAGATAAACCCTATTATCAAGTAAGGTTTGAAGATGGTGGGCAAATTTGGGTTGGTGGTTTAGTGACAAGTGGTTATGAAAAAGTTGGTTCAAAACTTAGAATTTTAGGCTACTTTTCACTAGTCGAGAAAGATGATATTGGAAACAAATTCAATAAAGACGGTTTTCATATTTTAGCATTTGTAGTTATTAACCTTGCAACAAAGCAAATGGCAATGCTTCCTGGTTCTGACAAACAAGTGAAAGAATGGATGAACGGAACAGTTCCAGCCGCACAAAAATAAACCACTCGGTCCCCGCAGATTCTGTGATAAAAACCGAGGTCTGATTTTATTACTTTTGTAGTAGGGCCTACACCGACTGGAAGCAATGATTATTCAATGAAGAGAGGACTAAAGATAACAGCGATTGTGATTTTTGTGCTGCTAGTTCTTTTTGGAGCTGGTGGTTACGTAGCATTGCGAATCTTCGGTGACGCCTATGGAACCAACTGCCAACGATCGTCCAATTGGACGATAGGCAATTATAAAATTCAAGAATATAAATGTTTAGGCTGGGCTGGCCCTTCTTATTACACATACAACTTGTCTAGACACAATGAAGAAATAGGTGAAGGCGGACATAAGATTGACTCTTGTACCATCGGATTTATCCAAGCAAGTGACATCTATCTAAAATTCAATATTTGCAATAATACCGTGGTGGAACTTCGACCCCAGAAAATACCATTAGTATTAGCGATGATAGACTCGGTACTAATTCACCGAACTGAAAACAATCATTTGAGAAAACTGGAACAGTCCGAGATGGAAGAATTTGTCACCAAATGGAATCAGGCTCCCGTGTTTGATTTTAGAGATAACGAAAAGCCATTTTATCCTTCATCTTCATATTTCGTATTTGTGTATTCTGATGGCAATGTCAGAAAATTTGAGACTGGAAATTTTATGATTAAGGATAGCTACAATTGGTCGTATAATTTCTTAGAGAAAGATGAGAAAGTAGGATATGAGAAATTTGATAAAATGTGGAATAATTAAATCTATCCACTTTCCGGAATAGTATTTTCTCTTTCAACTCTTCGGAGATGGAAGAGCCAATTGCAATCATTAACGGGTAGTAAATCGGTTGAATGAAAAAATGGAATTTAATTCTGAGTTATCTTGGACTATGGGCAATGGTCATAATAGAAAACCTATCGGGAGGAATAATTTCCTATGAGAAGTCTAGAATTATTGTTGCATTATATGTGGGTGTTTTACTCGTAGCGCTTCCTTACATACTGTTTAAAATCTTGACAGAATTTCAGGTAAAGGAGAATTCAAAATGGTATGCTACGATATTAAGTACCTTCATCCTTGTGATACCGTACGGCATCTGGACCGGAAAAGTTGATGAAAAGAGATTACAGGAGAGCAGCCGAGAGACAATAGGTGTAGTCTATAAGGATTGGATTTCAAGACGAAAGCATTTGGTAAGAGTGAAATACAGTGTCGATCACATAGAATATACAACCTTTTCTGAAACAGATCGCCATAAAGTCCTTGCGCTTGGAGATACAGTAACAATCATCTATTGGACTAAAAATCCAGAATTATGTAAGATTAAGGAATTGTGGAAATAGCAACTAGCCAAGCTATCCCAGACGCTGCGCCCTAAAATCTTCCATCGCATAGAACTATTTCGCCAACCGGTTCATCTTTACCGAAACCTAATCGGATGGCACTTCAAAAACTAATTCCCATTTGCACCATAATCTTGTTGGCTGCATGCACAACCAAAGAAGATAAAAAAGATGTTGCTGCGTTACATTTTACACAATATTCAGAATCGGTAAAGGATACATTTTACATTGATGTACAACTCCCAAAAGAATACACGGCACACCCGAATAAGAAATATCCGACTCTAGTATTCGTGGATGGAAATTTCTATTTCCCCATGATGTCTGCCATCCTTCATCAATATGAAACCGCGGGATTATTAGAGCCATTCATCGTAGTAGGTGTAGGCTATAAATCATTTAAGAGTATGGACTCATTACGTATCAGGGATTATTTGTTTCCCAAGGCATTGCCTTCGGACGAACTGAATGCCAGTGGCGGTGGAGAAAACTTTTACAATTTCATCACGAAAGAATTATTACCCAAGATTGATAACAACTTTAGAACAGATACGGCAGACAGAACTTTGTTGGGGCATTCGTTTGGCGGGTACTTTGTTCTGTACAGTTTATTCCACCAAGCTGCACAGCAAAAAACGGACTTCAACTACTTTGTTTCAGCTAGTCCGTCATTATGGTATAACAACTTTTATTTAAACGGGCTACCCGACCAACTTGCGAAAAACGAAAAAAAAATTAGGACTCTTCTTGAGCGTTGGCGCATTGGAAGATTCTACTTGGGCTGTTAACCCAGTCAAGAATTTGACAAGAGAACTTCAAAACAAACAGATGAAAGCGTTTGATTTTAAAAGTAGCGTGTATAGTCATTTAGACCACATGGATGTTCCGCTGATCACATTCGCCAAAGGACTTCAGGAGTTGAGGGCTTCGAAGCAATGAGCAATGCATGAAAAAAAACTGGCCGATGAAAACACCGACCAGAGATTAAAGCATATTTAATAGACAGGTATTTTTCTCTGCGTTTAAATGCTGAGAGGAAATACAGCTAGTTATTCAGGTACCAGTTAAGCAATAGGATAGCGATAACAAGCACGACCAGTTTGATCCAATCGCGCTTCCGCCACTTGGGCATGCCTAAGGATGGGGATGTAGGATTTTTCAAGCAACAACGAGTTTAGCATTCTCCACAGCTCCGGTAGTTACCGTAGCAAACTTGATCACTTTAATTACTTTTCCATTCGCATTTTTAATCGGGTTGTAAATGGCGTTGAGCCAAACCGTTTCTCCTGAGGAAGTAATTCTTTGAAACACACCCGTGTTTGGTTTGCCTGCCACCAGGTCGACCCAGAACTTATCGTATGCTGATGTATTGATCATGTCTTTCGGCACAAAGAGCTTATGGTGTTTACCTTTGATAGAAGCCAAATCATACTTCATAGTCTTCAGGAAATTAGGATTGGCTGTTACAATGGTGCCATCAGTTTTAAATTCAATGGTAGCCATCGTGGTGTCAATACCTTCCATGAGTCCTTTATTTTCAGATAACATCTCTTGCTGCGCGGTTATGTCTGTAGCGAACTTCACTACTTTCACCACTTCTCCATTTTCATTTTTGATAGGATTGTAGATGGCGTTGAGCCATACCATATTTCCTTGTGCATCCACGCGTTTGAAAACATCCATGTTGGGTTCACCCGAAGCCAGTTTGCTCCAAAATGTTTTGTACTCCTTGGATTGTTGAATTTCTTCCGGCACGAACATAGAATGATGCTTTCCTTTAATATCAGACAAGGAATACTGCATGGTTTGCAAGAAATTTTGATTGGCTGTGATGACCGTTCCATTGGGCGTAAATTCAATCGTAGCCATGGTGGAGTTGATACCTTCGAGTAAACCTGCCATTTCAGCCGTTTGCTTGCTCAACTCTTGTGCTTTTCTTTCTACCTCTTCTTGGGTTGCCTGCATCTCTTCCATATTCTGGCGCACCTCTTCTTCCTGTGCGCGCAGCTCTTCGGTTTGTTGTTGTGAAGCGAGTAGAAGCACCTTGGTTCGTTCATTAATCCGGACGGAAGAGATAGCAGATGCAATGTTCTCGGTTAACTTTTCCAGGAATTCTATTTCATGTTTTTCAAACTTATGAAAGGAGGCTATTTCCACTACTCCATGAATTTCATCATTAATTTTAAGTGGAACGATCAGAACTGAACTAGGCGGTGCATCGCCTAAGCCCGAAGTTATCTGAATGTAATCTTTAGGTATATCGAGCAGATAGATCGTTTCTTTTTCTAACACACACTGACCGATAACTCCTTCGCCTACATTGACACGCTTTTCAATGAATTTTTTTCGGTCGTACGCATAACAGGCAATCAGTGATAAATGCGGGTTTACTTTGTCTTCGGTATTGAGAAGGAACAAGCCACCCTGATTAGCTTTCATATACTTCACTAAGTGAATAATGATATCATCGCCTAGTTTTAGTAAGTCAGATTGGTTTCGAAGGATTTCACCAAACTTGGCAAACCCTTCGGTGGCCCAGATCCTTCGGTCTTCTTCTTCTTTAATACGTTGTAAATTATTGCGCATGGTTACCAGCGCCTGCCCCAATACATCTTTTTCGCTGAGGGCTACATAGTTGGTAGACAATTGGCCCTCTCCAATTTGTTTCGCAAAGTGAGCGCTATCACTCATGCGCTGCACCAACGATTTGATAGCGGTAGTCATCTCGCCAATTTCATTTTGCATATTGGTTTCAGCAACTTCTACCAATTCGCCATGCGAAAGTGACTCGATGTCGGACTTTAGATTATGGATATTCTGCGAAACAGCACTGGCCACTTTGTAAAACAAATAGGCAATGGTGAGAAGTAATAACAGGATGACGGAAAGAAATATGGATAGGTTTTCGAGCAGGTAACCGAATGTAAACTTGGTTCGAGGAATAAGTGTAACGGCATTCCAATCTTTGCCTTGATAAATATAGGCACCGGTACCTTTTTTATCTCCAACTACATAGTCATCAATATTGATTTGCTTTCCCTGAAACTCAAAAGTAGCGCCATTGTTCATTCCGTTGATCGATACATTTGTATTGAGCAACATTTTCTCATCATCGCTGTCGATCACCAGATCGCCTGCATTGGTAATCAGGATAAAAGCTCCCGGTTGTGTTTGTTGAATAGCGGTTTCAGTTTCTTTGCGAATGCCCACGGTTACATCACCCCAATTGGCGAAGTTGTACCATACTCCGGTGGTTTCGCCATTGCTATTTTTGATGGGTGCGGCAAAGGCCATCCCATATCCTGGTCTGCCGTAAATTGCTGCCACGTCTTTGTTTTCCATAAAATCAGAATACCATGCGCCACCTTTCGGGCCACCGCCCGAAACACAAGCGCGGAACCAATCTTCATTTGAAAAATTCTTGCCGGTTAGAAAGGCAGTCCTTACAATTTTACCTTCTTTGTCAATGGTATTGGCGGCAACTACATTGCCGGAAAGATCACACACCATCATCAAATCATACAATACATAGTAGCTCACCATGGTATTGATAAATTGTTGCGATTCTTCGCTCACCGTTTTGGTAGTGCTCATCTCAATCGCTAGCTGATTGAAAGCAAAGGCTTGCACATCGCCAAAGCGCTCGTAGAAATTGCGGTCTATTTTTTCGATGACGGAGGCAGATCGGCCATTGGCCATTACTTCCATCTGATTGATTTTTGAATGAATGGATGTGTTGATCATGTAAATGGAGACGCCTACCAGAATCAAGGCGATCGTTCCCATTGAAATCAACAAAAATTGCTTGGAGAGACTCAACTTATTAAAGCTACTAAGTTTCATAAAAGGGTGATGGTGATGAATTAAAATTTGTAAATGACGGCCGCGCCTAAAGTGGCTTGCGAGTTGTTGGTGAAATTTCCATTGGAATCGGCAAATTGCTGAATGACAGTTTCAGTTGGAAGACCTGTCATTCGGTGGAATTCATCGAATCTGAATTCCGGTTTGATCATAAGCTTTCCATCGGCTAAAGAAAAGTTTCCGGTGAGGGTATACGTTTCTACACTCGTGCCTTTGCCATTCGTGAGCAGCGCTCTGGCGCCATCTTGATTATCGAAGTGTTCGATGCGGCAGCCAATGGAAAACAAATTCGAAAGTTTGTAACTGGCATAAAGATTAACACCCGACCAATGCTTGGTCTCCGGAAAATAAGTGGCGCCTTGAAATTCGCCTTGTACCGTTCCATACATTCCCCAAAAAGCAAGGAGCAGCTGATCGTTGGCTTGATAGGTGGCTACTAAATCCAAAACACCAAAATAGGAGGTAGTATCGCTGCCGTTCGTTCTCGCGTTGGCTTCATTACCTTGAATGGTGTTGAGGTACACCGTCAACCCTTTGGCCGGGGTCACAATGACTTGTCCGATAAAACTTTTACCGCGGTTGTTATCATTGATGTTGTCGGTTCCGTTGACCACTCCTGCCATCACTGAAACTTTGGAGCTGAGGGTGTAGTTTGCTTTTAATCCCAGATGATAAAAAGGGATGCCCGCATTGAAGGTATTATTAATGGAGTAGTGAAAGTTAAGAGGCGCGTCAATTACTTCATAACCAATGTGCGTTCCAAATTGCCCCATGGTAAATGTTAACTTATCAGAAGCTTTATAATTTATATAAGCTTGTTTAATCATTAGCGCAGTATAAGTATTGTTGGCAATGGTAGTTCCCCATTTATAGCGGAAATCACTGCCATAGCTTCCGTATTCCACGTTTGGTCCGAATCCAATCTCTGCCACCACTTCTGTATTTTTATAAGAGTATGCCATTCGATTTAGAAACATTCCTAACTGAAATTGGCCAGGGAAGCGATCGAACCCACGACTGATGCCGGAGTTACCTAAATTGCTTCGGGTTGATGGATTATTAAAATTGCCAAAGTAGTAAGTGTCGAAATAGCCTGAATAGGTGAACTTGGAATCATCTTTCTTTTCTTCCGGAGTTGAAGCTTTCTCTGCGTCTTTTACTAAAGTTTCTGTTGGGCTAGCCGAAGCAATAGGCCCCACGGTTTGGGCGTTGCCAAGGTGAACGGCAACGGATAAGAGGGCAAAGAGGAAGATCTTTCGGTTGGAAGTAATCGCTTTCATTTCAGGTTAGTTTTAGGCTTATGGCAACAAACCTACCGGAAACAACTACTCGGGGGCTTAAATTTAGACGAGTTGGATATTTTTGTCGATAGTTTCCTACTTTCAAGCGATGGTTACTTTCAGGTGACTAGCGATATTTTAAAAGAAGCTTGTTTGGTCGCTTGACCGTATGGATGGTGTCAGTTGAGGTATTGACCGTGTGCTATCACGATTCTGCCGCTGAAATTCTGCCTTCTATCTAAAATTGATCTAATTTTTGTCTTATTCATGGCAAATTGCTATCCAAACGATTATTAACTGACGTGTTTTGTTTAAAGTCACATACCAGAATCCAATGAGCAATGAGCAAATAAAATCGATTCAGCTGCGAATACAGGAGTCACTTGGCAATCTTGAATCAACCTTGGGCAGCCGGGAGAAGATCGAAGAAATTGTTTTGGAAATTGTTGACAAAACACCGCAGCAGTTCCAACAGATCGAGAAAGTTCTAGAACAAAAGAATACTAAAGAGGCCGCGGCCATCTTGCACAAAATAAAGGTGCGCTACGCTTATCTGGGTTTAGATGATCTCTTTTTAGAGTTGAGTAATTGGGAAGACACATTGAACACCGATCAAGCCATCATCAATCCATTAGAACCATTAATCTATTTTAGAGACATGAACTCACAAATAAATGATACACTGAAAAAAACCTCCTACTACCAGCAGCGTGATGCTGCACCAAGCGAAGCGTTGCCATTGAATGGAAAGGTAGTATTGGTGGCCGAGGATGACGAAGTGAACAGTATGGTGTTTGAGCTTTTTATCAAAGAGCTGGGAGCCGGTGTGGTGGTGGCGCATGATGGCAATGAAGCCGTGAAATTGACATTGGATCAAAAACCGGATATGATTTTTATGGATGTGCACATGCCCTTTTTTAGTGGCCTCGAAGCGATTCAGCAGTTAAGAGCAAAGGGAGTTAATTGCCCCATCATTTCTCTTTCGGCTTCTACACGTTTAAATGAGCGCGATCAATCCATGGCCATGGGAGCCAATGAATTTTTAATTAAACCTGCCAATCGGGTTACGATCCGGCAAATTTTGATGAAGTATCTGGAGTCGAAAGAAATAAATTCTTGAGCTGGAAAAACGTGTCTTTGCTAAGTAAAAATAGATCTTTTAGAGGGTACGCTATTTCGGTAGCGTTTCTGCTACTAAGCCATGTTAATTATGGCCAGCGCGTTGTCAATATGCTGGATCAGATATCGCAGCAAGAGTCCCCGATCTCACAGGTTGATTCATTTAATAAATCGGGTTATGAGATATTGTTTACTAGCCCCGGAGAGGCGCGCATCTTATTCAATGAAGCGCAGCAGATTGCAACGGAAAATAAATATTGGAGTGGCTTAGCATTAGCGCTTAAGTACAAGGCTATTTCGTATGATGTGCAAGGCGATGCCAACCAGGCAATTGAATACTATCTGCAGGCGTTACCCATCTTAGAACAATTAAAGGATACGATTGGTGAAGCGCGTTTAAAAAATAATATAGGAATTGCGTACAAAAACCTGAACGATTACCGAAGTGCGAATCGCTATTACGATGAATCCATTCAGCTAAAAAGATCGGTGCGCGACATAAAAGGAGTGGCGTATGGTTACAGCAATCTGGGCGAACTAAAAATTCTCCAGCGCCAGTACGAAGAATCATTGGCTTTATTCAACCGGGCTTTTTCAATACTTGATTCGCTCAAAGACGAAAGCGGTAGCGCTACAGTGCTTTCGAATATCGGTGATGTGTATCTCCAGATGGGTGACTATAAGAAATCGCTGGAATACACCTTGCGGGCAAAAAAGATTGAAGAGCTGGAAAAAAATGAGGTAAACAAAGCTTCTTCTTATTTACAACTGGCGAAAGGGTATTATCAAATAGGAGAAATGAAGAATGCGGTTAGCATGCTCGACAGCGCAGAGCAATTAACCATAAAAAATGGTGCGCTGAAGGATTTCTACAAGTGCCAACTGCTACGGGTGGAAATGATAAGGAGAAAGGGTGACGTGAAAGCAATAACGAAACAGTATGAAAAAATACTAACACTAAGAGACAGTATTGCTTCCATTGATGATATGGCGGAAACAGCACGTGTGCGCGAAATTTTAGATAGCAAGCAAAAAGAAGCAGAGATCGTGGCCTTAAAGAATGAATCTTCTTTAAACAAAGAATTACTTCGGAAGCAGCAAAAGGGAAACGCATTGGGGGTTGTGATCATTGTGTTGATGGTGTGTTTGGTGATCTTGGTGGTTTCCATTTTGCAACTAAGCGGAACAAAGAATCGCGAACTAAAATCGAAAATACAAGAGCGGGACAAGGCGATTGAAGAAGCCATGGAGTCCAATCGTCTGAAAACTGTTTTCATGGGCACATTGTCGCACGAGGTGCGAACACCCTTGCAAGGAATACAAGGGATGGTTGAGTTGATGGAGATTCCACAGCTGGCGGAACCGCAACGACAAGAATACTTACGAATCATCAAACGGAGAGCCATTGACTTACAAAACGTGATTGAATCGCTTTTGGATATGGCAAGTATTGAAACCGGTAGGGTGGTAGCCAACCCTGCTCGAATCGATTTACATGATGTAATTCGTGAAATTTATCAGCAAGAACTTTTGAATATCGGATTGCACCGAACGAAAGTGACGTATCAACTTATCAACCAATTGCCCAACGGTTCTTATGCCGATATTGATCCTCAACATCTGAAGCAAGTGTTGATTAACTTGTTTACCAATGCCACGAAATTCACCCGTCAGGGTAGCATTGAAGTAATGAGTACTGTTCAGCAAGATAAGTTTGTTATTAAAGTAGTTGATTCAGGCATTGGCATCAAGCCCGAAGATCTGGAGACTATCTTTGAACCGTTTCGGCAAGCAGATGAAGGCTTGAACCGGTCTGCCGGAGGAATGGGTTTGGGATTGACCATTTGTAAGCGGTTTGTTACGTTGTGGGGTGGCGATATCACGGCCTCGGCAAATGAAGAGATCGGCAGCACATTTTCCTTTACCATTCCGATGGCTTCTATATGAAGGAGACACCCTTTATAGATCACCTTTTTTTAAAGATTGCTGCGATCGGTTTTGACAAGACCGATACAAATGAAGTTCGTGCCATTAAAAACCAATTAGTTCTTCTGGCCATTTTAATGTCGTGCGGGGGAATTGTGTGGGGTACACTGCTATGTTATTTTAAAATTTATTGGGCCGCCATTATTCCGTTTGGCTATGTGGTTATCTCTGCTTTCAATGTGGCGGATCTGAATTATTCCAATAGATATAAAAGAAGTATTCATGTGCAGATATTCATTAGCATGATGCTTCCATTTTTTCTTCAATGGATGTTGGGTGGATTTATTGCTTCGGGATCTGTCATGTTATGGTCAACATTAGCATTGATTGGTTCTATTTCCCTCTTGCGGGGAAAGCGCGTATATCCTTGGTTGTTTCTCTACATACTGCTCACTTTATTTTCATTTTGGATTGAACCCAACGTGAAGGAAATGGGACCCTCTATTCTCTCCGGTGATA
The DNA here is from genome assembly GCA_016191555.1 of Bacteroidota bacterium. Classification (GTDB taxonomy): domain Bacteria; phylum Bacteroidota; class Bacteroidia; order Cytophagales; family Cyclobacteriaceae; genus ELB16-189. The sequence goes on from JACPVX010000044.1 coordinate 13,867, forward strand.
TTCCTTTGATTTTGCTTTTGATCAATGTAACAATGATTGTTTCCATTGTCTTTGTTTTATCGAAGATTAAGACTGATCAGGATATCCGAATTAACGAACAGCTTCGGGAAACAACCCATAATCTGAAAAATGCGAAGGAAGAGGCAGAAAAATCCAATCAATTGAAAACGATTTTTCTGGGCAATCTATCGCATGAAGTGCGCACACCGCTTCAAGGCATACAAGGCCTGGCTGAACTTTTGGAGGCGACTTCTATTTCTGAGGAGAAGCGAATCGGTTTCTTGCAATTGATTCAGCGAAGAACGAAAGACCTGCAAGGTATCATTGAATCATTGTTGGACCTCGCCAGTATTGAATCCGGAGAAATCCGTCCTTTTGTAACGACCGTTCACCTAAAACAATTTCTGGAGAATTTCTATCAACAAGCTTTGAGCAATCTCCAGTTGAAGCCATCGGCCATTGAATTTGAGCTACATCTATCAATTCCTGAAGACTCTAGCGTGAAGATTGACCCTAATCATTTAACACAAGTACTGACAAATTTATTTTCTAACGCGCTCAAATTTACGGAGCAAGGGTCAATATCTTTACAATGTGTAAAGGAGCCATTGAACTATCGGATTCGGATATCGGATACCGGATTGGGCATTAACGAGGATGAGGTTCAACATATATTTAAACCATTTCGGCAAGCACACGAAGGCCTCAGCCGATCGAAAGGTGGTATTGGACTGGGATTGTCGATTTGTAAAGAAATGATTGAGATGTGGGATGGAAGTATTGTGGTAAATTCAACCATTGGAATGGGAAGTGTGTTTAGTTTTACAATTCCGATTCCTCAAAAGGGAGCGGCAATTTCAACCAATAATTGAAAAATTAAACGATTATGCGTTTATCGAGGCTACAATCGCAAATTATTTTATTTGTTGTTATTGTGATCGCTTTGTTCTGGTCGAAGGATCAGGTGGTGCGTTATTTTCTGAAGGAGCACGAAGAGAATAAAACGGTGGAGACCGTGTTGGAAGAGCAAAATATGCTGAGCCAACGCATCACTAAATTGGCACTGCTAATCCAGAATGATATTCAATTCGATACGGTGGCTACCTCTCGCCCCGATTCCTTAACGAAACTACTCCCTCGCTGGTCTAACAATCACCGCTGGTTGGTAAAAAATAATAAGAAGCACGGACCTAACGATTTTACAGCTATCCAGGTAGATTCGCTGCTTGCCCTCTGCACACCTATAGTAGAGCAAATGTATTCAGCTGGTCTATCGATGCTTCCTCCGTTGAACAAGACAAAGGTGGATAGAGCCGTAAAGGTTATTGATCGGTACGAATTACAGTATCATCACTGGACGCAGCAAAGCATTGATCTCTATCAGCGTGAAAGTAATAGCAACTTCAAATTTCTAAGAGACATTGAATTGGTTTTGACCTTGCTGGCAACCCTTGGATTGTTGATTGCAGGATATGTATTAGTGTACAACATTCTCACGCGATTATCGAAACAAATAAAAAGCAACAGAGGCATTCAAAATGCTTTGCTCATCAAAAATGAAGAGCATCAAAAGTTAACGGATGAATACAAGCACTTGAATGAAGAGTTGGTGACGGCAAAGAATAGGGCCGAAGAGAGCGAATTGTTTTTAGCTACTGTGTTGGAGTACATACCGCATATGGTATTCGTCAAGACCATACCCGATTTTCGATTTGCATTGGTTAATAAAGCCACTGAAACTTTTCGGGGTTTGCCAAAAGAGCGCTTTTTACAAGACAATCAGGAAATTTATTCGAAAGAAGAAGCAGCTCGTGTGATGGCACAAGATTTACATGTTCTGGAGACCGATGGAATTTATGAATATGAAGTGGAGTTAAGCAATCGAATGGTTGCCGGCAAGAAGTTGATTATTAAAGACAAACAGGGCCATCCAAAATATTTGTTAGGTATTTCAGAAGATATTACCAACCGGAAAAATATTGAGCGCGAGCTGATTGAAAATAAGACGCGATTGTCGATGGCTTTGCTTGGAGCCGGTATGGGTGTGTGGAGTTGGAATATCCTTACAAATCATCGAACATTTGATGAACAGACGTGCAATGTTTTAGGGATATCGTTTGATACATTTCAAGGAACAGCGGAAGAATTTCTAAACGCCATTCATCCCGATGACCGTGAGTTCATGCGTGAGAATTTAAGGCGCACAGTGGAAGAAGGTGCACCTTATGCTCCTGAATTTCGGGCGCTTTGGAACGATGGATCGATCCACTATTTGTCGGGGCGAGGTAAATTAGAAAGAAGTGAAGACGGAAGGCCTTTAAAAATAAAAGGGATCATCTGGGATAATACAGATCGGAAAGAAGTGGAAGCTAAACTGATCCATCACAAAGAACTGCTCTTAGAAGCACAAACGCTGGCACACATCGGAAATTTTGAAGCGAATCTTGAAACGGGTGAAGAGTTCTGGTCCGAAGAATTGTATAATATACTCGGGTTGCCCAACCATTTGCCGGCTCATTTTGATACGTACATTAACATGATTCATCCGGAGGATCGCGTAAGGCGGTTGATCAATCAAGTTGATTTTGATTCGCCCACTCATCAGTTTAAATATGAGCTAAGAATTGTTCGCCCATCAGGCGAGATCAGGAACATATTGGAAATGGCGGTGGTGAAGAGAAATGCCCAGAATAAAAATGTAATCATTCGTGGAACCGTGCAAGATGTAACGGAGTATAAGCGAATTGAAAAGGAACTGTTGGATGCAAAGGAAGCTGCGGAAGAATCCAATCGTTTAAAAACGATTTTTCTCGGCAGCTTATCACATGAAGTTCGTACACCATTACAGGGTATTTTGGGAATGACGGAGTTATTAGAACTTCCTGCCATATCAACTGAAAAGCAGCGTGAGTTCATTTCGATTATTAAGAGGCGCACCAACGACTTACAGATCATTATTGAGTCATTGCTTGACTTGGCCAGCATCGAGGCAGGTGAAATTAAATCGTTCCCTACCGATTTAAATTTATTTGAATTGGTGGAGGTTATTTACAATCGAGCCAAACAAGATCATTTTTTGAGTGAAAAATCGGTGTCATTTAAGTTAAATAACCTAATTCATCCCTCATCGATGGTCTCCATTGATCCTTATCATCTTACGCAAGTGCTTACCAATTTTATCAGCAATGCGGTAAAATTTACGGAGCGCGGTGAGATTACATTAACTGTCCATAAGACAACTGATCAGTACATATTTGAATTAACCGATACCGGGATTGGAATAGCTCCGGATAAGTTGGAGCATATCTTTAAACCGTTTCGTCAGGCGCATGAAGGGTTAAGTCGATCGAAGGGTGGAATAGGTTTGGGATTATCGATCTGCAAAAAAATGATCGAGATGTGGAGAGGATCGCTTCATGTAACTTCTACTTTAGGTAAGGGGAGTACTTTTCAATTTACAGTTCCTAGTTAGAAGCTAAATAACCTACTAGAGGATAGGTTCTATACTTTTAGCTCGAAGTAAAATGTGCTTCCTGTTCCCACCTCGCTAACCAATTTTAATTCTGAATCCATCAATTGGAGCAATTGATTAGAAATAGTAAGGCCTAAACCGGTGCCGCCAAAACGTTTGGTGGTTGATAGATCAGCTTGGGTAAATGCTTCGAATATCTTTTCGTGTTGGGAAGGCGCAATTCCAATGCCGGTATCTCGGACAGCAAATAGAATGATTTGAGAATTGTCGCGCTCGTATACTTGCCTAATAATCAACTCGATTTCACCTTTTTCGGTAAACTTAACCGCATTGGTAAGTAGATTTAGTAAAATTTGCTTTAAACGAACGTCATCAACTAAAATGTGCTCGGGAAGCAAATCATCGATAGTGGATAAGAGTTTTAGTTTTTTAGCATCCGATTCAAATTGAGTGACGGAAATTAGCTCCATCGCCAGCTCTTGTAAATTCGTTTCTTCTTTGTGAAGCACCATTTTATTGGCAACGATTTTAGAAAAGTCCAGCACATCATCTATCATGTTTAGCAATGTTTTGGCCGACTGCAACACAGTAGCGATGTACTTTTCCTGTTGCGCACTTATCTTCGACTTTATAAGTAAATCTGAAAATCCAATGATTCCATTGAGGGGCGTTCGCATTTCGTGACTTACGTTGGCGAGAAACTCTGACTTGGCAGCATTAGCCTTTTCGGCTGCTTCTTTTGCTTTCTGCGTATCAAGCTCAGCCAGTTTTCGAATGGTGATATCTTTTATGAATCCATTTTGAATCACCACACCATTTTGAATGATGTTGAGAGATTCAACGCGAATAAACTTAAGTTCTCCGTTTACGATGATTCTACCTTCCCACACCAACTTGTTGTTTTCAGGAGAATGATTTGTCATGAACGAGAATCGATCATCCGGGTGGATTAGCTCAGCGAATAAATTCGGGCGCTTTATGATGTCTTGTTGGCTAAGGCCTGTTATTTCGGTCCAATAGGGGCTTGCATAGACGTAATGATCATCTCCGTTCTGTTGAGGTACCAACTTATAAATTCCAATGGGTATGGCTTCTACTAAGTTTTCATATTCATATCTACTCTTCTTCAATTCGTCTTCTGCGATTCGTTGTTTCGTAATATCACGCGCCACAATAGCTATCTTAATCAGCTTCGAGTAGCGATAGAAGAAACTTGCATTAAGACCCACCCAAATGGTTTCTCCTGTTTGGGTACGAACGGGAAATTCATAATAATCATATTCCGCTTGGCTGCCTACTTTGCTGAAGTAGTGTTGAGCGACCGTCTCCAAATAGTCAGGGGAAATAATTTCCAGAAAGGATTGACCTAATACATCATTTTCCTGATAGCCAAGAATGCGGGTAACGGAATGATTAATAAAGTTGATGTTTCCCCGACCATTCAGTTCGCAAATAATGTCAGACGCATTTTGAATTAATTCTCGGTATTTCTGCTCTTGAATTTGAAGTTCGCTTTGCAGCTTTTGTATTTGATCTAAGTTGAATTGAGTGCTTTCGTTTTGTTTTGAAATTTCCCCGTTGAGCTTTTTAAGTTCGATGTTACTTTGGTCTTTTGCTTTATTAAACTTATTGTTTCGCAGAATAATAAATCCTAGCAATAAGAAAAGTAGACCCCCAAATATAAGTATCGTGTTTTGTTGGGTGAGCTCGATATTTTGAAGGCGGATTTGATCTTCATGATTACGTTTCATCTGATTTAGTAGCGCAATCTCCTGATCTCTTTTTTCCACCTTATGTAGTGCCTCGTACTCTGCCAGCTTATCAGAGTCTATTCGTTCGTAAATGGCATCATTTAATTCCTGATACTTGAATTGATATTCGTAGGCGGACTTATAATCTCCGATAGCCTCGTAGTAAAAACGATAGCTTCTGGCATTATCACGCTGAATGTAGAGCGATTGATCGCTTAGGCCCTCCAGTTCAGATTTTTTTAGAAATTGCAACGCCTCTTTGAAATTTTTATCACGAACCAATTGACGTGCGATTAAGCCGTACGTCATGGATAAATATGGTTTATTGCCAATCTTTTTTTCAATCTCAATTACTTTATGCAGTAGCGCAATCGCTTCCTTATTTTTCTCTAACTCAAGATATAGATCAGCGATATTGTACAAAGTAGCTGAGATTCCGCGCTGATCTGAAATCTCTTCACGTAATGCGAGCGCTACCCGATATTCCTTTTCTGCTAAATCATATTCTTCCATGAGCACATAGGTAAGCCCTCGAACGTTGTGCGCTTCCGAAACTCCTCTTAAGTCACCAATATTATTAAATAGCAGTTCTGCTTTTTGAGTGTATTCAATGGCGTCAATGTACTTCCGTTGAATTTTATTGAGCCAGGCCAAGTTATTGTAGATAATGGCTGTTTGATGTTTAAATCCCGCTCGCTCACTAATCTTAAGAGCTTGAAATAGATATTGAGCAGTCAATTCCAATTGAGATAGTTCCATGTAAACTTCTGCGGCTTGCGTAAGAACAGCTATATATTGGTATTGATTGTATTTTTTGGTTAGCGCTACGGCTTCTAAGATGTATTTCAGGGAAAGATTGTTTTCGCCCGTGATTAACTTTAGCTTGGATTGACTGAGTTTGCATTCAATTTTATGGTAATAATCTGAATGAACTTCGGTTAAATGACATAACCGACCGAACGCAGCAGCGGCTTTATCCATCTCAATCATATTGATATAGACTTGGCCAGCATTGCACTCAATATCCATTTCAGCATAGCCATCTTTTACTTCCGGAAAAGCGCTTGCGCTATCCAAGTATTTTAGGGCTACGTTGTTCTCAAACCGCAACTTATGCACATCGGCTATATTTTTATAAGCTGCTTTCACGTACGCTTTTTTGTGTTGCTGGGATGGATGTAGAATCAGATGATACTTTTGTAAAGCAGAGTCGTATTCACCTAATTCCTTGTATAGAGTTCCCCACAATAGAGAGTTATAATCTGATAAGTCAATTCCATTGGGAAGAGTGATACTTTCCGATTGCTTGAAATGAAACTTCGCTTTTCCTGTACTTCCGGAACTAAGCATTCCTAGGCCCATCATGGTGTGAGCCGATTTCATTCCCTTTAAATACTGATGCTTGGTCGATAATTGCAGGGCGACCGAGGCATATTGAATGGCCAGGCTGTCGTTTACATCGTAATAAGCATATGCTAATTCATTCAGTGTATTTACTTTGGCCTCAGGCGTAAGAGTTGAATTTAACGCTTGCTTTAGGCTATCTAAATTGTCCTGAGCGTAGCACCTAAAATAGGGTGTGCTAAGCAGTATCAATAGAACGAATATGGCAGATGATTGTCTTTTCATTTTAAAACCAGATAAAGCTATTACACTTCAAGGGTCTATTCTCAATTATTAGACGATTGCCCACAAGCACACGGTGAGACAGGCGTTTAGCTGGCTAAGGTTATCAATCGATTAGAGATAGGAGATGCTCATCAAATCCACTATTTCCTTTTCGATTTCGTGTATGAGGTGGCCTAGCATTTTTTCTTCGGGCGATTCCATCAATTCCAGTTTTTCTGCAAGCTTGGCCAACTGAGTGAAGCAACAACTTAACGCGAGACCTTTTAATTTGTGGCCTTCCTCGCTTAGATTGTAATAGTCTTTATCCTCAAATGCTTTATAAATCTCATTCAGGCATTTATTCATACTCTTTTTAGAGGCTTCTAGTAATTGCCCGATGATTGCATCGTCCGCTTCCAATCGTGATTGAAGTTGCTTTCTATCAAAGTGAAGATCTAAAGCCTCTGCTTCTTTTGTTTGACGTGGAATAGAAATGTGCAACCACTTCTCAATAGCAATAGCGATGGATTCTTGTACCAGTGGCTTACTGATATAGTCGTCCATTCCAGCTTCTAAGCATTTTTCTTTATCCCCTTTGGCCGTCCCTGCAGTCAGGGCGATAATGGGCACGTGCTTTTCCTTTTCAAGCATTCGGATTTCCTGAGTTGCTTCGTAGCCATTTTTTTCAGGCATACGCACGTCCATAAAGATCAGGTCGGGATTTTCTTTCTGGTAGAGGTTAACGGCCAGTGCTCCATTTTCAGCTTCTATTATTTTTACACCCGGCATGATATTTTCTAAAATGGATTTGGCCAGGAGTAAATTCACCGAATTATCCTCCGCCACCAGAATACTCATCGATGAGAAAGACTGGGGAGTCGTATAAATGTTAGTTTTCGTTTCCTGAGCTATACTTTTCTTCACACGTATCCTTGACAGGGAATGATACAGCTGCTTGATATTGGCTGGCTTCACTAATCGCTGACTGATATTTAGTTCATCGCATTGTTTATTAATTTGGTCGTCATCTGAAGAGCTATAGAGTAGAATGACGGGCTGCGCATGTTCGCTGTGCATTTTCCGCAATTGCCGCACGGTATCAATGCCATTTAATTCGGGCATGTGATAGTCCATCACGATAACATCGTAACGCTGTCCTCCTCCAATCAATTTCAACGCTTCTTTACCACTCTTTGCTTCGTCCGATTGAATTTCTTTCAGCGCAAGCATGTCCTTCAAAATAAGCCTATTGTTTTGATTGTCATCTACGATAAGTACGCGTTCAATCAAATCTATATTTTCCCATTCAATGGCTTTTCCCTCTTCGCTCTTAAACCAGATATCAAAACTAAAGATGCTTCCCTGGCCACTTTCGCTCGAGAGTTGTAGTTTCGAATTCATCAGGGATAACAAACGATTGGCGATTGGTAAACCGAGGCCTGTGCCGCCAAATTTTTTGGTTGTTGATGTATCTTCTTGTGTAAAGGCCTCAAATATTTTTTGTTGATTTTGCTTTTGAATCCCAATGCCTGTATCGCGTACACTAAAAATAAATTGCGTTTCACCAGAATGATGAACAGCCCCTGTTTCTATTTTTAACTCAATTTCACCATGATCTGTGAACTTGATTGCATTGCCCAGCAGGTTAATCAGGATTTGTTTTAGCCTTACTTCATCGGCCCAGATAAAGCGCGGTACCTTGGGTGAAATATTTAATAAGAATTCAACACCCTTTTTGTGTGCCTGAAACTTAACCATATCGGCCACTTGTGCCCCGATTTCATACAAATCTGTTTTAGCTAAAGTAAGCTCAAGTTTTCCGGCTTCAATTTTTGCAAAATCTAAAATATCATTGATGATATCGAGTAGAGCATTGGCAGATTGATGAATGGTGGTTACATATTGATGCTGGATGCTGCTCAAACTGGTCTTGCTGAGAAGGTCTGTAAATCCGATCACACCGTTTAATGGAGTTCGTATTTCGTGACTCGTATTCGCAAGGAAATCGGACTTGGCGTTGCTGGCTGCTTCTGCCTGCATCTTAGCTTTCATTAGTTCCGTTTCAATTTCTTTTCGCGCAGTAATATCAATTGTAACTCCCAATACGGCTGGTTTGTCGAGACCCATAATTTGAATGGGTACTTTGGTGGTTTGAAAATACTGCTTCGTGCCATCGGCTAGATCAACAGCTTCTTCCGGAATGAATATAGCTTGTCCCGATTCAATCGCACTTCGATCATTCTTTTGAAATTGTTCTACCAATTCATGCGATTGATATAAATCGTAGTCGGTTAGCCCGATTATTTGTTGCGGTGAACGTTGATGGAATTGCGCGAATAACTCATTAATGAAAAGAAACCGACCATTAAAATCTTTGCAAAAGACAAAGGCAGGAACGTGATCCAAAATGGCCTGGCGTTGCTCGTTGGCAATTCTTATTTTTTCTTCTGCTTGCCTGCGTTCTGTAATATCATATTCGATGCCATTCCATAGAATACTTCCATCTATTTGCCTTTTTGGTTTTGATTCAAGGTGAATGTATTTAATTTGATGGTTGACGATAATTCGACCTTCCCATGTAAATGGTTTGCAATTGAGTACAGCATCTTGCATTAATTGAAGAAACCGAGTTTTATCTTCGGCATGAATACCTTTGTTTAGCCTTCCATAGTCGCTCAGTATTTCGCTTTCGGTTAACCCATTAATCTCGCAAAAAGCAGGACTTGCATAAATCACTCTATTTTCGCCATTGGTAGAACGTAATGCTGAATATACACCGATTGGAATATTGCCTACCAAATCTTTGTACTTACTTTCGCTTTGATCTAATTCCAGTTTACGTAGAATTACCTCTTGTTCCAGATTTTTGTTTCGAACACGAATGCTTCTGATTCGTAAAAGATAAAGAAGGTATAAGCTTATGAAGAAGGACAGCCCAATCAAGGTATAGAACCACCACGTTTTCCAATAGGGAGCCTCGATAATAATTGCTAACGAAATGCCATCTTGCTCCCAGCTGCCAGCCGAGTCTGAAGTTTTTATTTTAAGAGTATACGTTCCTGGAGGAATATTGGTAAAAGCAATCTGATTTTCCTGTCCTATATAATTCCAATTATCATCATATCCGATTAATTGATATTTGAATTTTACGCTGGCCGTTTGTGTAAACCCGAGTCCGGCAATTGTGAATGAAAAGTTTCGCTCGCTCCAATCTAGTTTTATTTCCTTTTTATAAAGCGAGTGATTAATGTCATCGCCATTATGCAACTTTTCAACATAGGTGTTATTAACCATGAAGCTGGTGATAATGGTTTCGGGTGCATGGTTAGGTATTTGAAGTGCTTGATCCGGATCAAAATAGGTCAGGCCATTTACACCACCAAAATACATGGTGCCTTTAGATGATTTGAAAAAAGCACGTGTGTTAAACTCATTCCCTTGGAGACCATCATTCTTGGTAAAGTTTCTGATTACTTTTTTCTTGACGGGATCAAAGACACATAACCCTAGATTGGTGCTAAGCCATAAATTTCCTTTTGCATCATCCAATATTCCATACACAACATTGTTGGGAAGTCCGTCCGCTTCCGTAAAGTGCACAAATTTTTTTGTTGTCGAATCGTAAAGGCTTAGTCCACCTCCCCAGCTTCCAATCCATTGATTACCGTTGCGATCTCGAAAGAAGCATTTTATTTCTTTAGCCGGAAATGTTTTTGAATATTCAGTATCATGTACTGTAAATTTATTTTGGTTGTCAGGAGAGATAACTGATATTTTACCCATCAAAACAGCCCAATAATCATTACCCAAGCGATTGATCACCAAACTTCCACTTTTACTGATCATTTCCAATTTGTTTGTTTGAGGATCGTATTCAAAAGTTCCGCAACTGGAGGAAAAGAGAAGAGTCTTAAATTGTGTTTCAACCATGTCAAAAATGTCAGGCGAGGGCTCGCACAATAACTTTAGTTTGATTGACTGTATTTGATTGTTCTGCAAACACTTTAGCCCGTCTGTTGTTGCTAACCACAACCTGTTAGGAGCGGTAGCAATCACTTGGTTAACATGTATGGTATTTTTATCCTGATCAACCAGCCTGTATTCTTTTCTTTCTTGCGAAGTTACATCAACGTGCTCAAGTCGATCCCAAAAGTTAACCCATACATTTTTATCATTTTCCGAATAAATATTAGTGACGAAATGATTTGTGGGACCTTCGTAATTAGGGTTTGTTAAGAAATTGAAGATGGAACGGTAGGGGTTGTATTTGTTAAGTCCCAAACCATTAGTAGCAACCCAAATTACACCATCTCGTGTTTCATAAACGGCTGTTAAATTATTGGACGAAAGGCCTGTTGAACTTTTGCTCGAATATTTAACGGTTTTGATGAGTTGATTTTTTGAATCAAAAATGTAAAGAGATCTTCGATTAACCCACATGTCTCCATTGTTCATACGAACCATGCCATATTCATTATTATTGAATTCTTCATTCAATGGAAATCGAAATACAGTTTTAAGTACGTTGTCTTTGGGGTCATATTTTTGTAGCAGTTCGCGATCTTGAAAATAGATGGCATCATCTTGTTTGAAGTAAGCACCAGCTATGCTATTACTCTTTTCCGTAATCTTAATCCAGCTCAGGGATGAAAGTGTTTTAAGCCATACGGCATTATTCGCAATGATCCATGTGTTGCCGTTGGATGAACGCAATACGCAAGAAACGTTCTGATTTTCGAAGAAGGAAAACTCCTTACTCTTAGTGACAAGTTTTCGGGTTGGGTCTAACTCTACTATACCATAATTAGTTGAAAGGACGTAGCGCTCTTCAGAAAGCGGCAAGAAATTTCTTACCTTATACACTCTGCTCGAATCAAAATTAATTCGGTGGTTGATGAAGTTGTCACTAATTGGATTGTAGCGACTTATGCCATTTGCATAACTGACCCACACATTCTCTTCTTGATCTAAGAAAAGATGATCAATATAATTTTCCGGGATTGACTGGGGCGTTTGATTATTTCGGTAAACTCTGAATGAATTTCCGTCATAGCGATTGAGTCCATCCAGTGTAGATATCCATAAGTACCCTGAGCGATCTTGAATGAGCGATGTAATCGAAGACTGAGAAAGCCCGTCATCTACCGTTAAATGTTCAAAACGGAATTCTTGTTGGCCATCTACCCGGAATACAGGAATTAGCAATAGCAATATAATTACCCTGACAAATCTCATTAATCAATGATTAAAGGTAGTGAGTTGAAAGGGCACAGACAGTTAATGACTGGTTTGCGCATTCTGAGCATTTTTGCTCAATTTTATTAAATCCTCCACGAATAGATTCGTTTTTTAGCCGATTCGGGGTTTTGGCACGGTGAAATACTGTCTGTATACCATGAGGACTTTCGATCTGCGAATTTGACTGTGTATCCAAATAGCCCTCTTCTTTGGTTAAAGGACAAAAACCATGTGTTCATCGAGCGTTTTATGGCAACCAGCTAATTTTTCACAGTTTGACTACTTGACGGGTTAGTTTTACAGGTATATCGCAAAGTGCGATGCTTGAACCGTTACAACCGACAACTAGTTGAGCTCTCTTTACAGATCGATTAAGCGAATTTACCTTAGCTATCAAAGTAAATTGATAGGATGGGATTTAAGCGGTAAAGCGGCAGTTAACAACCTGGCGCTGATCATGATTGTGATTGCCAGTGGGTTTACATTGACCTTGTTAATTACAGGCGTAGATAAATGGTTTTATGTATTGAGTGCTTTGCCGATATACCTATCCGTTTTATGGGCAAACAAAAATCAAAAGTTCACGCTGGCTAGTAGTTTGCTGTTGGTAGGCTCCTTGCTATTGATATCATTTTGGAGTTTTACCAATCGAAGAGTAGCTGTCGAGATGGGGTATTTGGCACTTGCTTGTTCATTGCCTGTACTAGTGCGGTCGGTTCGAAGTATGGTTTGGTGGTTCTTGGTGTGCCTCACGCTCTTCTTACTATTTCGGTATTATGATGCTACTACGCCATTTGTGCCCGATCCATCCATTAATTATCTTATCTTATCAAATAGCATTATAGTTACTTCTGTTTGTATTGTTTTTATTCAAATTATTTCCTTCCGGGAGCTGGCCTTTCACTTTTCAACCACTCTCAAAAACAAGAATACCCAATTGGATAAAGTGATTGAGGGTAAGGAAAAAATAGAAAAGGAGCTACAGGCTAGGAATGAGGAGATGCAAACTTTGACCGAACAATTGAATTGGATAGTGATTCAAAAAAATTCGGAACTTCAGGTATACTTAGATGCCATTAATGTAAACATCTATTCCGCTATCAGCGATAACAATGGACGATTTGTGAAAGTAAACGACCCATTACTAAAGGCATCCGGCTATCGATCGGATGAACTCATTGGCAACCATTTTAAGATATTAGACTCCGGATTTCATTCAGGATTTTTTTTAGCTCGGTTGGAAAGCACTGTTAAATCGGGAAACCCATGGAGAGGGGAGTTTAAAAGTCGGGCAAAAGATGGTTCTTATTTTTGGTGCGATCAGGTCATTATCCCGATAGGAGGGAAGACGGAAACGGTTAATTACTTTTTAACATTGGGGCTTCCGATAACTGAGCGGAAGCAAACCGAAGAAACGCGGGATAAAACGTTGAATCTTTTAGAGACAATTGCATTTCAAACTTCGCATAAGGTGCGAGGGCCATTGGCCCGTATTGAAGGCCTGGTAAATTTGATTCAACGTGATTTGGTGAGCAAAGAAGAATTAAAAATGGTGACTGCAAAATTGAAGGATAGTTCCATTGAAGTGAATCTGGCAACAAGTGATTTAGTCAACTTTGTAAATGACCATCAGATATCGATCCAATAAAAAAATACTCTTATTTTAGATAATTAACCTACTTTATGTCCTTTTCCCCACTTATGGTAACAAAATTGACATGTGCTATCATCGAAGACGATCCTGTTTCTATGTCTGTAATACAAGGTTTGGCAGAGAAAACGGGATTGTTTCAATCGATATCGTGTTTGGATTCCTCATCGAAGGCTGTAGGTTGGTTAATCAATAATCCGGTGGATTTAATTTTCCTAGATGTAGAGATGCCCGACCTTACCGGTTTAGAGTTACTCAAGTCACTAACGAACAAACCTGCCATCATCATCATTAGCTCAAACCCAAAGTATGCGGTAGATGCATTTGAATATTCTGTTACTGATTTTCTGTTAAAGCCAGTAAAGGATTATGTTCGATTTCTAACGGCTGTTAATAAAGTGAAATTCAAAGATAAAGCAGATGACAAACGAGCGGAAGAGGAATTGTTCGTAAAAGTCGATTCACTGCTCATGAAGTTGAATTTTGATGATATTGTGTGGGTTGAGGCTTCCGGAGATTATATCAAAATACAAACTGTTGATAAAGTACAATTGGTTTACTCCACCCTCAAAAAGATGGAGGACAAGCTGCCACCGCACAAATTTGTAAGAGTACACCGATCTTTTCTGGTTAATATTTCAAAGATTACTAATATTGATTCATCTAATCTGGAGATTAATAAGAAGATCATACCAATCAGCGGCACTTATAAAGAGGATTTGCTAAAGAGAATAAGTGTTCTTTAATTTGGTAATCAATCCATACCATACACCATGGCAAAGAAACTTACAAAAGGCGAAAAGAAACTGTTTGGCGTATGCAGTGGCTTGGCCAACTATTTTGATGTAGATCCTACTATAATTAGAGTGTTATTTGTTGTAGCGGTGCTTGGTTTTGGTACAGGTATTTTGATTTACCTGATCATGGCCGTGATCATGCCTGATAAGTAATATACACTCACTTGAATTTTCTAATTCTCGGAGAGATTTGAACCATCAACTTCCCAGGTTAAGCAAAGCAATTATCAGCAAAATCGCATTGGGAATACTCCCGTATTTAGCATCGTGCCAATAGCCGATTATCAATCCTTGAGAAATCGCGATAGCCGCAAGTAGGGCGATCCACACCACGCTGATGTGAAGAACCCCCAAAATCAAAACACCCATAAACAATAAGCTTGTTCCAAGCCAGAAAATTCCTGCTAGCCTTGAAACATGGCGAGTGAATTGAGCAGTTGGCATTAGCTGAAATGCTTCCGCGAAGCCTATCAAGTGTATCAAGCCGTGGATTAGTAGAATTCCGTAAAGTATAAAGTAGATCATAACGAGAAAGGGTAGGCTCAAAAGTAGGCTTGCTCACTTGAAAAAATTATGACTTAAGTCATGCTGAAAATAGGGCGAAATGATGTCGGTTAAATCCGCCCGCTGATGCCTCGTTGATCGCATTCCCCTCTCAACCCGACTTGTTTCGGCTTTATTTAGAATCCTAGAAAACGACAATTTCTGTCGTTTACCTTATACTTTTCGACTATAGGCCTGAAAAAGTAACATTTTACACCCTACAAATTTAGACTTTCATCTAAGTAAAATAGACTGACTTAACTTATAACAACACTAGTTTAGACTGCTTTAGTCATCAATAATGTTATTAAACACACCTCAATTAAGATTTGTCCGAAAGGACCTTAACTATTCATTTTGAAAATCGTTTCAGAACCTAATTTAGCATAGAGCCTATTCAAGTTAAACTTTACCATTTTCGGCCACTACCTGAATAATTCAGTTGGCATGGTAAATTTGTAGGATTGAACTTTACTGTGGATGTGCAGGTTTTACGAAAAAGGAAACCTTTCCTTTAATTAAAGGCTGCGGTGATATCGAGAAAAAGATGAAAAAGCTTTATGTTGGAGGATGACTGACGGCGATGGGTCGAGATATAACATGGGCTTGAAATTCCATTAATCGAGTGCGAAGCGAGAGAAGATACTGTAGAGCTTTTCATTTCATGTTTGAGGACCTCATCAATAGCTGTTTGTAAAGCAACAATTTTAATCTTCTTCTCTTCAACAAATCCTATCATTCCTGCTAAATTCATTTTTGCGGAATATTTTCCACTGATAAATCTTGCAATACCTTGAGAAGCATATTCCCTAAAAGCTGAAGATTTTGATTCTGATTTCACGCGTTTACATTCGAATGCATAGTACTCATTCTCATTGGCTTTGATATTATTTCCTTTTAAGGAGTTTTGGCGTATGTTGTGCACAGTGATGTCTATGTATCCGGAGGTCTTCAGAGTTTGGCTGTCGATTTCGGCAACCTCGGCAAGAAATAAGAGGTGCCCTAGTCCAAATTTATTTTTCTGTTTACGAACAAATTTCGCTACGAAAATATTCCGTATCCACTCTTCGTCGGCTCCTCCAATCAACGGTTTTTGCTTATTCATTTTTTCACAGCAAAAAGAAAATAAGGAGATGATCGCATCAAATTCGCGTGTGACAAATTCAGATCTCGAGCCACTAAACCTTGAAGCGTCTGTCATATCTCCGCAGTCAATTTTTCGAGGCTGGCATTGCGGATGGCATCCATGAATTCGGCGATGTCTAGTCTGGCATTTGCCATATGCCAAGACTTAAATTCATTTGGCTTTATTATGTAAAAAAAATCAGTTTCAAAACCTTTGACATCTTTTTGCTCAAAGATTTTTTCAGAGATTTCACTTATCGAGACATTTCTTGCGATAATACTAAAAAGTGCTCTTTCTGGATTGTTTTCAGATACAAAACGAATTCGATCTTGCTTACTTGGCTGGGTCTCGGTCAGCTTAAACTTCATAGCAACAAACCAATTAAGAAGGTAAATTTCCACTTGGAAATATTCACCTTCTTTGTTATAAAACTTACTGAACTGGTCGTAGAAATATCCTGCATATTGTTCCAGTTTAGTTTTGTTCAACATGGTAAAGGGTTTAGTGGCTTGGGTATATCGGTTTTCCTGAAATTGAAATCTGGAAACTTCCAGCGCGTAATCGATCAAATCTTCTTCTTCGTCATCAATTTCATAGGTACTATTTACAATTGGATTTATTTTACGATACCATACATTTTTGAGATTCTCAATCTCTGACTCAGAATATATTTGTGCGTTCAGCCGCTTTTTGATTACCTGCAGAGATTCCTTTAGCGAGGAGATAGCATCATCTTTTTCCAATAGAGGTAAATAAGGGAATGACAAATATTCTGTAAGTTGAATTTCAGGAATGTAAACACCCCAGTTGGCAGAAGTAAGGAATTGGTAGTACGCAAATAATCTCGATTTAAATATTGTAAATAGTTCGTGTACTACATCTGGTTTTTTACGGCTGGCTATTCCAAACGTGCAGTGAATATAGACCGCTTCCTTATCAACAATTGAAGCTACAATTTCAGATTCATTTTTTGTCCGTGCCTTGAATACAAGTTTTGTCCCGAGGTATTGATTAATGTTGGCTCCACTTTTGATGGGGAGATCATTTTTAGTTACTTTGATTTTATCGTTTGGAATAAAGTAAAAATCTGTGAGATGATCAGTTTGAATTTTTGACATTCCCAATAAATCACGACCTGCGGTGCTTGGATCTTTTGGTTTTCCTTGTTTGAGAATGCCATCTCCTGAGACAAGTTGTGCATCTGATGCAATGTGATCAGCTATTTTCGTTTTCATTGCATACAAGCGCTGTAAAAATCGTAGATCAGCTTCCGTACCATATAGCAATGCCTTGAATATCCAAGGGTATTGACTAAGAATAGCTTGTTTGATCTCTTTACGATCTTGTTTTTCTATAACGAGCATCCGAAAATGCTTCAGAAAAAGATTAGCTTTTAACGATGTGTGCTGTACTATGTTCTCGCTTGTGTCTTGATCCATCGCGCTTCTAAAACGCATGACAGCTGGCGGATTCATCGCACCCTCAAAAATTATTCGCCTTACAGGGGAAAGATCGAGAATATCTTCAATAAAGAATTTTTTAAAAAAGTCCTTTTTGAATTTATCTGACCATTGGTTGTAAAGAGCCTTACTAGTGATTACAAAGCATCCTTCACTGGTTGGCGCAAGAAAGTCAGCGCAGCGATAAAGGAATGATTGCGAGATTTCGAATTTTGCAACTGGAAGCTTTTTATCAGAAATATAGTTAAGATGATGATAGTCTTCTTTCGGCGAGTTCTTGCGACCCCACGGCGGGTTGCCTACAATAAAGCTGAATTGCCTTTTTTCGAATGCTGGATCACGGTTATACGACGAAGTCAAATCAAAGAAGTCTGCCAGAAATAGATTCTTCCCCAGTAGTCTGGGTAGTTTGAAGTCAATGAGGCTCTTTGGATTTTTGTAGTCCAATAAGGCAATGTACATGGAGAAAACAGCAACATTCAGCGCATTAGCATCTCTATCAATCCCATAAATATTTTCAACAAGAATTGATATAAGTATTTCGTCTGAAATTGTTAGGTGACGCTCTACCATTCGGCGGTAAGCTTGCACAAGAAAAATTCCAGACCCACATGAGGGATCTAGAATTTTACATGTCTTTTCTCTGGATTTATCCAGATGTGAACTTAGCGTTCGTTCGAGAACATAATCAACAAGAAAAGTGGGTGTGTATACAGCCGACAGTTTCTCACGTCGATCCTGGGTTATTACGCTTTCATAAATTCCGCTTATAATTTCAACGGGAATGATGCTAAAATCAAAAATGTCGAACAAAAATGGCTGATGATTTGGTAAGGTCCCAGAAAAAATTCCTGAGAGAAATCTAAGCATACCCACTTTCAATTTTTCATCGTCCGCAGTAACAAAAAGATTTCCATTGAACCTGTTTTTCAAGTAATTGAAAAGCCCGATGAGTTCTTGTTCGTCACCTATGATTTCATTGAAGTTGCGTTGCCGCTCTTTGATCGTCTTTCCTTTTAAATACTGGGCATTGAATTCCACTCCGCGATCAATTAAATATCGACAGAAGATGAGCCTTAGGATGAGTAGGTTAGAGAATTCATTAGAAAGTCCTAAGGAGTTAAGTTTTTCGCTTGCAAACTGAATGTTACGGAACAATACTTGATTGACTCGCGAGTTCTCAATATTCTTATTAAAAACCGACTTATCTGCCCATTCCCAAGTTTTACCCGATTCCAATTCCCAAAAAGAGAATCGCTTATAGATTTCAGCCTCTTCAAGTTCAATTTTTTCCAATTCTCCATTACCCGCAACATTTTTTTGATAGCGAAAGGCATTAAATATTTCGATTCCTCCATTGCCTATAAAGAAGACCACAGGTGACTTATCCAGGCACCATGCCTGCCTAAATACTAAATCTCTTTTTGATTGGAGTTCAGTTTTGTCAGTGTTAGTGAAATCAAAGAATAGAATTAAGGGTTGCTTATTGTAATAGTATACTGCTTCAGGTCCGATGCTTTCTAGTTTCGATGCAAGATCAAGTGAAAATTTTTGGCGAAAACTGACTCTGTCGTGGGACTTAAATGCGATGTTGCAATCCTCAAAATCACCATTATTTGAAGGCTTCCTCAATTGGAGTCTGATGAGCAGATCATTTAAAGTTTTACTTGCCACGTTTAGGGTTACGACAATTTTTCAAATTTAATGCTAACTCTGTTAATAATAAGAAGTTTTTAGGAATATTTTATGTAATATTTTTCTTTATAATATAATTTATAAATTTGTGTTACATTGCCCCAATGTCAATTTCTAAAGTCAATCCCAGTATGATCATATTGGCGCGGGAGTCCCGAAAGCTCCGTCAAAGTGAATTGGCGAAGAAAATTGGCCTTGCACAAGGTACTATATCGAAAATTGAGAAGCATGGCATAGATGTAAGCCCTGAAATCATTCAGAAAATATCAAGCGTTCTTAACTACGGGCTCACTTTTTTTGAGCAACCTGGTGTTCCAGTGCCAATGGTGCTTAGTTATCGCCGAAGGATCAACGTTGCCAAATCTATTATTACTCGCATCGATGCAGTTGTCAATGTAAGACGTATCGTGATTCAACGTTTGTTGTCTGAAATGGATATTTCCTTTTCAATGGTACCAGTGATAGAATGCGGAAAAAAGAATTCTCCTACTGACATAGCCCGACAACTGCGCAAGCTATGGAACATTACTGATGGCCCAATACCTAACTTAACATCTCTGCTAGAGCGTAAAAAGATTGTATTGCTACCTGTTGATTTTGGCACGGAATATGTTTTGAGCAGGTCTATTTTGACGGATGCAAACCATCCAATAATTGCTTTTAATCGGATGCTGCTGGGCGACCAACTAAGGTTTACCTTAGCCTATGAATTGGGTCACCTGGTCATGCATACTTTTTGTAAGGTTAATTCGAGTCGAGATATTAGGCATGAGGCTAATCTTTTTGCTATTGAATTTCTAATGCCGCAAAAAGTGATAATTAATGATCTTAAGAAAAATGATCCTGAAATCCTATGGCTTGGAGAACTTAAACAGAAATGGGGTACATCGATGCAATCATTGCTTTATCGTTACAACGATTTGGGAATCATAAATGAAGGCCGCAAGAATCGAATACTAACTTCTTTTAGTAGACATGGTATCAAGAGACGTGAGCCAAAGGAATTCGACGTGCCATTAGATGCACCTAAACTCTTGTCAGAAATTGTTGCTGATTACAAAAAACTGTATAAACTCAGCGATGCGGAGTTTATACAGAAAACAGGATTGACTTCTGATGATATAAGTTCAATGTTTATGTAAAACTTTGTTGGGAAACTTCTCAGTCGGATAACCACCAATCAAAAATAAGAGGGCAGACTATTTTAGTAGGCAATAGATTGACTTTTAATCCTCCCAAACCACGCTGAGAGCAAAATTATACTGTGATACAAAGTTGCAGTATTCAAACATGGTTGATTTCTCCTTTGGATGGGTTAAGAACCAGGTGGATTTATCGATTTCCTGAATTCGATCAGTTGTTAGTTGATTTCGACCGGACTTCATCAATTGGCCGGCTACTGAATCTGCCGGTGGCGGTAGTCCGGATGTTACCTTTATTTTGTAACGAAGCCAACTGGGTATGAATTCGTGCTCTGCTGTTTCCATTTCCTTGGATAGCTTCCACCATCGCACCTTATTGCCTTTAGAGCAGATGATGCATATTGGGTGCGTTCCAACTTTAAGGTATTTTAGAATTGCAGCTGTGCGACTGACAATAAACGTATTTGATAATTGTTCAATCAATACATTGTTAAATTTCTTCTTAACACATTGCTGCAGAAATAACCTTGTCGGCATCAGTAACTCAGAAGCAAACTCATTTGCTTCTTTCTCATGTGAGCCACCTTGGTACCAATTACATAGTTCGTAGTGTGTATCAAAGTTTACTGATAAATTTCGATGAAGTTCATAATGACCCAATTCATGGGCAGCTGTAAATCTTTTTTTACCCGTATCTGTAATGGACCTATTAATTGAAATAACGCTATGATCATAGTAGGTTACAATTCTTCCGTCATTTCCTTCCATTTCAATTTCTTCATAGTAGGCGCCTCTGGCCTGTATTAGGTCCTTTAGTCGTATGGACGTTAAAGCTTCAATTGTATCGATTCCAAAATCGAGTAATATTTTGCGTGCAGTTGCCTCAGCCTTGGTAAGTAACATAGGCTATTCATTTTTGCCCTTGAGTTCATTTTCTAGTTTTAGTAGGTAATGGCGCTCAAGAAATTCCCGAACCTCATGTGGGGTTAATTTTTCAAAATTTTTGAAGGCAAGGTTTAGGTTTTCACTTTTGATAAAAGATTCGAGATTGAATGACACATCACCGAGTAACTTCTCTACCTCTTGTTTTGCTTTAACCAACAAATTGGATTTTGTCTCTTGAAATTGCTTTTCAGTTTTTTGAGCAGCAATTTGCATCTGAATTTGTTTGGCTCTCCGAATACCCTCATTTACCAGTTTATCCGGGTCAAGTCCTTCCTCCCTTAGGAAGGCCTCTGATTCTTCGGGTGAAGAAATGAAATCAAGGTATTTTTCGAATAACTCTTCTGCTTTGTTATTTTCTGTATTCATAATCGAGTCGTATATCTAAGTTAAATTTTCTAAAAACGTTCTTAAGAATTGTGTTCAATCTCCTTTTTCCATTGTCAAAGTCGGAGAGCTTCATATTTAATTCTTTGCAGATCTCAGCTCTATCAACTAACGAAAAACCACCAGTTGTGATGGCGAGGTAAATTTCTCCCACAACTTTATCATCTCCAATCAATCTTTCAATTTCTTGAAAAATCACTTTTTCATCATATGCCAATAACTCAGGTATAACTGCACTTACCGACTGTTCCCTTGCCACTGATGGAATTGGGACGATATTACTTTCAGTTAATGACTGTTTTGAAACTAATTTCCTGTGATTCTTAACATGCGGTGGTATGTCATTATATATCGCCTGCCGAATAACATTTTTCTTTAAATGATAGTCTAAGGTTGAGCGAGTGGGATCGTAATTATCTTCACCTCTAAGGTGTTTTTCAATGGCATCATATACGTAATCACTAAAACTTTTCCCTCTTTCATTCACCTCCTGTTTATAGACTCGCCTAAATAATTCATACGAATAAACATTTAGGCTTCTTAATAGGGCCTTTCCTTCAGGACTCTCAAAGTTTACATCACCTTTTTCCATTTACGGTCTTATAGTTAATGCTAACAAAAACTCATTTCTAGCAGGTTTACACCAAAATTATTTTCTCACACCAAACCCTATAAAAATAGTATTTCAGAGACTGAATTTCAGGCTCAGAAATGCTTTTCTGAAAAAATATTTTTAGACCACTTGCAATAAATGATTTTTCGATAGCACTACTGGTACTTGGATTTAGCCCGGATTAGACCTGATAGGTAACGATTTAATTTCAAATTAACTGATTTACACATGTTTAAAGCAAAGCGAAAGGTACGCAGTAACGGCAAGACCGTTATTGGACAGATTTCAAGCGCCAAAAGAAAAGAAGTCCAGTTTGAATCCTCCATTGAAGAAGGTTTCATTTACATTCTTGATTTTGATTCTGATGTAAAGCATTATCACGACCAACCGGTACAGATCGCATACAAGGATGTAGATGGCAAAGATCGAATATACACGCCTGATTTTCTGGTAGAGTATAGAAGTCGATCACCGGTACTTTTTGAGGTAAAGTCCCAAGAGTATATAAGAAGGAATCCTATTGAAACTAGTAAGCTAATTGAATTGGGTACAAATTATGCTAAGGAAAATGGTTGGGATTTTGAATTAATCACTGAAAAGGAAGTTAAGACAGATTATGGTGATAACGTCCGAGATTTATTCAGATATCAGACCTATACGATTGAACTCTCAGTATCAAATCTGATTATTCACAAACTAGAAAGACTCCGACTATCAACTCCCCATGAACTGATCAAAGAAATATCGGAGGATATTGAACAATGGCCAGTTTATATAGCTGCGATTTGGGCGCTCATTTTTAATAAGCGTATTGGGTGCGACCTATTTAAAAGGCTACACATGGATGTACCCATTTGGGTTACAAATTCTTCGAATGCCGTAGAACTTAAATACCCTTACAAGCCATGATGAAGTTAGAAGTAAATCAAAAGGTGTATTTTCAGAATAAGGAATATAAGATATCTAAAATAAAGGATATTGAGCGCCTTTATATCAGCGATGTTAATACTAATGAGATGCTGTTAGTAAATAGCTGTGATCTCAAGGAGCGACTTCCGGACTCTCAAACTACTACGGACCCTTATGAGCGCCCCCTAGAATCCTATTCGAAAGAAAAATTAGCTAAGGCTAAATGGCGGCTTGGAATTATTCAGCCGTTTCTCGGCCAGCTTAGAGGGAATAAGCAAATGCTCATACAAGTTGCCCAAGCAAATAATTTAAATGTTTCTACTCTTTATAATTGGATTAGCAAATTTGACCAATACGGACACATAGGTTGCTTAGTAGATAGTGACTATAAAGGTGGCAAGGGAAAGGGACGTCTACCTCTTGATCTTGAGGAACATATAAGAGCTATCATTGAAGAGAACTATCTAGAGTCAAAAAAAGTAAGTACAACTTATAGCGCACTTGTCTCGCGATTGCAAGATCTAGAAATTAAAGTGCCTCATGTTAATACTCTCCGTAGACGAATCAAGCAAATTTCTGAAAAAGAGCGAATGTCAAGACGCTTAGGTAAGCGAACTGCAGAACAGAAATTTGACCCCAAAGTAGGAAAGACACCTTATGCGAATACTCCACTTTCGCTTGTTCAAATTGATCACACGCAATTGGATATCATGCTTGTGGATGAAGTAAATAGGAAGCCATTTAAAAGACCATGGATTACTGTTGTGATCGATTGCTTTAGTAGAATGGTTCTAGGATTCTATATTTCATTTGATGCCCCTAGCGCTTTCGGTGTTGGTAGAGCAATTTCCAATGCAGTTCTCAGGAAGGAAAAGTTCTTAAAATCACTTGGGTTGGAGGATTTACGTTGGCCGTGTTGGTGTAAAATGTCGACAATTTACACTGATAACGGTAAAGAATTCAGGGGTTC
This sequence comes from Bacteroidota bacterium, assembly GCA_016191555.1. Taxonomy (GTDB): domain Bacteria; phylum Bacteroidota; class Bacteroidia; order Cytophagales; family Cyclobacteriaceae; genus ELB16-189. The sequence goes on from JACPVX010000044.1 coordinate 38,171, forward strand.
AATGTTAAAAGAGAGTTGCGCCAATTACAAAATTACTCTTAAATGGAGGCCTGTGAAAAAGCCGGAATATGGAGGAATTATTGAACGATATATGGGCACAATTGCCCAAGAGCTCAAAGATTTACCAGGTTGCACCAAAGTTAGCCCGGAGTTGCGTTCGATGTTTAAACCAGAAAAAACTGCTGCTTTTACCTTAAGCGAGTTTGAGAAATGGTTTACCATTTGGCTTACCGAAGTGTATCATAAGCGTGAACATAAGGGAATAGGAAATATGTTGCCGATTGAAAAATGGAATGAAGGTATAATGGGTGGACCTAACCAATTACCGATTGGTCTGCCTGAGGTAATCACAGACGAAAATAGATTGCGATTAGATTTACTTCCACAATACAAGCGTACCGTCCAGCGAACTGGCGTTCATATTGAAAAATTCCAATACTATTCAGGTGTATTGTCTAGGTGGATCAATGCTTGTGATGAGACCGCTCGGGGCAAAGTAAAACCAAAAAGGCAATTTGTCTTTAAGTTCGACCCGAGGGACATATCCTCAATCATGTTCCTTAATCCAGATGACAATCAGTACCATGAGGTTCAATCTGTATTGAACATTAGGCCGCATAAGATGAGCATTTGGGATCACCGAAGAGCATCTGAAGAGCTAAGAAAGAATAAAAAAAAGGTGGACCAAGCATCCATTTTTGCAACATATAAACGATTGAAGGCACTAGAGGAAGAATCTAAGCAAAAGACAAAGCATGCTCAGAAGAAGAGTGAGCGAGAGTCAAGAATGGATAAGGAAGATAAACTTGTAGTACAGAATGGTAATGGAACCCGAAGTGAAAAGAAACTTGATTTTAGTTTACCTAAACATGAAATAAAGCCTTATGAAGAACTTGAATTCAACACAAGAAGATCATTTAAGTAGTGCCACTCGTGAGTTTGTTAACTCTTGTACAGATCATGATTTGGACCGAAGAATTCGCATGCTTCAAGCAGATAACTGGATTGGTTATGGAGCCGCCAGATATATAATTGAGCGAATCGAGAATTTGATTCTAATGCCAAGAGTTTCAAGGATGCATAGCCTTCTTGTAATTGGTATAACAGATAATGGAAAAACATCCATCCGCAAACGAATTGAAAGTAAGTATCAACACTACGCAACAGAAAATAGCAAGATGCACTTTCCTGTAGTTAGTATTCAGATGCCACCAAATCCGGATGAACGTGGTTTTTTTAATTCTGTCCTGAGGGGTCTTATGCAACCTATATATATTAACGGTAAGATCGATTACATAAGAGATTGCGTTATTTCTGTTTTGCAGGAATTTCACGTGAGGTTGTTGATGATTGATGAAGTTCAACACATAGAAAGGATGCCTTCTCGAAAACAAAAATCAGTCCTTGATACCATGAAGTATATATCAAATGAAATTTCATTGCCTATGGCTGCATTTGGAACTGAAGATGCTGTTAATATTTTTACTTCTGATTCACAATTAATGAATCGATTCAAAAAAGTTTATTTGCCGCCATGGGAGCCTAATACTGATTTCCAGCGATTGCTTATGAGTGTTGAACAAATGCTGCCCTTGAAGGAACCTTCCGGGCTAAGTCAAGAAGAGATGGCTTATTTTATTTATTCAAAAACAAATGGAACGATAGGTGAAGTAAATACTTTACTTCGTAGTTCAGCTATTTTAGCTCTTAAATCAGGTCAAGAGAAAATTACTCGTGAAGTAATAGAGAGTTTAAACTTTGAATCATCGCAACTTAATCACGATAAGACTAAATAGATGAGAATTGTTCATAAATCAGATCAAATAAGACTTACAACAAATAAGGAGTCCTTCAGTTGTATTTCCAGAATTATTCGATTGGCCAATAAAGAATTTGGTTCAAAAATGGTTTTCGATCTCAAGAAGACCAAAAAGGCGGACGGAAATCTCAAAAGTGTTTATGCAGCTCTTGATTATAATCTTCGAAAGTCAAGAAATACATTACGTATTCTTCCAAAAAAATCAAAGGCCCTAAATGTAGAATTGAAAAAGGATATGTTCGGATATTATACTCAATGGGAACATGAGATAGAGGCTACGTTTTGTTCGGGTGGAACCAAGGTATACGCGTTCGATCCATTCGACTATTGGAAATTTAATGAATATCTTTTGTTTGAAGCATTCCGGGCGGATTGGAAAAGAATCATTCCTTGTTATTATAAAACTGAAATCAAAGATTTTTTGAGAGAGCTATTCAGAAACGCAAGTGAGCATAGCAATTGCTTTTCTCCAATTTTTATAGCTTCTGCGTACGATGGTGAGATGCTTCGATTTACCATCATTGATTGTGGCCAGGGATTTTTGAAGTCTATAGATTCCACCGGACAGTGTGCAGTAAATGAATCAGAAGCTATTGGCCTGGCATTACTAGGATATACCTCAAAAGATACTGCAGGAAGCAATACGCTTAAATTATTAGGCCAATATTGCTGTGAGAACAATGGTGATCTTTTGGTGGTTTCTGGTGGTTCGTCAGTTAGTTTTGATAAGAATGGATTTCATAATTCTGCTTGGTTGCCCGGGGCATTTCGTGGGTCAATAATTAATCTTTCAGTGAGGATAGAATTGCCTGAATTTCTTTCATTTGCGGCATAACATTTCTTTTCAATGGGAATGATATTCCGTCAATCCTAATTGAACCCCACTTGAATGACGCAAGCTTTAGTGCGTCAGATAGAATTTGTTGATCGGAGTATTTGCTACGATTCAAGAAATGGAAAATTTGACATTCTGAGTCTATGGCAATGAATATAATTAGGGCATCGGCATCATGTGATTTTAATAGCATTCGAGAGGTTGGCCCTAAGAATCTTGGGCTGTTAATTGGGTATTTACTAAGATAGAGCGCAAGACGCTTTTTGTTCATGAATTTGGACATGATAGGATCATCATCTAAAGTTTCTATCAGAAATGAGCCTATGACCCCTAGGAATATTTTTCTACTGTATTTTTGTTTGCGAATAATGGTGTACATAATTGTTTAGTAATTCGTTATCCTGTTGCAGAGTATATGAATGTTTAAGGCCCAACCTCTCACGGCTTGAGATGCAACAATTGTATCAACCTCCAATCCGACCGCCCCAAAGACCTCAAAAGAGTATAGATTAGATTATGATTATAATGATGTATATTTACGTCATTATATAGTTTAATTTGGCTTTATGAGTGATTATAGCAACATTAATGTTAGGGAATATTCTGACCTACAACTCATTAAAATGATAGGTGTTTTTATCAAGCGCAAGAGGATTAACCAAGAATACACTCAGGCAGAACTTGCTGAAAGATGTGGACTTGAGCGTGCCTCTATCGTTCGATTAGAATCTGGTAAAGGAGCCACAATAGCAACTTTTATCCGAGTGTTACGAATGCTCAGCGAATTAGAATTATTTGAACCATTCACCAGAGCATCAGAATTAACTCCGATCGAGATTTACAAGATCGAAAAAAAAATACGTAAGAATAGAAGAATGCGGGTTAGGCACAAGAAGATTGAAAATTCATAGAGGCTGGTTGGTCGATTCGAATCATGATGTTAGATGATACTGAAAACCAGTTAAATATCGAATAAGCCTGGATCCTAACGTTTTCAAGAAATCGATTTATCAAAGATATTCTTTTGATAACAATCGCTAGGATAACATTAAGTATATTGCTTACATCAAAAAAACATGATGCAAGTTTACGTAACGCAGGTAGTAGCCTTGATTAACAGATAAATTATATATGGACAGAAAAGCCTTTTTTAGAACTACTGCGATTTTGGGAGGTGCTACGTTGCTTCCTGTAAACAATTCCTTCTCTCAAAACTTGCTGGAGACAGGTATGGATAAGCTTATAGATAAGGATGGAAATTTTGCTCTTCAACCATTACCTTACAACGAAAACTTCCTAGAGCCCAATATGGACCAGGAAACACTTCATTTACACTATACTTTTCATCATGGAGATGCGGTAAAAGCAGCCAATAAAGATCTGCAAATGGTGAAAAAGCTCTTGGACGAAAATAACATAGAAACAGTTGACTACTGGACGAAGAAGCTTTCTTATCACCTCTCATCACATATACTTCATACTATTTTTTGGACGAACCTAACCAATAAAAAAAGTGAACCAAGCGGTGAGCTTCTCAAGCAAGTTGAAAAAGATTTTGGTTCGTATGATAAACTAAAGCTTTTGATCTCCAAAACAGCCAAGGGTGTAGATGGCAATGGATGGGGGATTTTGGGGTACCATCCTTCAATGCAAAAACTCACTATTCTTCAATGTGAAAATCATGAGAAGCTGACTCAATGGGGTGTTATTCCAATTCTTGTAATTGATGTTTGGGAACATTCGTATTACCTAAAGTTCAGAAACCGCAGAGCCGAGTTTGTCGATAATCTTTTTAGTATAATCAATTGGGATAATGTTGCAGAACGATTTAACATTGCCCAGCGATTTAAGTAACGGTTGGAGGTGCTGGCAAAGTAGTCTTTAAAAAGAATCATTTCAATTGGTAAGCCTACATGATTATATTTGTACTGTAAAATGAATAAGGGGGTAATTATAAATATTTTTAAAAGCTTAATTATCTGGGTTCTTCTTATCCAGATAATCAATATCTCCATTGACCCCTTAGATCCCGTTTCCGATAAATTGGGAAGGTTTGCTTTACAGGAAGATCTCAGCATTAACGAAATTGAAAGTATTTATGAATTTGTTTCCGAGCATTGTCTAGGTGTAGATATTCCCGAAAATGATGAAGACGATGAAAGTGGTTTTGTGAAAATCATAGACTTCTATTTTTCGCAATCCTTTATAGAAATCAAAAACCAGTACCTGTCAGAGCTTAGTTCTTTTTTCACGATAGAAAATAGCCTCACTTCTATTGCTCTCGACCATACTTCTCCGCCACCGAAACTAGCTTAACCTAATTTTTTAGGCGCTATTATTTGTTGTTATCTCTTCCTGAGATTTCAATAATATTCTTTTTCGGGTCGATCTATTTCATTTATTATTTCAGTATTAAAAATGTTTATTCAACAATTCAATTTCCATTGGCGAAAGGGGTTAGCCGTTTCATTGGTAGGTCTCTCACTGATTTTATTTATAGCTGCTTGCTCATCTGGTAAAGAAGATGATTCAGCTAAGGAGAAATTTTCTGTTACAAACCCAATCGTTACCGACACCATCTATACTTCAGAATATGTGGCCGATATTCACTCGCTGCAAAATGTAGAGCTGCGGGCAAGGGTGAAGGGCTACATCGAAAAAATACACGTGGACGAAGGGCAGACTGTAAAAGCCGGGCAATTACTCTTTAGTATCAGTAGCCAAGAATACAAACAAGAAGTAATGAAGGCAAAAGCCATGCTGACCAGTGCCGTTGCCGATGCGAAAGTGGCAGAAGTGGATTTGAGCAACGTAAAAATATTAGTAAACAAAAATGTGGTTTCTAAAAGCGAATTAGAAATGGCGCAAGCTAAGCTCGATGCCTTTCAAGCTAAAATAGAAGAAGCAAAAGCCCATGAAGCAAACGCGATTCTTCAACTTTCTTTCACCGAAGTAAGAGCCCCGTTTAGCGGTGTGATCAATCGAATTATTAATAAAGCAGGAAGTTTAATTGATGAAGGAACGTTGCTTACCACGTTATCTGACAACCACGAGGTGTTTGCGTACTTCAACGTTTCGGAAACAGATTACTTAGATATTGTGGAGCAAGGGAACGAGGACAAAAAATACGGTGTGGAATTAATAATGGCCAATCACCAACCGCATCCTTATAAAGGCGTGATAGAAACGGTAGAAGGTGAAGTCGATAAGTCCACGGGCAATATTGCCTTTCGTGCCAGATTTAAAAATCCGGAATTGGTTTTGAAAAATGGTTCTACGGGCAAGATAAAACTGAATCATGAAATAGAAAACGCGATGTTGATTCCGCAAAAATCAACTTTTGAGATACAAGATAATCTGTATGTGTATGTTATTGATGATAAGAATGTAGTTCAATTACGCAGCATCAAGTCTACCTTAAGAATTCCGCATCTATATGTCATAGAAACAGGCCTGACAACAAAAGATAGAATCCTTTACGAAGGCATTCAACGTGTGAAGGAAGGCGACCTGATTGAACCCGAAGTGCTCACGATGAAAAGCATCATAGCACAATTGGCAAAGTTGTGATGCGCAGCGTAAAAACAATTAAAAGACGATCATGACCACACGATTTATACACAGACCTGTTCTATCTATTGTTATATCAGTGCTAATTACCTTGTTAGGCATATTAGCCGTTACACGATTGCCGATGACGCAATTCCCAAGCATTGCTCCACCCGAAGTAAATGTAACCATTGAATACACGGGCGCCAATGCCGAAACAGTTACCAAGGCAGCCATCGTTCCATTGGAGAGGGCAATAAATGGTGTGCCCGGAATGAAGTATATGTCTTCCGATGCAGGGAACGATGGTGTAGGTGTGGTACAAATTATTTTTGAAGTTGGGACCAACCCTGATGTCGCTGCGGTAAATGTTCAAAACCGAGTGGCTGCTGTTATGGGAGAATTACCATCTGAAGTAATTAAGAACGGGGTGAAGATCGCCAAAGAAGAGAATAGTATTTTGATGTACTTAAATATCTATAGCGCTGATAGCACTGTTCAAGAAAAGTTTCTGTACAACTTCGCTGACATTAATATTCTTGCCGAACTCAAAAGAATTTATGGAGTCGGCTACGCGGACATTTTGGGGGCTAAAGAATATGCCATGCGCATTTGGCTAAAGCCCGATAAAATGATGGCCTATGCAGTTTCCACCAGTGATGTAATCGAGGTATTACAAAAGCAAAATCTTGAGGCAGCGCCCGGTAAGGTGGGCGAGAGTGCAGATAAAACTTCACAGGCGTTACAATATGTGATCAAGTATGGTGGCAAGTACAACACACCAGAGCAGTACAGAAACATTGCGCTCCGTGCCGATGAAGATGGTAAGATTTTACGAATCGGTGATGTAGCCGATGTAGAATTTGGGACAGCCTATTTCGATGTAGAGGCAAAACTGAATGGTAGACAGTCGGCAATTATTGCACTTAAACAATTGCCAGGTTCTAATGCAAGCGAAGTAATTGCGAACGTAAAGGAACGATTGGCCGAGATCAAAGAATCTACTTTTCTGGACGGAATGGATTATGAGGTGAGTTATGATGTGTCGCGTTTTTTAGATGCCTCCGTTCATGAAGTGATAAAAACATTGATAGAAGCTTTCTTGCTGGTATCGTTGGTTGTATTCATATTCTTACAAGATTGGCGGTCTACACTTATTCCTGCCATAGCTGTTCCCGTTTCGTTGATAGGCACTTTCTTCTTTATGCAGTTTTTGGGCTTTTCATTAAACTTAATCACGCTGTTCGCTTTAGTTCTTGCCATTGGTATTGTAGTGGACAACGCGATTGTGGTAGTAGAGGCCGTTCATGCTAAAATGGAGAAATCGGATATAAGCCCAATGATGGCAACCGAAGAAGCCATGAAAGAAATCAGCGGAGCAATTATCGCCATTACGCTCGTGATGTCTGCCGTATTTATACCCGTTGCTTTTATGTCTGGTCCATCTGGAATTTTCTATCGGCAATTTTCCCTTACGATGGCAATATCCATTGTCCTTTCAGGAGTTGTTGCCTTAACACTAACACCCGCTTTGTGTGCCATTCTTTTAAAGAACACACATGCAACGCCCAAGGGAAGCACAAAACTTCAAAAACTCTTTAACGGATTCAATACATGGTATGGAAACCTGTCTGATCGTTACCAAAAGTTACTACGCGCAATTGCCAACAGAAAGGCAATAACGTATGGCATGCTCATAGTTTTCTGTATTGGCACGGGCTTGTTGGGCAAATTTCTTCCGTCAGGTTTTATTCCCAACGAAGATCAAGGAACGTTCTATGCCAGCATTACCACTCCTTCTGGCGCTACGCTAGAAAGGACAAAGGCTGTAGTGGATGAAATACAAAGGTCTTGCGAGGGCATCGAATCGATTGAATCAATATCCACGCTGGCAGGAACAAATATTCTTTCCGATGGCACAGGGGCTACTTACGGCACCTGCCTCATCAATCTTAAAGATTGGGCAGAACGAAAAGAATCGGTGAACGACATGATTGCAATAGTCGCAGAAAAAACAAAACACATTAAAGATGCGAGGATTGAATTCTTTCCACCACCGGCAGTGCCGGGCTATGGCAACGCCAGTGGTTTTGAATTGCGCTTGCTGGATAAAACAGGTACTGGTGACCTCAAAAGAATGGAAGCTGTGGTGAATCAATTTATTATTGATTTGAAACAGCGGCCAGAAATAGCAAGTGCCTTCACCATTTTTGATGCCAGCTTTCCTCAATATCTGCTAAACATAGATCACGATAAAGCTGCCAAGAAAGGGGTTTCGGTTAGTAATGCTATGGGAACGTTACAAACTTTATTAGGAAGTGAATACGCTACCAACTTTATACGGTTCGGGCAACTATACAAAGTGATGGTGCAAGCCTTGCCAGCGTATCGCGCCAAGCCAGAAGATATACTAAAACTCTCTGTCAAAAACGACAAAGATGAAATGGTCTCGCTGTCGGCTTTTGTAGATATTGAAAGGGTTTATGGCGTAGATCAGATTACTCGTTATAATATGTTTCCTTCTGCCGAGCTAAACGGGGAGGCCGCACCCGGATACAGTAGTGGCAGTGCCATTAAGGCAATACAAGAAGTAGCCAAAGAAAAGCTTCCGAAAGGATTTGGCATCGACTGGGCAGGCATTAGCCGCGATGAAGTATTGGCTGGCAACGAATCTATCTATGTCTTTCTAATTTGCCTTGTATTTGTGTACTTAGTATTATCTGCGCAATACGAAAGCTTCTTATTGCCGATGCCTGTAGTTCTTTCTTTGCCTACAGGGATTTTCGGTGCGTTTCTTTTGTTGATGATGCTTGGGTTAGAGAATAACATCTATGCTCAAGTAGCCATGATCATGCTTATTGGCTTGTTGGGTAAAAACGCGATTCTTATAGTAGAGTTTGCTTCCATGAAACACCGCGAGGGGTTTACACCTTTGCAAGCTGCCATTGCAGGGGCAACCGTTCGTTTGCGCCCCATCTTGATGACATCCTTTGCATTCATTGCCGGGCTTATTCCATTGATGTTTGCATCCGGTGCAGGTGCTGTGGGTAATCGCACCATTGGCACGGCAGCGGCAGGTGGTATGCTATTCGGTACGGTGTTCGGGGTCATCATTATACCGGGCTTGTATTTTATTTTCGCAAGCCTCTCTGAAAAATACCTTCCAAAAGGCGTGGAAGAAGAAACTCCTTTCACAGAACAATTATGATTGCCATGAAGAACTATCGCTATTTCCTACTCATTATTTCTTTTACCGCTTGCGTAACGAGTTGTGCTCCTACCAAAACAGTTCAGCAAACAGCAAACAAAGCAATCCCAACTTCCTATAAGATAGGACGCGACTCAATAAACATCGCCACCCTCAGTTGGAAAGAATACTTTGCCAATAAAAACCTGGTTAACCTAATCGATACGGCACTCATTAACAATTACGATGTAATGATTGCCTTGCAACGAATTGAAGGTGCGCGTGCCGGGGTTCTGTTTAACAAAGGAATGTTGTTGCCATCTGTTAGCATAGGGGGTGTGGCCGCGATCAAAAGATATGGGCTCTACACGATGGATGGTGCTGGCAATGCTACCACGGATATTGAAAAGGGTAAACTTGTTCCTGTCAATCTTCCTGATTATTTCGTTGGCCTGCAAACTTCGTGGGAAGCAGACATAACCGGAAAGCTACGCAATCGAAAAAGAGCCTCAGTAGCTAGATACCTGTCTACATTAGAAGGCAAGAATTGGCTTGTTACAAATCTAGTGGCCGAGGTAGCATCTGCTTACTATGAACTACAAGCGCTAGACAACGAATTGGAAATGATTCAAGAAAATATTTTGCTTCAACAAAATGCAGTAGATATTGTAACTATTCAAAAACAAGCCGGTGCTGCCAATGAATTGGCCGTGAAACAATTTCAGGCTCAATTGTTAAACACCAAATCGCTGGAAGCAGAGATATCGCAACAGATTGTCGAATTGGAAACCAGAATCAATATGCTTTTAGGTCGTTACCCACAACCCATCATCCGCGATAGAAGCGTTCTTGCTAACTCAATTCCTTCACAAATCCAAACCGGGATTCCTTCGGACTTACTTCGCAACCGACCGGACATTAAGCAGGTTGAGCTTTTATTAGTCGCCTCTAAGGCAGACGTTAAAGCAGCGCAGGCGGCATTCTATCCATCGTTGACTATTACTGGCGGTATCGGCTTTCAGGCCTATCGACCGAACTTATTATTTACATCACCAGAATCGTTTGTATTCAGTTTAGTGGGTGGATTGTCTGCGCCATTGGTTAACCGAAGCGCTATCAAAGCAAATTTTAAAGGAGCTACTGCTCTTCAAGTCGAGGCACTGTATACGTATCAAAAAAGTATTTTAAATGCATACGTAGAAGTTTACAACCAACTAAACTACATCCATAATTTACAACGAAATTTTGCTTACCGCAATGAAGAAGTAAACGTACTTTCACAGGCTATCGAAACATCTAACGAATTATTTCGAACGGGCCGAGCTACCTATTTGGAAGTATTGTTGACGCAACAAACTGCGCTGAACGCAAGATTGAATTTTATCGAGGTAAGAAAAAAACAATTGCTTTCTAGGGTGAACATATACAAAGCTCTTGGGGGTGGATGGAAATAGAATACAAAACAAAAGGGCGTATGAATATTAAAAAGGCATTTTGGAGGAATTTGATATTCCTGATCATCATTATAATCATTGCTATTTTTTCCTACATTAAATCTTTGGTATGAAATATTACAACAAGAGCAACTTAATTGCTAAATCTCTCTGCATTATCTTCCTCGCTTTTTCAACTTATTCTTGTGATGAAAAAGATAAAGCTAACGTTTTAGTATCTGTTGTGAATGGAAGTAATACAGTTGGGCAAGCAACTATCTATTTAAAAATTGGAACTACGATCAATCCCAACCTACCGCTAACTGCCTACGATAGAGTTCAGCGAGCTGATGGTACAGGTCAAGCCTATTTTTCAAATCTGGAACCTGGAGATTACTTTTTTTTCGCAAAAGGTTACCATCAAAATAAATCGGTGGAAGGAACAGCCACTATTTCTCTCAACGCTCAATCACAGTATAGAACGTTCAAGATTTCAATCAATACGAATTGAAAAGGATTGCCAATCATGAGGTTAATCTTCTCTCATTAATACAATTTTCAACTACTGAGCAATAAACTTTCTTGAATGAATAAATGAGAAAGATTAATTTTATAAGATTAAGTTATTTCAATAAGACGTGATTTCCATTGAACAAACCTTGAAAGCCCAAAGAAGACTTTTTGCAAAAGAGTCGACTTTTTTCTTAGTATGGCTAATTGTCATTAGAGTTTTTAGCCTTGGAAGAATTACCTATTCAAAGAGACTCGAAAATCTGTTTGATAATACATTTATAATCGCTAGTGGTGCTCAACTAGTTTCAAAAAGCTGCGCTCAAGGAGAAGCCAGCAAATACTTACCTGTGATCAAAGCTACGATCGCTCATTTTATCCGTTTGCGAAGCAGGTTGGAAGAAGTCGAATTCTTAGGGAGCAAAGAACTTGAATTAAAATCCACCCTAGTTCTAGATGTTTTGTATGATTTGGAGATTCCCATCAGAAGTAATGCATTCTCCGGGCAACGAAAAAAGAGTACTGATCCTAAAATTCTTGATTGCCTAGCTGCAATGTCAAAAAGTGCGATTGAATCTAGGCTTAATGTCAATAATTAAGGTTGCTTGAGCCAGATTAGTTCAATTACACGATTACTTGATTGGAGTAAAATTGCAAAAAAAGAATTTTCCTTAGAGAGAAGTGAAAGGTCAATTAGATTCTACTTTAAATATTTCAGTGTTTTTAATTGATTCGTTCATTACTTTTTCCCTGTAATCAGCCATCGAAAATTGCTTGTCGAGCACCATTAACTTTATTAGCAATATCACTTGCTCGTGTGTGAATACTATCAAATTATTCAACTTTAGTCCATTAATATCATTAATTGCTTCGCTGATCCTTTTTCTAAATTGGTTGAATGATTCGGCTCCTTCACCGTGAATAAAATCGGGGTCGCAAGATTTCCAGTATTTTTCCACAAATGGCCTTCGATCTTTAGGTGTTGTATTCCTACAAATAACAGGTGACAGGAACGTAAATTCGTGTAAAGGCCAAACCTCCATTTGGCACTTTGGATATTTCTGGGAGAGCGGTAAGGCTGTTTGCTGCGTCCTAATGTATGGGCTCACAATAATCAAATCTGGCTGCTCTGATATTTCTTCTGCGAGTGATACTGATTGTGCGTATCCGGTTTCAGTAATAGGGATAGAAACTGGATCGATTGTGCGACCACCAGCATTGGCTTCACTCTGGGCATGACGGATATAGAGTATTTTCATTTTTCTAATTGATAGCCTGATTATTAAAAGTGGCAATACAATCGGTACTTACCCGGTAATCGTTCGAAATTTTAGCGATTAAGTATCTGAAATCTTAAGTAGGCTCAAGATTATAACCCTAAAATAGCTCTAAACATTCTTTTTCACGTAAAAACGCACTTCCAGCCATTTTTTCCCTTTCTACAGTCTATTCTACTTCGGTAATAGTCCATTTTACTTTGCTCCAGTCTAATCTTTCGTGAGAAACGACAATTTCAGCGCGATTTGTGCCACTTTTTGCCTCAAAATGTAAAAAAGTGGTGTAAAGTGGTTGAAAGTGGTTGAAAAATGCTTACGTTTGTTTAGGAGAACTAAGACAACCACTACAGTCTATGACTTTCTTCACCAGCGAATACGAAAGTAAACTTGACGCCAAAGGCAGATTGGTGCTGCCATCTCGGATCAAGGCTCAGCTACCCACTACCAATGGGGAAGCGCAGGAGCTTGTCATCCGCAGAGGCTTCGAGCCATGCTTAATCGTCTATCCGATGGTGGAGTTCAAAAAAGTCTTCTCGAAAATTTCAGGTCTCAGCGAGTTCAACGAAGAGTATCGCAAACTTCAGCGAAACTTTTTGTCGGGGGTCGTTACGGTAGAGTTGGATAACAACGGCCGTTTCCTCATTCCCAAGAACATGCTTACGTATGCGCAGATTGACAAAGATGCGATGCTCGGAGGAAATTCTGCTGATGCTCGCGACGCCTGGCTTCGTGAAGCCCGAGCAGTGGCAGGCGCAGATTCAGGCGCTCATCCAGCGCAAGGCTGAGGTGCTGGTCTTCAGCAAGCTCTCGGATGAAGTGCTGGCCGGCTCCAAGCTACAAGCCGATGTGATTTTTAGAGCATGAGAGACTTTAAAAAATTAATGATTTGGCAAACTGGTATGGAAATAGTTGATAAAACGTATGATTTGGTTTCATTTTTGCCAGTAGAGGAGAAATATGGAATACGTTCTCAATTATCCAGAAGTGCAGTTTCAATACCAGCAAATATCGCGGAAGGTAGTGCTAAACGTAGCACGAGAGAGTACATTAAATATATGGAGATCGCTCAGGGATCTGCTTTTGAAATTGAAACGCATGCATTGATTGTTCAAAAGAGAAAGTGGGTCAATGAAGGGATGGTTAATGAACTGCTAGATATTATTAAGCTCGAACAGAAGATGATTTCAAAGTTTATTGATAAACTCGAAGCGAGTAAAGTTGAATGAAGCATGCAGCTTGAAACCTGCGGCTTAAAGCTTTAGAAAATGGTGTACCACAGGCCGGTGATGTTAGAAGAGTGTATGGAGGGATTAGCCATTAATCCGGATGGTGTCTACGTAGATGTCACCTTTGGCGGAGGAGGACATAGCTTAAAGATTTTAGAGCAGTTGCGAAACGGAAGATTGATTGCGTTTGACCAGGACGAAGACGCACGCAAACAATCCGAAAATATTCAAAGTCGTTCTTTTACATTTTGTCAAACCAATTTCAGGAACATGAAACAATACCTGAAGTTGAATGGAATCACCAAAGTAAATGGCATTCTGGCCGACCTCGGTATTTCATCACACCAGATTGATTCAGCAGAGCGTGGATTTTCTACCCGCTTTGATGGCCCACTCGATATGCGAATGGATAAGAAGGGATCGAAAAGTGCCGCTCGCATTTTGAATGAATATCCGGAAGCAAGCCTTCATAAAATACTCGGTATGTATGGTGAAGTGAAAAATGCCAAAACACTTGCCGGGTTGATCGTGCAGCAGCGTTCGGTAAAAAAGTTTGAACGCATTCAGGATTTGATCGATTTGCTGAAGCCGATTGCTCCGAGAGGAAAAGAGTTTAAATACTATGCGCAGGTATTTCAGGCACTGCGAATCGAAGTAAACGAAGAGATGCAAGCACTAGAAGAATTTTTGAACCAGAGTGGCGAGGTGATGGAGAAAGGCGGAAGATTGGTGGTAATGAGTTACCATTCGTTGGAAGACAGGTTGGTGAAGAATTACATCAACTCCGGCAAAATGTATGGCGAAGTAGAGAAGGATTTTTATGGAAATAAAATAAAGCCTTTCGAAGCAATCAATCGAAAACCGATTGAAGCTTCGGAGGCAGAAGTAAATGAAAACAACCGCGCACGCAGTGCGAAGTTGCGAATAGCAGAAAAGTTATAGTTAAAGAGAGCATGGAAAATAAGTTTAAAATCGAGCCCCCTCAAAAAACAAATGAGGCACGCGTGAAACCGGCAGCCAAGCCGGCCAGCAGCGGCAAGAGCTTGTTTTCCGGATTGGAGAAGCGCCTGAAACTCGAAAGCTATTTTGAAGAAGGCTTTCCGGTGCAGTACCTGCCTAAAATTCTGTTTGTGGTGTTGCTCAGTTTGATCTACATCAGTAATACACACTATGCAGAAAAGACAACACGGCAGATTGATCGGGCACAAAGCGATGTAGAAGATTTGCGTGCTGACTTCACCACGCTGAAGTCGGATGTCATGTTTGCCAGCAAACAAAGTGAAGTAGCCCGCAGAGTAAAACCATTGGGATTGAAGGAGAGCTTAAACCCCCCATTCAAAGTAATTGTAAAAGAATAAAATAAATAGAGAAGTAAAGTGAATATCAAGCAGTCCATATTAGTAAGAGTTCGAGTCGCATTTTTATGCGTAGTCGCTTTTGCTATTTGTGTGGCTGCGAAGATTGGTCACATTCAGGTGGTGGAAGGCCCTCAGTGGGAAAAGGTGAGCGAGAAAATCAACTTCGATTACCGCAAAATCAAAGCAACACGTGGAAATATTTATTCTGACAACGGTAGCTTGTTAGCTACGAGTTTACCATTTTATAAAGTAGCCATCGATCCTACGTTGGCGAAAGACGAAGTTTTCAAAAATGGAGTAGACTCTTTAGCCTTGATGCTGTCACGTTATTACAAAGATCGCTCGACCAAAGAATACAAAGAGATGTTGAAGGATGCACGTGCTACCGGAAAGCAGTACTTGACGATCAACCGCAAGCAAATCAACTATCAGGTTAAAAAGGAAATGATGACTTGGCCGATCTTCCGCGAAGGCCGTTATCGTGGAGGCGTCATATTTGAAAAAATGGATGTGCGCTACCGTCCGTTTAGTAACCTCAGCCGAAGAACGGTTGGTTTTGTCAATGAAGATGGCAAGGGTGCCGGACTAGAATATAGTTTCAATACCTCACTAGGTGGTCAGGATGGTGAAGCGCTGTTCCAGAAAATTGCGGGCGGCTCTTGGATGCCGGTGTTTGATGGAAAGAATATTAAAGCCATTGATGGACTGGATATTCAAACAACCATCGACATCAATTTGCAAGATGTAGCCGAGACTTCACTGTACAATGCGATGAAAGCGCACAATGCCGATGAAGGCACCGTGGTGGTGATGGAAGTGAAAACCGGACACATCAAAGCAATTTCAAATTTGTCTGCCGATGGAAATGGTGGATTTCAGGAAGAGTTCAATCACGCAGTGGGCGGATCGTTTGAGCCTGGATCTACATTCAAGTTAATTACCATGATGGCATTGTTGGAAGATACCAACATTGAATTGACCGATACAATCAATACGCATCAGGGCGAATACATGTTTTATAAACGTAAAGTGACCGATCATGAAGAAGGCGGCTATGGACGCGTTACTATTAAGCGCTCATTCGAAGTTTCTTCTAACATCGCAATGGCGAAGTTGATCGATAAGCATTTTGGTACGAAACCATCTAAGTTTTTGGACTATGTGGATAAACTACAATTATCGAAGCCATTAGGCTTGCAAATTACAGGGGAATCATATCCTAAAATCACACGACCCAAAGACAAAAACTGGAGCGGTATTTCTTTGCCCTGGATGGCGTACGGCTATGGCTTTGAAATTTCTCCGCTACATACGTTGGCGGTATACAATGCGATTGCAAATGATGGCAAAATGATCAAACCCATTTTTGTTACCTCGATTCAACAAGCGGATAATGTAAAGCAAGAATTTGAAACTGAAACGTTGAATTCAAAAATCTGCTCCGGCAAAACACTCAATCAATTGAAACTATTATTGGAAAGTGTGGTGGAAAATGGAACTGCAAAGAATTTGAAGAACTCGTACTATCGCATTGCAGGTAAGACAGGTACCGCACAGATTCTAAAAGATGGTCGTTACGAAAAGCGATACATCACTTCGTTTGTTGGATATTTTCCGGCACACGCTCCGAAATATTCTGCCATTGTGTTGATCAAAAATCCACGCGGTATTTATCAATATGGTAATAGTGTAGCGGGGCCGGTGTTCAAAGACATCGCGGATAACATTTATTCGCGTGATATCAATTTGCATTCGGCCATGGAGAAAGCGAAGACGCAAGAGCCGGGTGTGTTCCCTACCATGCGTGCCGGAAAGCAAGAGGAACTCACTATGCTGGCAAACGAATTAGGCGTTTCAAATCATGCCACTACTGAAGAAGAGTGGGTGAAAACAAATAAAAATGGAAATGCCATTGTCTGGAAGAAAAATCCAATAGTGAAAGATCAAGTTCCGGATGTAACCGGCATGACTTTCCGTGATGCCATTTTCGTATTGGAGAAAAATGGCTTACGTGTGTCGTACGAAGGAAAAGGTCGTGTGGCTGCACAGTCACTTTCTCCGGGCACACGAATCAGCAAGGGTGCAAAAATATATTTGAGATTAAGTTAATGGCATTACTAAAAGACATATTGTATCGAGTTCACATCACGGCTGCTTCCGGCAGCACCGATGTGGAGGTGACGTCCATTTGCTTTGACTCACGAAAAGTAAAAGCGGGAAGTCTCTTCGTGGCGATTAAAGGAACACAGTCAGATGGCCATGTCTTCATCGACAAGGCAGTGAGCACCGGTGCCATCGCTATTGTTTGCGAAACACTTCCTGATACTATTTCGGATAAGGCGACTTTTATTACGGTGAAAGACAGTGCGAAGGCATTGGGCATTATAACTTCTAACTTCTATGGAAATCCTTCTGCGAAATTAAAATTAGTGGGCGTAACGGGAACCAATGGAAAAACAACCGTGGCTACCTTATTGTATAAACTATTTTCAACACTTGGGTATCGCTGTGGAATGTTATCCACAGTTGTGAATAAAATTGTTGATAACGATATACCTTCCACTCATACCACTCCTGATCCGATACAGATCAACGAGTTACTTATAAAAATGCTGGAGGCCAACTGCACGCATTGCTTCATGGAGGTAAGTTCGCATGCGGTGGCACAAGGAAGAATTGAAGGATTACACTTTATAGGGGCGTTATTTACCAATATCACACATGATCACCTGGATTACCACCGCACGTTCGAAAGTTACATCCGCGCTAAGAAAGGATTTTTTGACGGTTTGTCATCTGATGCTTTTGCTCTCGTAAACAGCGATGACAAGCGAGGCATGGTGATGTTACAAAACACCAAGGCACAAAAGAAAACGCTAGCGCTGAAAAAGATGGCCGACTTCAAAGCGAAGATCATCACTAACTCGATGGAGGGATTAGAACTGGAGATTGGCGATCGCAATGTGTGGTTTAAGTTGATTGGCGATTTCAATGCCTACAACCTTTTGACAGTCTATGGCGCAGCTTGTTTGCTGGGTGAAGATCCCGAAATGGTGTTGATGAAGTTATCAGCACTCACCAGCGCACCCGGACGATTTGAGTTGGTGATGCCCGGATCAAAATTCACGGCCATCGTTGACTACGCACATACCCCCGATGCATTGAAGAACGTGTTGGAAACAATCGAACATTTTCGCACAGGGCAAGAACAGGTAATTGCTGTGATTGGCTGTGGAGGTGATCGCGATAAAACGAAGCGACCATTGATGGCGGCTGTCGCTTGTAAATATTCCAGCAAAGTGATTTTCACTTCGGATAATCCGCGCAGCGAAGATCCGATGGAGATCATCAAGGAAATGCAAACCGGAGTTGGCCCCACGGATGCGAAGAAAACACTGGTGATGGTGGATCGAGAAGAAGCTATCAAAACTGCGTGCATGTTGGCGAAAGAAAAAGACATTATTATCGTAGCCGGCAAGGGGCACGAAAATTACCAGGAGATCAAAGGAGTAAAACATCCTTTTGATGATAAAGAAGTATTGACACGAATGTTAAAAATGTTTGCGAATTAAATGCTGTACTATTTATTCGACTATATCGAAAAACACTTTGACTTCCCCGGTGCCGGATTGTTTCAATATATTTCGTTTCGTGCCGGTGTAGCCGCTATTCTTTCCTTGTTGATTACGATCACGTATGGAAAGAAGCTGATCAACTTTTTACGCAAGAAGCAGGTAGGCGAAGATATTCGCGATTTGGGATTGGAAGGCCAGATGCAGAAGAAAGGTACTCCTACCATGGGCGGTATCATTATCATCGCAGCCATTTTGATTCCTACTTTGCTAATGGCGAAGTTGGATAACGTATATATTATTTTGTTAGTCGCTACTACGATTTGGTTAGGGCTGATCGGGTTTTTGGATGACTATATTAAAGTCTTCAAAAAAAATAAAGAAGGTTTAGCTGGACGTTTTAAAATTGTGGGACAAGTTTCCATCGGGTTGATTGTTGGCCTTACACTTTATTTTAATGAGAATGTAGTCGTGCGCGAGAAGACCGCTCCATCCGTGGCGAGTGTGGAAGTAGCTCCCATTCCTGTTGATGTGAAATCAGAGTATGATGTAAAGTCAACGAAGACTACAGTGCCATTTTTGAAGAACAATGAATTTGATTATGCATCATTGATCTCTTGGTGGAATCCGGATTACACATGGATCGTGTACACGTTGCTGGTCATTTTTGTAATCACCGCTGTTTCCAACGGTGCCAATATCACAGACGGAATTGACGGATTAGCGGCAGGTACTTCGGCTATCATCGGACTCACGCTCGCGATCTTCGCTTATTTATCCGGTCGTGTCGACTTTAGTACCTACCTCAATATTATGTACATCCCCAACTTAGGGGAGTTGGTAATTTTCTGTACAGCATTCGTTGGTGCGTGTCTTGGATTCTTGTGGTACAACTCGTATCCGGCACAAGTTTTCATGGGTGACACTGGTAGTCTTTCATTGGGTGGAATCATTGCTGTGTTGGCATTGGCCGTGCGAAAGGAGTTAATGATCCCCGTTCTCTGCGGAATCTTCTTTGTGGAATTACTATCAGTGATGATGCAGGTATCGTATTTCAAATACACTAAGAAGAAATATGGAGAAGGACGAAGAATTTTGTTGATGTCGCCATTGCATCATCATTATCAGAAGAAACAAATCCACGAGTCAAAGATCGTAACCCGTTTTTGGATTGTAGGAATTTTATTGGCGATTGTGAGTTTGGCCACATTGAAATTGCGATAGTGTAATTTGAAAATGGCTGAATTTGAAAATTTGAAAATGATTGAAATAAGAAGTAGAGAGTAAATGAGTAAACGCGTAGTCATATTAGGAGCAGGAGAGAGCGGAACAGGCGCAGCTATTTTAGCGAAAGCTAAAGGCTTTGATGTGTTCGTGTCTGACTATGGTGCTATTAAGGAGCAGTATAAAGCTGAATTGCAACAACATCAGATTTCATTCGAAGAGAATAGGCATACGTATGATGCCATCTTAAATGCATCATTAATTATTAAAAGCCCGGGTATTGCGGAGAAAGTTGAAATTATCAAGAAAGCACGGGCAGCAGGAATTGAAATTGTCGATGAACTGGAATTTGCTTACCGATACATTCCAGGAAAGGTTATTGCCATTACCGGAACAAACGGAAAGACAACAACAACGCTATTAACGTATCATCTACTTCAGTCAGCTGGATGGAAAGTAGCATTGGCCGGAAATGTGGGAGAGAGCCTCGCAAGAAAAGTAGCGACTGAGAGACATGATTGGTATGTAGTGGAGATCAGCAGCTTTCAATTAGATGGAACTAAAACATTCCGCCCTGCGATTGGCATTTTACTAAACATTACGCCCGATCATTTGGATCGCTACGAATATCAAATGCAGAACTACATCAACTCAAAGTTTCGGTTAGTTCAGTCGATGCAATCAATTGATCATTTTATTTATTATTCGGATGATGCTGTAGTTTCAAATGAAGTAAAACAGAACTCGATGACCTCATAATCTCATCAACACGTTGTCGGCTGTTTCGGCAGCGTTGCTTGCTGGTGTTTCTGAGCAAGCGATACGTCAGGGATTGAAAACATTTGTTAATGCACCGCATCGCTTAGAATCGGTGGCAGTTATAAATGGAGTGGAGTTTGTCAATGATTCGAAAGCCACCAATGTAGATTCGGTAGTGTATGGTTTAGGTAGTTATCAAGGGCCGCTCATCTGGATTGCCGGAGGTATTGATAAGGGAAATGATTATACACTGATTGAAGATCAGGTAAAACAAAAAGTGCGCGTGCTTATTTGCCTCGGCAAAGACAATGACAAATTGAAGAAGGCCTTTGGCGGAAAAGTGAAAGAGATTTATGAAACGCAAAGCGTGAAGGAGTTAGCACAACTCGCATTACGCGTTTCACAAAAGGGCGATGTGGTATTGTTGTCACCGGCCTGCGCGAGTTTTGATCTTTTTAAAAATTATGAGGATCGCGGAGCGCAATTTAGAGAGGCGGTATTAGAACTAAAGGAATCAGTAGAGAATAACTGATAGAAAAATATGAAGTTGAGTACAATAAAAGAATGGGCTGATAAAAACCTGCAAGGCGACAGAGTGATCTGGGCTGTGGTGTTTGCTCTTTCTTTGATCAGCATTTTGGTGGTGTATAGTTCGATTGGCACGTTGGCGTACAAACGTACAGCCAGCACCGAATCGTTTTTGATGAAACACACCTTCATGGTGTTTTTGGGATTAGCATCGATGTGGATCGCTCATAAGATCGACTATCGGTACTATTCAAAAATTTCAAGACTCGCATTATGGGTGAGTGTTCCGTTGTTGATTTATACTTTTAAGTTCGGCACGAGCCTAAATGAGGCGTCTCGTTGGATCACATTGCCAATCATTAATACGTCATTTCAACCATCTGATTTTGCCAGCTTGGCATTGATCATCAACCTTGCCGCCATGCTTTCGAAGAAGCAACAAAACATAGACGACATTAAAGAAGCATTAATCCCGATGTTGATCTGGTGTGGTGCGATATGCGGATTGATTGCCTTAACCAATTTTTCAACAGCGATTTTATTGTTCGCTACTTGTATGTTGATCATGTTTATCGGTCGCGTGCCGGTGCGTTACTTAGCGATGTTGATCCTGATTGGTCTGTTATCAGGAACAGCTGGACTATATTTCGGTCAACGCTTCGACACTGCGATTAATCGGGTAAAAGATTTTTATGCGTATGTGATGCATAAGAAAGAATTGCCCTTTCAGGCAAAGCATGGTCGCATTGCTATTGCTACCGGAGGATTGTTTGGCAAAGGCCCCGGCAACAGCGAACAACGAAACATTTTGCCACATCCGTATTCTGATTTTGTGTACGCGATTGTGATTGAAGAATATGGGGTGATCGGTGGCGTGCTTGTGTTGGTGCTCTATTTGGTATTACTGCATCGAGGGATGAAAGCGGCTTACAATAGTGAGCGCGCTTTCGGGGGGTTGCTTTCGACAGGACTGAGTTTTGATTTGGTTTGTCAGGCGATGGTGAACATGGGCGTAGTGGTTGGCCTTGGTCCCATCACCGGACAGCCATTGCCATTGATCAGTATGGGAGGAACAGCGATGGTATTCACCGGCTTATCGGTAGGAATTATTCTAAGTGTGAGTCGTGGAGAGCAGGAAGAGAATTGGGGACAAGGAGCGAGTGAGAAATTAGAAACAGACGAGGTGAAGGAGAAAGAGGTGGAAGTGAAAGCAGCTTAGTAATTCGATGATTTGATAATTCGGTAATTCGATAATTTGAAAATGACTCGATTTGAAAATTTGAAAATGAGATAATTTGATAATTCGATGATTCGATGATTTGAAAATTTGAAGATGAATTAATTTGAAAATTGGTGAGAAGTAAAAAGTAGAAGAAAGGATAACAATAAAAGAATTGAAAGCAGAGAAACCATATCGTATCATCATTAGCGGAGGCGGCACCGGAGGACATATCTTCCCGGCACTGGCTATTGCCAATGAATTTAAGAGACGCTATGCGGATGCGGATATTCTTTTTGTAGGTGCGGAAGGAAGAATGGAGATGACGAAAGTTCCTGAGGCTGGCTATAAAATTGTCGGGCTTTGGATCAGCGGACTGCAACGCAAACTGACGCTTACCAATTTGTCGTTTCCGTTCAAGTTAATTTCAAGTTATCTCAAAGCAGGTAGCCTCATCAAAAAAATGAAGCCGCATGCTGTGATTGGCACAGGTGGTTATGCGAGTGGCCCAATTATGTTGGCGGCAACAAAAGCAGGAATTCCTTCTTTGATTCAAGAGCAGAATTCGTATGCCGGATTAACCAACAAGCAACTGGCGCAAAAAGCCGGACGCATTTGTGTTGCGTATTCGGGCATGGAGAAATATTTTCCTGCTTCTAAAATTGTGTTCACTGGTAATCCGGTGCGAAAAGATATTATCGATCTGGAATCGAAACGAGAGAAAGCATTAGCTCATTTCGCTTTTAACTCTTCCGAACGTACGCTTCTCATCTTAGGTGGAAGCCTTGGTGCGCGTACAATCAACGAAAGTATTTTGGCAGGAATCGATCAATTGATTGATGCTCATATTCAAGTGATTTGGCAGACGGGCAAATTGTATTACGAGGGAATCAAATCACAGATTGGACACAAAGATTTGAGACGCATTCGTGTAGTTGATTTTTTGAAGCAGATGGATTTGGCTTATGCAGCTTCGGATGTGGTGATATCACGTGCGGGTGCATTGGCGATCTCAGAGTTGTGCATTGCCAGACGCCCCAGCATTCTGGTGCCTTCGCCCAACGTGGCGGAAGATCATCAGACAAAAAATGCTATGGCGTTGGTCAACGAAGATGCTGCACTGATGGTGAAAGACGTAGAGGCGAAAAATACATTGGTTAGTGAAGTACTGAAACTGGTGTATGATGAGCCGCTGGCGGAAAAGTTGAGCATCAATATTGGCAAGTGGGCGAAGCCACAAGCCACTGAAGACATAGTAGATGAAATTGAAAAATTGATTGGAACAAAAAGTGAAGTTAGAGCAATACGATAGCGTTTATTTTCTCGGCATCGGTGGGATTGGCATGAGTGCCATCGCACGGTGGTTCAGGCACAAGGGCATGAAAGTGGCCGGCTACGATCGCACGCCTACGCCACTCACGTACGAGTTGCTGGATGAAGGAATGGAAATTCATTTCGAAGATCGCATTGAAATGATTCCCGGATACATCAGCAAGGAAAAAACGCTGGTGGTGTTTACGCCTGCTATTCCTAAAAATCATGTGGAGCATGCGTATTTGAAAGAGAATGGTTTTACGATACTCAAGCGCTCCGAAGTATTAGGATTGCTCACGAAGAGTTATAAAACGATTGCCGTTGCCGGAACACACGGGAAGACAACTACCTCTTCACTGATTGCGCATATCATTAAATCGGCAGGCATCAACATGGTTGGATTTTTAGGAGGCATTACTACCAACTACGATTCAAACCTGGTGATGCACGGAGAAGTAAATGAGAAAACGCTCGTGGTCGTAGAGGCCGATGAATTTGATCGTTCGTTTTTGCGATTGTTTCCGGAGATAGCGGTGGTGACTTCAGCCGATGCGGACCATTTGGATATTTACGGAGATCACGCGAGTATGCTCACCTCGTTCCGCGATTTCATGAAGCAGATCAACGCGAGCGGAAGTTTGATTGTACACGAGTCGATTGAATCGCTCACAGAAGGAATAACCGTTTCGAAAGAAACGTATGGTATGAGCCGGGGACAATTTTTTGCCGGCAACATAACCGCCAATGGCGGATTTTTTGAATTTGATCTTCACGGCTTTGGAACGAAGATCGAAAAAATTCAGCTCGGTGTCCCTGGTTTTCATAACATGGAAAATGCCATTGCCGCTATGTTGGTGGCGTTCAAGTTGGGCATTAGTGAAAAAGTTATTCGCGAAGCGCTGCATTCATTTAAAGGTGTGAAGCGCAGATTCGAATTCATCATCAAACGAGATGATCTGGTTTACATCGATGACTACGCACATCATCCGCGCGAGATTGAAGCTTTTTTGACTTCGCTCAAGTCGATGTATGCAGGTAAAAAACTGACAGTGATTTTCCAACCGCACTTGTTCACACGCACACGCGACTTTGCGGAAGGATTTTCAAAGAGCCTGAGCATTGCAGACGAAGTGTTGCTGATGGATATTTATCCGGCTCGCGAAGAACCGATTCCGGGTGTTACCTCGGATATGTTGTTTGCCAACATCACGAGTCCGGTAAAGATTCGTTGCGGAAAGAAAGATGTGTTGCAGAAGTTGGAAGACCTGGATGTAGAAGTAGTAGCGACTGTAGGTGCGGGAGACATCGACACGTTTGTGAAACCGATCAAAGAAATGTTGTTGAAGAAGTAAGAGAAAAATGAAAACGAAGTTTAGCATACGCAAAGAGATCAAAGTCGCAGTAGCGATACTGGGCTTGTCTTTTCTGATTGCTTTCAGTGAACGAAAGCAAGGCGGAGCTGTGTGCAAAGATATTGTGGTGGAATTGGATAACCTGAGTGAAAATCATTTTCTGGATGAAGCGGATGTATTGCATTTGGTAGAAGGAAGCGGAGAACCGGTGAAAGGAGTAGGAATTAGTCGGATCAAACTGAAAGAGATCGAAAAGAAGTTGAAGTACGACAAACATATTTTGGATGCAGAACTTTTTGGTGATTTGAAAGGAAACTTGATTGTGAATGTAGAGTTGCGCAGGCCGATCGCGCGCATTGTGCAAAGTGATGCACCCGATGCGTATATCGCAGAGGATGGTGTGATCATGCCTGTGTCCGAGAAGTACACCGCACGTGTGGTGCTGATCAGCGGAGCAGTGAAGCCCCTGTTGGAGAGCGAAGACCTAAACCGCACAGAGGAAGGCAAACAATTAATGGCGATGATTGAGTTTATCAATGCAGATCCGTTTTGGAAAGCGCAAGTAGCTCAATTGGATATTCAGAAGAATGGAAAGGTGGTGATCTACCCACAAGTAACAGGACAGTTGGTGGAGTTTGGAAAGCCGGAGAATCTGGAAGTGAAGTTTAAGAAGCTGATGGTTTTCTACAAGGAGATTTTGCCCACACGCGGCTGGACCCGCTACGAGCGCGTGAATTTGGAATACGAAGGACAGGTAGTGGCGGAATGAGGGAAAGTTGATAGTTAATAGTTGAAAGTTGATAGTAAAGATGAAAAGATGCGATACGAAGTGATTAGTAATTGGAAGAAGTCAGGAGCATCTACTGTGTACTGACTACCAACTGCGAACTACTTCGAAAAAATAAGTAAACAACCACTAAACATAAAGAACACCATGGAACACGAGAAAATAGTAGTAGGACTGGACATCGGCACAACGAAGATTTGTGCGATTGTTGGCCGCCAGAATGAGTTTGGCAAGTTGGAGGTATTGGGTATGGGCAAGGCCGAATCAGAAGGAGTGATTAAGGGAATTGTAACCAACATAGATAAAACCGTATTCGCCATTGAGAAAGCCGTGAAAGAAGCCAGCGATATGAGCGGCATCGACATTGGTGTGGTGAACGTGGGTATTGCGGGGCAACACATCCGCAGCTCGATCCACCACGGAAGCATCACACGCATTTCAAAAGAGGATGAGGTGAGCATCGAAGATGTTAATCGACTGACTGAAGACATGTATCGCATTGTAATTCCACCTGGAAGCGAGATCATTCACGTGATGCCTCAAGATTATACAGTGGATTACGAAGAAGGCATCAAAGATCCGGTAGGCATGAGTGGCGTGAAATTGGAAGCCGACTTCCACATCATCACCGCACAAACCAGCGCGATCAACAACATTAATAAGTGTGTGCGAAGAGCGGGCTTGGAAATTCAGGATTTGATTTTGGAACCACTCGCCAGCAGCATTGCGGTGTTGAGCGAAGAAGAAAAAGAAGCCGGTGTTTGTTTGATTGATATCGGTGGTGGTACTACCGACATTGCGATCTTCCACGACAGTATCATTCGCCATACGGCTGTGATTCCTTTCGGTGGAAATATTTTGACAACGGATATTCAGCATGGCTTGATGGTGATGGCGAAGCAAGCCGAGCAATTGAAGACGCGCTTCGGCAAAGCGATTGCGGAAGAAGCTAGTCCGAATGAGATTGTTTCGATTCCCGGAATTCGTAACAGAACGGCTAAGGAAATTTCAGTGAAGAATCTTTCGAACATTATTCAGGCGCGCATGGAAGAAGTGATTGAAATGGCGCACGCAGAAATCATCAGCTCTGGTTATGAGAATCGCTTAGCAGGAGGAATTGTGATTACAGGCGGTGGCTCACAATTGAATTCATTGAAGCAATTAGTAGAGTACATGACGGGCATGGATGCACGCATCGGTTACCCGAACGAACACCTCGGCAAGAGCAAGTTGGAAGTAGTGAAGAGTCCGATGTATGCCACTGCAGTGGGATTGGTGCTCTCTGGGTTCCGCTCGCTGGATGAGCGCGAAGAGCGCTACAAGGAAGCAAAGGAAAATCAGAAGGTAGTGAAGGTGAAGAAAGAAAAACCAAATCCTGCTTCTGACTTTTTCTCGAACATCTTGAATAAGACGAAGGGATTGTTGATTGATGACTTGAGTGATAAGAACGAGTATTAATTCGGTGATTCGGTGATTCGGTAATTCGATGATTCGGTAATTTGAAAATTTGATAATGATTTTGCTTCGGATGAAAGATGAGATGATTAAATGAGTGCGCACTGCGGCAGGGATTGAAGCGAAAAGCCCGCATCCCCGATACGCCAAAGAAAACTGGCGGGGGAGGACTTGTAGCAGAAAGCCCGGTAGCCGCCCAAAGAAAAAAGAGAACGAGTATTTTGATAACACACATAACAAAGAACAACCACTAAATAACCAACATCATGTTTGAACCAATAAACGGATACAAATTTGATCTCCCCAAACACCACAAGTCGATCATCAAAGTGATTGGCGTTGGTGGCGGAGGTAGCAATGCAGTCAACCACATGTTTCGGCAAGGCATCAAGGATGTCGAGTTTGTGGTGGCGAATACAGATTTGCAAGCGCTGAACAGCAGCCCGGTGCCATATAAACTTCAGTTGGGTGTAAACCTGACGGAGGGACTTGGCTGCGGTGCGAACCCCGAAGTGGGACGCGCGGCTGCGCTTGAAAGTAAAGACCAGATTCGCGAGATGCTGGCCGGTACTAAAATGGTTTTTGTAACTGCGGGGATGGGCGGTGGCACCGGAACAGGTGCTGCCCCTGTCATAGCTAAAATAGCCAAAGACATGGACATCTTAACGGTGGGCATTGTCACGCTTCCTTTCTCGTTTGAAGGAAAGAAAAAATTGGCACAAGCAGACTTGGGTATCGAAGCGTTTCGCGCGAGCTGTGATACGGTGCTGGTGATTCTCAACGACAAGCTGCGTGAAATTTACGGTAACTTATCCATCGGTCAGGCATTTGGCGAAGCAGATAATGTGTTGACGACAGCTGCGAAGGGCATCGCTGAGATTATCACCTTGGCGGGATATGTGAACGTAGACTTTCAAGATGTGCGCACCGTAATGTTGAATGCCGGTGCTGCGGTGATGGGTACTGCTGAAACACGTGGCGATACACGTGCGATCAAAGCGGCACAGCAAGCGTTGGCTTCTCCGCTGTTGGATAACCATGACATCATGGGGTCGAAGAAAATTTTACTTTCGATCATCTCCGGTGAGGAGGCTGAATTGCAAATGGATGAATTGACTACGATCACCGAATATATTCAACAACAAGCGGGTGATGATGCCGAAGTAATTTTCGGTCACGGTGTGGATTCTGCCTTGGGCGATCGCATTCGCGTGACAGTGATTGCTACCGGTTTTGTAACCGAAACGAAAGTGGTGAAGAAGGAAGAAAAGAAAGTGCATGAGTTAGATCGCACGCAGATTTCTTTGTTTGACTCGGTAGATAATTCTGTGAACCAACGTGGCGGTGATTTAGAACTGAAGGTGAAAGGCGAAGTAAACAGAGATGAGAAACCACCTATGCCTGTTGAACAACCACAAGAGCGCCCGGTACAACAACCGATGGAGCGCCCTGTGTTGAAGGCACCGATGAAAGAAGAGACACCGGAGAAAGAAGAGCCGAAGCGTGAGGAGCGGGCTTACACATTCACCTTGTTTGATAAAACAGAGAGCACCAACTCCATCGATGATGAAGATGGAGATAACGGTTTGTTTGCCGAAGATGATGAATTTCAGATTGGCAGAGAGGTGTCGGCCGATCAGGTGATCAATGACGATGGCTTGATGGAAGTGCGCAAAACACGCGAACGCTTAGAGCAACAGGCACGTGAGCGCAGAGAGAAATTGAAGGCAGCCCGCAAGCAAGAAATGACGAAAGAAGAGTTTAACGAGAAGTGGACATTGCCTGCTTATTTACGCAGAGGCGTGAAGATGGACAATGTGCCGCACTCTTCAGAACAATTTATTTCGCGCTATAACTTAAATGACGACAACAACTTGTTGGGTAACAATAAGTTTTTGCATGATAATGTAGACTAGGGAGCAGTTTAAAGTTAATAGTTAATAGTTAAGCGGCCTCGGAATACAATTAACGATTAACAATTAACAGATAACTGAAAGGTATGGCACATTCGGTATGACTGGTTTTACTCCATTCGTAGTGGTTGTTGGTGGTAAATATTTTTTGCCGATACCGAAGTGCCTTCTTAAGACCAGACTGTAGGATTGCTGTTTTTATTTTTTTCAGCGTTCTGGTCGGGATTTTTTTAGGTGAAAAAAGAAGCCCAGCTTAACCGGCCGGGCTTCTTTGTTTTACTTAATTTGATTATCTATTTTCGGTTATGGATGATAAATCAAAAGTGCCAATTATTGTTTTTGACAAAAAATTGGATTTGCTTAGGGATAAGGTTCTATTTCCTGAGAAACTTGATCGTGCCAAGAAATTGCTAGCTCAAAGCGGGCTGCCAAAAAAATAAATTGGTGGTTCCTACCAAAAAAGAAGCCCAGCTTAACCGGCCGGGCTTCTTTGTTTAAAAGTGATTTACTTTATCAAGAAGGATTACTGCTATTCGCCTTTGCAGCATCGCGTGTATTTTTTTGAACGGCAATAGCAGCGAATAAACTCAACATAAACGACATGGCGTAAAATCCTTTTTCACTGAGCGTGAGAGTGGCATTCCACAAACCGATAACTAAAAGTACAATGGCCAGAATAGTGGAGAACCATGAAAGACCATAATAAATATTGGTCACCGGGATTCCTTCCATTTGGTCGCGCACCACTTTTTGCAATGAAACGGCTGAGAAGAGTCCGTACATGAGAATGGTGAAGTAGTATCCCTTTTCATTCAGCAGCATTTCTGCGTTCCATAATCCAACAAGGTAGGATGTCATACCAGCTAGTAACGCGATCCACGAGGCTGCGATAAAGGCATTTGATGGAGCTTGATTATTCATAATTCATGTTTTAGTGATTCGATTACTTTGGCAAATCGATTGGCCATTATTTATGTGGTTTTTCCACTTTTCAATAATACAGAATATATCCCTACAACGAAAACCGAAGGAATCTTGTATCTTCGAATCACTAAAATTGTAATCCAATTATCATGAATAAAAAGATCGTGTATTTCACCTTTCCGGTGATTCTGTTAGTGGCTATTTATTTTATGGGCCCCACACCCGCGAAACCTGTTTACGATCCAACGATGCCAACAGTGCCGCAGACAGCAGAGGAGTTGGAGAAGTATGTAGCGTTGCAGGAAAGCAAGCATCAGCTGAAACCGGATAATGAAGCGCGGATTATTTGGGCGGATAGTTCCAAAAAGAAAACACCGTATAGTGTCGTTTACATTCATGGTTTTTCGGCCAGTCAGGAAGAAGGCGATCCGATTCATGAATCATTCGCGAAAAAGTTTGGATGCAATTTGTATTTGGCGCGCATGGCCGATCACGGTGTAGACACTACCAACCAGCTCTTATATTTTTCACCCGACCGTTGGTGGGCAAGTAGCAAAGAAGCATTGGCCATTGGCAAAGCGCTCGGAGATAAAGTTATTTTGATGAGCACTTCCACCGGAGGTACCATGTCGATTATGTTGGCTTCTGAATATCCGCAAGATGTGTACGCGATGATCAACATGTCGCCCAATATTGAAATTAATGATGGCAATGCGTGGTTGTTAAATAATCCGTGGGGATTGCAAATTGCGCGACAAGTAATTGGTGGCGACTCGCGCGTGTTTCCTCCCGATTCGTTGAAAGACAAATACTGGAACAACAACTACCGACTCGAAGCCATTGTGCAATTACAAGAGTTGGTGGAATCCGCCATGACTGCAAAGACATTTAAGAAAGTTACCTGTCCATCGCTCACACTCTATTATTATAAGAGCGAAACCGAACAAGACCCTACGGTTAAAGTGAGTGCCATGAAGGCGATGAATGAACAACTCGGCACACCTGCTGACATGAAAGAGATGGTAGCTATACCCGGTGCTGGTGGCCATGTGTTGGGTTCGCATATAGTTTCAAAAGATTTGCTGGCTGTTCAACAGGCTGCTGAGAAATTTGCACGTGAGAAGTTGAAGATGAAACCTGATTATGGCTTGCGCCCAATGATGTTGAATGAATATAAAGCAAGCGTTGAAAGCAACCCGGCTAATGAATTAGTGGATTTAGAGAAATTTATGCCCGGAGTTGTCTTAGATATTAAGTATGCAACAGAAGACAATTTTACCAAATCAAAGATTTACAAGAGTGCCCGTGCCTTTGCGCGTAAGCCGGTGGCAGAAGCTTTGTTAAAAGCTCAAAAGGAATTTAATAAGCTTGGATATGGTATCAAGATCTTTGATGGCTATCGGCCTTATTCGGCAACGGTAAAATTTTATGAAGTCATGAATGGCGATTCAACCTACGTGGCGAGTCCCTACAAAGGTTCGCGACACAATCGGGGCTGTGCATTGGATATGACTATTTTTGATTTGAAGACGAAAGCAGATTTGACCATGCCCACTGCATACGATGCACCTCAAAAAGAGTCATGGCCAACTGAGCCGGTGAGCGACCCAGTGATTCGCAAAAACAGAGAGACATTGATTTCGGTGATGGAGCGCAACGGATTTAAAGTGTACAGCACCGAGTGGTGGCATTTTGATTTTGTGGGATGGCAGAAGTTTGCCGTGATGAATATTGATTTCGAAGAATTGAATTGAGGTATGCTTCGAGAAGTAAGATAATAGCTTTTCTGGATCCATATGCCTTATCAAGGAAGAGCTAAATTCCACAGGCACCCGGAGAATTTTCAGGTGACGGTACATTCGCGAGTTAATTGGAGGAGCCTTTTTGTTTCGTTGGTTTGGCTAGGTGGCTTGGGTTTTCTTGCAAGCAGGATTGACATTAAATTACTTGCGAACTCATCCATAGATTGGAAACCCTATGGTTGGCTTTTAATCATTGGTTTAATAGGTATCATTTTCTTGCACTCTGTCTTGTGGATGATTCTGGGAAAAGAGATAATATCGGTGAAGCCAGGTGAATTGAAGATCAGACGGCAAATAATGGGCATTGGATTTAACCGATCTTATATCATTTCAAAAATCAAGGAATTGAAAATCAACCCGACTATCACGCCAGAGCGTTGGGAGAAAATAATAAATCACGCCAGGCGAATCCCTCTGATTGAATTCGAGTATGAAGCATCGACCATTAAATTCGGTTCTGAATTTTATTTAGCGGAGGCGAATTTGATTTTGGAGGAATTGAAGAAGAATACAAGTTTTAATCCTTCTAATTTTGCTGGTGATTCTGGTACATGGGTAGATGACGAGGATGAATATGTGGGAGTTGACAATTTTTTGAAGAAGTTAAATATAAAATAGTTTTTAATTGCTTGATACCGTGACTACCAACCAAGAAACCCATTTTGCTCCCGAACTTCACATCCCGAAGCAAACATTCTCCATTGATTTTTATCTAAAGTTCGGTGCAACCGAAAACTTTTGCTTCCGCAATGACGATGGAAGTATTCATGTGGCAGAATTGGAATTTAATGGCGCGATCTTTCATGTCCATGAGATTATGCGCGATGCACTCGAACCCATTAGCGCAAAAGGCGTTACCGCCATCATTGGTTTATTTGTTCCGAATGTAGAAGAGGTAATGCAAAAAGCTATTCAGGCGGGTGCCACCGAAATCAATCCGGTAACGGATTACGATTATGGATACCGCCAGGGAATGTTTAAAGATCCCTTCGGACATTATTGGCAAATACAGAAGAAGATATCATGATGATCGCAATTTATTTTGATAACAGAGTTCGATGGATATAAAAATCATAAAATAACTATCTTCGTTTTATTTTTTACATTATAAAGAATCAATTATCCGCATGAATTCAGAATTGCAGCTTACCGACTTTAGAAAATGGTTGATTTACAGCTTTGACAACCAGGGATTTGATAACTACTATAATTTGCACAAGGCCTTAGAGACAGAAACATCTTACAAAACAATTCGGTTGGTCCGCAACGATACCGATGACAGGAAATCATATTTGTTATCTGTTGATTCTGTTCGTGAGCAGTTAGTGATAACAGATGAGCAGCGGGGACAATTTATGCGCTATCTGACAGATAACTATTTTCAGACGAATGACTTGGGTGCGTTAGCAGCGGAGAAATCCAGAGGGGCACAAGAAGACAAAAGCCATGCCTTTATTGGTGGCGACAAAAAGTATCCAACCGATTTATCCAATTTTAAGGTGAAGCAACATCCTAAGGAAACGGCCTACTACAATATTAAATTGGTGTTTAGTGTTTTCATTTATTTAGCATTTATCGCTTGGGTAATTTATTCGGCATCCAGTTGGTCTTCCGCATTAGGGCTTTTGCTACTCTTGCCATTGATATTGGTGTTTATGTTCTTCAATAAACTGATTCATGGTATTTTTGTCGGCATTATTAAAGGCAATTCCACGCAGGTAACAAAAGACCAATTCCCGGAGATTTATTCCATAGTGGAGGCACAAGCATCTAAACTAAAGATTAAAGTTCCTGAAATCTTCATTACTTATGGGCACTTCAATTCCTTCGTGACCAAATATTCCAGAGGACACATATTAATGATCTATTCGGAAGTGGCGGAAACTACTCTACATGGCAATTATGATGTGTTAAGCTATATAACTGCCCATGAATTGTGTCACATCAAACAAAAGCATCTTAGCAAGGAGAAGTATTTATTCCCATCTCGAATCATTCCGCTTCTTGGCCTGGCTTATTCACGCGGCTGTGAGTATACATGCGACCGGGTGGGTTACCACTTCTCGCCTAAAGGCAGCATCGAAGGTATATTGATTATGACAACGGGTAAGGAAATATATACGAAGCTAAACATTGAGAAACATATTGAGAACGCCAAGGAGAACGAAGGCTTTTGGACCTGGCTAAGCGAAAAGCTTTTGACGCATCCACACTTATACAAACGCCTGATTCAAATAAAGAAATACAGTCAGTTTAATTAGCCCTACACCACTTCCCCTCTCGCAAATCCCACCGTTTCGCGATACACTTGCGGAGATACATCGGCATTGGTGCGAAAGAAACGGCTAAAGTAATGTTCATCTTCATAGCCCAACTCGTACGCTATTTCCTTTACTGTTTTTTTGGTGAGGTACAACTCGCGTTTGGCTTCGATGATGATGCGCTCGGAAATTAATTCGGTAATGGTTTTGTTAAAATAGCTCTTCGTGATTTTGGCTAACGCTTTGGCGGAGATATGAAGCGCATCCGCATATTCGCTAGCCGAATGTTTCTTGCGGAAATCTTTTTCGATAGCATCCTTTAAGCTTTGCAACACAAATGGTTCTTTCAAGTCGGATGTGAATTCTGCCGCGGCCGGTTGTTGTTCGGCTTTTAAGCGAGAGGTGGTAATCAGAAATATCTTCAAATACGAAACGAGAATTTCGTATTGCGCCAATGCGGCATTCTTCATCTCCAGTTTCATCTGACCAATCAGCATGGAAAGCGAAGCGGCTGTAGATGCATCAATCTGTAAAAAAGGAGGTTGATAAATATTGTTAAACAGAATTCCGTTACAAGCTACTTCGGCATGGTGTTTATGAATGCAGAAGAAGTCCGGGTGAAAATGGAGTGCTATTCCTTTCAATAGTTTGCCGGAAAACATAAAAGGCTGATACGGTGAAAACGCAAACAAACTGTTGCTTTTAAAATCATACGTAGAGAAATCAGCTTTGAGTTCTCCGCTTCCTTCTGTCATCCAAATTAATGAATAGTAGTTATTGCGCTGTACGTGGTCGAAATAACTGCCATCCTCGAAGGATAAAATTTTAAACGCCAGTGAACCTGTCGTGGGGTTGACGAGTGTAAGTGAGTGCGGGTTGTCCATCGCTTATGTTGATCGTTTCTTAAGTTCTTCTTCTAATTGCCGAATATAAGCCCGTTGTGGCTCTAATGCTTCTTCCACTTCTTGCGAAGTGTAGCGAGGCGTAATGTGTTGAGGGCAATTCCAGTCATACGCTTCTATGTGCAACACTAAAATTCGTTCGGGGCGTGCCGCATAATTCTCTAAGGTAAATAAATTTGCCCACTCCGGCTTCGCGTTCAACGCCACAATCTCTACGCGTGCATAAATCTTCAGCCGTGCTTGCGCGGCATAATCCACGAGTATCAGCGAGGTATTTTTATTTGTTGCGAGGTTGCCAACGGAAATATATTGTTTGTTCCCGCTAAAGTCGATGAAGCCAATCGTGTTTCGGTCGATTACTTTCAAAAATCCTTTCGGTCCACCGCGGTGCTGGATATACGGGAAACCATTTTCTCCAATCGTAGCCATGTAAAAACTATCGCGCTCGCGAATGAAGTTGACTTCATTTTCAGAAAGCCCATCAGTGACTTGCCGCTTTTCCATGCGCTCGTAGCTGGTGCGACTGCCGTATTTTTGTTGAAGGGCTTTCACCTGATCGGTGAAGGCGAGCGAAGCGTAGTTGGTGGCCATAATTCTTTATAGTTTTCTGTCCGATTCTTTTATCGGTAAATCGTTGATACTCGCAAAACGTTTTTGCATGTATCCTAGTTCATCAAACTCCCACAACTCGTTGCCGTAACTTCTGTACCATTGCCCTTCCGCATCGTGCCACTCGTATTCAAAGCGCACGGCCATTCTATTTTCGCGAAAGCCCCACAGCTCTTTCTTTAGTTTGTAATCTAACTCTTTTTGCCACTTGCGTGTGAGAAATGCTTTCACTTCCTCGCGGCCATTAATAAAGTCGGTTCGGTTTCGCCACTCGGTTTCCGGTGAATAAGCTTTGCTTACTTTTTCAGGATCGCGGCTGTTCCAGGCATCTTCGGCTGCTTGCACTTTTTGCAGGGCGGTTTCCAATGTAAAAGGAGGGAGGGGATATCGTGGTTCCATAGAAATTGAAAGAAGTAAAAGCCAAAGACAACCTTTGGCTTTTTGATGAAACTTATTTTTTGATTTTAGACCAATTGGCAGGCAACTTCGAAAGCAACGTGGGCTCTGCCTTGTTCCATTCTTGTAAGGTGTTGAAGTTTTTGCCGTTGAAATCACCATTAAAGAACAGATACAATTTTCCGTCAATCACTTTAAAGGTTTCCGGGTTGATGGGAAACTTCGTTTCTTTTTCTGCCACACCCCACGCACAATAGCCATCGCACACGGGTAGATATTTCTCCGGACTCTTTTTAAATGAATCGCGGTGTTGTGCCGATGCAAATTGATATTTCACACCATTGATTTCGTGTGTGAATTCTTGCTTGCCTTTCACGGCAGCATTATCGGTGAAGTAGGCTACCAGATCATAACCGCCAATGGCAATTTTATTTTTGTCGATGGGATCAATTTGACTGAAGCCAACAAATGATGTTAACAAGAGCGATGCAAAAAGAAATGATTTAATTGTTTTCATGTGTTAATTAGTTATGAGGTTAAAAATTATACTACCGCCAGTTGATGTGCTTCCACTACCGGAAAATCAATTTCTGTATTGGCCGTGTTGTTGAAGTAATTCGTGAGGATATTCAATGCTACGTGGCCAACAATTTCTCCGATTTCACCTTCGGTGATGCCCGCGGCTTTGGCGGCAGCTACATCGGCATCGCTGGTGCGACCTTTTTTTGTTACGAGCACTTGCGCCAATTGAAGGATGGCTTGTGATTTTTCGTTGGTCGATATGCCGAGGCGTGCGGCTTCCATGGTGGCATCATCTAACTTGGCCAAGTTGGCGCCTAAGTAGGTGTGGGCCGACAGGCAATAATTACACGCATTGGCTTCGGCTACTGCCAGCGCAATCATGGCACTGTTTTTCAAACCCAGCGTTCCATGGCTGAGAGATCCACTCAGGTTTAAATAAGCTTCGAGAAAAGCAGGTGAGTTGCCCATGGTGCGCATCATGTTGGGTACTACGCCTAGTTGTGTTTGAATCGCAGTGAAAAGTTCTTTGGTTTTGCCAGTGGCTTGATCGGGGTTGATAGCTTGTAAGCGTTTCATGGTATTTGTTTTTAATTGTTTATGACTTTGTCGTTTTGACGATACAAAGGTGTGGCAAGCCCAATCCCTTTAAAATGGACAATTGGCGCATGGTGGTGGACAATTTTCCCGATTAGGTGGATTACTACTGGTTTTCGGTAGATAAAACATCCGGGCTTTTTAGTAACTTTCGTGTAGCGGTTAGGAAAGCATAACTACATGCGAACCCATTTATGAATCGGGCTATTGTGCTACTAGTAATTATTGGGCTGATGTTGAGTTGTACGTATGACGACATCAGTAAGGTAACACTGCACGGCACGTGGACGGTAGTGGCTCTCAAAGATTTGGTAAATGAAACTATTGAGTATAAATCAGAAGCGAATACGTATGGTGGCGAGATATGGGTGTCGTTTAACGATCGTTCCAATCCACGGGAGTATGACGGAAAGAATATATCCAATTCGTTCTTTGGTTCATATACATATGTGGGCCTGCAAAAAATGAAAGTGCTGCAGGGAGGTATGACGGAGGTTGGACGCAATCCCCCGTGGGAGAAACTATTCAATAAGGCGTTCTATCAAGCCGAAGTGCCTTTTGTGATTGAACAAGATAGCCTCACGATTTATTTTTCCAATCGCACCAAAGCGTTTGTTTTGGTGAGAAAGTAATGAACCCTTCTGTAGCATTACAGCTTCGAAGAATAATCATGATAAATCAATTTTAATGACTCGTATGAATAAGCTAGTAGTAACTTTAATTGGATTTTTTACAATCGTTTCATCTTTTGGACAAGAGGAAATCAATAACTCGAAGACCGAAAAACATCAACCCGTAGCGGGCACCAAATTTTTTCTAATTCCGCCTTCAGGATTTGTAAGCGCAACCAGTTTTCAGGGGTTTCAACAAACCAATACCGGATCATCTATTCTTTTGATGGAAATCCCCGGACCATTTTCAGAGACAACGAGAGGATTTAATGAACAAGGATTAAAAACACAGGGAGTTCAGCTAAAGACAAAGAACGCCATCAAGGTAAACGGGAAGCAGGGATTTTTTATGACAGCCGCACAATCTGCCTACGGCAACGATTATTCGAAGTACATGTTGGTTTTTGGCGATGCACAGGCTACCTATATGATCAACGGTACATTCCCCGCGAAATTTGCAGAACTGGCAGAAGATATTCGAAATGCGATGCTTTCAGTGGTGTATGAATCAGCGATGACTGTCGATCCGTTGGGGTCTGTTTCTTTCACGATTGATACCAGAGACACCAAGCTGAAATTTGCAAAGAATATGTCAGGTATGCTTATCTATACGGTAGACGGAAAAGTTCCTGCGGAAGCAAGTGACAAAACATCTTTTCTGGTAGGACTTTCAATAGCGAATGTGAAGATGACTGATTTCAAAATGACGGCAGTAACCAGAATGAAGAAGTTACCTTATACCGATCTTAAAATTGATGAGAGCAAAATAAGTGAAGTTGAAATTGACGGAATCACCGGCTATGAACTGGTGGGCGAGGGACTTGATAAGCCGAATGGGACAACCGAGTTGGTGTATCAGGTCATGTTGTACACAGATAATGGATATTATATTATAGTTGGAACGACCACCGACAACTTTGAGCAAAATCTGGAATTGTTTAAGAAGGTGGCGCGCACATTCAAAAGGAAGTAAGCAGCTAACCCGATGCGGAATATAATAATACTAATTGTACTTGGGCTCATGGGTGGGTTCGGATTGTTTGTTTTGACGATCCGAATGATGGTCGACAAGCCTAAAGAATTTCCTAGAACAGTAGCAGCCGGCCACGAGCAACTCCAAAGCGGAGACATCATTTTCCAAACATCAAAATCAATGCAGAGCAACGCTATTCAACTGGCCACCAAGTCAAAGTATAGTCACATGGGCGTGATCTATGAAATCGATGAGCAATTCTTTGTGTATGAAGCGATACAGCCCGTTCAGCTTACAGGATTAGAAGAGTGGATTAAAAGAGGCGAAGGTTCTCATTTCGTAGTTAAGCGGCTAAAGGACTATGAAAAAATTTTAACCAATGAAAATCAACAAAGACTGAAAGATTTTGGAGAGAAGTTCAAAGGGAAAGATTACGATATCTATTTCGAATGGTCGGATGATAAAATCTATTGTTCTGAACTCGTATGGAAAATGTACAAAGAAGCCTTGGGAATTGAAATTGGCGAATTACAAGAGTTGAAAGATTTTGATCTGACGAGTGATGTGGTAAAGAAAAAAATGCGCGAGCGCTACGGAGACAAAATTCCAGTGCATGAAAAAGTGATATCTCCGGCAGCCATGTTTGAATCTGATAAACTGGTAACGATCCGAGAGAATTAGGCCTCAATCAAAAAGCTAATTCGTAAACCTTTGTTGCACGCTCGTGAATCTGTAG
Organism: Bacteroidota bacterium; assembly: GCA_016191555.1. Lineage (GTDB taxonomy): Bacteria > Bacteroidota > Bacteroidia > Cytophagales > Cyclobacteriaceae > ELB16-189. Next base: position 77,878 of record JACPVX010000044.1, read on the forward strand.
TTGGTGGTTCCTCCGATTCCCCTTCCCACCACTTTTTTAGCTACTTCTTTTAAAGGTTGAAACATCCATTCATGCATCGTGTGCACCGATCAATTTCCACCACTTTGTTTAAATACAACGAAAACTAGTGACGATATAAAACGAAAACATCGTTTTTAGGCTTTCATTTCTTTTCGATCATTTCGTTTTAAAAAAATATTTTCTGCGAAATCTATTTGCATTAAGCGTTTTTTAGCCTCCGCGCGATTTTTCATTCAGTTTGGCATGAGAGTTGGTTAGGCTTTTTCATGCACAAAGTATTTTTTGTCCTTCTTTTTTTACGAATTCAACTCCGCCAGTGGAGAATGCAATTGCGAAAGCTATCCGCGGGCGTTGCAAAATCTTTTAGGCACATGGGCCGGTGTCTGGCGCATGCGCGCAGGATATGTGTAGGCGGTGTAAAATATTTTAGGCAGGTCCTCTGGTGCCTGGAGCACTTGCTCAGGATATGCGCAGGCGTTGCAAAATCATTTGGGCACATGGGCTGGTGCCGGGAGCACTTGCGCACCCTCTATGCAGGCGTTACAAAATCCTTTCGGCAAATGCTCCACTACCCGGAGCAAGGGGGCAGGGTTGTCGTTCATCTCAACCAATTTATTTGCGGCTGTCCAAAATTTCAGGCGCACATGCCTTCCTTCCTCGGGCACTTTCAAAAGTCTGTTGGGGGTTTGCCAAAATCACTGGGGCATCTGCCAAAAGCACTTGGGCAAGCCAACGCACATGTTGCACCTTCTACCAAGGGTATTGCGGGCGTGCTCCGGGCATTGGTTGAAGTGCGCACCATACCTGCTTTTGTGACCCAGGGATTGGTGGAAGTCTACCACACCCCCTCGGGTGTGCTCCCGATATTTCGTCATATGCGCGCAATACTTTGTCAAGTGCGCGCGATTGTTTGTCAGATGCTTCCGGCATTCTCAACGGTGCACGCGGCATTTTTCGATCTCCACGCATTAACGGTGGTGGCGCCCCGGCCACCTTAGATGACGTCAAAAACCTTCGAAATCAATTAAAAATCAACATTTCAACTAATACAATACAATTATATGGCTAAAGAATATTACATGCCTCGCACAGACGAGGCAAAGGCTCTCTGGTTGGCAAACTTTATCTCTAAGCTGCTCAACTACTCCGTTGGTTTGGGGTTCACAGCTGCTGAGATTACATCGCTCAAAAACGATGTTGCTTATTTCTCGTACATCCTCAACGCGGTAGAGGTGTTCACCACTGCTAAAGAACAGCGAGTGAATTACAAGAACGTGTTGCGCGATGGTCCTATCGGTAAAATTGCAGGCGCGGTTTCAGACGTTCCCGCACTGGGGACTAAACCGGTAGAGGTAGCACCCGGCATCATTCCACGCATTGCGCAAGCGGTGCAGCGCATTAAGAACAGTCCTGTTTACACCGAGTCGATGGGCAAGGATTTGGGTATCATTGGTGCGAGCACGGTGGTGGTATTAGACGAAATGCAACCCATTTTGAAACCGGTGTTGAAAGGTGGAGAGGTGGAAGTGCAGTGGACGAAGGGCAGCGCGGACGCGGTTTACATTGAAGTGGACCGGGGCAACGGTGTGTGGCAGTTTTTGGGTATCGACATGAATCCACATTATACGGATGAGATGCCGATTACTTCGCACGCCACGTGGCGCTACCGTGGCATTTACCTAAAGCACGATGAGCGCGTTGGGTATTGGAGCGATGTGGCGAGCATTGCCGTAGGCTAAAACCAAATTGAATTTTCCATAGGATAGTTTTTCCGTTCATTTGGTTTCCCCGCAGGTCAAAAGCCTGCGGGTTTTTTATTGGTGAAGGGATTTGAAATTCTTCTTTATTACTTCTTACTAACTATGCGTCTCGCAAAACGCACTCCCCAACCCCTAAGTCCCAAGGCCTACAGCCCGCGCCAAAATAAAAGAATACACGACTTTCTTGTCATGAAAACGCTACACGATCTTGTAGAGATTTTACGACACGACTTTTTTTGGAGGAGTGAGGGGGATTGGTGAGATTTGTTAGACCCTATAGAAAGCAGGTATACACAATAATAAAAGAGACACAGCACCATGGGACTTTTAGACTTTATATTCGGAAAGCAGACAAAAATTGAAAATGAATTTTTTGGGACAATGCTTTTTCTCGAAAACAAAAAAGACTCGCTTAAAAGTTATTTTGAGTGCAGACGACACTTTAGTCCTTCAGACAAAATGATAGAAATTGGTGTTGATGGAGATGTAAGTGGTCCGACACAAAAACAAATTAACTTTTTCAAAAGTATTGAAGACAATTATTCGATAATTGTGAAGGCAATTTCACCTTTAATTGAAAACGAATTTGGAAACTGGAAAGAGGGTTTTAAAATAGATAACTTTCAAAAGGAATTTGAACCAGTTTACCTGCGACTTCCAAGATGTGAAAACAAGCCTATAGTATGGGAAATTGCTTTTGAATCTGACCACGACAGAGATCATACGTTTACAATAACAATGTCTGACTTTGACGCAACAGAAGTGTTAATTGATGGATAAATTGCCGGTGCTAGCAAACGTTTGACCCCCAGCCAGCGGTAGTTTGAGTTAATTTAAATTGCTGTCCTTCGTTTGCAATTAGGGCATTGAGCAATCGTCCAGCTTATGCCCAACAACTTACACCCAATAAAACACCTCCCTTGGTTTTCTTATCTTTGTAAACATATACATTAAATGAACTATATCATTTTTGACCTTGAAGCTACTTGTTGGGAGGGATTCGATAAAAGCCAAAACGAAACGATTGAAATAGGAGCACTCAAGATCAATGACAACCGCGAGATCGTTTCCGAGTTTTCAAGTTTTATCAAGCCATTAAAAAATCCGATACTCAGCGACTTCTGTAAACGACTCACTTCCATCACACAAGAGGACATAGATCGTGCCGAGCATTTTAATGAAGTGATCGGGAAATTCAAAGAATGGATTGGTTGCGATTCGCAAGACTACTGGCTCTGCTCGTGGGGTTTTTACGATCGCAAACAATTTGAAAGCGATTGCGCTATCTTTCAATTAGATACTGCATGGCTCAAACGCCATATCAACATCAAACAACAACACGGCCAACTACGAAAACTGCCACGTGCTTTGGGCATGAGCAACGCTCTGGCGTTGGAAGGCATCAAATTGGAGGGAATTCATCATCGTGGAATAGACGATGCACGCAACATCGCCAAGATATTTATGAAGTATTTTGAGCAATGGAAATACCTGATTCCACAAAATTGAGACGATCGGATGACAGACTTAGATGCTGCACTAATAATGGGTTCCGCCTTCCTTGGAATGATTCTGTGGTTTATAAAATCAATAGTTCATTTCGATTATTTAAAACAGGAGAAAGGAAAGTTTGAAAAGGCAGAGTCATTCACCTATATAATGTTAAGACCCATTTACTTTTTCATGTATTTGCCTGAATCTTTTATGATCATGAACGTTCCTGTTCTCTGGAATTTAAGGACAAACCAACGCAGACTTCAAATGGGAATATTATCCTATAGCGCAATTATACTCTGGACATTTTCGGTACTTTATGTGATCTTTCTTAAATAGTAGCACCATGCAAATACAACCATTAACCTCCGAGCAATCTGGCAGAAAAATTCTATTTGACAGTTATCTAATCGATAGCCTTACATCATTCGATGAGCTTATTGAAGTTTATAAGACATATAAACAAAATAATTCTGGTAAGACAATCATTTTAACGCTCGATGATTTAGGACAGGCAGAATATACCAGCGTACATTCAATCATGACGCATGACTTGGACGAAACAGAAGGATATGATTTATCAGGGCTTGACAAAGCTTGTTTCGAAGCAGGCGAACATTTGGGTTATCTTTCTACACCTTCGGAATTTTTCATTAGAAAGGAAAACTTCTTAAAAAAAATTAATGACGCTGACTTTACCGCTGCATGTGAGCGAGGCTTAACATTTGGCATTAGCGAAATTTCAATTTTAGAGAAAGTTAACCGAGCGCCCCTTCATTTCTTGGATAAACAAATAATTCTTAAAGTAGTACCGGTCGAAAAATGTTACGAGGGAATTTGTGGATTACCTAATGGGTACTTCCAAAGCGACCTCGATCCTTTTGAAAATTATGCTTTAGCAAAATATCTATTTGAAAAGTACGATTTTGAACTTTTCGGAATAGGCGCTTCATTTTTAGGTTTCATTAGAAACGGAGAGCTTGAGAAAAGTCAAATGAAGGAGTTGATCGCTGACTTGTCAAAATTGTACAACACAACAGAAACAGCCTTTGACAAATTGGGTGAAATAATAAAGGATAACCATTATTTGTTTTTAAAATATACTGAATAGAAACTTTACGAGTAGATGGCAAGTACAACAGACAACTGTAATTAAAGAATAATGAACAACCTACTATTTGACTTTATCTCCAAATACATTTCGCTGACGGAAGAGGAGAAGAACGCGATCATCTCGCTGGATTTATTTCGCACAGTAAAGAAAGGAACTATTTTACTCCGGGAAGGACAAAAGTCAAAAGAGAGCTACTTTGTTTTACAGGGCTGTATTCGCACCTATTATATAATCGATAGTGAAGAAAAAACCACCGCTTTCTACACCGAAATGGAAGCGTTGACACCTCCATGTGTTACAACCCAAACTCCATCCGAATATTTTGTAAGTTGTATGGAAGACAGCATCCTTTTAGTTTCTAATTCCGATATGGAAGCAGAAGTGAATAGTAAATTTCCCAAGTTTGACATCATGTGCAGAATGTTGTCGGAAGAGTTGTTGGCTAAAGAACGAATCGACTTTGACGAGTTTAAGACTTCGTCTCCCGAGCAGCGCTACTTGAATTTACTCCAAAAAAGACCCGATCTTATTCAGCGTGTTCCACAACATCAGTTGGCCAGCTATTTGGGCATTCAACCTGCATCATTAAGCAGGCTACGAGCACGAATTATGGAAAAAAAGAGCTAGCACACCTTTCTTAACTTAAGTGAACGAGATGTAGCATCTCGCCCATCTACTTTTGCCCCATCGTTTAACTTAAATGAAATGCAAAAGAAGATTTTAATCATCGGTTCTCTTTTACTGATCGCAAGCACGCAGGCACTCAAAGCCCAAAATGTAAAACAAGACAGTACCTATAAAAGGTGGTTTGTCGGGAGCACATTTTTAATGTTGGGAAATTTAATTCCGAATGATCCGAATGCGCCTGAGTTTTTTCAAGTGAATGTGGGCTATCGGCTAACACCTAAAAATGTTGTTTTCGTAGAACTTAAAACATCCAAATTTAATTGGCCATTGGGTATGCCGTGGGAAGAAATTGTCGATCCCAATCGGGCGCAATACAATTTTCCCGGATATGTGCGCCAATATATAGTTGGAGTAGCCTACAATCGCTTTTGGTGGAAGGGACTCTATACAGGCGTTCATGCCATGAATGCTTTTCAAACCTATCGAAACGAGGACCAGACAAAGATTACAGATGGATTCACTTTGTTTATGACGTACCGTTTGGGATATCAGATAAAATTCTTTAAGAACCGTTTCTTTTTTGAACCCTCTATTGGGTTGACCCATTGGCCTATTAAAACAAATACGCCCGAGTCTTTTAAAGTACAAGAAAGAAAATGGCCAGACTACTTTGGTTGGGAACCCGGGCTCCATTTTGGGTTTAACTTCTAGCATCCTCTTCGGGAGTTTCCTCCAATACTTTACCATCTCTAAAACAAATAATCATTATGACTATGAAAAAGATCAGCATTTATTCCGTGTTATTATTACTTGCGGTATTCCTAAATTCCTGTGGCATCAACACGGCCCTGGTTGCCAATCACAATCAAAACGCAACGGAAGTACAATTACGCGAGAACAACTTCAAAGTAGTTGATCAGATCAGCGGCAGTTCAGAAACGTTTTATGTATTGGCCATTGGAAGCATGAACAAAACACAATTGTATGAGAATGCCTATTCAGCCATGCTGAAGAAAGCCAATTTGCTGAATGGATCCAAAGCGATTATCAATGTAATGACCGAAGAGCAAGTCAGTGGATTTGCTCCTTTCTATGTCAGGAGAACGATTACCGTAAGTGCGCAGGTAGTGGAATTTACGAGGTAGTTGAAGTTCGGAAACTAGAATTTTTTTAGACTTGATTTTAGTTGATGATTTATGGATACGAAAAAGCCCTTGGATGACAGCAGCGTTCATGTGAAACTGAAACTTGCCGCACTGTGGGCGAGCTTTATGTTTCTCTATATCTATGTCGATTATTTCCACTTATATATGCCGGGCGCGATACAAGATATTTTGGCTGGAAAAGTATTTGTATTTGACATTTCATATGTCTTTCTACTGATCGCCATGATTTTTGTAACTATTCCAACGCTGATGATTTTCCTTTCCGTGGCGCTGCCGGCTAAAGTCAATCGCAGCACAAACATCATCATAGCTACGGTATTTATTCCTTATATGTTATTTAATTTGGTAGGTGAGGCTTGGGCACACATGTATTTTGCTGCAGCGGTAGAAGTTCTTCTTCTTTGCCTTATTATCCGTTATGCATGGAAGTGGCCAAGAACGGAGTAAACAACATGAACCAGCAACCGGCAACTACTAACTTATATCCTCGCCCTACTCTGGCGAGGAAGTTATTTCTGTGGCCGCAGTTCACTGATTTTAATTCAACAGATATTTATCCAAAATCTAAAAACTGATTTGTGTAAATTACACGAAGAATGTGTTGAGAACTAGTAAATGGCTCTCCTGTTAAAATATAGCCGGTGACAAAACTATGAAGAACATACGAGCATCAAGAAAATTCGTTCTGACAAGCATACTTAGCATATTTTACTTTGCACTTCTTGGCCAAAACGAAAAGATTGACAAAAGAATACACGAGATTGAATCGTATAAAAAATATGACTTCATAAATGTAGACAACAAAGATGAGTTAAAAATACTTAGCGACAGTATAACCGAAGTAACCGCAATCAGTTATAGCCTTAAGAAAACTAAGAATGACAACATCTTTGGAAAGATGATAGTAAATTCAAAAACTGACTCAGAGGAAATAAAGAGAACTTTCTATTTAGACGAAAGGTCTGGATTGTTCGCAATTGTCGACAGTATAAAACGAAATGACAAGGTTGAAAAGCGAACTTATTATTTTAGCGAAGAGGGAGAACTACTTAGAGTAATTGATCAAAATGGAGGTGATTTAACTTCTACTGTAAATAGTAAGCAACTAGCTTATTCGATTAAGCTTATGTTTACAAAGCTAATCCAACAGAAATATCTTGTAAACGAATAGGCTCTCTCCCTTTAAATCCTCGCCTGATACGTGTACAACTGAAAATACCGTCCCTTCTTTTCGATCAGCTCTTCGTGTTTGCCGCGCTCGGCAATCTGGCCATCTTCGATTACTAAAATCTGGTCGGCCTGGCGAATGGTGCTCAGGCGGTGAGCAATCACAAACGTGGTGCGTCCTTGCATCAATGTTTTCAAACTGTCCTGAATAAAGCTTTCGCTTTCGGTATCGAGGTTGGAAGTCGCTTCATCTAAAATAAGAATGCGCGGGTTCGCGAGAATGGCGCGTGCAATGGCAATGCGTTGACGCTGACCGCCACTGAGTTTTACACCGCGCTCACCAATCACGGTGTCAAGGCCCAGTTCAAAGCGATCGGTAAACTCATGTACGAAGGCGGCATGCACCGCACTCTTTAATTCATTTTCAGTCGCATTAGGGCGTGGAAATAAAATGTTTTCGCGAATCGTGCCTTCAAACAAAAAGTCGTCTTGCAATACCACACCCAACTGGCTGCGGAAGCTGTCCAGCGAAACTTTGCTCATATCAATACCATCGATGGTAATCGTGCCACTATCCGGATTCAGAAAAGAGGCGGTCAATCCGGCAATAGTAGTTTTGCCCGAGCCGGATGTTCCGACAAGAGCTGTTACCGTTCCAGCCGGAGCTTTAAAGTCGATGTTCTTCAATACCGGCTTGCCTTCTTCATAGGCAAACGACACATTCTTAAATTCCATGTCGCCCTTGATCGTGCCGATTTTCACCGTGCGCACGGTGCCATCATCTTCGATGGGCATGTTCATCAACTCTTCGGTGCGATCCAATCCCGCAAAGGCTTCCGTCAACTGGCTGCCGATGTTGCTCATCTGCACGATGGGTGCAATCATAAATACCATGAACATCGTGAACTGAAGGAAGTCCCCGGCTGTCAGATTAAAGTAGCCGCTCAATCCCATAATGCCCACGCTGGCAAGACCTACTAAAAAGGTGCCTGCACTGGTCACAAAACTGGTAGAGGTTAAACTCTTTTTTACATTCTGAAAAAGTTGATCTACACCTTTCTCAAAAACTTTGATCTCTTGCGGTTCTGCATTAAATCCTTTGATCACACGCACGCCATTCAAAGTTTCGGTTAATCGACCTGTTACTTCGGCTGTAATTTTTCCACGCTCACGAAACACGGGGCGGATGATTGAAAAGGCTTTTAAGGTGATTACGCCAAAGATGGACATCGGCAATAATACAAAGAGTGTCATCAGCGGGTTGATGTTGATCAGAAACCCAACGGAAATAATCGCGGTGAGCACACCACCTACTAATTGTACCAAACCGGTTCCCACCAGGTTGCGCACGCCTTCTACATCGTTCATCACGCGCGATACGAGCGCACCGGATTTCTGATTGTCAAAGAAGCGAATGGGCAAGCGAAGCAAATGTTTTTGAACGCGCGAGCGCAATACGGATATTAAGTGCTGGGCTTCTACGCTCAGGATTTTCGTCAATAAAAAAGAAGTGACCGCCTGAATTAAAATCGCGATGGTTACACCAATCAACAGCATGGGCAATTTATCCATCTGGTGATTTACCAGAATGTCGTCCATAAAGGGTTTGGTAGCCCAGGGTGGCACCAGTCCCGCTGCGCGGCTAATGACGATGAGGATCAGACCAATGAACAACAATTTTCTGCGCGGCCATACAATGGTTTTGAACACATGGCCTATGGTGACTTTATTTTTGGGCGCGGTAGCGGGTTTTGACATAGTTAGAGAATAAGGTCGAATAACTTCGTAGACGCAAAGTAAGTTCCTTTTAGTCTAGAACGCATCCCGAAAATGGATTTTCAAAGAGCTTTAGATCGTATATTTGATCTGTAATCGTATTTTATGCATCGGTTTATATTTTTCGGATGGATGCTGCTGTGCCACCAGGCGCTATCACAAGCTAGCTTTCAGGAAATAACCAGTGGCAACCCGTTGTTCACAGCTACCTCCAATCGCGGGGTGTCGGTGGTTGACTTTGATAATGATGGCGATGATGATATCTACGTGTGTGGCGGATCGTCCAACACCAACCGCTTGTATCGCAATGATGGCAATTTTGTTTTTCAGGATGTAGCCAAAGCCACGGGCCTCGACTTGACCTCCGACAATGAATTATCCGTTTGGTTTGACGCCAACAATGATGGTTGGCTCGATGTATTAATCGCGGGTTACTCGCGCACCACTTATTATCGAAACAATGGCAACGGTACGTTTACCGATTTCACCACTCCGACAGGCCTCACCAGCTACGCGCGCAGCAACAGTTTGGTGGTAGGCGATTTGAATGGCGATCAATGGCTGGATGTGTATGCCAATAACTTTTTTGGTGAGAATGAACTGTTTCTGAATTACGGTGCCTCGCAATTCCGAAATCAAATAGTAGGCAGCGGAGCGATCAGCAAGAAAAATTCAATGGGTGGATTGTTGTTGGATCAGGATGACGATGGCGATCTGGATATCTATTTGGTGTTTGATGGAAACGGCAACACCTTTTTCAGAAACAAAGGCAACGCACAGTTTGAAGAAGTAAGTACTGCGCTGGGGCTGAATGTAAAAGCCGATGGCATGGGCGTAGACTATGCCGACTTCAACCGCGATGGCAAATATGATTTTTATGTCACGAATCTGTACAACAATTTTCTGCTGCTCTCCAATCCCGATGGCAAGTACTCCAATCAGGCGGCCGAGTGGAATGTGAACGACAACGGCATGGGGTGGGGCACGGTGGCCGTAGATTATAATAATGACAGATACACCGACATCTATACGGTGAATGATTATGGCTACTCACCGTATCCGAATAAGCTTTTCAAAAACGAACAAGGCACCAACTTCACCAACGTAACGCCCACTGCTTTAGAATCGCGGAAAGCAAGTTATGGTGCCGCTACCGGAGATTTTAATCGCGATGGATTGATGGATTTAGTAGTTGGCAATTCTTCCGGTGGAGGATTGCAGATTTTTCAAAACAAAGAAACAAACGCGGGCCATTGGCTGCAGTTGACACTCGCAGGCACAACGTCCAATAAGTTTGCGGTAGGTGCTTCGGTGAAAGTAAAAGTGAATGGCCAGACACTGATGGACGAAGTGAATGTTGGGTCGGGCTATGCATCGCAGAATAGTTCCACGCTGCATTTCGGATTAGGATCATTTACGCAAGCAGATGAAGTCATTATCCGTTGGCCGAACGGTTCAACAGAAACCTATACGAATGTAGTTGCGGATGCGCGCTACCTCGCCATCGAAAAAGAATCGTTGGCTCCGTTTCAGACGGCTAATTATCAACAAGTATTGAGTCATCCTTCCACCTTATTGGAAAAGACACCACCGACTCCGCAAAATTATAATGTTCAATATCACTCCGCGGCACGCAAGTGGAATGAAGTGTTGATCAACGCCATTCGCTTAGACTTCGCACGGCCTACCGTGCATGCACGCAACTTATTTCATTTCTCCATGGCGGTGTACGATGCGTGGGCGGCTTACACCGATCAGGCAACTACATTCATGCTGAATAAAAATGTAGGCGGATTTTTTACTCCGTATGGTGGCATATCCAAACCTACCGACATCAGCAGCGCACGCAATGAAGCCATCAGCTATGCCGCGTTTCGTTTGTTGATGCATCGCTTTAAAAATTCTCCGGGAGCGGCTACCTCCATTCCCGATATGCAGTTGCTCTTCCGCCAGTTGGGATACGAGGAAGGATACACCTCTACGGATTATGCATCTGGCAAGCCGGCTGCATTAGGAAATTACATCGCACAAAAAGTAATTGAATTTGGATTGCAAGATGGTGCCAATGAAAGTGGCGGATATGCCAATCTGTTTTATCAACCGATCAACGATGTGCTGCGAACGGATTTGCCGGGCAGTCAGAATATGGTGGACTGCAATCGCTGGCAGCCATTGAAGCTGCAAGTGTTCATCGACCAGAATGGAAATGTGCAAGGCAACACGCCTCCCTTTTTGAGTCCGGAGTGGGGCGGTGTGGTTCCTTTTGCTTTGAATAACAGCGACAAAAAAGTAATGAGCCGCAATGGACATGACTACACCGTTTATCACGATCCGGGTATTCCACCACAACTCGATCCCGTCAACGGCACAGGGCTTTCCAGCGAATACAAGTGGGGCTTTTCACTCGTGTCGATCTGGGCTTCGCATTTAAGTCCAGCCGATGGCGTGATGATCGATGTATCGCCTGCTTCCATGGGCAACATTGCGTTGAGTGATTATCCGACCACCGTAACAGGTTATCGCAACTTTTATAAACTCACTGCCGGTGGCGATATTGGAAAAGGCTACACCATCAACCCAAAGACAGGTCAACCTTACGCTACGCAGATGGTGCCGCGTGGCGATTACGCGCGTGTGCTCGCAGAGTTCTGGGCCGATGGCCCGAAGTCGGAGACACCTCCGGGGCATTGGTTCACACTCTTAAATTATGTGAGCGATCATCCGCTGTTCGAAAAGAAGTTTCAGGGCACCGGCACCAAAATGGATAACCTCGAGTGGGATGTGAAAGCGTACTTAACGATGAGTGGCGCACTGCACGATGTGGCCATCACTGCCTGGGGAATTAAAGGATACTACGATGGCGTTCGCCCCATTTCAGCCATCCGCTTTATGGCGGATAAAGGGCAATCTTCAGATGCAACGCAACCACATTATCATCCGGCCGGCATTCCTTTACAACCCGGACTCGTAGAGTTAGTGAAGACGGGCGATCCGCTGGCAGGCGCTAATGGCGAACACATTAATAAGATCAAACTCTACACCTGGCGAGGTCCTTCCTACATTACCAATCCGGCTACCGATGAAGCAGGCGTGGGTTGGATTCTGGCTGAGAACTGGTTTCCGTATCAGCGGCCTTCGTTTGTCACGCCTCCCTTTGCGGGATACATTTCGGGTCACTCCACCTACTCGAGTGCAGGAGCCGAAGTGTTAACCCAACTGACAGGCGATGAATATTTTCCGGGAGGATTGGGCGAATTTGAGGCGAAGAAAAATGAATACTTAGTTTTTGAAGAAGGCCCGAGTGTAGATGTGAAATTGCAGTGGGCGCGCTACAAAGATGCTTCCGATCAGAGCAGCCTCTCGCGCATTTGGGGCGGCATCCATCCTCCGGCCGATGATATTCCCGGAAGGTTGATAGGCAAGAAAATCGGCAATGATGCCTGTCAATTGGCGGTGAGATATTTCACCAATACGGTAACGGGTATTGAACCAGATATACCTTCCACACAACTATATCCCAATCCTATCAGCAAGCGAAACAAACTGCAAATCGCGAATGCAAGCGCAGGCGCCAGTTTACGATTGGTCGATGTGGCAGGGCGCACTCTTTTTCAAACATCCTTAACGGAAAATACCACCGAGCTCGATATTTCTCAATTGCCTATCGGCTTGCATATAGTGGTCATTCAAACGCCAAAGGGCACTATTACTTCGCGATTGATAATTCAGGAATAACAACAATCGTGTGCAATAGAGAAGCAGGAGACAATTCGTTCAAAATTCAGGGATAATTGAGTGAATTCTTCCTTTCAAATCAATTTCTTAAACTAACTTTGGCCTGCCTTGTTAAAAGCAGGTATGGATCAACAACATCTCCAAGATTATTACCCGATTGTCCTCATGTTTTTGGTCGCGCTGAGTTTTGTGGTGGTGACCATGGTCGCTACGCATCTCCTCGGCCCCAAGCGCAAAAGCCAGATTAAATCAGATTCTTTTGAGTGCGGTATTGAGCCGGTGGGTAATGCACGTGTTCCGTTCTCCATCAAATATTTTCTGGTGGCCATTTTATTCGTGCTTTTTGATGTGGAAGTTATTTTCATGTATCCGTGGGCGGTAATGTTCAAAGAGTTACAGTGGGAGGGATTCATTGAAATGATTTTGTTCATATCCTTTTTGCTGGTGGGTTTGTTTTATATCATCAAACGCGGTGCGCTAAAGTGGGAATAGCATGGAGACAGTAAAACTGAATAATGTGTTGGTAAGCGAGAAACCCGATGGCATAGAAGGTGCTGGTTTCTTCGCGACCAGTTTAGATAAAGTTGTAGGATTAGCACGCAAAAATTCCATTTGGCCCTTGCCGTTTGCCACTTCGTGCTGCGGTATTGAGTTCATGGCTACGATGGGTGCGCATTATGATTTAGCCCGTTTTGGTTCCGAGCGGTTGAGCTTCTCACCCCGTCAGGCCGACTTGCTGATGGTGATGGGAACGATCGCGAAAAAGATGGGTCCCGTGTTGCGCCAAGTGTACGAGCAAATGGCGGAACCGCGTTGGGTTTTGTCGGTAGGAGCGTGTGCTTCCAGCGGAGGAATATTTGATACCTACAGCGTATTGCAAGGCATCGACCGCATTATTCCGGTAGATGTGTATGTCCCGGGCTGCCCGCCACGCCCTGAACAAATCATCGATGGCATTCTAAAAATACAAGACCTCATTGGCAATGAGTCGCTGCGCAGAAGAAATTCTCCGGAATACAAAGCCATGCTGAATAAATATGGAATCGAGTAAGACAGACGCCATTATCAGCATCATCCGCCAGGAATTTGGAAGTGAAATCGTTCACATCGAGCAACCGTATCAGTTGCTCACCATCACCTTCAAGCCCGAACGCATCATCGACATCATTCAATTGCTTTATTCGCATAACGAATTGCAGTTTCAGTTTTTAACCACTTTGTGCGGCATTCATTACCCCGATCAAAATCAAATCGCAGTAATGTATCAGTTGCACAATCTGAGAACCAACCAACGCATTCGCCTGAAGATATTTTTGTCAGCCGATCAGCCACAGGTTCCTACCCTTACGGGGATTTTTTCGGCTGCGAATTGGATGGAGCGCGAAACGTACGACTTCTTTGGTGTGACGTTCATTGGTCACCCCAACCTGAAGCGGATTTTAAATGTAGAAGACATGATCTTTTTTCCGTTGCGAAAGGAATTTCCATTGGAAGATCAGACGCGTGAAGATAAAAACGATGCCCTTTTTGGAAGATAAATGCGAGCCGAAGATTCCATATCCCCGATAGTTCAACCCGAAGAGAAACAGTATTCGTATCTCAATCTCGGTCCTACGCACCCTGCTACACACGGCATTTTTCAAAACGTGTTGAAGATGGATGGCGAGGTAATCGTGGAAGCTGAATCCACCATCGGCTACATTCACCGGGCATTTGAAAAACTGGCCGAACGCAGACCCTTCTATCAGATTACTCCCATTACCGACCGCATGAATTATTGTTCAGCGCCTATCAATAACATAGGTTGGCACATGACGGTGGAGAAATTGTTAGGTGTAGAAATTCCCAAGCGCGTGCAATACTTGCGCGTGATCATTATGGAGTTGGCACGCATTACCGATCACTTGATTTGCAATGCCGTGATTGGTGTGGATACCGGAGCGCTCACAGGATTTGTGTACATGTTTCAGCAACGCGAACACGTTTACGAAATCTACGAAGAGATTTGTGGCGCGCGCCTTACTACGAACTTAGGTCGCATTGGCGGATTTGAAAGAGACTTCTCACCCAAAGCCTGGGCGAAGATTGAAAAGTTTTTAAAAGAGTTTCCGGAAGTATTAAAAGAGTTTGAAAAGCTATTGGTACGCAATCGCATTTTTATGGATCGCACCATTGGTGTAGGCGGCATCACAGCCGAGCGCGCACTGAACTATGGATTCACGGGTCCCAACTTACGTGCAGCCGGTGTCGATTACGATGTGCGTGTGATGAATCCATATTCATCCTACGAAGATTTTAATTTCACGGTGCCAGTAGGTACGCAAGGCGATACGTATGATCGCTTCATGGTGCGCCAGGCAGAAATGTGGCAGAGTCTGAGTATCATTCGTCAGGCCATTGATAAGATGCCGGCCGGACCGTTTCATGCAGATGTGCCGGATTTTTATTTGCCTCCCAAAGAAGAAGTGTACAATAATATGGAGTCGCTCATCTATCACTTTAAAATTGTGATGGGCGAAACCGATGTTCCAAAAGGAGAAGTATACCACAGTGTAGAAGGCGGCAATGGCGAATTAGGTTTTTACCTGATCAGCGATGGCGGACGAACACCGTTCCGGTTGCACTTCCGCAGACCGTGTTTTATTTATTATCAGGCATACACCGAAATGGTGAAAGGCTCCATGTTATCGGATGCCATTCTCACCATGAGTAGCATGAATGTGATTGCCGGTGAGTTGGATGCTTAATGAAGTTAATAATTAGAAGTTAAGAGTTAATAGTTAAGAGTTAGTAGTTAAAAGTTGATGGCGACAGAAAAGGAGACGATACAATTTTCAGACAGTGCACTTTCGAAGGCGAAAGAAATCATTGGCCGTTATCCGGAAGGAAAACAAAAGTCGGCATTGCTTCCGCTGCTTCACTTAGCGCAAAGCGAATTTGACGGATGGTTGAGTCCTGCGGTGATGGATTATGTAGCGTCTCTGTTGCAAATCAAACCCATTGAAGTGTATGAGGTAGCCACCTTCTACACCATGTTCAATTTAGAACCTGTCGGTAATCATTTACTGGAAGTGTGCCGCACAGGTCCATGCTGGCTGCGTGGTGCAGAAGATATTGTAAAGCGTATCGAACAGAAATTGAATATCAAAGTGGGAGAGACCACAGCCGATGGAAAGTTCACCTTGAAAACAGTCGAGTGTCTTGGTTCATGCGGCACAGCGCCTATGTTGCAGTGCGGTGCTACCTTCTTCGAAAATTTATCCGAAGAAAGTGTGGAAGTGCTGATCGAAAAATTAGCGAAGCAAAAGAGAAGTTCATATTTGAGGCCAACGGAAATTAATGTAGGATAAATGGGACGCCAGTTGCTATTAGAACATATTGCAGTACCGGGCATCGAAACTTTCGAAGTCTACCGGAAGATGGGCGGCTATGCTTCGGTCGAAAAAGCATTGAAGACGATGACGCCTGATCAGGTGACGGAGCAGGTAAAAAATTCAGGCTTACGCGGACGTGGAGGTGCAGGTTTTCCGGCCGGCATGAAGTGGAGTTTCTTAGATCGTAAATCCGATAAGCCGCGCTATCTCGTGTGCAATGCCGATGAGAGTGAGCCGGGAACTTTTAAGGATCGTTACCTGATGGAAAAAATTCCACACCTCTTGGTGGAGGGAATGATCACATCGAGTTATGCGTTGGGCGCGAAGACATCGTACATCTACATCCGTGGCGAGTACATGTATGTGTTGCAGATTTTAGAGAAGGCCATTCGCGAAGCGTATGCAGCCGGATTTTTAGGTAAGAATATTTTAGGTACCGATTACTCGTTGGATTTATATGTGCATCCCGGTGCAGGTGCGTACATCTGCGGAGAAGAAACAGCACTGCTCGAATCATTGGAAGGCAAGCGCGGCAATCCGCGATTGAAACCTCCTTTCCCTGCGATTGCGGGATTGTATGCGAGCCCTACGGTGGTGAATAATGTAGAGACTATTGCCGCAGTCGTTCCGATTGTGAACTTAGGTGGCGATGAATATGCCAAAGTAGGTGTGGGAAAAAGCACCGGCACGAAATTGATTTCTGCCAGCGGCCACATCAACAAACCGGGTGTGTATGAAATTGAGATGGGCTTGCCGGTAGAAGAGTTTATTTATTCCGATCAATATTGTGGAGGCATCTGGAAAGGAAGAAAATTGAAAGCCGTAGTGGCCGGTGGTTCTTCGGTTCCTATTTTGCCTGCGGAGTTAATTTTAAAAACCGCCAAAGGCGAGCCTCGCTTGATGACGTACGAGTCGTTGGCCGATGGTGGATTTACCAGCGGCACGATGTTGGGGTCGGGAGGATTTATTGTGATGGATGAAACCACATGCATCGTTCGCAACTTGTGGACGTTCGCGCGCTTTTATCATCATGAGTCGTGCGGTCAATGCAGCCCGTGCCGCGAAGGAACAGGTTGGATGGAAAAAGTTTTACATCGCATCGAACATGGTCATGGACAAATGAGTGACATCGATTTGTTGGTAGATGTAGCGAAGAAGATTGAAGGCAATACGATTTGTCCGCTGGGCGATGCTGCTGCGTGGCCGGTGGCCAGCGCAATTCGTCACTTCCGCGAAGAGTTCGAATACCATGTGAAGTATCCGGAGAAAGTGAAGAACCCAAAGCATTTTGAAATTGAACCCTTTGTATCAAGTAAGCAATTGGTAATGGTATAGAACTTCGTGCCTTTGTGTCTTCGTGGCAAAAAGAGGTAACTGAGTTAAAAAATTGAATTCAAAAAATGGCGAAAGTAACGATAGACGGAATTGAGATTGAAGTGGCAGATGGCACCACCATTTTGAATGCCGCGCGTCAGTTAGGCGGAGCATCCGTTCCTCCGGCCATGTGTTATTATTCGAGTTTGAAAGGCAGTGGAGGAAAGTGCCGCGTGTGTTTGGTGAAAGTAGCGCAAGGCTCCAGCAAAGATCCTCGCCCTATTCCGAAGCTGGTGGCATCGTGCTCAACACCTGTGGCAGACGGTATGGTGGTACAAAACCTGACTTCACCCGAAGTATTGGAAGCGCGCAAAGGAGTAGTTGAATTTTTATTGATCAATCACCCGCTAGATTGCCCCGTGTGCGATCAGGCAGGCGAGTGCGATTTGCAAAATCTGGCCTACGAGCATGGCGCTTCGACTACGCGTTATGAAGAAGAGCGCAGAACATTTGAGAAAATAGATATTGGTGATAAGATCAAGTTGCACATGACGCGCTGCATCTTGTGCTATCGCTGCACGATGGTGGCCAATCAACTCACCGATAACCGCGTGCATGGTGTGTTGAACCGGGGCGATGCTTCCGAGATCAGCACGTACATTGAAAAAGCAGTGGACAATGATTTCTCCGGCAACATGATTGATGTTTGCCCGGTAGGTGCATTAACCGATAAAACCTTCCGCTTCAAAAGCAGAGTGTGGTTTACCAAGCCGATGGATGCACACCGTTCATGCACCAAGTGCAGTGGCAAGACAGTGTTGTGGATGAAAGACAATGAGGTGCTTCGCGTAACTGCTCGCAAAGATCAATACGGTGAGGTGAAAGAATTTATCTGTAACGAGTGCCGCTACGATCATAAAAATGCAGCCGACTGGACGATTGAAGGCCCACGCCACATCGATCGTCATTCAGTCATTGCTCAAAATCATTATGAGAAAACAGATTTGTTGACATTGAAAAAAGAAATTGAACGGCAGATCGAATTCCAAAAAGGAAAACCATTGCCGTTGGCATTGGATGAGAAGAAGTAGTTAGGACTTAGGACTTGAGACTTAGGGTTTTTGATTTAGGATTTATTCAGAAGTTGTCAATTGTGGTTTGTCAATTGTCAATTTTTATAAAAAAGATAAGATGACGCTTTTGCTTTTTAAGGTACTATTAATTCTAGCGGTATTTGCCATTTCATTATTCATGGCAGCGTACTCTACCTATGCCGAGCGCAAAGTAGCGGCCTTCATGCAAGACCGCCTCGGTCCCGATCGTGCGGGTCCGTTTGGGTTGCTTCAACCTCTTGCCGATGGGTTGAAATTGTTCATGAAAGAAGAGATCACACCCGAGGTCTCCAATAAATTTTTGTTTGTACTCGGCCCAAGTCTTTTTATGATCACCGCATTGATGACAGGCGTGGTGATTCCGTGGGGAAATCTGCTCAACATCGATGGCATCAATTACAGCCTTCAAATCACCGACATCAATATTGGTATCCTTTATGTGTTTGGCGTGGTTTCTATCGGAGTGTATGGAATTATGATTGGCGGTTGGGCCTCCAACAATAAATTTTCCTTGCTCGGTGCGATTCGTGCTTCGGCACAAATGATCAGCTACGAAGTAGCGATGGGGCTTTCGATTATCGCATTGGTGATGATGACCGGAACGCTAAGTCTGAAAGAAATTTGTGAATATCAGGCAGGCGGTGTAGGTGGTAACTGGAACTTTTGGAATGTCGTATATCAGCCTCTCAGCTTTTTGATTTTTATGATTTGCGCTTTCGCGGAATGTAACCGTGCTCCGTTCGACTTGCCTGAGTGCGAAACAGAATTAGTTGGAGGTTATCATACCGAGTTCAGTAGCATGAAGCTCGGATTGTATTTGTTTGCCGAATACATCAACATGTTCATTTCATCGGCTACCATGGCTACGCTGTTTTTTGGTGGATATAATTTTCCGTTCATGCACGACTTGGGCTTGAGCCAGAATGCGATTACGATCATTGGTACTGGGGTGCTGTTTGGTAAAATTATTTTCTTCATTTTCTTTTTCATGTGGATACGCTGGACCATCCCACGCTTCCGCTACGATCAGTTAATGAATCTAGGATGGAAAGGCTTGTTGCCTTTGGCCATCGGTAATTTGTTGATAACCGGATTATTCATTTTGTTAAACAATCGAGGCTAGTGGAGCGATTAACCAACCGATCGAAAATTGTTTCCGACAAGAAGATGACCTTCCTAGAGAAGATTTATCTTCCTGCTATCCTTTCGGGAATCATGATCACCATCAAGCACATGTTTAAGAAGCATGCTACGGTGCGTTATCCGGAGAAGACCCGTGAGTTTAGCGAGATCTATCGCGGCATGCACGTGTTGAAGCGCGATGACAAAGGAGCAGAGCGCTGCACTGCTTGTGGATTGTGTGCCGTTGCGTGTCCGGCCGAAGCCATTACGATGGTAGCAGCCGAAAGAAATAAAGGTGAAGAGAATTTGTACCGAGAAGAGAAGTATGCGGCCAAATATGAGATCAACATGCTTCGGTGCATTTTCTGCGGACTGTGTGAAGAGGCTTGCCCGAAAGAAGCAATTTTCTTAACCGATCGAATTGTAACTACCGATTATGGTCGCGATGAATTCATTTATGGAAAAGATAAATTGGTGGAGCCGGTAAACGCGCGCATCGATGTCACCAAACGCCAGACTCCGGAAGTATTGGAGTTCAAACAACAGAAAAAACTTTCGCACAACCGATAAGATGGAATTCACGAATAACCTGTTTTACTTTTTGTCTTTTGTGGCGGTGCTCAGCGCGCTGATGGTGGTGTTTTCGAAAAACCCGGTGCACAGCGTGTTGTATCTGATTATCACTTTTTTTGCGATAGCCGGACACTATATATTATTGAATGCGCAATTTCTCGCAGCTGTCCATGTGATTGTATATGCCGGAGCGATCATGGTTTTGTTCCTGTATGTAATCATGTTACTCAACTTGAACCAGGAAACAGAGCCACATAAATCCACTTTAATCAAATTAGCGGCCGCCATTAGTGCTGGCTTGTTGTTGGTAGTTTTTGTCGGATCGATCCGCGGCAGCGAACAAATGATGGTGCAACCTCAGCAGGTGGAAGTAGGCTCGGTGAAAGACATGGGCCGAGTATTGTTTAAAGAATTTTTGTTGCCCTTCGAAATATCTTCGGTGCTTTTGTTGGTAGCAATGATCGGTGCCGTGATGTTGGGGAAAAATGAAGAAGAGGGGAAGAATGCCTCGTAGTTTAAATGGATAGATTTATAAAAATATTGGCTATCATCAACGGCATCGTCATACCGATCTTTGTCGTGTTTTTCATTTACAGCTATTATGCGAGCCGATCAAACGACTACTATCCAAGTGAACCCGAAAGTATCATTGTAGGAGACGAACTGGATAAGGCAAAAAGAGATAGTCTGGTTCTTCAGGGAGTTAGTTATGAGGAACCCATGCGAATTTATAATTCGGCTAACATGCTTCTGGCTGTTTCTGCTTTGACGTATCAGGAAGCCAAAGACGCAAAAATAGCGAAGAGCAGTGCAGGTGATTTTGATGCTAGTAATTTTAACTATGTAAATGTTTTGTTTTTGAACAAAGACTACGAACCCATCGGTAAGCTTTTGGATCGAAAGGCTTCGATTGCTGAAATATCCGAACCTGGCACTCCGATTCATTTTGGTTTTAATAGGAATGAAGAAATCGATACAACTTTTAAAAACATAGCTTACCGTATTGGATTTGAGGATACCAATAAAGATGGAAAACTAAACGCTGAAGATGATCACGATCTTTATATTTCAGATTTGAGCGGCAAACATTTAAAGCAGGTCACCGCCAACAAGCATGTTATTCAATACTACTTTATAGATTCGAACAAGGAGATGTTTATTCAATACAAAGATCGAAACGGTCTACGAGATGAGTACAATCCTTTGAAGTTCGGCTTGTACACTATTTCAACCGGTGTATTCAAAGAATTGAAAAACATACAGAAAGAACTGATAGAAATAGAAAAACAGCTGGCTAAGTAATCGCTATGCGATAAAAAGAAGAAAATGAAAACCGCACAAGGAATACCACTCGATTATTACCTCTGGCTCAGCGCAGCACTTTTCACCATTGGCGTGTTAGGCGTTTTGTATCGCAGAAATGCTATTGTCATCTTTATGTGTATTGAGTTGATGCTAAATGCAGTGAATTTGTTGCTGGTAGCTTTTTCAAATTACTACAGCGATGCGTCAGGGCAGGTATTCGTATTTTTTATCATGGCCGTAGCGGCTGCCGAAGTAGCAGTGGGGCTCGCGATTTTGATGCTGATGTATCGCAATACAAAAACAACGGATATTAATATTTTGAACCGATTGAAATGGTAAGCACGAGTACTCTGATAAGTTTGGTTCCACTTTTCCCTTTGCTGGGCTTTTTGCTCATTGCGCTGAATGCCAATCGTCTTTCAAAAGGAGTGACGGCTGTCGTTGCGAGCGGTGCCGTGTTGATTTCGTTCGTGATTTCGGTGGTTTTGTTTTTCAACTTGCTTTCACTCGCTCCAGATCAGCGCGGTCTCCATGTAGAGTTGTTCACCTGGATCGCCACCGGAAAATTTTCAGCATCCATTAGCTTTCTAGTCGATCCGCTTTCTTCGTTGATGTTGCTCATTATAACCGGTGTCGGCTTTTTGATTCATGTGTATTCCATCGGTTACATGCATGACGATGAAGGACACAATCGTTTTTTCTCTTACCTGAATTTGTTCGTCTTCTTCATGCTCTTGTTGGTGATGGGCTCCAACTACCTGTTGATGTTTGTAGGCTGGGAAGGCGTGGGCTTGTGTTCCTACTTGCTTATCGGATTCTGGTTTAAGAATAACGATTACACCGCTGCGGCCAATAAAGCCTTTATCATGAACCGCATTGGCGATTTGGGTTTGATCGTAGCAGTGATTCTCATCTTCGTTCAGTTTGGTAGCATTGAGTATTCAAATGTGTTGAGTGCAGCAGCGTCTGCTGGTGGTTCAGAAATTCTTACGCTCATTACAATTTTACTCTTTGTTGGCGCAATGGGAAAAAGCGCACAGATTCCATTATACACTTGGCTTCCCGATGCAATGGCCGGACCTACACCTGTTTCTGCGTTGATCCACGCTGCTACGATGGTAACAGCCGGTATCTACATGGTGGTGAGAAATAATATTTTATATACGCTTTCGCCAACCAGCATGGGATTGATTTTGTTAATAGGAATCATCACCGCACTTTTTGCTGCCACCATCGCGTTGGTACAAACAGATATTAAGAAAGTGTTGGCGTACTCAACCGTTAGTCAACTCGGATTAATGTTCGTGGCATTAGGGCTAGGTGCTTACACAAGCGGTATCTTTCACATGGCTACGCATGCGTTCTTCAAGGCAT
The DNA here is from genome assembly GCA_016191555.1 of Bacteroidota bacterium. Taxonomy (GTDB): domain Bacteria; phylum Bacteroidota; class Bacteroidia; order Cytophagales; family Cyclobacteriaceae; genus ELB16-189. The sequence goes on from JACPVX010000044.1 coordinate 100,912, forward strand.
TGTTATTCCTTGCTGCTGGCAGCGTGATTCATGGGCTGCAAGGCGAACAAGATATTCGTCAGATGGGAGGGCTACGAAAATATCTTCCCATTACCTATGCCGTTTTCTTTATTGGAGTACTCGCTATTTCGGGCATTCCACCTTTTGCAGGATTCTTTTCAAAAGATGAAATTTTAGCCAAAGCATTTGAACACAGCATCGTAATCTGGGCCCTGGTTCTGCTCACTTCTTTGCTCACTGCATTTTATATGTTCCGGTTGTTGTTCCTCACTTTTTTCGGAAAGGCACGAGCAACGGCAGAAGTGGTGAGCCATATTCACGAGTCTCCTTCTTCTATGACCATTCCGTTGATGGCGTTGGCGTTGTTATCCGTGGTTGGTGGATTGATGGGCGTGCCGGAAGTATTAGGTGGAAACAATGCATTGTCCAATTTCTTAGAGCCGTTGGTTGCTACTTCCAACACGCATTTTGCTGAGCATGCCTCATCGCATACCACTGAATTGGGATTGATGGCAATTGTGGTTACGTTGACGATCGTGATGATTGTTGCTGCTTATGTTCGCTACGTATCTCGCAAGCATGTGCCGGCTGCCAATGAAAAGAATGTAAGTGCATTACAACGCACCATTTTGCATAAGTACTACATCGATGAATTGTACGAGGCTATTGTAGTGAAACCATTATTCGCGATGGGAGAGTTTCTGCAGGAATTTATGGAGCGTTTGGGTATCGATGGATTCGTAAACGGCAGCGGCAACGGGGTAGTGGGAGCGAGTCGCTATGTACGATTGTTGCAAACCGGAAACATTGGTTTTTATGTTTTCATCATGGTCATTGGTATTGTTTTGATTTTATCAGCAAATCTGTTTTTGTAGTATGCTAACGATTTTTCTCATTGCCTGGCCTCTCATCGCTGCAATCATAATAGCAGTGGTCAAGCAACATGCACGCACCTTGGCGTTGGCTGCTTCTTTGATTGAATTGGTCGCATCCATTGTAATGGTCACGTCTTTCATTCCTGATGCCTCCATTCAGTTTAGTGTAGATCTTACATGGATTGCTTCCGCAGGAATTCGATTCTATATTGGCGTAGATGGAATTAGTTTATTGTTGGTACTGCTGACCACCGTTTTGATGCCGTTGATTATACTCGCATCCTTCACAGCTACGCAAATCAAAAACCCTTCAGCATTTTATTCGCTCATCCTGGTCATGCAGATGGCTTTGGTGGGTGTGTTCGTGGCACTTGATGGATTTCTGTTTTATATTTTCTGGGAGATGGCGCTTATTCCCATCTACTTCATTTGCTTGTTGTGGGGTGGTGATGACCGCGCACGCATCACCTTAAAGTTTTTCATTTACACCTTGGCTGGCAGTTTATTGATGCTTATCGCGATGGTGTATTTGTATTTCCACACACCGGGCATGCACCGCTTCGATATTCAGTCGTTGTATGAAGCCGGACGCGCATTGCCGGTAGGTGAACAATCAATTTTGTTCTGGGCGTTCTTTATTGCGTTTGCTATCAAGATGCCCGTGTTCCCTTTTCATACCTGGCAACCCGACACGTATCAGGTGGCACCAACTACCGGCACAGTACTATTATCAGCCATCATGTTAAAGATGGGAATTTATGGAGTTATTCGTTGGCTCATGCCGATGGTTCCGCTGGGTGTGCAGGAGTGGGGAATTACAGCGATGGTTTTATCCGTGGTAGGTGTAGTGTACGCATCGGCGATTGCATTGGTGCAAAACAACAACAAGCGATTGATTGCTTATTCTTCCATTGCGCACGTGGGATTGATTTCGGCAGGTTTATTTACCATGAGTGCGATCGGTTGGCAGGGCGCGATGATTCAAATGCTCAGTCATGGTCTTACCGTTTTTGGATTGTTCTATGTCATTGAAATTATCCATCAGCGTAAAGCCACTCATACGATGAGTGAATTGGGTGGTATTCGTTCGGTGGCGCCTCAGCTCAGCACCGTATTTTTAATCATTCTGTTAGGAAGCATCGCACTGCCGTTTACTTCTGGATTTGTGGGTGAATTTTTACTGATTAATTCCCTGGTGCAATATCAAATTGTGATGGGTGCTGTAGCCGGACTGACTACAATTTTAGGTGCGGTCTATATGTTGCGGGCTTTCCAAAAAATGATGTTGGGTGAGACTAAATTAGCAGCCAACGAATTTCAGGATCTTAGCTTGCGCGAAAAATCAGTTTTGTATCCGGTAGTTGTTTTAGTGATCCTTCTTGGAATTTACCCAGCGCCTTTGTTGGCACTTTCTGAAGCAGCGGTCAATAATTTGTTATTCACGATCAACGACTATCTCACTTTGCCGAAATAATATGTACTTAATCTATATCATTTGCGGATTGGGAATTGTTTCGCTGTTGGCGGAAATCTTCAATTTTAAGAAAGCACTGCTTCCTATAATCATGCTTGGGTTATTGGCAGCCATTGGAGTAGCAGCGGTTGGGGAGAACACGGGGCTGGCCTTTTCGGGAATGGTATTGTTCGATCGCTTTTCGGTTGTCTATTCTACAATGATCGTAGCAATTGCCTTCTGCTGGTTTTGGATGGCGTATTCGTATTTTCACAATCGTCCGTACCTGACTGATCAATCAGCGCTTGTTTTATTCTCTATTGTGGGCGCTGTAATACTCACCGCATTTGCCAACATGGCCATGTTGTTTTTAGGAATCGAAATTCTTTCCATTGCATTGTATGCTTTGTCTGGAAGCAAGAAGAACAATCTTTTCTCAACCGAGTCGTCATTCAAATATTTTTTGATGGGCTCGTTCGCCACCGGATTTTTACTGATGGGTATTGCCTTGGTATACGGAGCTACCGGTTCTTTTGAATTGATGAGCATTCAAACCGCCTCAACGAACGGAGCTCAACCACTCCCATCTTTTTTCTATGTAGGTGTGCTATTGATTTTAGTGGGCATCTCCTTCAAAGTTTCGGTGGTGCCATTTCATTTCTGGGCACCCGATGTGTATGAAGGGGCACCGACACCCATTACGGCATTCATGTCTACTATTGTGAAGATGGCAGCATTCGCAGCACTGATACGACTATTTACAGTTTGTTTTGCAGCTACCAGCATCACTTGGCTGGTTGTATTTTATGTGATGTGTGTACTTACGCTGCTCGTTTCCAGCGTGTCAGCTGTTTATCAAAGCAATGTGAAACGCATGTTGGCTTACTCCAGTGTAGGACATGCGGGATACATCTTGATCGCTATCGTGTCAGGTGGAAACGTGGGAGGATTGGTGAGTTATTACCTAGCCGGGTATGCCGTTGCATCGCTGATAGCTTTTGCGGTCATTCACCAAATTGAAGAAAGCGGCAGAACGGTATTTCTCAGCGACTTTCAGGGCTTGTTTCGCAAAAGCCCTTGGCTGGCAGTGAGCATGACGATTGCCTTGCTTTCCTTGGCCGGAATTCCTCCGTTGGCAGGCTTTTTCGGAAAATACTTATTGCTCACACAAGCTATTGGCAACGGGCATCTCGCCTTGGCGCTGGTTGCCATTTTCACATCCCTGATTGGGGTTTATTATTATTTCAAAGTCATCATTGCCATGTACTCGGCTGTCGGTAGTGACCAGAACATCATGATCTCCACTTCACAGAAGGCATTGTTGTTCATTCTGGTGACCCTGGTGGTGGTGCTAGGTGTGTTCCCGGATTGGTTTACATTCCTTTAGTCGTTTCTGTGAGCAAGCCACTCGCGTAGAAGAGCGGTTTATTCTGTACAATTTCCATTGGTTTCTTATGATAAAAATTCTATATTTCATTCGATTGAAAACCAATTTTTATGGCAAAAGTTAGAAACATATTAGAAGCGAAGGGTCGCGTTGTTTATTCAGTTGAACCTACCGTAATGGTACTACGAGCCATTGAATTGATGTGCGAGAAAAATATCGGGGGTTTGCTGATTGTCGAGAACGGAAAACTGGCCGGCATTTTTACAGAGCGCGATTACGCTCGTAAACTCATTTTGAAAGGCAAGTCATCGAAAGACACTCCGATTGGCGAACTCATGACGCCTAACCCATTCACCGTTTCTCCAGATACAAGCATCGATCAGTGTATGCAAATGATGACGGAAAAACACATCCGCCACTTACCGGTAACAGAAGGCGATCAGTTGGTGGGAATGATTTCCATTGGCGATGTGGTGCGTCAAGTCATTCAAGAACAGAAGTCCATTATCGAGCATTTGGAAAGCTATATTACACAGTAAAATTTTTAGTTAAGGAAATTAGTATAGGCTGCTCATTGTGGGCAGCTTTTTTTTGTATCGGGAAGTCTCCGTTCGTTTCAAAAGTTAAACCGATCCTATCATGAGAAAGATTTTTTTGTTCGTCATCGTTTTGATCACTTTACACACTTTACAAGCCAAGCCATTCACCACAGCTGAAATGAACGCGTGGAAAAAGCAAGCGCAAAAAGTCACTATCATTCGCGATCAGTGGGGCATTGCTCATGTCTACGGAAAGTCTGACGCGGATGCAATCTTTGGTATGTTGTACGCACAATGTGAAGATGACTTTCCGCGAGTGGAGCTAAACTACATCAATGCATTGGGCCGATTAGCGGAAGTAGAAGGAGAGGGAAAACTCTACAATGACTTGCGCACTCGTCTTTTTCAGGATAGCACATTGGCCATTCAAATCTATAAAACCACTCCACCAGCCATGAAGAAGTTAATGCAGGCTTTTGCGGATGGCGTTAATTATTTTTTAGCAACGCATTCCAACGTAAAGCCGCAATTGATCAAACGCTTTAAGCCTTGGATGCCATTGCTGTTTAGTGAAGGAAGTATTGGCGGAGACATAGAAGCAATCTCGCTGACACGATTGAAAGATTTTTATGGCGATGGAAAAGACGCAACCGCCATTGTGCAGGATAATTTAGATGATGGCTTAGAACCGGAACCGAAAGGCTCGAATGGTTTTGCGATTGCGCCATCCCGAAGTGTTTCGGGCAATGCGTTGTTCATGATCAACCCGCACACATCATTTTATTTTCGTCCGGAGATACAAGTGGTAAGTGAAGAGGGATTGCAAGTCTATGGCGCAGTTACATGGGGACAGTTTTTTATTTACCAGGGATTTAATGAAAGTTGTGGCTGGATGCACACCACCAGCATGGCCGATGCCATAGACGAATACAAAGAAACGGTCATTCAAAACGGAAAATCATTTTCGTATCAATATGGAGCTGCTACGCGTGCCATGCAAAGCAAGAAAATTACACTTGCATACAAAGTGAATGACGAAATGAAGAAACGAGCGTTTACGGTTTACTATACGCACCACGGGCCAGTCATTGCCAAAGAAGGAGATCTGTGGATTACCATCAAAATGATGCAAGAGCCATTAAAGGCGTTGACACAATCCTATCAACGAACCAAAGCAAAAGGCTTGATCGAATTTCAGAAGGTGATGGAGTTGCGTACCAACACTTCCAATAACACCGTCTTTGCCGACAATCAGGGAAACATTGCATACTTTCATGGCAACTTTATGCCGAAGCGCAATCCAGTATTTAATTTCAACAGAGCAGTGGATGGAAGCAATCCGGAGACGGAATGGAAAGGGTTACACGAAGCGAATGAAACAGTTCAACTCATTAACCCCGCGTCCGGTTGGATTCAGAATTGTAACTCGACACCCTTCACGGCTGCTGGCAGCAGTAGTCCGGATAGAAATAAATATCCCTCCTACATGGCTCCTGATTTCGAAAATGCCAGAGGCATTCATGCTATCGATGTACTAAGCCGAGTGTCATCTTTTACAATTGATAAATTAATTGAGGCGGCTTACGATCCGTATCTTCCTGCCTTTGAAAAATTACTACCTTCTTTTTTAAATGCGTATGCAGCCAAGAAAGACGAAGCACTCTGTGCCCCGTGTGATGAAGCGATTCACTTGCTAAAGAGTTGGGATAAGAAATATTCTATTACATCTGTAGAGATGACAATCGCTTTTTATTGGAGTCAGGAGATGCGTGTTCAAATGGCTTCGCAAATACCTTTTGGCATTGGGCAACTGGATATTATTGACAGACTTACACAAGCATCTGCTGAAGTCAAGGTGACTGCTTTGAAAAAAGTGTTAGATGAATTGCAGCGCGATTTTGGAACATGGAAAGTGGCGTGGGGCGATGTGAATCGGTTTCAACGATTGACCGGGAAAATCAACGAAACATTTGATGATGCAAAGCCAAGCTTGCCCGTAGCATTTACTTCGTCTTTTTACGGATCGTTGGCAGCGTTTGGCACACGAAAATATCCGGGCACCAAAAAGATGTACGGTTATGTCGGAAACAGTTTTGTAGCTGCTGTCGAATTTGGAAAAAGAGTGAAGGCAAAATCTGTCTTAGCGGGAGGGGTTAGCAATAATCCTGCTTCCAATCATTTTACGGATCAGGCAACTTTATACTGCGAACCAAAATTTAAAGAAGTGCTATTTTATCGGGAGGATGTTGAGAAGCATGCCGAGCGAAAGTATCATCCTGGACAGCTTCGTTAATATTCTTTAGGCGCTGTTACGCAATTCGCGATTGTACGCGATTTGCCAATCACTCATTTTTTTAATCAATGCTTCTTCTTTAGGAGTCAGCTTTAGATTCACCGAATGAGATCGGTGCAGATCTTCTAAGCTGGTGAAAAAGCGTAGGCGGTATTCAAAAATGATTTTTGCGGTGATCGCTTTCTTAAAAGCACGAAGACTACTTTGATCGTTGATCCAATACAGAGAAACATTTTTTTCTACTTCTTCGGAACCTGGTAAAAATGAAAAACCCGAGCGTTCCAGCTTGTGCAGAACCTCTTTTTCAAATCCTTCTTTTCCTTTAATATAGATGGTAGCCCAACTCATTTGTAAGTCAATTGATATAAAAGATGTAAAATCTTTTGTGGTTAGTTTAATTAGCCAAATAGGCTTTGGTTTTTTTGTGCACAGGCATCCGTTAATGAAAACGGTATCTGTTTGCCGTGTGCGCATGGATTACTTCTAGTACGCAAGAAGTAACAATTTGTTGTGAAAAATAATTTCAGCGTAGTGAATTGAACTATGAGTACAAGTGCGCCTTTTGCTGCGCTATTTTTTCGTTTTCGATGTAATCATCATACGACATCAGCTTATCGATAAATCCTTTCGGAGTTATTTCTATGATGCGACTCGCAACAGTTTGTGTAAACTCGTGATCGTGTGACGTAAACAAAACGGTGCCCGGAAAATCTTTCAACGCGTTGTTGAAGGCAGTGATGGATTCCAAATCCAGGTGATTCGTTGGCTCGTCCAATATTAGCAAGTTGGCACCGGGCATCATCATACGCGATACCATGCAGCGTACTTTTTCTCCACCGGAAAGCACATTACACTTTTTAAATACTTCTTCGCCTGAGAATAGCATCTTACCCAGAAAGCCGCGGATGTAAACTTCATCTTTGTTTTCTTCCTCAGCAAATTGACGGAGCCAATCAATCAAATTATCATCGGATTGAAAGAAGCTTTCATTATTGCCGGGTAGATAGGCAGTAGTAATGGTTTGTCCGAATGTGAATTTACCTTTCGTTGGCTGTAGCTCGTTATTCAAAATTTGAAAAAGTGAAGTGAGGGCTATGCTTTCACGACTTAGGAATGCAATCTTCTCACCTTTATTAACAAAGAATTCTAAATCTTTGAAGAGCGTAACTCCATTCGCTTCGTATGTTAATCCTTCCACATGCAGAATCTGATCTCCTGCCGTTCGCTTTTGAGCGAAGATGATAGCCGGATATTTTCTATTGGAAGGTTGAATGTCATCGACATTGATTTTCTCCAACAACTTTCTGCGACTGGTAGCCTGCCGCGATTTTGAAGCATTCGCGCTGAAGCGCATAATGAATTCCTGCAATTCTTTTTTCTTCTCTTCGGCTTTCTTATTGGCCGAAGCACGTTGTGACGAAGCCAACTGACTCGATTGATACCAGAATGAATAGTTACCCGTGTAGAGTTTGATCGCACTGAAGTCCACATCCACAATATGTGTACAAACTGTATCGAGGAAGTGACGATCGTGAGAAACTACGATTACTGTGTTTTTAAATTCCAACAGAAAATCTTCCAGCCAGCTCACGGTTTGCAAATCCAAATCGTTGGTCGGTTCATCCAAAATTAGAATATCCGGATTACCATAAATCGCCTGTGCCAACAACACACGCACTTTTTGATTTCCGCTTAGCTCTTTTACGAGTTTATAATGATCTTCTTCGGTAATTCCCAACCCACTCAACAATGCAGCTGCATCTGACTGTGCATTCCATCCATTCATTTCAGCAAACTCAGCTTCCATTTCCGATGCCTTAATGCCATCTTCCTCTGAAAAGTCAGGTTTGGCATAAATAGCATCTTTTTCCTGCATTAACTTCCATAATTTGCCATGCCCCATGATCACGGTATCCAGCACAGATACTTCATCAAACTCATAGTGATTTTGACGAAGAACAGCCATGCGCTTACCGGGATCGATTGAAACGTGCCCGGAATTAGGATCGATATCTCCTGCCAGAATTTTTAAGAAAGTGGATTTTCCCGCTCCGTTGGCTCCAATTACACCATAGCAATTGCCCCCGGTGAATTTGATATTGACAGAATCGAATAAAACGCGCTTTCCGAAACGGAGGGAGATGTTGTTAGCTGCAATCATGAAATTTCAAAATGAGGCGCAAAGGTAAGGAAAGCAGTTGATAGTTTACGAATTCTATCGCGCTCACTCTTTGATAATCTGAAACTCGACCCGCCTGTTAAGTTGCTTGTGTTCTTCGGTTTCTTCTTTAGAAACGATTGGATCGGAGCTGCCATAGCCGATGGCCATAATGCGTGTGTCATCAATTTTAAATTGATTCATCAGGTATCTTTTGATGGCATCTGCCCGATCCTGCGAAAGCTTGAGATTTAAATTTTCATTACCGGCAGAATCGGTGTGACCGGAAATTTTTAGCTTCAATTGTGGATGGTCAATTAGAAAATTGCCAAGCTTGCCCAAGTCATCGTGCATGGTAACAAGTATTTCCGATTTGCCATTTTCAAATTCTAAAGATCGGAATGCGATTTTGGCTTCTAACGGTTCACCGACTTTTGTAATTTCTTTATCTCCATCTAAAAAGAACACCTCTTCAATTCGAAAATAATTATCGCCTTGAATCACCAATAAGTATCTTCTCTTGTTGATGAGATCAAAGCCAAACGTTCCATCTTTTTGGACGTATTGAGGCGCCACTTCTACCGAATGATCAAGATCGATCACGGATACTATTCCGCCTAAGGGTTTCCCGTTTTGATCAATCAATGAACCTTTCAGATGAATTGTGGCAAGCGGCTGTGCTTCCATCGGTACGGGAAAGGAATAGAGATCCAGATTTTTTTTATCGTCTTCATTTGAACGGGCGTAATACAAATCGAGTGATTGCGAATCAATCGTGAAATAATATTCATCACCAGCACCATTTACCAGCGGCCCAATGTTTTTGGGTTCGCCCCAGTTTCCGTTGGAACCATAGGTTTTATAAATATCGAATCCACCAAAGTTGAGTGGCTGCCCGTTCGAACTAAAATACAAAACATTGTAGCGATGGTGAAAGAACGGGCTCAATTCACTCTTCACGGTGTTGATGGTGGGGCCCGCATTTTTTGCTTTACCCCATTTTCCATTACTGCCTTTCACACAATAATAAATGTCAGAAACACCGTAACCACCTGATCGCGTAGACGCAAAGAAGAGCGTATCGCCCTTATGTGAAAGCGATGGCTGCGAATCCCAACTGCTGCTATTGACATTAGGCCCCAGATTTCGAATGTCAGTCCATGTGCTGTCTTTTCCTAAATGCGCTACATACAAATCGCAATTGCCATAGCTCCCGGGCGCGTTGCACCGCGAGAAGTACAAGTATTTACCATCTTTACTTAAACAGGCGGAACCTTCATTGTAGTCTGTATTGATATTTTTAAATGGCTCTGTCTGTGCCCACACGCCATCGATCTTGAGGGCATAAAATAGATCTTCGTTGAAGCCTTTGCGTTTGTCTTTATGGACATTGCGTTTCGAAGTGAATAAAAGTACAAAGTCCACATTCCCCATGGTTGGGCCGTAATCTTCTTTTGGTGAGTTAATATCTTGCCCCATGTTGACAAGTACAGAGTGTGGAGGACGCAACGTATCGATTTCCTTTCGGTAGTCCACCAATTGATAATAGAAATCCAGATCGACATAGTTTTCTTTCTTCTCCGTTTCTACTTCATCGTAGCGTTTATACACCTGATTAATGTCAATCCCTTGCTGATGATGTTTCAGAACCAATCGATAGAGTTGAATGGATTCACCCGGTGGGCCAAATTGATCGGAGAGTTTCGCCAACTTCCAAAGCATCGGTGCATTTTTAGAAAAATTCTCGATGCCAAAATTCTGTACATAGGCTTTCAAAGCTGAGTACATCTCTTTTTGTGTTTCTGACTTATCCAATTGTTTGATGCGATTGAGTTTGGATAAGTCCTCATAGTATTGTTTATGAAGGTCGTGAAAAACTATGCCATAGTGGCGATTTTTAGGCGTTGAGTCATTTAAGGAAACGGTAGCTGACTTTGAATCTTTAGCCTCTTGCCCCGTTGAAATAAAGGAGATTCCAAGCAGCGATAGCCCCAAAATAACTAGAAATCGAGCTTTGAAGCACTTCATCATAGGACTGTAAACACTCATCTGCATGGAAATTTGACACAAATTTGACAGATAACCAAAACGATGGCATAGGTATTGTCTATTAATTCGACTTTCACGTTTTAATTGGAGACACCCTTATTTTGTGTCATATTGTCATTTGAACTATGTTTAAAAATCTAGCCACACCCATTGTTCAGGAAGATTCAGAAGAATTGATCCAGTTGATCAATCCCGAACAAGAAATGGATATAAAGCCGGAGGATTTGCCGGAGGAATTATCTATTCTGCCCATTAAAAATACGGTACTTTTTCCTGGCGTGGTGATACCCATCACTGTTACGCGCCAGAAGTCGATTAAACTGATAAAGAAAGCGTATCAGGGCAACCGCATTATTGGTGTGGTAGCACAGCGCAATAAGCAAGCCGAGGAGCCAACCATCGAAGACCTGTATCGCTTTGGTACAGCGGCGCGCATTATTAAAATGTTGGTTTTGCCCGATGGCAATACTACGATTATCATCCAGGGGAAGAATCGTTTTGCGATTAAAGAATTTACGCAGGAGGAGCCATTTCTGATGGCGAAGATTGATTTGCAAACCGAAGTGCCTTTGGATCTTTCCGGTAAGGAAGTTGCCGCTTTGGTTCAATCGTTGAAAGATGCCGCTTCTAAAATTCTAAAGCTGAATCCCGAGATTCCACAAGAGGCGCAACTAGCATTGGATAACATTCAAAGCACCGCTTTTCTGGTGCACTTTATTGCTTCAAATCTCAATGTAGATGTAGCAGATAAACAGAAGATATTAGAAGTAAACAACATCATCGACCGCGGCACGCTGTTGCTGCAATACATGCTGAAGGAAATTCAGATGCTGGAGATCAAGCACGAAATTCAGAAGAAAGTACATACCGACATAGATCAACAGCAACGCGATTATTTTTTGCGTCAGCAGATAAAAGTATTGCAAGATGAGTTGGGCTTTGATGGCCCGGACAAGGAGATTGAAAAATTGCGTAAACGTGGAACAGAGAAAAAATGGTCGAAGCAGGCAGCCGAACACTTTGCAAAAGAGTTGGACAAACTGCAACGCACCAATCCGCAAGCTCCTGATTTTCCGATCGCGATGAACTATGCTGAGTTCATGCTTGACTTGCCTTGGGAAGATTATACAACCGACAATTTCGATCTGAAGAATGCACGAAAGGTGTTAGACAAAGATCACTTTGGCTTAGAGAAAGTAAAGAACAGAATCATTGAATACTTGGCGGTGCTCAAGTTGAAGCAAGACATGAAGGGACCCATCCTCTGCTTGTATGGTCCTCCGGGTGTGGGAAAGACTTCGTTGGGTAAATCCATCGCTAAAGCATTGGGAAGAAACTATGTACGCATGTCTTTGGGTGGTGTGCATGATGAAGCCGAAATTCGAGGACATCGGAAAACATATATCGGTGCGATGCCAGGAAAAATTCTGGCCAACTTGAAGAAAGCAAAATCATCGAATCCGGTTTTTGTGTTAGATGAAATAGATAAAGTGCGTTCCGAGTTTCGAGGTGATCCATCGTCTGCTTTGCTGGAAGTATTAGACCCCGAACAGAACAACGCTTTTGGCGATAACTACCTCGAGGTAGAATACGATTTATCGAAAGTGCTTTTTATTGCAACTGCTAATTCATTGGATACCATACAACCTGCTTTGCGCGATCGGATGGAAATTATTGAATTGACAGGCTATACGGTAGAAGAGAAGTTGCAGATAGCCGTGAAGCATTTAGTGCCGAAGCAATTGAAGGAACATGGTCTTGGTGTAACCGAAGTGAAGTTTACAAAAGAAGCTTTGCTGAAAGTGATTGAAAGTTATACCCGCGAATCAGGCGTTCGCAGTTTAGAACGCAAGATTGGATCAGTGGTGCGCAGCATAGCCAAATCAAAAGCGATGGACGAAGAGTTTGAAAAGGAAATTATACCTCCGTTTGTCGTAAAGGCATTAGGTGCAGAAATATTTGATGAGGAATTGTATCAAGGGAATGACATTGCGGGTGTTGTTACGGGTTTAGCCTGGACACAAGTTGGTGGTGATATACTTTTTATAGAATCAAGTTTAAGCAAAGGCAAAGGAGCACTCACGATTTCCGGTCAGTTGGGTGATGTGATGAAAGAATCGGCCATGGCTGCATTGTCGTATTTGAAATCAAATGCGGAGTCGTTGGGCATTGATCATCGCGTGTTTCAGCAATACGATTTGCACATTCACGTGCCGGCTGGAGCTGTGCCGAAAGATGGACCTTCGGCAGGTATTACCATGTTGACTTCCTTAGCTTCGATCTTTACACAGCGCAAAGTAAAATCCAATCTCGCGATGACGGGTGAAATTACGTTGCGTGGTAAAGTATTGCCGGTAGGTGGCATCAAAGAAAAAATTCTGGCTGCCAAGCGAAGCGGAATCAAAGAGATTATTTTAAGTGCTCGCAACCAACGCGATATTGCCGAAATAGAAAAAAACTACATCAAAGGATTGACTTTCCATTACGTGGATTCAGTAGAGCAAGTGCTGAAGATTGCGTTATTGAAAGAAAAGGTAGAGAAGCCGATGGAGTTTAGTTTGGCAGAACAGAAATCGTAAAACGACCGCATATTGATTATTTGTATTGATCGCGGAATAAAACGATAGTTTTGTTTGTCTAAGATTAGATTGATCCGACTATCGATATGCGCTATTTATTAATTGTTTTCTTTTTGGCGCCTGCGCTGATTTCCCATGGTCAGATCAAGTCAGTTACTATTTCGGGTATTGTCAAAGATAAGTCGAGCAATCTCTCGTACGTAAACGTAGTTTTAAAAAAAGAAATCGACTCTACTTTTGTGACAGGTGCCGTTACAAATGAGGAAGGCCGTTTTCTACTCACCAACATCAAGCCCGGTAATTATCTGCTTGAATTTTCATTTATAGGATACAACACGAAGAAGCAGCCGCTTTATGTGGGTAGCCTTACGGAATATTTAGATGTAGCCTCCGTTTCACTGGAAGAAGATGCGAAGATATTGAACGAAGTAGTAGCTACTGGCCAACAAGATGCAGTAAATGAGAAACTGGATCGAAAAGTTTTTTCAGTGACCGATAATCTCAGCCAAAGCGGTGGCTCGGTATTGCAAGCGATGCAAAACTTGCCGGGTGTAACGGTGCAAGATGGGAAAGTACAATTGCGCGGCAATGATAAAGTGGTGATGCTGATTGATGGTAAGCAAACGGCATTGACTGGTTTCGGCAGCCAATCTGGATTGGATAACTTGCCCGCTTCTGCCATCGAGAAGATTGAAATTATTAACAATCCCTCTGCAAAGTATGATGCCAACGGCAACGCGGGTATCATTAACATCATTTATAAGAAAAATACACACGAAGGATTCAATGGCAAGGTAGGCTTTGCGGTTGGGCTTGGCGCATTATGGGTTCGGCAGGATAATCTTCCCACCATTCGTCCGCAGTATCAGGCTACTCCTAAAATTAATCCTTCACTGTCACTTAATTATCGGAAACATAAAATCAATGCTTTCTTTCAAGGAGATTATCTGTACACGGAAACACTCAACAAAAATGAATTTGTAACACGTACCTATACAGACGGAACGATCATCAGTCAACAGACGAAGCGGAATCGAAATACAGCTTTTACTACACTAAAAGCGGGTATCGACTGGACGATGAATGATGCTAATACGCTTACTATTTCAGGGTTGTTTGGCAGCGAGCAGATTATCGATAATGGAGACGAGCCATTCTTTAATGGAAAGACAGGTGAACGATTGCGTTTGTGGCAATTTTTGGAAGACGAATTGAAGACGACCATCATGGCGACAGCCGCTTATCAGCATAAGTTTAAAGAAGCGGGGCGCTTATTGAATGTAGGATTCAACTACACGTTTCATCGAGAAGATGAGCGTTATAATTTCACCAATATTCTTCCAACTTATACCGGATTGGATGCTTTCAAATTAATCTCGGATGAATCGGTTTATGATCTTAATATCGACTACATCCGACCGCTTCGATATGGTCGTTTAGAGACAGGGGTAAAATTGCGTAACCGCGATATTCCCACCAATATGCTTTTCATTCCTGGGCTTAATTCACCCTTGGATGTTAATGCCGGAGGAGTGGCTACTTATAAAGAACTCATTCCTGCTGTGTATGGAAATTATATCTACGAAAGTAAAAAAGTAGAAGCGGAGATTGGTTTGCGAATGGAGTATGTGCGCATCGATTATGAAGTGGGTCCGAACCATCCGGTGTACAAAACCAGTGGCTATGATTATACACAGCCTTTCCCAAGTGTTCGCTTTGCTTACAAATTAAATGATCGTGAGAAGTTGTCGGTGTTTTTTAATCGCAGAGTCGATCGTCCGAACGAAGTAGATATTCGTATTTTTCCAAAGTATGATGATGCCGAAATTATTAAGGTAGGAAATCCCGGTTTGCGCCCACAGTTTACCAACGCGGTAGAGCTAGGTTATAAGTCCAGCGGTTTGAAGGGATATATCTACGCTGCGGCTTATCATCGGTTTGCCGATGGCACGATCACGCGCATTTCGAGTACCGTAGGTTCTAGCCCATTGATTTATGCAATCTTTCAGAATGCAGGTAAAAGTTACAACACAGGCTTGGAAGTAGTGATCAATCAAGAGATATCAACACATTATTCATTTAGCATTAACATGAATGGATACCACAATCAGATCAATGCTTTTTCAGTGTTGAATCTGTATCCTGCAACCAATACTTTCTCGGCAGAGAAGCAAGAACTCTTTTCAGGAAATGTGAAGGTCAATAATCAGTTTCGATTGTCGAATGGAGTGGAGGCTCAGATCACTGCTATCTATCAAGCTCCGGATATTATTCCGCAAGGTACCATAGCAGCCCGATTTACAATCGATGCAGGCGCAAAAAAGTCGATACAAAAAGGCAAAGGTGAACTGTTTTTAAATGCTACTGATTTATTGAATTCGTTAATTATAAAAAAGCAAGTTCAAGGTCAGGGATTTAATTATACCAGCACAGATTACTACGAGACACAAGTCGTCCGGCTTGGGTACAATTATAAGTTCTAATGTTAGTGCTTCCTAATTTCAGGGTTATTAGGAGTCAAAAAGACTCCGTTTAAAATCCTTTTTCATTTCTTCATTTGGTTCTACCTTTACAGTTCATCATTAACGCGAAGAATGAAAAAAATAGAAGGATTGACACCGCAGGAGATTGTAAAGGAATTGGACAAATACATTATCGGCCAGCGTGACGCCAAACGCAACGTTGCCATTGCTTTGCGAAACAGATGGAGAAGAATGAATGTGCAAACAGACATCAAGAACGATATTATTCCCAATAACATTCTTATGATTGGTGCGACCGGGGTGGGCAAGACGGAGATTGCGCGCAGGCTGGCAAAGATTGCTGATGCTCCTTTTGTAAAAGTTGAAGCATCGAAGTTTACAGAAGTGGGTTACGTGGGGCGTGATGTAGAAAGTATGGTGCGTGATTTGGTGGAACAATCGGTCAATATGGTAAAGGCCCGCAAGAAAGAAGAGGTAAAGGAGAAGGCAGCCGTAACTGTGGAAGAGATCATTTTAGATGCATTAATCCCGCCCATGCGCAAATCTACTGGATTTCAATTGCCTAATGGTGACACAGAAGAAGTGCCTTCATCAGATGTTGAATTAAATGAAAGAACGCGCAATTTATTTCGCGAGAAAATTAAAAATGGGGAACTGGAGGAACGGAAAATTGAAATTGATATCAAACAGAGTGGAGCACATGGTGTAGGTATGATTGGTGCAGGCATGATGGATGAGGTTTCAATGATGAACCTGCAAGAGATGCTCAGTGGCATGATGCCCAAGAAAGCGAAAAAGCGCAAGGTAACGGTGGCTGAAGCTCGAAAGATTCTAATGGAAGAAGAAGCTGCTAAGTTGATTGATATGGATGAGGTGAAGGAAGAAGCTATTCGCAAAGCCGAAGATGCCGGTATCATCTTTATTGATGAGATTGATAAAATAGCTTCTGGTTCGGGCAAGAAGGGCGGAGGCGGGCCGGATGTGAGCCGTGAGGGTGTGCAGCGCGACTTGCTACCAATTGTAGAAGGCAGTACTGTCAACACAAAATATGGCTCAATCAAAACAGACCATGTTTTGTTTGTGGCAGCCGGGGCTTTTCATATTTCAAAACCATCTGATCTAATTCCCGAACTGCAAGGTCGATTTCCAATTCGGGTGGAATTAAACAATCTTACGCAAAAGGACTTTGTTAGTATCTTAACAGAACCCAAAAATGCATTGACCAAACAATACGAGGCATTGTTTCAAGCGGAAAATGTGTCGATAGTATTTGAAGAAGAAGCGATCAACGAGATTGCCCAAACAGCTTTTGATATTAATGCCGAAATTGAAAACATTGGAGCAAGACGCTTACACACGGTGATGAGTAAGTTATTAAATGAGTTTTTATTCGATGTGCCAGATAAAATTAAACCGCCAGCGTCACTCATTATCTCCAAAGAGATGGTGAAAGAAAAACTAAATGGGTTAATAAAAAATAAGGACTTGAGCGAATACATCTTATAGCGCAACGACTGCAATTTTGAAATCAGTTGACCCGTATATTAATCTTCTGTGTGAAGTCATTACGCAAGTGCATTCTGGCGTTACTATCAAGAAATAGAAATACGCTTCAACCGAGTGTATCCATTCAGCAATTAATAATTTTCATTCTTGTCTGCATTGGATCAGAATCTTCATTCGCCCAGTCCAAAGATTCTGTAAAGGCAAGCCCTATTGCCCGAGCGTATCAGCGGGGCATGAAATTGATTACCACCACACCCACGGATACGATTTTAAATGCAAAGAATTCCGATCCTTTTTTGCCTTATGAAGGCAAGGTGATTCGTTACATCTATTTCCAGCAAATCGGATTTGAGAAGTCCATTTATGATAGCACCAGGAAAATCAATTCAGCTATTAGTGAATTTGCGAACGACCTACATGCGGCTACACGCGAATCTACTTTGCGTAAGCACTTGTTCTTTCGAGAAAACATGCGTGTGAATCCTTACTTACTAGCCGATAATGAGCGCTACTTACGTGATCGCGATTTTTTATTGGATGATCGAATTTTGGTAACACCCGTTTCTGCAAACTCAGACTCGGTTGATATCACGGTTATTACGCGTGACGTTTTTAGTGGAGGTATTAACATAGAAGGCGATTTACCACGTGCACCTCAGGTAAGTATGTACGATAATAATTTTTTAGGCCGCGGCCAGCGAATTCAAATGGCTTTGTTGAACGACCCCAACCGAAACCCTGCCTTTGGTTTTGCTACATTCTATCGGAAGAGTAGTGTTTTTGGATCTCTTACGGATTTGGAAATAGGGTATACACAAATGAAATCAGGAATTTTATACGGAGCTGAAAATGAATACTCTTACTTTTTTCGATTAAACCGTCCGCTCGTATCTTCATATACTCGATTTGCTGGAGGCGTAGATATCAGTAGTAATAAGTCTCAAAATGTTTTTAGAAAGCCTGATAGCGTATTTACTCAGTATCAATATAATCAGGTAGACTTATGGACCGGTTATAATTTTGGAATCTATCCGAAAAGAGTAAACGTATTCAGGTATTTTCTGGCTGTGCGATACTTTGATGGCAGCGTATTTGATCAACACCGCGAGTTAGAATTACCAGATGCATCGCGCAGTGTGCGTGTGGTCGCGTACTTGTCTGAGTTTACCTTGTATCGTCAGGAGTTTTATAAAACAAGATTCGTTTTAGGCTTTGGTAGAACCGAAGACGTGCCCTTTGGATTATCGCTTTCGTTCACAGGAGGGCTTGCCTCACAGTATGGAAGTGAACGAGCTTATACGGGTGTCAAACTCATGTATTCGTGGGTAAATAAAGTTGGAAGTATTTTTCGTTTAGATTTGCAAACCGGAGCATTTATTAAGAAAAGCATTTTGCAGGATGGTGTATTCAATGCACGTATGTCGTATTATACGCCTGCTTACAGACTTAGAAAATATAAAGTTCGAACTTTGGTGAGTGGCAGTTATACCACTCTATTTCAGCGCACCCTTTCCGGTTACACCACAATTGCCAGAAATGATCTGGAAGGATTCATTACTCCTTTAGCCCAAGGAACTCAGAAATTCCAACTGAAAGTTGAATCAACTTTATATACACCATGGAGCATACTCGGCTTTCGTTTAGCACCTTTTCTGGGTACAGATGTGGTAACTTTGGATTGTAAGGAATGCACCACCGTCTCAGGTACTGCATTCGCGCTTAGCTCAGGCATTCGCATGCGAAATGAAAACTTAATTTTTGGAACCATTGAATTCCGGCTAGTATATTTTCCTAAATCCGATTGGAGTTCTAGTTTTTGGCAAACCCAATACAATCAAAATTTAAGAATCAAAAGTTCAGATTTAATTGTACGTCCACCTTCATTAGTAGTATATTGAATGGTCAGATACGACTATGAAGCTACGATACCTACTCATTGTTTCTTTGTGTCTATTCAGTTTACAACAAGCAGTTGCCTGGGTTTATCCTGAGCATCGCAGAATAGCCATATTAGCCATTCAAAAATTGTCTGAACCACAACGTATTGTTTTAGAGCGCCTATGGGCAGAAGCACGCCTAGGTCACGAAAATCGATTAACATCTGATTTGTTTGACTTACATCCACCGCTTCGCCCACAACAATTGGATTATGCTTCGTGGATGGGTATTGCCGGAGACCACAGTTGTTCTCCGGAGGCCATGCTAAACACCGTTTTATATAGCGATTGGATTTTACGAGTGGCCGAAATCACTTTTCGTCTCGAAGCGGATTTAGCAAAATCGAAAAATGCCAGTCAATTAGTTAATGCTTTGCGCGATTCGGACATCAAATTGCAACATGCTGATATTGATTACGCCACGCGGGCGGGTTCGAATAATGTTCATTTTTTACTTTCGCGAAGAACCTCCAGTGAACGTGCCGAAGAATTTTTAGCCAACAGCTTGCGCGATAGCGTAGACCTCAATGCCATTGCAGCCTATGCATGGTTTCACACACTCGCTCTTCGAAAAGCAGCTCTCTATTCAGCAAACACCACACCTGTCGAACAAAAACCTTCACTCGCTTTAGCAGCGCTTGCCGATGAAGCTTTTGCTATTCATTTTTTGCAGGACATGTTTTCTGCCGGTCACATTGCAGGTACATGGGGCAATGCTTCACTTCGCAAAGGCACACACGATTATTACAATGAGCGCGGCTTAGAAGTAATCACATGGGAAGGAACAAAACGGGTGGCAAAAGGAGATGCATACATGCGTGAGGAGGATGCAGATTTTGCAGCAGAAGCAGTTAAGTTGAGTTTGCAACAATTGATCAATGCAGCTGAGGGCAATGCGACAAAGCCTAATGCCGATTGGATAAGTGTAAAATTGCGACCCGACACATTGGATATTTGTAAGAGCGCCCTTTTACCTAATGGCAAACTTGATTTTGATCTGGTGAAAGAGGTGCTAATGAAAACTCCAGTTCCAGGCTTAGGTTCGGGCCTGGGCGAGCTACCTCGGTTTCGATCTGAGTTGGGTTTATTTCTGGGACTTTCTACTTCCGTGAATGTTTCGTCTATTCGTGGTGGATTTGCGCAGGGGCAAGAAGTGCCAGGTAGTGTTGCCGGCCTGGAGGCGGATGTAATGATCGGATATGGATTGGAAGGCGTGCTGAATCAAACTGGTGACGGATTGGTTTTTTTTCAAGCCGGGTGGCGACAAGATTCACCTTCCTCTACGCAGTTTTCAAACAATGATCCCAATTATCAAGCTAATAGTATCACTTCGATTATTCCGGGACGATCGGCTTATAGCGTTAGGCTTCGCTTTCCCTTTTGGTTAGTGCCTGGCGATTTATTGCTGGCCGGTCCCATCCTCGGGTTCACACATCCAAAAGCATTTCAAAAAATTGGAGTGGAGGCAGTTAACGGTGGTGTGATTGGGTGGCAATCGCGATTTGCCACCCCCATCGGCCGGTTTCAATTTATTTTAGGTCGGGAAGTTGGATTATCTATTTACGGACTGGGTGGCACTGCCGATGCTTTGTTCGTTCCCACCAGTCCAAATACACTCGCTATCGTAACCTATAAGTCGATCAAATATGACTTTCCATTTTTGGAATACCAACCTGTTCGATCGTTTTCACAGTCGCAAAGTTCTGCACTCAAGTTGCAGTTTTCTTTTGGTGTGGATACGCCTTTCAAAATGTCTACCGTTACACCTGCAAATCAAACTGAACTCGATTTAAAACCAATCTGGTATGTATCGGCACGTTTGATTTTTAATTGGCGTTATTATTTTTGATTGACTTAATCGACCTTTTTCGGATAATGAAACCATTCCATTTTACCACTTCCAAATTGCGCATCGCACCACCGTGCATGCGAAAATGAAATTACGACAACACCACATGTAGGAATATTCACGATGGCTTCATTAGAAATAGCATTTACAAATTCAGTCAGTCCGGGATTGTGACCAAACAGTAAAGCGATTTCTTCGTGATCGTTTTTACGATCTGGAATTTCTTGCACAACCTGTAGGATCAATTCTTTCTCTGCATGATAGAGCCTTTGATCAATGAGGACTTTGTTGGGTGAAAAATCTAATTTTTTGGAGATATGCTTGCAGGTTTCCATCGCTCGAACCGCGGGGCTTGAAATCACATTGTCGGGTGTGATCTTCATTTCACGAAGCAATTTGCCCATACGAGGCGCATCTTTCTCACCGCGTTTGTTGAGTTGGCGATCAAAGTCATCCAATGATGGATCTTCCCAACTTGATTTGGCATGGCGAATGATAATCAGCTTTTTCATAGGTAATATCTTCAATGGTGATGACTAGATTCGTTGCTCATTCCTAGTTAAATTTACAAATCCTACTCGTATCTTTGCAGTCCATGGAAAAGCGACCTCTTCGGAAAGAAATCAAATATACCAGCCTTTATTACTTTATTCGGTTTTTGATTTTTACCTCTAATCTTTTGCCACGCAAAATGTGGTTAGCGTTCTGCGGCTTCTTGGGCAAAGTAGCCTACGCATTTTCGCCAAAGCCGCGTGAGCGTGCAATCTTCCATTTAGGCCTTGCATTCGGTCGTGAAAAGTCACCGCGTGAGATTATCGACTTGAGCAAAGAGATGTTTGTAATGTTAGGGAAGAATGCCGGAGATATTTTGCGCTCGCTCAAAGTAAAAACGCTGACTGATCTGGAGAAGTTTTTAACTACGCATGGAATAGAGAATTATGAAAAGGCCCATGCGAAAGGAAAGGGCGTGATGTTTTTGACCTCGCATTTAGGTGCATTTGATTTGCAAATTACCAACATGGCCTTGCGTGGCCTTAACCCCAATATTGTAGGCACGGCATTAAAAGACGAGCGTTTGAACGCGCTTCTTTGGGAGTACCGGAATGCATTCGGAGCCATTGCCATTGAGCGTGGTAAAGAGAGCGTGCGATTATTCAAAGTATTGAAGTCTGGCGGATCTATTGCAATTTTGATCGATCAGGATACAAAAGTGAAAAGCCGGTTTGTTAATTTTTTCGGTATGCAAGCCGCTACACCGATTGGCGCTACCGTCTTAGCCTTGCGCACGGGGGCTGCTGTTGTGCCTACTTATATTTTTTTAGATGAGAATGGACAACAACAAATGCATATCCTGCCGGAAATTCCTTTGGTAATTTCGGGAGACGATGAGACCGATTTGGTTGTCAATACGCAACTATTCACTGACTTCACGGAAAAGATTGTACGTGATCATCCGGAACAATGGGTGTGGATGCACGAGCGCTGGAAGACCCGCCCCGGAGAAGAGATTCGATAGAACTATTTGTTCATTTATTCCATCTATTTGCTAATGACTTGTTAATTCCGAGAAACGGATGGAAAATAATTTGCTATCCACATCGTTTCTTGTAACCTTTTAGCAAGGATTGCAGTAGTAACAAATACCCAAACCGTTCGATATGAAGAGAAATTACGTGATAGCCGCAGGTATTGTTGTTGTGTTGCTTGCCGGCTTTTTTATTTTTAACCGTACGAAGGCCACTGGTGCCTCTGATATAGTTGCTCTAGTGAAGAAAGGTGAATTTCGATTAGAGGTAGAAACTACGGGTGAGCTTGAAGCTAAAAATTCAGTGAAGATCATGGGTCCGGGTAGTGTCCGCCAATTTCAAATCTGGGAAGTGACCCTTCAAAATATTGTCGATGAAGGTACGGTGGTGAAGAAAGGCGACTGGGTGGCTACGCTCGATCGATCAGAGTTTCAAACTAAATTCAATCAAAAGCAAATCGACTTCGAGAAAGCGAATTCCAAGTTCGTGCAAACGCAATTGGATACAACCCTTCAAATGCGCCAGGCTCGTGATGAGCTGATCAACTTAAAATACGGTGCCGAAGAAAAGGAAATAATCCTTCAACAATCGAAGTTTGAACCACCAGCCACTATTAAACAAGCTGAAATTAATCTCGACAAGGCCAATCGTGCCTACGAACAAGCTTTAGAAAATTATAAAATTAAGCGCAATCAGAATGTAGAAAAGATGCGCGAAGTGGAAGCTGAGTTGCGAAAAGTAAGAGGTGATTTTGATGGTATGAGTAAGACGCTGGAATCATTTAATGTAATGGCGCCTGAAGACGGAATGGTGATTTATGAGAAAGGGTGGGATGGTAAACCCATCAAAGCAGGGTCACGGATTGGTATGTGGGAGCCTACGGTTGCTACCCTGCCGGATCTTACGAAAATGCAATCCAAAACATTCGTGAATGAAGTAGATGTGCGCAAGGTGAAGCCTGGACAAAAAGTGTTGATTGGTTTGGATTCTGACCCTGATAAAAAATTGAAAGGAGTTGTTACCAAAGTGGCAAACGTAGGTGAACAACGTCCTAATTCAGACGCAAAGGTTTTTGAGGTATTAGTAGAAATAGATGGAACGGATGCCTCACTTCGTCCATCCATGACCACGAGCAATAGGATCATTGCACAGATATTAAATGATGTAGTTTTCGTTCCTCTGGAAAGTTTGCATACACAAAACGATTCGATCACCTATGTCTTCAAAAAGGAAGGAATAAAAACGAGCAAGCAAGAAGTGGTAGTAGGCGAAACAAATTCGAATGAAGCTGTGATCACGGCAGGTTTACTACCTAATGAAAAGGTATTTCTCTCTGTTCCTGCAGGAATGGAAAATGAGGAAGTGAAATTACTTCCACAACAGAACGGGAAACGGAGAAAGAAGGAAGTGAAGGAGGCTCCCAAAGATTCTACCCAAGCAACGAAGCCGACTATTTAACTTGTTTAAATAAACGTTGCATGAAAAACCTTTTCAGCGCCCGTGTATTGGCTAATCTCTACATTGCGATTGATGCTGTAATTGCTAACCGTTTGCGGTCACTATTGACAGCACTTGGAATTATTTTTGGAGTAGCCGCAGTTATCGCGATGCTGGCTATCGGTAATGGAGCCCAGCAAGAAATATTAAACCAAATCAAATTAGTAGGTGTCAATAATATTGTCATCAAGCCCATCATCGAGCAGAAGGAAGAGAAGATCAGCGAGAAGGTTGGTAAGAAAGAGCAGAAAAAATTCTCGCCCGGATTAACAGTCCGCGATGTGGAAAGTATTAAAAGTATTCTTCCCGATTTAACGCAAATAAGCCCCGAGATTATTTTAGATACTTATGTGATCCGAAATGGATTTAGAAGATCTGCAAAATTGGTGGGAGTAGAGCCAGCTTACTTTGCTATTTATGATTTCAAACTTTCAGAAGGCACTATATTTAATGAAGAGCAATTGAAGTTTGGTGCGCCTGTTTGCATTATCGGATCAGCCTTGAAGAGTCGATTTTTCCCAACGGAAAACCCGATTGGAAAAAGTATGAAGGTGGGCACCCATTGGCTCACGATTGTAGGTGTGATGAGCGAACGAGTAGTATCGCAGGCCAGTATCAGCAAATTGGGTATTCGCGATTTTAACATGGATGTGTACATTCCGCTGCAAAGTGTACTGGTTCGCTATCGCAACCGCGATCTGATTACAGCCGAGGCAATACGATTAGCTGCACAGAATAGTCGAGGCTTTAGTTTTAATAACGGCCAAAACAATTCTACTTCGGAAAACGAAGCTGAAAAGAAAAATTATCACCAATTAGATCGATTGGTATTGCAAGTTGATAAAACCGAAAAGCTTCAGGCAACGGCTGAAATAATTTCACGCATGCTCAAGCGCAGACATTTTGATGTAGTAGACTACGAAATTGAAATACCTGAGTTATTACTGAAGCAACAGCAGCGTACCAATGATATTTTCAATTATGTGCTCGGGGCGATTGCAGGGATTTCCTTGCTAGTAGGTGGTATTGGTATTATGAACATCATGCTTGCCTCGGTTTTAGAACGCATCAAGGAAATTGGTTTGCGCCTCGCCATTGGTGCACAGAAAAGCGATGTGGTACAACAATTTTTGTTTGAAGCCATCATGATCAGCGTAAGCGGAGGAATTATTGGTGTGATTTTAGGTGTGTTGTTCGCCTACCTTGTTTCTTCTTTTGCCGGCATCCCTACGATCATCAGTTTTGCATCAATTGTTTTATCCTTCGGTGTGGCCGCCACGGTTGGTTTAATTTTTGGCATTGCACCTGCACGCAGAGCTGCCGCACAAGACCCTATTGCATCGTTACGATATGAGTAAGACATATACTTTTTTATTTTGTTGCCTGCTAAGTGTAGCCGCTTTCGGGCAGAATAAATTTACACTGAATGAAGTGATTGAACGCGCACGGGCGCAATCACCGGCCTCGAAGCGAGTCGCTACCACCAAAGAGACACGATATTGGGAGTATCGTACTTTCAGGGCACGCTATAACCCACAGCTGGCGATCAGTGGAAACGCGCCAAGCTATAGTTTAAACTTTCAACAGATTATTCAACCGGATGGGACTAAATTATTTAAACCCATCAACCAAACCAACTCGTTTGCAAATCTTGGTTTGCAACAGCCACTGCGTTGGACGGGCGGAACGATTTCAGCCAACACGAACTTTAATTTTTTCACTGACAACGCGCTGAAATCGGAGTTGTGGAGTGGAAACATTTTCAATGTGCGGTTGGATCAGCCGCTCTATGCCTACAATAGTTACAAGTGGGATCGCAAAACATTACCATTAAAATTTGAGGAATCGAAGCGTGAGTATGTAGAGCAACTGGAGTTTATTTCACAGAACGCCTCTGACTTTTTCTTTCGCGTAATCAGCGCACAGATCGATGAGCAGATCGCTAAGTTTAACCTTGCCAATAATGACACCATATATAAAATTGAACAAGGCCGCTACAACATCGGTACCACTTCGCAAGATAAATTACTGCAAGTAGAATTGCAGTTGCTCAAATCGAAGCAGGATGTGGCGCAAGCAAAAATTAACATTCAGAATGCGAGCCTTTCATTACGAATATATCTGGGCTTGAAGGACGATGAGGAATTTCAATTGGTCTTACCGGAGGAGATACCATTGTTTGCAGTCAATTTGGAGGAGGCATTGCAATACGCACGGAAGAACCGGGCTGCTTACATTTCTTTTGAGCGAAGGCGAATTGAAGCAGAGAGCGAAGTGGCGCGAGCGAAAGCCAGTCGTCTGCAAAATGCATCTTTGACGGCCTCTTATGGATTAAACAACTCTGGTGCGATGGTTAGTGATCTTTATCGGAGCCCGCAAGAGCAGCAACAGATCAATGTCGGATTCAGTGTACCCATTTTAAATTGGGGACGCAATAAGGCCACTATGCAGACAGCCTTGGCCAACAAGAAGCTGAACGATTACACCATTGCACAAGATGAAATCAATGCGGAGCAGGAGATCATCACGCAGGTTAGACAGTTTGAATTACTTCGGTTGCAAATAGAGATTACGAAGAAGTCGGATGAGGTGGCGCGTGAGCGATACAACGTGGCGCAAAACCGATACTTGATTGGGAAGATTGATATCACGAATTTGAATATCGCCTTAACCGAAAAGGACGCTGCCAGAAGAAGTTACCTAGAGGCATTGCGCTCTTACTGGACATCCTACTTCAATCTGCGGAGATTGACATTGTATGATTTTGCTTCGAGTACTTTGCTGTACACTCCGGACGCAGATTAAAGTCCGGTATAATTAAATGGTGTAATTTTTTTCAGCGTTGCTTTGAGAGCATCGCTCACTGCCAGCGTATCAATAAAATCAGCCAATGTTTGTTGAGTGATTTTTTCATTCTTTCTTGTCAGTCCCTTCAATGCTTCATACGGATTTGGATAGCCTTCTTTTCGTAAGATAGTTTGAATGGCTTCGGCTACCACAGCCCAATTATCATCTAGGTCTTTGTCGATCGCAGATTGATTTAATTCTAATTTGCTAATTCCTTTTTCCAACGATTTGAAAGCAATGATCGTGTGCGCCATCGGTACACCAATGTTTCGCAAAACGGTGGAGTCAGTCAGGTCACGCTGTAATCTAGAAATAGGAAGCTTAGCTGAGAGATGCTCAAACAAGGCATTGGCCAAGCCTAAGTTACCTTCGGCATTTTCAAAGTCGATGGGATTCACTTTGTGCGGCATAGCAGACGAGCCCACTTCGCCTTCTTTAATTTTTTGTTTGAAATAATTCATGGAGATGTACTGCCATACATCCCTGCTGTAATCCACAAAAATCGTGTTGATGCGTTTCAAGTTATCAAACAGCGCAGCCATGTTATCATAGTGCTCGATTTGGGTCGTAGGTGAACTACGCTTTAACTGAAGAGTACTGTTGACAAATTGAGATGCAAATGCACTCCAGTCAATGTTTGGATAAGCGATTGCATGTGCGTTTAAATTTCCGGTAGCTCCGCCAAATTTAGCCGAGTGAGGAATATGACTCAATAACTCTAGTTGTTGTTTCAATCGAGCGGTGAATACTTCGATTTCTTTACCTAATCGGGTCGGAGAGGCAGGTTGGCCATGCGTTTTCGCCAGCATCGCAATGTCCTTCCAGTCAGCCACATTTTTTTCTAACAGTGAAATAAGTTGGAGAAGAGAAGGTGCGTACACGTCATCTAAAAACTCTTTCAGCAATAAAGGTGTTGCTGTATTGTTGATATCTTGCGAGGTAAGTCCGAAGTGAATAAATTCTTTGAACGAAGCGAGTCCTAAACGATCAAATTCATTTTTCAAGAAATACTCAACTGCCTTTACATCGTGGTTGGTTGTCTTTTCGATCTCTTTAATCTTTTCTGCAGCGGATTGATCGAAGGCTGTATACAATTTTCGCAGTGCATCAAATTGTTCTTTTGGAAATGCCACTAATTCCGGTAACGGCCATTCGCAAAGCGCAATGAAATACTCCACTTCCACGCGCACACGGTACTTGATGAGTGCATATTCAGAGAAGTAGTTTTGAAGCGATTCGGTGGTTTTGGCGTAACGGCCATCTACCGGGGAAATAGCAAAGAGAGAAGATTTCACACGAAGTTTATTAAGCAACAAAAGTACACAAAATCAGGGAAGAATAACCTGATTTAAGAAGGACGGTATTGGTTGGCTCGGATGTTTTGCGCTGCCAGAGAAACAGTTTCTGCAATTCGTTTACTTCTGGTTTCGGGGCGTTTCGCGTTTAAAATCCATTCAAGTATTCCGCGCTTAGTGGAAGGAGGAAAAGTTTGCCAGTTTTTATAAGCAGTTTTATTTTTTGAAAACTCCTTTTTCAGATCATCCGGTTCTTCTAGATTATCTACGGGTGTGAGTGCATCCCAAGTACCCAATTCCTTCGCAAGTGAAATCATTTCCATTCCGGCTGGCGTCATTAATCCTTCCGCCATCAATCGCTCTACCTTTTCTTTATTGATTTTACTCCATTTGCTTTTGAGATTACGTTTCGCGAAAAACTGATAATAGCTTTCGTGATCTCGTTTATTCGGTTTACTATCCACCCAACCAAAACACAATGCTTCGTCAACTGCCTCCGGATAGTACACACTCGGTGTTTTGCTACCTTTGTGATAAATAATCAACCAAACCGATTTTTCGGAGCTGCTGTTTTTTTGAAGCCACTTTCTCCAGGCGCTTCTGGTTTTAGCGTGAAATGTTGCGATGCCGTCTTTGGTTTCCATTATATTCGATCAAAAAGGAATGCCTAATAATTCAATGCGAACTCTTTTTTACTACCGAACTTCTCCATAAGAGTTTTGGCTGTTTGAGTGTCAATCTTTAACAGTTGAATGACATGATCAATATCCTTTTTACCCCCACGATCTTCCAATAATACATTATCAACCGACAGGTATTGAATTTGTTCGTCTTTTAAATAGTAGATAAGAACTTCCGAATATCGGCCGGGAGCACCATACGATAAAGCTGAAATGGTTGCCTCCGGATTCGACAGCATATCTTCATTGAATTTGATTCGCATAGTTATCTTTTCAAATTCATAAGTCAGTTTATAGCGTGGATACCATTGATCCAATTGTTCAGAAAAAGGAACAATCGGATGCTTGATCATAATGAAAATAGGAAAACCGATAATCATGCCGGCTTCAATGGTCCAGATAATCCACAAAGGAAAATCTCTGAACGTTATGCCAAACATACTCCATGATCCAACTTTGCTGAATTCGATAATTGCAATTAAAAATCCAATGGGGTCATAAATAAAGTTAAAATGGCTGATGTAATCACCGAACGATAGACTATTTGTATTTAGAAAAGCAGCGTAGGCTATCCATTGAAAATAGAATCCGCAGAAACCGGTTAAGCCTGCCAACAATAAATTATGACGGTTGTTTCTGATTTTTGTTAAACGAGAAATAAATTTTGAAGTGTATCCCAGTCCAGCCGCGAAAATAGCGGTTATAAACACATTGATGTATACGAAGGGAATATGGATGATCAGTATGTTGTAGATGTATGCAAGCAGGATGGCAACAATAAACGAAAGAACAATGGCAACCCCCAAGTTAATCGGTGTTGATTTTTCTGAATGCTGATAGAATCGATTATCCATAAAGTAAAGTGTGTTTCAAATATCTTCAATTAATAAGAATTCTGAAATTGATCCAATCGGTAAGTTTCATTTGCATCTTATTCTTACTTTTGCCGCATGTCGTATCCGGTGCTTGAAGTAGTTGATGAGTTGAAGGGGAAACTCGCTCACCATCCCATCGTTATTTTGCAAGCACCACCCGGTGCCGGAAAATCTACCGTGCTTCCCTTGCATTTACTTCACGAGCCTTGGTTAAATAACAAGAAAATCATTCTATTGGAGCCGCGCAGATTAGCAGCACGATCCGTAGCGGCACGACTATCTGATTTGCACGGTGAAGAAGTGGGTCAAACCATCGGATATCGTGTACGGTTTGAAAATGTGGTGAGTAAAAATACGCGAATCGAAGTGGTAACAGAAGGGATTTTGACACGGATGATTCAAACCGACAACGCTTTGTCCGATGTGGGCTTAGTCATCTTCGATGAGTTTCATGAAAGAAGCCTTCAGGCTGATCTGGCTTTGGCGCTCTGTTATCAAAGTCAGCAAGTACTTCGCGAAGATTTGCGACTCCTCATTATGTCTGCCACCTTGGATGGCGAAAAGATTTCTTCCGTTTTAGATCAGGCGCCAATTGTTACAAGCCTCGGAAAACAATATCCTGTTTCATTAAAATATGAAGCTCCCGACAAGGATAGTTCCATCGCTCATGCAACTGCCCGAGTGATTCGAAAAGCTTTGACCGAGCAATCAGGAGATGTTTTGGTTTTCTTACCGGGCACCGCAGAAATTCATAAGACAACGGAGTTATTACAAGAACAGAGCCCTGCTGTTATCATGCCTTTGTATGGCGATTTACCATTGAGGCAGCAGCAAGAAGCGATTCTGCCGCATCCGCAAGGCTTGCGGAAAATTGTGTTGGCTACCTCTATCGCAGAAACATCTTTGACGATTGAAGGAATCACTACGGTTATTGATTCGGGATATGCACGCGTGCCAAGATTTGATCCACGCAGTGGACTCACCCGTTTGGAGACCATTCGTGTAACGCGCGATGCCGCTGATCAGCGCGCGGGAAGAGCCGGACGCTTAGGGCCGGGTGTTTGCTATCGCATGTGGGCAGAAAATACACACGCGCACCTTCAACCACATCGCCAGCCGGAAGTGTTGGAAGCAGATCTGGCACCGATGCTTTTGGAGGTGTATCAATGGGGTATCAAAAATGTGAATGAACTAAAGTGGATTACAGTTCCGCCTGCAGGCACTATCAATCAGGCGAAAGAATTATTGAATGACCTAGGTGCTTTGCGCGATGATCGCATTACCGAACGAGGTAAAGAGATGCTCAAGTTACCAACGCATCCACGTCTGTCGCACATGCTGCTTTCACCAGCCGATGAAAAAGGAAAGCAACTTGCTACTGATGTCGCTGCTTTGCTGGAAGAGCGCGATCCGTTGATGAAAGATTCTGGTGCCGATTTAAGTTTGCGTTTGGAAGCACTTCGCAAATGGAGAAAAGGTGAACGAGTAAATGCAGATCGAAACGTGATGCAGCGAATCGAACGGTTAGCTGCTTCTTGGAGAAAGATGTTTAGGTTAGATCCTGACAATGGTATTGTAAGTGATACAGAAGTTGGTAAGTTATTGATGGAGGCTTATCCCGAGCGAATTGCACAGCAGGTGGAGCCACAACGCGAGCGCTACAAACTAGCGAATGGCCGAATGGTTCGGTTGCCTGATCATGATCCGCTTTTGCGGGAATCGTGGCTGTGTGTAGCACACTTAGATGCCGGTAGCAGAGGAGAGGGAAAAATATTTTTAGCTGCGCCAATCGATATTTCAGATGCGGAAGAGCATGCTGAAAAAAAAGAATCCATCCGATGGGATGCTGAGCGTGGACAAATCATGGCGGCAGAGGAAAAAAGAATTGGCACGTTGGTAATCAGCGCAAAGCCAACCACTACTATTTCAGAAACGCAGCGAATCGAAGTGTTGTGTGATGCCTTGCGACAAGAGGGTTTGCGAATTTTGAATTGGGATGATGAGCAAATCAATTGGCAGGCGCGTGTATCGAGTTTGCGAGTCTGGCGCCCCGAGGAAGAATGGCCGATGGTGGATGATGAGCATCTGTTACAAACAGCCGATGAGTGGTTAGCACCTTATCTTATTCAAGTGAATAAGCGATCTGATTTTTTTAAGTTGGATATGCATGCCATCCGGAGTGGTTTATTACCATGGAATTTGTCGAATCAGTTGGATGTGTTGGCGCCTGCTCGTTTGAAAGTGCCAAGCGGTTCAAACATTGCGCTGCGCTATTTCAATGATGGACAATCACCGGTGATGGAAGTGCGATTACAGGAAATGTTTGGATTACTCGAAACGCCTACTGTCAATCAAGGTCGCACGAAGATTATGTTGCATTTACTCTCACCCGGCTATAA
Source organism: Bacteroidota bacterium (assembly GCA_016191555.1). Lineage (GTDB taxonomy): Bacteria > Bacteroidota > Bacteroidia > Cytophagales > Cyclobacteriaceae > ELB16-189. The sequence goes on from JACPVX010000044.1 coordinate 133,139, forward strand.
GCCCGTGCAGGTAACGCAAGACCTGAAAAGTTTTTGGCAAACAACCTATCATGAAGTGCGCAAGGAATTGCGGATGCGGTATCCACGCCATCATTGGCCGGAAGATCCGTGGACAGCAGAAGCGGTGAGAGGAGCAGTGAAACGGAGATCCTTTTGACCAATTTGTCTAAAAACCATACCAGTTTGAACGGATTGAGATGGGCTTAATCTTCTAACCTCCCAAATTGATGTTATTTCAAAGCTTTTAGGATGATTTCAGACTACGTTGGTCATAATTCAGACCTTTTCGATTGATTTTAGACTATGATGGTCATAATTCAGAGCTTTTCGGATGATTTCAGACTATGTATGTCTGAATTCAGAGCTTTTCGGATGATTTTAGACTATGATGGTCATAATTCAGAGCTTTTCGGATGATTTCAGACTATGTATGTCTGAATTCAGAGCTTTTCGGATGATTTTGGACTACGTATGTCTGAATTCAGAGCTTTTCGGATGATTTCAGACTATGTATGTCTAAATTCAGAGCTTTTCGGATGATTTCAGACTATGTATGTCCGAATTCAGAGCTTTTCGGATGATTTCAGACCATGTATGTCTGAATTCAGAGCTTTTCGGATGATTTTAGACTATGTATGTCTGAATTCAGAGCTTTTCGGGTGATTTCAGACTATGTATGTCTGAATTCAGAGCTTTTCGGACGATTTTAGACTATGATGGTCTGAATTCAGAGTTTTTCGAATGGTTTCAGTACAATTTGGTCTTATTTCAGACTTTTAAAGTCGGAGAACACCCACTTACCTGAAGCCCGCGGGTTTGACTTTCGTGTTACGTGAGAACAAGTACAGCTTCAATCAATACTCAAAAACACTTCGATAAAAGTTGTGGCTCTGCACATATTCGATCAATTGGGTGTAGAAGGGATGTGAGCCGAGCGTAGCGCTGTCGCCAATCATGATTAGTTTTTTACGTGCGCGTGTCATCGCTACATTCGTTCTGCGGATGTCGGAAAGAAAACCTACTTCTCCCTTGGCATTGCTGCGGACAAAGCTGATGGCGATCACATCGCGCTCTTGCCCTTGAAAGGCATCTACCGTGTTGATGGTGACTAATTTGTTGAGCGGCTCCAGCCAGGCGGAGCTTTCAGCTAAGTGAATGAGGTAATCGACTTGCGCGCGGTAAGGTGTAATGATACCTAATGTGATGGATTGCATGATCCATTCTTCTACTCCAATTTCTTCCACCAATTTTTCAACGAGACTGATAAGTTTAGCAGCTTCCTCTTTATTCAATCGGCTGAGTGTTTCGGGATCTTGTGTTTCGTTGTAGCCTGCACCGGCCGTGTCGATAAACTCTACCGGTTGTTGGTCGGGGCGAAGTAGTTCGGACTTGACCGAGCTATGTGCAATCAGTTCGTTATTGTAAAAGTAATGCGATGAAAACTGCATGATGTTTTCGTGCATGCGGTATTGCACTTGCAGCATCGAAGCTTTTTGAGGAAATTTTTTAATGCCTTTTTCGAAGAGCGTTTCCGCCAGCCCGTTTTTGGCTGCCTCGTTGGATTTCACTGTTGGCGGCAATTGCATGTGGTCGCCCGCAAAGATGATTCGCTCGGCTCGCAAGAATGGAATCCAGCAAGCAGGCTCCAGTGCTTGTCCGGCTTCGTCTATAAAGGCTGTTTTGTATTTGCGGCTGCGCAACACAGGATGTGATGATCCTACCAAGGTGCAGCAGATGACATCACTTTTTTGTAATAAGTCGTTGGTGATGTAAAACTCCAGCATGTCAGCATCGGCTTTGAGTTGTTTGGCTTCTTCACGCAGCATTCTGCGCTCCGCTTTTTCAAAGTGGCCGAAGTTGCGTTTGAATTTGTTGGCCATCTGCCGTGTGTGCTCCATCTTTTTTCGCAGCGCACGTAGCTCATCAAAGTGATCGTGTTCTGCTATACGTGCATCAAGTGTTTTGCTCAGCGATTGCTCCGTGACACGTGCTGGGTGACCGATGCGAAGAACATTTAGTCCACGCTCGCTGAGTTTGTCCACCAGCAAATCGACTGCGGCATTGCTCGGAGCGCACACTAAAACCTGACTTTCGCTTTTTACGGTGTGCCGGATGGTTTCGACCAGCGTAGTGGTTTTGCCGGTGCCGGGCGGACCGTGGATGAACGCGATGTCGTGGCTTTGAAGAATGGTGTGGGCTGCTTGGAGTTGACTATCGTTAAGTACAGGTGATTCTAATTGAATAGGGTTAGCTTCGATTTGCGGATTTTTAATCGGCTGATTTCCTAAGAGCAGTTCGCGCAGTTCGGCCACGCGGTTGTCTTCGGCTTCAATTACTTTTTTGACGGCATATTCCATTTCGCGGTAGCTCATCTCGTCAAAGAGCACGTTGATGCCAAGTGAACCGCTGTCGATCCAATCGGGAAGGTCATCGCCATTGAGGGTGATGACCATCAGGTTATCGCGCACATAGTTGATCACTCCGTTTTGATGTTCTTGTTCGGCATTGCCGTAGGCGTTGGTAAACACGCTGATCAGCTTGCCACTTTGAAAGGCGTGAGGCTGATCTTTTTGTGTGATGCGTTCAATTTCGATGATGATGCGCTCACCTGTGCCGATGTAATCTTTCACGAGACGAACGGGATACCATGTGGTGCCTTCCTTGACGCGTGTGTGCAAGGGGCGTAGTAAAACCTTTTGATGGTATTGCTCCATGTCGGCTTGCCGCTCGAGTTGCAGCAGGCCCAGTGTTTTTCTCAGTTGTTCTTTCGATGACTCCACGAATTGTAGTTGAGTGACAAAGGTAATGAAATGAGCGAGTGATGTATGTTCGATTCAGATGCACTTGGTGCTGTGCGTGGGCAAGCGATTGAAGCGGAAAGCCCGCACCCCGATACGCGATAGGCAGCTGGCGGGGGAGGACTTGTAGCGAAAAGCGCGGTGGCCTTGCATAGCTTGGCCATGCCCCCAAATTTATTTTACAGTGTTTAGTTTGGTGAGGTAGTCGTTGATGTACTCATGTAGCCGCGGGCGCTTGTATTGCATGATGAAGCGCGGATGGGAGAGAGGGATGATGTTTTGAAAGAAGTGATGCTCGGCATTGAGCTGCTGGAGGAAGTTGAAGTTTTTTCCTTCGCCCAAACAGAAAACAACTTCACGGTTGATGCCCCAACTTAATTGCTCGCGCAACGAAGCGAGAATGAAGGGCATGAGTTTTTCGGGAAGGCCTTTGACATCGTAGTAGTTGAGGTTTTTTCCGTCTTTGACAAAACCCAATGGTGAGATGGAGCTGAAATAGAATTTTTGATAGAATGCGGTGAGGCCTCCATAGGCAGTGATGACTTTATAGATAAACTCGGAGGAGAGTTCGTGCTTTTGCGGAAGTTTGTTTTCGATGCTGCAATAGGTTTGCAGATTGATGGGATCGGTGAAGGGCACACCCGTGAGGCCGGAGCCTAGGCGCCCCGGATTGATGCCGAGGATGAGTGTGCGAGTTTGTGTATCGTTATAATATTTCTGGTAGAACCGCTGGGTGAGGTAAGCCGTGACGGGATCTTTGAACGGGTTGAGTACAGAGATACCTTTGGGAAGGCGCGTGTTTATCGTGAGGTTTTGGTTAAAGGCATTTATATGTTGTGCATACTCTTTTGCCATCACACGAAACGGTTAGCCCTCTTGCAGAGGAAACTTAGCTATTGGTCGGCTTCGGAAGCCTGTAGTTTAGCTTTTGGTTTTGCTTTTACTTTTTCTTCTTCTCTGGTATCGAGAATGCGAGCAATCCATGCCAGAACAAGAGCAGATACGATGAACACCATGTGAATAATTATTTCATAGGTGAGAGATTCAATTCCTTTGGTGTTATTTGTTTCCGAGTGGATATCGATGAAGGTTTTGAGTAGGTGTACACCAGAGATGGAGGCAAGTGAGGTAGCCAATTTTACTTTTAGACGATCGGCATCGAGGTGGTCGATCCACTGCGGCCGATCTTCTTGTCCTTCAAAATCGATACGGCTGGTGAAAATGGAATAACCCCCGATGATTACGATGATGAGTAGGTTCATGACCATTGAAATATCAATCAAACCTAGCACGCAAAGCATGACTTGCACTTCGGTAAATTCATCAATGCGGAGGGCCAAAAAGACTAACTCGCCAATGAATTTATAAACGTATAACCCTGAGCCGAAAATAAGACCTAAGTAAATGGGTGCTTGAAACCAGCGGGAGGCAAAGATGGAAAATTCGATGATCGACTCGAATCCTTTGCTCAATCCTTTAATAATGTTCATAAAGCCAAGTTTATAGATTAATTACAACAGGCAAAAGTATTAAAATTTATTAATTCTTTAGCTATATACGAAACAACGCGGCTTTTTGGATTTGTCGCTTGTGCTTTGAGTGGTGAAACTATCAGCTTTTATTGAGGCATAGCCAAGCGCAAGTTTAAGTGACTATTCAATTTTAAAATCGAAATTTTGCTTGGCGTATTTGCCTTTTCGAATGCCTTCGATGGTGGCAAATAGTTGATCCTTTATTCTACGATAAGCGATGCGTTGTGGGAAGTCGTGTGCTGGATTGCTACTGATAAACTCTTCTTTACCGATAAAGATAACTTGGAAAGTAGTTGGCTGGTTGTTGTTTTGACCATTGACCGTGGGCACATAAGCCCACTGTCCTTTTCGAAGTCGAAGTTCAATGATTTCCTGTGGAATGGTATCACCGGTAGATTTTACAAAATAGCTTTTGCCGGAGAGTGTGCTGTCGTTGATGGATTTCCATTGCTCAACGATGGATCCGTTGGGGGTAGCAATTTTCCAGGTCCCCGCCAGCCATTCAAAATTATTTTTTTTCTGAGCATGCAGATTGCTACCGTACAAGAGTGCTGTGAGTAAGAGTAACGTGCGTAAGTAATGATTCATAGTCTTTTTTTTTCTCAAATTTGAAGAAAGATGCACTATAAGAAATTGTAAAAATGCGCCAGTTATTGAGTTCCGATAAAGAGAGCCGACATCTTTAGATTGTCTGCATAAAACTGCTTGGGGCTCAGACCTGTAAATTCTTTAAAGTCTTTGATGAAATGGGCTTGATCGTAATATCCACATTCAAGTGCTAATTCGGTGAGGCTTGCAGAATGATTTTGATTTAATATTTTTAGCAGTGCTTGCAGCCGTATGGTTTTGGCGAGATGTTTGGGGCTGAGGCCGATTTCTTGCAAAAACCTTCTTTCGAGGTTTCTTTTGCTGATTCCCAAACGCTGGGCTAATTCGATTACACTAATTTGACCTTTCATTTGAAAAAGCAATTCAACACTCTCTTTCGCAATTTCGTTGGCTGACAGAAGTTGAAGCCTTTTTAAAAGAAATGATTCAATTAGTTGTATGCGATGTGTGTGTGTAGGTGAAGACAAAATAGTTTGTTCTAATTGTATGGCAGGTGGGCCAAATAATTCGTAGAGCGGAACGGCTCTGTTTTCCATATCTGCGGAAGCCATAGAGATAAATGCAGCATGCCCCGTAGGGTGAAACCTCACGGCAGTTATGTTTGATACACCCATTGGTTCAATTTCAAGGGGAGTTGTAATTTGTCCGAACAGAAAACTGCGTGGCTGAATGATAAAATCTGTATTAGGAAGAAACTGTTTGTAGAGATCGCCACAATGAAAAATCATCTCCATACATCCATCGGGTACAATGCGCTGCCGCTCTGGTTTGTTATCAAGAGGAGCTTCCAGTGACCAATAGCATTTGATAAATGGTGCGAGTGAGTCTGATGGCTGATACGTGTGATACTCCATAGATTGATAAAGCAATATACGCTGGAATTAGAAATTGCATCACTTCTTGGGCTTAACAAGCAATTAACAAATAGGAGCTAACCTCTGGGTTTTTTCAGGCGTTTACACCAGTGGTTTTAGCGATCGCATGATGATCATTACTTTTGCAGATTCTATATGATTCGAATTCCCTCATATTCCCTTTCTTTCTTCCTTTTATTGGGATTGATACCCACTTTTTCCAATGGCCAAATTAAAAAGAACAAACCCGGCACGGGGCTGGAGATTGTAAAGGCACACGGGGCAATTCAGTTGGATGGGAAGCTGGAAGAGCCTGATTGGACGAATGCAGCGGTGGCAACTAATTTCTTTTTAAATTATCCGGTCGACTCTTTGCCACCTACCTATCAATCGGAGGCGCGCATGACCTTTGACGAGCATTTTTTGTATGTGTCGTTTGTGTGTTATGATGACAGCAAGCCAGACATCGTGCAATCGCTGAGGCGCGATATTGACTGGGACAAGAATGACAACATCGGAATTTATTTCGATCCTTTTAATGATTATACCAATGGATTTTATTTTACGATCACTCCGTTTGGCGTGCAGTCGGAGGGAATCATTTCGGCCGGAGGTCAGGATGGCGATGGTTCGTTTAATAACAGTTGGGATAACAAATGGTACTCGCACGCTACGCGCTATCACGACCGCTGGATTGCTGAGTTGGCCATTCCGCTAAAATCATTTCGATATAGCCACACCTCCAAAGAATGGAACGTAACTTTTTTACGAAACGATGTGAAGCGCAATCAGGTGTCGAGTTGGATCGCCACGCCCATCCAATTTATTCCGGCTTCATTTGCGTATTCCGGCAAGCTGCATTGGGAAACATCGGCCCCGCATGCCGGTGCAAATATTTCGGTGATTCCATATGTGGCGACTGTCGCTTCGCAAAATATTCAGGAGAATAAACCGGTGGGCGCGAGTATGACCGTTGGTGGCGATGCCAAAATTGCCCTAAGTCCATCACTCAATTTGGATTTGACCATCAATCCCGATTTCTCGAATGTGGAGGTAGATCAGCAGGTGATCAATTTAACACGATTTGAATTTCAGTTTCCGGAGCGAAGGCAATTCTTTTTAGAGAACAGCGATCTTTTCTCTACTCCGGGTTATCCGGATACGCGGCCGTTCTTTAGCCGAAGAATTGGATTGGCCGTAGATTCGAAGGGATCGGCTAAGCAAGTGCCAATTCTATATGGAGCGCGCATTAGCGGAAAGATTGGAAAGAACTGGCGGGTAGGTTTGTTGAATATGCGCACCGAAGAAAAGGCTTCTTTGGGATTGCCGGATCAAATGTATTCGATGGCCATTGTGCAGCGGCAGATTTTTTCGCGTTCGAATATTGATTTTTTTATTGTTGATAAGCAATCACTGGGTTTGGGTAGTTTCCAATCCGGAAAATTTTATCAGAAGGACCTCGTCAAAAAAGTTGGCAACGACACGGTGCTGAATTTGTACAACAGAGTGTTTGGGGCAGATTTCAATCTGGTCACTAAAAGCAATAAATGGTTTGGCGATTTTTATTATCATCAGTCCATTGATGATTTTCATTCGGATAAAAACTATTCGGCCGGAGCTTTTCTGGGTTATCGCGATCGCCACTTGGGTGTATTTTTTGGTAACAATGTGGTGGGTAAAAACTACGTGGCAGAAACAGGCTATGTACCTAAATTAGATGTGTACCCTGGCTACTTAAGTGGATTTGGGCGTGTGGAAGGCACGGCTTACCCCAAAAGTAAAAAGATAGCTACGATGACTTCCGGCTTTGAAACGAATTATACAATTATACCGGACTCTATTCGGACAGACTTGAACCTAGCGATGGACTTCTCCATCAACTTTTTAAATACGTCCAACATCTCACTTTCACTTTCAAACATTTATCAGCGTTTGACGGAGAATTTTTCACCGTTGTCGCCTAAAGTGAGTACTGAGTTATTGGTGGGCGACCCATTTCATTGGAATGAGTTTCAGATTGAATACAACTCCAATACTCGAAAACTTTTTACGTACAACTTACAAGCTTCCGGTGGGCAATTTTATTCCGGCCAACGGCAAAGCTACAGCGGTACACTCAGCTACCGTTATCAACCCTATGGAAGCCTTTCATTGACGGCCGATTACAACAGTTTGCAGATGGGAGAGAATTTTGGCAATGCCGAATTTTTATTGATCCGCCCCCGGTTGGATTTCACGCTTAGTACGAAGCTATTTTTGACCACTGTGTTGCAAGCCAACTCGCGCTATGAAAGCTTGAATCTGAATACACGCTTGCAGTGGCGTTTCCGTCCGGCTTCGGATTTATTTATTGTTTACAGCTATGTGGACAGTAAGCTACCCGCCACTTCCAAGTCGAGTGATCAGGCGCTGGTCATTAAGTTTACCTACTGGTTGAATCTGTGATTCCGTTTCGTTTTAAGCGTTTATCGACTCAGCAGAAGCCTTTGAGCTTCAAAAATTAAATATTAGAGATCAAACCTTATCCGTAAATTTGGGTTTTTAATACCAAAAAAGTATGGCATTCGGTTTATTCAAGAAAAGCGCGAAGAAGGAAGAAGCCCCCGCTGGTCCTCATTATCACGATCTTACTGTAAAGGAAATCATAGCTGAAACGAAAGATGCCATTTCCATTGCTTTTGAGCAGCCGTCTTCGGGTACTATTCATTATAAATCAGGACAGTTTTTAACCTTAATCGCCACGGTGGAGGGCAAAGAGGTGCGCAGAGCCTATTCATTGTGCAGCTCGCCTTTTGTAGATAAAGATTTGGTGGTAAGTGTGAAGCGCGTTGATAAGGGTTTGATGTCAAATTGGCTCCCGGATAATCTGAAGGCTGGTGCGAAGATGCGCGTGATGGAGCCGATGGGGCAATTCACTACGGAGTTCAAAAAAGAAAATAAACGTCATCTGATTTTGTTTGCCGGAGGTTCGGGAATTACCCCAATGATGTCGATCATTAAATCGTTGCTGAATCAAGAACCGGATAGCATCTGCTCGTTGATTTATTGCAACCGCGATATCGACAGCATTATTTTTAAAAATCATTTTGATCAACTTCAAACCGCGTATGAAGGTCGCTTGCATGTGATTCATATATTGGATAACGCACCGATGAATTGGCAAGGTTACTCCGGTTTGCTGAATAAAGAGATGCTGACAAAGTTGTTTGAGCGCATTCCAAATTGGGGATTGGAGAAGACAACTTATTTAATGTGCGGACCTGAAGGTATGATGAAGAATGTGGAGGCGCTGTTGGCTGAGCATTCAATTCCTGCCGATAAGATTTTTAAAGAGAGTTTTGTATCCGGTGTGTTGGATAAAGCAAAGAAAGAAGAAGCAACCGGAAGTTCCGAGAAGAAAGCGCGCGAAGTGACCATCCGCTACGATGGAAATGAGTATAAAATTCTGGTGGAGCACAACCGTACCATCTTAGAAACCGCTTTGGACAAAGGCATTGACTTGCCGTATTCTTGTCAAAGCGGATTGTGTACCGCTTGTCGCGGAAAGGCACTTTCCGGTCAGGTAAAATTAGATGAAGAAGAGGGACTATCGAAAAGCGAGCGTGCCGAAGGGTACGTGCTTACGTGTGTAGGTCACCCGTTGACAGACGATGTGGTGATTGAGATAGGGTAATAAAAAGAGTTAGATTATTTCTGACTCTTTTTATCTACTACTTTTTCTCCTTCTTAAACTCCATTCCTTCAAAATTCACTTTCTCCACTTGGCCGGTGACGTCTAGCTGAAAAGTAGCGGTGGCGGTGCCATACCAATCTTTGTCGTATGGTCCGCGGAAGGTATCGTAGTTCCAATGCGATAATGTGGCTCTCAATAATTGATTGGCTACTACTTCTAGCTTGCCATTCACTACTTTGATTTCCACTTCTCCATACAGATTGTCGTTGTAAGTGCCTGCATATTCATCCAATGATTTGCTGGGCGAAGTATTCAACACGCGCTTGGCTTCAAAATCTTTTTCAGCTTTATCATTTCCTGCTTGAATGTTTTTGTAAAGTGTTAAAAACTCTGCGCTCCAATCGCGGTTGCCGCCTAGTGCAAACAGATCAAACGCTTTGTAAACTAAGGCATGGCGAACTTCGGCATGATCATAATTGCCGAACACATAGATGCCCAATTTAGCTTCCGGCAGTTGCGCGTTAATGGCAACTTGCCCTGCTAAACTGCCGGTGTGAAAGTTAACTTTCTTGCCTTTGTAATCGTGTTGAAACCAGCCAAGTCCATAAGTCGTCCAATTGGGTTTGGTTAAAACCATGGTAGGATAAAACTGATCATCAGGCACAGTTACTTGAGGCTTGAATAATTCTTTCCAGGTAGCGGTTTTTAATAATCTGCCGCCTTCATATTTGCTGCTATCCAGCATACAATTCATCCATTTGCTCATGTCTTCAATCGAAGCATTCACACTTCCTGCGGGTCCTATTTCATCGGCATTGGTGGGTGTAATTACTTTGATGGTTCCATTTACGAGGTAATGTGGCTTGGATATATTGGTGGTGGGCGCTGCTTTCAAAATCGCGTAGGAGCGCGTCATTTTAAGCGGAGCAAATACACGAGCCCGGATAAAATCTTCCCACTTTTGGCCGGAGATTTTTTCAATCACCTTTCCCGCAGCCAGATAAAAAATGTTCTGATAAATGAAACTGGAGCGTAGTGAATAACTGGGCTCCACTTCCTTCATTTTGCGTAAGATGTCGTTGGCCGGAATGGTCATGGCACCCCAGAAGAAATCGGTATTGCCTACACCGCTGTTGTGAGTAAAAAGATCGCGGATTTTTAACTCGCGTGTCACATACGGATCGTAGAGTTGAAATTCCGGTAAGTATTGAACAACGGCATCATCCCATTTTACTTTCCCCTCGTCCACTAAAATGCCCATGCACACAGCTGTCATCGCTTTGGTGGTGGAGGCACACGCAAACAATGTTTGTGTGTCGACTTTATCATTAGCATCCAACGCACGCTGGCCGTATCCTTTCATGGAAATCACTTTACCGTCTTTCACCACGGCTACTGCCATGCCGGGCACTTGCCAGGCAAGCCGGGCTTTTTCTACGTAGGCTTCAAATTCTTTTACTTGCGGTGTGCCCGATTGCGCCAATACAAATTGACTGATCAGCACGGTAACAAGTACAACTACTAATTTTTTCATATTCAATTTACTTTTGTGAATTAAAGAGAGGATAACCAATTCTGTGATTTTAAATAGCTAAGTACTTTCTCACGAAATGCTTCACGCGGGAATGGACGATTGCAAAGTATGACATAGAGTAGTTTCTTTTCCGGTATGCTCACATAATCGGCATAGAAGCCACCCTGTGTGCCGGTGTGGGCAATTAATTGAATTGAATCATATTTTTCAATAAACCAACTATAGCCGATGAAAGCCGGAATCTCGCTCTTCCAATTTGGGTAATGGGTAATGGTTCGCGATCTTTTCAAAACCTCTGGATTTAGAAATACCGATTTGCGAATTGCTAGCTCGTAGTTGGCAAGTTCTTCAGCTGAGCTCCAAACACCTCCATTGCCGGCAGCGGCAAACGTAGGTTCTTCACCAAAATCTTTTTCAACGTACTTTCCATTTATTTGGAGATAAGCGTGTGCCACTCCTTCTTGCGGGTACGGCCCATCGGTGATTTTGCTGGTTGGCATGGAAGAGGGTTTGAATATTTTTTCCACTATTACCTCTTGCCATTTTTTACCGGTCACTTGTTCGATAATCAGTGCCAACCCATTAAAGGCAGGATTGGAATATTCAAAGCGAGAGCCCGGTTCAAACAGCAGTGAATCACAAAGCATAAGAGGAGCGAAGTTTTGCCGGTCTTTAGCGGTGAGTAAAGCTACGCTGTCTAAAAATTCTCTTCGGTTGTCCGGTAAGCCCGATGTGTGTGTGAGCAGGTGATGGATTTTTACTTTTTGTGCGATGGATTTGTTTTTGAAGGAAGGGAAGTATTTGTAAAGCGAATCATTCAAAGACAGTTTCCCTTCATCGGCCAACATCAAAATAGCGTTGGAGACAAATGTTTTTGAAATGGAACCTGTATTGAAAAGTGTTTTCGAAGTGATCGCTTCGCCTGTGCTGATATCTGCTACACCAATGGATTTGGAAAAAACAATTTGTTCATCTTTTAAAATGATGATCGATCCACCGGGTTCATTGATTTTAAATTCTTGTGAAAAGAGTTCATCGAGTTCTTTGAATTGATCAACAGGTTGTTTTTGAGCACAACCCAGCGCAAAAAAAATAATGACCAATGGCCACGTGAATTTCTTCATGAATTGGTCTTTTTGTTTCGGAGAAGTGAAGCAATGGCGATGATCACCCACACCGTGTTGATGAAGGTAAACGGATAAGCTTCCTTGTAAATACTGTTGGCGATGAGTAAGATTCCGCCAATCAAGTTCATTAACTGGAAAGCCAGCGAACTGGAAGTTATTTTTTGGTAGCTGTTGAGTCCGTACGCACCAATCACGAGCAGTGAGCCTATCCAGCCGAGTGTAGTAAGAAGAATATCCATTAAGGCCGCAATTGAATTTTTAATACGTGCATGTCATTCGTAACGAACAAAGCCTTTTCGTCTGTGGACAAAGCGCAATTGGAAGTAGCTTCTTGTAATTTTATTTTACCCAGCAATTTGCCGTCTGCATTAAAAATCCATACACCACCCGGTCCGGTTCCAAAAATATTTCCTTTGCTGTCAATCTTCAACCCGTCCGGAAGTCCTTTTTCTGTTTTTGTATTAGCGGTAGCATCATACAAGATTTTACCGGATACAATTTGCATTGAATCGTTGAAGGTGTATTCATACCATCGTGCTTTGTCTGGATCGGAATTGGCCACGATCAATTTCTTTCCTCCGGGCATAAATGCAAGTCCGTTGGGGCGCGTGAGGGAGTCGATTAGTAAAATGGTTTTACCATCTGCGGTGGCGCGATACACACCTTGAAAGGAAATTTCTTTAGATGAATCGGTCATCCCTTGAGGCAAACCATACGGTGGGTCAGTGAAGTAATAATCGTAATTGTAAAATACCACATCGTTCGGGCTGTTGAAGGGCTTGCCTTCGTAGCGATCGGCAATGGTGGTAAACTCCGGTGTGGGTTGAGAGGTTGAGGTATTCATCAAAGCAATTCTGCGATCGCCATGTTGACACAGAACTAAATCACCTTCATCGTTGAGGGTGAGTCCGTTCGATCCTCCTTCGCCATCGCGAGGTGTGGTGCCGGTATAGCCGGAAGGAGTGAGGTAGACTTCCGCTCCTTTTTCGGCCGTCCATTTGTAGATGGTGTTCTTCGGAACGTCCGAGAAAAGCAACATCTTTTCGGATTCTACCCATACAGGCCCTTCGCTCCAGTCGTAGCCGGTGCCCAGCACTTGAATTTGTAAGGTGCTGGAAACAACAGAATCCATGGCGGCATCCGCTTTTTCAATGCCAACTGATAAGGAAACTTCTTTTTTTGAATTGCAACTGATCAGAAGCAAAGCGAGAACTAGAATGGATATAAACTTCATAAGTATAGATTAGCTAAATAATGTGATGAGTGGAGTAGAGCGCATCGGCCAGGGATTGAAGCGAAAATCCCATGCCCTCTGTGCGCACGCGGCATCGGGGCATGGATTGTAGCGTAAAGCCCGCAGGCCGCCAAAGAAAATACAGTGTGTTTCTTCACGCGTGTGGTTTTATGAATTGATAAATTTAAAGTTTATTTGGATATAAATTGAAGCTAGTATGAATAATGTGATGGATGTGCCGAAGCGCCCTGTGCGCCATTTTTTGCCGGAGAATTTCGTGGTGACAACATGGGAAGAACTGAAGCCTTATTTAGATCAGTTATTGGAGCAGGATATTAACAGTGCCGCCAGCTTAAAGACGTGGCTGAAGCACCGCAGCGAGGTGGAGTCGGTATTGAGTGAAGATATGGGTTGGCGCTACATTCGCATGACTTGCTTTACGGATAATGAAGAATACAGCAAGAGCTATCAGGATTTTGTGCAAAACATTCAGCCGCAGGCGGCTCCTTATTCGGACTTATTGAATAAGAAAGTGTTGGAGTCTCCGCATTTGAAAAGTCTTGAGCACGAAGCGGGTTACGACATGATGATTCGCAACCTCAAGAAAGAAGTAGAGTTGTTTCGCGAGTCGAACATTCCGTTGATGACGGAGATTACCACCGAAACCCAAAAGTATGCATCTATTTCCGGAGCGATGATGATTGAAATGGGTGGACAGGAGATAACGCTGCAACAAGCCGGTGTGATATTGCAATCGACCGATCGTGCGAAGCGTGAAGAGGTGTACCATAAAATTGCTACACGCAGATTGCAAGACAGAGCTACATTGGATGAATTGTTTACCAAGCTGATCGGCCTTCGTCATCAGGTAGCGTTGAATGCCGACTTCGTCAACTTCCGCGATTATATGTTTAAGGCGTATGGCCGATTTGATTATACGCCTGCGGATTGTTTTGCATTTCATGAAGCCATTCAGGCAGAGGTGGTGCCGATTCTCAATGATCTTTCGAAAGAGCGCAAGCAGCAATTGGGTGTAAGCGAATTACGTCCGTGGGACAAGGCTGTAGATGCCGAAGGTCGCCCGGCTTTAAAAGCTTTTAGCGATGGCAAAGATCTTACCGAAAAATCCATTGCTTGCTTTTCGAAGTTAGATCCGTATTTGGGTCAGTGCTTGTCGATCATGCGTGAGATGGGCCATTTGGATTTGGAATCGCGGAAGGGAAAAGCACCCGGTGGCTACAACTACCCGCTGGCAGAAATAGGAGTGCCATTCATTTTTATGAATGCCACCAGCACCATGCGCGACATGACCACGATCATGCACGAAGGCGGGCATGCAGTGCATAATTTCTTAACGAAAGATTTGGAATTGAATGATTTCAAATCGCCACCAATGGAAGTTGCTGAATTGGCTTCCATGGCGATGGAGTTGATCTCCATGGATCAATGGCAGATCTTTTTTCCAAATGAAGAAGATTTGAAGCGCGCCAAGCGCGAGCAGTTGGAAGATATTATTGAAACGCTGCCATGGGTAGCTACTATTGATCAATACCAACATTGGTTGTATGAAAATCCGAATCACACCGCGGAGGAACGCAAAGCCAATTGGAACCGCATCTTTGATCGTTTTGCCGATACGGTAACGGACTGGAGTGGATTACAAGAGAGCAAAGATTACCTCTGGCAAAAGCAGTTGCACTTGTATGAAGTGCCGTTTTATTATATTGAGTATGGTATGGCGCAGCTCGGTGCCATTGCGGTTTGGAGAAACTATAAACGGGATAAAAAGGCCGGCTTGCAAGGATACATGAATGCATTGCAACTAGGCTATACAAAATCTATTCCTGAGATTTATAAAGCCGCCAATATCAAATTCGACTTTAGTAAAGCGTACATCAAAGAGTTGATGGACTTTGTGAAGGAGGAGTTGAAGAAAATTTAGAAGGTATTAGCCTCGGCTCTTATCCAGCAAGTCGCTTAGGTGAGTGGCCTCTTCGTTGGTAAGATTTAGAATGGAGACATCTGTTTGATCCATTTTACCGTCAATCTTTTTGAGAATCTTGAGCCCTTGATCAGTAATAACCACATCGGCTGCGCGCTTATCATTGGGGCATTGCGATTTAATCACCAGTTTTTTGGCAATCAACCGGTCGAGTAGCCGGGATACATCCGAATTCTTATCGATCATCCGGCTCTTAATTTCGGCACCGGATATTTTTGAGGGATGTTGTCCTCGTAAAATGCGGAGGATATTGAATTGTTGGTTGGTAATACCAAATTCTTTAAAGAAGTTTTTGTTTTGATCTTCCAGCCAGGCAGCTGTATAAAGCAAATTGATCGTCACTTTGTGGTGCACGTTTCGAAATTTGGTTTGCTTTATTTCTTCTTCAATTTTCATGTACGAAAAGGTAAAAGCCGGAGACTTTGATTCTCCGGCTTCAAACTTTTTTGTGTTCGTGAATTATCCTTTAACGAATTCTGCGTTTGCTGCAATCGTTACTTCATCACTTACAATAGCTGAGGGAGTAGCACCACCCACGGCAAAATCAGAACGTTTGATAGTTCCAGAGATTTTGAAACCAGCAATGGTCTTTTTGTTATATGGGTGAGTGGCAGTTCCGTTGAACGTTACATCCAATGTTACTGATTTAGTAACACCGTGCATGGTCAAGTCACCAACCAATTTGTATTTCTTTCCTTCTACTTTTGTGAAAGACTTGCTTTTGAAAGTAACCTGAGCAAATTTTTCAGCATCGAAGAAGTCAGCGCTTCTCAAGTGCTTATCGCGACCTTCGCTGTTGGTGTTGATGCTGGCTGCTTCTGCAGTCAACTCGATTACGGCATCACTGAAATCATCTTTTGAGGCAGTGATTTTTGCATCGAATTGGTTGAAGGTTCCTTCTACGTCAGAAACGAGTAAGTGAGTTACTCCGAATCCAAGTTTAGCATGCGACTTGTCTAATGACCAAGTTTGAGCGGACGCTGCTCCTGCTACCAGCAAGGCAACGAAAAGAATGTTTAGTTTTTTCATAGTTTGTTTGATTTGAGTTGCAAGTATAACACAAGTTCGATAATATATGTTTAAACATGTATTATCTTTTTTGTTAAGTAATTGTTAATCAGGAAGAAAAAGTGACTACAAATTAATCCAGTAGGTGAATTTAACCACCAAAGCCCGCAATTTGGGCTGTCCGCTCATGTATTGCACGCCCTCTTTAAATTGGTCTTCTACGAAGTAATTATCGGTGTAAACCAGAAAGAAGTCGGAGGCCGGCTTGAACCGCCATTGCAGCCGTGAGTTGATATTGACATTATTGTTCTGGTTGTTGTACTGCACAAAGGTGGTCCAGAAAAGCTTGCGTGTAAACGTAAAATCAAACTTGGGACTTATTAATATAAGATCAGCCGATTTATAAGGGCTGGGCAAACTAATTCTGTTTAAACTAAAGTCGACTGAGACCACCGCTCGGGGCTGAAAGCGGTAACTGATGTTACCATCCAAATTGGCTCGATGGCCATTAAAGTATTGGCCGGATCGCGTTTGGAGTGAGAAGAAGAATCGCTTACGGGTATTCGATTGGAAATTGGCTATAAAGGAATTGTAGTAGAACTCATTTCCAGCCGCAATTTCTAAACCTCCCGATCCGGAAGGATCAAAAGGACTGAATAAGTAGACATAATCTCTGCGCAAGCGCATAAAGAAACCAGCCGTATTCTGAAATGAAATCCTGTACCAGAGATTAAAATCCCAGTCGGTCGTTCCATATAAATCATTGCCAATGATATCCGCATCAAAGCCTGGCCCGTGATTGTTGATAATTTTTGATTTTGGATACCACGCGTAGTATAACTCAGGTGCAATCCGATTAAATCGCTTTCGCGGAACGTACCCAACTTCCGGATCGTAATTGGCGCCAACGGTTTGTGCTGTTAAATCAATTTCTAATTTTGGAATGCTATAGATGAAGGCAATGGTAGCTGCATAAGCGCTGTCTTTTTTGGTTTCTGAAAAGGACTGATGATAAAAAGCCTTTCCGTTCCACTTGTTATTTTTTGAAGCAAGATTGTAGTCAATGCCAATCATGCGATTGTATTTGTTGGGCATGAAAGTAAAACTCGTTCCTGCCGTGTCCTGAAAAGCCTGCTTGTTAATCACCATCAACCCAATGTTGGAGCGGGCAAAGATTTTTCGCTGAATGGCTGCTACAGTGTAGTTGGTCGATTTTAATTTGATTGCATTATCTTCAGCTGCTTGCATCGATAGAAACCCGACACGCCAGTTGTTGTCAATTTTTCCGCTTAAGCGTACACCTCCGTAAATTTGATTTTGAATGTTTTGTCCGGTGGAAGGATCGCGGGTGATACCGATTCTTCGGGAGAAAAACGGACGAATGTTTCCATAGCCAAAGCTTCCAAACAAATCGGCATTTTCTAAAAAGAACTGTCTCTTCTCCGGATAGGAAATTTCAAAGCGACTGAGGTTAGTCACTTGTTGATCAACTTCTACTTGTGAAAAGTCGGGGTTTACAGTCAAGTCAAGATTTAACGCTGGCCCCAAAGCAATCTTAGCATCACCACCTATCGCCATCGATCGGTCAGTCGGGAGTTTATCTTGAAAGTTGTCTACATTTTTTGCCGCCACATAAGGTATCACCGAAATGTTTCCACCGGGATGTCCCAGCGCCTTGTCCCACTGCAGATCGCGCGAAAAGGCAAGTGTAGTCGGTGAATACACCCGCGGAATGGGCGACCATGTACTTTGTTCATTGTAATGACTGTCGATTCGATAAAAGTTAACATGCCACTCATCAACACCATGTTTGTAGCGAATAGTTTTAAAAGGGATCGCGATTTCGCACACCCATCGATCTTCAAACATTTTCGCTTCCGAGTACCATTTATTGTCCCAACTTAAATTCAAATCATCTCCCTGACTTCCTCCATTGGAAATCAATCCTTCGCGCTGAACGCCAAACGGATTGACACCAAACAAGAAGCCATTGGTTTTGTCTTGGTAGGTATCCAATACAATCGAGAGCCCGTCAATGCCCGCACCACGATAATCTCTTTTTAGGGAAGGTGTCACATACTTGCGCGGACCTTCATTGTGCATCACTCCATAGATATAAATGAAATGATCATCATAGGTCATGCGTATTTCTGTTTGCACTTTGGCGTATGAGGAGTCGAAGGGAAAGAGTTGTTTGAAATGCGATGCTACCTCAGCCTCTTGCCAATCGGCTTCATCCATATTACCATCAACAACTACAGTACCGGTGGCCTTTTTGATGTGCAAGCCGGGCAACTGTGCCGCAACCGGAAGCGAAGCGATGAAGAGGAGGAGGGTAACTACGCGCACAGATTAAAAATGTAAGGTAATGATACGCGAATTAGCGCAATGGGTTTTTGAAAATTTGATGAGTGGTTTTAGAGCTTTAAGTAAAATGAGCGGGTCAGGTTTTGATAATCGTCTGACCACGTTTCACCTTCTCCATGTAGAATGAGTTGTTCTTCCTTGATCGGCAACTTGGTTTTCGAAAATTCAATTAGCCATCGCTCTTGTGGTTTTCCTTGTCGGGAGTAGAAAGCCAAACGACTGGTAGGAAAGAGTCCATGTTGTTCTGCCAGCGATTGAAATAAATTCCCTTCCTCAAATGGTAACACGATGGCGAGTTTCCCTTCGATTGTTAACAGTCGGAGCGAATGGGAAATCAATTCTTCAAAGGAAAGTGATTGAGTGTGTCTCGCTTTCGCGCGATGTGCAGTTGGCGGCAACTGACTATTAATAAAGTAAGGAGGGTTGCTGACAATTAAATCAAATAGAGCCGGTGAATGATAATCTTGCAAGGCTACCGAATGAATGTGGACACGATTTGCCCAAGGGGAATGATTTGCATTCTCCATCGCTTGTGCCGCATCAATCGACTCTACTTCAATCCCTTCGATCATCACATCGGCCGCGGTGCGTTGTGCCAACATCAATGCGATGATTCCACAACCTGTGCCAACATCTAATATTCGTCTTGTGCCAGCCACATTTACCCACGCTCCGAGCAGCACCGCATCAGTGCCCACCTTCATCGCGCAGCGATCATCTTCCAGCGAAAATTGTTTGAATCTAAACACAATCGAATTTTGAATGTAGAATTTTTAATGAGGCTTGATCATTCAAAATTCAGAATTGAAAATTCAAAATCATCAGAGTCTCCTAAACAATTTCTCAATGCTCTCAACCGTCACTTTATCTTTCCAATCCGTGCCAATAGCGTGTGCCCACATGTGCGTGAGGTTGTACGATACTTTCGCCATAGCAGTGATTTGTTCATCCGTCCAATCTTTCGCAAGACCTTGTGGCAAATCAATTTTGTGCTTGGCAATCATCGTCTTAAATTCTTTCACACCTTCCGGATAATAATCTTCCAGGTGATTGAAGGCAATACAGTTGGCGTAGCAATGGCGTGTGCCTAATATTTTAGAAAGTCCGTATGACAAGGCGTGGCAAACGCCTACTTCAGAATAAGTTAAACTCAATCCACCCATTAAAGAAGCGACCATCAACTTATCATCGTTCTCGGCTGTTTGTCCACTCTTTTCGCCAATGTAAATTTCGCGGCAAAGTTTCAGCGACTGCTCCGCGTAAGCGTGGCTGTACGCATTGTTCAACGTTCCGTTTTCCGATTCAATGCAATGAATGTACGTATCCATACCTGTGTAGAACCACCAATTGCGCGGCACCGATGCAATTAAATCCGGATCAAGCACCACTTGATTGAAAACGGTCCACTCGCATTTCAATCCTAATTTTTTCTCAGGGCCAGTCAACACAGCCGTCATCGAAACTTCGGCACCGGTTCCCGAAATGGTAGGAACACCAATGTGATAAATGCCCGGCTTCTTAATTAAGTTAAGTCCTTGGTAAAGCTGTGAAGACCCTTCGTTTGTAAACATTAGTGATACTGCTTTCGCGATGTCCATGATCGAACCGCCACCAATGCCAATAGCGGCAGCCGGAATACCGCGAGTGGTTTTTACGGAATCACGGATCAAATCAATTTGTTGTGTGGTGGGCTCATATTGATCCACATCAATGTACATCACAATGTCACCCGCTTTCGTAGGAATGCGATTGGCCAATTCTTTGCCTTTGAAGTAATTGTCCACCAGGTAAAGCATGAACTGATAATTTTGATGACGCTGTGCTTCTACGATTTCTCCTAATTGATTGAAGCTACCACGACCAAACACGGTCTTCTCGATTCCTTTGAAATTTTTGTGCATATATTTATAACTCTTGTAATGGATAAACTATCGACACTTTAATTTTTACTTGTATTGTTTTCAATCATTGATAAATAACTTTTCGCTGCCAGTAACATGGAATGATTGATTTCATCCCAATTTGCTGACAAGAGCATGTCTGGCATAGGTGAACTATTTTGTTCGGCTGTCTTTACCTCGGATAGTGCAAACAAAATTGATTTGTGAGATATGAAAGGGTTGTATTCTTTAAACTTTTCCAAAACAGAGGAGATTCCCAGTTTTTTGAATAAAAAGAATAAATCGATATAGTCTTTCTTTTCTCTCCGTTCTGTTATTGCATTTAACTTAAATCCTGCCAAGTCTTCCAGAGATGCAATTCGGAGGTCCTCTGAATGAATTGAATCTGTTTTAAATGGGATCATCCAATTATCATACAATTCAACCCTTACTCCATTAACCTCACCATTAACTCGATCTGTTCCAACAAAAAAATCTGTACTGTCGAACTTTTTTGTTAGCACATTCACGATCATTTTTTTGCTCACAATTTCATTTGAGAAAAAGTCGATATCAACAGATATACGATGCCCTAATTGCAGCGCCACAGCGGTTCCTCCCACAATTCTAAATGATGCTAATTCTGGTATTGAACACAGCAATCGTGCAGTTTGAATCAATGGATCAGTTACTGTTTCCTTATGAAGCATATCTGTTTTCAGGATCGAACTGCAAGAATAAATAAGCCATTGATCTTACTAACGGCTTCATTTTATTCCTTGACAACATTTCCTTTGACTTTTCTTCACCGTATAAATTAATCACCTCGCGAATGTCGCCTAAAGTCCCATAATCAAAAACGCGAGGGATCACCCATTCCGGTGATTCCGCAATTACTTTTTCAATATCGCTTTCTTTAATATCCCAAAACAATGGTCTTCTCAGCTTCGACATCATTTCCTGAATTTCTATTGAAAAGTCTTTCCGCAATTCTTAAAAAAAGAATGTCATTATTATTCACAACGACATCCTGATTAACACCTAAGCTGGCACTGTTGCTAATGCATTTTTAATGCATCCTGCAATTTTCTGCGCCAACGCTTTCACTTCTTCTTCCTTCCAGGTGCAGCGGATTCCAAACGAAATCAAACGGCCCACCACTTCTTGTGATTTCGGTAAGCTGAGATTGTTGTAATCTTGAGGAGCACCTACCAAATGGATCGTTAAAGGCGCGGATGATTTCAAATCACGTAAGTGGTTCCACTGATTGATGAAGTGATACATGTTCGTAAACCAATAGTTGAATCCGGCCACACCCGCTTTGTTAAACTCAGCTACGGTGCGCTTCGCACTTTCGGTATCCGGTAACAAAATGTTGAGGAAGGTTGCCGAATCTCCGGAAGGGTCCGCCAGCGTGCTAAAGCTTACACCTTCAATTTTTGATAACTCAGCCGTCAGTAATTTTTTGTATTCGCGGTTCTTCTCGCGAATGAAAGGCACCTTACGCGTTTGCGCCAAGCCAATCGCAGCGTTGATTTCACCAATACGATAGTTAAAGCCCAACACCGGATGGTTTTCCATACCACGGTTGTTGCCCACATGGTCGTGACCATGATCCGAGAAGCTGTCCGCAAAGTGATACGCTTGTTCATCATTCGTCACCATCACGCCTCCTTCACCGCACGTAGCGATTTTAAAGAAGTCGAATGAGTAGCAACCCGTCTTACCGAAAAGCCCTACTGAAGTGCCTTTGTACGAAGCACCAAATGCCTGACCGGCATCTTCAATCAACACAATATTTTTCTCTTTGCAGATTTGTAAAATCTCATCCAGCTTCGCCATGCCACCGCACATGTGTACCAGCATGATCGCTTTGGTCTTAGGCGTAATAGCCGCAAGAATTCCTTCCGGACTCAAACACAGCGATTCATCAATTTCAGCAAACACCGGCAATGCACCGGCATACAATACCGCCTCTACCGAAGCGATGTAGGTAAAAGGAGGCACAATCACTTCATCGCCTGCGCCAATGCCGGCAGCGGCCAATGCACACGCCACAGCAGTCGACCCGCTCGATACCGCATGCGCAAATTTGGCACCGGTGATTTTCCGTACTTCGGCCTCAAACTCACGCGCCTTCCAAATATTGTTGCGCTGCGCATCATGATTGTAGCGAAAAAGGATGCCCGTTTCCAGCACATCGTTTACCTCCTTGCGTTCTTCTATTCCAAATAATTCGGTTCCTGGCATAATTGATAAAGATTAGGGTGCAAAAATACGAAATCTAGCTATGCCAACGGAAAAAATGTACCCATCAAAATCCGCTGTTTTAGAGCCCGTTTTTTTGTGGGGCCTGCCACTCGAGGCGAGGTGTTCCGATAGCTATAGGCTCCACCTGCGGGGTGCCGCTTCAATCGCTGGCGCGCGCAGCACGAAGCTTAACGAATAGTTTTACCTGCACATCGAACTTGGGTTTATAAAGATTGAGATGGTTATATTTAACAAAATATTACCAACCACTATTTTAGCTATGGCAGTCGGACTTACACCCAAACATGTTTTCGAGTACGCATTAAATGAACTTACACCAGAACGGTTTTTGACATTGGCTCATGAAACAGCTTTGTCATTACAATGGAAGGTAAGTTTTGTAAGTGGTGAAGGTATTTTAGCCTACACGGATAATGGGGTTTTTTCCTGGAATGCGGAGGTCAAAATAAAAATCGAAGGAGCTGTTGCGAAAATTCAAAGTGCATCGGTGGGAAGTGAAATAATGGATCTTGGCAGAAACAAAAGAAACGTTGAAGGATTTGTAAGCGCATTCGAATCTGTGCAAAAGAAGTTATCATCCGAAGAAATAGATGTAAAGTTTGAACTGTTAAAACCACAGTTTTCAGTAGATGATAAAGGAGTTTTGAATTTGGATCCTGTCAGTTCAAAAGATAGTATCAAAAATTTCTTTTCAGTATTCGTCCCTAGCGAAGAGTTTTCGATTACTCCAATATTATTGGACGCTAACATTTTGATTTTTGTTTTGATGGCCATTGACGGAGTGAACATATTCCTTCCTGACAATCAAAGCTTGTTGGATTGGGGAGCCAATTTTAAACCAATGACGCTCGAAGGTGGATGGTGGAGACTATTGACTAATTGTTTCTTGCATATTGGTATTGTCCATCTATTGTTCAACATGTATGCATTGTTATATGTAGGTGTGCTATTAGAACCCTTATTGGGCAAGATTCGCTTTGCTTCAGTGTATCTCCTAATGGGAATTGCCGCTAGCGTAGCAAGTCTTTGGTGGCATGATCTCACCATTAGTGCCGGTGCCTCTGGTGCTATATTTGGATTGTATGGTGTTTTCTTTGCATTACTTACCACGAATGTTATTGAAAAAGGCGCACGCGAAGCACTCCTGCCCAGTATTTCTATATTTATTGTTTACAATCTTGTAAACGGATTGCGAGGTGGTATTGATAATGCTGCTCATATCGGTGGATTGATTTCCGGACTTGTCTTTGGCTACGCTTTACTGCCAAGCATTAAAAAGCCAGCAGAAGAGAAATTTACGTGGGTTACGGTGGGTTTTTTGACTCTGTTGACATTTGTTTCTTCATTCGTAATCTATCATAAGCTGCCCAACAATATGGGAGAGTATGAATTAAAAATGAAGGAGTTTGTAGAGAGAGAAGCAATTGCAATGGAAGTCTACCAATTGACGGGGGATACACCCAAGGAAAAGCTGTTGGCTGAAATCAAGGACAAAGGAATTTCTTCTTGGAAAGAAAATATAAAGCTCATCGATAGCTTTAAGGACGTAGATCTTCCACTTGCCGTACGTACGAGAAATCGGTTGTTAAGAGAATATTGCGAACTAAGAATAGCCAGCTTAGAATTACTATACAGGGCAGTGGCAGAAGATACAGATAAGTATAAGGAACAAATTCAGCAGCTTGAATGGCAAGTTGAATCGAAAATAACAGAAATAACCGGAAAGCAAACCGAAGAGTAAAAGTTAGAAAGTACTTTATGGCATTTCGAATCATTCTCTTTTTTTTACTAACCTTCTTTTTCCTTTTCATTGGCGGTGTCGCCATTTTTTTCGATGGCTTCGATCTGTTTGCGTTTGTGTGGATTTTTTTAGGAGGCCTAAGCTCTTATGGAATCTATGCTACACTGAGGGTTTATCAGCGCATCAAGCTTTCGGGTAACGCGTTGCGGGTAACTAAAATTATGGCAGCCAATCAAACGCTAAATTTAGAAGAACTGCAAGAGTGGCAGGAGAAGCGATATTACTTGCGAAGCTCACTGCGCAGATCGCTCATCTTATTTTTTCCGAATAACCAGCGTTTGCTACTCTCGAATAAAGATCAGGCGGAAGAGTTTGAGAAGCTTGCCCACTTTTTACTCACCAATCCCATCACAGCCCTCCGCGATCATTCACCCGATAAAGAGTTGAAGGCAACCCGCGATATGTCTTTCGATCAAGTGAAAATATTCAACGCGTGTGCTACGTCTACCGGGTTTCAGGCATGGTGGGCAGCACCCGAAGAATCCTCGTATGTTCTCGCTTTTAATCCGACACCGGGTGGAATCGTGCACATCAGCATGCACGGGTTTGGAAACATCAAAGTAATGCAAGGTCATTTCAAGGAAGTTCGTCCAGCGGAGTTCATTAGTTGGACGCAGGCTGACGCTGTTCCTGTTGAATGGCAAGTGTTCATCGCCAAGAAAACTCCAACGCAATCAACGGTTACCTTAAATGCCATTTATCCGTCTTTGCCAACGGCAGACGCGGTGCGCGCGCAAGTGATCAAGGAAATAGAGAAGCGATTAGAACAATTAGAGTTGGTGCTGGCCAAATCAAAATAGAAAAGTCGTGAAGTTGAACCGAATAACATGGGCAGCTGCAATTGTAATCCTTTATATCGGCAGCATTGTCGCTTTTCGTAACACCCACCTTGAAGTTTGGCGTACAGATGGAAAGCAGTACCTCATCTTCCCAAAAGATCAGCTTTGGATCTATTACTTTTATCGGCCAATTACGTATGTGGATAGTAAACTCACTACACTACAATTTCATATTGGTCCACATTAACAATAACTTAAATGAACCTTTCCCTTAGCACCATCATTCTTTTTGTTCATCAAATTGAGCAACAGAAAAAATTCTACCGCGATGTATTTCAATTGGAAGTGGTCGAAGAATATCCATCATGGGTTTTATTGAAAACGCCTTCGTGCGCTATTGGATTACATCAAATTCCGGAGGAGTTTATCGGAGATGATCCAAACTATCAAGTTGAAAATAACGTGAAACTGGTTTTTGATGTAGCGAATATTCCTCTTCAACAATTTCATGATCAACTGACACAACAAGGCGTGCGTCTGGAACCCATCACTACCTTCGATAATTATCCTTTTGATCTTTGCGATGGAAAAGATCCCGAAGGAAATGTATTTCAATTGCGTCAGCGGAAAGAAGCATGAACTTTTTACTCACCGACATTGAAACGGAGCGGATTCGCTTTCGGGAGATTCGCGTGACGGATACTCCGGAATGGATTCAGTTCTTTGAAGACCCTGCTTCGTTTCGATATTGGAAGGAGGAGCGCATCAACCCGGAAATTGAATGTGCGCGTTGGTACGAGAAGCAGCAATGGCGTTATCAAAGCAATCGGGGCGGCATGAATGCGCTCATTGAAAAAACTTCAGGGAAACTTATCGGTCATGCCGGATTGGTGGTTCAGACAGTCGATGATATCACGGAACTGGAAATTGCCTACTCACTCATGCCTGCCTTCCGTGGACGAGGCTTCGCTTCAGAGGCAGCCCAACAATGTAAAATCACTGCCTTTGAAAATCAGTGGGCCGCTTCACTGATTTCCATCATCAGTGTTACCAACACGCCTTCCATTCATGTGGCAACCCGCAACGGCATGACCATCGACAAGAAGACGATGTATCATGACAACGAAGTTTATATCTTTCGCATTACGAATGAAACGCATCTCTCGTAACAACAAACCTCACATGATTCGTATTTGTTTTTTCTTCCTTTGTTTCACTAGTTTTTCATTACTTATGGCGCAGCCTACTATTCCTTTGTATTCATCCGGTATTCCCAATTCCATTCCCAACTCCACCATTCGCGAAAAGCAAGAAGTAGGTGCGGATGGCATTTTACGAATCAGCGATGTGACAGAGCCTTCGCTTACGGTCTACCAACCGGAAGCAAGAATCGCCAACGGAACAGCCGTGATTATTTGTCCGGGTGGAGGTTATTGGATATTAGCAGCCGGACATGAAGGCGCTGATGTTGCTAAGAAATTCACAGCGATAGGGGTGACTGCTTTTGTGTTAAAATATCGTTTACCCGATGCACGGTTGCAAACAAACCCAACCATTGCGCCCCTGCAAGATGCGCAGCGCGCGTTGCAACTCGTGCGCGAGCGTGCTTCAGAGTTTCGAATCGATCCCACGAAAGTGGGCATTCTTGGCTTTTCTGCGGGCGGGCATTTAGCGAGCACAGCAGCAACACAATTTCAAAATCCGAAGATTGACAACCCTACTAAAATCAGCTTGCGCCCCGATTTTCAAGTATTAATTTATCCGGTGATCAGTTCTGATCCCGCCATTGCGCATGGAGGTTCTTTTGAAAAGTTAGTAGGGAAAGAAAGTACGGCAGAACAGCGAAGTGCTTATTCTTCGGATAAGCGCGTGACCCCGCAAACTCCACGTGCATTTCTGGTTCACGCCAGTGATGATGGAGGTGTGAGTTCACTCAACAGCGTGCGATATTACGAAGCACTTTTACAAAACAAAGTACCTGCTGAATTGCATTTATATCAGCGCGGTGGCCATGGATTCGGATTGGAAAATCCAACTACGAATGATGAATGGTTCGATCGATTAAAGAATTGGATGATGGCGAATGGTTGGTTGTAACTTAATTTTTTACTCCAACGATTTCAATACATCACGAACAAACGCATTTACATCAAAGTCTCTCTTCTGACTAAGACCGAGTCGAACGATCACCACATCGCGGGAAGGAATCATGATAACCGATTGCCCTTCGAAGCCATCCATCAGATACATATCATTCGGCACATCGGGAAAGCGCTTGTCTTTCGGATTGTTTTTGTTGCCGGCATTCAACCAGATTTGTGCACCGTATTCTCCTTGCGGTGCAGCATCCGCTGCCGTAGTTGAGTATTGCACCCATCCTTGAGGTAGGATTTGCTCTTGGTTCCAAATGCCACCTTGCAAATAAAGTAAACCGAACCTTGCCCAATCACGTGCGGTTGCGTAACTGAAAGACGATCCCACGAAAGTGCCGGAAGCATCCGGCTCAATCACCATGCTGTAAGCACCCAGTTTATGAAACACTTCACGATATGGAAATAAAGTATAGTCGGCCTCGCCAATGGTTTGTTTCGTGATGCGCGAGATAATATTAGTAGTGCCACTGCTGTAATACCACTTGGTGTTGGGTGCTACTTCGGCTTTGGATTGTGCGGCAAATGCTCCGGCATCTTTCTTTTTAAAGAGCATGTTTGTGGCAGTGCTGGGTCCTCCATAGATTTCTTCCCAAGCCAGGCCGCTGCTCGCTTGCAGTAAATGGTGCAAGGTGATTTTCGAACGCTCATCATTTTTCCATTCACTCACCGGTGCAGGCTCAGATACTTTTAGTTTGCATTGCTTCACGAGTACGCCCACGATGGCGTTGGTAATCGTCTTCGTCATACTCCATCCGATTAATCTGGTTTGTGCATTAAAGCCGGGCGCATATTTTTCGGCAATGATATTTCCTTTATGAAGAACGACAACCGCGCGTGTGTTCACCGGATTGGCGGTGTCAGGTTCGGCAAAGGCAGCATCCACAACTTTATTTAATGGTGTATTGTATCCTACCAACGAATCAATCACCCGATTGCCATTCGGCCACGCGATGGTATCTTGATTGATAGCCGGTTTTGCGATTACCGGAATAGGTTGCTTTCTTAATTCTTCCTCACTAATTTCAGAAATCAAAGTACAGCCTAGTCCTTTGCGGTAGATGGCTTTGCGCTCACTCAAGCCAAACACCGAGCCGGTAGCAGACGAATCTTCATAGTGTGCTTCGAAGGTTCCTAAGTTGATGAGTGCACCACCGAGTTCTTGCGCAATCACTTGCTGTGGATCACGACCCGCCACAAACACACACGAGCATAAATTTTTAGCACCATAGCCGGAGATAATCGGCAATGCTTGTGAGAGATAATAGGTAGCATAGCCAAGCACGGCCAGCAATACCAGGAGCAAAAGGCGTTTGATCAACTTCATTTTTCTTGATTATTAATTTAAGCGGCCTGTGATGGCTGATATATTTTTTGTTTCCATGTATGAAGCAAGGGATTCATGCGTGCATACCACAGTGGAGGAACTAACGCAATTAAAATCATGGTAGGATAGCCATGCGGTAGTTGCGGACTTTCATCATAATGATTCAACACCTGATAGCGCTTGATGGCATTGGCATGATGATCGGAGTGCCGCTGCAATTGAAATAAAAAGAAATTGCTGATGAGGTGACTGGCATTCCACGAGTGCAAGGGATTGACACGCTCGTATTTTCCGCTCGTATCTTGCTTGCGCACGATGCCGTAGTGCTCAATGTAGTTCACTAATTCTAAAAGAGTAAATGCAATCACACTTTGCGCAAAGAAAAAGATAGGCACTTCCCACACGAACCGGCCGCTCAGTTGACTGATCACCAACGTGAGCAATCCGCAAAACAAAACAGGCGCGAGGGTAAACCCGATCATTTCGTTTCGCCAATGCCATACTGAATACCCTTTGCGTTGCAAACTTTCCTTTTCCAATTGCAAGGCGTGTGCATAACCATGAAACACCGAGCGAAACCAAAATGCATAAAAACTTTCGTTGAATCGGGACGTAGCCGGATCATCCGGTGTGGCCACCTGCACGTGGTGCCCGCGATTGTGCTCTATATAAAAGTGCATGTAGCTCACCGTCATCAATAAAACTTTGCTGTAGAATTGTTCCAGCTTTGATTTTTTATGTCCGAGTTCATGCGCCACTGTAATACCAATGCCACCGGTGACTAACCCTACGCCCATGACAAAGCCAAACCATTCAACAAAAGATGAAAGTCGGTGGAGTGAAATCACGTAGCAGGCCCACACCACAAATGAAAATTGCACAAAAGTCCATGCATAGGTTACGAATCGATAGAACCACTCTTCGCTGATAACAGAGACTTGTTCTTTCGGCACGTTGGAAGTATCGAGGCCCACCCAGCGATCGATGGAAGGCATCAACACAAAGACGAAACCAATCGTCATCAAATTCCAATACCCACCGGCATAAAAACCAACCATTACCAGTGCAGGAAGAATAAAGGCGGTAAAGAATCCTATCTTTTTGATGAAGCTCACAACCTAAAGTTAGTTAAAAAAATGGCACGGTGAGCACCCTTTATTCCACCGTTCGACCAGTGTGTTTTTTTTACACAAAAGATTCTTTAGTTTTAAAAAAGTTAACTGGCATGTTGAAGAAGTGGTTGCAGATACTGAAGTTCCCGGACGAAGAAAGGGGCTTGTCGATTGAGCGGAGAGCGGTTCTCAGCAATCGACTGATATTGTTAATCTTAGCACTGTCTTTTGTCTATTATTTGATCGATCGGTTGATCAACTCGCAGGTTACTCACTTGATCTTCATTGCCGTTTCGTTGATATGCGTGATCGCCCTGGTCATTAATGGACTAGGCTATTATAAGCAGGCAAAGATCATTGGCTTGCTGATGTTTAACTTTGTTTTGTACAACCTGAGTGCGAGTCAACCATTTAACACCGGTGTTCATTTGCATCAGGTGACGGCCGCTTTTGTGGCCATGATTCTTTTTGGATATGAAGAAAGAAATTGGGGCATTGCGTTTACATTACTGACCATCGCAGCGCTGGTCACTGCTTTTTTTACGCAAACTTCTTTGATTCCCTACCGCACGTTCACCGATTATCAAACCAGTGTGTTGTTCATGGCCAACCTAACGGTATTTGCGGCCATCAATATTTACATCACCTACATGATTCTCCGGTTGAACTATAAAGTAGAGCGCGCGTTGATGATCCGAAATCAGGAACTGGAAAAGACAAACGTTGAGTTAGATCGATTTGTCTACAGTGCGTCTCACGATTTGCGCGCTCCGCTGAATTCCATTTCCGGGTTGCTCAACTTGCAACGACTCGACCCGAGTTCCACGGCATACGTGGATATGATTCAGAGCCGCGTCACGATCATGGACAAATTCATTCGTGATATCATCGACTACTCGCGCAACTCCCGCACCGCTATTGTAAAAGAAACGTTTCGCCTGCGCGAAGTGATTGATGAAATTGTAGATGTGCTGAAGGTATCACAGTTAAAGCATTCCGTGGCCTTTCAGGTAGAAGTAGATGCACAACTGGAAATCACTTCTGATTTGCCCCGCCTGCGCGTGGTACTCAATAACCTGATCTCGAATGCGATGAAGTATAGCGATGGTAACAAAGCAGATTCTTTCATTCGAATCAGAGCGTGGCAAGAACTGAATCAAACGATGATGGTGGTAGAAGACAATGGCATCGGCATAGATGCGGCATTGCAGCCGAAAATATTTGAGATGTTCTTTCGTGCCACCACTGTTTCATCCGGATCCGGTCTGGGCCTTTACATTGTGAAGGAATCACTGGAGAAGATCAAGGGAACAATCACCCTGCATTCTGAAATGGGCAAGGGCACTACCTTTCGCGTGGTGCTTCCGAATGAATTTTAACAAAGCCTTTCATTTTTTGTTACTAGCTTGCCGGTGGTAGGATTCGATGATTTTAGAATCCGCAGCACAAGGATCAATCATTCTATTTTAATGAGTAAGATATGAAACACACAAAAACACTATTGATCACAGGCGGCAGCAAAGGAATTGGTTACGGCATAGCCGAAGTAATGATTCGTGCGGGCTGGAACGCAGCGATCACAGGACGCAATCAGAAACAGGTGGAGGAAGCGGCCGCACAATTAAATACCATTCGAAAGGATAGTGCATTGGGCATGGTGGCAGATGTGCGCAACCTTGCACACCAACAAGCAGCGGTAGAAAAAGTGTTGAGCCAGTGGGGCCAGTTGGATGTGATGGTGGCGAATGCAGGCATCGGACATTTTGGTTCGGTTGAGACGCTCACCGAAGAACAATGGCATGAAACGATGGACACGAATTTGACGGGCGTGTTTTATAGCGTGAAGGCCAGCGTGGAAGCGCTAAAAAAATCGAAGGGATATATTATCACCATCGCAAGCTTAGCAGGAACGAATTTCTTTGCCGGTGGCAGTGCTTACAATGCAAGCAAGTTTGGATTAGTAGGATTCACACAAGCGATCATGCTCGACTTGCGCGCACACGGAATTAAAGTGAGCACGATCATGCCGGGATCGGTGGCTACTTATTTTGCCGGACACGTGCCCAATGAAAGCGATGGCTGGAAAATTCAACCGGAAGATGTAGGACAACTGGTGTTGGATTTATTGAATATGAATCCACGCACTCTGCCTAGCAAGATTGAAGTGCGACCATCGTCTCCGGGTGGGAAGTAAATGATAACTAACCGTTATTCGTGAATGGTTAATTGTTAGTCGTTAGTTGCTGTCATTAACTATTAACTAATAACCATTAACGCTTAACTGTTAACCATTAATCCTTAAACGTCAGCTTGAAGAACAGTAGGGTAGAGGCGAGCAACAGCGTGAGAAAGTTGGCAGCGATCACTGGAATATCGTTGACTAAAATGCCGTAGGCCAGCCACATGGCTACACCGGCACAGAAAAACAGAAACATACCCAGTGATAAATCTTTGGCCGAGCGACTCTTCCAGGTTTTAACAACCTGTGGAAGAAACGCGATGGTAGTGAAAGCTCCTGCCGAAAGACCCAACAATTGAATCGGATTCATAATTGTATTTTAGATTACGATGCAAAGATACGGCTTCGGCAGTGCGATTGTTGTCGAATGTAATTTATTCCATCGGAACGCTTAGAAAAACGATTGCGGTAGTTTAGGGTAGCTTTTTGAGTGAATCGGGCTCCCGACTAGATATGCAATATCCGCAGCTTCGTTCTTCTTTTGATTTTAATTTTATTGCTGATCAACAGTTTAGCAATCAGTCCCACGCCTATGATGGTGCCACTCACCGCTAGCGTCTGTTGATTGATCTTTCCGGTATTGATGGCATCTAACGATAAATAGCCGCCACCGGTAATGAGCGATAGCTGGGCAATTTTATAGCGCAGCCACCATCTTGTTTTCTCATCGATGTACAGGCAACGGATCGATGCAACAGGCACTTCCAATCCGTTAAATACAATCACGCTGTCTCGGAAGCCTGTAATGGTTGCGGTTATTCTCGTTTTTCCTCCGTTTACCTGAAAGGAGATCGTCTCACCTATTTCATAATACACATTTTTGTTTTTGTTTTTCTTCTGGAGCATCAAAAGCGTGTGGGGTACGCGGAGCGTAATTTTATCCGCTTGCCGCTGCGATTGCCCGCGAATGTTCAGCAACAGCACCGCGCACAAAATAAGAAGGATTATTCTCACTTTTAGGTTAGGGTAACGAGTAGACGATGCTTTACCGACACAAATAGTTTGATTTTTACATTCAAAATGGCTCTACTTCTCCGTGCAAATCTATGTGTTAATCGAGGTTTACAGTTGGTCAAACGAGTTGCGCGGGGCGAGACAATGGAAAGAAATTATCTTTACTTTCAGAAATTTGAAACTAAAAAAACTAATCCCCATGACAATGAAAGCTTTAATAATGAGTGCAGTGATGCTATTCGCGATGAATGTAGCCTTTGCCCAAGAAAACCCGTTAGAAAAAGAGAAGCGTGAGCGAAAAGAAAAAATAGAGAAAGAGAAAAAAGAATGGGAGAAGAAAGAGAAAGAACTTAAAGACACCACCAAGGCAACGATAGACAAAGCCGGCAAGCGCCTGGAGAAAGAAAAGAATGAAGCCGAAGAGGCGGCCAAAGAAAAGGTGAAAGAAGGAAAGGCCTACGGTAAGGAAAAAGAAAAGGAAGGCAAAGAGTTCGCCAACAAAAAGAAAGAAGAGGCTAAAGAGAAAGTGAAGGGACAAAAAGAAAAAGAGAAGGCCAAAGTGAAAGAGAAGGTGAAAGAAAAAGAGAAGGAGAAAAAGAATTAATTGTTAATTTGAGAGAGTTCTGGTCAATCAGAACTCTCTTTTTTTTAAATGCCTGAGTCCATGTGCAAAATAGTGGTAGGAGAAGATAACGTGATTACGCAGCAGGTGATTGAAGCCATGCTGGAAGGTCGATGCAGCAAATTGTGGATCGCTGGCAATTATGCCGAGCTGCTGCAATACCTGAAAGAAGAATCACCGGATCTGTTGCTCCTCGATTATCATTTAGATAAAGATGCCAATGAAGGCATTGCCGAAATCAGAGCCATCAACAAAACCATTCCCATATATATATTGTCGGCCGATGCCGAGCCCGCCATCAGCAGAAAGATGAAAGGAGCCGAGGTGGCGGGATTTCTTCAAAAGCCACTCAACCTGCCGATGCTCGAGCAGATCATGCGTCCTTTTTCTGCGAAGGTAGGAGAGGCGGCTGCGAGCCCGGTGGCAGGCGAGTACCTCGCCAACCTGAAAACATTGTTGGGTCACAACCCCGAGCGGCTCCAGCGTATTGTGAAAATATTTATTGAAGAGGCGCCATCGCATTTTGCTGCGATGCAAACCTTGATCGATCAAAAGCAATGGCCTCAGCTGAAGGCCCTCGTCCACCGGGTGCGCGCCAGCTACGGCTATCTCGGACTACAGACATTGCATCAGCGCATCACGCAGTGGGAGACCGACATCGAGCACCAGCGAAACACAGAATCGTATCCATCCATCCTGCAAGAAATCAAATCCGCTACCGAAAAACTGATTGAGGAAATACGGCAGGCAGTAAAATCCTAATCGCTAGGTCCGAAGTCCTAATCCCAACTTCATTTCTCCGGCCACCGGCAACGAGATATTCGGCAACCCTTGCTCTCAGTTTGCCTACGCTCTATTTTAGAGTTTCATGATTATCTTTGTTTAGGCTTACTTTTCGAGCATGCCTTTTAGAAACGAGTATTGACCGGGTCGTCTTCAAAGTACCTAGGAGAATACGCTCGGGAGTTACATTTAAATGAAGAGGAGTTCATCAGCATTAAATAATCAATCAGTTAATACTATGAGACAGTTGGCGATCATTCTAGTTTGTTTGTTTACAATGTGTAGTTGTAGTCAGGATCGTGTATTTAATAGCGATGTAGAAAAACTGACAGCCAACCGATTGCTAAACAATCAAATTGAAATAGAGAATATTCTAAAGGAGGCAGAAAAAAGGGGAGGACAATCAAAGGAAACGAATATGCCTTTTGTTAAGCGAATGCAGGATTTACATCAATCCATACTCGATCTGAACAAAGAGGTTGATGCAATGGATAAGAACACGGCTTTGCACCGAGTGAAAGATTTTGTTGTTCTTCATTTTGAAAAAATGGAGAGCAATAATCGAACGAATACAGCATTGGATCAGGAAACACCAAAGTCCTTGATGAAATTGCACTTGGCAACATTAGAAGCATTCTTGATTCAGGAGTGGGCAGATGAATTATATGGCAAAGTAATGCGGCTGGATAGTATAGCCGTGGTGATTGTGCCCTCAAAGATGGTTGTAAAGAAAGGTGAAAAGATTACAGGTAAAGCCGCGATAGCTTTATTTTCTCGGTATGCTGATACAAAAGTCATGTTTAGTCAGATAGTAATTAATGGAAGAGAATTGAAACACGGAAAAGATGCATGGGAGTTTGAACTGGAGGCGAAATCGAAAGGAGCGGAGCCGATTGAATTATCGGCTGAGGCAGTTTATAGCGATCCAAAAATAGAGCACAGGGTAAAAGGTAGGCAAATAGTTCATGTACAAGAATGAACGCTGGTTTGTGGCAACGTGTACATAAGAGTTAATGAAGTGATGAACGCCATTACACCTTTAGAAACAAATAGTTGACCGAGTCGTCCTCAGAGCCTCCGGCACGAATCTGCTGCGATAGGAGATTTTTCAACTTCGCAAGATTTGCACATTTCCGAGTGCTTGCATCCATTACTTTTGGTAAAAAACAAAATGAAAAAGTACTTGATCATTGCACTGATCCTGCTAGTACATACATCAAGCGCTCAAAACAACTCAACTAACAAACCAATGACCATGGAAACCGTTTCACCAAACATTTTTGTCAACGACATTCACGCTACTGTTCAATTCTATAAAACTCTCGGATTCACGGTTATAGCCGCTGTGCCGGAGCAGAAAAACCCGATCTTTGTGATGATGACGTGCGGAAGTGTAACTTTTATGTTTCAAACATTTGCCAGCATCGAAAACACGTTACCACTGGTTAACAGAAGCAAGGGCGGTTCATTGCTGCTATATATTAAAGTGAAAAATATCCGTGCATTCTTTGAGAAGATCAATGATAAGGTCACCGTTTTGCACGGACTGGAAAAGACGTTTTATGGCGCCACCGAGTTTTCAATTCAAGACAATAACAATTACATGTTAACTTTCGCGGAAGATGAATGACGCAAATCGCCTGGACATATTAATCACAGAGAAAAAAAAGCTGAGGGCGAACAAGATCAAGCTGAGTGAAATCCATCGCCATTCTGCAGAAGACCTGCGAGCTCTTTTGGACATCTCAAAAATACGGGCGATGGAACTGAGAGCGATCTCCGAATTTCAAACCATCCCTTCTATTGGAATCCGGTTTGCCTTCGACCTTATTTCACTGGGTTTTTATTCAATTCAAGAGCTCAAAGGGAAAGACCCTGCCAAACTTGTCGACCGACTGGAGCGTCAATTAGGCGCCTGGATTGATCCATGTGTCGAAGACCAAGTGCGTCTTTGCGTTCACTATGCCCAGCATTTTGATAGCCGCATGAATTGGTGGGATTTTACCAAAGAGCGAAAAGACTTCCGACAGCAATACGGTTATCCGGCCAGCCGGCCGAAAACAGCTTGGCATCAATTGGAACAATACAAGCCGACTAATAGAATTAAAGCCCAAAATGAAATCACAAAAAAAGATTTGACCAACAAGCTAAAACGTGCTCTTCAATTGATGAGAAAGAATATAAAAAGCGGTGTTACGTTGGCGCAATTGGCGGACGCGGCCAATCTATCACCTTTTCATTTTCACCGGTTGTTCAAGAATGCCTATGAGCTAACACCACTTCAATACTTTACGCGCCTTCGCATGAAAGAAGTATGCAAGCTTCTGACAAAAACGAAGAGGCCCATTTCTTTCGTGGCAGCTTCTTGTGGATTTGAAGATCAGAGCTCTTTCATACGCCTTTTCAAAAAAGAATTTAAGCAGACCCCACTTGCTTATCGCAAATCTAAAAGTAGTGTACAGAGATAATCGAGCGCGCCAAAAATAGAGATTGTGTTAGCCGGTGTTCGTATTTTCACCGATCACCTAAACACACTCAGCAGCATGCTTCCGGTCTTATTTCTCTGAATAAAGTTTTATCTTCGTTCAATGTTTTCGTTTTCCTGCGAGGCGCGGGGCAGGCAGTGGGTCAGGCCGCAGCTTTGATAAGGCACCCTGAAGAAACATAAACTTTCGGGTAATTAATTCTGAACAATTTCCATATCATGATAATAAAACTCTACTGGACAACTTTAATTCTTACTCACATCATACAATTGGCCTTTGGTCAGTCGAATACCATTCAAGGATTCAACCCCAACGAGGAATTGATTGAAAAGAAGTTCTTTAATAAGATGATATTGCTTATTCCTAAGAGCTATTCCAGAACAGGTAATAAAGCAGTTGGCGAAATGTTTGACATTATCTCGTTTGAAAATGCCAGCGAGACGGTCTGGTTTTATATCAGAAAGAAAAGTGGAGAGGGGAATCTTGATGTCGCGAAAACTGTTCACGAATCGATGGCAACCTCATTATATAAAGGAGAAATCCATAAAAGCGAATTCAGGAAAATTAATAATCGGACAGTTTACATTTTTGAAATGACCGGGTATTGGAACGGGTCATCAACAAAGGAATCTTGGACTAAAATTTTCACGGTTGATAATGGCGACTTATATCAATGCTTGATAAAATATCCTGAAAAAGACCGAATACCAACTCAAAATATCCGCGACAAGATTATCGCGTCTTTTAAAATAGATTGAAATAAACAGCCCCAAGCTTTCCTCTGTCCGAGCAGAGTTCTCCGCACCGCTCCCCTCCTGATAAGGAGGGGAGCTCGGCGGGGTGGTCACAGACATAAGTCTTTTAATCAAGTAGAATCCATTGACTTGTTGACTGCGCTCTGTTTCGCAACTCACTCCCCCGATTAACCATTAACGATTAACTCTCAACTTTCTTACACAAGACTTTATTTGGGGGTGTGGCAGGGAAGAACGAAATTTGTAAGAAGGCAACAGGGAATAGACAAGTAACATAGGAGCGAGTGTTATGTAAACCGCGCTTAGCCTAGTGTTGATCGCAATGCGACACAACAAGCCGTTAAAATTAAATGTAACAATTAAGTTTAGACCAAATGACTAACTATTTACTTGTTCCGGGACTTGGCAATTCAGGACCTGAACATTGGCAGACTTACTTTCAGAACGCAGGCGACAACTTTTTTAGAATTGAACAACAAGAGTGGGACGCACCAACTTGTAAAGAATGGATTGAAACAATTGACAAGAAAGTTTTAGAGTTTGACCTTTCAACTGTTGTGCTTGTCGGTCACAGTTTAGGTTGCTCCTCCATTGCTCATTGGGCGACAAAATACAAACGTAAAATTAAAGGTGCGTTACTTGTTGCCCCAAGTGACCTTGAAGCGCCACAATACACTTTTCCTGCCACTGGCTTTACTCCAATACCAATTGGCAAAATAAATTTTAAGACAATTGTTGTTGCAAGTGCAGACGACATTTGGGTTTCGTTAGACAGAGCTAAGTTTTTTGCAGACAATTGGGGAAGCGAATTTCTTAATATAGGCAACGCTGGACATATCAACGTGGCTTCTGGACACACAAATTGGGACGAAGGAATGAAGATATTAAAAACACTTGGCTGACAAAATGCTCCACCCTCGATGGCGTTCTTCACCAACGAGTAACCTATTCATCAGATATTTTCTAACTTTATTGTCTTGTAACTGCAAAACGTTGGCGGTCGTGCATGACGACCGTGCAAATTTGAAACTGACTAAAAAAATGAACTGTAAACTGATCGGAGGTTACTTGACATTGATACTTTCACTTGTATGAACGTTTTCTTATGGGCAGACAAATTCCTGTGAAGAAGTTGGCAACGACCTTACGAAACTACACAATAAAATTTTATCGTTTTATCGTGATAATTATGACTCATTAAGTTTTTACAGCGACCTTTTTTCAACAAAGCTGACAGATTATATTAAAAAGAATCCTTCCACCTTAGATTGTAAGTTCAAATCATTAACCGACAGTAATACGTGTGGTATCGTGACAAGTGCTGATAATTCATTCAGGATTTACAGTTGGGATACTTGGCTGGGCGGGAGCATGCACAATTACAAAAATCTTTTTCAATTCAAATCGGGAGGAAAAGTTCGCACATTAACATTTGATTATGGCGAGGGAGACATGGGAACTTATTTCACAGATGTTTTTTCTCTTAAGGCGAATGGGAAAATATATTTCTTAGGGGTTAGCGGTGGAAGCGAATCAAGTAAATATGCTTATCAAGTGATCAGAGCGTATTCCATTACAGACAGCACAATTGATGATTCGATTAAACTAATTAAAACTAAAAGCGGACTGCAAAGCTCTATTCTTATTGAATATGATTTTTTTAGCGTGGTTGACAGACCTGAAAGACCAATAAAGCTAATCAAGTATGATGCTGATAAAAAGATAATTTACATTCCTATTGTTTGGGAAAACGGAAAGGTGACGAACAAATTTATTCGCTATCAATTCACAGGACAATATTTCGAAAGACTCTCACAATAGACGTGTTAAACTGACCGAAATAAATCCGAGAAATATCTATTGATGGAAAAAACAAGATTTTCTTTTGGATTACTGAAAGTTGCAAGCTTGGGACTAATAATGGTTTACTTGGCGGCAGTAATTACAGTTGGGGCTGCTGGACATGATTCTTGGGACACAGTTTCTTTTCTGGCAATTTTTATTTATTTAATTTTTCTTGTAACGCTACTTTTCAAGTTCCAAAAGAATAAAAACAAGACAACAGGGACATTTTTACTCGTTATGTTAATTCCTGCTGTTGCTCTACTCTCTTTTTACGTCTTCATGATTCTGGCTGACATCTTCTCGGGAAAATCAGGAATTATTGAAATTGAAATTCTGATAGCATCAGTTTTGTTGGTGTTCATTGCATCAAGCATTTTGGTTATCAGAGAGATATTATTTAGGAGAAGGCCAAATTGACAGCCCTTGCTATCCTCGCCCTCGTTGGTGTTCTTCACCAACGAGTAACACCTCTGACGCAAGTCTT
Organism: Bacteroidota bacterium; assembly: GCA_016191555.1. Taxonomy (GTDB): domain Bacteria; phylum Bacteroidota; class Bacteroidia; order Cytophagales; family Cyclobacteriaceae; genus ELB16-189. The sequence goes on from JACPVX010000044.1 coordinate 173,365, forward strand.
TTAATCAGTAGAATCCATTGACTTGCTGACTGCGGGCTGTTTCTCAACTTACTCCCCCGTTAACTATTAACGATTAACTCTGAACTTCTTACCACAACACTTTTTTGGAGGTATGGCAGAGATAGGCGAAATTTGGTTGAGCAAACTATTACTCAGGCAAATTGGATTTCGATAAATGAGAATAAATCTGGATGACTTAACGGTAAAATTCAATGAGGTAGTGGCTGACAAATTAACTGTGAGCTGGACTTGGTTAATAGGCACAAACAAAAAGCCAATATTGGTTTCTGCAATCGGAGACATGTTTTTACAAGCTAATAGTAAAGAGATTTACTGGTTGGACGTTGGTGGCGGTGAAATGAGACTAATTGCAAATGGTATTCAGGACTTTGAAGAGAAACTTAAAAACATTGAACAAGTGAACGAGTGGTTCATGATTGACTTAGCTATGAACCTTAGACTATCCGATAAAAAGTTAAAAGACGGTCAACTTTACTCTTACAAGAAATTGCCCATTATCGGTGGCGATTACACGGCAGACAATTTTGTACCGTTGGACATTGTCGAACATTTCTGCTGTACCGGGGACCTTCACAAGCAAATCAAAGACCTACCGGACGGCACGATGGTGGAAATTAAGATTGTAGAGTAGATTGCAGCTCCAATTACTGATGACGAAAATTGTTATAACCATTTTATGTTTACTGACTCCACGGGCGTTTTCACTGCCAGACTCTGTTCGCGGAAAGCAATATGAATTGGCGGGGAAAATAATTGGTTAGGTCCAGTTGACTCCTGACTGTGGGATGATAGCTTGGGGAACAGTTATTGAATTTGAAATAATTAAATTTTCTAATTCGGACTATAAATCTACAAGCATAGGACTTATATTCACCTGTCCGGAGTTTTATAAAGATAATTTCTTTCAAGTTGGACAGACTTACAACGTTAAAATCGCGGATGAGAATCAGGCAGATTTTGGGTGGACAATTCCTAATCAATCTTTATTAGACAAGTATAAATTGGACAAGAAACTTTGGGTTACTGAGGCAGAGCTGGTTAAATAACAGCCGGCAGCAGTATAAACAAGAACAATCGTGAGAACACTCCTGAAATACCTGATACTTTTGACAGTCTTTGTTCTCTGTGCTTGTGCAAGGAAGAATGAAAATACAGAGGAGCAACGACTGGCGCATGTGCGGGCTTTAATTAAGAGAGTCGGATTTCAACAATTACCCTACACCTACGACTTGGCAGAAAGTAATATAGAAGCGAAATACACGGTGGACATGAATTCGATGGACACACTGTTTTTTGATTCCGGTAGCTTTGGCGGAGTATTGCCGGACACCACGAAATACTTTGCCTTTCTCTATTATCAGCCGGGCGACTCTCTTTACCCTTTTCTAACAACCATCGATAAGAAGGGAAATTTAATTGACACGAAGATTATTGGAATTGGAGCTTGTCGGGGTTTACTAATTGATATCGACAGTTGTGTAGACAAGGTATCGATCAATAACGATCTCGAGATTGAGTTACTATATAAAATGCGAGGCACCACTGAAACCAATGATAGCATACCCAAGATCATTGCTATTTGCAACCAGATTATGGGTACCGGAAAAATTACGATAGATGGAAGAATCGTAATTTACAAAAGTGAACGAATGAATTGCGATTAGTCATAACTCGCCCTCATTGACGTTCTCCAACAACGAGTAACACCTCTGGTGCAAGTCTTCTAATCAGTAGAAGCATTGACTTGTTCCACTCATCCTGCCAATCCTAAAATCCTGATTCAGACATTGAGCAGTCTGCCCGCCTCGCAACACGCACCCCCGATTAACCATTAACGATTAACTCTCAACTGCCTCCGCGGCAACACTTTTTTTGGATGTCTGGCATGGAAGCGCGAAATTTGTTAACATGACAATTCTATTAGACATCGATGGAGTTTTAGTAACAACACCAAGCTGGCAACCGACCGAACAATTGTCGGACGGCTTCATGAAATTCAATCAAGCTGCCGTTGAGAATCTAGCAATTGTATACAAGGAGACAAACGCTTCTATAATTTTGACAACAACCCACAGAATAAATTTTGACGAAGCGAAGTGGAAAGACATCTTTAGAACACGTGGACTGAATTTTCAGACAATCACAAAATTGAATAACAAGACAAGAATTGATCAGTTGTCTGACAGATCAACTGAGATTAGAGAATGGGTTGAGCAAAATGGACAAAACGAAAACTATGTAATAATTGACGATGACGCTTCGCTAAATGGTTTGACAAACGATATTAAAGAACGTTGGGTTTCGACTAAACCATTAATCGGTTTTGACAAAGATGCAAGAGTAAAAACATTGAATATCTTAACAAATAATTGAGCTGACGGAAAAATTAGTAACTAACGACACATTAAAACCCGGAGAAAATGCCAGAGAATGTTGATACACAAAATCAGGAAAGTAAACCAGTCAAAACAAACGCGTGGACAAAAAACATTGTTAACGACCTGGACGCACCTCTGTTTTATTCACCCAGAGCAATTTGGGGCTTCTCTGTATTCTTCACAGTTATATTTGGCGCAGTCCTTCTGGCATCGAACTTGACGGACAAAAAAGCAAAGTGGATGGTGATTGGATTTGGTATTCTCTATTCAGCGTTCGCAATTGTTGTCATGGATTTACTTCGGCAGCCGAGCAGAGGACTAGCAATCGGTTTGAATGGCGGGGGAGCACTCATTTTGACAAATATATTTTGGAGTAAGTATGTTGGTATGGAGACCAAGTTTAGAACGAAACCTATTTGGAAACCACTAATAATTTCTATGCTCATCGCGATTCCATATATTTTGGTACTTATCTTAGCTGCGGGTAAACGAAATTGAGAATAACTTCAATGCCGTTGATGGTAAAGCTCACTAAGAATGGTAGAAGAGCGAAATTGGATTTGCATTTGTGCAATAAGAGGATATAAACGAGACAGCAACTTTAGATACTACCCATGGGTAGAATAGATATGACAGGGAACGAAGAATTCATTTATGAAGCCATTTTTACCCAAGTTCGAATGGGGTTTCTATCAATCCGAGATATTAAGGAAAATATTAATGAAGCCATTAAGGATAATGGATTTGATGAAGAGATTTCTGAAAAATGGGCTGCCGAGAATATTGAAAGAGAATACAACAAATTGTTAATAGAAAGCGAAAAATGGAAAAGTCCAACAGACACAGAAAAGCTGATTGAAGCTTTTGATGAATTATGTAAACAAAATATCATTGCTCTTCACAATGCGGGTTATACCACTAGTGACGGAGAATCCGAAGTAGTCGAAGTAGAAAAGGTATTGCGGGAAAATGGAGTAGTTTCAGACGGGTATTGTTTTTATCACGAGCAAGATCTTTCAAGGGCTATTAGCCCTGAGGACTCAAATCTTTACATGGCATACCAAAAAGTCGATAATTCAAATGATAGCGTAACATTGGAAGTGGGACGAAAGGTCGCAAAAGTTTTAACCGACAAGGGGTTCAAAGTAGAATGGAATGAAGATGTGAATAGGAAAATTTTAATTCCCGATTTCAAATGGCAACATATCTATCGCGAACGAAAGCGAGATTTGCTGAATTATGATCAAGTTGTTGAAATGATGCTGCGACACAAGCAGCCAACTATACATAACAGCAATGGCGAAGACAATTCGAAATCAACCAGCGAAGCGAATCATAAACCAAAGTTTTGGTGGAAAAAGTTGTGGGAGTAAATCCGCCACCCCGTATTCTATCTTCTGTCTACACCCAACAATCCTGCCAATCCTGATTCAGACAGAGAGCAGTCCACTCGCCTTGCAATACGAAATCCCCCAATGCCTAATGACCATTGACTGCGCACTGTTTCGCAACTCACTCCCCTAATGACCATTGACTAATGACCAACGAGGTAAGTGTATGCTAGACCATTTTTCGTTATATAAAACGAAAGTTTTCGTTGTATATCGTTAGTTGAGCTCCCTCTCTGCAGCGCAAACTGGCAAATCTCATTGGAAACAGCATAATTAAGTTTGGCACGAGATATGTAAGTGTCTTTTCAAAACTTAAATACAATTTTATGAAAAAACAAAATGATTCCGGTTATCCTGTAAACGTACGCAACTTCAA
>JACPVX010000023.1 GCA_016191555.1 Bacteroidota bacterium
AACTATTATCGAAATGCAGTTCATGGCTGATATCAAGTTACCATGTGAAGAATGCGGTGGGGCAAGATTTAAATCTGATATACTAGAGGTTGTCTATAATAATAAGAATATAAGTGAAGTTTTAGAAATGACTATTGATGATGCAGTGACCTATTTTTCTGCTAATTCAAATATTGTATCCAAATTAACTCCGCTTCTTGATGTTGGCCTGGGTTATGTGAGGATGGGACAATCAGCCTCAACACTCAGTGGTGGAGAAGCTCAAAGAGTAAAACTGGCTACCTTTCTTGGAAAAGGAAGCAATACTGGTAAAATTCTATTCATCTTTGATGAGCCAACCACAGGACTGCACTTTCATGACATCAAAAAATTAATAAAATCCTTTAATGCTCTCATTGAAAATGGCCATAGTGTTATTATCATTGAACACAATTTAGAAATCATAAAATCTGCAGATTGGATCATAGACTTAGGTCCTGAAGGAGGAGATCAAGGTGGAAAAGTAATATTTGAGGGGACACCTGAGAATCTTTTGAGTGAAAAGAAATCTTATACCGCTCATTATCTAGCAAATAAATTAAAACAACACAATTAACAAATAAATTATCTCAAAATGGCATTACAGTGTGGCATTGTTGGATTACCCAACGTAGGCAAATCAACTCTTTTCAATTGTCTCTCAAACGCAAAAGCACAAGCGGCAAACTTTCCTTTTTGTACCATAGAACCCAATTTAGGGGTAATAACAGTTCCAGATGAAAGGTTAGAAGTTCTTTCTAAAATAGTAAATCCTAATAAAGTAGTTCCAACTACAATAGAAATTGTTGACATTGCGGGATTAGTAAAAGGTGCCAGCAAAGGTGAAGGTCTTGGTAATCAATTCTTAGGTAATATCAGAAGTACCGATGCCATTATTCATGTATTACGTTGTTTTGACGACCCAAATGTTATTCATGTTGATGGATCTGTTAATCCCGTTAGAGACAAAGAAATTATAGATATTGAGCTACAGTTAAAAGACTTGGATAGTGTTGAGAAGAAGCTTTCGAAAATTAGCAAAATGGCTGCAAGTGATAAAAATGCGAAAAAAGCAGAAGAGGTACTATTAAGAGTAAAAACAGCCTTGGAAAGCGGTATGTCCGCAAGAAGTGTGACTTTAGAAGAAACAGAATTTGAACATATTGATGATTTACAATTGCTTACAGTAAAACCTGTATTATATGTTTGTAATGTTGATGAAGCAGCTGTGATCAATGGGAACAAACATGTTGATGCAGTCAAAGAAGCTGTTAAAAATGAAAATGCCGAATTACTGATTATTTCAGCAGCCATAGAAAGCGAAATCGCTTCACTCGATAATTTAAACGATCAACTAGAATTCCTAGAATCATTAGGATTAAAAGAATCAGGAGTTTCAAAACTAATTAAAGCAGCATATCGTTTGCTAAAACTTCAGACATACTTTACATGCGGTGTTCAAGAGGTTAGAGCTTGGACAATTACAAAAGGAACTAAAGCACCTCAAGCAGCCGCTGTTATTCATACAGACTTCGAGAAAGGTTTCATTAGAGCAGAAGTAATGAAATATATCGATTATACTTCTTTAGGAAGCGAACAAGCTGTTAAAGAAGCTGGGAAATTTGGAGTAGAAGGTAAAGAATATGTAGTTGAAGACGGAGACATTATGCATTTCAGATTCAATGTATAAGAGTAACTTTATCTAATTCTTTAAATAAAGATTAGTTAGTATTTATAGAGAAAGCCCTGATAGTTTAACTATCAGGGCTTTCTTATTTATAATAGGATTGTCATCAGAATCTATTTGACATTATCAATTACTTTTGATAAATTAATGGTGTATCTCCCAAACAATCTATGCTTAAAGAATTGCGTCAGTGTGCACCTTTTCTATTGAATCAATGGCGATATAAATATTTTTATTGTGAGCACCATTAAGAAAATTTAAGTAAAAACTTTAAGTCCATAATTAAACTATCTAAAACCTTATACCATTCCTTAAATAAATGTTGAATTGAGAGGCGGCAAACACAAATCTAATCTAATATCAAATAAGCTGTAGCAAACTATAATCATTCGCGTAATCATAACTTAAAAAATGGCAAAAAAAAGACCTCTTCAAATAAATGAAGAGGTCTTAAAAAAAATCGGCAACTACGTACTTTCCCAAATTTTACTTCAGTATCATCCGCCAAGGTGGGCTTAACTTCTCTGTTCGGAATGGGAAGAGGTGGACACCACCGGAATAGTCACCATAAAGATCTTATAAAGTCTTTAATGACATAAAATTGAAAGAAAATGTAATATCCAATTAAGGTATAAGAGTTTAGTAAGTTTTCAGGCAATTAGTACTGATTAGCTATGATATTACTACCTTTACACTATCAGCCTATCAACGTAGTAGTCTTCTACGGCCTTCAATGAAATCTAATCTTGGAGCGAGTTTCACACTTAGATGCTTTCAGCGTTTATCTCATCCGTACATAGCTACTCTGCAGTGCAGTTGGCACTACAACAGATACACCAGAGGTACGTCCGACCCGGTCCTCTCGTACTAAGGTCAGGTCTCCTCAAATTTCAAACGCTCGTAACAGATAGGGACCGAACTGTCTCACGACGTTCTGAACCCAGCTCGCGTGCCACTTTAATCGGCGAACAGCCGAACCCTTGGGACCTTCTCCAGCCCCAGGATGTGACGAGCCGACATCGAGGTGCCAAACCCCCCCGTCGATGTGAGCTCTTGGGAGGGATCAGCCTGTTATCCCCAGCGTACCTTTTATCCTATGAGCGATGGCCCTTCCATGCGGAACCACCGGATCACTATATCCTACTTTCGTACCTGCTTGGCTTGTCGGCCTCACAGTCAAGCCCGCTTATGCTATTGCACTCTACGTACGGTTACCAAGCGTACTGAGCGGACCTTTGAAAGCCTCCGATACCCTTTCGGAGGCGACCACCCCAGTCAAACTACCCACCAAACAATGTCCTCTTTGCAGAGTTAGACTTCTAGTAAGTAAAGGGTGGTATTTCAACATTGGCTCCACAACGGCTAGCGCCGCTGCTTCAAAGCCTCCCACCTATCCTACACATCACTTACCCGAAATCAATGTTAAGCTATAGTAAAGGTGCATGGGGTCTTTCCGTCCCGTTGCGGGTAATCAGCGTCTTCACTGATACCACAATTTCACCGAGCTCGTGGCTGAGACAGAGCGGAGATCGTTACACCATTCGTGCAGGTCGGAACTTACCCGACAAGGAATTTCGCTACCTTAGGACCGTTATAGTTACGGCCCTGGGGCTTCGATTCAAAGCTTCTCTTGCGATGACCTCTCCTCTTAACCTTCCAGCACCGGGCAGGTGTCAGGCCTTATACTTCAACTTTCGTTTTTGCAAAGCCCTGTGTTTTTGTTAAACAGTCGCCACCGCCATTTCTCTGCGGCCCCCATTGCTGGGGGCACCCCTTATCCCGAAGTTACGGGGTTAATTTGCCTAGTTCCTTAGCCACGGATCACTCGAGCGCCTTAGTATATTCTACTTGTCTACCTGTGTCGGTTTGCGGTACGGGTAACACTCACCTGAAGCTTAGAAGATTTTCTTGGAAACATACTTGGATGCTTATCCTCTTGTCTGACGACTCAAGGTACTTTCAACTTTCAGACACCTGGCGGATTTGCCTACCAGATGTAACCCTACGGTCTTAAACGCACACTTCCGTCCGTGCGTAGCATTTACGTTTTTTCGTCTCTCCATCGCAGTGGTATTAGTACTGGAATATTAACCAGTTGTCCATCGATTACGCCGTTCGGCTTCACCTTAGGACCCGACTAACCCTGAACCGATTATCGTTGTTCAGGAAACCTTAGTCTATCGGCGAATAGGTTTCTCGCCTATTTTATCGTTACTTATGCCTACATTTGCTTTTCTAACCTCTCCAGTAGCGCTTACGCAACTCCTTCAACGATGTTAGAATGCTCCCCTACCGATTACATTATTCATGTAATCCCAAAGCTTCGGTACTATTCTTGATGCCCGAGTATCATCCACGCCCAATCGCTCGACCAGTGAGCTGTTACGCACTCTTTAAATGAATGGCTGCTTCCAAGCAAACATCCTGGCTGTCAATGCAATCGGACCACGTTATATCAACTTAGAATAGATTTTGGGACCTTAGCTGTTGGTCTGAGTTCTCCCTCTCTCGTCCGTGGGCCTTAGCACCCACGGGCTCACTGCAGAACATATCTTATAGCATTCGGAGTTTGTCAGGACTTGGTAGGAATCGCTTCCCCCGCATCCAATCAGTAGCTCTACCTCTATAAGACTTTATTTCTACGCTGTCCCTAAAGACATTTCGGGGAGTACGAGCTATTTCCCAGTTTGATTAGCCTTTCACCCCTACCCTCAGCTCATCCGGAAGCTTTTCAACGCTTATCGGTTCGGACCTCCATTCCGGGTTAACGGAACTTCATCCTGGCCAAGGGTAGATCACAAGGTTTCGCGTCTGTCTCTACTGACTATGCGCCCTATTCAGACTCGCTTTCGCTTCGGTTAACGGACCTTAGGCCCTTAACCTTGCCAGTAAAGTACAACTCGTAGGCTCATTATGCAAAAGGCACGCCGTCACCCCACTTGAGGGCTCCGACCGCTTGTAAGCGTATGGTTTCAGGTTCTATTTCACTCCGCTGTTCGCGGTTCTTTTCACCTTTCCTTCACAGTACTAGTTCACTATCGGTCTTTTAGGAGTATTTAGCCTTACCGGATGGTGCCGGCTGGTTCCTACAGGGCGTCTCCGACCCCGCAGTACTCAGGATACTACTAGGTATATAACTGATTTCGTATACGGGACTATCACCCCCTTTGGTCGGCCTTTCCAAACCTGTTCTACTATCAATTATAAGTCCACATTGTAGTCCTACAACCCCAACCCGACCGTAATCGGATTGGTTTGGGCTGTTACGCGTTCGCTCGCCACTACTTGCGCAATCACTATTTGTTTTCTTCTCCTCCGGTTACTTAGATGTTTCAGTTCACCGGGTTTGCTCTCCTTGCGGAGTGACATGTCTTCAACATGCCGGGTTGCCCCATTCAGAAATCTTCGGATCAATTCGTATTTGCCAATCCCCGAAGCTTATCGCAGCTTATCACGTCTTTCTTCGCCTCTAAAAGCCAAGGCATCCTCCATACGCCCTTATTTACTTTCTTCTTTCTCCGCCCAATGTAATTAAATACCTCAGGCAGAATGGTTATGCAGCTTTTGCTCCGCATACCAAAGATGTTCGTTTTTTATAGTGGTTTCTGTCCACGTTTTACTATAGATTAGATTATTTAAAATCTATCTGTTGCTACCAAATTCATTTCGCAATGAAAATGGCTCTTGTGTCTTTTTATCAATATGTCAATGAACGTGTTACCCGAAGGTAAGTATTGTGGAGAATAACGGATTCGAACCGTTGACCCCCTGCGTGCAAGGCAGGTGCTCTGGCCAGCTGAGCTAATCCCCCAAAGTAAAAGCTTTTGTAGTCCCGAGCGGATTTGAACCGCTGACCCCTACATTATCAGTGTAGTGCTCTAACCAACTGAGCTACGGGACTGTTTTGATCTACGATTTTCTAATTTACAATTGACGATTTTTAATTCTCTCAATCGTAAATTGTCAATTTGTAAATTGTCAATCCGCGTAAAGCAGTTCGCTTTAGCATTTCACCCAGCTCTTGTTTTGGGTAATCTTCAATATGTTAAAAAAGATTGATAAACTTTAATAGTAAGTAACTCTTATAATATCACGCTAACACACCCATTAAGGGATGGCTCCAGAAAGGAGGTGTTCCAGCCGCACCTTCCGGTACGGCTACCTTGTTACGACTTAACACCAGTTATCAGTTTTACCCTAGGCGGCGCCTTGCGGCTACCGACTTTAGATACCCCCAACTTCCATTGTTTGACGGGCGGTGTGTACAAGGCCCGGGAACGTATTCACCGCGCCATTGCTGATGCGCGATTACTAGCGAATCCAGCTTCATGGGGTCGAGTTGCAGACCCCAATCCGAACTGAGACCGTTTTTGAAGATTAGCATCATGTTGCCATGTAGCTGCCCTCTGTAACGGCCATTGTAGCACGTGTGTAGCCCTGGGCATAAAGGCCATGATGACTTGACATCATCCCCTCCTTCCTCACGCCTTACGGCGGCAGTTTTTTCAGAGTTCCCACCATTATGTGCTG
>JACPVX010000006.1 GCA_016191555.1 Bacteroidota bacterium
ACTAGCGCCATTAAAGGATCCATTATTAACCAGATTTCCCGCCAATGAAAATGTACCTGAAGAGCCATTGAAGTTACCCCCATTGGTTAAATTACCAGTCGCAATCAAAATTGGTTCACTACTTGTACGTGCCGTCAGAGAACCTGTGATTGTCACTGTGTTGAATGTTGCGGCACCCGCACCAGAAACAACCGTATTGCCATTAAAGGTTACATTTCCAGTTCCAGCAGATAGCGTTCCGTTGACTGTCAAGTTGCCTGCTATTGAATAATTCCCATTTGGAATTAATGTACCTGTTCCAACGATTACGTTGTTAAAGTTTTTGGCACCCGCACCAGATATTGTTAAGCCAACAAATGTTACCGTTCCTGAGGTTGTAATATTGCCATTTACAGCAAGATTTCCATTTATTGTAATGGAGGGCGTAATCGTTAAGGTTGATGTATTATTTATCGTAATATTGTTAAAGGCTATGGATGAACTTGAGCCAGTTACAGATTGACTGGTGCCTGAGAAGGTGGCCGTTGCACCCGAAACTAAAGTTCCAGAAATAACAACATTTCCCAAAACTGTATAATTAACGGCTGGGGTTAAAGTACCTGATACCGTCATATTACCGAAAAGCTTTGTTCCTGTGCCAGAGAATCTAGCTCCAGCCCCTGCCATAACTAAAGTTGCTGTAGACCCAGATGTGTCGACATTTCCATTGCCTAAAATATCATCTAATAACGTAAGATTGCCACTAGCCGTGTAAGTAAAAGATGTACCGGTTACATTAATATCTCCTACTGTTGCTGTTCCTGTTCCTGAAAAAGTACCGTTACCCGTCCATGTTAAATTACCTCTTGTCGGATCTGAGCTTATCACAAATGAACCATTATTAACAATGCTTCCACCTACTGACGTATTAAAGCTTCCAGTGCTTGTAACTATGCCACTTACTATAATATTATTATAAGATTCGGGTGCGGTCAAATTCGTTGTTCCGTTGAATAATATTGTTCCATTTCCATGATTAAATGTGCCAGTAGAAGCAAAGTCACCAGCAATACCAAGTGTGGTTATTGGAGCTGTCATCGAGCTAGTATTGTTGATTGTAACAGCATTCAAATTCATCACTCCGTTATTGGTAATGACAGTAGAACCTCCAAATGTTACTGTACCTGAGCCCGCATTAACAGTTGCACCTACCCCTACCGTATAATCTCCGTTTAAACGGTAGCTCACCGAAGGAGTTAATGTCCCAGTAACCGCGAGAATGTTAAAAGAGGGAGAAACCGATCCAGACAAAGAAGCTGCTGGGCCGGTAAATGTAAATGTTGATCCTGAAGAAGCTGAAAATGTAGCATTCGAAATGAAATTACCAGCTAGGGAAACATTATTTGCACCACACGCAAATGTTCCAGCAGCAACAGTTAAATTACCATTAATTGTAACTAGGGCCTGATTCAAGGTTGTAGTTCCAGTTCCTTGCTTCGTAAGATTATTGAGTATTGTAGAAGACGCAGGTAATTCATTACCAGTATTAATATTTGTCGCATTGGTGTAAAGAACGTTATAACTAGAACCGCCAGGCGAATTTGTCAGAGTTCCTGCTGATCTTGTAATAAGACCTCCATTCGCAACTGAAAACGTAGTGCTGGTCAATGTTCCATTCAATAAATTCAGGTTGGTAACAATTAGATTACTAGTTGAAGTGATGGTTCCAGTTTGATTTAATTCCAGTCGTAATAAATCGGTGCCTGAAAATTCTAAGGAACCCGCCAAAGTGCCAGAGCCTTGTAAAATAACTTCTGCCGTTGTGTTTACACCAATTGTACCGCTTGTCTGGGTAAGGGATCCATCAACTGTCAATGAAAAGCCATTTAAATCAAAAACCCCTGCCCCTGAGTTTTGAGTAAAATTTGATGGCAGTGTCAGATTGCCAGCAAGCGATACGCCTGATGCATTAGTCACTGTTAGGTCGACAATACTTGTTAGAGTACCATTAACAGTTAGATTTTGAGCACCTGCGCTCCCATTCAATACTATCAATCCTGAGCCGCCAGTTCTTGTAATTGTTCCTCCTGTTTGAGAAAAATCACCAGCAACATTGATTGTGCCAGTGTTGGTACCAGTTGACATGTTGATTACACCACTCGACTGGCTGAATCCACCGCCAATTGTAAAATTATATAAACCAGTGGTCTTAAATTGTGAGGCTAAGGACGCTGTTGAGGAAAAATCAAAGTCTCCCGCCAAGGTAATGCTGACAGGGTTAGCGTTTGTTCCAAATGCCAACACAGATGTGCCGCTAACAATAAAGTCTCCACCGATTGTGAGATTGTAGGCCGTGCCCTGCGAGAATCGAAGTTCTTGATTACCTGTTTCATTGATCATTAGATTACCATTAACCGTCCGCAAGTTTCCGGCAAGTGAGCGAGTTCCTGTTTGTGAACACTCCCAGACAAAGTTTTGATAAGAATTTGCCGCAATTAAGGTTGGGTTTGTTGTTATTATGCCGGTTACGTAGCAAGTAGAATTAGCCCCCCAAGTAGCAAGAGGAATCGTGCCACCATCGCGCGCATGTTGATAAATAGAATTGGCAGCAAAAGATAGAGTTCCTGTGGTTGTTATCGTTCCATTGTTCACCAAATCCGTGCCAGTACCATCAGCAATAGTTAAAATTTGGCTTGCCGCTATAGTAAGTGTAACTCCTGAAGCTATGGTGAGTTGATCAGCTGATACACTTGCAGAAACAGAAATATTATGCTGAACGAGAATCGTACCCGATGCCGCTGTGGGTGTTGAAAAGGCTGTAGATTCTAACTTAACCCATGAACCTCCAGAAAATACTTCCCACGAAGTATTGGTAGACCATGCTCCCCCTGCCTGATCGGTTCGATAATTTTGAGCGCTTACTGCGCCTGGAATTACCAACAGAATCAATAATAATTTTCTCATGGGGACGCTATTTAATTCAATTGACAAAGATACCTAAAATTTACTTTAAGAATAAATGAATTTAGATACCGTTCAACCGGTTTTCGTAACCCTGAAACTAGCTTACTTGCTGCTTAATCAAGTCTACTATGGAAGTCATCTCCACGTGGGTTAAGTTTGAACCGGAGGGTAAGCAAAGACCTTGATCGAATAACCTATCAGAAACACCATTTTGGTAATTTGGATAACATCCAAAAACAGGTTGCTGATGCATTGGCTTCCATAATGGCCTTGCTTCTATGTTTTCTGAGTCCAAGGCTAATCGTAAAGTCTCCCGATCACATTTTGAATGTTTTGGGTCAATAATGATAGTACTTAACCATCGATTACTGAAGTATCCTATCGGCTCTTTCGCAAAGCTAAATCCCTTATAATCAGATAGATAATTTTGATATTGACTAAAATTAGCTCTTCGAGCTTTGATTCTTTCATCGAGCACCTGTAGTTGCCCTCGTCCTATACCCGCACAAATGTTGCTAAGTCTGTAGTTGAAGCCAATTTCAGAATGCTGATAGTGCGGAGCTGGATCGCGAGCCTGGGTGGCCAGAAAGCGTGCTTTTGCAATCCAAGCCTCATTTTCTGAAACCAATGCTCCTCCCCCGCTTGTGGTGATTATCTTATTTCCATTGAAAGAGTAAACGCCTAGGTCGCCAAAAGTGCCGAGTTTTCTTCCGTTTACGGTTGAGCCCAAAGCCTCTGCCGCATCCTCAATCACAGGAATATTAAACTTGCGAGCAATGGCCATGATTTCCACGATTTTGGCCGGCATTCCATACAAATGAACAACAATGATGGCCTTTGGAGCTTTACCAGTTTTTTTGATGCGATCTTCAATGGCCTGTTCCAATAAAACAGGATCCATGTTCCATGTCTCCGGTTCAGAATCAATAAAAACAGGGATGGCTTTTTGGTACGCAATTGGGTTGCATGTTCCCGAAAATGTAAAAGAAGAACAGATTACCTCATCGTTTTGCTGAACACCTAAAATGATCAATGCCAAATGAATAGCGGCTGTACCTGAGGATAACGCAGCGCAATGGCTGATCGAGTTGTATTGAGCTAATTCCTTTTCGAAAGCTGTAATATGTGGCCCTACGGGGGAAATCCAATTCGTATCAAATGCTTCCTTCACGTAGTCGAACTCTTTCGTACCCATGTGGGGTGATGACAAATAAATCTTTGGCTTGCTCATTGGGATACTTAACTAAAAAACAAAGATAGGTTGTAAAAAACACAAATTGACAACTACTCTAATTTCTGCGTACTTTTTTGATGCAGAAGTGCTGGAATCAAAAGTAACATGAGTGTCGGATTGATGATAACACGATGCAAAAAATTAAGCATTGGGCCATTGTATTCCGGCCAGTAGATTCGAAGAATGAAGTACGGGCAGAGTAAAAACAAAAATCCGGCTACTTGCACCCAGCAAGCAAAGATGACGTATTTTCTCTCTTGAAAAATGGCGTATATTAAAAGGATACTTAAGCTGTCGTTGATGATAAATCGAAGCGAACGATTGAAAACAAAAGCCCCAGTGGAAGTAAATGAAAAGAAATGAGAGGCAAAATTGACTTTTTGAAAAATGAAAAGTAACAACAACCCTCCCACAGCTATCGCGCCTAGTCCAATACGGATTGTAGTACGCTTCATGACTCTTGTAACTTTGACTGAAGACGTATCCAGTAGATCCACAACAACAACACAAACAAGTAGATGATAGCTGTAAACAAATATTTGTGGCTAAAGTAAAGGAAGTGAGGAAGTTTTAGAGAAACCAAAAACAGCAAACCAATGCGTGCAATATTAATCGCATATAAGAAAGTCAAACCAAGTGGCACAAACCATAATAGTGATTTCCTAAGCTGGCCAAATGAAAAAACAAATGCCAGAAATACGATCATTACGTTCACGCTATTGCAACCTTCATAAACAGATACGATCGTTTTTGCCTGATGAATGATAGCTACGGAAGGCTTTTGTGGATAATCGGTAGCGGTGCTTTGCCAACCAAGCACTGATAATATCCGAGCGGTATGTTGAGAAACAATATGAGTTACCGGATCAGGTGCCGGTTCAAAAGAGGTGACATAGAATCCGTAAAGAAGATTAAGTGATAAATACAACCCAAGAAATTTGAGCAGAAAAAAAATGGTGGGTTTAAATTCTTGCCAATTCATTTTGATGATTGAGTTTCTCTTGCCGGAATGCCTATTACGGTTGAGTTCGCTTTTACATCTTTTGTAACCACTGCCCCGGAACCAACGCGTGCCCCATTGCCTATCTTAACTCCGGATAAAATATTTGCACCACTTCCAATCAACACCTCATTCCCGATGACTACCTCACCAGCAATATTAACACCCGGCATAATAGAGCAACCACTTCCGATTTGAGTGCCGTGGCCTATCGTACAAGCCAGATTAATTAGTACATGTTCTCCAATGGAAATATCGGCTGTCAGGATGCAGCCGGCAGTAACAATAGCACCACTACCTATTTGAATAGATGAAACATCTTGCAGGATGGCGAGTGGATGTACTAAAACCGGGTATTGAATACGAGGATTGGGTATTAGTTGCCTAATTATTTTTGCTTTTGCAAGCACATCGCCAATCGCAAGTACAGCATTGCAATTCTTATTCTGCCTCACTAAATCATCAATCGCTCCCAGAACCGATAACTTTTTACTGAGTGTCGCTTTGTCCAATCGATCATCATAAAAACCAATGGCTTGCCAGTTTTGTGTGGCGTTTATCAACGTAAGGATCTCACGCGCTAAACCTCCGCCTCCGATGATAGCAATATCGTCTTTCACAAAGTTTTGGTTTTAATTATTCTGGCCGGATTGCCAACTACTGTCGCACCATCAGGAACATTCTTTGTCACGACTGAACCCGCGCCTACAATCGCCCACTTGCCAATTACGATACCTGGTAATAGAACAGAGCCAGCTCCAATAAATGCTCCCTCTTCTACCGTAACCCGGCCGCACAAAACGGCACCAGGTGCAATATGTACATACGATCCGATCTTAGCATCATGATCAATGCTCGCGCGCGTGTTAATCAATACGTGATTTCCGATTTGTGAATCCACTTGAACAACTGCTCCTTGCATGATCATACAACCCATGCCGAGGGATATTTTTTTGGAGACATTTGCCGAAGTATGAATGAAATTCGCGAAAGCATGCTTCACCTGCTTTTCGACTTGCTGCCTAGCCGAATTATTTCCAATCGAAATAATGGCTTTGGCATAATCTGCGATGGATGAATCGTATTGGGCATAACTTGGAAGATGCTCAAAAGCTCGATTGGGATTTGGATCCACTACAGCTGTAACAACTACTCCCATATCGGTTAATCCATCGTAAACCACCTTCGCGTGTTCACCTGCTCCAATCAATATAATTTCGACTTTTTTCAATGAATTAATGATTTGTGATCAAATTTAAGAATCTCTGCTGACTCTATTGATCATTGCCGGTAAACCTTTCCATGGTCGCTGCAGTCGAGCTATTAATTCCTTCCGACTTCACCACTTTCAATAAAGTGCGAAACATAATTTTTATATCTACCCAAAACGACTGATTATCCACATACCAAACATCTAACTTAAACTTGGTTTGCCAATCAATTGCGTTGCGTCCATTGACTTGAGCCCAACCTGTGATGCCCGGAGTGACCCCATGCCGTTTCTTTTGTTGCTCGTTGTAAAGCGGCAAATATTCAACCAGCAAAGGGCGAGGCCCTACGAAAGACATTTCGCCTTTAATAACATTGATTAGTTGAGGTAACTCATCCAATGAAGTCTTACGAATGAACTTGCCAATTTTGGTGAGGCGCTCCACGTCACTTAATAATTCGCCTCTACTATTTCTTCTCTCATTCATCGTTTTGAATTTGATGAGACGAAACAAACGCTCATTTTTACCGGGTCTCATTTGCGTAAACCAAACATGGCCGTCCTGAAAAACGAACAACAAGATGACGATCATTAAAAACACAGGGCTGATTACGATCAATGCAAACAAAGCAACCAAGCGATCCAATATCGGCTTTAACCAATCGCCATACCAAGTGCTCGCTTTCAAATTTGGATTGGTGTTATTCATCTGTGCATTTCAATTTTAATAATACTCTGTATTCTTCCAGTAGCTGATTCCACAAATAGTTCTGATCAAAATTAGCGACCAAATGTGTACGCGATTTTTGGGCGAATGTAGTTCTTAATTCAGCATTGTTTGCTAACAGCTTCATCGCATTTAATAGTGACGAACTCTCTTTTGCAGGAACAATAATTCCATTTACTTGATTTTCGATTATTTCATTGCAACCATTAATATCAGAAACGATACAAGGAATCTCCAAACTACAAGCTTGCATCACCGAATTCGGAAATCCTTCGCGATAACTGGGAAAAGTAAAAACATCCATCATCATCAACCATGGGCGAACATCTTGCTGAAAGCCAGGCACAATTACCCGTGGATCATTCTCGAGAAAATCTAATGTAGCCTCAGGAAGAGGATCCAACCCATGTTCAAAATCTCCCACTAAAAGCAAACGTGCTTCGATCGTATCAGCTATTTGTCGAAAAGCGTCCACTAGCTCAACGATTCCCTTATCGCGAACCAACCGTCCTACAAAACCAAACACCAGCGACTCTTGGGGTATTCTCCATTTGAGTCGTAATTGGAATGCTTCTTGTTCGAGTTCAGATGTACGTGAAAAATAAGATGTATCTATTCCGTTGCTGCTTCCATTACCAATCACTTTAAACTTTGAATGATCGCTCGATGGATTGATTGGCGAATTTATCAATTCAGAAGGCACCTTAAACTCCTTTCGAATAAAATCCAGCAGCCCGAAAGAATTCGGATAGAGTCTATGGGCACAGAAAAATGTAATTCGCTCTGTTAATTTTAAAATCCTCCGTTTCACTCCGCTTGCCTCCATCAACGGCAACCCTGCGATCGTATGCATACGAATTGGTACACGACACCAAAATGCAGCCATCATTCCCAATAATCCGGCTTTCGGTGTATGTGTATGTACAATATGTGGTTTGAAAGAACGGATCAGTCTCACTAATTGAATCAAACACTTCAAATCCTGAAAAGGTGTGATCGCGCGAGTCATCGGAATGACTTGATGTGGAACTTGTTGAGAAACAATATCAACTACTTCTTTACCATCGGCACTGACCGCCAGTACGTGAAAGTTATGTCGTTGTAAAAAATTTACTTGTCCGTTCAATAGCACTTTGAGCGATACTGGCGCTGTTGTTATTCGGATGATGCGAGGCGGTGTAGTCATGGTATAAAAAAAACCATTTCTAATTTATTTTTTCCTCCACTTTAGGAATGAATCGTCTTTTGGGCATTCGAATTTTGTTGGAGACTTTTCTTGTTACAGAAACCAATTTCTGTTCATTTAGCAAAAACACCACTCCCAGGAAAATCCAAAACAAAGTATCGCGCAAGCCATTGTGCGTAATACTATAAGCAAAAATAGGCAGGAAGTACATCAGCTCGAAGAAAGTACTCTTGTTGAAAATGGCAAGAAGAAATCGAATAAAAAAGGTAAACCCAATTATTCCATAACAAAAAATGAGTGTCCCGAACGAAGAGTGTATTTCACCTGCATCGAGTAATGTACTGAATCGGTTGTATCCACCCTCGCCAGCACCTAGTATCATGTACTCAGGATCATTTACAATTCGGTCATATCCCCGCCCTTCATAGGAGTCATCTTTTGATTCACCAATGGTTTGAAAACGATTAAGAGAATAATTGAAAAGTTTGGTACCCAATTCTTGCTGCGAAATAAAAAATCCTCCAATGGTAATGGCAATGGCTAATACAATAAACTGACGGATGCTAAAGAGTCCTTGATTTAATACAGCTAGAGTAATTAGGATTAAAGAGCCAGCCAGAGCCGCTTTGGAAGAAGAAAGCAATGTGAGAAAGAAAAAACAAAAATAAGATATCAATTGAAAGTAGATGGGCATCTTCACATATCGAACCGCATAAATAAATAGCGATCCGGAGAGCAAGGCATAATATCCTAGTTGATTCGGGTTGTTAAAGAAAAGGGAATTGCGCGTTCCCAATGAACCCATAGCAAACGATAATGCAACCTGAATGATCATGCCCAAGCCGATGCCATAGGTAGTGTAAGTTAAAAATCGATCTTTAAATGCGCGTGATAAAACGACAATGGAACGAAGTGCGAAAAAATTAAAAATATAAAAGAACGAATGCACAAAAGTCGGAAATCGTTTTTCAAAACTTTGATCAATAAAAAAATACCAGATCGTGTTTACGATTGCTACATAGATTACAAACATTCTATGTCGATCTACCAAAGTAGACTGCACTCCGGGTAGTGGCTTTAGGCCTCTAAAAAAAATGTACATGAAGAGCAATGCCATAATCCAATCAGCGGGTTGCGGCATACCGCTTCCAAAAACCAAAAATGGATTAAGGATAAAAAACAAAAACCAAGCATACAATAGCCAGTTTGGAAGTTTAAGCGTAGATGTTTTGCTAATGGCCATTCACCAAATTTAAAATATGGTTGGTAATGTAAGTTACACTATCTCCTCTGTTTGCCAATTGTGTTTTTATGTAAGCAAGTGATTTCTCTTTGAGTACTGATTGGTCGACTGTAATCGCATTCCAAACATGATCTGTAAAATCTGTATCCACATCGATGCCTACCGCACTTCCTGATTGAACATAATCAAACACAAAGCCATGCCCCGGCAATTTGATAACACCAATAGGCACGTTCACCATCATCGATTCCAATCCTACGGTTGAAGCTAGTACGATCGTCAAATCCATCTTTTGCAAATACTCGAATAAAGAAAACTGCTGCGCCCAAATGATTCGATTCGTGGCAATGGTAGCAGCTGCGGATTTGAATGATTCCAAATCTTCACGCGGATGTAACCGAACAAACAAATGAATATCTCGCTCATCCATCATTTCTTTCATGGACTGCACGAACTTGGTAAACAATCGGATCTTCTCATCATGTGAACAAAATCCCTGATCATCTACCGGGTTGGAAACATATAGAATGTTATACTTGGCAAACGGGATTTGATTGTTTTCAAATTTCATCTTCTGATTGAAGATAGTATCGAATCGGGGATTACCTGCAGAAATTACTTTAGACTTAACTCCAAGGTTTAGAAAATAGCGAGTAGAAGCTACTCCCCAAGTCAGAATCTCTTTCGCCCCATTTGTTCCGTAAGGCATCCCTCCTTCTTCGTTGGGAAGCGGAAACCGAATACCTTCCTGAAAAAGAAGAAAAGGAATTTTTTTCTTAGTAAGCCATTTGCAAATTTTACTAAATGGGTAAGCAATGTCATTAGGAACCACTGCCCAATCTGGCGCAGGTTGATTGACCGGGCCCAATTCTTTCTTAACCTTTAAATGCCAGATGACCTCGCGAATCAAGTTGCGTACGATCGCCTGGTTGCCTCCTATGTATTTCTTACCGGTAGACGTGCTGGTGCCCTTTAGTTTCAAACTCGCCAAACACACATACGGAATACGTAAGTCCTGCAGCTCCTGAACCGGAGTTTGCATTCTTCTGAATTCACAAAGAGAAATAAGCACTACCTGAATTTGATTCAGTTTCAATTGCACCATAACTGGCTTGACCATTTGCCAATGATGATTGGGATTAGAAATATAAAAGTGGATCACTTTCATTGTTCGATGGCCGAAATGTAACTAGATATTGCTTCTTCTACACGAAATTTTTGAACTGCCAACTGCCCTTTCGCGCGAAGCGTTTGAGACAGTGATGGATCTGTTAACACTCGCTGCATGGCTGCCGCTAACGCTGCCGGATCTTTCACAGGAACCAACAATCCGTTTTCACCCGGGTGATCAATAATTTCATCTGGCCCGGAAGGGCAATTAGTTGAAACGGCCGGAGCACCACAAGCCATTGCTTGTATCAGCACCCCGGGCATGCCCTCATGCAATGATGACAAAACAAAGAGATCGCACTTTGAAAAATACTTGAAGGGATTGATATCAAATCCGGCAAAGTGAACCTGATCCTTCAAGTCTTCACGAATCAGATTTTGAATTGAACTCATCAGTGGCCCTTCGCCCAAAAGAAACAACCGGCTTGGCACTGTTTGGTTCAACAAGTGGAATGCCTGAATCAATGAGGTGTGATCTTTCTGATAAACAAATCGACCGGCATGAACAATCACCGGCATATTGCGATCTTTTGCAAACCAAGGATGATCTACCACTTCATTCGCCTGAGCCGCAACGGATGGTTCGATCATGGGATTGTAAACGATATGCACTTTCTGTTCCGGCACGAGCAACCATTTTTTCATATCCTTTCGTACACCTTCCGACACCGCAGTGAGTTGGTTGGCAAATCGATAAAAGAGAAGCTTAGCAATCACCATAGTCAATCGCTTCACGCGACTTTTGCCGGGAGGAAAAAGAATGTTGCGTTCGGACAGCACCGAACGCCATTTACGAAACGGGCTTAGGAACGAAGCAATGGCCAATGGAATATTCGTACCTCCGTCAATTGAAAAAACTACATCAGGTGTTTCCTTTTTTACAAATCGTAAAATGGGTGGAACAAAAAACCACAAGCTGGTAACATTGGCGCTCGTAACCTTTACATCTGCCGGCAGGCTTTTTAAATATTCACCTTCCGACTTCATTAAAAGCAAAGAAACTTCATACTGAGATCTATCCAGATGATGCAATAGAATAGAAGCAACGCGCTCTGCTCCACCCTGCCCCATCGCAGACTTTACAATTACTACTTTTTTTCGTTTATGACTATTCATTGATATCGGTGACAATCATTGGATTTTTTGATGTCAGCATGGCTGTTTGCACAGGGCTCATACTCGAGTGTGGTGTTGCGGTCAAGCTTTTCAAAATCTCGTTCTTTTCTGCACCCAGCAAAAGTAAAACTACTTCATGTGATTGGATAATTAGAGGCATTGAAATACTTAATCTAACTTGTCCGGTGGCTGGATGTATGGTATGAAAAGCTAATGATGCTGATTTTGCTTCAATCAAATTTGAATGAAAAATAGATGCGGTATGCTCATCGGTTCCGGCTCCTAATAAGATAAAATCAAAACCTTGTTGGTCGATGAAGTTACGCTTCAATTCTTCCTGATACTTTTCGATTGCCAACCTTGGATTGGATAAATTAGTATGAAAAGGATAAAACTGAGCGGGAATGGTTGTCAGTCCCAATCGACTGGCTTCGCCAAAATTACTTTCTTTGTTTTCAAACGGAACCCATCGTTCATCCACCCAAAAGAAGTTCACTTTATTCCAATGGTGAAATTGCTCAGCACGTTTGATTAACTCTTTAAAAAATGGTGCTGGAGAAGACCCTCCCGATACCGCGACATTAAAAACACCTTTTGCGGAAACAGTTTGATTGCCTAGATAAAAAAAATGAGTCGCTAAAAAATCAAAAGCCTCCTTGCGTTCCCAAAAGCGCTTAATTTCCATTGGGCCAAATTGCGTTTACTTCCAAAAGAGAGTCTACCACACTAATAGAGTCTTGTTGTTGCCAATACAAACTCAGCATTTGTGAATTGCGTGCAATAAAATTCAGCCCCGTTTCTTTGGCTGCTTCATAATCAGTAGTGGCATCGCCAACAAACCAGCAGGCTAAAGGATTGAGTTTGTACTTCTCGATCATTTCTAAAACAATCTGAGTTTTAGAACGAGGTATGCCACATACTTCTTTAAAATATTTGGACAAATCGCGTTTAGCCACAATTTGTTTTAGTTCTTCTTCCGGTGTTCCTGATGCAACGAAACAGATACACTGCTGATGGATCAATTGTAGAAGTTCTAACGCACCCGGCACGAATGGTGATTGGACTACTTTATCAAAAGCCAAATTTGAAAACTCTTTACCCAGCTCCTGACTTTCTATTTCCGAAAGTGGTTGATGCAAAAGATTCTCGTATATCCATTCAAACTTCTTGTAACGCGATACGCCTTGATTCTGCAAGTGATGTTGCTTGACTGATTCTTGTAAGTGCGGGTATTGTTTAAATAATTCAACAAACGCTTCTGTTTTTACATCAGCAGATTCCAGTATCACTCCATCAAAATCAAAAAAAACAGCTTGGGGAAATGATTTCACGCTATGCACTTTTTTCGTTGTGAATCATTTCGATTACCTGAATGAGTCCCTGACCCATGTCGACATATTCATTAGAAACGAGTTTCTTACCGATCTTCGGTGTAAATGTGTAGGGCGTAACAGAATAATGTCCGGATGCCGCACCGTGCGTATTCTTAAACTGAATCTTCACTTCTTTGCCCAATATCTCACCAAACATATTGAACAAATCCAAAATCGATAAGCGATCGTTGCCTGTTAATGTGAGGTGTTTATTAGCATAAGCATCATCCATTGCTTTGGTGCTTAACAAGGCAGCATCTTGTACATGGATGTATTCGCGCTTATCATCCTGCGATCCATCGTAGATGATTTCTTCATCTTGCATTACTTTCTTCAAAAGACGATACACACCATTGGATTCATTGGTGCGTGTTCCGTACAAGCTTCCAAATCGCAAGATTGTATACGAAAGTCCGTAGCGCGAACCGTACTCTTCTATGTAGTTTTCGCAGGCTTGCTTGCTGCATCGGTAAAAGCCTCCATGCGTGCTGTACACATAAACAGTACTTCCGAAGATGAATCGTTTTACTTGCACCTTTTTACAAGCCTCTAACAGATTCACGGTTCCTAAAATATTTACCTCAACTGTTTCGCGCGGTTTATCTTTGGCCACGTTCAAATCGGCCAGTGCCGCGAGGTGATAGACTGCATCAAATTTTTGCTGAAACAATTGATCTAAAAATGCTTCATCGAGAATGCTACCTATTACCATCGTTTGGCGCGCGGGTTGCAAATAGGTAGAGGGTGTTCTATCCAGAATGGTCACCTCATGACCGGCATCAGTCAGTGCATCAGCCACGTGACTGCCCAAAAATCCTGATCCACCGGTGACTAATACTTTACTCATTGTTCTTAAAATAATTAATCAAATTGATGGCGGCCTCTAACTCCATATTGGTGCGTGTCTCTAAGGTAAATGTGCCAACATGCGGTGTTAAGACAACGTTTGGCAATTGAGTGAGCGATCCGGCATACGGCTCCTGATCAAAAACATCGAGATAGGCGCCCGCGGAAATATTCGCAATTAAGAATTGGTGCAACGCCTGCTCTTGAATTAGATCACCTCTGGATGTATTTAAGATGAGCACATCGCGTTTCATTTTAGCCAGAGATTCGATATTCAATAAACCCTTCGTTTCAGAAGTAGAAGGAATATGTAAACTGATAATATCTGCCTGACTCCAAATCTCATCGAGACTACTGACATTCTTGCCGAACAGTGGATCGATGGATGAAGTATAGAATGGATCGTAAATTAAAAGTTTACAAGAGAACCCAGACAACATACGCGCTACCGCCTGCCCCACTTTTCCAAAGCCGATAATGCCCACTGTTTTGTTTGAGATATTCACACCCATTTTCTTTTCCCATTTCCCGGCAACTAGCAGTTGGTGTTGCGAAACGATCTTCCGCGAAAGCGCTAACAAACCGGAAATGGTCAATTCAGCTACGGCCGTTACATGAACCTGTGGCGTGTTGAACAACAAAATGTTCATTGCCCTTAGTGCTTCTTTGTCGATACCATCGGTGCCTGCACCACAACGTGAAATTACTTTTAGATTCGGCAATTTATCTAATACACTTTTAGGGTATGCTTCTGTGCCCGCAATTACTCCATCTTTATCGGCCATTAACTCGATAGTTTCCTCCGATGTTAATTTGCGTTTGAGAGGATTGATCACGTATTCAATACCCGCTTCGGTCAGACGATTCAATGGCTCCCTGCTTTCGGTAGCAAAAGAAGAAGTGGAGATGAGGATTTTCTTCATGATTGTAAATGGCTGCAATTTACCATTCCCATGGAGATTTTTTAATTCGCTCAGCCACATCGGCCGGGTTTTTCAACCACCATTCTGAGATACCTAAATCGAAGTGAGTGTGGATGTCTCTGCCAGTTACCCAAGTACGAATAATGGGAAGTGATTTCTTCCCCATCCACCACCAGGGGCTTACCCCATCGCGGCTCTGAACAGTTTGCTTTCTAAAAGCCCAAACTCCCTGATCGTAGTAATAGGCTTTTGGATACGACTGACGCTCTGTCGAGACATTTCTGTTTTTATCGCCATACGGTTCTAAGATTCCGGCCTCATTAATGGACATGGCACGAAGTGGGTGGTCGTCTTGGGCTTCCCACACTGTCATACATGAATCTAAATCCGGGCGTTCGTCCAGTTGCGTCAGGCAATGATCAATGATCTTTCCGTCAATCATTACGGTATTTCCTAAAAGCAATACGACATTTGCGAGGTTCTTCTCGCGCGCATCTACGTACTCTACAGCATGTTTGATAACATCTCCATGATTGATTGAATCACCACCCAGTTCTTCAGGGCGCTGAATAATTTCCGCACCATACTTGATACTTGCTTGGGCTATTTCCGCGCCATCGGTGGATACATACACCTTATCAATTTTCAGAGCATCTTTCGAAGCTTTAATGGGGTAGTAAACCAAAGGCTTACCTTCTACCTCATATACATTTTTATTGATGATGGATTTGCTTCCAGCGCGTGCTGTAATAATGGCTACGTTCATTTTCTTATTAGTTGTATTTTTGGCTTGTAACAAATGCTAACACAAGATCCTACAAAAGTAATTTTAATTGACGGATTTAATAGCATAAATGCCTAAGGAACCTGCCGTTCGGTAAGAATGCAGAAAAGCGTATTTCCTTCCCTTCGCCAATCGTAAGAATGCGTTGAAGATGTTTTGCCAAATAAAGAATAGAGGTTTTAATTTACGGGTACCTGTTGCATGGGATAAAGTGCTTGGTATAAAACCCCAGCCGGGCCACATATCTTTTAATTCAAATTGGCTGCTCTCGCAAAGTTGATACATACCGCCTGGCGTAAAGTGAAAGCACGATTGTCCGTGCCAGCTTTCCCAAAAGCTTCCGGTGGCAATTAAACTACCCCCTGGACTCAATACCCTGCTCATCTCCTTAAAGGCAACAAATGGGTTGGCAAAATGTTCCAGTGTGGCTGTTGTAACAATTAAATCAAAGCTAGCATCCGCAAATGGTAATCGATGTGCGTCAATCAAATACTCTGCACCGCTGGACCAATAGTCAACTGAAACAATTTCGGTAAAGCCAGTACCTTGCAAATATCGCTTTGTTCCTCCATTACCACATCCTAGGTCTAGAATTCTTATACCACCGCCTTTTGAGGAAAGCAGTTCTTGCAAATAGAACATACTTTCTTTGTGCAACTTCGTCCCAAATTTTTTCAATACTTCACCCCTACTCAATCCTTCGAATGGGGAATTCGTTGCTCTTCCAAAAGAATGAATGTCTTTAAAGGCCAGCAATTGCTGGGGGAGCTTGAATTTCACCTGATAAACGGTTGATACATCAGTGGCGCGTAAATCTATTACTTGTTTGCCATCAACTGTTTCATAACCATATTTCTGGCCACATTTTTGGCAGGTTAAACCATTTTCTGTTGTTGTTAATTCTGCAAAGTCCAGAGGGCAAACAAGTGAAGTTTTCATTAACATTATGGTTTAGGTAAAATTCTCTTTGCTCTTACAGTCCAAGTAAAGTTAGTTTCAAATTTTTGGAAAGCCTCATTGGCTAGTTTATTCCTTAAGGAGTAATCTTGTAAGCGATGGATGGCATTTTTCCATAAACTCACATCTTCAGCGGGTACCAAAATAGAATTACTTTCGCTTAGCACCTCTCGTAGCACCGGCAAATCAGAACATACGATCGGTTTTTTCGCTGCCATATATTCAAAAATCTTTAAGGGAGACATATATCCACTTGTATTCTTACCACTTTTGACAGAAGTATCCAATTGATAGGGAGCTACCACAACATCAAACTGCTTGGTCAATTGGCTGGCAACCGAAGGTGCTACAAATCCATAGCATTGAACATTGGTCGGAAATTCATTTAAGTTCAAATTTTTAACGATGGTGGTCTGGTCGCCACCCACAATGTGAAAATCCATTGTGGGCAATTCATCAGCTAATCGAAGCAATACATCAATACCACGACCCCGCTGAATGGAGCCCACATAGCCAATCTGTAAAAGCCCCTGCCCTTTGGTCAGTGACCCTATATTAGTCGAGTCGGTAGGCGTAATTGAGGCACCATCATGCAGCACTTCAATTTTTGAATTTGGTAGATTCGGACATTCTGCCACAATTATTTGTCGCAGTTTGTCTGAAATTACAATCAGCTTATGCATGGCACGAGCTCGAATGATTCGCTTAAACGCAAACCTAAAATGCTGGGGAAGTGTATGAACCGGATTATGCGTTTCAAATGAAAAGGGCTTGCCAAAGAATGAACACAAATAGATGGAGAAAAAAGAGCGACCAAAAACAAAGTCAGGTTTAAACCTCCAATAAAGTACCAATGAGTACATAGCATGGAAAAAGAGTAAGCCGGGAACTTTAGGCATGCTGTTTTGCTTTACAAGAAAATTATTTTTCACTCCATAATGACTGAAAATATCCTGTTCAATAGGCTTACCTTTCAATCCTACCAGCGCCACATTATGGCCAAGCGAAGCAAAGGCCTCACACATTTTCATAACATGCACGCTATTCGCAGACTGAGAAGGAAGTATTGAATCGGACAGGTATAGAATTTTCATCACTCCGGAATAGCTTAAGAATGGTGTTCGGCATTTAAAGCAAATTGAATCATCTGATGTACATTCGTCATTTGTTGTTCGCGTGAATATTTTATTCTCACTTTATCATTTACATGCATCCTGAATTGCTCACGGAAGTTACATGAAGTTAAAAATTGTAAAAATTCAGGGCTTTCAAAATTGAGTAATTGATGAGTTTGGGACAATACAGATGATATGTATCCTCCAAAATTATTAAATAGAACTACAGGCAATCCTGTGGCAATGTAATCGTATAATTTACTAGATGGGATGTGTGGATTATCTTCATACTCTGAGTGGATCAAGGCATCATATGATATTACCTCTGCAAATAATTTTTCAATTGGAAGCGGTGAAATCTGGCGAAGTCTTAGGTAATGATTACCAACAATCTCCTTTGTTTGAAAAGATCTAAACTCTTTCTCTTGACAGCCAAAAAAATCTACCATCATATGAATGTGATGTAGCTGAGCAAAACTAGCTAATGCAATTAAATGCTCTTTCATGTTTTGTGAATCATATACACTTCCCCAATAAGCAAATCGAATTGGCTCATTTGTGGGGATCTTATAATCATTTTGAAGAAATGAGCTCTTGAAATAGCCATTCTCTATTACAAAACCTTTCTTACCTGTAAAGTGGTTAATGTTCTCCACAGACGTAAGATGAACACTACTAAATGCCGCTATAGTAGATGTAAACTTTAGTTCCAATGATTTCTCTGAAGGCAGTAACAAATCTAAAATACGCGTAACTAATGTTGGCACAACTTTACTACGCAGCGAACCTGCACTATTCCATTCATCCCGATAATCTATGCACCAAGGTATATTAAACTGACGATACATTTCATAACCCACTTTAAGCCTGTTAAATGGACCAGCTGAAATCAATATAAGGTCAAATGATTGCTTCTTTATTTCATCATTGATCGCATGAATGATATTAGAATTTATAATGTCCAAGTGACTAAATCGAAGAAGGTATTTTACTATAGAAAAACTACGCCAACCACTTTGTGACTGAGAAATGGTATGAATTGTTAAAGATTCTCTGGATACTGGGCTGACTGTTTGTTGTATAGAATCTGAACTGGCAAATGTAAAAACATGCAAATCATATTCCTTTATCAACTCCATCATAAAAGCGAAGTTGCGATTGGATGAAGTTTTGATGATGGGCGGCAGATTATCCGCTATATAGGCTACTCTTCGTTTCTTCTTGATGGTTCCTGTTACCTGCATACTATCCTATAATTCTAAACAATTGGAAAAATGGATCAAGGCAGAAGTTTCACGCCCTGATCGAATCATCAGGGAAAGTTGTTGAATGATCTGATCAGCATCCGGTTGAACTATGCCAACTGCTTTGCCATCCGCTATCAACTCTTCAAATGATTGAACCCCTACTTCTTCTAAAATTAAAGTAGGAACTCCCATTAATGTAGACTCTATAACAGATCCGGAAAATTTGGAAATATGAACGGAAGCTTTGCTTAACAGAGCAGGCAGTGGCAAATCGGTTGCTGCATTCAATTCAACTACATCACATAATTGATGTTGAGTAAGTATCTTTTGAATTTCACATTTTTCATTTTCTGTTGTTTTGGGGTGCAAGCGAATCCACCAGCTATATTGACTTTGGGTTTTTAGAATTACATCCAATAAGTATTCATCCAATGGTGGTCGTAACGGTTGATGTGTATAAACAATTAGCGGGTTACTGATTTTTTCAAGTTGTGGGTAACGAAGCATCTGATTGGTTTCAACCAACCACGGATTACCTGAAAGCTTTACCTGTATTTCTGGAACGGAAGCAAATTGTTCTTTCAATAGTGAGGATGTATTTTCATCCCAAACCCAAAATTCATCGGGCAATACATTGTAACTGCCTGCTGGTATTTTTGAAAATGTATAAGCAGGATGAAGTTTACTGATAGTACCATGTTGCATATCGATGGACTTCACGCCCATTTCTTTGGCGGCTAGATTCATTCCAAACATTTCATTGGAATAATAACACAAACCAAATGCAGTTGACGCATTGGTTTGTTTAAGCACGTACGAATAAAAATTTTTCCAGGCTAGAATTGAGTGTAAAGCCTTAATCAATTTCTCTCTAAATACTTTTGAATAGGAAGGAAAAAAATCCTTGAGTTGCTCCGTAAATTTATAAAAATCGTCATCTTTCATAAGAGCATGCCAATCCTTCTTAAAAGAGACCTTAGGATTATAGAAGTCTACCAACCACTTACCTTCTATAGCATTTTCCATCGGGCTACTTTCTTCCAATCGGTTATACCTGATAAATGTTGATGATTGATGCTTAGATGTCAGATATTCCATCATCGGAGAGAAATATCGGTTAATTAGCCTTGCCTTCCATTTTACTTCATGCGTATGAGCACCCGAAAAGATAAACTTGGATGGTTTTAGACTCACTTTTGCATTATATAGATAAGCACGGATATTCCACTTTAAAAATCGGGACCACCTTCTCCAAGCGCTCACCTTCTGTCTAGCTTTTTTTTGCGAAGTGCTTTTGAATTCAAAAGAGAAAATATGATTCTTAACTATCGGCCAAAATTGAATACCGCCAATTTGCCATCTATCAACCGGAAATGAGCTTTCCAAAAAAAGAATGCGATCGATGATAAGTTTGCGCTTTTCAAATTTCATTATACCACTTTTTATTCTTAGCCAACAAAATCATGGATACAACAAGCAGACTAATGGTGATTATCGCTTTCGAAATAAAATCAAAATTAACAATACCGTAAGCCAACACGGTAGCAGCAATCGTAATGGCGAGCCAAATTTCGGGATAGTATTTTACAGGATTTACTTCTTTAAAAACTTTGAAATAAAATCCGGAATAACCCATATACATGTAAGAGATGTAAGTAGTATAAGCTGCCGCCTCAAAACCCCAAATGGGTATTGCTACCAAGTTCATTATTACATTGCTTATACCCGCGATAAATGAGACACGCCAAAGAATTTTGGTCTTTTCAGTATAGAGCAGTTTAGCGTTAGCACCAGCATACATTGGGCGGTAATTAAAGGCCATAACCATGATGATGGCCAGATGAAAAGATCCTTGCAGGCTTTCATTTTGAATGAGCAACATGAATAATTCTTTAAGCCAAATACAAAAAACGAATGTGCCAATAATAAAAGCTCCCTGCCAAAGGAAAATGAGGTTCCTTGCTTTATGATCTTGCGCTTTCTTGTAATAAGTGTTTAACAACGGGCCAACGGCAATCGTGCTGGCAGCCGCAAACTGATTGGCAGGCGTACTCACTAGTGTTGCCACGTTGTAAGTACCAATTCGACTGGTATCAATATGTAATAAATCCATAATCGCCTTATCAGAGCTACCCAATAGATAACCGGAATAATTGTGTGGCACCGTAGGTAAACTGACCTTTAGTGACTGACGGATCAATCTCCATTTGTAATTCAAAATCGGTGTTATCTTCAATATGAAATTAAGCGGATAATAAAATGAAATATTGGTGAGTATGCCTACTATAAATGTAGACCAAAACCAACCCATGTATCCCATCTTCAGTACACTGATAAAATAGATATTCAATGCGATAGTAAGTAGTCCAAAAATGACAGAGCGCAAAGCGATCTGCATTGGCTTTTGGTTAATCTGGTAATAGGTGGAGCAAATGGTTTGAGTTTGACCAAAAAAAACCAGTGGCAAAACATTTAAACCAACAATCAGCCAACGATTATCCATTGCCTCTGCTGGCATAATAGCGTAAATTAAAGCAGATAGAATGAGCGCATAAACCACATTCCAAATTGTAAGGAAACCATATACCTGCCTCCAGAGCCATTTATAATGATTCGGTGATTTGAAAAAACTATTAACCAAAACAAGGCGCAAGCCTAAACTCGCAAAAACTGAAATAGCAGTAGCGTAGGCTGTAATCACTCCAGACACACCGTAATCCTGAGGTGTAAGGTCTTTTGTAATAATCGGCAGTGCTAAGAAACTAGCAAGCTTCGTGAGTTGAGGAGCTAAACCATAGATTGCTGTATGTGAAAAGAGTTTCTTTAGCATGAATCAGACATTAGCAGAGTCCTGATCTTTTCATAAACAAATCGCTGGCCAGCTGGATTAAGGTGAACATAATCCGACATGATTGAAGTACGTTCAATTTGATCTAACGAAATATAATTCTGTCCAGCCTGTAACTTTAGAATTGCATTGAACTGATTTATTCTTGCCGACACACCTGGTACCTGTATTTCATACTCTGTACATGGTGGTAGAATTCCAATAACTAAAATGGTAGAATTGGGGAAAGTTTCCTTAATTAAGGCCAAACAATTTTTAAATACCTTGGGTGTAGTATAGGTCTTACTGCGAAGGCCTCGAATCTTCCTTGAATATCTTTTTATAACAGGTAATAGGATAGTTCTAATCCCCCAAAGTTTCTTGATGAATTCCAATTCAAAAATACTCAACGCGCGCGGTGCACAATCTACGATACCGCACTGAATAACTGCTATATCTGGATTGAATACTTTATGATACTCGACTTGCCTGACGATATCAGTAATGGTTCCACCACCCAATGACACTTGATGAACATTAAAGTGCTGTCGGAGTAAAGTTGGCCATGTGTCTTCATAAGAACAAAATTCCGGCTGAAGTCGAGGAAGACTAAGAGAATCTCCTAATACTAACAGTTTCTTCATGGAGTAATTTCCCGATTAGCTTTGGCATAATCAACCGGTTGCCCAATATCTATCCAATAATCTTCAAACCGATAAACCACCGCACGCCTTCTTTCTCTTAGCAAATCCTGAAACAAAGTAGGCATATCATAAAACTCATCTTTCGGTACCAACTTTATCACTGAAGAGTTGAGAATATAAATCCCTGCATTCACAAAGTGATCAATTTTCGGTTTTTCAACTAAGCCGGTTAATACCATTTCCTGATCAAATTCCACGCACGCATAAGGAACCTCAAATGCCTGAGGTCTCACACACATGGTTGCTTCCGCATTTGTATTTGCGTGGAATGATAATGCTTCCGAAAAATCGAGATTAGTAAGTATATCTCCATTTACTACTATCATCGATGCACTAATGGTTTGGGGGTTGAGTAAACTAAGTGCACCTGCGGTGCCAAGTCGCTTAGATTCTAATGTGTAAGAAATAGAGACACCCCATTGCTCTCCGTTCTTGAAATAATCCTGTATTACGGAAGCCTTGTGATTCAAACACAATACAAAATTTGTAAAGCCCTGAAGTTTAAAATTCTCAACAATATGTTCAAGAATTGGTTTACCCATTACGGGTAGCATAGGCTTGGGAGTGTTTGAGGTAAGCGCGCCCAATCTTGAGCCCAACCCACCTGACATAATCACAACGGTATGGGGATGCTTTTCAACCGATAGATTTTCAATAAAAACTACTTCTATCAATCGTCCATCCTCACTCACTACCGGCATATGCCTTTTTCGTAGCTCTTTTAACTTTCTGCGAATAGCCGAATGTGGTGTACCTTGTTTTTCAACAATCGGTTTTGCATTAATAATGCTTTGCAGGTCCAGCGTTTTATTCAAAATACCTCTTCGCAAATCACCATCAGTAATGATTCCCTTTAATACCTGATTGCTATCAACCACGGGCAGAAAACCATTGCCATTATTATCCAATAACCGAATGGCCTCATCTAGTGTTGTATTCTCATTTAGAATGAGATAATTCATATTAATGAGTTAGTTGTTATGGGTTCGTCTTGTTCCAAATCTTTACATAATTTGCGATTGATCACCTCTTCATAGCGAGTATATGTAAGGTCGGGATTGTCGACTAGCTTGAGACCAACATTTTCTTTCGTAAGAACAGTGCCATTTGTCAATCGAGTTGCTGCTACACACCTCAATTGTCGATTTCTATATACTACTTCGGCCTGAGACATACGCATAGATTCTCCAGGATTGTTCAAAATGTGCTGATCTAAAAATGCCAGGTTGGATACAATTGTTGCAATCTTTTCTGGTGATACTGCGGACGCATAGTCAATTCGGTTAATACCTTCTTCAATTGCAATATGCTTTTCAAAAACAGAAGCTCCTAAAAGTCGCGCATAATCGTTACTTGAAATGGCATGAATATGGTCAAACGAAGAGTGATCAGCATAGCCGATCAACAAATCTGGAAACAGCTGCTTCAGTATCGTTATTTTATTCAATTTGACTTCCTCTAATTGACTAGGGAATGATTGAAAACCTACCATTAATACACGAAGTTGATCAGCAAAAAAATCGCGCATAGCAAGGATCTCATCCAAAGTGCGACCACCCGCACCTAAAATAACCCCAACTCCCGAATTTCGAATTGCCTGGAGTAAATCTATATCATTAAATGAAACGGAATGAATATCGATATACTTGACACTTTTACTTGTTGATAGTTCTACAGCTTCGACATTCAAAGGCATCAAAATTACATCTAAACCCTTAGCTGAAGTGTATTTAAAAACTTGATCCCACTCATTTTTACTAAAACAATAAGATGCTAAATCAGCGAATGCCTTATGGCGCGTGGAGACAAAATCACTACACTGGGTGAGAACTTGGAATTTTACTCCTTTCGCCCCTGCTTGCAAAGAAGCATCAATCAGTTTAATCAGGTAATCATAATTACCCTGATGATGAAAAGCTGTTTCGGTATAGAGATAAGCCTTATTCATATACCTGTACCAACTCAGATTGTCGGATTCGATTATCTATATCATTTTTAAAGGCAGCGAAAGTCATTGTTTTACCGTAAGGCAATTTGATATCGCCTTCTTTTTTGATTTGTTTGCCCGGAAGTTCTTTGGAATGATCTTGAAATATATCTAAGATATCCTTGTGCTTCAATAAGTCACCCGGTTTCCAATTCGTATATTTTAAAATCCTTCTTGCTCTCTCAAAATCTGTGTAGGTATCAACAGTGACCGAATAATTACCAAAGTCCTCTTTAAACGGCTTAATTACACCACACTTAAAATTAGCAGGATCAAACATATACAGCATTAAATACTCGCTCATGGTCGGATCCATCATTTCATTACATTTCAACAGAGCTGATTGAGTCATTAATTCAGCCGTGGCACCAATAGGAACATCAATCACTCTTACATAATCGAGTTGTTTTTCTTGCATCAATAACAATTGCAATGGAATGTATTCAACAGCCGTAAAAGGGTTATCTCCTGTGATTCGTATAAGTATATCAGCATGCTCCAATTTACCAACGGCCAACATGCGTTCAATTACCATATCGGCCGAGCCTCTATAAATCTTGACTTGCTTACGAATAGCAACATCTTCCAAAATATCATCTACTTGTTCCATCGAAGTGCAGATATATACATCATCCACTACGTTTACGGTTTTTACCCGATCGATCAAAAACTCAATCATTGAAACAGATGGGTAAACATCTCTTAGTACTTTTAGAGGCAATCGTTTGGAAACAGTTCGTGCAATAATACAAGCTACAACTTTAGCCATACAAACAGTTAATACTTAAACTAAATCATTAAACTGAAACGGCTTATCAAACTCTAAATCTACTTTCGCTTTTCTGCCAATCAGCATTTCATAATGCTCTGGTGCTATGCCAGTGGCAGGGCGCTTGAAATCCAAATCTTCTGTTTGAATGTTTTCACCTGCTTTAATCGTTCGTGTAGTGACGATGCTTCTTCTAAATGATTCAATCCGGTCGGGTTTCTCCTGAACTTGAATTCGGGTTGATCCAAGTGCAGCAGCCACTCGCTTTGTTTCAACACACATCGCCCGCAATTCTTCCGGATTGGCTGAAACCTTGTGATCCCACCCTTCCATGTTCTTATCTAAGGTAAAGTGCTTTTCAATCAAACAAACTCCCTTCACAACAGATGAGATTGGTATCGATGTCCCTAAGGTATGATCGCTAAAACCAATTGGGTAAGCAGGATACATGGTTCGCAAAGTATCGATATTATTCAGATTGACTTGTTCATCTTTAGGTGGATAAATTGAAATGCAATGAAGTATCACAATTTGATTGTTGCCGGCCCGTTCGATTGTGCGAATCGCTTTATCAATTTCATAGAGTTCGCTTAGGCCGGTGGAAATCACCATGGGCTTTCCCTTACGGGCTACATAATCAAGAAATGGATAATTGTTCAAATCCATAGAGGCGATTTTAATAAATGGTGCTTTGAGCACGTCCACCAAAAAATCGACTTCTTTTTTTGAAAAGGGAGTAGATGTACAATCAATGCCGATTTCGTCAGCCAATTTTTTCATTTGCAGCAACTCATCTTCCGAAATGGAATATGCATCTACTATCGACTCCAGCGTAAAATCGGTTCTGTCTCTATAATCATCAGCAATGAAATAATTATCCTCGTACGTTTTTCGAGAGAAAATAGAGTCCTTTGACCACGATTGAAATTTAACACAGTCTGCCCCCGCTTCTTTTGCTGCCAAAATCAGTTTACGCGCCAGCTCCATATCACCATTGTGATTAGAGCCCAGCTCAGCAATAATATAAGGAGTCGAATAATCTGCTACGGCTCGTTGAACGGTCAATTGTACTTTACTCATAAATAAAATTAGTTTCTTCCCACCAAAAAGGGTTTACATCTATCTTAACTTTTGTTTCGTGCCACCTCTTTAATTGCTGCACGCAACTTTCTAATTTTTTCAATTCTTCATAAAAATGGTATCCCTCCTCTTCCAGTGCCTTAAAGTGCGTTTGCTTCACCTTAATTACCTGTTCAACACGCTCTTTGGTGATTGAACGAATGCCTGCTATGTTTCCTTCATGCTGGCGATACCAAGTTTGACACTGCGAAGTAAAGATAGCTATCAAATTGCGCTTCTCTAAGAGCTGATAAAAAATATACCAATCAGGTGCCATCACCAATCTGTCGGTGAGGATTGTAGCGAGTACTGATCTTTTGATAGCAGTGTTTCCCAAGCCAACTATATTTTTATTTCGTATAAAAGACGCATCAAATTCAAAGCCATCAATTATTCTCGATGACCAAATTGAAGGAGTTTCAATCTGCCCGGTGGCGTTGGTAAGTGTTAAATCATTTACAACCAAATCATTCCTGCTCAACAACTTACTGGCAACCTCCACCCGATTTTCAGACATTGAATCGTCCGCATCCACAAAGACATACCCTTCAAATTCTAATTGAGACAAAATGTGCAACGAACGAATGCGAATAGCGGTGATCGAGTCACTTATATCATAAAATGAAACCGGAATATTATGAAGTTGAAAATATTGGGCCCCATTTTCAACACCATCGTTAAATACAATTAACTGGAATTCTTTTATCGATTGGGTGTGAAGAGAATCTATCAATTGCTTGATAAACGGAATTGCTTTCGGATAAAAGTAAGTTACGACTGCAATCCGCATACTATGTTTGAAAAGAAATTAGATATTGTAAATATCGGCCTTATACATCGCCAGATTGGCAGGTTGTTTAAACCATTTTATCGTTTCTTCTAAACCTTGTTTTAAAGAATATTGTGGCTGCCAACCGGTGGCTTCTTTCAATTTTTGGTGCGAACCGAATAATCGGAATACTTCACTTTTTGCAGGGCGTAATCGTTGCTGATCCGAAACAATTATTGCTATCGGATTTATCTGATCGATCAGCTCTTGTGCAAGATCACCTACTGAAATTTCCGATTGGGTTGCGATATTTACTTCTTCACCAATTAATTTGCTTGACTTCGCGATTTCAACAAAGCCCCGACAGGTATCTTTCACAAACAATAGGTCGCGAGTGGGTGTTGTATCGCCTAGCTCAATCTTCTCTTTGCCGGCTAGCAATTGCGTAATAATGGTAGGAATCACTGCTCTGGCAGATTGGCGTGGCCCATACGTGTTAAAGGGTCGTACAATCGTCAGCGGCAACTCAAAGCTTCGATAGAATGAATCTGCAATACTATCAGCACCAATTTTCGATGCTGAATAAGGCGATTGCGGTTGTTTGGGGTGTTCTTCCGTAATTGGAACAAACTGTGCGGTACCATATACTTCTGAAGTGGAAGTAACCAATACACGTTCAACCTTTAAATCGCGCGCAGCTTGCACGACATTCAATGTTCCCTTTACATTCGTATCGATGTAAGTATCCGGAGAATGATAACTAAACGGAATGGCAATCAAAGCGGCCAAATGAAAAACAATATCAATGTCTTTCATGGCGACCCGCACGCCATTGGGGTCACGAATGTCGCCGCTCACTATTTCTAATTGCTTTTTCTCAGCAACGGAAAAATGATCAATCCATCCCCAACTATTGAATGAATTATAAAACACGAATGCCTTCACTTTGCATCCCTCCTGAAGGAGTGTTTGCACCAAA
Source organism: Bacteroidota bacterium (assembly GCA_016191555.1). Taxonomy (GTDB): domain Bacteria; phylum Bacteroidota; class Bacteroidia; order Cytophagales; family Cyclobacteriaceae; genus ELB16-189. The sequence goes on from JACPVX010000006.1 coordinate 28,229, forward strand.
TGACTTCCAATAAAACCATCAGCACCTGTTACCAATACACGTTTACCTTGTAAGCTCATGTCAAGTCATTATCAGTCCGTATAATAACTCTGGTCATCTGACCTTTTCTTTCTTCCATAGCTATAGCTATAACCATAGCCATAATTATAACCATAATTTCCGTACCCATACCCCAAACCAGATTTTCTTAAATCATTAAAGAGAATACTGATATTATTCATTTTGCCACTTCGATAATACTCTTCCAATGATTGAAGTACATCACGTGGTGTATAATCTTGGCGAACGACAAATAAAGTATGATTGACTAATGGTGCCAATACAAACGCATCCGTCACTAGGCCCAGAGGTGGCGTATCTAAAATTATAAAGTCAAATTGCGTTTTTAAGTAGGTAAGCAAATCCGTCATTGCGGGCTTAAGCAATAACTCGCTTGGGTTTGGCGGCACCGCACCACCACTGATAAAATACAGATTATCGATAGAGGTAGCTTGAATGATGGATTCTAGGCTTGTCAGTGATGAAAGATATTGACTCAAACCGCGATCATTATTCAAATTAAGCTCGCTATAAAGTTTCGGCTTACGCAAGTCGGCACCGACAATCACCGTTCTCTTTCCTGCCAACGCAAATGCGGAAGCGAGGTTGAGGGTGGTGAATGTCTTACCTTCACCGGGAATGGATGAAGTAACCATAAAGGTTTGTTTGTCTTTATTATCAGTAAAGTAGCTAAGGTTAGAACGCAATGCCCGAAATGACTCAGCCATGGCAGACTTTGGCTTTTCTACAATGACCAGTGGATTGCTCTGCGGATTGTGACCGATACCAGCAATAATGGGAACACTTGAGTAGCTTTCAATATCATCGCGCGATTGAATACGAGTATTCAACAACTCCGCTCCTACAAAAAATGCCAAAGGAAGGAACAATCCAATTACCGCACCTACGATATAGTTTAGCCATATTTTTGGTGATATGGGACTTCCTGCCATGGGGGGATTTACTACTACTATGTCAGACGTGGTAGATGCTTCCGAAAGGCCAGCCTCTGTTCGCTTTTGCAGTAAAAAAACGTAAAGACTTTCCTTTAATGAATAGTTTCGTTGAATCGAAATGAGCTCTCTTTCCGTACGTGGCAATTTATGGAGTTGTTCCTCCACTATTTTAATTTGCTCATTGATAAATCGAACATTGATAGCCTGTGTCAGTTTTGAGTTATCTATCGTTTTTAAGATGTCTTTTTTAATCAGTGAAATAACCTGCAGTTTAGATTGAAGAGCCGGATTGTCTTCTGTTTTCTCGACACCTTTGGCAGAGTTACTTTTATATAAATTTACCTGTGCCTGTTGTTCTATCAATTGACCAATCAATTGAGACACAATATTGTCACTTATACCTACGCTTGCAGGAGTAAATATACCATCGTATTGATTTGTCTTCAGTAACTCTGAGATGTAACTAAAATAGTTATCCAATAGCTTATATTGGAACTTCTGATCTTCTAAACCTAATAACTTTTGATACAACCGAGATGTCTCTTGATCCAAATTGGTAGTTATATTTTTCTTCTTAAATAGCTCAACCTTATCTTCGTATTGCTTAAGTGAATCTCCAATGATTAACAACTGGTTATCTAAAAACTTCATTGCCATTTTAGAAACCTTGTTCTTTTTCTCGACATCATAAATTTGATATCGTTCAATAAATCGATTCAAAAAATCCATTTCTTTTTTGGGTACCGAACCCGAAACCTGAAGGCTTACAACAGATGCGCCTGGTTCGGCCCATGATACTTTCAGCTTGGCTGAATAGATTTTAGCGAGTTGGTATGAATCTTGAAATGTCACCAAAAAAGGTTTTGACACATAAGCCTTCAAGTCACCTTTTCGTAACACATTCAGTGTAAATCCATTGATTTTAACAGGTTCATCGAAAGGCAGGTTTGAATAGCTTTTACCTTCTTCATCTTCTTTCATTCCTTTATAAGAAACAGAATAGGTAGTTTCTGAGGTAATGGTAAATGTAATTGGCCTGCCTACACCTGCTTCTATTTTAAAAGTAACCGGAAATTGTGGATCATAATACTCGGTGGTTTTAATATCTCCTTCCTTATGAAGTGATGCATTAAAGTTGAGTCCTTCTATAACCTCTTGTAATAGAGGATATGACTTCATAATATAAATCTCGTTGTAGAAATTTCGGTATGGGTTTACCAGCTCATTGTTGTACAAAAACTTTGCACCAGCGCTCTCTTCATTCTCCTTAATAATAATGGAAGCATTTACCTGATAGATGCGAGTAGAATACCTATTAACAACATAGGCAACAGCCAGCGCGACCAGAAGAGATAATACAAGAACATACCAAAAGCGAATAACGCGTGCCAATACACGCTTGATATTAATCACACTTGGTTTTTGACTGGTGGGCTCCATAGCCCCTTGATCCAAATTTAGGGGAGAGTTCAATTAACGCTTGCTTAAAGTATAAATTAACAAACCAAATGAAATGGCAGTTGTAACAATGGCCAGGTTGGTGGTGAAATACCTGCGAAAAGTTCTTTGTTTTAAAGGAGGAACTATGATCAAGTCATTTTGCTGTACATAGAAATATGGCGATTCAATAAATTTTTCATCCAGTAAATTCACATAATGCACTTCTGTAATGGTTCCCTTTTGCCGAATCACTTTAATTGTTTTTCGATCGGCTAATTCTGATAGACCACCCGCCATTCCAATTGCTTCCATCATCGTTACACGGGGATTGGTTGATGTTATCGTTTTTTCACCATTTACTTCACCCAGCACTGTGAATCGAAAATTGAGCATCCGCACTCGCACAATTACATCGGGCATATATTTGCTAGCGGCATCTCTAATTTTTTCCTGTGCTTGAAAAATAGTAAGCCCCGCTACTTTAATTTTGCCCAACACAGCATATTGAATCTCGCCCTCAGTATTTACAAAAATACCGTTTTGAGCACTTCCTTGCCCTCCATTGGGCATATTCGATCCCATACGAGGGTTTAACTTGGATAAGAAATCAAACTGATCGCTCTCATCGCTAAGCGTTTCAAAATTGATGCTCAACATATCCAACGGCTGAATTTTATATTCGTTAAATGTGAGCATGTGCGAGCGAAGTACGGTATCACGAGGAAAATCTCGTTTCTTCAAATCGTCTTTTTGAAGATAGACTAATTTATTGATAGGTACACATCCGATGCAGCTAATCAGGAGAAGCAGTATTAAAACGAAAGAGGGATTACTCGCTGTTCTACAATAATTCTTTACCACAAATGCTGCTTTAAATCCAAAATATTGCGAAAATTAGGAAAAATATCCACATCCCATGAAAATTATTAAGGTTGGCCTTGCTTTGGTTGTTACCGTTTCACTCGTTTATTTTCTCAATACGAGTCACAACTTCGGCTCCCCCATTCCACCGCTGGGTAAATTCCTTAGTCCCTTTCAAGGTTTTTGGCAAAATGCACAAACCTCTTCACAAAATTCAGAGACGCTCTCAATCCCCGGATTGAAGGATAAAGTAACCATTGTTTACGATAGCGCGCTTATCCCACACATCTATGCCAACCATGATGAAGATCTATTCCTAGCTCAAGGTTATATCACTGCCAAGAATCGTCTTTGGCAGATGGAATTTCAAACGCACGCTGCCGGTGGCCGCATCAGCGAAGTTATTGGCAAAGCTGCGCTGGATTTCGATCGCACGCAACGCAGACTCGGCATGGGTTACGCTGCGGAAGTGTCTGTGAAGTCGATGGAAAGCAACCCAACTGCCAAGCTCATGGTAGACAGCTACACGCAAGGCATCAACGCCTACATCCAATCGTTGGATGAAAGTTCACTACCCATTGAATATAAGCTACTTGGCTATGAACCTGAACCATGGACGAATCTGAAGAGCGCTTATCTCTTAAAGTACATGGCCAAAACGCTGAATACCGGAGAGCGTGACTTGGAAATGACGAACGCCTTAAAGTTGTTTGGTAAGGAAACCATAGAACTCTTATTTCCGGATAACGAAGGCGTAGCCGATCCGATTGTAGATCGAACCAATCAATGGGGTTTCAAGCCAACTACACTAGACTCGGTTCAATTAGCGGTTCCTCAACAATTGGTCAACATCATGCCTTTTGAAAAATCTCCGCCTGATGTAGGCAGCAACAATTGGGCTGTCGGTGGCTCAAAAACAGCTTCAGGCTCTCCTATCCTATGTAACGATCCACATCTGGAGCTCAATCTTCCCTCGATTTGGTATATCATACATCTCTCGGGCCCTGGTATTAACTCAATGGGGGCATCTTTACCCGGTTCTCCATCAATTATCAGCGGGTTTAATGATTCTATCGCTTGGGGCGTAACCAACGCTCAGCGCGATCTAGTAGACTGGTTCAAAATTGAGTTTAAAGACAATGCTAAAAAGGAATATAAGTTGGATGGCAGCTGGGTAGCCGCCAAAAAGCGTGTGGAAGAAATTAAAGTAAAGGGGGCTCCAATCTTCTATGACACAGTCACCTACACCCACCAAGGCCCTATTGTTTTCGACAGCTCTTTTCATGGCGCCAACGAAAAGAGTCACTTTGCCTACCGATGGATTGCCCACGATCCTTCAGAGGAAGTCATGACTTTTTACAAATTGAACAGAGCAAAAAATCATGCCGACTACATGGAGGCGTTAAATCATTACAGTTCACCAGCTCAAAACTTTGTATTCGCATGTGTGAATGGAGACATCGCGATGAGAATTCAAGGGAAATATCCCGTAAGGAGAAAAAATGAAGGTAAGTTTATCCTAGACGGCACCAAGTCATCCAGCGATTGGCAGGCTTTTATTCCCAGCGATCAGAATGTAATGGACAAAAATCCGGCTCGTGGATTTGTTAGTTCGGCAAATCAGTTTCCTGCAGACGCCACCTACCCGTACTATGTGCAGGCCAGCAACTGGGAAGCATATCGCAACCGGAGAATCAATCAGGTTTTAAGGGAATTGAACAAATGCACCCCTCAGGATTTGATGAACCTGCAACTGGACAACTTTAATTTAAAAGCCTCTGAAAGTTTACCCACCTTTTTAACAAATTTAGATTCTACCAGCTTTACGGGTGACGCTTTAGAAGCCTACAAAATCTTAAAAGCGTGGGATTATAAAAACGAAATTGATTCTGAAGGAGCGTCTTATTATGAGGCGTGGATTCGGGCATTTGTGCCAATGGTTTGGGATGAATTTTCAAACGACAAAGTAGCACTACCCTGGCCATCCACTTACCTCACCATCAAGTTGATGAAAGAACAACCTGCGCTTGCCTTCTTCGACATCAAAAGCACTCCTGAAAAAGAGACTGTTAAAGAAGTAATCCAAAAATCATTTGCCGATGCGGTTGAAGTGATCGCCAAATGGAAGAAAGAAAAAAATGCGAACCCGCGATGGGCAAGCTACAAGGATGCCGTGGTGAATCATCTTTTAAAACAAAAAGCATTTAGTTATAACATTGAGCATGGCGGTAACAGCAGCATTGTAAACGCACATTCGAAAACACACGGACCGAGTTGGCGTATGGTGGTAAGTTTAGAAAAGGCAGGCATCAACGCGTGGGGGGTATATCCTGGCGGACAGTCGGGCAACCCAGGAAGTCCCTATTATAATAATCTATTGAATCTGTGGACACAGGGTAAATATGTAAAATTTACATTCACCTCAGAAAGTGAAAAAATGAAAGGAAAAGAACTGGCTATCATTACTTTAAAACCTGCCTCAAAATGAAATTCATCATTCAAATCATTGCGACTATAATTGTTTGCTTCCTTCTTCAATCATTCCTCCCTTGGTGGACTTTGGCGGTCGGTGCAAGTGCTGTCGCCTATTTTATTGATAATAATGCGCTGCCCTCTTTTGTGGCTGGTTTTATTGGTGCTGCCCTTTTGTGGATTGGGATGGCCTACTATTTAGATCAAGCAACACACTCCATCATCACCGAAAAGGTAAATAAGCTGCTGCCACTCAATGCATTTCTATTGACTGGGATTGTCGGTGGCATGGTGGGAGGATTGAGCGCTTTAACTGGAACGTTCCTAAGATCAAAATAGTGAGATAGGATAATTGACGCAAAATTTAGCGGCAGGCGATTGTTATAAGCCCAATCTGCTTATATTTGCGTTCTTTTTTAGCTCCACGGAGAGGTGGGTGAGTGGCTGAAACCAATAGTTTGCTAAACTGTCGTAGGGGTTAAACTCTACCGGGGGTTCGAATCCCCCCCTCTCCGCTAAATTTACTTGACTGTTAAATCAGTGGTTTTCAAGTCATAAGAAGCTTGAGATAGTTTGGTTTGCCAAGCTAAGCTTCACAGAAATCTGGTCTCGTAGCTCAGCTGGATAGAGCAACTGCCTTCTAAGCAGTAGGTCATTGGTTCGAATCCAATCGGGATCACAAAAAAATCTTGGTGTGTTAAGATGTTTTTATATCTTCGCGCCTCGTTAAGGAAAAGACCTTAACTCTCGGGGTGTAGCGTAGCCCGGTATCGCGCTTGGTTTGGGACCAAGAGGTCGTCAGTTCGAATCTGGCCACCCCGACAAAAAAGCTCCGTGTTTCGCGGGGCTTTTTTTGTTTCTATGAATTTCACTGTTTACAGCTTATTCAGTAAGTCAACTCAAAAGTACTATACTGGATCGACTCAAGATTTAGCAAACAGATTGCTTGAACACAATAACGGTGAGACTAGGTCCATTCAAATATGGAATTCCTTGGGAAGTAGTTTGGCAAACTAATCTGCCTTCTCGTGCCGAAGTTGTACAGCTTGAAACCAAAATCAAAAAAAGAGGCGCCAAACGTTTCCTGCAAGGCTTTAGACTAATTGAGCGTTAATTAGGCTTGAAGTTTGCTTTGTTTTTTCAGGTGTAGCGTAGCCCGGTATCGCGTGGCGCTTAGGCGCCAAGGTCGTCAGTTCCCCCGCGAAGCGCGGGGTGGCCACCCCGACAAAAAAGCTCCGTGTTTGGCGGGGCTTTTTTTGTTTCTAGGCATTTCACCGTTTAAGCCAAAATTGCAAGACAGATTTTTTCTCTAATTCTTGCTTGGGATTAGCCTCAGCCCCTCTCCTTTCGCCCATCGTATTTAATAGTTATCTTTGTCGGTAGTTTAGCAAGGCATTTATGGCTCTTTACAATCGTATCAACGGCAAAGAATTGAAGGAGAAACTTCAGCATCTGCAAGAAGAAAGAACAACTGTTTCATTTTATAAGTATCATCAACTGGCCGATCCCAAAGCTTTTCGCGATGAATTGTATTTGTTGTTTGATCAGCTTCATATCCTAGGACGCATTTATGTAGCACATGAAGGCATCAACGCACAAATCAGCGTGCCTACCACTTCTTTCGAAACGTTTCGTTCGCAATTGTTCAGCATTTCGTTTTTAAATGGCATTCGTCTAAACACAGCCGTAGATGATAATGGCAAATCGTTCTTCAAACTAAAAATATTGGTGCGCAACAAAATTGTGGCGGACGGACTGAATGATGCCACGTTTGATGTAACCGATCGCGGTAAGCATGTTAATGCGAAAGAGTTTAACGAACTGGCTGAAAACCCTGAGACATTAATTGTCGACATGCGCAACCACTACGAAAGCGAAGTGGGACATTTCAAGAACGCGATCTGCCCGGATGTAGATACGTTTCGCGAAGAGCTGAAAGTGGTGGAAGATCTCCTGGAAAAAGAAAAAGATAAAAACCTGCTGATGTATTGCACCGGTGGCATTCGCTGCGAAAAGGCAAGTGCATGGTTTAAACATCGTGGATTTAAAAATGTGTTTCAGTTAGATGGTGGCATTATTGAATATGCACGTCAGGTAAAAACGCAAGGATTAGAGAATAAATTCATCGGCAAAAACTTTGTGTTTGATGAACGACTTGGCGAACGCATCTCCGATGACATCATCAGCACCTGCCACCAGTGTGGAAAGCCTTGCGATACACATACCAATTGCAAAAACGATGGCTGCCACTTGTTATTCATTCAGTGCGAAGAGTGTGCAGAAAAATTTGCGGGTTGCTGTTCAACAGAATGCAAAGACATTATCGCACTGCCGGTAGAAGAACAAAAGCAAGTTCGAAAAGGAATTAACAAAGGCCGTCAGGTATTTAAGAAGGGGCGCAAGCTGAAAGATCAACTGACACCTCAATCCACGGAATGATTCGCATCGGCATCATCAATGTATCAGACAGGGCGAGCAGGGGCATTTATGAAGATACTCCGGGACAAGCTATTGTGGCCACCCTCAACGAATATCTGATCAGCCCGTGGGAAAAAGAGTATGCCGTGATTCCCGATGAACAGGAATTAATCGAGCAGACGCTGATCGACATGGCCGATCAGAAGAGTTGTTGCCTGATTGTAACCTGCGGAGGCACGGGGCCTTCAAAACGTGATGTTACCCCCGAAGCCACCGAGGCTGTATGCAACAAAATGATGCCCGGTTTTGGTGAACTGATGCGCAGCGTAAGCCTGCAATATGTTGCCACTGCTATTTTATCGCGCCAAACGGCAGGCATACGAAATAGAACTTTAATTGTAAATTTACCAGGGAAACCGAAAGCCATCCGACAATGTCTGGATGCCGTTTTCCCGGCTATCCCCTATTGCATCGATTTATTAGAAGGACCGTTTCTGGAATGCAATACCGAAGTGATTAAAGTATTTCGCCCGAAGGAAGAAACAACTCCCAAGGCGTAATCGCAATTGTTAATACATTGAATCATTAGTCCGAATGGCAAGAATAAAATATTACTATGACACGGAAACGTGCAAGTACGAGCGGATTCGCACGAGCACGGGTGATATTGTCTTGAATACTTTGGGAATCTTATCCCTCACATTGACCATGGCGGTGGGTTTGATGTTTTTATACAGCAGCTATTTCGAATCGCCACGTGAACTTCTCCTGAGCAACGAAGTGAAAGAATTGGAGTTCATGTACAGCAACTTAGAAAAGCAAATTGAAAAGCTGGATGCCGAACTGGCCAACATGGAATACCGCGATGATAATATCTACAGGGCTGTATTGGGTGCTGAGCCCATTGACAAAAGTGTGCGCGATGCAGGCGTAGGTGGCATTGATCGTTATGAAGACATCAAGAAGAAGAATATCGTGCACGAAGATTTTTTATTAAAACTGCATGAGCGCGTAGATAAATTAAAACGCAAAGTGTACATCGAATCCAAATCGCAGGATGAGGTAATAGCGCTGGCGGAGAATAAAGAAAAACTATTTGCTGCCATTCCGGCTATTCAACCGGTATCCAACAAACAGCTGATTGCGTTGGCTTCCGGGTTTGGGATGCGCATTCATCCGGTTTACAAAGTGCGCAAAATGCATACTGGCGTTGACTTCGCTGCCACTATTGGCACACCTATATATGCAACGGCTGATGGTGTCATCGATAAATTGGAAGTGAGCTTTAGTGGCTACGGCAAAGTGCTTGAAATCGATCATGGCTTTGGCTACCGCACGCGATTTGCCCACATGCACGGTTTCAATGTGCGCTTCGGACAAAAAGTAAAACGTGGAGATCTGATTGGTTATGTTGGCGATACCGGACTTTCTACTGCGCCACATTTGCATTATGAAGTGTTTGTAAACGGAGTACATGTGAATCCCATCCATTACTTCTTCAATGATTTGAACGCGAAAGATTACGAACGCATCATTCAATTGGCGTCAGTCGAAAATCAATCTCTTGGCATGTAGTTGCCGATTATTGGCTCACGATCTCTTGTACGATTACGCGTAGTTCGTTGAGCATCATAGCCGTGGCACCCCAAACCACTTCGCCTTCAATTTCAAAATGAGGAGCCAACATGGGATACACTTTCGCAGCTAGTATTTCTTTGGTGCGAATGGCGTTGGGTTGAATTAAGTCAGTCAGGTTGCCCTCAATGATTCTCACCACTTCCGACTCTTGAGCCTGATACAATGGTCGTGTCTGCACAAAGCCGATCACGGGTACTACCATGAAGTTGCTAGGCATTACAAAAAATTGGCTGAGTTGACCGATCACTTTTATCTGGTCCGAACGTACACCAATTTCTTCTTCTGTTTCGCGCAAGGCAGTTTCAATAGCCGTCTCTCCCGGTTCAGCCTTTCCGCCCGGCAAACTTACCTGCCCGCTGTGTGCCCCGAGGTATTCGTGCCGCTTCGTTAATGGAAACTTGATTTGTTCGCCATCCGGATAAAGTAAAATCATGACGCTGCCCGGCTTTGGTGGAAGTGAATGATCAAATTTGGGTTTAATCAATCCGGTTGGCGTAGCACGTAATGGCTCGTGTGCCTCGGCTCCCGGCAAGGGTTGTTGTAATCGTTGATGAAGTCGATCGAGTAAAGAGGGCCACATCATTTGCAATACTTGATTAGATCGGCAGTCAGCATCTGATCGCCACGCTGCTCAGATTGGCGAAATGCATCACACGCTTCTTTTCGTTTATTGTTTTTCGCGTAAGCGGTGCCGAGGTAAAAATAAATTCTATCGATAAAAGAATCCATTTTCTCAGCTTGCAGGAGCAATCGTTCCGCTGACACATAATCTTCTTTCATCAAATAGAGAATGCCTTTGTTGCGGTAAGCCCAACCATTGTATGGATCGGCCGACATGCTTTCGTTAATGTCTTTCTCTGCTTTGGTGAGGTCATTCAAACGCAAATAGATAAACCCACGATTGTTTAGAAAATAAGCTTGCTTCGGATCGATGTCAATCGCCTGGTTAATGTGTTTCAGGGCTGCTTCGAAATTTCCTTTTTCAATGTCGATCAACGCCAACGTGTTGTAAATATTGGGCTCATCCGCTTTTAGGGTCTGTGCTTGACTCAACTCTTGCAAAGCAGTTTCATAATTGCGCTTGTAGTATTGCACGATGGCGTGATTCACCTGATAATCGACATTGCCTGGCGACAGTGTCATCGCCTTGGAAAAAGACTCCAGCGCTTTATCGAACTCGCGCATCTTGGTGAAAACTAAGCCTTTCGTAAAGTAAGCCAAGGCAGTATCAGGCTTTGCGACAATCACTTTCGTGAGATCATCGAGTGCCTGAAAGTAGGCCTTGGTTTCATAAGCGGCATTGGCTCGGTTAATCAAAGCATGCACAAAATCGGGCCTGCACTCGATTGCTTTTGAATATTTCTCCAGCGCCACATCAAAACGCTTTTGTTCAAAGTAAACGGTTCCAAGATTATTCCACGCTTCCGCATAACAAGGTTCCAAGCGAATGGCCTCGCCATAGTAATAAGAAGCCTGCTCATAGCTGTGTTCGCGAGCAGCAATGTTGCCCTTCAGCAAAAACTGTTGCAAGCGCGTTTCTTTAGAGTCGCACGCCAGCAAACACACTGCTAGTAAAAGAAAAAGGAATGGTCTCATGGATAATTTCATCATTAAACGAAGTCTGTGAAAACAGAACGGCTGTAAAAATACACATAAACTTAACCGCAAAGGCTAACACTTGTTTTGGAGGAATTATAAAAATATTTATGCTTGAATTTTGAATACTAAAACCTTATCCCTTTCTTTGAGCCATCAAATGACAACAACTCAAAACATTCATCGCCATCACCATACAACTAGCTTGTCTGGCGGCTTTATGTTTTGATCTGATTATAAAGATTTACTCAAAAAAGGCTTGCCAACAATGGCGAGCCTTTTTTGTTTGTTAAGAATTTGAATTAAAATGATAACTATAAAAACCGTATGATTACACCACTCCGCATTGCCATTCAAAAGTCAGGTCGCCTTCAGGAAGACTCACTGAAGTTGTTGAAAGAAAGCGGCCTGCATTTCAGCAATGGCAAAGATCAACTGAAAACCCAAGCGCGGAATTTCCCAATCGAATTGCTCTTCTTACGTGATGACGATATTCCGCAATACGTGGAAGACCAAGTTGCCGATGCGGGCATTGTAGGTGAAAATGTGCTGATCGAAAAACAGAAAAAGAATGAGTTGGTGAAGCGTCTGGACTTTGCCAAATGTAGACTCTCCATTGCCGTTCCGCGCTCAGAAAACTATACCGGAATTTCATACCTGCAAGGAAAAAACATCGCTACCTCCTACCCGGTGATTGTGCAACAATTCTTAGATAAGCACGGCATTCAGGCAGGCATACACGAAATCAGTGGATCAGTCGAAATCGCTCCGGGCATTGGTTTGGCAGATGCCATCTGCGACATTGTAAGTACCGGCAGCACGTTGCTAAGCAATGGATTGAAAGAAGTGGAAACCGTCATTCAAAGTGAAGCCGTATTAATTGCCACTCCCAATCTCGCCAGCGACAAAAAACAAATCTTGGATAAGCTGATCTTCCGCATCAGTGCAGTGCAGTCGGCCAAAAACAACAAATACATTTTGCTGAACTGCCCGAATGAAGCCATCGAAAAAATTACAAGCGTCATCCCTGGTATGAAAAGCCCGACCATTATGCCATTGAGTCGCACGGGCTGGTCGAGTTTGCATTCTGTTGTCGATGAAAATGACTTTTGGGAAAAGATTGATTTACTAAAGTCATTCGGTGCCGAAGGAATTTTGGTGATACCTATTGAGAAGATGATTGCTTAAAATAGACGAGAGACTTGAGGTGTAAGATTTGAGAAATACAAATTAGATAACGATGAAAGTTGAGATAAATCCTGCGAGAGAAAACTGGAAGACACTTTGCCAGCGGCCGCAACTGGAGTTGGAATATTTAGAAGGTGTAGTGAACAACATTCTGACCCGCGTAAAAAAATCAGGTGACGAGGCGCTGCGCGAATTGACAAAACAATTTGACGGCATTGCACTTACCAACTTGGCGGCAACCACCGAAGAAGTAAATGCAGCCATTGCGTCTTTACCTGATTCGCTTAAGCAATCCATTACACAAGCAGCTGCCAACATTGAAAAGTTTCACGCAGCACAACGTAATCCGGTAGTTCAAATTGAAACCATGCCGGGTGTTACCTGCTGGCGCAAGCAAGTGGCCATTCAAAGCGTAGGCATTTACATTCCCGGTGGCTCAGCGCCTTTGTTTTCTACGGTATTGATGCTGGGTATTCCAGCTAAGATTGCCGGATGCAAAGAAGTGGTTTTGTGTACACCTCCTGCTACAGATGGAACGATTCATCCTGCCATTTTATTTGCTGCCTCACTAGCAGGTATCACTAAAATTTACAAAGTAGGTGGTGCGCAAGCTATCGCAGCGATGGCCTACGGCACGGCTACCATTCCACAAGTCGATAAGATCTTTGGTCCCGGAAATCAATACGTAACCAAAGCGAAGCAACTCATCAACCAATCGGGTACCGCCATCGATATGCCGGCCGGTCCATCTGAAGTATTGGTGATTGCCGATAGTCAGGCAAATCCTTCATTCATTGCAGCCGATCTGTTATCACAAGCCGAACATGGTGCCGACAGCCAAGTGGTGTTGGTGACGAAAGATGCAGAGTTGGTTAAGAAAACTGAAGCTGCGTTGGAAGAACAATTACTCCAACTGCCCCGCCAAAAAATTGCACGCGAAGCATTGAAAAATAGTTTGGCTATTGTATTGAGTAACGATGAGCAAGTGATCGATTTTGTGAATGCGTATGCTCCCGAGCACTTAATCATCAATACAAAGGACGCGGATGCCTTAGGCGAACGCATCACCAATGCAGGCTCGATCTTCTTGGGTGCGTATTCTCCTGAGTCTGTGGGCGACTATGCATCAGGTACTAACCACACCTTGCCAACCAATGGCTACGCAAAAGCATACAGTGGTGTATCACTGGATAGTTTCACCAAATCCATCACCGTTCAAAAATTAACCAAAGAAGGACTTGATCTTTTGGGGCCGATTGTGGAAGAGATGGCAGAAGCCGAGCAACTAAAAGGACACGCGCAGGCTGTGCGCGTTCGAAGAAATTATAATTGACAAGACATGGACATCACGCAACTCGTTCGACCGAACATTTCAAAACTAAAGCCGTATTCCTCTGCGCGCGAAGATTTCAAAGGAAGTGCTTCGGTATATCTCGATGCGAATGAAAACCCCTACCCTTCCGATTTTAATCGCTACCCCGATCCTCATCAGCAAAAGCTGAAAACAAAAATAGCTGCTATCAAACGTATCCCTACCGAAAACATCTTTGTAGGCAATGGAAGCGATGAGCCCATCGACTTGTTGTTTCGTGCTTTTTGTGAACCGGGTGTAAATAATGTACTGATTCCGGAGCCTACGTATGGAATGTACACCGTGAGTGCGAACATCAATAACATTGCGATCAGAAATATTTCATTAACTCCTGATTTTGATTTGGATGTGGATGCCATCTCGAAAGCATGGGATAAAAATACCAAGCTGTTGTTTCTTTGTTCGCCCAATAATCCTTCCGGCAATTTGCTGAGTGAAGAAAAAATCATTCAGTTGATCAATACCTTTCCGGGATTGGTCGTTGTGGACGAAGCCTACATTGATTTCACGAAACAGCCCGGGTTCCTTTCGAAGATTAATGATTACTCTAATCTGGTGGTGTTGCAAACATTATCCAAAGCGTGGGGGCTTGCTTCTCTGCGAATTGGTATGTGCTTCGCGCAACCCGAAATCATTCAAGTGCTGAATAAGATCAAGCCACCCTACAACATCAGCGGCATTAACCAACAACTCGCAGAACAAGCGTTGAATGAAGTATCACGAAAAGAGAAAACCGTGCAAGAGATCATTGTGCAGAGAGAGTGGCTGAAAAAAGAGTTGAACGAATTACCTTCCGTTCGTCATGTCTATCCTTCAGAAGCAAATTTCCTCTTAGTCAAAATAGATCGTGCTCGTGAAAAATACCAACAGCTAATTCAAACCGGAGTAGTGGTGCGTGATCGTTCTTCCGTAATTTTGTGTCAAGATTGCCTTCGAATTACAGTTGGCACGCCATCTGAAAATCAACAACTAGTAGATGCTTTAAAAAAGTTATAAGAAGAGCTTTAAATTATCAACCACAAAGACACTAAAACACGAAGAAATACACTTAGTGCCATTGTGGTAAAAAAATTAAAAGATAAAAGATAAAAGATAAAAGATAAAAGATAAAAGATGAAGAGAGTATTGTTTATTGATCGCGATGGAACACTAATTCACGAGCCGGCAGACGATCCGCAAATCGACAGCTTAGAAAAAGTAAAATTCATTCCAGGTATGTTCACCTGGCTCAGTCGCATTGCCCGCGAAAACAACTACGAATTCGTAATGGTGACTAACCAAGATGGATTAGGCACTAGCTCTTTTCCGGAGCACACCTTTTGGCCCACGCAAAACTTCATCATCAACACACTGGCTGGTGAAGACATCACCTTTCATGAAGTTTGCATCGACCGTTCTTTTTCACATGAAAACAAACCTACCCGCAAACCCGGTGTTGGCATGCTAACCAAGTATCAAACCGGAGAATATGATCTTGCTAATTCGTATGTCATTGGCGACCGCATCACCGATATTCAGTTAGCTAAGAATCTCGGAGCCCGTGGCGTCCTTATCAATAATGGTAGCCTCACTCCTGCTCTCGCAGAAAATGCACTCACTGAAACGTGCGCACTCATTACTACATCGTGGAAAGATATTTACGATCTGGTCAAAATCCATCGTACGGCAACACACGAGCGAACTACCAAAGAAACCTCTATCCATATTTCGCTTGATCTGGATGGAAAGGGCGCATCCTCTATCTCCACCGGACTCGGATTTTTTGATCACATGCTCGACCAACTTGCCAAGCACGGGTTGGTTGATCTCAACATCTCTGTAAAGGGCGATTTACACATCGATGAACATCACACCATCGAAGATACCGCATTAGCTCTAGGAGAAACATTCCTCAAAGCACTGGGCGATAAAAAAGGAATTGAACGTTATGGCTTCTGCTTGCCAATGGACGACTGCCTCGCACAAGTAGCCATCGACTTTGGCGGTCGCCCGTGGTTGGTGTGGGAAGCGGAATTCAAACGCGAAAAGATTGGCGATGTGCCCACCGAAATGTTTTACCATTTCTTCAAATCATTCTCTGACACGGCCAAGTGCAATCTCAACATCAAAGTAGAAGGCACCAACGAACATCATAAAATTGAAGCCATCTTTAAAGCTTTCGCGAAAGCGATTAAAGCAGCAGTACAAAAAGATCCGTTCAACGATCAACTTCCTTCTACCAAAGGCACCTTATGAAGATAGCCGTTATCAAATACAATGCAGGAAACATCCGGTCAGTAGCCTTTGCGCTTGAACGTTTGCACGTAGATTACACCATCACCGATCATGCGGAAGAAATTCAACAAGCAGACAAAGTCATTTTTCCGGGCGTGGGCGAAGCGAGCACCACCATGCGCTATTTGAAAGATCACCGACTCGATGATCTGATTCGTTCGTTAAAACAACCCGTGTTGGGCATTTGTCTGGGCATGCAGTTGCTATGTAAACACTCCGAGGAAAACGACACGCCTTGCTTGGGCATTTTCGAAGAAACCGTGCGTTTGTTTGTACCCCAGCATCACGAAAAAGTGCCACACATGGGATGGAACTCGCTGACCACAATAAATGATTGGCTTCCCTCCGATTTGAAAGATCAATTTGTTTACTTTGTGCACAGTTTTTATGTACCGCTCAGTGCGCACACTTCCGCACAAACCGAATACATTCAAGCTTTCAGTTCTGCCATGAGAAAAGATAACTTTTATGCCGTTCAATTTCATCCGGAAAAGTCCGGACCCGTGGGAGAAAAAGTAATCCAGGCATTTCTCCAGCAATAATCGTCAACAAATGAGAATCATCCCTGCTATCGATATCATCAACGGAAAGTGCGTGCGACTTACCCAAGGCGACTTTTCGAAAATGAAAGTTTATAACGAAGATCCGGTGGAAGTTGCCAAAGAGTTTGAAGAAGCAGATCTGGAGTACTTGCACCTGATTGACTTGGATGGCGCTAAGAAAGGTGAAGTGGTGAATTGGAAAGTTATCCGCGACATACAGGAAGACACAGCGCTTCAGGTAGATTTTGGCGGTGGCGTGAAAACCGAAGAAGAAGTACAGGAGTTGCTTTACCTCGGCATTAACCAAATTAACGTGGGAAGTGTGGCTGTAAAAGAACCAGAAAAATTTATTGGTTGGATGAAGAAGTTTGGTTCTGAAAACTTCATTCTCAGTGCCGATGTAAAAGGAGAAAATGTATCCATCAACGGATGGCTTGAATCGACTGAGTTTCGACTGTTTGATTTGGTGAGCAAGTTTGCCGATCATGGTCTAGAATACATTACCGTTACGGACATTGCCACAGATGGCATGTTGAAAGGTCCGAACTTCGGGTTGTACAAAAAGCTCATGAAAAAATTTCCTGACTTAAAAATCATTGCCAGCGGTGGCGTGAGCTCCATCGATGACTTGAAAGAACTAAAACACATCAAAGTATTTGGTGCCATAGTAGGCAAAGCCATTTATGAAGGCCACATCCAATTAGATCAACTGAAAAGTATTTAAGTCGTGCTGACCAAACGAATTATCCCCTGCTTAGATATTAAAGATGGTCGCACGGTAAAAGGTGTGAACTTTCTCGAGCTGCGCGATTCCGGAGACCCGGTAGCACTAGGCGAAATGTATGCGCAACAAGGTGCGGATGAGTTAGTATTTCTGGACATATCTGCCACCAACGAAAAACGAAAAACATTTGTCAAGCTCGTGCGCGAAATTGCAGCACATGTCAACATTCCGTTTACGGTAGGTGGTGGCATCAGCAGCATTGAAGATGTAGCACCATTGCTCGAAGCCGGTGCCGACAAAGTAAGCATCAACTCCGCAGCTGTATCCAATCCGCAACTGATTGATGACTTAGCGAAAGCATTCGGATCGCAGTTTGTCGTGCTCGCCATTGATGCGCGCAAAGTAAACAACCAATGGACTGTGCATACGCATGGCGGATCACGTCCCACGGATAAGAAGTTATTTACATGGGCTAAAGAAGGCCAATCGCGGGGAGCAGGCGAGATTCTCTTTACCAGCATGGATCACGATGGTACGAAGAGTGGCTTCGCGGTAGATCCATTAGAAAAACTAAATCAACTGCTGCAAATTCCGGTTATCGCTTCCGGTGGTGCCGGCAACATGAATCATTTTTTGGAGGCCTTTGTCATTGGCAAAGCCGATGCCGCATTAGCCGCCACGCTCTTTCATTTTGGTGAAATCAAAATCCCGGATCTAAAAGCGTATTTAAGCAATCATTACCTTCCTATTCGTAAAACAATATGATCAACATCGCTGAATTGGATTTTCAAAAATCAGGTGGACTGATTCCATGCATTGTACAAGATGCCTCCACCGACAAAGTATTGATGTTGGGCTATGTAAATGAAGAAGCGTTGCAAAAAACCATCACAGAAAAGAAAGTCACGTTCTTCAGCCGCAGCAAACAACGTCTCTGGACGAAAGGTGAAACATCCGGCAACTTTCTACACTTCGTTTCCGTCTTGCAAGATTGTGATCGTGATACATTACTGATCAAAGCGAACCCTGCAGGCCCCGCCTGCCACACAGGTGCCGATACTTGCTTCAATGAGAAAAACAGTTTTAGCGATATTCGTTTTCTCGATGCGGTGATTCAACATCGCAAAGCCAATCCCAAAGAAGGTTCTTACACCAATCAGTTGCTTAATAAAGGCATCAACAAAGTAGCCCAAAAAGTAGGCGAAGAAGCAGTAGAGTTAGTGATCGAAGCAAAAGACAACAACAAAGAACTGTTTCTGGGCGAAGCTGCTGACTTAATGTATCACTACCTCGTACTTTTAGCTGCAAAAAATCTTCAATTATCCGATGTGGTGAATGTATTGAGGCAAAGACATTCCTGATTGTCTTTTCCACTACAAATTAATTCAAAAGTTGTAGCTTCATTTATCAAAAAGAAGCTATGGCAAATCACGTAGTTCAACGCAACGGACATCCATTCATTTCATATTCTTCATCTGTCTACGCTGCTGAGGAAGTAATACAATCCAGTGCCGCCTTTTACCAACACATGAATCAAAGGCGCTCAGTGCGCGATTTCACTGATCAACCCATTGCAAAGGAAGCAATTGAGAATATCATCCAGACAGCCTCCACGGCACCGTCCGGTGCGCATAAGCAACCCTGGACTTTTTGCGTAGTTTCGAATCCGGAAACGAAAAAGGAAATACGAATTGCTGCGGAAAAAGAAGAATATGAAAGCTACACACAGCGCATGAGCGATGAGTGGCTGCGCGATATCGAACCGCTGCAAACCGATTGGCAAAAACCATTTCTGGAAACAGCGCCCTATTTGATTGTGGTCTTCAAACAAGTATATGAACTGAAACCAGACGGCACCAAAGGCAACCATTACTATGTCAATGAATCGGTGGGTATCGCTTGCGGGTTTCTGCTGGCCGCCATTCATCATGCGGGTTTAGCCGCTTTAACGCATACGCCCAGTCCCATGAATTTCCTGACTGAGTTACTCCATCGCCCGGAAAACGAGCGGCCTTACTTATTGATTCCGGTAGGATATGCCGCACCCGATGCACTGGTTCCTGATTTAAAAAGAAAATCATTGAGTGAAGTGTCTGTTTGGTATTAACTTGTCAGCATGATTCGGAAAATACTGAAGTATATTTCCTACACCCTGCTTGGGTTGTTCACGCTACTGATCGTTTTGGGTATTGTCTGGTACCGCAGCGACATGGAAGTGAAAGATCTTGAACCAACCTATTTTACTCCTCCGTCTTCTTCATATTTACAAGTTGGTGACGCCAAACTTCACGTTCGCCAACGCGGTGAAGGGCCGGCCATCTTCCTATTGCATGGCAGCTTCGCATCGCTACACACCTGGAATGGCTGGGAGAATGAACTCGAGAAAAGCTTTCATACTATTTCTGTGGACTTTCCCGGACACGGTTTGACAGGGCCGACTGTAAGCGCCAAATATTCAACCGATGATTATGAACATTTGATTTTTCAACTGGCTGATCAATTGAAGATCGATACGTTTTATGTAGTGGGAAATTCAATGGGCGGACAAGTAGCATGGAAGATGGCGCTTCATCATCCGGAGCGAGTGAAGAAACTCATTCTGGTCGATGCAGCGGGTTACTCAAGAATAGATACCACTTCCAAATCCGACAAGCAAAGCAGACCTTTTATCTTCAAGCTTTTGCAGAATGATCTGGCTGCTAATTTTTTAGTGAAGATCACTCCGCGATTTCTATTCCGTTGGAATTTAAAGCAAGTGTACGGCAACCCCGAGGCGGTGCGCGAAGAAGATGTAAATCGGTTTTATGATTTGATGATGCGAGCAGGCAATCGTGAGGCGACCATGCAGCGCCTGCGTCAGCCGGGAAAAGATTTGCAAGATAGCATTCGGTTTATCACTACGCCTACACTGATTCTATGGGGTGAAAATGACCGATGGATTCCGGTGGCCAATGCGTATCACTTCAAAAAAGACATTCAACCTTCGCACCTGATTGTATGGGAAGGATTGGGACACGTGCCTATGGAAGAGCAACCTGAAAAAACGGTGGCTTCTGTGCTTCCTTTTTTAAACAACAAACCAGGGAATAATCGCCAATAGCAAACAAACAATTAACCAAAAGAGAAATCGCTTGCTATTCTTCTGTTCAGACGGCATATAAAGAGTTTTTACGAGCAAACGATCTTCTGATTCACAGGTTTTTAGATTAACAAATCATTAACTACGGAAGGAATTGCGGCTTCAATTCCTTAAAATTGCACGATCATTTTTAACTCGCCAACATGACTCAATTTTCCTTCACTGAAAAGAAAGATACACGCTCCGGTTTCGGGGCCGGTTTACACGAACTAGGCAAAGCCGACAGCAATGTGGTTGCCTTGTGTGCCGACCTTACGGGATCGCTGAAAATGGATGCCTTTAAAAAGGACTTCCCCGATCGTTTTTTTCAGGTAGGAATTGCTGAAGCCAACATGATGGGCCTCGCAGCCGGTATGACCATTGGTGGTAAAATTCCCTTTACAGGAACGTTTGCCAACTTCTCTACCGGTCGGGTGTACGACCAAATTCGTCAGTCGATTGCTTACTCCGGCAAGAATGTAAAGATCTGTGCTTCCCATGCCGGACTTACCCTCGGTGAAGACGGTGCCACGCATCAGATCCTCGAAGACATTGGCATGATGAAAATGCTTCCGGGCATGACCGTGATTGTTCCTTGTGATTATAACCAAACCAAAGCCGCTACGATCGCTTTGGGCAAACACGTAGGCCCGGCTTACCTTCGCTTTGGCAGACCGAGCTGGCCGATCTTTATGGCGGCAGATCGTCCCTTCACCATCGGTAAAGCGGATAAACTGATTGATGGTACCGATGTTACCATTTTTGCTACCGGCCACATGGTTTGGTTAGCTGTGGAAGCGGAAGCTGCACTGGCTGAGAAAGGCATTCGTGCGGAAGTGATTAACATTCACACCATCAAACCTTTGGATGTTGAAGCGATTCTAGCTTCTGTACAGAAAACCAAGTGCCTAGTAACTTGTGAAGAGCATCAAATCAATGGCGGCCTGGGCGACAGCGTAGCGCAGGTATTGTCTCGCTTCTACCCTGCCCCACAAGAATTTGTAGCAGTGAATGATAGCTTTGGAGAAAGTGGTACTCCCACGCAATTGCTAACCAAATATGGCTTGAGCACGGAGCAAATCATCAAAGCCACCGAGAAAGTCATTGCGCGCAAAAAATAAGATACGATTGTTGTAAAGGTATGAGTTGGCCGTTCCGCTATGCTTTGGGGCAGATAAGCCTGTATAAAAAGTGGACGGAAATAGTTAAATTGGCGAGTGAAAAAACGATCGGTTAAAGGTCTTGATTTTGTAATAGAAAATATTTACAAATGAGGGCACGAAAGAATGAATTGGACGTTGACTTTATTGGAGACACACGCCAACTTACAAAAGAAGAAGAGAAAAGAATAAGTGATATTATCGCTGGCAATAAAAGAAAGCTGAAGCAACCTACAAAAAGGACATCGAAAAAATTGACCACTCCGAAACGAGTAACGGCTTAGCCACACAACCGCCAACCGGATGTTGTACTTTCGGCATTTTAAATTCAAGAGATCGTGAAACGATTTATCAAATGGCTGCTCGGTATGGTGCTTTTTGTGCTGGCACTCGCTGTTTCATTACTTGCGCCCATTGATTACACTCCTTTAGCGGAACAGCCTTTCCATCAAACCATGATGGAAGGACTTCAGCAGTCAACGACTCCATCATCGACTCCACAGCCTGTTGAAGTCGGGTGGAGTAAATTTAATATCCTTCCCTCGTACAGTATGCCCATGGCGGGCTATACGCCCAAAGACAAATTCGAAAGTATTCATGACTCGGTGTATTGCCGTGTCTTGGCAATCCGTCAGGGGGCTGCGGCCCATTTTATTATTAGTTTGGATTTGATGTTGTTCCCACCGGTTATCAAAGAACGCATTGAAACCGAGTTACAAAAGCAAAACAAAAACTACTTTATCTACCTCACTGCTACCCATACTCACAGCAGTCTGGGCGGATGGGACCCGAGTGTGGTAGGGCGCGTTACGTTAGGCAAATACCATGAAGAGTGGGTAGCTAAGATCTCCCAACAAATTGTAGATCATTTAGAGGTTGCTCTTCAATCGGCCAAGTCAAGTCGGTTGTCATACTTTGAGGAAGATGCAACCGAGTATGTCGAGAATCGATTGGATGGAACGAATGGAAAAGTGGACGGGAAGATTCGGGGTATTGAGTTTACACGATCTGATAGCAGCCGTGGAGTTTTAGTAAGCTACAGCGCACATCCCACTACGGTGGAACTGTTGAGTCGAATTATATCGGGTGATTACCCCAACGCTTTGACAGATCGATTGGAACAAAAGACATCGTTCGCACTCTTTATGGCAGGCATGGTGGGCAGCCATCGCCTGAAGGGTGTTACCGGCACCGACTTTCAACGCATCGATTCGGCTGCCGATAAATTGAATCACAAAATCCAAGTTGCCAACCGCACCCTTCTTCCCGATTCAATCGCTCTATCCAGTGCACACATCCCCATTCAATTTGGAGCAGTGATCATCACCAGCTTCAACGGCAACTACACCGGCTACGTAACAGACGATCGCTACTATGCAGCCGGAAATGAAGAAGAAGTGATGGCCCTCAACTGGGTGGGCCCTTACTTTGGAGAATATTACACAGAGATGATTACTCACCTCATCACCAAAACACCATCAACCTCCATGCCCTGAGCTGCGGGGCTTGGGTCTGAAATTACTTTTCTTCTTGAATGGCTTCTTGAACCCCGTAGATGCGGGCTTCTTTTCCGGTTCGTAAGCGGGACCAGCACCTAATTCATCGGGTAACTTTACCTTTTCAATCTCTTTGCCGATCATACTTTCAATGCGGAAGAACTTACGCTGATCATTTCCATTGATTAATGTAATCGCAGTGCCGGTAGTAGCCGCGCGGGCGGTGCGGCCAATGCGGTGAATGTAATCTTCCGGATCGGGTGGCACATCAAAATTGATGACCAGATTAATACCGTCCACATCAATGCCGCGTGATAACACATCCGTGCCAATGAGAATGGACAGTTGTTTGTTTTTGAATTCGCGGAGAATGCTTTCGCGTTCGTTTTGCTCTAAGTCGGAGTGAATAGCCTTGGCTACCAAACCGATCTTCTGTAAAGAACGATCGAGCTTTTTAACATTCTCTTTGGTAGACGCGAAAATGAGAATGCTGGTGTATTGATTGTTTTTGAGAAGGATGTTGATCAGTTTTTCCTTTTGCTCATCATAGATCGAATAGGCCAATTGCAAAATGCCTTCGGCTGGTTTTGAAATAGCAATGTTGATCTCTTGCGGATTCTTTAAAATACGATTCGCTAACGCGCGAATCTTAGGCGGCATCGTGGCCGAGAACAACAATGTTTGACGCTCGGCCGGTAAGTATTTAATAATGCGAATGATGTCTTCATAAAAACCCATGTCGAGCATGCGGTCGGCTTCATCCAACACCAAATGTTCTACATGATCTAACTTAATCGTGCCCGATGCCAACTGAGCAATCAGGCGGCCGGGTGTGGCGATGATGATCTCTACGCCTGCTTCCAACGCTTTCTTCTGCTGATCCCAGATGGCACCATCGCCTCCTCCATAAACAGGAATAGAGCTGACACCGAGAAAGTAGCTAAAGCCTTCGATCTGCTGATCGATTTGTTGTGCCAACTCACGTGTGGGCGCAATCACCAATGTATTGAGGTGGCGCTTCTCGGAATTGACAATGTTATTCAAAATAGGCAACAAGTAGGCGGCCGTTTTTCCGGTGCCCGTTTGTGCGCAAGCTATTACATCGTGTTTTTGCATGATCACCGGAATGGCCATCTGCTGAATGGGTGTAGGATTTACATACCCCATGGAAGCCAACCCTTCGGTGAGCTTGTCGTCAAAATTAAAATCGCTGAATGTCAAAGTGTAAAGTGTTTATCATAAAAAAGCCCCACGAAATGCAGGGCTTTTATTTAAAAAGTGATCGGATATTAATTGGCTAAACGAACGTCAACCGCATTTAAACCTTTCTTACCTTCTTTTAGGTCGAATGTGATAGTGTCGTTCTCACGAATCTTGTCTACCAATCCCGTTACGTGAACGAAATACTCTTGACCTGTTGATGTTTCTTTTACGAATCCAAAACCTTTAGCTTCGTTGAAGAATTTTACTGTTCCTTCTTTCATTTGTTTGTTATTGTAATTTGATAAATAAAGGTCAAAGATAGTACAATTTTTGGTATTTCCGTTTTCCTATCAAGTAGCGACCATTTGAACCCATTTGCACCATGGATATTCAGTTACCTTTTCGCGTTGAAATAGCCCCGCAACCGGCCGATATTGACCAATATAACCACGTAAACAACGTGGTTTACGTGCGCTGGGTGCAGGAAGTGGCAGTAGCACACTGGCAAGCGCTGGCTTCGGCTGAGTTACAGCAAAAGTACGCCTGGATGCTGTTGCGACACGAAATTGACTATCAGCAACAGGCTTTTCTGGGTGACTTAATCTCCGGTGAAACATGGGTTGGCGAGGCGAAGGGCGCTACTTTCGAGCGGTTTGTGGTATTGCGCAAGGGCGACACCGTGCTTACCCGATCGCGCATGGTATTTTATTGGGGGGGAGAGGATGATTGTTCATTTTCTTT
>JACPVX010000007.1 GCA_016191555.1 Bacteroidota bacterium
AGGTTTTAACCTCTGCCATTTCAATGATTCCTTCCATTTGTCGAAGAACCTCCTTGCCCACCCTTCCGTCTGATAGCTCCATAACTGTCCAAAAGACTCCCTCAAGAGATAAGCAGTATTGAGCCGTTTGTTTGCCATAAGTAACTTCTTTAATGCCTTCCGTCCATCAATGGTAAGGTTCTCCCGGTTCGATAAAAGCGTATATTTTTGTCCTTTGATATAGGAACGGTCTTTACCAGAAAGCCGTGCATATTCCATCTTCCTCACTGTGTCTAATGCCTCCCCAAGATGCCTCATAACATGAAACTTGTCATAAAGAATCGCAATATGAGGGACATTCTTCCTCGTTGACTTCTCAAATGCCTTCCACATATCCATTACTGCTAACCGTATCTTCTTTGACTTCTTTGCACCAAGCCACTGGTAAAATATGTCAAGACTTTCTTCAGACCGATCCTTCCCTCCAAACCAAATAGGACGATGCCGCTCCAAATCGCTTACTACTATCCGGTAGGTATGACCTTTCCGTATGGATACTTCGTCTATTCCAATGACTCGGGGTGCAGCAACAGGATACCGGCGAAGCTGCTTCTCCATATACTCCTTGTCCAATGCCTTCACAGTATCCCAGTCCAGCTTGAGTTCCTTCGCTACATCCTTTACAGTCATCGCCCGACATTTCCGCCCTACATAATAGGCAAATTGCTTCGTGTAGAAAGGATTGTTTGCAAGAAAGTTCAGCCTCTCCCTTTTCACTTTCCCGCACTCCCGACACAATACCCGTCGAACCAAAACTTCCAGATATATCCGTGCATTCCCACAGGATAAATCCCGTATTCGGCGAACCTCCTTGTCGTAATGACTCCAATGAACCATCCCACAACAACCGCATACTGTTTTTTTTGAGTCCGCTTAAGCTTGATGACTCTTGCCTTCGAGTCTCCAAATATCCCCTTAACTTCTGCTCTCGGACTAAATCCAGGGAACCGATATTCGTCCAGCAGTCTCCTCTTTTTTCCCATCCCTTTATTATACAGATTTTTTTACTCATTTAAAACTTCTTTTTCCCCTTATTTTATGCTATTCTATGAGCAATTCAGAGGTCATTTTTACCCACACTCTTTCCTGAAGAGCCTAATAAGATTTGCAGAGATATTAAATCGTAGGTTGAGGCAAGATACCTTATCAATACCCTTGGATTTAAAGAAACAAATATAATTATTACATAGGCAATAGGGGTTAGGTGGCTCGGACATAGCCTATCTTGTCGGATCA
>JACPVX010000064.1 GCA_016191555.1 Bacteroidota bacterium
TTAAGTTCTCTTAGTTGACGTGTGCCGTCGGAAATAAAAGATTCTGATATGGCGTAGGTCTTGGCGATTGTTTCACGAGCCATGAACCAGGTAGATGAGGTTTGGGTGTTGGAGAGATTAATCAGATACATTACTTTGGCTGGGAAGGAGAGCGTCTTGTTCCAGTCGTATCTCCAATAGGTTGTTGGCAGAGCAAAGGATTCTTGGCCCTTTGTTGCAGTGAGGGTTATCTCGGTGTCTTGGTTGCGCTCGGGGCTTTTGAATTTAATGAGCTTGTACTTTGCTTCGAGTTTATCCAGGACTTTGTTTATCTGGCGACGGTAGTCTTCCTTCGTCATGCTGTCTATGGATAGAGACTTGGCGAGGTTGTCGTAGTTTAAGGTGATTTCTGACTCGGCGTTGCCGTCGTAGAGGCTTGATATATAAAGGTAGGTGTCAAAGGCCCTCTCGTCCGCCTGGGAGACCATTTCGCCTAGTAGCTTGTGATCCGTCAGAAATTCTTTCGCTATCCGAACGGTTGGAGTAATGACCGCCGGGACTTCTTGGATTTGAATTCTTGCCATGTCGTCGAGCAGGTTCTTGGCGAACTCCTTATCTCGGATGAGTGCGTTGGTTTCATTGTTGCGGGTCAGGGCGGCTTTTGACCAGTTAGTGCTGCCGAGGATGACTGTTTCGTTATCAATAACGATTGCTTTTGCGTGGGTGTAAGTGTCGGCAGTGTCAAAGAAGACGGGAATGTTGCTTTTCTTTAGCTGCTCAAAAGCCGCTTGGTTTTTGTTCTGTATTGCGGCATCGCTTGTCTCTTCGCCAAAGTCCAGGTTTTGGTCGAGAATGACTTTGACCTCCACTCCGCGGTCTTTGGCTTTGATGAGGGCGCTTACCAGCTGACTAGATTGAGAATCGGGCTGGTCCGGGAAGATGGAGACAAGATACATAAAGACCTGAATAGACGATTTGGCGTTGTTTAGTTCGGCGAGCGTCGTGTCGAAATACTTTGAAGCCGGAATATATTCAGTATCTGCAAGGGCGACGTATGCGTTTACGAAACAAAAAATGCTGATAATTAAGACTTTGAGCAGCTTCACTCGCTATCCTTCTTCGACTTCGATGGTTATCCTTTTTACGGGAGGGAGTTTCTTTTTCTTGTCGTTGTTGAGCTTATACCATCCCTCGTCGTAGTCAAACGCCGCCGCGTAGCAGCGAACGACCTTTCTGCTACCAAACTTTACAGAGAATCCGCCATCGGCCATAGAGATGCTCCTATCGTTATAACTAAATAAAATAGCTACTGTCTTTTTTGAGAGCCTAGCTTAATCTCTTTTCTACTAGCTCTCATAATCATCCCACATGTCTTTTTTGATCTTTCCGTCCATAGCATCTACAAATGTTTTAACCGCCTTTTGCTTTTCGTTGGACAATTGATCAAAGCCACCTTTTCGAGAGATTGTTCTTACTCGCTCCTTAATCGATTCCGGATCCAGAAAATGTTTTATACTTTTTAGGTCAATACGCCAATAAACTTTTCCAACGTAGTCTGACATTCCATGGCTCATAGATTTTCCAAGAAATGCCGATACAAAGTCTATAAGGCCATCATCAGTACTTATCAGTTCTGCAATATAATTATCGATATCCGATCTTGACCCCCAGTTTTCCCATCGGTATAAAATACCTGCCAGTTTTTTATGCTTAGCGAGCCGTCCATTGCCCGACCAATCTTGTATTTTTTCACAGGCAAACTTCTCAAGTTTGTCTAAATACTCTGCTTTAAGAGTAAGTTTTTCCTCGGGTCGTGGTTTATCTCCAAGTTTGTATCTTCCATGTTCCTGATCTTGAACCCCTACCTCATGAACGATCGTGTATAAGCTCCTCTCGGCTCGATCGAATGCTGCTTTCAATATATTAAATCGTTCTTCATGGTTATCTATCCTTCTCAACAACTGATGTGTGATTCGCAAAATTCTAAGTGGCGTATCAAACGCAAACATTCCCGCGTCACCTTCCGGAAATAAGTCACCAATATCAATAAGAACCTCTATTATTGTGCCAAAATTCTCCTTGGGGATATCGCTTGTATAGTCTTCCAATCGATCGAGAAACCGAATTATTTTTTCACGTTCTATTAAAGAATGCATTTCTTTTAAAAATTCATCATGATTGTTGGCCATAGACAGAATTTTTTGGATTTCTTTTTGCGGTATTTCATTTTTGGGTAAGGAGAGTCTAAAAAGGATATCAAAATTGTCTGGGCTGCAAACACGCCCTGCCTTCCTCCAATTATCTAACCAATCAACACCATAATTGGAGCCACCATAAAGCGCCTCAAGACGAGGAAATAAACGTTTCATCAGGTCTTTTAATTGATCGCGATTTAATTCACCACACTTATTTAAGATTGCATCGCATTGTTTCCGTGCTTCGTCTTTACTAGCCTGATTTCCACGTTCCATAGAAGCACCTGAGAATATTTCCTTATTATCCCTAACACCCGCGTAAACATCGGGAATGAATACTTGCAACGCCGTAATAGCCAAAAAATCCGTCGCATTTACTTCGCCCTTAACCATTTCAAAACTTAACCGCAAAGAATTGATATATCTCGTAACATCTCGAATATTTTCGAAAAAGTGTTTCAAGCCACTATGATAAATATTCCCCCAATAAACTTGGTCCCATTGATCTTCAGGTATGTCTTTGATCAATTGATCGAGTTGACTAAAAAGAAGCCGCTCTATTTCTTGCTTATCAGCAAGAGGAACTTGGAAAGGAATTTGAACTATCTTTTCAAGATACTCATCGCCCGGCCCTTCCTGAACCTTTGCCAGAGCATTAATAACAACATTCTTGTCAAACGCGACTAGGTATATCGTATTCGGAAAATCTCCCAAGGACTTAATTAGCTGAAAGATTTGGCGAATTTCAGAGTTATTAAGACGATCAATGTCATCGATGACAATGATTATCTTTGCCGGACTTTTTGCTAAAAGTTTATTCAGGTCGGCTTTTATGACCGTTAGCTCTCTTGTTTTCATGGCTCCCCAACCCTTGCCAGCCTTTCCAACAAATTGAAGAACTTTTGAAAAAATAACAGCTGGCACGCTTATTTGTGGAAATGATATAAGCGCTAAGGGCGCAAAAAATAAGGCATAGGCATCAAGCTGCTTGCTAACCTTTTTTGCGTCATCCGCAAAGTCTGCTCTTTTTAGCCCAATTGATAACTGCTTAAAAAACTGCGAAATTAACTGGTTTTGATCTGAATAATTCCATGGGTTGAACTTAATGATTACGGGGCGTTCTTTCTTTGGCTTATTGATAGTCGCTGTGATTATTTGTTCCAACGTCATGTTTATGATGGACGTCTTTCCAGAACCCCACGCTCCGTATAGACCAACAACGATACTGTTTTTATCCTGATAGGAAAATATGGCGTCGGCAAGAGCGATAGAAAACGCTTGCCTGCTTAGAATATCTTCCTTACCGGATTTAATTGGTTGATCTGGTCTAAATGTCATTACTGGTCCCCAAACTTTCTACTATCGCGATTTTTCCTGCTGTTAGTCCATATATTTTTTAGGTTGTGAGCTAAAGCTGGGGCGGTGCTATAAAAGACCGGCCGCTCTTTTGAGTTGCATCATCCTTTGATCAATCCGATTTATACATTCCTTTTCATTCGGAGCAAACCCACCCAATCCAATATCGCCCAATGGAATTTTTAGCAATTTATCCATTACTAATTCTAGGGTGCTCTGCAAGTTCATCGCATTAGTCTTAATTTCCACAATATTTCTTACCCTTTGGGCCTTCTCTCGCCCATCTACGATTTGTCGAACATTCTCCTCTGTGCCTTGCTCAACAACATAAGCAAAATCACGAATATTTGAATCTCCGGTCGAAGCACCAGTAATAACTGCTTCTTTGCCTTTCAAACCGAAGTACAAATCAAACATCTCGTCTACTCCTTCATCAGAAAATACGGATTTGATTTCGTCATACCTAAATCGTTTTACTAAACTCTTTCTACTTATGGTCTCCTCAATAAACGAAAACGTGTCTGGCTGCTCGACCTTCAGATGATGATGCGATGCATCAAGCAACTGCAAATATGCTCTATATATTTTTATTCGATCTCGGACATACGCCAATTTCACTGAAAATATTGCGGATACCTTTCTTGCGATGGATGCATCGTATACGAAATTTTCGTTGTCAGTTGGATCGATGTTATTTTTTGTGCAATATTGCTTCATATATGTTCTATACAGATTTAATGCTGCCGGCAGCGGTTCCCATTTCAGAATGGAGCCATGATGACGAAGACCTAAAATTTTTTGTATCTGGTCATCCGCCTTCTCCCCATCCGTTTTAATTAATACGCAGGATAACTTGCTTATTTGTTTGAGAAGACCATTGTCGATTTCAAAACCCTTTATGCGATCTCTATGACGTTTCAATAGTTTTTGGATCGCAGTAATTCTGCGATTTCCTTCGACGGTTAAATATTTCTTACCCACCTTTCTTACAAATATTTTGTCTACGTGGATAAACCCATCCGCTTTGATAGCCTCCACCAACTCATCAATTTCAAAATTATTCTTTGGATCTGTCATCCGCTTATACGCTTCCTCTTGAACATTTGCATCCACAACTTTTTCGAGGGGAATAATTTCATCATAGTGCTTGGAATACCGCGGGTTATTTGGATCCAGAAGAATGTCATCAATATCAACCACTATTTCCTCTAAATAATCATTTATCGACATAATAACCTCCTTATTTATTTGACGGACAAATAGATTAACGAATCTACTTTGCGTCTTTCCGATTTGTTCTGAAACGCTCGATGCAAAGCTTTCATAATACTCGATCTATAAACGCGGCTATTTATTGGATTTTGATTCGAGATTTCAGAATATCTCTGTTGAAACAAATATTCATGATTTCTTGAATATAGATCTTCGATGTTTTCAGACAACTCGTTAAAGAACATTATTCTTTCATGTTGATTCGGAGATAAACTTAATATTCGCCAGTTGCTATATTTGGCTTCGTGCGGAACATCGTTAAACAAGAGCATATTTATTTTCTTTCCTTTAAGCAAAGAAAAGACCTCGTCTCTCGATAGATCAGATATTTTCGCTCGTAAACGGAAAAGTTTGGCAAAGATATGGAAAACGCGGAACGGCCAGCAGCTTTTGACATCTTCGATACGCGGTTCGAGATAATCCGAGATTTCCGAGAATAACCATCGATTATCTATCCGGTACGAAATATTAGGTAGTTTATCTACAATCTCAATAACGTATGCTTTAGCGCTCTTATCATTTTCTGGCGTCCTAACGACCCGACCAACGCACTGTAGGTAATACAATATTGAGTTTGTCGGAGTTGCCATAACAACAGCATCAAAAGTAGGATCATCATAGCCCTCATTTAAAATCCTGCAATTACTGAACTTTCACTATTTAATGGATACTAATCCTACTATGAGTTATCATGAGGGGTACACCGGAGGACTCTATGAGACCCCATGGCAAACCCCAAATGCTGGAAAAACGGCGGCGTCTGGCCGTCCGCTTGTTGAA
>JACPVX010000065.1 GCA_016191555.1 Bacteroidota bacterium
CAGTCGTGAAGATCGAAAAGCAAGTTAGCAAGTACCACAGTAGGCGCATCAACGCTATTGATGAACCAGCGCCCGACACGGGAGCCGAAACACCCGAGGAAACAGAAATCAGACACAACTCGGTAGCACAAGGCAGCATGAGCAACAAGATCAAAAACTTTAAGAAGTTGATCTCCATGTTTGAAGCCGAAGAAAACTATCAGCCCAATGAGTTGGATATGACGGTAGACTCTCTTAAAAACATGCTCAATGAAATCACTTCCAAAAACGGTTTGGCGCAGGATGCCAAAATTGATTTCAACACGGCATTAGAAGCACGCGACAAAATTATGTACGATGTGGAGAGTGGTATGATTACTTGCGTACGCGTAACCAAGAAATATGTAAAGTTTGCCTTCGGCCCAACAAGCAAAGAATTCAAACTCCTCTCCAGTCTGAAATTTAAAAACAAAGAGCAAGAATAAGGGTTTTGTTTTTGGAAGTATAAGGTCTACTTCGCTTTCGGGGGCGGGTAGACCTTTTTTTTTACATCATTATAGTTGATAGTCAATAGTCATCCGTCAATCGTCACGCTCTCCGTTCCTCTGTCCTTCCCATCTTCCCAGATGCAGCGCTACGATAACGCTATACAAATTTCACCTTCGGGTCTCGTAACACACGTTGCATCAAATCTTTCTACTTTCTACCTGCCACACAAACCAATCCTAAAATCCCGCCAACCCTGATTCAAACGAAAAGCTTTTTTTGCAGGTGTGGGAGAGATAGGCGAAATTTGATACAAGCGAAATATCCGCACGTTTTTACAATGACACATAAAAAGATATTTAATGTGCTAATTGTTTTACTGGTCTGTCAGGCATGTTGGACTTGTAAAAAGGAGGAAACCATAGCCGGCATTTTGTATACGGAACCATTTTGTATATTGGTAGACCAGCAAAAAGTTGACTCAACGGGCTACTTTGTTAACGAGTTTCTGCTGACATTAAAAAGTAAAGACCAGAACGAAAATCTTGAAAAATTAAGAGCCTGGCTGGAGGAGAAAGAATGTATCAGTGAGGCAAAGGTCCTTTGTAATTCGTGTATAAAGACACTTCCCCTCCAAAGCGAATTGAGTGTTAGTTTTGTTACCAACGGAATGACTGCAACGAAGACGATGGATATACTAATGAGTGACCCACTAAAATTTCGGGCGTACCATTAACAAGGGATAACCATTTACCGCGCTCTGTTTCGCAACTCTCTCTTCCAATTAACTATTAACAATTAACTTTCAACTTCCCCTTTCGGGGGAAAGATAAAAGAATTTTGGACTTTCTTGTCGTGAAATCTCTACACGTTTTGTAGAGATTTTACGACAAGACTTTTTTTGGAGGTGTGGGTGGGAAGAGCGAAATTTGATAGAACAAAGAGCAAGCGGCTATAAGAGAGATATGCGCAAGTTTTAAGGTAAAACATGCGCATATTCTAATGTTTACGGTCATTGTAAAAAGACGAGGGTGCAACAATAAATTGACGAACATAAAACAAATTGACAGATTAGAAAGAATCACAAATATTAGGACTATGCAAAACGAACACATTATTGTTGAACAAGATTACAACGCATCGCTTGACAGAGTTTGGATTGCGATTACAGACAGCGAACAAATGAAACAATGGTTTTTTGAAAACATAAATACATTTAAAGCTGAAGTCGGTTTTGAGACACAATTTGATGTTCAGTCCCACGACAAAATTTATCTTCACCTTTGGAAAGTAACCGAAGTTCAACCACGAAAAAAAATAATATACAATTGGAAGTATGGTGGCTATTCAGGGAACTCCTATGTAATTTGGGAACTGTCGCCAGGAAATAATTTGACAAAATTGAAACTCACACACGAAGGACAAGAAACCTTTCCGCAGGACAATCCAGATTTTAAGAGAGAAAGTTGTATTGAAGGATGGAATTTTTTTATTTGCAAACGACTGAAAGAATTTTTAGAAACAAGCGGTTAAATGAATGGCTAAATAGTTGCGATGAAACAGCAGTAAAATGAACAGGCAAAGGGCGACAGAAAAACAACGAACCGCTAACATCGGTTTGGCAATATGGCGGCTGAAGTGCTTCTATTAAACATTTGTGCAAGGTTCAACAGTAGTAATTTTATTGAACTTCAGTGCTAAAAATCCGCCACATCGCCAAGCCGTAAACCGTTGGCAGTAATAGAGCTCCGGACAATTTGGTCATCTAACAGGTGACACTCTACTAACAAAGATTTCCCACGGAGACAAGTGAACGGCTTCGGGACAACTTGTATTTATAAAAATTAAAAACGTTGGACACATGAAAAATAAAACGGCCGACCCTCGCATTTTTAAAAAGAGTTGACCTCCGAATTGCCTGCGCATTTGGCACATGCCATAGCCGCTCAAACCCATCGCGACACCAAAGCTAAGGCAAGAGCCAAATCCCACCCGCGACAGTTCACGACAATCAAAGATTTAAGCTACTTTTATAAGCGATGAAACAGGGAATCACCAATTACAAATTTAGACCCGGACTCAGACTCGAATTTGAGATTCTCTCCATTCGATCTTTATATAAGAGGCATAAGCATATACTGACTGAACCTCACCGCACTGACTTTTACCACATTCTTATTATACGCAAAGGAAGCGGGACTCATCTAATAGATTTCCAACCTATCAAGCTAAACCCTAATTCAATCTTATTCATCAAAAAAGGAAAAGTTCATTTCTTTGACCAGTCAGAAGATATTGAAGGTGACTTGATTCTTTTCACTGACAACTTCTTTTGCCGGAATAATGATGACCTGAAATTTCTTCATAGCACAATTCTATTCAACGACTTGTTAGACAACACTCCTCTGAAATTTGGAGCAAAACAAAAGTCATACACGAATTCAATAGAAACGATGAAGAGTGAATTAATAAACCAATCCAAAGAATTTCATCATGAGCTTCTTCAAAATCTTTTACACAACTTCTTGATAGAAGCTCATCGGGAAAAACGGAATCAAGGATTTAGAGAACTTCCGAAAGGAGCTAATCTAGATTATACCTTACTTTTTAATGATCTAATTGACAAACATTTTCTGACCATAAAATCGGTAAAAGAATATGCCGACATGATTCATGTATCCGAGAAGAGACTAAGCAACGCAACGTCAGTTATACTTGGCAAGTCACCTAAAGAAATTATAAATGAGCGCGTGATTCTTGAAGCTAAACGACTACTTGCACACACCAATCAGGCAATCAAGGAAATCGCTTTTCATTTAGGGTTTGGTGAAACAACAAACTTTATCAAGTACTTTAAACTTCAGACTGAAAGCACGCCCACCGAGTTTCGGGAGTCTCATCTGTAAATTAGCCCTTCCGAAAAGTATCACTCAAAGGAGGTTTTTCACCTTTCAGGAGCAACTGTGTTCTATGTCCTTTGTATCGTAAATCAAACGATATGAAAAACAAGACAAACTTAATACTTGCCTTAGCCATGCTCGTAACATTTTCCGCATGTTCAACCGGAAAAACAAACGAGACGAAACCAGAAAGTGATTCAACAACCTTAAAAACAAACGCAATGACAAACAAAGAAAAAGTAGTGGCTTTATTGAAAGCCATAGAAACAGGAGCAGGTGAACCTGTTGGGTACATTAATCCAAATAAGTATATCCAACATAATCTTGGAGTCGCTGATGGACTCGCAGGATTTGGGGCGGTATTACAAGCATTGCCAAAAGGCTCTGCAAAAGTTAATACAATTCGTGCCTTTCAGGATGGTGACTTCGTTTTCGCGCACACCGACTACAATTTCTTCGGACCAAAAATCGGATTTGACATCTTTCGATTTGAGAACGGCTTAATCGTTGAGCACTGGGACAATTTGCAAGAAACACCTGCAAAGTCGAACCCCAGCGGACACACCATGATTGACGGAGTAACTGAAATAAAAGACCTCGATAAAACCGCGACTAACAAATCGCTTGTAAAAAACTTTGTTGAGGACATTTTAGTAAATGGTAATATGGAAAAACTGGCAGGCTACTTTGATGGTGACAACTACATTCAGCACAATCCACAAATTCCCGACAAACTTTCAGGACTTGGTGCAACACTTGAAGCATTGGGTAAACAGGGCATCTTTTTGAAATATGATAAAGTTCACAAAGTGCTTGGAGAAGGAAACTATGTGTTGGTTGTAAGTGAGGGGCATTTCGGAAAAGCCTACAATGCGTTCTATGATTTGTTCCGTGTTGAAAATGGAAAAATTGCAGAACATTGGGATGTGATCGAGCCAATTCCTGCAAAAGAGAATTGGAAAAACGCAAACGGGAAATTCTGAGCTAATAATCCTATTTAGAATTACAAAAGTCGTCCTGATATTCGGGACGACTTTTCTATTTTACCTTCTAAGTCGCACACACATTGCCTGGCCGCACATCCAACCCACATCCAAAGCAGGTCAATAAGTGTGCTCAGTTTTGTGTAAGCCGACAATGCAGACAAAGAAAAATGCCCCACCGCACGACTACTAATATAGAGTGGTGTAAATTAACGGGGACGAAAGACACGGCTACGAATGAAGTGTGGAGAAGGGCCCTACTACCCCCCGCTGTTTGATATGTTCCGTTAGCGCATGTCGAACGATAGATAAGGCAGGTTTGCAACCTGCAAAGAAATTTTAGGATCGCTTTATTTCCCAGCAGAATCTCCTCCTAGGGACTCTGCGTAAACCCTACACACATACCATATCTTCTCATCTCCATCCAACCATCCTGTAAATTCTAAAATCCTGTAAATCCTGATTCAGACAGTGAGCAGTCCGCCCGTTTAGCAACACGATAACCCCAAGCCCCAAGCCCTAAGTCCCAACATCACCTCTCGCAACCTGCACCCCCAATGACCAATGACTATTGACTACACCGTCACGTCTCGCAACACAGAATTCCCAAGCCCCAAGTCCCAAGTCCCCAACGCCACGTCTCGCAACCTGCACCCCCAATCCCCAATCCCCAATCCCCAGTGACCAATGACTACACTGTCACCACCTGTTTTCCCTAAGCACTTCTGTTGCCCCCATCCGCCCCCTTAATGCAAGTCCTCTACCGAAAACGAAACAATCTTATTAATACTTAAATTATTTTTTTCGTACGATGAAAAATAGGCAGCAAGTCTTTGATTCAAAATTTTTCTTGACTTCTTCAAATCAGCTACGCGCAACTCTGCATTTGTTAATGCAGTCCATTCACTTTCGCTACGAACCAATATCGCCCGGCCCCCAATAGGATCAAAAGCCGTGGACACACCGGAGAAAATCCCTTGAAGCAAGTTCGGACTTTCTCGCACGCCAATCTTATAAACATGGTGTATCATTTTCCCACCGTCCGATTTTAACAAAATAAACAAGCATCCATTTTTTAATACCACCTCACCTTTAAAGTTCCATTTAGGCCCTTTCAAATTCATCGAGATTTTACCTTGATCATTTGTGATGCTCACAGGCGACCTGAATAGTGTGCCCACCTTTTCGTTTTTCCTTACATAACTGTAGTAAGTACCTATTAATCCCAATAAAACTTTATCAACAGGATTGTCCAGATGCTCAGCAAACAATCGATAATTTTTGTAGCCAAGAAATTTTGCAATGAGATCAAGCTTGGCCTGTTGAAGGTTGAGCACAGCTTGCCCTTCAGCCATTGCATTTTTTTTTGCCAGATGAAGATTCTCGTATAGATACCTCTCTCCGATAGAACCGATCTGCTCGGTCATTTCAGCAAAGCCTGTTTTGTCAAACGGTTGACCCGTCTTCTCCGAAAGAGCCTCCAATAAAAATTCAATGTGTTTTGTTTTCACGTCCATAGCACAAAGTAAATCATTACGAACGCAAAACGAAAACAAACGAACAATTCACGAATTCAAATGATGGGTTTCAGAACAGAATCATCCGCGCACCATCACACCTTTGTATCATACTAGTACAGCTGATCAGCGTCTGTCAAAGTGCAGTAAAAAGAAGTGCTTTTATGGGTAGCATGACTTTGAACGACACTGCGACAGACACCCACCCATTATCAAAAAAGGCCGCAGGTGTCTGCGTGTACAAGAGCCTTTGGATACCATTCTGAATTACTTCAGCAGGACCATGCCTTGGCCGCTCGCCACCTCGGTGATGTTTCACATTCTAAATTTTAAAAAAATGAAAAACGTAAAGTATGTATTGATTTTTGTTTTTGGCCTATTGCTGGCGAGCTGCACGGATGATCAGGTTGCACCTAGAACAGGTGAAGATGATCCAATCATTATTCCGCCACCACCACCTCCAAAAAGATAAAGATCATTGAATTGCTGAATCCAAACGGTGAATGATATCATTCACCGTTTTTTTTGTTACCTTCCATACGTAAATGTTATGAGGCTTTATTTCCCCCTACTGCTCCTCTTACTGGTAGCTGATGCGTGCATTGCACAAAACAAAATAGACAGCACGAAAAAGCTGCTGCAAAATTCGATTCAAAAGAACGATGAGGAAGAAATTACCTATTATCTGTCAAAAACCGGATGGCAGTTTTTAGATTCTAGCCAATATGATAGTGCCATTTTTTATTATAGAAAATCGCTTGGCTCATCCTATCAACGAGACCTCATTTTAAAAGCTTCAACCCTCAATGGCCTGGGGGTTGCATTCAACAACAAAGGGTATATCGATAGTAGCATCTACTATTATGAATCGGCCCTTAATCTCTACACACAATTAAAGGAGGTCAGTAGCACAATTAGTGTGGAAGCGAATCTATCGATCATCTATAAAAATAAAGGTCTTTATGAAGAAGCCCTTGAATACGCTTTTAGTGCGATTGCTAAACTCGAAAATCTACCACCCGGCAGACCTTTAGCATCCTGTTACAATACAGTCGCTTCAGTTTACCTGAATTTAAAGGACTACAATAGAGCCCTTCTATTTCAAAGAAAGGCATTAGAGATTCGGACGAAAATTGGATACCTGAAAGGAGTGGGGCAATCGCGTAACAATTTGGGCGAAGTATTTTTAGTGTTGGGGCAATACGACAGTGCGCTTTATAATCTCCTTCTGGCCAAAGATATCAAACAGAAAAATGGTGAACCGGCAGCGGCAACGCTTAATAATTTGGGCGAGGTGTTTGCCAAAACCAACCGCTACAAAGAAGCAGCAGACTATTTTCATCAGGCACGAGCCATTCATCAGGAAATGGGTGATCAGATCGGACAGTTAAAGTCGCTGATCAATTTAGGAGATTTGAGTTTGTTAACGGCCGATTTCCGCAACGCCAAAATCTACCTCGATGAATCTGAAAAGTTATCACGCCAAACCGGCTCGCTCGAGTATCTGAAACAATCCCTCGAAGAAAAAGTAAAATTCTACAATGCGCAGCACGACTTTTCAAACGCTTTCAAGTATCAGCAGGAATTGCTGCAAGTGAAAGACAGCCTTTTGAATGTGGGAAAAGCAGAGGCCCTTTCCTCCCTCCAAATAAAGTACGAGACCGATAAAAAAGAACAACAAATCCGGTTGTTGGAAAACGAGCGGTCTTTGCAGGGCATCCAACTGCAGTCCAATAAAAATTGGATGAGATGGCTGATCGGAACAGCCGTTTTGCTCCTGGTCATCCTGTTTTTGATTATCTACCTGTTTCGAACATCGCAGCGAAACAAAGAAAGGGTGGAGTTACTACTGAAAGAACTCAATCACCGCGTAAAAAACAATTTACAAATATTGTCCAGTCTGCTGGTACTTCAATCCAACTACATAAAAGACGATGACAATGCTTTTCAAGC
The DNA here is from genome assembly GCA_016191555.1 of Bacteroidota bacterium. Classification (GTDB taxonomy): domain Bacteria; phylum Bacteroidota; class Bacteroidia; order Cytophagales; family Cyclobacteriaceae; genus ELB16-189. The sequence goes on from JACPVX010000065.1 coordinate 7,819, forward strand.
AATCAAAAGCAATGAAGGGCGCGTCAATGCGATGGCGCTTATTCATAAAAAGCTGTCCATCAACGATCGCAATCAGGAGATCAATATGAAAGAGTACCTGCCGGAATTGGTTCAATATTTAGTGCAGTCGTATGGCTTCCCTCAAAATAGATTAAAGCTGGTATTAGATATACAAGAAATCAAGTTAGCCGTTGACAAAGCCATTCCGCTTGGGTTGGTGATCAATGAACTCGTGAGCAATGCGTGCAAGTATGCTTACAAAGAGCAAGCCAACCCCCAATTGGTAGTCCGGTTAAATCAGGAAAACAAAGGCGAAATAAAAATAGAGATCGAAGACAATGGCTGTGGTTTCAAAGGCAGTATAGACAACCCCAGCTCTTTCGGTTTAAAAATGGTGAACATGTTGGCGAAAGAGTTGAAAGCAAAATTAGCTTTCACGGACCTCGCACTGCGCTTCGACCCTGCTTACGAAAAGATTTCGCGGCGCTTCCTGGCGAATCCGGACCAGTTCGCCGACGCTTTCGCCCGGGCCTGGTTCAAGCTCACGCATCGGG
>JACPVX010000051.1 GCA_016191555.1 Bacteroidota bacterium
GAACAGCGCCATGACATCGGTGCCACGATTAAAAGCCGGCATATTCGTGCGCGCGCTCATCCGGCGCGCTGAAAGCGCGGGAGCCTCGGGCTTTGATGGCGATGTATCGGCCGAAGATGAGAAAACGGTGAAGGAGAACTGGGAGAAAATCAAATTGCGCACGGGCAATAAGTCGGTGTTGGAGGGTGTGCCCAAATCGCTGCCGGCATTGGTGAAGGCGATTCGCATACAAGATAAGGCGCGGGGTGTAGGCTTTGACTGGGAGCGCAAGGAGCAGGTGTGGGAAAAGGTGGAGGAGGAGATGGGCGAATTTAAAAATGAGTTTAATGCGGCCACCGGCCAACCCATTGACCACCAAAAGGCGATGGCTGAGTTTGGCGACTTGTTGTTTTCGCTGGTGAACTATGCCCGTTTTATCAATATCGATCCGGAGGAGGCGCTGGAGCGCACGAACAAAAAATTTATTAAGCGTTTTCAGTTTTTAGAAACCGAGTCGGCCAAAGACGGCAAGAAGATGGGCGAAATGACCCTTGCCGAGATGGATGTGTATTGGAATAGGGCGAAGGGCTTTTGAATTTTTATACCTTATAGGGTATAATTTTATTAAAAATAATTTATATTGCACCCGAAAGGGTATAAAATGGAATCGCCATTAGCAAGTTTTGTAAAGAATAAGCGCAAATTATTGAATTTGACTCAGCCAGATTTGGCTAGTAAAGCAGGTGTTGGCCTCCGATTTATCCGCGAATTGGAGCAAGGTAAGACTACCCTTAGACTAGATAAAGTGAATCAGGTTTTACAGTTGTTTGGTCATGAGATTGCACCGGTGCTAAACAAGAAAAATAATGCTGATGTATGAGAGCTGCTAAAGTCTATTTTGCAGATCGGCTTGCGGGAAGTTTGGTGGAAAACGAAGACGGATTCTTTTTTACCTACGCATCCGATTATTTAAGCAGCACTCACCCGATTCCTGTAAGTCTTACTTTACCACTTTCAGATAAGCCCTATAAAAGTCAGGTCTTGTTTCCTTTCTTTGATGGATTGATACCGGAAGGTTGGCTGTTAGAAATAGCAGAGAAAAACTGGAAGCTGGATGAACGCGACCGCATGGGTTTATTATTGGCTTGTTGCAGGGATTGTATTGGTGCCGTGAGTATAGTGGAAGAAGAACAAACAATAGAGGCATGATAAAGCGATGCTTATATTGTTATGAGGAATTGCTTGACGCGGAGGTTGATTTCCATCCTTCGTGTAGTCAAAAGTTTTTTAAGAAGAAGAGCCCGCCTGCATTTGTATACACCGAACAGCAGTTGATTGATTTAGCAAAGCAAACGATTAACAGCCGAATCGCTGTGACAGGCGTTCAGCCAAAACTCTCATTGTCACTGAAGCAGTTACTTGAAAAAAATGCTCCTGCAAAGTTTACCATTGTCGGGTTATGGGGTGATTACATTTTAAAGTTGCCATCTAACACTTATGCCGAGTTGCCCGAATTGGAAGATGTAACAATGCATATGGCTGAGTTGGCAAAAATAATCACAGTGCCCCACACTTTGTTTCGGTTACAGTCGGGTCAATTAGCCTACATTACTAAAAGGATTGACCGATCTCAAGAAGGTAAACTACATATGGAAGATATGTGCCAATTATCAGATCGGCTGACAGAGCACAAGTATCGTGGTTCATATGAACAAATAGGGAAACTTATTGTGAAATATTCAGTGCATCCAGGCTTGGATATTGTAAACTTTTTTGAGCAAGTAGTATTCTCTTTTTTAACAGGAAATGCTGATATGCATCTAAAGAATTTTTCTTTGTTATTAACTTCAGAGGGCTATCATCTTTGTCCCGCTTATGATTTAGTGCCTACGGCTCTTGTTGTAAAAGGCGACATGGAAGAGCTGGCGCTTACATTAAATGGAAAAAAAAGGAAGTTTAAGCGAGAGGATTTTTTGACAGCTATGGGGCAATTTAAGTTGGACGAAAAAGTGATCAATAATATTTTCAAGAAGATGCAAACTGCTTGGCCAAACTGGATAAGTTGCATTAACAATAGCTTTTTGAGCGATGAAATGAAGGGCAACTATCATCAGTTGATAGAAGCACGCATGCAGCAAATAGGCTTGACCAATCAATAGACATGGGCAGAATTTTAGCAATTGATTATGGCACGAAGCGCACGGGACTGGCGGTAACTGATCCGATGCGCATTATCGGCACCGCATTGGATACAGTGGAGTCGGGAAAACTAGTCGATTACCTGAAAGCATATTTTGCGCGCGAGGCTGTTGACGAGGTGGTGATTGGCATGCCCAAGCAACTCAACAATCAGGATTCAGAAATTGCACCACTCGTGCGAAAATTTGTCGAACAGTTTCAGAAGACCTTTCCTGACAAACCGATTGCGCTGGCCGATGAGCGTTTCACAAGCGCGCAGGCACATCGCACCATGCTGAGCGGTGGCATGAGCAAGAAAGACCGGCAGGTGAAAGGAAACGTAGATAAAATTAGCGCTACGCTTATCTTACAGAATTACATGCAGTCCAAAGGTTTTTGAGCAGAACCTACCTTTACCGTATGGGTGTATGAGCCAAAACCCTACCTTTGCATTTTATCTTTTTAGATTATGGTGTATCCAATTGTAATGTATGGCGATGCCGTGCTGAGGAAAAAAGCACGCGAGATTGAGAAGGGAGAAATAGACATGGAAGTGTTTGCCAACGACATGTTTGAAACCATGGCGGCAGCGCATGGCATTGGTCTGGCAGCTCCTCAAATTGGAAAGAGCATTCGGGTGTTTGTAGTGGATGGTACTGTGTTGGAAGAGCAGCCAGAATTGAGTGATTTCAAAAAAGTATTTATAAACCCCACGATGTTGAAAGAAGAAGGAGAGGCGTGGGCTTTTGAAGAAGGCTGTCTAAGCATTCCCAACATTCGTGCGAACGTAGCACGGCCGGAAAAAATCAGGCTTCGGTACTATGATTTGAATTGGGTGAAACACGAAGAAGATTTTGATGGCATGAAGGCGCGCATCATTCAGCATGAATACGATCACATCGAAGGCAAACTCTTCATCGATTACCTCACTCCACTCAAGAAGAAAATGCTGAAAGGAAAATTAACCGACATCAGCAAAGGAGATGTAGACACCGACTATCGTATTGTGGCACCGCTTCGAAAGTGAGTTGTTGCACCTAATGTGATTTCATTTTAGTTCAATCTCATTCACATGAATATTTCTTCTCGCCTGCCCGAAGTGGGCACTTCCATTTTTAGTGTTATGTCGAAGATGGCGCTGGAGCACCAGGCCATTAACCTTTCACAAGGCTTTCCGGATTTTCCGGTTTCCGAGAAGTTGATTGAATTGATTTATCAGGCCATGAAGAATGGCCACAACCAATACGCACCGATGCCCGGTGTGCCTGCACTTCGTCAGGTAATTGCAAAGGTGATTGAGCAAACGTATCAACGACCTACTGATTTTGAAACCGAAATCACCATAACAGCCGGAGGAACCGAAGCGATTTTTTCGGCTATTGCCGCATTGATTGGCGCTGGCGATGAAGTGATTTTGTTCGATCCCTCGTATGATTGTTATGATCCGGCCATTCGATTGAACGGTGGCATTCCAAAACATTTGAATTTGAAGGCGACTGATTTTAAAATCGATTGGAGCGAAGTGAAGTCAGCAATTACAACACGCACCAAGATGATCATGATCAATACACCGCACAACCCAAGTGGTGCGATTATGCAAGAGGCTGACATGCGTGAGTTAGAGAAGCTGGCGCTCGCCAATAACCTCATCGTGTTGAGTGACGAAGTGTATGAGCGAATCATTTTCGATGGTCAGATTCATCAAAGCGTTTTGCGCTATCCGGCTCTTGCGAAACAATCGGTCGCGATTTTTTCATTTGGAAAAACGTTTCATGCTACCGGCTGGAAAGTGGGTTACACAGTAGCTTCGGAAATGATTACTCGCGAAATCAGGAAGGCACATCAGTTCATCAATTTTAGTGTAAACACACCATTGCAGTTTGCGCTAGCGGAATATATGAGTGATCCTGATAACTATTTGCACCTCGGCAAATTCTATCAGCAAAAACGCGATTTCTTTTTAGAACAGATAAAAGGATCCTCCTTCCGTCCGCTACCCTGCTACGGAAGTTACTTTCAATTGCTTTCCTTTGAAGGAGTTTCTAAAAAATCGGAAATGGAAATGGCTACATGGATGACGCAAGAAAAAAAGCTGGCGCCTATTCCGGTTTCTGTATTCTACAAAGATGGGCTCGATCAAAAGTTGCTGCGCTTTTGCTTTGCGAAAGGAGATGCAACATTGGAAAAAGCTGGCAAAATTTTAAAGGCTATCTAAGAAAAAGTAATAGTTTGATAAACACGATACTTGACCCTATTCAAAATTTATTCCTGATCTTCACAAAAAAATTATATGATAGTTGACTTACTGACTAATTCTAACTTGTATAATGCCATTCATCCTAGAATTACTCGTGCACTGGAGTATCTAGCCGAGACTGATTTCAATTCGATGTCTTTGGGAAAGTATGAAGTAGAAGGAACAGACATATTTGCGATCGTGAACGAGTATGAAACCAAAGATGCCGCGGATTGTCTATGGGAGGCACATCGCAAATACATCGATATCCATTACATCCTTCGCGGAAGCGAGTTGATCGGAACTACTTTATTGACCAATCAATCACCCACCAAAGAATACGATGTAGAAAATGACTACTGGTTGTTTGAAGGAGGAGAGTCGAAGCAAGTACTGCATCCTGGCATGTTTGCGATATTTTACCCACAAGACATTCACAGCACCAGTCATCACCCAAATTCGAAATCGCTCGTCCGCAAAGTGGTGATGAAGGTGTTACTATAAAAAAAAGTAGTCGCCCAATTACGAGCAGACTACCTTCTCTTTTTTTCTTGAATTAAATTATTTCGAATCGCCTTTTTTATTTGGCTCAATCATGTCCATTAGTTTGAGGCCGAGCAATCCATCGATAGCGTTTGCGCCACCTTCTTTGCCGCCACCAATCAACACATCAGGAATGAGTTTGATATGTCCTTTCGAAAGTTCTTCGGTGATTTTGTAACGCGTGAAATTTTCCCCGCCAAGGGCTTTCACGGCCAACTGATACGACTCCGCTGTTGATTTACCAATCGCGAGAATTTTCTCGGCTTCGGCATTACCCGTCAATGTAATTTGTTCGGCTTGTGCAGATGCTTTGAGTTTAATCGCTTCTGATTCAGCTTCCGCTCTTGCCTTGGTTGCTTCGGCTTCCGCGAAAGCGCGCAATTTTGTGGCTTCTGCTTCGGCACTCACTGCTAGCTTCACGCTAGTCGCATCACCTTCCGATTTTTTTACAGTAGCGTTGGCGGTGCGTTCGGCAATCTCTACGCTTTGCTGTGCCTTCACAATATCTTTCTGCATGTCGGCAATGGCGGTTTCTTTTTCCATCCCCTGACGTGTCTCTTGCGCTTTCTTTTGTGTTTCGTACGTCACTTTTTGCTCTTCAGCAATCTTACGATCGGTCAATGTTTTCATCAGCGAATCGGGAGGCACGATATCTCCAATCAAAGTATCCACCGCATTTACGTTGTATTCGTCCAACACTTTTTTGATGTGTTCTTTCGCAGACTCTTGCCGCTCTTTACGAGATGACAAGAACGCAATCACATCGCTGTCTTGTGCCGAGTTGCGGAAATAGTTGCCGATGGTAGGCTCTAATACCTGCGATACCAGATTGACCATGTTACCAAAACGCGCAATCACTTTTGGCGCTTCGGTAGTAGGCACGTGAATGATTTGTGCCACATCTAAATTGAAAGGGAAACCATCCTTCGAACGAACGGTAATCGTGGAAAGATTTTTGTCCAAGTTGTGTGCTTCGCTTCGCGCAGTTGCCCAGTTTAATACCAGGTTAGTAGTTGGCACCAACTCTACTTTCATGGTGTAAGCGTTGATCGGATACTTTCCGGGACCGAGTGGTTCGAGCCACACACCTTTATGTCCTTTCTCTACAATATTGCCATGCTTAAACTCCACACCTGTTAAGTCTTTGCCTTCTTGGCCAATGTAGGAAATGACTACGCCTACATATCCAATGGGAATTTCAGTCATCGGAATTTCTTCTATCTGCACCGCCCATGGATTCAGGTTATAAGATCCGGCCAAAATCACTTGTGGTTGCAAACCTCTGTTACCACGATTGTTCAAAAAAGTATCGAAGTCCTGAAAGTTGTTGTGACCATCGACCAGCTTACCGGCAATCTGACCTGCTTCAATGGGCAAGCCGTCTAATGTAGTTACAATGCCCACTCTGCTTTCCTGAATGCGAATCATATCCGTAATGGAAATGTTGAAAAGCATGGTGTTGATACGATAGGAGCCTGCCGTGATGTAAGTGGTTTGACGACCGCGCATACCACCGTTGTTCAAAAATTTTTCAGCGTCTTGAAAATTATCGCAGTCTACACGCTTCGCTAAAATACTTCCGGTTTGAATTTCGGCACCGTCTTTAGAAAGTACCAATCCGATTTTTCCTTCCGGGATCACCGTAAATTCTTCCATAGAAACATCGAATTGCCAAACCCACATCCAGAAATAAAGACCGGGAGCTAAAGTTTTTGCTTGAAAACCGGCTTCCCCTAGTGTGGCAATGATTCGGCCATCGGGTAATTCTTTATGATCGCCAAACAACACGAATTTTTTGGTGACCAACCCGATTTTATCTTCGGGCACAATTATCATCCCGAAAAGAAAACGTAAAATAATTTTGTACAGTGCAATACAAAGAATAAGCAATAGCACCCACCAATAACCTCCCAGAAAACCTTCCATAATAGAGTTGTTTTGTTTAGGTCAAAATTAAATAAAATCGTTACTGAGTAACGCGAACTATGTAAAACAAAAAAGCCCCAACAATTTGTCGGGGCTTTAATTTGTAGCAGAGGAGGAGGGATTCGAACCCCCGGACCTCGTGAAAGGTCTCCGGTTTTCAAGACCGGTGCAATAAACCGCTCTACCACTCCTCTGTTTACCCTTCGTAGCTTTAGCGAAGAAGGGTTTAACCTTCCCAGCTTTAACTTAGAAAGCTTTTGCGATTTTGGACTGCAAAAGTAACGGTTATTTTGTTTTTGACAAATCCAGACGCCTATTCTTCACTAAAGTCTGTAAATGTCTTCTTGATTTCTGCTGTGCTATACTTTTTATAGTTTGGCTTAGAGGCATCCAACTCTAAACTCACCAATTTTTGACTATTAATAATGGGTAGCAGTTTATCGCGGTCGGCTTCAAATACTTTTTCTCTGCGGGCCGATTTTAGGGCGTATTTTCGGGCAAAATTGTCACCCTCCACCTGTAGCTGGTTGCGTATTTCCACGTTTGTCTTCAGCTTCTCCATAATATCTGCCTTCGATTTACCGATTACTTCGGTTGCCTCCAGCGTGCCGAGTGTGAGCACCGTGGTACCACCGATGGCGGACACTGCTTTATACGAGTTCGGGTCGTTGTTAAGCACTACTGGAGCCAACCCAGTTGTAGCACCCAATGAAGCATTTAGAATCGCCCGGTTTTTCTTCCCTTTTTTGGCTTGTTTATAGGCTCTGGTCAGAAGCTCATGATTTTTGTCCAACTCGTCCAGCAAGGCTTTCGCTCCGATTAGTGAGTTGACGTATTTAATATGGAGCTGTTTATCTTTTTCCTCCAGATTTTCAGTGTCTAGTACTTTAATCCGCACCTTGCGCTGTACCCGATTGGAAGATTTATCCAAGGCAAAAAAGAGCAAATCAATCGTTTTTTCTTTGTCCACTTCTTCCACAAAATTGTAGCCCGGTGACCAGGTAAACTCAGCCTGCACAGGGGTGTTTTCAACCAAACTTGTTTTAGGAACGCGCTGATCGGTGCATACAAATCCCGAATTGGAAACATTTTCATCGCCATTGGGGTCAGAAATGTAAATTTTGAAGTTGATGCGTTCATCTTCTTTGATGGTGAGCATGCTGTCGTTGGGTACTAGCAGGATTTCCGGTGGCAAATCCAGTTGTGTCGGGGCTATTTTAATTTTACCGGTGGCTTCCAATTTTTCGGGTTGATCTTGAACTAAAAATTCGATTACCAATGGCCCCTTTTTCAAACTGCTAAACTGATTGCGCGAGGGTGTCCAGGTCAACAAACCTTGCGAACTCAAATGAGCACCTTCCGGCATTTGAGAAGGTATTGACTTAAACACAAAAGGATCGCCATCTGGGTCGCTTACATAGTCAGAAGAAATTTGATATTGATTAAAGGAAGTTTGCTTTACGTAAAAAGTGGGCAATTCTTCGATAATGGGTAGACGATTATCGTGGGCCACCAAAAAAGTAATTGGCTTCCGGATTTTGTTTCCCTCTTTCCAATCAGCCTGAAAATAGATGGTTATCTCTTTGTGTTTTTCCAGTCGGTCGACCAAATCGTAGGAGGGTGTCCAGCTAAAGTGCCCGAGCGTGTCTAACAAAATGCCGAGTTCGGATCCACCTTCAAACGTAAAATGAGCTTGCTTCGCATCAGTGGTGCCAAGCTGAAAACTCAGTGTCTGGCCTTCCTTGAGGTGATTCCAGTTCTCCGTAGCCGGAAAGATTAATTGTTGACCAAATACTGGGCTTGATACGAGGAGAAGAACAAAAAGACACTTCGACATCAACAGGGAAGAATTAAATGAGCCGCAAATTTAATTCTTTGCAATTCTATGTGAAGCCGATCGAGGAAAATCGCAAATCTAAATTCTACCGCCATGTACCTTTTCAGATGAAAAAGGAAATGAAATTCCAGAATTGGGAATTTTCTCAAAACCAAATCTTTGAAAATTTACGCCATTTGCACTTTTTTCAATTGGCATTGATTTGGCTATTAATCCGGCAAACACAAGAACATGAAAGTAAGTTTTACAATTTTAGTTTTGCTCACCAGTTTGATGAGTTTTGCTCAGAAAAAAGATCCGGCAATAAAAATTATTTCTACTGCCGATGGGGTTTTTCACTTTAAGGTGACGGAAAAACTGCAAAATGCTTATGTTGAAGTTTTAGATGATTCTAATAAGGTGATCAGCAAGCAAGCATTAGATTGCAAACGGATGATGATTGATTTTTACGATGCCGCGCCCGGCACGTACCACATTCGTATTTCAGCAACCAATTTTGAACGAATTTATGACTATGTCTTATCGGACGATAAAGGGTACATGAAAGTGACTACCGCATTGATGCAATCAGAAAACCTCTCTTTCGAACGCTATTCTTGCAATAAGGCTAAGTAGTTCTCACTAGCCCCCCAACTACTGGCTTTCATTTGCCAACTATTTTTTTATCCTTTCCCAAAGGTTGATTACTTTGGGGCTATGCCAACAAAGCCCAAATCAACTTCTTCGCTTGTTCCGAACAAGCATCAAAATTTTTTTGAAGATGTTTTTGAAGTGGTGCGCCTGATTCCCAAGGGTCGTGTTACCAGCTATGGTGCTATTGCTCGTTACCTAGGCACGGCATCCAGTGCCCGCATGGTGGGTTGGGCTATGAATGCGTCACACGCGGAGAAAACAGTGCCCGCACATCGTGTGGTGAATAGCCAAGGATTGCTTACGGGTAAGCACCATTTTGTTCCACCCAGTTCTATGCAAAAACAACTCGAAAAAGAAGGTGTCAAAGTGGTAAAAGACAAAGTGCAAGATTTTGAAAAGAAATTTTGGGATCCGGCCAAAGAATTACTCTAACACATCTCGAGAGTTGCAGCGTTCAAACCAAGATGTTTTAGTACTTTAAGCCCTATTTATTGGATTATGATCATAGATTTACGAAGCGACACAGTTACAAGACCCACGCCGGGAATGCGCGATGCCATGTTTTCAGCTGAAGTGGGCGATGATGTTTTTGGTGAAGACCCTACCGTAAAAAAACTGGAAGAAAAATGCGCTTCGCTCTTAGGGATGGAAGCAGCTGTTTTTTGCCCGTCCGGCACCATGACCAACCAAATCGGAATTAAGATTTTAACACAGCCTTACGATGAAGTGATTTGCTACAAAGGTGCTCACATTTACAAATACGAAGGAGGAGGATTAGCAGGTAACAGTAATATTGGAACCAAGTTGTTGAAAGGTGACCGAGGGAGAATTTCAGTAGAAGAAATTGCTCCGGTTATTGGCAATATAAATGATGTCCATCAAGCCCGAACTTCCGTAGTGGCATTGGAAAACACGGTGGTGCGCGAAGCCGGAAGCTACTACACACTGGAGCAGATAAAAAAAATTAGTGAGTTCAGTCGCAGTAAAGGCATGGCCATGCACTTGGATGGCGCCCGACTTTTTAATGCGCTCACTGAAACGAAAGAGAATCCGGTTGAATTCGGAAAATACTTTGATACGATTTCAATCTGTTTGTCGAAGGGCTTGGGCACGCCTGTGGGCTCTGTTTTAGTTTGCAAAAAGGAATTGGAGTTAAAGGCGCGCAGGATACGAAAAGTATTTGGAGGCGGCATGCGGCAGGCAGGTTTTTTGGCTGCAGCCGGAATCTATGCACTAGACCATCACATTCATCGACTGAAGGAAGATCACGCCAAAGCAAAAACACTAGGCAATACCCTGCAGCAATTACCATGGGTGAAGTCAGTGATGCCAGTAGATACGAACATTGTGATTTTTGAAGTGGCCGATGGATTGACGCCTGAAAAGTGTCTCGCTTCATTAGCTAGCCACCAAATCAAAGCATTGGCATTTAGTGCCACAGAAATTCGGTTGGTCACCCATTTGGATTTTACAGATGATATGTTGCAACACACGGTATCTGTTTTCAGAAAAATGAATTTTTAAGTTATGGAAGAATTAGGTAGAGCGCTGCCAGGTTCAGAAGGTTTTGTGGATGCAGAGCAAAACACGAAGAATACCAACAATCACAATGAATTTTGTCTGAACTGTGGCACCAAACTGCAAGACACATTTTGCCACCATTGTGGTCAGAAAGATATTCCGAAGCGACAAACGCTGGGTGAACTTTGGACAAACTTTATCTCTTCCTTTTGGAGCTACGAAGGAAAATTTTTTCTTACGACTCGGTTTTTAATTACGAAGCCCGGCTTTTTGGCGATAGAGTATAATGCAGGAAAGCGCGAGAGTTATTACCATCCGGCTCGGATGTATGTGTTCATCAGCTTTGTCTTCTTTTTATTTTTTTCGATGTCATCTAATTTAGATGATGTGGTTGAGAAAGATGCAAAAGTTCAATTAGATAAAGATGACGTTGCGGAGTTAAAAGAAGATCACCCTAAACTGAATATCGATTCGCTACTCAAAATAAATCTGGGAGATTCCAGTAAAAAATGGTCTGTACCACAAAATTTACTGGACTCAATTAACAAATTAGATAAAAAGAAAAAGAGCAATGTTGGTTTTAGCTTGACAGATTCAAAATATAAGACAGTCGAGCAATATGATTCGGCACAAAATGCATTGCCAGAAAATAAACGAGACAATTGGATTGAGCGAAAATTCGTTTTGCGAAACTTTGAGTTAATGAAGCAATATGAAGACAAGGATTTTGGAAAAGAATTCGGTCAAGCTTTCTTAGACAATTTCTCAAAGGTATTATTTTTCCTTTTACCCGTTTTTGCTTTGTTGCTTAAGCTCCTTTACATCCGCAGAGATTATTTTTATAGCGAACATCTCGTTTTCTCCATTTACTATTATAACTTTTTTTATCTGGCGGGAACACTTCAAATACTCGCAGGTCATTTGGATCATATCACTATTTTTGATTGGGCCGGTTCTATAATTGGATTTTGGATTTTGCTTTACCTGCTGTTTGCCATGAAGCGGATGTACGGACAAAGTTGGGGGAAAACCATTTTGAAGTTTATGATCTTTGGGTTCTTGTTTACGATTTGTATTGGAATAGGATTTGGCATCAGCGCAGTTTTCTTATTATTCGCCATATAGCATGATGTTGCACGCTCCATCGTCACCACTCGCAGAACGCATGCGGCCAATCAAATTGGAAGAATTGATTGGCCAAGAGCATTTGGTGGGTGAACAAGGCATCATTCGTAGGGCCATACAAACCGGCAACGTTCCTTCGATGATTTTGTGGGGACCACCGGGAGTTGGCAAAACCACTATCGCCAATATCATTGCCAACGAAGTAAAGAGGCCCTTTCACATGCTTAGTGCCGTAAGTGCCGGTGTAAAAGATGTGCGAGAGGTAATAGATCAGGCAAGGCGTGCCAGCCGGGTGATCTTATTCATTGATGAGATTCATCGGTTTAATAAATCACAACAAGATGCGTTGCTCGGAGCCGTAGAGAAAGGAACCGTAACTCTAATTGGAGCAACCACCGAGAATCCTTCATTTGAGGTAAACTCCGCGTTACTATCACGTTGTCAAGTCTACACACTGAGATCGCTCAGTGAAGCAGATTTGCTAAAGCTAGTCCATCAGGCGTTGCTTCGCGATGTAGAATTAAAGACGAGAAAGATTACGATAACCGAGCACAAAGCATTACTCACCATTTCTGGAGGGGACGCGCGCAAACTATTGAATTTGATTGAGCTCATCACTGAATCGCAATCAGGTGACATTACAATTACCGATGCACTAGTAACCGATGTAGCACAAAAGCGAATCGCCATTTACGATAAGAAGGGTGAGCAACACTACGATATCATTTCTGCCTTTATCAAATCGATTCGCGGTAGCGACCCAAATGCAGCAGTGTATTATTTGGCTCGAATGATTGAAGGTGGTGAAGATGTAAAATTCATAGCGCGCAGAATGGTCATTCTCGCCTCTGAAGATATTGGCAATGCCAACCCTACAGCCTTGGTAATGGCCACCACTACATTTCAGGCAGTGGATGTCATCGGCTATCCGGAAGCACGCATTATCTTGTCGCAGTGTGCTATCTACTTGGCAAGTTCACCCAAGAGCAATGCCAGTTATGTGGCAATTGATGCCGCATTGAAAACCGTGAGCGAAACAGGTGACCTTTCAGTACCAATGGCGATTCGAAATGCTCCCACCAAATTGATGAAGGAGTTGGAGTATGGAAAGAACTATCAATACGCTCACAGCTTCGAAAATAATTTTGCCAACATGGAGTTTTTGCCGGACGCAATTAAAGGCTCGCGATTCTTTGACCCGGGTAATAATGCCAGAGAATTAGAAATGAGAAACCACCTGAAAAAACTGTGGAAGGAGAAGTATGGATATTGATGTATGTTTGTAAGTAAGAGTTTTTCGAACCGGATAAATGTGTAAGTAAGTGCAACGACTACAACTTGAATCGTCTCCCTTTTTCATTTTACTATGCTTGATGCTGGGTTTGGCCTACGCATTTGTTTTGTACAAAGCAAAGCACCCCTGGAGTCAATTGATCAACCGCACATTATTTGTATTGCGAGCGGTAATGGTTTCATTGCTTGGTTTCTTACTGTTGGGCCCTATTCTAAAACTCACTAACAATGTTTTCGAAAAACCTTCAGTTGTTTTTTTGATTGACAATTCTACATCTATGAAAGAAGTAGGTGACTCAACGAAACGTCTAGCCTTATTAAAAGAATTACGTCAGGCAGGTAAAGAAATTCAAAATGCAGGTTACGATGTACTCTTCAAAGACTTGAATGGTAATCCGGCCGATGAAGTTGTGTTTAATGCCACGAAGTCAGATATCAACTCAGGGATAAAAAATATCATTTCCTCTTACGAGGCAAAAAACCTGAATAGCATTGTACTAGTCAGCGATGGAATTTATAACTCTGGAACTTCTCCAGTTTACTCACCCGCACGAGTTCCTATTTATACCGTTGGCGTAGGCGATACAACCTTGCATGCAGATTTGCTATTAAAGGACGTAGTGTATAATAAGATAGCCTACCAGGGAAATAAGTTTCCAATTCATGTCGAAGTGCTTGCGCAGCGGCTACCGAACATCGAGGTGAAAGTCGCGGTTCTTAAGAACGGCAAGGTCTTAGAGCAGCAACAAAAAAATAGCGGATCAAAGTTGCTCCTCGATTTTGATTTTTTAATTCAGACGCAAGAGAAAGGCATTCACCGATATGACATTGTTGTTGAAACAGTGAAAGGAGAGTCTACTTCCCGAAACAATCGAGCGAGTGTTTACATCGAAGTCGTAGAAGGAAAGAAGCGTATTTTGTTGATCGCTCCCGCACCTCACCCCGATATTAAAGCAATTCGGGCGGTAGTAGAAAGGAATGCGAACTATGAGTTTATTTTGCATATTCCCGGTATTGCCGATGCGAAACCCGAGTGGTTGAAACCCGGTGCCGCTGAATTGGTCATCTTTCATCAGGCAGTAGATCGAGCAGGCAGAACAACCGCACTCTTACAGCAGTTTCAAAAAAGCAAAACCTCGTTGTTGTTGGTGTTAGGCACGCAATCTAATTTTCGCCAATTAGCAGCTTTGCAATTGCCTTTTTCATTTGAGAATTCTGGACAATGGGATGAAGTGACTCCCGTTTTGAATGAAGCCTTTCGGGATTTTAATTTTCTTGATAACACATCTGGAGTTATTTCCGACTTTCCCCCAGTAGAAGTTCCCTTTGGGAAATTTACATTTCCTTCCAATGCATCTGTGCTATTGTACCAACGAATTGGAAGTGTAGCAACACAAAGGCCACTCTTGTTAACCTGGCAGAATGAAAATCAAAAGATGGCTGCTTTGGTAGGAGAGGGCATTTGGCGATGGCGATTAAATGAATTTGCTAATTCAGAGAAGACAGAGATTTTTGATGATGTATTCTTGAAAGTCATTCAATTTATGAGCACGGTAGATGACAAGAAGAAATTCAAAAGTTTTTCAATACGACCGCAATTTTCAGAAGCCGAAGCTGCAATCATTGAAAGCCAAGTATACAACGATTTGTTTGAACCAGTCTATGGAAATACTATATCGTTAGAACTGCGGAGTGAAACGAATGAAATTTCCAGATTTCAATATGTTACGAGCCCCGGTGGTACTCGCTATCAAATTGGCGGGCTTAAAGAAGGAGTGTATCAGTTCAAAGCGTCAACTGATCTCGCTGGAAAAAAGGAGTCAGTCAATGGGCAGTTTTTGGTGATAGCGCAAACTATTGAATCGCAAAATTTAACTGCCGATTTTGGGTTGATGAAAAACCTATCAAAAACCACGCAAGGAAAATTTTATCGAGCCAACGAAATCACCCGCATACCCGAAGATTGGTTAAAAACACAACCCACCGCCATTATTCATTCCAACGAGACATTTAACCCGCTCATAAATTTGAAATGGTTTTTCTTTTTATTGCTAGCGTTTATTAGCGTAGAATGGTTTGTCCGCAAATATATGGGAGGCTATTAACTCTCGTTATGCGAAGTAATGATTTTGATTTTCATTATATTTAGTAATGAGACAGAAGGCAATAGGCTATTTTTTTGTACTCTTAGCAATCATTTCTGTTGATGGCTGCGTAGAAAAATTGATCATCGAGGAGGTAGGCAATTCAAACTTGCCGTTAGTTATTAGTGGATTCATTTCTGATCAGCCGGGTCCATATCGGATAACAGTAAAAAGGGGATTTGTCACAGGCATCGCTTCTTCCTACCAGGCCCCAGAATCCGTTTCAACAATGATATTGAAGGATAATTTGGGAAATCAAGAACAGTTAATTGAGGTCAATAAAGGCATTTATGAGACAACGAAGAATGGCATTCAAGGTATAGTGGGAAGAGCATACCAGCTTTCAATTGTTACGGTGGATGGAAAAACATACGAAACCACGTCTGATACCTTAAAGCCCGCTGGGCAGTTAGATTCGGTTTATTATAAATTCAGAACATTTTCAGAATTGAACGGCTCGAAGAAGTATTATTTTGATATTTTCTTTGACGCGAAGGGAATGCTAAACTCTTACTTCCTCTGGAAATTCAAAGGTACGTTTAAAGTAATTACCAACCCGATTGCTGATAAAGAGGAAGAACCTTGTGGTGATATTGACTGTCTTGGCTGTAGTATTTGCAATCGTGTTTTAAAATGTACTGGATATAGAAACTATGGAACACCCGGCAATCCCATAATCAAGGAGTATAGCCCCTGTACTTGTTGCACTTGTTGGTATAATATTTATAATGATGGCCCGATACTTAGTGATTATCAATATGTGCAGTCTGGAGGATTTGTAGGAATCAGAGCAGGCATCATTCCCATTGACGATTGGATTTTACAACATAAAATTTATGCCGAGGTCAGTCAATATGGAATTTCACGGCAATCGTATTTGTTTTATAAGGCGATTAAAGATCAACAGCTGGGTGCCGCTAGCCTTTTTCAGCCAGCAACGGGTAGTATTCCGCACAATATCCGACAATTGTCAGGTGCACCAGAAAAAATCCTTGGCTTATTTTATGCAGCCTCTGTACGGTCAAGCACAATTATTCTTACTCAACAGCAAGTTCCATTTGCAACCTATGAATTTCCTAAACCGGAGGCGCGAGCCCCCCGCAATTGTTTGAAGCTTTATCCTAATTCAACCAATGTGAAGCCTGATTTTTGGGAGGACTAATGTAAAGAATCGACTATGAATTGGATAAAGGCCATTTTATTATTCCTATTTGTTCTACTCCTATCAGATGGATGTGTCGACCGATTGCAAGTCGAATTACAACAACGAAGCAACTTGCCCATTGCCATAACCGGGTTTATATCGAATCAGCCGGGCCCTTATGAGATCAGAGTTAGAAGATCGTTTCCAATTGGAGGAACAGATCGGTATGAAGCACCCGTTTCAGCGAAAGAAGTAACAATTATAGATAATGAAGGAAACAATGAGTTGTTGAAAGAAAAAAGCCCCGGACTCTATTCAACCGAAGAAAGCTTTCGGGGCGTTGTTGGAAAATCATACAGATTGCGAGTTGAGTTTTTTGACGGCAAAACGTATGAATCAGTTTCTGATACGATCGCTCCACTCACTAGACACACACCCTGAATTAGAATTAGAGCAAGACCCCAAAGGTAGTACGCCCTGTGACTTTATCGGTATTGATTGTGACGACTGCCACCCGTGTAATATGCTTGCGAAATGCACAGGGCTTCGCAATGTTGGCAACGTGTCTGACCCCAAATTTATTCGCGTAGGCCCTTGTACCTGCTGCACGTGTTGGTATAGCATTTATAATGAAAGGCCAATTCTTACAAATTACACCTTGTTAAGTCAGGGACGTTTTGAAAATTTTAAAGTGGCATCCATCAAGCTGGACGACTACATCATTAATAGCAAGATTTATGTAGATGTGGATCAGTATAATTTAACACGCCAAGCGTATTTGTTTTATAAGGCACTTCAGGATCAGAAAGACGGAGCAACGAGTTTGTTTCAACCACCTTCGGGAAAAATACCAACGAGCTTTAAGCAAATAGCGGGAAATCCGGAGGCAATCGATGGAATATTTTATGCTGCATCGGTTAGCCAAAAGACGATAGTTATCACGAAGGATGATGTACCGAAAGGAGGCTATCCATTTGTGGAGCCGCTTCGATTGATCAAGCGTACTTGTGTAGGCGTGTATGCCAATTCAACTACTACCAAGCCAACGTTTTGGGTAGACTAATAAGAATAGACTGCTATAACTGTTTCGCTACGGTATCCCAGTTAATAGTATTCCACCAACTAGCAATATAATCAGCTCTCTTATTTTGATATTTCAAATAGTACGCATGTTCCCAGACATCAATGGCTAACAAAGGAGTGCCTTTCAGATCACTCACATCCATCAATGGGTTATCCTGATTCGCAGTTGATCCAATTTTTAATTTTCCCGCATCGCTTACTAACCAAGCCCAACCAGAGCCAAATCGCTTCATGGCAGCATCTGTGAATTGTTCTTTGAATTTATCGAATGATCCGAATGCGCCATGAATTGCATCGGCTGTTTTTCCTGTAGGAGCTCCGCCTCCATTGGGTTTCATCACCTGCCAAAAAAAATTATGATTCCAAGCACCGCCACCGTTGTTGCGTGCTTTCGCGGATAGCTTAGAAATATTAGAAAAAAATTGTTGTTCGTTTTCAAAACTAATTTTTTCAGAGGCAATCGCCTCGTTTACATTTTTGATATAGGCAGCATGATGTTTACCATAGTGAATCTCCATGGTCATCGCATCGATGTTAGGCTCGAGGGCGTTGAATGCATACGGCAGCGTAATCTGACTAAACTGTACTGCTGGTGTTTCCATTGCCCATGCATCAACCGAATTGAACAACAGTGAAGTGCTAACAGTAGCCAAAGCGGTAGATTGAGCCGCATTTTTGATGAATTTTCTACGCGTAGTTTTCATGTGTTTTGGTATGTGCTTTTCAGCACTTTTGTTAAGTAAAGTTACTCAAAAATAGCTAGCTTGCACTATACGATAAATCAGTCTACTATGCACGAAATTCTGTATGACGAAGTCCCTTCTTTGGACTTAGCAGATTTTACCGGAGGAGATCCTGACAAGAAGAAAAAATTTGTCAACGATTTAGGCGCGGCTTATAACAACATTGGCTTTGTCGCAATTCGTAATCATTATCTAACAGATGATCTTTCGGCCAGACTATATGAAGTGATCAAGAAATTCTTCGCGTTGCCGGATGATGTAAAAAAGAAATATGAGATTGCAGGATTGGCCGGGCAGCGCGGTTACATAGGTAAAGGAAAGGAGCACGCTAAAGGGAGAAATACAGGTGATCTGAAAGAATTTTTTCATGTAGGTCAGGAAGTAGCGGATGGCGATCCGATCAAAAGCGAGTATCCTGACAATGTATGGCCAAGTGAGTTGCCCGAATTCGAAAGTATTGCGCTAGAAGTTTATAAACGTTTGGAAAAGACGGGCGTGCAAATGCTAAAGGCAATTGCGATTTATCTGCAACTTCCCGAAGATTACTTTGATGCTAGGGTAAAACATGGCAATAGCATTTTACGCCCCATTCACTATTTCCCAATTGAAAATCCGGACTCGGTACCGGCTGATGCAGTGCGCGCAGCAGAGCATGGAGATATCAATCTCATCACTTTGTTAATGGGTGCTAGCGCTGATGGCTTGCAAGTATTACGAAGAGATGGAAAGTGGATACCCATTACTGCCTTACCAGAGCAATTAGTCGTGAATGTGGGAGATATGCTGGAACGATTGACCAACAAAAAATTAAAGTCAACCATCCATCGTGTGGTTAATCCACCTCGAGAGCAAATGAACAAACCGCGTTACTCAATCCCATTCTTCATGCATCCACGTTCAGAGATGAGCCTTGCAGCATTGCCTGGTTGTGTGGATGGTGAAAATCCTAAGCAATGGGAAGACATTACTGCTGGAGAGTTTTTGAATCAACGCTTGCGCGAGATCGGGTTAAAAAAGTAGATCTTGAATGCACCGATTCGATATAAGGATTTTTTAAAAGATGTTTCCATTTTGTCTGTATCCAGTTTTGGTGGACCGCAGGCACACTTGGCGCACTTTCAAGATAAGCTTGCTAAAAAGAAAAATTACATTACCGAAGAGGAACTTATCGAGTTAAGTGCCCTTTGTCAAGTCTTACCTGGCCCTACATCCACCCAAACAATTACAGCCGTAGGATACAAATTGGGTGGCCCCAACTTAGCCTATCTTACCTTGTTAATATGGATGCTGCCATCGGTTGCCATTATGACGGTAGCTGGTTTGCTGATGGCGAGCGTAGAATCAAAAAATCTGTCGCTTGATTTTGCCCGGTTTATTCAGCCAATGGCCGTAGGCTTCATTGCGTATTCAGCCTATACGATCAGTTTGCGAACTGTAACGTCTGCCCGTGCCATGGCCATTATGATTGGTGCAGGCATTGTTTCTTATCTCATTCGCACACCGTTTGTATTTCCTATCACCTTGTTGATTGCGGGAGCTATTACAGCTTTTAATTACAAGGCGCATCCACGCGAACCGAAGAAGAAATTCGAGGTGCGATGGGCTAATTTTTCACTTTGGATAGGTGTATTGGTGTTAGCTGCTATCCTCGGAAGTCTAACGAGAACCTTACCTTCCTTTTTGCCCATTCGATTATTTGAAAATTTTTACCGAAACGGTAGTCTGATTTTTGGAGGAGGGCAAGTTTTGACGCCTTTGTTGCATACCGAGTTTGTTGAGTTTGCCAAGCCTTCCCTAGAAGGTCTTCGCCAACCGTACCTGACCAATCAAGAATTTCTTTCAGGATATGCACTGGCGCAATCACTTCCTGGACCGGTCTTTTCCTTCAGTTCATATGTCGGTGCATTGGCCATGCACAGCCGGGGGTTTGGCACTGGCGGTCAGGTACTAGGTGCGGTAATGTCGGCAATTGGAATTTTTCTGCCTGGCACATTCTTGATATTTTTTATGTTTAGAATCTGGGAGAGTTTGAAAAAATTTCGGCCTATCAGAGCTTCGTTGGAAGGCATTAATGCAGCCAGTGCAGGTTTAGTGGCTGCTGCTGCTATATTACTATTTCAACCTTTGGAAGGCAGTTTTTTGAATTATTCTATTACGATTGGCACCTTTTGCCTCATGACTTTCACGAAAATTCCATCATGGGCTGTAATAACAGGAGGCTTGATTTTAGGTATTGTAATTCCATAAAAAAAGCCCCGATATCGGAGCTTTTTAGTGAAATTATAATCAATGATTATTATCCTAACTTAAACTGAATAGGTAAGGTATAGCGCTGCTTAACAGCCTTTCCTCTCTGCTTACCAGGATTCCATGCAGGAGCACCTTGCATTACACGGGCAGCTTCTTCATCACAGCCTGCACCAATACCCTTAATAACTTTTACATCTGTGATGGATCCGTCTTTACCGATTACAAACTGAACGAATACTTTTCCTTCCACGCCCATTCTGCGAGCCTGAGCAGGATATTTCATTTTCTCACCAATGTATTTGTAGAAAGCAGGCATACCACCTTTAGGAGCAGCTGTTTCTTCCACAACCGTGAAGATTTCGTCAACTTCTTCTTTAGGTTCTTCAGCAACTACGGTTACCGCTTCTACTTTGGTATCTTCTGTTACCTCCACATCAAATTTGATGTTCAGGTCTTCTTTAATTTCTTCTTCATCCGGAACCTCTACAATCTGAGGTTGTTGGATAACTGGTGCTGGTGGAGGTGGTTGTTCTGTAGGCGGAACTTCAATCATTTCCTCAAAAGTGTTGGTACTTTTGCCTTTTAATAAGTCTACTTGTTCATCGTAGCTTTTCCATTCAAAAGCCATTACAGCTATTGCTAGTGTAAACAATAGCCCGATGCTAAAAAATAAGCCCGTCTTCTTGGTCAAATCGGCTTTTTCTGTCTTTTTCGCTTCCATACAGTTTCAGTTTAGGATTCCAAATATAAGAATAGAATCCTTTCATCAATAGGAAGACACAAAAAGTTGAGACTTTTTTAAAAGCGAAAGCTAGCGCCTAACAGGCACTAGCTTTGCAAGTCTATAGCAGATTCTTTAAAGTTTGAAACTAATAGGAACGATGCAACGCTGTTTTACGGCTTTACCACGTTGTTTTCCTGGCGCCCAGGCGGGTGCTTTTTGCATGACTCGAACAGCTTCTTCATCGCAACCAGCGCCAATTCCTTTCATCACCTTCACATCGCTGATGTTTCCGTTTTTGTCGACCACAAATTGCAACAACACTTTGCCTTCTACACCCAATCTTCTGGCTTGAGGAGGATATTTCATTGTTTCTACCAAATATTTGTAAAAAGCTGGCATTCCTCCTATGGGGTTGGCGGATTCTTCTACGATGGTAAAGATTTCTTCTACGTCTTCTGCCGGTTCATCAGCAATGCCAACTTGGTTGGGCACTTCAATTCGTGGGGCTTCAACGTCAAAATTTACGTTCAAGTCTAGTTTGATCTCTTCTTCGTCAGGCACTTCAACAATTTGAGGTTGTTGAACCACCGGAGCGGGGGGCGGCAACTGTTCTGTCAGTGGCACGTCTAGCATTTCTTCAAACGTATTCGTACTTTTTACGCTTAGTAAATCGACTTTATCATCGTATTGCTTCCATTCGAAAGCCATGAGCGATAATGCAAGGGATACGGATAGTCCAATGGAAAAAAATAATCCCTTTTTGCTCGTCAAATCTGCTTCTCGTGACTTCTTTGCTTCCATAATTCAGTAATAATTAGATACTGAATTAGCTTACGTTTAATAATGGAGCGAGTTGCTTGTATGGTAACAACAATTTTGTTGCCTAAATTGGCAAATTTATTTTCGGCTACCGTAAAACAGGGTAAAGTATACCGTTGGAAACACCGAATGATTGGGTGCTTTGGGCATTAATATCACTTCTTTGAAGTAGGCATCTACGAGTACACCCACCTCAAAGCCGGTGACCTGACTTTTTACAACGCCCAATTCAAAGTTGAAGCCGAATTTTAGATTGCCTCCCAGTTGAATCTTAGACTCGCCGAGTCCTTCAAATAAATAGCCTGTCCCAAGAATTTTATCGTATGTGTGGTTAGGATTATTAGGATCGTATTGTTCGGTAACGGTATTAAATAGTGAACCGGTTGATCTCTCGATATAATAAGGTGCCACAATGCCAATAGATGGCCCTAATGCCAAAACAGCCTTAATTTCAATGCCTTGTTGAGGAGCTTTGGTGAATAGAATTAGGTCGCGACCGTATTGTAAACGGAATGTGAAAAGGTAATTGCTTTTGCCAAGGGTGAAAAAATTTCCTGTTTGAAGAGATTGTACTCTCACTTCCTGAGGATTCTTCACGTTCATGATTTCTAAACCATACGTTTCGAAGAGACGTTCGTTGAGCCTGCGCGCCTTTTTAAAGGTAAAACCACCAATCAATCCGCCAGCCGAATTTTTATTAATACCCCATGTAAATTCAGAGTTGTATTCATAGCTATCCTGTGTTTGGCTAAAGCCAAATTGAATAACCATCAGCAATAAAATCAGCGATAAAATATTTTTGAGGCTTCTATGCATAGAAAGACACTACCATTCCGAAATTTAAGGTAAATAGCCAACGAAAAAAACACCTTAATAGTTTATTGCATGGATACAATCATGGCCACTGTAGAATACCAAGGAGGGTTGCGCACCCAAGCGGTACATTTGAAATCTAAAAATGAGGTAATAACCGATGCTCCTACCGATAATAACGGCAAGGGCGAGGCATTTAGTCCAACGGATTTGGTCAGTGCAGCCCTGAGCAGTTGTATGATGACGATTATGGGGATTGTTGCAGAGCGCGATGGGATTGATCTAAAAGGATTGAAATCAGATGTGGTAAAAGTGATGTCGTCTAGTCCACGAAAAATAGCGGAGATAAAGATCCACTTTACGCATCCGAATTTGATCGCGACAGACGAACAGAAACAAAAACTGATGAATGCGGCACGCACCTGCCCGGTGGCATTAAGTTTGTCTTCCGAACTGAAACAAACAATAACTTTTAATTTTTAGAATCCGGCAGACTACTAATCTTCTTCTTCAATTCAGTATAGTCAATATCAAAGTGAGATGCATTGTAAATGGATTGGCCATTCTGAATGATCAAAACCTGAGGAGATTGATGTTCTACCTGAAATTGATCGGCAATTTGGTTGGAGATGGCCCGGTAGCTTAATAAATCGAGGTAGTAGGCATCAACAGGCATGTCCTCGGGCTTCCAATTTCGCTCTAAGCGGTTGAGCGATGTGTTGCTGATGGAGCAGGTCGTACTATGTTTAAAAACCAATACTGGCTTTTGCTTAGATGATTGAATGATGTCTGAAATTTGATCGACTTGCGTAAGGGGAATCCAATTCATTTTAGTCATAGAGGTCTTTCCATAATTCTCGCTCTTTTTTATCGTAGCGAGGTTTTCGCACTTTTTCTTTTACAGCTGTTGGCTGATTATCACTTTTCTTAAACAGCTTCGACCACAACAACTTTACATTTACCAGAATAGTTCTTTCTTTCTTCACATTATCGATGTGACCATGTGCAAACTTTGCATCGGGGTGCAATCGGCTGCTATGCGGTTTGCTCATGCGCAAATTTCCCTGATAATTATTGATTTTAGCATACGCTCTTCCCGGATCTTTTACTTGCAAAGCTTTTTTCGCACTACTTGGATTGTGTTTGTAGCTCCAGTATTGCTTCATTTTACCTTCAAACTCAGAGGCTCTTACGCTTCCCTTGCCGGGTGATTTCCCGTCAATTGCTTTTTTAGCGCTTAGTTTATTATGCTGATGATCGGCCTCCTTCACGCGAACTTGTAAACCATCCACTTTAAAGGTCGATTTGTTGGGCTTTTCTTGCCTAGTGGCTAGTTTGTTTGCGTTAGGTGCTTTGACATAATTTGGCCGTTTCAAGAACCCGGTGTAGCGCGCGTTAGCCAAATCAACCAGATTTTTATCCCTTACTTTAACTGGCTTTCCGTCATTATTAATGAGTTGCCCGCTTACGCTTCCTCCTCCTTTTTCTGGGCGCTTGGCGCGCATGGTGCCTTTATATTTTTCGATTTTGCCTGCAAAAGAAGGCGGGATTTTAGCTGCTACAGGATTTCCGCCATTGTTTCTGGGTTGCCCGCTAATGCTTCCACCGCCTTTTTGAGGCCGTTTTGCTTTCATGGTTCCAGTGTATTTTCCGGCTCTGGCAGCGAAAGAGGGAGGGATTTTTGCGGCTACTGGATTTCCGTCATTGTTTCTGGGTTGACCGCTAATACTTCCACCACCTTTTTGCGGGCGTCTCGCTTTCATCGTTCCGGTGTATTTTCCGGCTCTTGCTGCAAAAGAAGGTGGGATTTTGGCAGCTACCGGATTTCCTTGGTTGTTGCGGGGTTGGCCGCTAATGCTGCCGCCACCTTTTTGTGGACGTCTGGCTTTCATGTTTCCGGAGAATCTTCCGGCTCGGGCGGCAAAACTTGGGGGAATTTTGGCGCCAATGGAATTGCCTCCATTATTTCGAGGCTGCCCACTAATACTTCCTCCGCCTTTTTCTGGCCTTCTACCTTTCATGTTTCCAGAGAATCTTCCTGCCCGGGCGGCAAAACTGGGTGGTATTTTAGCGCCAATTGAATTACCACGATTGTTCCGTGATTGTCCGCTAATACTGCCACCCCCTTTTTGAGGCCTTCTTGCTTTTGTGCTTCCGCTATAACCAATTCCCTGAAGTGTGAACCCTGGAGACAAATCCCATCGCTTGATGTTTCCCTGATAGGTTCCCGCTCTGGCGGCACTTGGTCTTTTTGGAATGCGTGTAGCAACGGATTGATTGCCGTTATTTCTTGATTGTCCGCTAATGCTGCCGCCACCTTTGAATGGCCTTCTTGATTTAATGCTACCTCTGTATCCAGATCCTTGTGCTCCAAATCCAGGAGATAGTTGAAAACGCTTTACATTACCCTGATAGCCTCCAATTCGGGCTCCTCCAAGCGGGATTTTTGCTGGCACCGGATTACCTCGATTATTACGAGGCGATCCGCTGATGCTTCCTCCCCCTTTTTTTGGTTTAATGCCGCGGCCGCCACCGCCCGCATATCCACCGCCTCCGGCAGAAAGCGATTGTTTATAGCTACCGCGATAATTGGCAACTCCGGCACCTCCCTTCGGTATGCGCACCGCCAGCGGCTTATTATTTCGGCCACGACCACCCATGGTTTGATAACCACTGCCCTTTACAGGTCTGCCGGGTCCTCGTCCTTTGCCACTAATTGAAAACTTGCGCGGCATAAAAAACTGACCGGCACTTTCTGTTTTTCTTTTCGATGAATTTCTTCTAAGCGCTTTCCCGGAAACATCACCACTCCATGCTTTTTGTGTGGATTTTGATCGAGTGTTAAAAATTCGGCCTAATGCACTCTTACTTTTATCACCACTCCGTCTTCTTCCCTGGTACGGATCACTTTGAGGTGTAATTTCGACCGGTGGGGTTTTAAAATTTTTTGTGCGAAGAGGTCGCCCTGTAATGTCTTTCGTATAAGCTTTTTCGCCTTTCGAAAATTTTCCCCAGTACACGTTCTTTTTTCCGCGTGAGACAAACGATCTCGAACCAGTTCGTGGACTTATTTTTCGTTTTTTGGGATAGGGTGATGCGTTGGATCGGGTACTATATAAAACGGGTTGGCCAATGGGGGCTGCATTCGCAAAAGATCGCTCGGATTTACGAGGTCTCTTGGACGGATTGTTCACATATGGACCTTTATTGGGGTATACATTATTTCGCGCCATTTGCGCAGAAGACGAGCGGATTTTGGCACGGCTTCCACCAATAGGTTGAGCTGCGCGATCACCGCCACGTGAGCGTCTTCCTTTATAGGGCGATCTTGCAGAAACGACCGCGCGTGCTGCAGATGATTTGTTTTTCGTGCGAAGTTTTCGACCGGAAATGTCGCGTGTATTGGATTTGACCGTCTTTGCTTTTCCAGGCTTTGACTTTAGAGTGATCCTTGGCAGCGGTTTGGAGGGTTTATCTCCCTTTGTATTTTGCGCAAAGGAAGATCCGCCCATGAAAAATAGCATGGCAACAGCGAAGAAACGGATGGCTTTTGCGAGGGTCAACCTAATCAGTTAAGAATTAGCGAATATCTATTGCTTTAAACAGGCTAAATTAACAAAAATTGTGATTTAAACCGTCTTATGAATTTAGAGGAGTTTGAGCAATCTCTTGAACAGGCAATGGTGCCCGCTGAGCTTCCCCCCGCACTTCAAGCGTTATGGCTAGATGCTAACGGAGATTGGGAAGCAGCTCATGAGAAAATTCAGGATGACCCGTCGGCAGAAGCGGGTTGGATTCATGCATACCTGCATCGAAAAGAAGGCGATGAAGGGAACGCCCGCTATTGGTATAACCGGGCTGGTAAAAAATTCCCTTCGCTTACACTTCCTGAAGAGTGGCGAGTGATTGCATCCGCCTTGTTAGCAGAATTAACCAGTTAGTATTTTAACAACTCTTCAATTTTTCCTTTTAGTCTTCCTTTCGGTAAGAAATTGTTTTCCAAAGTAGGTGCAAATGGAATAGCGGTGTCTAAGCTGGCTACACGTATCACTGGTGCATCGAGGTTACTGAATAAGTGCTCGTTGATCCAGGCAGAAATTTCAGCGCCTATGCCTCCGGTTAATGTATCTTCATGAAGGATTAATACACGATTGGTTTTTTTCACCGTTAGCTCGACTGCCTCTTTATCCCAAGGAAGTAGCGTTCTTAAATCCAACACATCGGCTTGCACTTCGGGCATGGATTGTAAAATTTCTTTTGCCCAATGCACACCCATTCCATAGGTGATGATGGAAAGTTGATCGCCTTCCCTTACCAATTTTGCCTTTCCAATTTCCACGGTGTAGTAATCATCGGGAATCTGATCTTTGACTGAGCGATACAACAATTTGTGTTCGAAGTATAGGTATGGATTCGGGTCTTCGAGCGCGGCACACAACAAGCCCTTGGCATCATATGGATTGGAAGGGTAAACAATTTTTAATCCGGGAGTATGAAAGAACCACGCCTCATTACTTTGTGAGTGAAATGGTCCGGCCGCTGTTCCGGCACCAGTTGGCATGCGAACAACTACATCCGCTGCTTGGCCCCAACGCCAATGAATTTTCGCCAAATTGTTGACGATCTGATTGAATCCTTCTGTAACGAAATCGGCAAACTGCATTTCAACCATCGCCTTCATGCCTTTGATGGAGAGCCCTAAACCTGAGCCGATGATGGCAGCTTCACACAATGGTGTATTGCGTACGCGTTCTTTTCCAAATTTTTCAACAAAGCCTTCGGTGATTTTGAAGACACCGCCATATTCAGCTATGTCCTGGCCCATTAATACTAAATTGGAATGACGCTCCATACTTTGGCGAAGACCATCGCTGATGGCATCGATAAAACGCTTTTCAGAGGTTTGATCAGAAGCAGGGGAGATGAGTTGCTGCTGAAAAGGAGAATACACATCGTTCAACTCAACTTCTGTGTTGGCAACCGGATGTGTTTCTTCAAAAGCAACTGCTAAACCGTCTTCAATTTCTTTTTTGATTTTTTTGCGAGTCGTATCAACAAATTTCTGATCGATGATTTTTTCGCTCACCAAAAACTTCTCGTAATTATCGAGCGGATCTTTCTGGGCCCACTCGTCCATTAATTTTTTGGGAACATACTTAGTGCCGCTTGCCTCTTCATGGCCACGCATACGGAAGGTGATGCACTCTAATAAAATCGGGCGCGGATTTTTTCGCAAGCTTTCTGCCAGCGATTTTACTTTGTCGTAAACTTCCAACACATTGTTACCATCCACCTGCACACCTTCTATGCCATAGCCAATCGCTTTATCAATAAACTGCTTGCAGCGAAATTGTTCGCTGCTGGGTGTGCTCAATCCATACCCATTATTTTCGATCACGAAGATGACGGGCAAATCCCACACGGCAGCTACGTTGAGCGCTTCGTGAAAATCGCCTTGACTGGTGCCACCATCGCCATTGAAAACTACGGTGACTTTATTTTCTTTTTTTAGTCTGGTCGCTAACGCAATACCATCGGCTACTCCGTTTTGGGGTCCGAGGTGCGAGATCATTCCTACGATGTGATGCTCATTGGTGCCGAAGTGAAAAGAGCGATCGCGTCCTTTGGTGTAGCCGCTCATGGTTCCCTGCCATTGAGCAAACAGTTTGTCAAAAGGCATATCGCGACCAGTAAATACGCCCAGATTTCGGTGCATGGGAAGTATGTATTCATCCTTTTCCAGAGCGGCAGTAATTCCTACAGAAATCGCCTCTTGCCCGATTCCACTAAACCATTTGCTGATTTTATTCTGGCGCAACAGGATGAGCATTTTCTCTTCAATCATGCGTGGCTTTAACAGCCGCTCATACAAATTTTGAAGCGTTTCGTCAGAGTGCTTTTTTCGGAGGAATTTCATTGTAAATTATTCAAGCCTGCAAGATAAGACAGATAATTTTATTTTGAATTCTGTATTTTTTTTTGAATTTTGTACGTATGGAAACCAAACTTACACTTCGCTTAAAGAAGAAGACCATTGAGAAGGGCAAGGGTTTTGCCAAAAAGCGAAAGACAAGCCTTTCTAAAATGATTGAGAACTATCTTGAAAAAATTACACAAACAGACGAGGAAGAAATAACTCCACTCGTCAAGAGCCTGTCAGGTGTTCTGAAGGATACATCAAACCATCATAAAGGATACGCGGAATATCTTGAGAAGAAGTATAAATAATGGATCGAATCTTTGTTGATACGGATGTACTTCTTGATTTATTGGAACACAGAGAACCATTTTACAAAAGCTCAGCCTACTTATTTTCAAAAGCTGATAGAAGGGAGATTCAAATTCTAATTTCTTCTCTGTCCTTTACCAATATCCATTACATTTTACGAAAAAAGTATAGTAATACAGAGTCCAGAAAAATTTTATCTCGGCTACGTGTTTTAGTTACGGTCGCAACGGTGAGAGATAAGACAATTGAACTTGCATTAGCTTCTAATTTTAGTGATTTTGAAGATGCAGTTCAGAATTATACAGCAATAGACAATGGAGCATCCTTGATTATTACTCGTAATCTTAAAGATTATAAACAATCGCAATTACCAGTGATGAACCCCGATACTTTTTTGAAAACGATGGTGTAAGGTCGTACTACCCCTTCACCATCTCCATGTCGGGCTTGCTTTCGTCTGTCAATTTTACTTTGCCACGCTCGTTGCGAGTAATGCGCGAGTACAAAGAAATGTTTTTATCGAACAGAAAGCGGAAAAATAACTTCGTCCATGACTGGTGCGACTTCAAAGTGTCATAGTAGTCAGGAGCTTTTTTCTTTAAGTCAGGCAATTTATTCCATGGCACGGAAGGAAAATCATGATGCTCGTTGTGAAATCCTACATTGAAAGCCAACGCATTTAAAGGGCCGTAGTAGCTGTAAGTTTCCTGATTTTCATCTAACGTCAGGTAGTGCTCTTGAATCCAACGAGCACCCAGTGGATGCAACCCTACAGAGAAAAAGAAGCTGAGCAACATAAAGATCAATGCTTTGGGGCCAATCAACATCCAGATGGCCACATTGAAAGCGATCTGCACTAACCAATTCGCTACAATCCAGCCATCGACAGGTTTGATTTCTTTCAAACGGAACGTGCGAATCACCTGAAATACGGGGAATAGGAGAAGCCAAAGCGCTTTTCCGAAAAATGAATTTTTGATCATACGAGCCTCCCAAAAGTCAGGAAGATCGGCATCCAACTCATGCACTCCTTGAAACGAGTGATGCTTAATATGATAACGGAAAAATGAAATGGCGCTGGGCATTGTATGCGGTAAATTTGCAATAATGCCTGCAACATAATTGGCGCTCTTATTTTTGAATAACAAGTGGTGAGAACATTCGTGGATCATCACAAACAAGGCATGGTTAAAGAATGCACCCACTCCATAAGCAACCAATACAACTAACCACCAAGGGCTGTCTTTCAGGAAGTAGGAAATCAAAATCATGCCACCGACCAAGCCTACAATGGCCAGTAAGGTCAGCGGATTTTTACCAAAAAGTTGTTTTACCTCCGGATGCTTCGACAGGATTTCTTTGGTGCGTATTCGATGTGGTTCTGATGATTCCGAGAAACGAAAGGTTTGTTCTGCCATGACGATTAAATTAAGACTGCAAAGATACTTACTTTTCTCTGTTAACAGAGTTTGCCACCCGATGTTTTAGGCGAGCCAATCAATACCAACAAAAATCCAAAAACTAACCTTATTTTTGAACCAATATGATTCGATTTGAAGAGTTTACTTTGGAGAATGGGTTGCGCGTGATTGTTCATGAAGACAACACGGTTCAGTTGGCCGTGTTAAACATATTATTTGATGTCGGTTCGCGCGATGAAGAACCCAACAAAACCGGTTTCGCTCATTTGTTTGAGCATCTGATGTTTGGCGGATCGGCTAACATTCCGAGCTACGATGAACCTTTGCAGCTGGTAGGTGGAGAAAACAATGCCTTCACCAGCCCAGACATTACGAATTATTATTTGACAGTGCCGGCCGCCAATATTGAAACCGGATTTTGGTTGGAGAGCGATCGCATGCTAAGCCTTTCGTTTGACCCGCAGGTTTTAGAAGTGCAACGCAAAGTAGTGATTGAAGAGTTTAAGCAGCGCTATCTCAATCAGCCATATGGCGATGTGTGGTTGAAGTTGCGCCCGTTAGCCTACGAAAAGCATCCCTACCATTGGGCAACAATTGGTAAAGAAATCAGCCACATCGAAAATGCTACGATGGACGATGTGAAGCATTTTTTCTTTCGCCATTATGTACCAAGTAATGCCACGTTGGTGGTGGCTGGGAATGTGAAAGTAGATCAGGTAAAAAAATTAGCAGAAAAATGGTTTGGCTCCATACCTTCTGGAAAAAAGCCAAGCAGAAATTTACCTTTTGAACCTATTCAAATTGAAAAACGAACTCAAACAGTGGAGGCGAAGGTGCCCGCCAATGCTTTGTACAAAACCTGGCACATGGGCGGACGATTTGATGCGGATTATTATGCCTCCGATTTTTTGAGCGATGTGTTGAGTCGCGGACATTCAAGTCGATTGTATCAAACACTGGTGCAGGAGAAAGAAGTTTTTAATTCAATTTCTTCTTTTGTGATGGGCTCTATTGATCCGGGCCTGTTGGTTGTGAGTGGCCGCGTGAAAGATGGAATTGATCTGAAAGATGCCGAAGCTGAAGTGGACGAAGTATTGCAGCAAGTTGTGAAAGATGGAATTACTTCACAGGAATTGGAGAAAGTGAAAAATCAGGCGGAAGCCAGTTTGAAATTTGGCGAAGTAGAGGTTTTGAATCGCGCTATGAATTTGGCATTTGCCTCGCTATCTGGGGATGCAGATTTGGTAAATCGCGAAGCTGCGTTGATGGAGAAAATTTCGTTGGACGACATGCAGCGTGTGGCAAAAAATATTTTGCGCGAAGAAAATTCGAGTGTGATGTATTATCAGGCTAAGAATTAAAACAATATTTCTGAAGCCTAGTTAAGATAGAAAAATGAAAATTCGAGTAGGATTAGGATTTGATGTTCACCAATTAGAAGAAGGTCGCGACTTTTGGCTGGGAGGAGTATTGCTTCCGGCAACCAAAGGAGCCGTTGGTCATTCGGATGCTGATGTGTTGATTCATGCCATTTGTGATGCTCTACTGGGTGCAGCCAATTTGCGCGATATTGGTTTTCATTATTCGAATAAAGATCCACGCTGGAAGGGGAAAAATTCTACTTTTTTTCTGGAGGACGTTACCCGCATGTTACTCGAAAAAGGTTGGCGCATCGAAAATGTGGATTGCACCCTTACCTTGGAAAATCCTAAAGTGAATCCACACATTCCGGAAATGAAAAAAGTGTTAGCGCCCTTAATGAATTTGACGGAAGAAGATATATCCATCAAAGCGACCACCAACGAGTCGATGGGTTATGTGGGTAGAGAAGAAGGTGTGAATGCGTATGCTGTGGCGCTGATTCGCAAAGAAGAATGAGTGAAGTTACTCTCTTTGAAACAAAAGATGGATCGAGCTCACTTTTGCACATCGAGCTGAATGAAACCTATCATTCCACACATGGCGCATTACAAGAATCGATTTATGTTTTTATTGACAGAGGGTTTGCAGAAGCTCTCAATCTAGGTAAGAAGCAAATCTCCATTTTAGAAATCGGGTTTGGCACCGGATTGAATGCACTACTCACTTTACTAGAAGCCCAGCGAACTCAAGTGAATGTAATTTACGAAACACTCGAGGCCTATCCTTTGCCCTCTGAAATCGTAACTCAGTTAAACTATACACAACTGCTAACCGATAAAGAAGGCCCAACCGTTTCTCCGCTTTTTGATTCGTTGCACAGTGTTCCGTGGGATGGAACGAATCATGTTCAGCCGAATTTTACTTTGCTAAAACGAAAGGAGGATTTGTTAGAGGCAACATTCGAAATAGAAAAATTTGATCTCGTGTACTACGATGCATTCGCGCCAGATAAGCAACCGCATTTATGGGAACTTCCCATTCTTGAAAAAGTAGTGAACGCGCTGAAGCCAGGAGGAATTTTTGTAACCTATTCAGCCAAAGGGCAATTAAGGCGCGACTTGATTGCTCTCGGACTAAACGTAGAAAAATTACCCGGACCTCCGGGCAAACGCGAGATGATCCGGGCGATTAAATAGGTTTAGTCTATTCGGTAATCGTCAATCTATAGCCGGTGCCATTTTGCAATTTCACCGACCACTTCTGATTGCCTTCTGTTACCTCCAGTTTAAAATACGTGTTATAAAAATTCCAGTCTTTCACCGTGTAAACAAACGGAACATCGCCAGTATAAACTTCTTTGCCGCCATCTTGAGTAATGGTTACTGAAGCGCCTTCCGGAGCCTTCATAATTACTTGTGGGCCATTCATACCAGATGGATCTTTGCTTCGTGTAACAGTATATGTTTTTCCATTGCTCAAGCGAATGCTTCCATCTTCGTATTTAGCGGTGAGTGGTCCAGACGAAGAGGCGGCAGGTGCAGCGGCTGGCTCTTCAGCATCAGGCATGGCTGCTCCTTGTGGAGCAGAAACAACGCGAAAAACGTAATCGCCTTTCTTTTTTTGTTTCACCATGATAGTAGTTTCACCAGCTATAATTGGATAGCGCTTTAAAATCTTTGGAATGGATTTGTCTTCAAACTCTAACCGAATTTGCTTCGAAGTTCCGGTGACAGTGGTTGTAACAGAAGCCTGCGGTGTGTTATTTATTTTTTGCCCATCTAGAAATGCGGTAAAATTTTCACCCATTTCGGTGTAGATAGTCCATGTACCAGTGCCGCCTTTGTTGGCTCCATACGCTTGCCCCATAGCCGCTCCGTTTTGTGCCGGTTGTGTGTACTGATTCTGTGACTGTCCATATTGTGCAGGAGCACTGGCAGGAGTTTCCTCTGCTACTTCTTCAGTGCTTGTTGCAGCCGAGCCTTGTTCGATCACAAATCGGTAGCCGGTTCCGTTCTGCATTTTCACCGACCATTTTTGATTCCCCTCGGTTACTTCCAATTTGAAGTAGGTGTTATAAAAATTCCAGTCTTTCACCGTGTAGACGAAAGGGACTTCGCCATTGTATACCTCTTTGCCACCATCTTGTGTAATTGTTACTGCAGCGCCTTCCGGTGCTTTCATAATTACCTGCGGGCCATTCATGCCCGATGCATCTTTCTCTCTTTTTACAAGATAGGTTTTGCCATTGCTCAAACTAATTTGTTGACCATCAAATTTCGCGGTAAGCGGCCCCGCGTTAGTTGAAGAGGGAGCGGTAGCGGAACCAATGCTACTTTGATTTGTATTTTGGTTAGAAGAATTTACGGCCACCGGCTGACCATTTTGTGTTACGGTTACATTAGCTTCTTTTGAAACATTCTTCCCGATGGAAGCCGTTTTTTGCAGTAGCTTTTTTCCAAATCCGGTTTTTTCTTTGGGAGCTTGGGCATCGGATGTCTCGTTTGTATTTTCTGACGTGGCCGATGGCGTTTCTTCGCCCTCATCGGCAGTGCCATCCATGTTACGTAAAATGTATTCGCCCTTTTTGTTTTGTTTAATAACAGTAACCAACTCTTTCAACCCCGGTTTTAGCGGAACACGTTTAATCACTTTGGGTATTCTTGTGTCGTCAAATTCAATACGGATGGTTTTGAGAATTCCTTTGATTCCCGAAGCAACTACGCGCGGCTGAGGCGTGGCATTGATTTTTTCACTATCGATAAATAGAGTGAAGCTTTCACCATTTTCTGAATAGAATGTCCAATTGAAACCTTGACTAAACGAAAATGTGCTAGATGCCAGAAAGGCAAGCACGAATATGTACTTCTTCATAGGGTGGGTGTTTAGGGTATTCTAAATGTAGGCTATTATGTTTTATAATCCGAGCCACATACCAACAAAAAAAGCCCCGAAGGGCTTTTGCTAGTTAATTTTGAGACACAATTTATCCTAGAGCTTCTACTTCTTCCACTTCCTCCGGCATCATCTTTTTGAAAAGATTTTCAATGCCAGCTTTAAGCGTGATCGTTGAAGAAGGACAACCGCTGCAGGAACCTTGCAAGGTCACTGTCACTTTTTTTCCATGCAATGAATGAAATGTAATGGCTCCGCCATCTTGTTCTACAGCCGGGCGGATGTACTCATCCAAAATGGTTTTAATTTTCTTGATCGTCTCGGTTTCTTCCTGTGCTTCTGCTTCCGGTGTGTTCAAATCTAAAATCAATTTTCCCGATTCGAGGAAACTCAAAATATGCTTTTTCAATGTATCCTGAATTTCCATCCACTCCACGTCTTCTTTTTTAGTAACTGTTACGAAGTTGCTCGCATAGAAAACGCGATCTACAAACGGATACATAAAAAGTTCTTGCGCCAGCGGTGCGTTTTCGGCTTCGGCCGGAGAGGGGAAATCGAAACTCATTCCTTCGGGAACCAGCATTTCGTTCACCACAAACTTGAGTGAATTGGGGTTTGGATTTGACTCCAAATATATATGAAGGGCTTTGGGAGCAGGTTTTAGCATAATTCTAATTTTTACTGTCCAACAAAATTAGTCAAAATAAGTTCTGTGCGAATTAGAATTCCAATAAGAGAAAATCGGAAGCTGCGTCTACGCTCTGGTTTCTTAGTTTTTCAATGTCAATTTAACAATCACTGGCAAGTGATCGGATGGATAATATGTGCCGTCATGATCGGCAAGTACCTGATACGATTCGGTTTTCCATCCGGCAGAGTGAAAGATATAGTCGATGGTTTTACAAGTCATGGCGTTTACCGTAAATCCGCAGAACGTGCCAGCGGTAGAATCTGCAGGTCGTGTGTCGTAGAGCTTTATACCAATTCCATTGACCATGTTTTGATACGGAGGTTCTGTCGGCTCGGAATTAAAATCTCCGGTGATGACGGCAGGCATTTTTTTGTTGGAGTGCGTATAGCCTTCAATAAATCCTTTTATCAAAAGGGTACTTTTCAATCGTGCCTCTTTGCCGATGTGATCAAAGTGGGTGTTGAGTACCAGGAAGATTTGCCCTGAAGTTTTATCTTTCAGTTCAGCATGCGTAACCACACGTGTAATGGCGGCATCCCAACTTTTACTTCCTGGCACATCCGGTGTTTCAGAAAGCCAGAAAGTACTTTGCTTCAATACTTCAAACTTTTCTTTCTTGTAGAAGATAGCCGAGTATTCTCCTTTTTCTTTTCCATTATCGCGGCCTACGCCCACAAAAGCATAGTCGGGTAAGCTGGTTTGTAAATCCTGCATTTGTTGATGCAGCACTTCTTGCACACCTAAAATATCCGGATTGTTTTTACGAATCAACCCGATCAATTTCTCTTTGCGATTGGGCCACGCATTCACGCCATCAGCCGGTGTGTCCAGACGGATGTTGTACGTCATCACCGAATAAGTTTGTGCTACTGACAATTGAATCCCCATTGCCAAAATGATGGTGTTCAGTAATTTCATAAAATAAGATTTGACACAGATTGATTAATCATGTGGACTAGAAATTCGAATTCACGCTATTTCTCTTCCTCTACCAGTTCCCCTTCCCACTTACTTACCACTGCTGTGGCGATGCTGTTACCCACCACATTGGTAGCGCTGCGGCCCATATCTAACAACGGATCGATGCCCAATAAGAGTGCAAGTCCTGCTTCCGGAATATTAAAAGTGGCGAGCGTGCCGGCAATGACAACCAATGATGCGCGTGGTACTCCGGCTATGCCTTTGCTAGTCAGCATCAGCACGAGCAGCATACTCATTTGGGTGGCCATCGATAACTCAATGCCATACGACTGTGCGATGAACAACGAAGCGAAAGTCATGTACATCATACTGCCATCCAGATTGAAGGAATAGCCGAGTGGTAACACGAAACTTACAATCTTGTCTTTGCAACCAAATTTTTGCAGTAACTCCATCGTCTTTGGAAAGGCAGCTTCACTACTGCTCGTGCTAAATGCAAGAAGGATTGGTTCTTTTACTTTGCGCAACAATGCAATCACACGTTTGCCAATGATCAGTGATCCGGCCAACGCAAGCACAATCCATAAAATCAACAAGCCCGAGTAAAATTCAGTAATGAAGATCGAATACGTTTTTAAAATTCCTAAACCTTGCTTGGCGATTATGGCAGTCATGGCACCGAACACAGCTATGGGTGCGAAGTTCATCACGTATCCGGTTACTTTTAAAATAACATGAGCTATCGCATCCATGGCCTTGATTACAATTTTACCTTGTTCGCCAATGGCAGCTGTGGCTACTCCAAAGAAAAGAGAGAACACCACGATTTGTAAAATTTCATTTTTCGCCATCGCGTCAATCACGCTGGCGGGGAAGACGTGATACAAAAAGTCTTTCAGCGAAAGGCTATTGTGTGCTAATCCAATGTCGGTGCTGGCATCAGGCACGGGCAAGTGCATGGCAATGCCGGGTTGGAAAATGTTTACTAAAATCATTCCCAACAACAAGCTGGTTAAAGAGGCACCAACGAACCACAACAATGTTTTTCCTCCAATGCGCCCGACAGAATTGATGTCGCCTAGCTTTGCTACACCCACCACCAAAGTTGTAAACACCAATGGAGCCACAATCATTTTAATGAGACGAAGAAAAATATCTGCTAAGATGGAGAAGGGTTCTACTTTTTTATCTCGCGCGGAGATAATGGCACCACGTTCTTTGGTAATAGATTTTTTTTGTTGCTCCAACGAAACCATTGCTACGCTATCCGTGGCTTTGGACAACTCGTGTTGTGTTTGCTGCAACTTCTGTTCGAAGGCCTCGAGTTTTGTGTTTTCGTCAGCCACATAACTTTTGTTGAGCACAAATCCCAAGCCAATGCCCACCACTAATGCAATGATGATGTAAAGAGTGAGTTTACTTTTCTTGGGTGAAGTGGTTTCCATAAATCAAAAATCTGTGAGTTAGTAAAGCTAAACTTTTGAAGCCTTATTTCGCAATAAAAAATCTGCCAGCACCAAGGCAGCCATGGCTTCTACGATAGGTACAGCTCGTGGCACTACGCAAGGATCATGTCTGCCTTTGCCGGACACAACGGCTTCGTTTCCTTCTTTATCTACCGTAGCCTGATCTTGCATAATCGTAGCTACCGGTTTGAAAGCTACATTGAAATAAATGTCTTCTCCATTGCTGATGCCGCCTTGCACGCCACCGGAATGGTTGGTCTTCGTGCGAATTTTTCCACCCTCATTTACAAATTCATCATTATGCTGTGAGCCGCGCAATTCCACACCCGCAAAGCCACTTCCATATTCAAAACCTTTTACCGCATTGATGCTAAGAATGGCTTTGCCCAGCTCCGCATGCAGTTTATCAAAAACCGGTTCGCCCAATCCCACCGGAGTATTTTTTATCACACAACTCACTACGCCACCAATTGTGTCACGGTCTAAACGCACCTGATCGATCAACGCAATCATCTTTTCCGCTGTCGCGGGATCAGGGCAGCGCACGATGTTGTCTTCCGTTTTACGGAGATCCAGTTGTGTGTACCCAGGAGCTTTGAGTGTTCCTACCTGTGAGACATATGCATTGATTTCCACTCCGTGCTTGCGAAGCAACAATTTGGCAATCGCACCGGCTGCAACACGCGCGGCTGTTTCGCGAGCCGAACTTCGGCCGCCACCCCGATGATCTCGAATGCCATACTTTTCCTGATAGGTAAAGTCAGCATGCGAGGGGCGAAATGTATTTTCAATGTGACTGTAATCTTTGCTGCGCTGATCTTGATTTTCGATTACAATGGCAATGGGAGTACCCGTAGATTGACCTTCAAAAACGCCAGATAGAATTTTAAAGCTATCGTCTTCTTTGCGCTGCGTAGTGATCTTGCTTTGTCCTGGTTTTCTGCGATCCAATTCAGATTGAATGAATGCTTCATCGATCGTTAATCCAGCCGGACAACCATCGATGATGACACCAATGGCTGGCCCGTGACTTTCACCAAAAGTGCTGATCTTAAAAAGAGTTCCGTAATTATTTCCCATGCTATTTCCGGAAGATCATAAATACCGAGGCTCCCAGAATGAGCAAGATAAAAACATTCAACGCAATTTTTTGGCCATTGCGCGAAATAGAGGATTTTAATGTGTTGTCAGCTGCATCTGCCCGATCATAAAACGAACCCAGATTGTTGCTTTCAATGGCTTGATTTTTTTGACTTTCCCCAATCACCGTTACCATTTGCTTGGATTTCAAAGTATCGTATTTTCGAGTGTTGGGATTAAAATACACCCATTGAAAATAATCGCCCAATTTAAAAGTGCCGGGTTCTTTAGGGATCATAAAATAACTGAATGATTTATTACCGGACACGCGGCCGATATCGCGTGTTATATTTTGTTTGACGTTGGGCTCGTAAATATCAAAGCTGCTGTTGGGCGCAATTTGTGGTTTTTCAATTCCAGAAATATTCCCCTCTCCATAAATCGTAAAGTCGTAGCCCACACTTTGTCCGGTTTCTAAATTATTTTTTGCCAACCGTTCTTCTAACCGATATTCCCCCACCGAAACGGCATCGCGCAAAGGATGAGGAGGTAGCTCTCGTACTTTTACACTTTTTGGTTTGGAAGTAAAGGTTTTAAAATCCTCCTGCCGATTTTGACCAAAGAATGAAGGGTTCTTCGCCACTTTGAATTTGATCATTTCCAAACCTACGCTGGGAAACTGAACCACTTGTGCATTCAGCGGGTAGAAAGTGGCCTGATAAATTTTGTATTGCGTATAATTTTTTCCGTTGATTTGAATGGGTTCACCTTCAATACTTTCAATGTTGAAATTTTCTTCCCAGCAGTTGGCCGGTTTTAGCTTTTTCAGAATTTCACCTAATTGTTTTCCCAGATCATGAAACTGCATGGGTGCGCGATTGCTCTCAGCTACGAGGAACGAAAGCGTAGCTGTAAATCCTTCGCCTACATATACTTCATCCTTGCTAGTGGTCAAAGCTAAGAGTGCATCTTCTTTGACATCTACAAACTCAGTTGCCCCTCCACGACCAAAAAAGTCTTCGCGCGGGTCGCGATCAAAAAAACTGCGGAAAGGATCAGTTTGTTGCACTTGTACAGGCGGCCCTATCTTCACTTTTTTCCCGGTAACGGAATAGGGCTGATCATTGACCTTCATCTTAAAGGAAGGGATCGTCACCATGCCTTGACGGGTGGGTGCGTAGGTCATGATGATACTCTGTGACGAACTCATCTGTCCATTGATAATGCTGGTTTGCGAAGAAGAGGAAGTGCCGCGTTTTTGGAATCCATCAATGTCTGGAAAGTTGTCATAGCTTCTTAGGCGGTCGTTATTGACCGTAATCGTGATGGTCCACGCCTGATTTTCGCCAATTTCGTTAGGCCCCAAGTCAATCTGCACGCTTTGCCCCTTGGCCCAGAAAGCCAGCAGAGAGCAAAAAATCAAAAAACCGCTTCTTATCATAGATTTTCAATGTTGCAATTAGCATCGCAACTAGTTGCAATACAAAATTAAAATCTTCTTTCTACTATTAAACCTGTTTTGTACTTTCATGAGTCAATGTTTCAGCAAACGCGCTGGAAGAAGATGTCGAAACTAGTTGTAAAGTTTGAACGACAGATTTCAAAGGCAGAAAATTGATTTTAATGGGCACAAATTGGTGGATAGTCGATTACGATAGTCGTAAAGCAACTACTGGCCAATTTCATCGTTGTAATTCTAACTAATTCAAAAAGTGTTAAGCAGTAGAATGAAAATGCTCAATTATGTCAAAAACATCCTCAGTCGAGTGAGTTTTGACGCACGGCTCTTTGAAAAGGAGCTTAGAAAGGCGATCAAAGTTTTGATAGCCGAAGAAGTACAGGAGCTCAGAAATTGGTGTTATGCCAATTATGGGAATGAGCATCGGGCAATTTTAAACCGATGTTTTGTGGTTGCTTAATTTTAGTTCAGACAAAGAAAAATCAAAACCCTGGTGAATAGCCGGGGTTTTTTGTTGGGTTTGTTTTTGATTCCGCCATATGTTTAATGATATGCATTTCGCTCGCTATATTTCAGAACCTAAATCGTAAAATATGTTGAGATTCACTTTTGCCAGTTTGCTGGCGTTCGCTTCAATTGCTGTCATTGCGCAGCGCGGCATCACACCTTCCGATGTGTATCGTTTAAAATCTATTAGCGATCCGCAGGTTTCGCCCGATGGCAAATGGGTTGCGTACGTATTGTCTACTCCTGATTCCGCGAAAGATAAATCCGATGCTGACATCTGGATGATCAATTGGGAAGGCACGGAATCCGTCAAACTCACAGCTAGCAAAGAAGGAGAAAGCCGACCACGCTGGTCGCCCGATGGCAAGTACCTAACTTTTATGTCATCGCGCTACGAAACAAAGTCATCGCAAATCTGGCGCATGGACAGGCGCGGAGGCGAAGCAGAAAAATTAACTGATTTGAAATACAGCATCAGCGATTATGTGTGGAGCCCTGATGCTAAAAAAATAGCATTGGTCATTCAAGATCAGGAATCCAGCGATGAAGCGGAGAAAAAGAAAACTACGAAACCCATTATGATTGATCGCTATCATTTTAAATCAGATGGTGAAGGATACATGGAGCGCAAGCGAAATCACTTGTATGTTTTTGATGTAGAAACCAAAAAGATTGACACCCTTACGCGTGGCGATTTTGATGAAGGTAATCCGGTGTGGTCGCCCGATAGCAAAAAGATTGTATTCGTAAGTAATCGCACAGCCGACCCCGATCGCAATGGAAACACCGATTTGTGGGTGATGGAAGCCAAGAAAGGTGCAGCGATTAAACAACTCACCACGTGGCAAGATTCAGACACGAGTCCGGCCTGGAGTGCAGATGGAAAATGGATTGCTTACTTGAAATCGCAAACTCCGGAATACGATATTTATGATCAGGCGCAAATTGCGCTTATTCCGGCAGATGGCGGAACACCAAAAATATTGAACGCGAAATTAGATCGCGATGTATCAGCACCGCGCTGGGCCGCAGACAGCAAATCTGTTTTTGTGTCGGTAGAAGATGATCGTAGAAGTTATGTGGCATCTTTTGATCTGGAAGGAAACATGACGAAGCACACGAGCGGAGATCGCACGTTTGCCGGATTGCAGCGTGGCGCAAACAATGCTTGGGTGGGATTATCCAGCGACCCGGCAACACCAAATGAAATTTATATGTTGGAGAATACAGCCATCCGCAAACTCACGCACATTCACGATGAATTTTTAAAACCGTTAGTGTTGGCTTCTGCCGAAGGTTTTTCTTCCAAGAGTAAAGATGGCACTATCGTTAACAGTTTGTTGTATTGGCCAGCCAATCAACCTAAAGACAAAAAGCTTCCGCTGATTTTGTGGATTCATGGCGGCCCTACATCGCAAGATGATTTTAGTTTTGATTTCATTCCTCAAATTTTTGCTGCGAAAGGATATGCGGTAGCCACGGTGAACTATCGCGGTAGTAATGGACGGGGCATGGCATATAGCCGTGCAATTTTTGCGGATTGGGGAAACAAAGAAGTGATGGATTTACTAGGTGCAGTTGATTACCTGATTACAACTGGTCGTGTAGACGCTGCGAAATTGGGCATTGGTGGCTGGAGCTACGGAGGTATTCTTACCGACTATGTTACAGCAACTGATCCGCGATTCAAGGCAGCAGCCAGTGGCGCAGGCAGTGCATTGCAACTTTCCATGTATGGCTCGGATCAGTACATCGCGCAATATGAAAATGAATTGGGTGTGCCGTGGAAAAATATGGATAAGTGGATGAAAGTATCGTATCCTTTTTTAAACGTGGAGAAAATTAAAGCGCCTACTTTGTATATGGTGGGCGAAAAAGATTTTAATGTGCCGGCAGCAGGAAGCGAGCAAATGTATCAGGCGCTAAAGTCGCTGGGGGTGCCAACACAATTTGTAGTTTATCCCGGTCAGCATCACGGCATCAGCGTACCAAGCTATCAGAAAGATCGGTTAACACGATATTTGGAGTGGTACAACAAATACATCAACAAAGAAGAATTGAAAGATAAACTGCCTCCGAAGAAGTGATTTTAATTTTAATAGAAAGGTGTCTGGTTGTTATTGATCAGACACCTTCGTTTTTATCGGTTTAGGTACCCTTACTGAAAAGCGATGTTGCGTTGAAGCCCTTTTAGCTGCGTGCGCTTAACGGCAGAGCGCTCGAATAATCTTTTGAAAACATCTTCAGTAATTTCTCGCCAGTCGGCTGGCTTCATTTTTTCTAGATCCGAATGGGGAGAAAATTTTTTTTCTTGATGAGGTTTTGCAAACCGATTCCATGGGCACACATCCTGACAAATGTCACAACCAAAAATCCAATTTTCGAATTTGCCTTTTACTTCGGCAGGAATTTCTTCTTTCAGTTCAATCGTAAAATACGATATGCACTTGCTACCATCCACCACATACGGTTGGGGAATGGCTTCTGTGGGACACGCATCCATGCAAGCGGTGCAGGTACCGCAATAATCTTTTATCGGGCCATCGGCCTCCAACTCCAGATCGATGATCAATTCGGCTAAAAAGAAAAAACTACCCATCTCCCGATTCAACAAGAGTGAATTTTTTCCAATCCAGCCAATGCCCGATTGCTGTGCCCACACGCGCTCATGCACAGGCGCGGAGTCAACGAATGCTCTGCCACTTACTTCGCCTATTTCCTGCTGAATGATTTCTAAAAATTCTTTCAGTTTTTCTTTAATGACGAAATGATAGTCTTCGCCATACGCATACTTGGCAATTTTAAAAGAATCAGGATTGGCTTGTGCCAGATCTTTTTCCGGAAAGTAATTATAAACTAAACTCACCACCGATTTAGCTCCTGGTACCAACAGCGTTGGATCAAGTCGTTTGTCGAAGTGATTTTCGAGATAACTCATCTTCCCTTGGTAGCCGCGCTTCAGCCATTCTTCTAATCGCGGAGCCTCTGCTTCTAAGAAAGCGGCTTTGCTAATCCCACAAAAGGAGAATCCAAGCTGATGAGCCGTAGACTTGATGAAACTTGTTTGATGCGCTATGCTCAAAATGGTGATTCAAACTCAGTCAAACAATCCAGGTCTTTTCGAAATGGGAGCTACGATTTTCAAATGTTTGTAAGCCAACTCAGTTGCCTCACGGCCGCGCGAAGTGCGTTTGATGTATCCTTCCTGAATCAAGAAAGGCTCATATACTTCTTCAATCGTTTCGG
The DNA here is from genome assembly GCA_016191555.1 of Bacteroidota bacterium. GTDB lineage: Bacteria > Bacteroidota > Bacteroidia > Cytophagales > Cyclobacteriaceae > ELB16-189. The sequence goes on from JACPVX010000051.1 coordinate 44,266, forward strand.
CTTCTTCGCCTACGGCAGTCGCGATGGTAGTTAATCCCACAGGGCCACCTTTAAACTTCTCGATGATGGTGCTGAGGATCCGATTGTCCATGTCGTCCAATCCATTCTCATCTACATCGAGCGCCTTCAATGCCATTTGCGCAATGGGTTTGGTGATGGTGCCGTCTCCTTTTATTTGAGCAAAGTCGCGCGTACGTCTGAGTAAGTTGTTGGCAATGCGTGGAGTGCCCCGGCTTCTGCGTGCAATTTCAAAAGCAGCATCATCTACAATTGGAGTGGCCAAGATCGAAGCCGAGCGTTTCACAATCGTAGTGAGCAATGCTGAGTCGTAATATTCTAATCGTGCGTTGATGCCGAAGCGTGCTCGCAAAGGTGATGTGAGCAATCCGGCTCGCGTAGTGGCTCCAATTAAAGTAAATGGATTAAGACCAATTTGTACCGATCGCGCATTGGGTCCGCTATCGAGCATGATGTCGATACGAAAATCTTCCATAGCCGAATACAAATATTCTTCTACGATGGGGTTCAGGCGATGAATCTCATCAATGAACAACACATCATTCGTTTCCAGATTGGTCAATAATCCGGCAAGGTCGCTGGGCTTGTCGAGCACCGGCCCTGAGGTAATTTTAATACTCGAGCCCAACTCGTTGGCAATAATGAATGAAAGAGTCGTTTTTCCTAGACCGGGAGGCCCGTGTAACAACACGTGATCAAGCGATTCGCTTCGTTGTTTGGCGGCTTGCACAAACACCTTCACATTGTCTACAACCTTTTGCTGGCCAGTAAAGTCTGAGAAGGAGAGGGGGCGAAGTGCTTTCTCTACATCCTTTTCACCACTTTCCAGGCTTTCGCCATCTGCTTTTAGATATTCTTCACGCATGTTCAAAATTCAAGATTTATCAGTCAAGATTCAAGCGAAGTGGGTTTTCTTCTGCTAATTTTGCCGCCTGATTTACAAAAGATGAACAATCGAACGAAGAATGCAATCTATTCGCTCCTGCTGATCGTTGTTTTCATTTCTATCTGGTGGTCGCGCCAGCCGAAAAAAAATGCGGTTCCGGAGCCTATGAAGATCACGGGCAAAACGATGGGCACCAGTTATAACATCACTTATTTCGATCCGCAACAGCGTGACTTTAAATCATCGGTTGATTCATTGTTGGTGTTGGTCAATCAATCGATTAACAATTACGACCCTGAATCAGAAGTGTCGCGATTCAACAAAAGCACCAATGCATTTCAATTTGTTTTGCCGTTTTTATCTCCGCCAACCAAAAAAGCTTTGGAAGTAGCGCAAAGTTCGGGCGGTGCGTTTGACCCTACGGTGATGCCGCTTGTATATGCCTGGGGTTTTGGAAGTAAGAAAGACAGACCGATTCCCACCAAAACGCAAATTGATTCCATTAAAACTTTTGTAGGTTTTGAGAAAGTGCAATGGTCGGCTGGACAGATTTTGAAGACCGATCCACGCGTTCAATTGGATTTCGGTGGCATCGGGCAAGGCTATGGTGCCGATGTAATTACCGAATTTTTGAAATCGAAGGGAATTAAAAACATGCTGGTTGAGTTAGGAGGAGAAGGAATGGCACGTGGAATTAACTTAAAATCCGGAAAGCCATGGGAGATTGGAATACTAGATCCGGATTCCAAGCAAGACAGCTTGTTCTTTAAAGCGTATGTAAAGCTGCAAGACAAGTCGTTTACTACCTCCGGAAACTATTTTAACTATCGCATCATTGATGGCAAAAAGTATTCGCATACCATCGATCCTAAAACAGGATATCAGGCAGAGCGAGCTATTTTAAGTGCTTCAGTTTTTGCAGCCGATGCTATCACGGCCGATGCGTGGGCCACCGCTTTTATGGTGATGGGCCATGAAAAAGCAATGGAGGTGCTGAAATCGCATCCGGAGTTGGATGTTCTTTTTATTTATAACACAGCAGATGGAGTAAAGACCTTTGCTACAACGGGAATGAGTAGCTTGATTGAGATCAAAGAAAAGTAGAACTTTAGCTTCGAATGAAAGCCATGATAAAGCCGATTTTATATCACAGCATCGAAGAAAAAAATCAGTTGGAGCGACAAATGTTCAAAGCGCTTACACCTGAGCAAGCAATGATTCGCGCATTGGATGTGATGGATTTGATGCTTCAATTGGAAAGAGCCTCGGGTAGGGAGCGAAAAAAGGAAGACGATATTGATTGGATTGTTCTGACGCCCAAAAAATGATTAGCAACGAAATTCGATCTACTTTAAAAATTGTTTGTGCTGCTTTAAATAAGCACAAAGTAGATTGTATGCTGGTGGGAGGAACTGCCGTAGCATTTTACGGATATCAAAGAATCTCAGGCGTATTTGTGCCAAATAATCCTGATGTTAAAATAGATCATGATTTCTGGTATAATCCTACGACTGAAAATTTCATTAATTTAATTAAGTCTTTAAGTGAATTAGGGATACCTACACACGATTTGGAACACATTGTTTTTGACCCGCATCGAACGTTTTTAAAAATACCATTCCCCACATATCACACCGATTTCCTTCCTCAAATGAAAGGACTCAGTTCTTATCGCGAGTGTAAGCGAAGATGTCAGCAAATATTATTAGATGAGAATGAGTTATTTGTTATCTCGAAAGAGGATTTGCTTTATAACAAAGCAGCAGTAAATCGGAATATTGATCAGCGCGATTTAGATGCTCTTCGGTAGAGTTTATTATACCACTATGCCTACACCTATTTACATTCTTTTTCTTACAGCATTAATAGCCGGAGCCGTGGCTTTCTATGTGCCGAAACTCAACACCGGCACCTACAAACTTTGGTTGGTGTTTGCCGGATCGTATTTGTTCTCCATTACCATCATTCATATTTTTCCGGAGCTCTTTTCGCAAAGCCTCGATCCCGCTAAGGTGGGCATTTGCGTACTGATCGGTTTCTTCCTCCAGCAAGCATTAGAGTTTTTATCAAGTGGTGTGGAGCACGGCCATATTCATGTGCATGAGAAGAATCATCAACATAAAGAATCATCAGCTATTCTTGTCTTGGTGGCCTTGTGTGTACACGCCTTTTTGGAAGGTGGTTTGCTGGCACACCCACGCACCGTCAACCATCACCACGATTCCAATACATTGTTATGGGGTATCGTCTTGCACAAAGCTCCGGAGGCTTTTGCACTGATGTCAGTTTTATTGTGTGAAGTAAAGTCAAGAACTCGAGCAGTTTTTTTCTTATTCATTTTCGCGCTGGCATCCCCGCTCGGTCTTTTTTTATCCGACTATCTGCTGGCTAACCAATGGATGACCTCTCAGGCATTTACCATTTTGTTCGCCATCGTCAGCGGCAACTTTCTGCACATTTCTACCACTATTGTTTTTGAAAGCAGTGCCGATCATAAATTCAATGCTCGCAAAATGGGCGTGGCCGTGTTTGCTACCGCCATTGCTATAGCTGCCGAGTTATTTCTATAGTTAACACCTACCTATTCTTCTTTGACTTGTTCGCTCGAATGCCTAAATTTCTTGCCATTCGATTTTTGCTATGAACAATTTTCAAGATTACCTCGCTGAATATCAGCAAAGCATTTCCGATCCCGAAAAATTTTGGGCATCCCAGGCAGAAAATTTTGTATGGAAGAAAAAATGGAACTCCGTATTGCAATGGGATTTTCACAAACCGGAGGTGAAGTGGTTTATCGGAGGCAAACTGAACATTACTGAAAATTGTATTGACCGGCATCTACCACAGCGTGCCAACCAAACAGCCATACTGTGGGAATCGAACGATCCGAAAGAACCATCCAGAAACATAACATATCAGCAGCTACATGAACAAGTGTGCAAAGTAGGCAACATCCTTAAAGCACAAGGCGTAAAAAAGGGAGACCGTGTTTGCATTTACATGCCGATGGTGCCGGAAACAGCTTTTGCTATTTTAGGATGCGCCCGAATCGGAGCTGTTCACTCCGTAGTGTTTGCCGGATTTTCAGCAGGCTCGTTGGCTGACCGTATCAACGATTCGGGTTGTAAATTGGTGCTCACTTCTGATGGCGCTTTCCGTGGGGATAAGTCCATTAATTTAAAAGCCATTGTAGACGAGGCATTGGATAAATCGCCCACGGTTGAGAAGTGCATCGTACTCGAGCGCACCAAAACAAAAATCAACATGAAACCAACACGCGATTTGTGGTGGCACGATGAAATGCAAAAGGTAAATGCACAATGCCCGGCAGAAGAAATGGATGCCGAAGATTTACTTTTTATTCTCTACACTTCCGGCAGCACCGGTAAACCCAAAGGCATGGTGCACACGTGCGGTGGTTATATGGTGTATGTTGGTTATACATTCAAACAAGTTTTTCAATACAAAGAAGGACAGGTGTATTGGTGCACTGCCGATGTGGGTTGGATCACGGGTCACTCCTACATTCTTTATGGCCCGCTTTCCAATGGGGCTACTTCACTCATGTTCGAAGGCGTTCCCAGTTGGCCGGATATGGGTCGCTTTTGGCACGTGATTGAAAAACACAAAGTCAATATTTTCTATACAGCACCTACCGCCATTCGCTCATTAGAAAAAGCACCACTGTCGTTTGTAGAAAAATACGATCTGTCTTCTTTGCAAATATTAGGAACTGTAGGAGAGCCCATCAACGAAGAAGCTTGGCATTGGTATGACCATAACATCGGCAAAGGCAAATGCCCCATTGTCGATACGTGGTGGCAAACTGAAACCGGTGGTGTGATGATTTCACCGCTTGCCGGTATCACCAAAACAAAACCTTCATTTGCAACTTTGCCGATGCCTGGGGTGCAGCCGGCTGTGATGGATGAGAGTGGAAATGAAATGATGGGCAATGGAATAGAGGGTCGGTTGACGATCAAGTTTCCGTGGCCTTCTATTGCACGAACGATTTATGGTGATCATCAGCGATTCAAAGACACGTACTTTTCTACCTTTCCGGGAAAATATTTTACGGGCGATGGTTGCAAGCGCGATGAGGAGGGCTACTATCGTATCACCGGCCGCGTAGATGACATTATTATTGTATCAGGCCACAACATGGGCACAGCCGAAGTAGAAAGTGCGATCGATGAACATTCGGCCGTGTGTGAGTCGGCAGTTGTTGGCTACCCGCACGACATCAAAGGTCAGGGCATCTATGCATTTGTGGTTACTTACGATCCGATACATGAAGAGAATCACCTGCGGAATGAGATCAAAGATGTGGTGGCGAAAATTATTGGCCCCATTGCCAAGCCAGATAAGATTCAATTTGTAAGTGGCCTGCCCAAAACGCGTTCCGGTAAAATTATGCGCAGAATCTTGCGCAAAGTGGCCGAAGGCGATACTTCTAATTTGGGCGATACCACAACGCTGCTGGATCCGGCTGTAGTGGAAGAGATTAAAGCAGGAGCTTTGTAAATTAGATGCAGGCAATGGTTTGTTGATATTAACGAATTTGATTTTTACTTATCTTTACCCTTGATGGATCAGATCATATTAAAATTCCCTGAGCATACTCAATTCACCGATGATGAATTGTTTGATTTCTGTGCTACCAATGACTGGTTCCGCATTGAAAGAAATAAATCAGGGCAATTGATCATTATGTCACCATCCGGAGGAATTACAGGCGCAATCCATTTTAAAATCTACAGAGTGCTCAGTGATTGGGCTGACCTCCACGAAGATTTGGGAGTTCTAATGGATGCTTCAGTTGGCTTTCGACTTTCCGATAAATCGGTGCTTGCACCCGATGCCGCTTTTATTTTAAAGGAAAGATGGAACTTATTGGCTGACGAGCAAAAAGAGAAATTTCCTCCCCTCTGTCCCGATTTTGTTATCGAAGTTCGTTCCCCATCCGATTCCCTTCCCCAATTAAAACTTAAGATGACAGACTGGATCAACAATGGCTGTCGTCTGGCATGGCTCATCGATCCGATCAAACGAAACGCATTTGTTTACACTTCACAGGGTTTGGTGCGAAGCGTAGAAACATTTGACGACCAACTCGATGGCTCAGACGTAATGCCAGGGCTGGTGCTCAACCTCAGAAAACTATAAATTGAACTATAAATTGTAAGTACGTATGGCAATGGACATCACAGGCAAGGTGGTCAACCTTCTCCCGCTGCAATCAGGTCAGGGAAAAAATGGAGTTTGGAAAAAGCAGGAATTTATTTTAGAAACTCCGGGACAATATCCCAAAAAAGTGTGCCTTTCATTATGGGGCGAAAAAGTAGATGAAATCAAACTCACTCCAGGCGAAACAATCACGGCTTCGGTAAATGTTGAAAGCCGAGAATACAATGGCCGTTGGTACACCGATGTGCGCGCATGGAAAGTAGCAAAAGGATCAGGACCCTCAGGCGGTGGTCGCTCGGATGCTCCACCGGTTGGCGATGAACCATTCACTCCGGATTCCAGCGCAAGCGATGACTTGCCGTTTTAATTCATTTTCCTTTATGGAATTTTAAATAGAGTTGCATCGTAGTGCTGAACTTAAACCTTCAGCACTATGAAAATGCTACTCACACTCCTTTTCTCCATTTCAATAATTAGCGCGATCGCGCAAGAACTACATCAGGAAGTTTCTTCGAAAGTAAAACAGGTAACTGTCTTTTTAAATGGCGCACAAATAACGCGTCAAGCCACTATTCCTATTGCGGCAGGAGTTACGCTGTTGAAGTTTAAGAATCTGGCACCTCGCATACAAGAGCAAAGCATTCAAGCCGAAGGCACGAATGGAATTCGAATTTTATCGGTGTCATTTCAGGTAAATCATATTGAAGAAAACCGAAAGCCTGAGAAAATTGCCAGCCTCGAAGCAGAAAGAAAAAGACTCAACAGTTTACTTAAGCAAGAGCAATCCCAAGAAGAAGTTTACAAAGAGGAAGAGATTATTCTTAAAACAAATAAGTCAATTGGAGGCACTTCTAAAGGAGTTGAAATTGAGCAGCTAAAAGTGGCGATGGATTACTTTCGTCAGCGATTGATCGACATCAAACAACATCTTTTCGAGATAGACAGAAATATTCGCAAGCTAAATGAAGAACTAAACAAAGTAGAAGCGCAATTGCGCGAGCAAAGTGTTTCTAAAGAACAATCAAGTGGAGAGATAACAGTAAAAGTTTCTTCGAAGGTGGCAACGCAGTCGAACGTTCTGTTGAAATATTTGGTGAATGAAGCCAAGTGGTTCCCCTCATACGACATCCGCGCGAAAAATGTGGAATCGCCAGTAGCTATTACTTACAAGGCAAATGTATCCCAGCAGTCAGGCGAAGATTGGGAAAACGTAGAACTTACTATTTCATCGGCCGATCCATCCGTAGGAGGCGAGCGTCCATCTTTGAAAACATGGGTGCTCGGATTTAATAACTCATATGGTGGATTTAACAACTCATATGGTGGAAGCACACCGATCCGAATTCGCGGCATTTCTACCATTGGATCGAACTCCAATTCATTCGTGCAAGGGTCTGTTAGAAGTGCGGAAGATGGTTCATCATTGCCAGGTGTAAATGTCATGATTAAGGGAAGTACGATTGGAACCGTATCAGACGCAGGAGGCAATTACTTCCTCGCGTTGCCTTCCGATGCGAGCACGTTGGTATTTTCATTTATTGGATTGAAAACGGAGGAGGTCGCAATTGCAGGCAGACGGCAAGTGGATGCTAGTCTTAGTCTTGATGTCACTCAGTTAAGTGAAGTTGTAGTAACAGCTCAAGGCGTTGAAAAAGAAAAGAAATCCGTTGGATATGCTGTCTCAACCATTCAATGGGATGATTCACACGATTATCATTACACACCTCGGGTAACCAAAACCTTAGTCGCCACTCCCATTGTCAAACAAACCAATTTTGAATTTACCATTGACGAACCATTTTCAATTAAATCGGATGGTGAAGTGCGTGCCACCGATATGATTGAGTACGAGTTGCCTGCACTCTATGAATATTTCTGTGTTCCAAAGTTGGATCCAGATGCATTTTTAGTTGCCAAGGTTCTAGGCTGGGATGAGTATAATTTTTTAGATGGAGAAGCCAGCTTATTCTTCGAAGGTAAATTCATTGGAAAGTCAGTGCTCGATACCCGTCACGCCAGCGATACACTTACACTTTCGCTGGGACGCGATGCGAACGTGTTAGTGAAACGTGAAAAAGTGAAGGAGCTCACTTCGCGTCAAACGGTAGGTTCCAATCAGAAGGCGATGTATGCTTTTGATATTTCGGTACGCAATAAAAAGGCAAACTCCATCTCCATTGTCATTGAAGATCAGATTCCAGTTCCAAATACCAAAGAAATCGATATCGACAAAATGGAGGACTCGAAAGCAGCTTACAACGAAGAAACCGGTTTATTAAAATGGAGAAAAACGATTAAGCCGGGAACGACTGAAACAATCAAGCTTCGCTACTCTGTTAAATTTTCCAAGGGCTCTAACATCCTACTTGAATAAAAATAAAAAACCCGGTGATGAGCCGGGTTTTTTCTAAATTCTAAATTCTATCTTCTTCTCAACTACCACACGCCTCACAGGCATCCGGATTATCCAGTGAGCAAGCCATGTCGGCACGCTTCTGGTCGTAATCGGCTAGTGGCAGTTGTTCGTATTGAATCGCTTGTTGATTTTCAGCCACAGCTACAGATTGAACAGCCATTACTGGTTCAGCAACAGTGGTAGGTACTGCAGCAATAGTAGGCTCTTGCAGCGCTGACTTATCCAATGTAAACTTGATCGCATCAGCAGCAGCAGTTGAGCGCAAGTAGTACATACCCGTTTTCAATCCTTTCTTCCATGCATAGAAATGCATTGAAGTCAACTTACCGAAATTCGGGTCTGTTAAGTGGATGTTCAAGCTTTGGCTTTGACAGATGTAAGCACCGCGGTCGGCACTCATATCAATAATAGCCTTTTGCGAAATCTCCCAAACGGTTTTATAGATGTCTTTGATGTTCTGAGGAATTTCCGGAATAGCCTGTACCGATCCGTTCGTTGAAATCAACTTCTGACGCATCGTTTCGCTCCACAATCCCGCGCTGATCAGGTCTTTCATCAAATGCTTATTGGCAATGATAAATTCACCGGATAAAGTTCTGCGGGTATAGATGTTAGAAGTATATGGCTCGAAGCACTCGTTATTTCCTAAAATTTGAGAAGTGGAAGCCGTAGGCATCGGAGCAAGCAATAGCGAGTTGCGAGCACCGTTTTGTTTTACTTCACGCTTCAGGTTTTCCCAATCCCATCTTCCGCTGTCAGGTGTTACACCCCACATGTCAAATTGGAATATTCCTTTTGAAATAGGAGAGCCTTTGAACGTTTCATATGGACCATCTTTCTTCGCCAATTCCATGGAAGCTTCCATAGCCGCGAAGTAGATTGTTTCGTGAATATCTTTGTTCAAGCCACGAGCTTCCGGAGAATCGAATGGCATTCTTAATAAGATGAACGCATCCGCTAACCCCTGCACGCCAATACCAATCGGGCGGTGGCGCATGTTTGAGTTTTTAGCCTCAATAACAGGATAGTAATTAACATCAATCACTTTATTCAAGTTGCGGGTAATCACTTTCGTGATTTCATACAACTTTTGGTGATCGAACTTGCCGTCTTCAGTTACAAACTTAGGTAGAGCAATGGAAGCTAGGTTACAAACCGCTACTTCATCAGGTGAAGTGTACTCAATAATTTCTGTACACAAGTTGCTCGACTTGATCGTACCTAAATGCTTTTGGTTCGATTTGCGGTTAGCCGCATCTTTATAAAGCATGTACGGTGTTCCCGTTTCGATTTGGGCTTCCAAAATCTCAAACCAAAGATCTTGTGCCTTTACTTGCTTGCGGTACTTGCCTTCTTTCTCGTATTTCTCATACAAGCGCTCGAAGTCCTCTCCCCAGCAATCCGCCAGGCCGGGTGCTTCGTTCGGGCAAAACAAAGACCACATTTCGTTGTCTTCAATGCGCTTCATGAACAAATCCGGAATCCACATCGCATAGAAAAGATCGCGCGCACGCATTTCTTCTTTGCCATGGTTTTTCTTCAGTTCGAGGAAATCGAACACATCAGCATGCCATGGCTCTAGATAAATCGCGAAGCTGCCTTTGCGTTTACCTCCGCCTTGATCTACGTAACGAGCCGTCATGTCAAAATTTCTCAACATGGGCACAATGCCGTTGGATGTTCCACCGGTTCCTTTAATATAAGAGCCTTTTGCACGCACATTGTGGATGCTCAGACCAATTCCGCCAGCTGATTGTGAAATCTTGGCGGTTTGTTTTAAAGTATCATAAATACCATCAATACTGTCGTCTTTCATCGTCAGCAGGAAGCAAGATGAAAGTTGTGGCTTGGGCGTGCCGGCATTGAACAGCGTAGGAGTAGCGTGTGTGAACCACTTCTCCGACAAAAGATTATACGTTTCGATAGCAGCCGGAATATCTTCTCCGTGAATACCCACAGCTACGCGCATCAACAAGTGTTGCGGGCGTTCCACCACCTTACCATCAATTTTCATGAGGTATGAGCGCTCCAATGTTTTGAAGCCGAAGTAGTCGTAGCTGAAGTCGCGGTCATAAATTACTGCTTCATCTAGCTCAGCAGCATTTTCATGAATCACTTTCCAGGTTTCTTTAGATATGAGCGGTGCGTTTTCTCCGGTTTTAGGATCCACGTAAGTGTACAAACGCTTCATAGTGTTTGAAAACGACTTACTTGTTACTTTGTGGAGGTTTGAAACAGCAATGCGCGCGGCCAACTTGGCGAAATCAGGATGCCGGGTAGTCAATGAAGCGGCAATTTCCGCTGCAAGGTTATCCAGTTCTACGGTAGAAACACCGTCATACAATCCGTTAATCACTTTCATCGCCACCTCTACGGGGTTGACAAATTTGGGATCTAAACCGTAGCAGAGTTTTTCAATGCGAGCAGTGATTTTGTCAAACTTTACGGACTCCCTGTGTCCGTCACGTTTTAATACGAGCATGTTAATAAAGGGTGTAAGGGTTGTAAAAAAACTAGTTTAAAAAATGGTAAAACGAATGTATCAAAAATCCTCGTTGAGTGAAAACTTTGGAGAGGTTTCTTTTTCCATGCTGTTCATCACACCGGCTTTCTGGTATTCGGCCACTCGCTTCTCGAAGAAATTGGTTTTTCCGCGCAGCGAAATCATATCCATAAAATCAAATGGATTGGTAGCGCCATAAATTTTCTTGCCCACCAACTCATTCAACAAACGATCAGCCACAAACTCGATGTACTGGCGCATCTGTGCTGCGTTCATTCCAATCAAGTTAACTGGCAGTGCATCAGTTACAAACTCCTTCTCAATCTCAACCGCATCTTTAATGATTTCAATCACACGTTCTTCCGGTAACTTATTCACCACATGCTTGGTATATAAATGACAAGCGAAGTCGCAGTGCAAACCTTCATCGCGCGAGATCAACTCGTTAGAGAAGGTAAGGCCTGGCATCAAACCACGTTTTTTCAACCAAAAGATCGAGCAGAATGATCCGGAAAAGAAAATTCCTTCCACAGCAGCAAAAGCCACCAATCTTTCCTGAAAACTTCCTTTGTCGATCCAGCGCAAAGCCCAATCCGCTTTTTTCTTTACACAACTCATCGTCTCAATTCCATGAAAAAGCTTGTCTTTCTCTTTGGGATCTTTTACATAAGTATCTATTAATAAAGAGTACGTCTCGGAGTGGATGTTTTCAATCGCAATTTGGAAGCCGTAGAAAAACTTTGCTTCTGTGTACTGCACTTCGCCCACAAAGTGCTCAGCGAGATTTTCGTTTACAATGCCATCGCTGGCGGCAAAAAAGGCCAATACGTGGGTGATGAAATGACGCTCGCCATCGTTTAGATTGAGCCAATCTTTCATATCCTGCCCCAAATCAATCTCTTCGGCAGTCCAGAAGCTGGCTTCAGCCTGTTTATAGTATTTCCAGATGTCGTGTTGGCGGATGGGAAAGAGCACAAAACGGTCTTTGTTTTCTTTTAGGATGGGTTCTTCTACGGGGTGGTTCATGTTGGGTGTAAGGTTTATAATATTATATAAAAGGATTGACCCAACTTTGTTTGAAGAAAGTTTGATCAAGCTTTGTTTTTACTTGTTTTTGGTTGACGCAACAGAAAACCTTTTGATGTTCGAAAAGTTTAGAGCCGCATCGACAAATAACTTAAATGAATGAGAGAATTCAAAAGCTCATTTTGGCTGAAACGAAACAGAAAATGATCACTTGGAAGTAATACTTTGATGAAAGGATTTCATTATCACTCACTTAAAGACGGCAAGCGAAGTGACTGCTTAAATGAAAAAAAATTGAAAATTTATTAATCGCGAAATCCTTGCTGTAACCATCGAAAATGGCTATAAACAAGGACTTGATATAAATAAAATACTTCAATTCGAGGCTAAATGGAGGTATTTTGGTTTAACCCCTTGTTTTTCTATTACCTAGCCTTATCTTTGCGATCCAATTTTTAAAAACAACAAGCATGTACGCAATTGTAGACATCGCAGGAAAGCAGTTCAAAGTGGCTAAAGACCAATATATCTACGCACCTAAGATGGAAGGCGAAGCTGGCACAGCTGTGTCATTCGACAAAGTCCTTCTGACTGATAATGGTGGAGCCGTAGAAGTTGGCGCCCCTACTGTAAAAGGCGTGAAAGTATCAGGAAAGATACTTGAGCACGTAAAAGGTGATAAAGTTATTGTGTTTAAGAAAAAGCGCAGAAAGGGTTATGCCAAGCGTAACGGTCACCGCGAGCAATACACCAAAGTTCAGATTGAGAGCATTGGATAATTAATTCGATAATTCGATAATTCGATAATTCGATAATTCGATAATTCGATAATTTCAATTGGGACGCAAAAATTAACGAATCAGCAAATCAACACATCAACGAATTAAATTATGGCACATAAAAAAGGTGAAGGTAAAGTAAAAAACGGCCGTGAGTCGGAAAGCAAACGACTAGGCATTAAGAAATTTGGTGGCCAGAAGGTGATTGGTGGTAACATCATCGTGCGTCAGCGCGGTACCAAGCATCATCCCGGCAGAAATGTAGGCATGGGCAAGGATCACACCCTTTTCGCATTGATTCCCGGAACCGTGGTTTTCAAAAAGGGCAAAGAGAACAAATCTTTTGTCTCAGTAGTAGCAGAAGCTTAATTTCTCAGAAATATCTACCGCTTTGCAAAAAGGGGTGACTTTTAGAAAAGTCACCCCTTTTTTTGTGCCAAAACCTTCGAAATCAACACATTTAGCGGCAATTGGGGTTCATACCAAATAAAATTTTTCAAAAAAATCCATTTGCAGTATTTAATCTATGTTAATAATACCTTAATTTGGTGGACTTAAATTATTAACCTAAACCAAAACCTATGAAGAAGTTTTTACTGTTATGCTTCTCATTCGTCTTTGTGCTCAGTGCATGGGCGCAGGATCGGGTGATTACAGGTAAGGTCTCATCCTCGGAAGATGGATCAGCTTTACCTGGTGTGAATGTTGTTGTGAAAGGGACAACAAATGGTACCGTTACGGATGCAGATGGAAAGTATTCAATTTCCGTTCCTGCTGATGGCGGTGCTCTCGTGTTCTCTTTTATTGGCTTGCGTACATCAGAAGTTGCTGTTGGAGAAAGAACAGTTGTAGATGTACAATTAAGCTTGGATGTAACTCAACTTTCAGAAGTGGTTGTTACAGCGCAAGGTGTGGAGAAAGAACAAAAGTCTTTGGGTTTTGCTCAGACTACTATTTCTTCAGCCGCATTGGCAAATAAGCCTGAAACAGATGTGGGCCGTGCTTTACAAGGAAAAACACCTGGTCTACAAGTGTTGAACTCTTCCGGCTTGGTTGGTAGCGGTTCTAAAATTAACATTCGTGGTCTTAGCTCTTTGAGCGGAGATACTCAACCTCTTTGGGTTGTAAACGGTGTGCCTATTAACACCAGCACAAATGATATCAATGGTGGTGATTTTAGAGATGGACAGGTTTCTCCTACCCGTTTCTTGGATATCGATCCAAATAACATAGAATCTGTTTCTATCTTAAGAGGCTTGCAAGCTACTACCACTTACGGTTCACAAGGTAGAAATGGCGTAATTTTGGTAACAACTAAGACTGGCTCAAGCGGAAAAGGTCAGCAGAACAAATTTGAGGGTTCATTCAACCAATCTTATTTTATTACACAGGCAGTGGTTCCAGAATATCAAAATAAGTGGGCCAACGGTTTCGATGGAGCTTATGGTGAGTTCTTCAGTAACTGGGGTTCATTATTTAATGGTAAGCCGACTGGTGTAAGACACCCTTATTTCGAGCATGCTGCACTATTCCCACAATTCCCTGAATTTGCAACTTCAGCGACAACCAATGGTGGATATATTCCAACTCCAGCACCAAATAACGTTTCTGATTTCTTCAAAACAGGTACTTCTTCTACCACGTCTATCAGCTTAGCTGGAAAGACAGAATTTGGAACGATCTCCTTTAGCTACAGTCACTTGACAAAGGATGGCTTCGTTAAAAACAACGACCTACAGCGCGACAACTTCTCATTAGGGGGCACTGCAAAATTGACCAACAATTTGACTTTGAATGCTTCTTTCAACTATGTAAAGACAAACACACAGACCCCGCCAGCTGGTTCGGGTACTGGTTCCAATTCAACTGGTGGTCCTTCTATCTGGGCTAACTTGTTTTATGTACCACGTAATATCGATTTGAGCCGTTGGCCTTTCGAAAATCCGGTAACTGGTGGTAATATTTACTACAGAAATGGCGGTGATATCCCCAACCCTTACTGGTTAGTGAAGAATACTCGTCAAATAAGTACTACCAACCGCTTTTTCTCTAATACAAGTTTGAACTATAAAGTTACAGATTGGTTGAATGTTACGTATCGTTTAGGTTATGACACCTATACTGAACAGGGAACTTATTATGTGAACAAAGGCTTAGCTGGTGGTATCTCCACTGCGTTACAACCTGGTGCATTGCGCACAACGGCTGGCGTAAACACAGTTATTGATCAAAGCTTAATACTTTCTTTCAATAAGGCGATCACGCAAGATTTGAAGTTTACTGGTATCTTAGGTTACAACGTTCGTAAAGACACTTATAATCAAACTGGTCTTGAAAGCTTAGGTCAAGTTGTTTATGGTTTCCTAGAGCATAGAAACTTCACTTCTACTTTACCAAGAACATTCAGAGGCGCTCAATTAAATTATAAGCAAAGCCAAAGCTGGATTGGTACTTATTTAGATGCCAACTTAGAATATAAAGGTTTCTTGTATTTGAACTTGTCAGGTCGCTATGATCAAGTATCAACCTTGATAGGCTCCAATCAAAACCTGTTTTATCCTGGTGCCAGTGTTTCGTTCATTCCTACAGCTGCATTCCCGAACTTCGGTTCTGGTGTTCTTGATTTCTTGAAAATCAGAGCTGCTTACGGAACGTCTGCTAACTTCGGATTCCCTTATTTGGTATCTCAACAGTTAGGCTTGAACGGACAAGCGTTCACTAATTTTGCCGGAACGAATGTGGTTGCTTCTTCTGTTTCTAGCCAATTAGCTAATCCAAACCTGAAGCCAGAAAGATTGGTGGAATATGAAGGTGGTATCGAGGCTAATATGTTCGAGAACAGAATTAAATTGAACGCTTCGGCTTATTACAGAACATCTGAGGATCTCCAACTTGGTATTGCTTTGGATCCGTCTACTGGATATACCAGCACTACGATCAATGCCGGTGGTATCTCTAACAAAGGTTTTGAAGTCTCAATCACTGGTACACCTTATAAAACCAATGATTGGCAAGTTGACGTTACCTTAAATTACACGAAGAACATCAGCCGTGTAGATGCATTGGTGGGCTCAACCACATCAGTAGGTTTGAGTGGATTCACCACAGAAGGTAACTTCGCTGAAGTAGGTCAACCATTCAACGTAATTAAAGGTACTTATGTGCCACGCAACCCATCAGGCCAACTAATTGTTAATGCTGCTGGTAGCTATGCAACTAGTTCAAATTTGGGCATCATTGGCGATCCTAACCCACAATGGTTTGGTTCAGGTCTCTTGAACGTACGCTGGAAAGCGATCACATTGGGTGCTCAAGTTGATTATACAGCCGGTGGCCAAGTATTATCATATACCGTATCTTCGTTGGTTGGACGTGGTGTAAGCAAGGATTTGGAAAATTTCGATCCTTCATTGCCATTGGTTTTACCAGGTGTTAATGAAGTAACTGACGGAAGTGGTAATGTAACGGGATATACTCCTAATACAACTCCTTTAACGACAGCTGGTGTTTTCTTTGGAAATACTATCATTGGAGGCGGTCCATCAGACAGAGCAATCTTCGATGCTACTCGCGTGAGAATTCGCGAAATTTCATTGAGCTATACTTTGCCTACGGCAATGGTTTCAAAACTCAAGCTGAAAGGCGTGACTGTATCTGCAGTAGCAAACAACATTTGGTGGAAAGCGATCAACGCTCCTAAGTATACCAAGGTTGATTTTGATCGTACTGCTTTTGGTTCTGGAAACGGAGCTGGTCTTGATTATATCAGCGGACCTAGTGCACAAGAATATGGTGTGAACCTTAAAATATCATTCTAAAAGACTATGACGATGAAAAACATATCTAAAAAATTGGGTATCATGTTGCTTTTCGTTGCCTCTGCTTGCCAGTTGGACAACGATACAACGAACCCGAACAACTTAACGCCTTCGGCCGCAGACCCAGATCTGTTGATGAATGCAATACAGCTTAACTTTGCTTCTTTCTATAGCTCAGCAAGCGGAAGTACCGATCAGTTAGTGCGTGTAAATGCGATGACTGGCGGATATCGCTACCCAACTGCGATCAACGCCTCTTCTGCGAATGGTCTTTGGAGTGTCGCTTATCAAGGCGTTTTAACCAACACAAAGACGCTGATACCAATTGCTCAAGCTAAAACGCTGACTACCCACGTAGCAATGGCGAAAATCTTTGAAGCATATGTTTATCTAACTTTGGTTGATATTTTCAACGATGTGCCACGCACAGAAGCATTATTAGGTACCAATTTTGCACCTAAGACAGATGCTGCTACAGATGTTTATACGTATGCGATCGGCTTGTTGACAGAAGCACGTACTGAATTAGCTAAAACAGGTTCGGCAGCCGGTACAAATATTGCATCTACACTTGATCTTTATTATGCAGGTAGCCGTGCTAACTGGACTGCTCTGGCAAACACGCTGGAATTAAAAGCTTGGTTGAACATAAGAACCTTACCTGCACGTGTAGCAGAGGCAGATGCAAAAATCACTGCACTTCTAGCTTCTAATATCATTGATAGCTCTGCAGAGGACTTTACGTTCAAATATGGTATTACAACTGTGCCAGATTCTCGTCACCCAATTTACAATCAGTACTATGGTAATACTGCCGGAACTGCTGGTGGATATTTGGCTAACTATTTCTTGAATGAAATCTTTCAAGGTATGGGCGTACAGGATCCACGTTGGAGATATTATGTATATCGTCAGGTTGGAAGTATCAACCCCTTGACTACAGTTCCTGCATTTGATCAAAAGGCTTTAGGTTGTACCCCTGGAACACCACCAGCTCATTATACTGCCGTAAATGCAGTTTTCTGTGTGTTTGAACCTGGATTCTACGGTCGCGATCATGGTGATGCTTCTGGTACTCCTCCAGATTCACCTGTTATCACTTGTGCTGGTGTTTATCCAGCTGGTGGTCGTCCTGATAATAACAGCGTAGTTAATACTGCTTACAATAAGCCAACTAAACGTGGTGATGGTGCGAATGGAGCTGGTATTGAGCCAATTTGGATGGCATTCTACACTGACTTCATTAAAGCGGAAATTTCTGCCAGAAGAGGAGATCCTGTAACAGCAAAAACGCAATTGAATACTGCTATTAATAATTCAATTACAGCAGTGAAGGCTTTTGCTGTAAGCCGTGCTCAGGCGGTATCACCAGCTTCCTTAGAGCCATCAACTCCTGCTTACTTGACGGCAGTAAACGCAGCGTATGATGCAGCTACCCTAAAGACAGATGTAATTGGACGTGAGTTCTATATCGCAGCTTTCGGTAATGGAGTTGAGCAATACAACAATTATAGAAGAACCAGTGCTCCACGTAACTTACAACCAACATTACAAACTGGCTCAGGTCCTTGGACTCGTTCATTCCCTTATCCTGCTACTTACACTACATTGGCAGGTAAAGAGGCTAAACCTAACGAACAGGTGAACAAGGTATTCTGGGATGGTAATACTGATATACTTAATTAATTAATTATTATGAAAAAGATAGCATATAGTTTAGTTCTATTAGTTGCGCTTTCTTTTGTTTATTCGTCTTGCAGTGATGACTCTTTAGATCCATTACAAGTGAATAGCATTAAGAAGGGTAAGCTACTTGCCTTACGTGGTACTGTTTTAACGAACGTGTACTCCAAAGGCTTGCCAGCGGCTGAATTCTTTCCGCGTATTGCAACAGCGAATGACAAGTTTGTGTTCGAGGCTGAGTATTTGGCCGAAGACCCAAAGTCATTACAATCTGTAGATTTCTATGTTCTGAAGAAGGTAGGAACTACTACTACTCGTGAACTTGTAAAGAATGTTCCGTTTTCTGCTTTTGTGAATGATGGAAAGTATAAGAATCCTTGGGTTACTGTTACCATCACGCTTAGCGAAATCCTTCCTAAGTTAGGTTTGTCTAACACTTTCCCGTTGGATAATACAACGATCAATACTCTACTTACTACTTATAAGTTTGGTATTAACGTGGAAGGCGATCTAAATTTAACGGATGGCTCAAAGGCTTTGGCTGCTAACGTAGTCGCTGCCGGTCTTTTCCAAAGTGATCAGTTCTATCCTGCACAGAAGCTGGTTTATACTGTAACTGACTATTGTTCTTATGTTCAGAACTCATGGGCTGCTACTTATACAGCAAATGAAGTGTATTCAAATACAGTTTATGGTCCATACAATTTGACATTCACGCAGGACGGAACGGATCTTAATAGATTTAATACATCCAATTTCTGGGATAGCGGGTATTCAGCATATATGGTGTTTTCTCCATCTTCGAATCCTTCTACTCAGACAGTAACATTCCCTGCTCAAGCAGTTGGTGGTGGCGGTAACATTCTAGCTGGCTCTACCGGGACGTATGACCAGTGTACTGGAATTGTCAACATCAACCTTTCTTATAAGGAAGGTTCAGCTACCTACGACTGGAGATACAACTTAGTAAGACAATAGTTCGATCTAGTAATAGGTGTATAAGCATGAAGAGCCACTCATTTGAGTGGCTCTTCTATTTTACAATGAGTTGTAACGGATCGGTAAACCATTAAATAGATAAGTGGTTAAATCCGAAACAGATTTGAGATAACCTGACAATGGGTTTTCAATTATATTCTACCACAATTATGAAAGGCGAAGTTGTAGAGGAAAGCATTGTCAATTTGATAGATGTATGGAGATTTAGTTTTCCCCTAATTAATTTCCATCATTTGATTAATACACCACACGACATCGCATATTTGAGTAAATCATCCGCTCATACACCGCGCCCAGATTTTACACGACAGGTAATGTGATCATCTTTTCCGATGATTTTTCCACATAGGACTTCTCCCACAACATTACATGCCAATAACGATGAGGATTTTAGTGAAAGCTAATATTTATTTGGGCTACTGTCTCAAAAGGCTCTCCATTTAAGGATAGCCCTCTAACAACAATATCGAATGTCCCCATTTTATCAGAGGTGAAGAATTCAATAGCAGCCTTACCTGATTGATTTAGATTTAGTGATGGGCTCCACATAAGTGAGGCGCGGATGTCAGGCATTGAATTGTTGGTGAATGTATTGTAATCGATGTTACGGTATTCACTTGGACTGGTCAATCCCTGAATGTTCAAAATAGTGCTATTTGCAATGATCGTGGAATTAGAGGGTTTTTTTGTTTTAACTAGAACCACACCGTTTTTGCCCAATGGGCCTAATCGATTGAGTTTGTTATAGTCATTAATGATTTTGATTGTTAAGATATCAACTGGTTTCAAGCCCAAAAATGAGTTGATATTTTTGGTAAGTATTCCATCAATGATAAATAGGGGTTCTCCTTTTGCAGTTACATAGTTGGTGTTTTTAATATTTTGATTGATCAATAATCTTACGGAGGCAGTATTTCCTTTTTTCTTGTTCTGTAAAAAAGGGATTACTTCTCTCACTAGGTCTTCCATGGTAGGGAAAGAAATATAATCTTGAACATTAACACTCATATCTACGCCCATTGCTTCTTCTTCGAAACGCGTATTAAGATCTTCCACTTCATTGGTTATTGTTCTTTTAGATCCATAGAAGTTGTACGACTTTTCTACAATTCTCTTCTTTTCAACATACTCACCATACAAGTCGATCGAATCTTTTAGCGTAAATCCGGTTTGTGGACGAACGGCAATTCTTCCATCATCAGGTAGAATTTCGAAAGGCTCATTCACTTCTTTACCGTTTTGTTCCAGTATATAGAATAATTGATCATCTCCGAAAAAGTCGTAGAGAAAGGGAAGTTCAAATCGCCCGTCTTTTAATGTATGTCCAACGTAGCCAATCATATTATTCTGAAGGTATCCCATAATTAATGTCGAATCGGGAACCGATTTGCCAGAATTCTTGTAGATCACTTTACCTTTTAGCTTAAGGCTACTACTAATTGACTTAGTAGGTTTTACGTTATTGCTAGTTAATATCAGTGACCAAGGAATGGATGCATTACTTCTACCTGCCAAAGCATAATCTATAAACTTCAATTTTTCTTCTGTCAATTCTTTTCGTAAAATGTCATCGGTTAGAATTGAATTGTATGGGTAGGGGACTAACACTTCTTCTACAAACGAGTGTGAGATACTATTTTTAAATAGTTCCTTTTGATAGACTGAGACGCTAAAATCTCCTTGAACGGAATTGCCAAAGACATCTTTAGAACTCAAATCCAAGGTTATTTTTTTTCTGGGTGAGGCTTCACTAATTAGTGGGGTTAGAGTCGTAACTATTGTGGGTTCATATTTAAAAAATACTCGTTCACTTATGACGGTTCCCTTTTGATCAAGCACAGTTGCGTAACTAATACCGTTTTTGATCGCATCTTTAGGGAGATTTACCTCAAATCGCCCTTTTGGATCAAAAGCAATAGGAGTGGAGAATGCAATTTTTCTTCTGTTGGTAACAATTAAGTAGCTCTCTCTCTTTTGAAATTCTGATTGAAGAGGTGTTAGTATTGTGATTTTGCGAGTAGATGCGTTTGAAAGTTCCGCCATTTTAATAATACAGCCATCAGATTTCGCAGCCATCAAAGGGATTTTAACTCCTTCCGATTCCATTTCAGCAAAATAGGATTCCCCTTTTTGGGGTGAGAAAGATAATGTGGTGATTTTATTTTTGGCTGCTGTAAATTGCGCCACCTCTTCATTCCTGCTATTTTTTATCCTTCCCGTTCCTGTTTTAGTAGATTGTATGATGAGTGTATTTTCCACATCGGATACAAATCCACCTTCATAAGAGATAAGAAGGCATGACGAAGAGCTACCAGTCCGAAACGAAAGTTGTCGTTTTTCCACGATAGCTATTTCTTTCGTAAAAAGTATAGCGCTCGCATCGTCCATGTTTTGCGCATAACTTACAGTAAATAAATATACTCCTGGTGCTGTGAGAGCAGAGATCGCCATTTGATTATTGGCTCTTCCATTGACTACACTAAAATTTGTTTTTTGAATGGCTTTGCCATTTGAATCGTAGATGGACAATGACAAAATTTTCTTCCCTTTTACAGCGGTCATATCTTCATTTAAAAGATAAACTTGAAAGAATGCAGTGTCGGCTATAGCATATTTATCCTGATTGAAAATTAAAATGGCTTGATCAACGGGATTATATTTTACATACTCTTCCAGTTTTTGTTTAAGTGTCGCCACAAAATCTTCAGCTGGTTTGGTGGCTATAAATAGACAGCTAATAAATGCGAGAGTAATTATTTTTTTCATTTCAGGTGGATAATAGGATTCAAATGATGGGCTCTAGTTGGGTGTATTAAATTTAATTATTTCCAGTCGGTTGGTTTTTGAGTAGTTGAGTGGGCAAAAGCGCCTAAACAAGATTCTCTAATTACGAATGGATCGGTGATGAATTCTTCATAAATCACTCCTCCGGTAGGAATATAGCGTGGAGGAAGTGATGGTGGTTCAGGGATAATGCCTGCGCCAATTGGAATGCTGTTGGCATTAAGGAATATTATTTTTTTTGAAACAGCGGAAGCTTGGAAATAACCATACACTGTAGCTTTCCCATTTGTAAGAAAAATGTTAGAAGTTGCTTGGCCAATAGGAGGCTGAAATAAGCTACTAGCTCCGTCTTTTTGGTCGCGAATTATTTTCCAGAAGTTGTAAGCTGATTTAGTCAAACTCATTTGTTCTACTTTTACCATAGTCTTATCCCAAAAAGGCCAAAATTCTACAGGAATTACTCCAACGTCAACTCTTTTATATTGATTATTTACAACAAAACTACTCTCGCTAATATGGGGTTTGCTATCCACTAAATCGGCCCAACATTCACAGCACTCACACGGTTTTACCGCAATTAATTTATCAAATCTGCTATCATAAATGTGTCCACTGCATGGGCGGGGGTCTTTCTTGGGTGGAGGAGGGGGTTCCGCTGGTTTGGCCCCTAAAATAATGTGTAGTTCTGGCGATGTCATTACTCGGTACGTGCCAGTCACCTTCCAAAGATAAAAGTTATCAGTGTTTTGTTCACCTTTGGAATCCATAAATATTCTGAATTGATACTTTGAGGTTCCTTCTTCAGTTTGCACGGTTTGAAATTCATAATAAACGCTATCCACAACCCCTGCTGGTGATATGATCTCCGGAATGGATTCGTAGATTTTTCCATCGCGCATTTCAATTTTGACTTTATACGATTTACCAATTTCACCCCGGATACCCAATGGGTTTGTTTGGTATACGCCATCGCTAGTTTCAGTTAGTGTTTCAGAAAGTCCGGTGTTGTCAATAATTGAAACTGATTTTGCTGAAACTTTCAATGGCGTGGATAATTCATTTAATTTCTGTGTACGCGTTAGCTTTATTGTATAGGGACCAGGTGTATTCGTTATTCGGCCATCTACAACAAGAATGGAATTTCCTTCTGGTGTTTCATATTCAAATACGTCCACGCAAGAATCTTGCAGAACTAGTAAGCAAAATATGACGAGTGACCGTTTCATTTCCAATCAGCAGGTTTTTCAGTGGTGGAATGTCGAAAAGCAAGTAAGCAGGATTCCCGTATTACAAAGGGTTCGGTATAATACTCATCAATTAAACTTTGAGGATCATCTGGTTTTGGAATAAATCGAGGTGGCAACCCCGGAGGTTCAGGAATAGCTACCGGACCCAACGGAATATCCAAATAGGAAAGAAAAAAGACTTTCTTCGCTACCGAAGCGGCAAAGAAATAACCTTGCACTTCTTCTTCGCCTGTTGTTAAACGAATATTGGAGCGCGCCTTACCGATAGAAGGCTGGAATAAACTTCGTGCACCGTCCTTCTGATCTTTAACTGTTTTCCAATAGTTGTAGGCTGACTTCGACAAACTTAGCTGTTGAACTGTCACCATTGTTTTCTCCCAGAAATACCAAAACTCTACAGGAATGACACCCATATCTACTTTCTTAAATTCCGCATTGGATATGATGTAATTGTCATTTACGTTGGCCTTACTATCAACTTGATTTACCCAACACTGGCAACATTCACAAGGGTGTACATATCCTAACTTGTTAGTGGCAGGAATAAGCACAAACCCACTGCAGGGCCTGGGTCTCTTTTGCGGTACGGGCCTCGTCAGGAGAATGTATAACTCCGGAGAAGTGATAACCTTATAGGTTCCAATCAATTTCCATAAGAAATAGTTATCACCTTCTGTGTTTCCATGCGAATCCATGAAAATTCTGAATTGATAGCGCGTAATATTTTTATCTGAGACTATTTTTTCAAACTCGTAATAGGCAGTATCTACTCTTCCGGCCGGAGTAATTTTTTCGGGCGTTGATTGGAATACTTTGCCATCATTTAATTCAATTCGAACGAAATACTCTTTGCCCATCTGTCCTCTAATTCCAGTTGGGCTTGTTTGATAAACTCCGGCATCTTTTTCCGTGAGTTGCTCACTGTTACCATCCGCATCGAAAATCTTGACAGATTTAGCAGACACACTTATAAATGGAAGAAAGTCGGCTGTTCTTCTAGTTCTGGATAATCGTACCGTATATGGACCAGGGGCGTCTGAAATAAAGCCATCTACAACTAATTGAAGGTTATCATTTGGAGATGAATAATCTAACACATCGATGCATGAATCGAATAGAATTATTGAGGCGAATAATATGATTTGTGGAAGGGGTGGCGGATCTGGTATGATTACGCCCAAAGGAATATCTAAGTAAGAAAGAAAAAAGACTTTCTTTGCTACCGATGCGGCAAAGAAATAGCCTTGTACTTCCTCCTCACCGGTTACTAATTGAATATTTGATCGAGCCTTCCCAATGGCAGGCTGGAATAAGCTTTGCGCCCCATCTTGTTGATCTTTAACTGTTTTCCAGTAGGTGTAGGCTGACTTCGACAAACTAAGTTGTTGAACCATGGTCTTCTCCCAGAAAAACCAAAACTCTACTGGAATGACACCCATATCTACTTTCTTGAATTGTGCGTTGGATACAATGTAATTGTCGCTTACATTGGCTTTGCTGTCTACTTTACTTGCCCAACACTGGCAGCACTCGCACGGATGAACATATCCGAGTTTATTCGTTTGTGGGATAACTACAAATCCGCTGCAGGGTCGAGGATCTTTTATTGGTTTTGGCCGAAGTAAAATGTGTAATTCAGGCGATGTGATTACCTTGTAGGTTCCGATGAGTTTCCATAAGAAATAGTTATCACCTTCCGTGTTCCCACGCGAATCCATGAAAATTCTGAATTGATGGTTCACAATTCCTTTTTGTGATACAACTTTTTCAAACTCAAAATAAGCAGTGTCTATTTTCCCTGCCGGAGTAATTTTTTCAGGGGTAGATTGATAGACTTTGCCATCGTTTAATTCAATCCGCACGAAATAATCTTTGCCCATTTGTCCTCGGATGCCTGTTGGGCTGGTTTGATAGACACCCGCATCTTTTTCAGTCAGCTGTTCGCTGTTCCCTTCCGTATCTGAAATTGTGACGGATTTTGCAGAAACTGTTCTGAATGGAAAAAAGCTATTTGCTCTTCTTGTATTGGTTAAACGAACGATGTAGGGCCCGGGCGCATCGGTAATAAAACCATCTACCACCAACTGTAGGCTGTCATTGGGAGACGAATAATCAAGTTCATCGATACACGAATCGAAAATAACAATAGTAAAAAACAATATCGCTCGATTCGCGCGCATAACTTTAAACTACCATGTTGCAGGTTGTTGATTGGAAGAATAGGGAAAGGCAGCTAAGCACGATTCTGCAATTGGTGGCGGAGCACCTGGAATAGCCCCAACACCAACCGGAATATCTGAGGGCTGCAGAAAAATTATCTTTTTACTGCTGGAATATGCAGAAAATAATCCCTGCACTCCACCCGTTCCGTTTTTGACCGTCATGTTTGAAATAGCTTTACCAATGGCCGGTTGAAACAAACTCGATCCACCCGCTTTTTGCTCAGCAACAGTTTTCCAATATGAATATGCCGCCGGTGACAGACTAATTTGTTCTACTTGAATCTGCACTTTCTCGAAGAAAGTCCAGTACTCCACCGGAACCAGACCTACTTCGATGTTTGTAAATTTACCATCGGATACAAGTCGAGCATCGCTGATCACAGGAATGGTATTGATTAAATCTGCCCAACAGGTGCAGCATGTACATGGTCCTACTTGGTCAAGATTTTTAGTATAACCACTGCATGCTGGCGGATCTGGAATCCTTCCTTCACCTGCAGTAACAGTTCGTAGTTCAGGATGTGTTTCAACTTTATAAGTGCCGGTAAATTTCCAGCGATAGTAGTTGTTGCCGCCCACCTCACCAGTTGTATTGGCAAAAACTCTGAATTGATATTTAGGCGAACCACTAAGTGGTTGATATTGTTCGAATGTAGTATAGATATCATCTACCGATCCGGCAGGTGTAATTTTTTCCGGACTTGATTCATAGACATTTCCATCGCGCGTTTCTACGCGCAAGGTATATTCCCGTCCCATCACACCTTGAATTCCTGTAGGACTGGTTTGGAAAGTACCTTGAGAAATCTCCGTTAGCACTTCAGAATTTCCAACGTTATCAGAAATTACAACTTTAGAAGCAGAAACTGTTTTCGCGCCAGTGAAATCGAGAATTTTCCTCGTCCTACTCAGTTTTACAGTGTATGGGCCAGGCATATCACTAATTGAACCATCTACCACTAACTGAGTGGCAGCATCAGCCGCATTGTAATCTACTCTATCAACACACGAGTCAATCAGTAATACAAGCACTAAGAGTAAAAAGCAAATCCTTTTCATTTAAAATTTAACGCTATAAGTAATGGATGGTAATGCTGTTCCGATAATTGATAATTGATAAGGAACCAAGGTTCCATTTGCAGCTTCTTTGAAGAAAATGGTAAAAGGATTTTTTCTACCGTACACATTGAAAATAGAGAATGTCCATGTTCCATCAAAAAGCTTTTTACGCTTATGGCTTCCTTCTAATACGAGTGCAAAATCTAAACGGTGGTAGTCCGGAATGCGGTACTCATTTCTATCTGAAAAATTGGAAACGGAAATATTATCAACCGTAAAACCTGAAAGAGGCGTGGTGACGGGTCGGCCTGTACGATAGGTGAAATTGCCGGTAAAGAAGTACCTTCTTGAAATATTATATTTCCACGAAATATTAATCACATGCGGTTGATCAAAGTTAGATGCATACTCTTTGCCATTGTTTATAGACTCAGAGGCAGTAGGCCCTTGGATGGTGCGTAGCGATCTGGAATACGTATAACTTACGGAGCCTGTAAGGCGACCCAATGATTTTGTGATCTGCGTTTCTACACCATAGGCGTTTCCTTTGCCTTGTAACAGGTCGGTTTCTATTTGCTGATTTAAAATCAGACGAGCACCATCTTTAAAATCGAGTATGTTGTCGATTTTCTTTTGGTAGAATTCAATGAACATATCATACGTTTTGTCCTTCGAGGTTCGGAAATATCCAATGGAAAACTGATCCGCCAATTGCGGTTTGAAATAATAACCACTCGGCTGCCAAATATCGATAGGAGTAATGGCCGTAGTGTTGGTGACTAGATGTAGGTATTGATAGATTCGATTGTATCCAAACTTGATAGATGAAGTAGGAGAAATTGAATAACGGAAAGACAGACGCGGTTCAACACCACTATAAGATTTGATGGTTTCGCCCGATTTGTATTGTACCACATTGGTAAGGTTAGGCAACTCTAAGGGTAGCCCAGGTTTATACATATTTACGCTTCCGGGACCAATTGAACTAAACATGCTAAACCGAACACCAGCTTCCAGATTAATTTTCTCATTAATATTATAGTTGTCACCCACATACAATCCACTTTCCAGAGATTGCTGATCTTCGACTTGAATGAATTTAATGTTAGAAAGCGGTGAAGTTGGTTTAAGGGTACCTGGATTAAATCCGTAATACTGCGCCTGAATACCAGCGGTAATTTTGTGCTTGCCCAATTGGTACTGTATACCGGCTTTCATTGAAGGATAGGTAATTTTATACGATAAGTTAAAGCCATTGACTTGACTAGCATCCACCACTTCATAACCGTAACTTCCAAAACCGGCATGGATAAATCCATTTAATTTCGAATTGAATATATGATCGAGTTGAATGGAGCCTAGTAAGTTATTCCAACTGTATGTAGAGTCGCCTTGAAGCTTAAATTTATCACGGCTAATGTATCCAGAGAAAGTTATTTTCGTGCGATCGCTAAATTTGTGTGACAGCTTCAAGGAAGCATCATAAAAAGTAACAGAACTATTAGTGAGGTCTATATAATTGGTGCGAATTGAATTGATCAGCCAATCGGAGTATGTAGTTCGCACAGAAGCAGCAAGAGTGGTTTTGTTTTTTACAATCGGCCCGCCAATGTGGAAATTGCTGGTAATGGCTCCAATGCCAGCGCCACCTTTCCATTTTTCATTGTCGCCTTCGCGCGAATGAATATCGAGTACAGAAGAAATCCGTCCACCAAATTCAGCAGGAATCCCTCCACGATAGAATGTTACATCGCGCACCGCTTCGGAATTGAATGCGGAGAAAAATCCAAATACGTGCGAGCTGTTAAAGATCGGCATACCATCGTATAAAATCAGATTTTGATCTGCACTGCCCCCTCGTACATTGAAACCAGATGCTGCTTCTCCTGCTGTTGTTACACCGGGAAGCACTTGTATCTGTTTGATTAAGTCTACTTCTCCCATGAAACTGGGTGAGCGCTTGATTTCTTTCATGCTCAGTTCCACGCGCCCAATGTTACTGGTTACAGCTTCACGATTGGCCCTATCTTGCACAACTACTTCTTCCAGTACGGTGGGTATTTCTTCCAAATCAATATTCAATTGTCCATCTTCATAAGCTTTTAGATTCACCACTTTTTCCTCGTAATTGACATACGAAATCGTGACAATATGTTCTCCGGCCGGAACCTGAATTTGAAAATTTCCTTGAACATCAGTAGTAACACCATTTGATAAATTGGTAAAATAAACGCTGGCACCAACTAATGCCTCTCCACCTTTGCCTTTTACAGCTCCTTTCATCCAAATCTTTTTATTGCGTAGTCCAGTTTCAGGTTTGCCAAATTGCGCCTGTTCAATTTTTTTCTGTTCGCGTTCAGCTGTATTCAGTAAAGTAGTATGCTGTATTGCTTGGGTCGGATCTTTGACGAGTACAATCGTGTGCGCATCAAATTCTAGATAATTGAGATCGCTACCGAGGAATAAATCTTTGAGTAGGTATTGCAGTGTTTGACCGGAGTAGTCTTTTTCAATAACAATGCCATTGAGCCAATCGGGCAGAAAGAAAAAATTGACAGATTTGGTTTTTTCCAAATCTTCCAGGTAGGATTGGAGTGTTTTGCCTTTTTCGGATCCGTCTAGTTTATGTTCCAGAACAGATTGACCCTGAGCAGCACAGGCAGCCAATACTAGAATAGAGATAATAATAGCTTTCATTAGCAACGCTAAAAAGTTTAAGCCCGGATGGGCAACAATAATCAAAGATACAACCCTATGGGTTATTTTCTAGGCAGATTTGTGTTAAATGCAGATAGAAGCTGATAAACCTGCTACAATAAATAGCAAGTTTGTTCAAGCAACCTCAAAATTCTCTGCACTGGCCTTATTCAGATAGTCTTCATACTCGAAAGGAGCATCTCCACCTTCCAACAGACAGCCTTCCGGAAGTGTAGGATAAATTTCTTCATAGGTTTTTACCATGTTCATAAATACGCGTCTGTAAACATGACTTCTATTGATTTTTTCAGGATGGTCTAATCCAGATGCTCCGATCAGCTCTACAAAACTTTCCACCGTATTTTTGTGATAATTGGCAACGCGTGTCTTCTTATCTTCCACCACAAGGCCCTTCATAAAATAAGGATCTTGAGTTGCAACTCCGGTTGGGCATGTATTCTTATTGCACTCTAACGCTTGGATACAACCGAGTGCCATCATCATAGCCCGTGCTGTATTACACGTATCGGCACCTAATGCCATCGCTCGAACAATGTGGAAACCAGTAAGGATTTTTCCGGAGGCAATGATTTTCATTTCATGGCGGATGCCGAAGCCGCGCAATGCGTTGTCAACAAAAGCAAGTGCATCTAGTAATGGCATTCCCACAAAATTGGTAAACTCCGGGGGCGCAGCACCAGTGCCGCCTTCGCCACCGTCTACCGTGATAAAGTCAGGATAGGTTTTTAGTTTTACCATCGCTTTGCAAATGGACAAAAACTCACTCTTACGGCCTACACATAACTTAAAGCCCACAGGTTTACCCCCAGAAAGCTCTCTTAACTTTTTTACAAAAAGAATTAGCTCAGTTGGCGTGCTAAAGGCGCTATGATAGGGAGGTGAGAAAACGGTGGTGCCTGCCTTCACTAAACGAATGGCAGCAATCTCGGGAGTATTTTTTGCGGCTGGCAAAATACCTCCATGGCCTGGCTTCGCTCCTTGCGACAATTTGATTTCAATCATTTTTACATTCGGCTTTGTCGCATTCTTCTGAAATGCTTCACCCGAAAAATTGCCATCCTCAGTACGTGCCCCGAAGTACCCGGTTCCGATTTGCCAGATAACATCTCCTCCTGGCTCTAGATGGTATGGGCTCAATCCACCCTCGCCCGTGTTGTGTGCAAACCCACCTATTTTTGCACCGCCATTCAAAGCGAGAATTGCATTTTTACTGAGTGATCCGAAACTCATGGCAGACACATTAAGAACACTCATGTCATAAGGTTGTGTACATTCTTTCCCGCCAAAGCGAACACGCGGGTTATGATCCATCTTATGAAAATCTTTGGGAGCAATAGAGTGCGTCATCCACTCATAGCCTTCGGCATATACATTCAATTGTGTTCCAAACGGAATGGTGTCAATTTGTTTTTTAGCACGCTGATAAATGACAGATCGCTCGTTGCGGTTGATCGGTGAGCCATCTGTATCTGACTCGACAAAATATTGCTGAATTTTTGGCCTCAGATCTTCGAATACATATCGCAACCTGCCTAAAACCGGAAAATTACGTCTGATGGATTGTCTTACTTGAATCATATCGGCAATGCCCATGTAAATGATGGGGCCAATTAGTAGAAATCCCAATAGGGCATCGGGCCAATAAAATGACCACGCGATTAACAGTGCACTCGTAACAATGCTGAAAATGACAAACAATTTTCTCATAGGGAATAGGTGGTTAGTATTCAAATATAGACTTTTAACCTCAAAATTGGTGGTACCCAATTTAGATTTTTGGCTCTTTCAATCGATAGAATAGCAAAGCGATCAGGCAGTCTTTAAATGAACGAGGCCTTTGCTCTTATGCATTTTTACTTCAAAGTGTTGAAGCATGAAAGTGTTCATTCGGTTTTCGGCAAGCGTCAATAGCTTTTCGTCTTGGCGCGATGGCAAGAAGACGGTAACATCCAACACGGCCTGAACAAATAACTCTTGCTGGCAAAAGCGCTGAACAGATTCGTTAAAAAAATCACTCCACTCTTGTTGGTATTTTTCTGAGTGATCCCGACCATCCCAAACAAATTCTAGTTGACTGTCGCCCCACTTGTAACGATAAACTCCTGCTACGTTTTGGTAGAAAACTTCCAGTGGCTGAAGATTGAGGAGCTTGTAATTCTGAATTTTTAGTGAGAAGGCATCTTTAAGACCCAGTGGATTTCGTTGGTATTCGTAGGCTTCTTTCACCCGATCAAAAAGGTAGAAGAGCAGTTTATCTTGTAAGGCTAGTTGTGCCTCTTCAAGAAGATAATTTTTATCTAGCGGAAAAAATTTGCGTAGCACCGGCAGACTGTTTGGCAAAAGTAATAAAATTAAGTGTTGTATTGCTCACCGTTCTTCGGTTAATTACTAATTCAATCATTCAACACATGACAAAAAGGAATAAAATTTTATTGGGAATTGCGCTCATTCTCATAGCCATTCAAGCAATCAGACCATCACGAAATAACGGTGAAGCCATTGGGCCAAATGATATTTCGAAAACATACCAAGTTCCCGCCGAGGTACATACCGTATTGCAGCAATCGTGTTATGATTGCCATAGTAACAAAACCAATTACCCTTGGTATGCCAACATTCAGCCCATTGGGTGGTGGCTGCAAAGTCACATTAATGATGGCAAGCGTCACCTTAATTTTTCAGAATATAGCACCTATGCCGAGAAGAAAGCGAAACACAAGTTTGAAGAGATAGAAGATGCGGCAGCCAATGGCTGGATGCCGATGGAAAGTTATTTGTGGATGCATCCTGAAACGAAGTTGACTCCCGATCAATCCAAAGCAATTGCCCAATGGGCTGGCTCGCTTAAATAATACTACATTTTTCAAAAAAAGTCAGACCCAATGAGCCTGACTTTTTTACTGGTTTAATGTAGTTGCTTTCTATCTCGATGATTCGCTGCTGAGCAATGGTCCGAAGAAGATGGCATTCATCATGATTTTGTTGGTGCCATACCAAAAAGCCCGGAAAGATAAATTTTCAGTAAAGCCGATCACGCGCCCTCTGCCAACAGCAGCAATTCCCAGGCTAGAAGAATTTTTCAGACGAGCATAATTCGGCTTGGAAATGTATCCACTCAGTAGTGGACTACTGCCAAATGTAAGCGGGTTGGCATATGATCCACTTGCTTTGGTCAGAAAGATGTTGTTGGGTTTGAACAGGGCGATTTTTGAAGAACTAAATCCGTAGAGCAGCGGGTTGGTTAAATCGGCATCGGCTTCAAAAATGGCACCACTCGTTTCTTGTGCTCCGCGGTTTTCTTCAATATCAGCGTAGGGTTTTGGTTTTTGATCTTTCTTGCCCTCGTCTTCCTTTTTCGTTTCAAATTTGCCTAAGCCAGTAGACTGAAACCAATTGATAGCATTTTCAAAACCAATCACCACGCCTCCATTCTGCGTCCAGGTTTTTAATTTTTCTTTCGTGCTTTCGCTAATGGCGTTGTAATTTCCTTCGGGAATGATCAGTGTATTATATCGATTGATGTTAGTCGTATTAAAAACGGAAATCGGCAACAGCGTGACCGGAATTTGATAACGAGTGTCGAGCACGTGCCAGATTTCGCCAGCATCGGTAGGCGAGATGCCGCTTTCTACCAGCATCGCAATTTCGGGCTTCTTCAATGAAAGGAATGAAGGGCTTCCCAGCGACACACCTTGGAAATCCAAACCGGTGGAGAGTGCATACACGTCCAATCCATCTTTTTCGGTAATCTCCTTCATGTACACTTCGAGCTGGTCGGGTAAACGTTCTTGGTGATCCACCGAAATCAACAAGCTGCCGCGTTCAAATTTTTTGCCATTCGCATAGAAATTTTCAGTGGCTACTTTTACGCGTACATTTTTGCTAAGCAAACGATAAGTGGCTCTTGGAACATAATAACCAAATGGCTCAATTACATAAGCATAGTCTCCTTTGCCAATGATTTTTCCTTCAGGAGATTTGAGGTTGGTAATTTTCTCGCCTAGCGAAGGCATTACTTTTTGTTCTTCATAATCAATGCCGAAGGCGAGGGGCAAGGTCCAACTGGAGATATCGTAAAATAAGCTGTCTTTGAATTGCGTACGTTTTTCAAACATCGATTTGATCAGTCGGTATTGAGGTTGATTTAGTGGAATGACATAACCCGATTCGCTGTCTACATTTTTTCCTGCCAGCGTTTGTGTTCCGGTTGGTTTATAAAATCCGATTTGCTGGCGTGCCAACATCTCACCAAAGTGAAACAACTTCATTTTATCTTTTGGTGAACTTACCACAATCGCTTTTACAGGATCTTTTACCGCTTCCGCGGAAGCGTTGGAGTAAAAATCGCGTTGATACTCCAATAACTCCACGCGCAGTTCATTCACCGCCTTTAGCGTACTGAGTGCAGTTGTAAACTGATTGCGGATGGTAAAAGGGAACCGCAGAATTCCATTCACGCTCTCTTGTGCGTGTCCACGCGAACTCGCTTGCTCAAAGAGTATTCCAATGGCTCCTTGCACATCCGGAAAAGTAGAGCCCTTGCCATAATAAAAATCATCATAGCCTTCTTGCGTGTAGTAGAGCGAACCAATTTCATCTAAGGCTTTGGCGTGAAACGCACCAATTTTTTTAGTTAACTCTAGATTTTTTTCGGGTGTGAGTGGGTGCATTCTGCTGGGAACCCCGGGCTGGAAAAAGAAGGTAGCGTTTGTGCCCATTTCATGATGGTCGGTAAGTACATTCGGTTTCCATGCATGGAATTTTTTGACGCGCGCCTGCGACTCCGGATGTTGTGCCACCAACCAATCGCGGTTCAGGTCAAACCAATAATGATTAAAGCGTCCACCGGGCCAGGCCTCATTATGCTCTACATCATTGGGATCAGCATTTACCAGCATGCTTTTACGTGCATTTACCCATGAGGAAAACCGTTGTAGGCCATCCGGATTAAAACTGGGATCGAAAAGAATGATGGTATTGGATAAATAGTTTTCAATTTCCGGACCCTGAGCTGCCGCTAAATAATAGGCTGTTAACAATGCGGCATTTGCGCCACTAGCTTCATTGCCGTGAATGCTGTGTCCCATGTAAAATACAGCAGGCATATTTTTAATGTTTAAGCTGCCTGATTTTTGGGGATCGGATAGCGCAGCATGATCAGCGCGAATCGCCTCCAGATTTTGATGGTTTTTAGGAGAAGTGATGGTGAGAAGTAAGATAGGTCTTACTTCATGCGATTGACCGATTACTTCCAAAGAGATTCGGTCAGAAGCTTTGTCCAGAGCGACCATGTAATTTACCAGCCTGTCGTGGGTAATGTGCCATTCTCCCACCTGATGTCCAATGACTGATTGCGGACTAGGTATGGCAGGATTTAGCTGAGTATTGGGAGGGAGGTAGTACGACAGATCGACTTGCGCCCACGAAGTTGAGCAGATCAGGAAGGTCAGAAAAACGAATGATTTTCTCATTTCAAGTATAGCTTTAATTAATGGGTTCAATTTTCGCAATTTCTTCGTTTTTACAATAGAATAAGGGATAAGCGGTATTCCAATGTTATCAAATTGTTAAGAAAAAGAGCAAAAGATTTAAAGCTAACAGCGTAAAGAAGTAACCTGAAAAGGATACTTTTGCCCCCGATTAAAACCCGAATTACTTATGAGAAAACATTTACTGTTAACAATTACGGCCTTGTGCTTTGCCTCATTTGGGGTAATGGCGCAGGTGACCACTTCCGCCATTGCGGGGAAGATTACCGACTCGAAAGGGGAGCCTTTGCCAGGAGCTACAATCGTGGCAACCCACACTCCTTCTGGAACTACTTATGGAACTGCAGCAGGTTCTAACGGACGTTACGTTATACCCGGCATGCGCGTAGGTGGTCCTTACACTGCGAAAATTAGCTTTGTAGGCTACAAAGAGCAGGTTATTAACGACATCTACCTGAACTTGGGTGTGACGGCAGACTTAAACGTGAAGTTGGCTGATGAAAGCACCCAATTAGAAGAGTTGGTAGTTGCTGCTGACAAGAACGATATTTTTAGCTCTGATCGCCAAGGTGCAGCAGCTTCATTTAATCGTCAAACTTTGAACAGCATACCTACTATCGGTCGTACTGTGAATGATATCGTGAAATACAATGCGTATAGCAATGGAAGTTCATTTGCTGGACAGGATAGCCGATCCAATAATTTTACCATTGACGGTTCCGTATTCAATAACGGGTTTGGATTAGGAAGTTCTGCTCAGGCTGGTGGTCGTACAGGAACAACTGCTGTGTCATTAGATGCCTTGGATGAGGTTCAGGTAAACGTTACACCTTTTGACGTTCGTCAATCAGGTTTTGCCGGTGCCGGTATCAATGCGGTAACTCGCTCTGGTACAAATGATGTATCGGGTTCAGTTTATTATTTATTCAGAAACAATGATTTAGTAGGAAAAACAGCCGATGGAGGGAAGAAACTAGCTCCTTTCACAATCAACGAAAACACTTTTGGTTTCCGGATTGGTGCACCTATTATTAAAGACAAGCTTTTCATCTTTGCTAACTACGAGCAATTCACCAGCTCGGCACCAGCAATGGATTGGGTAGCTAACCGACCTGGCGCAACGGGTAACGTTTCAAGAACTACTGCAGCGTCTATGGAAGATTTGAGAACCTACATGATTGCAAAGCTAGGTTTTAACCTTGGTGCAATAGATGGATACAACAATGAAACAAAGAGCACAAAAACTTTGATTCGTTTGGACTACAACATCAATGAAAAACATAAACTTTCTTTGCGTTATTCTGATCACGACTCGAGAGGTGGTATCAATATTAGCGGAAGTAATAGCAGTAGCACAGCAGGTAACGGTAACAGAACCAATTCTGCAACTGCTATCTCACCAGAAAATACAGGTTACTTCCAAAAGGATAAGACTTTCTCGGTTGCCGCTGAGTTAAACTCAACGTTCAGTTCAAGAATTTCAAATAAACTGGTGGTTACTTACAATAAGCAGACGGAAGACAGAGATTACAAAACTTCGTTATTCCCAACTATTGATATTTTAGATGGCGCTATTGCAAGCCCTAATACAACTGGTGCTGGTTCAACTTATACTTCAGTAGGTTTTGATCCCTTCACGCCTAGTAATCAGTTGAATTATTCAACTTTGAATATTACCAATAATACTACATACTATGCTGATGATCATACCATCACAGCTGGTATCTCATATGAAGCATTCACATCCAATAACGTATTCTACCCTTCTTCAAATGGCGTTTACGTTTATAACTCCATTGCAGATTTTAAAGCAGCAGTTGATGATTTCGTATTAAATCCTACAAACCCAGTTTCACCAGTGCCGGTGGTAAGATATAATTTGCGTTATTCATTATTGCCAGGGGGAGCAGAGCCCCTTCAAGTTCTTAATGTAGGTACATACAGTGCCTATTTGCAAGATGAAATCCAAGCTACAGATAAGTTGAAAGTTACCTTGGGACTACGTGCAGATTTATTTGATTATGATAATTCGACAGCAGCCAACTTTAATAATCCGGTTGTAGCTGCCATGAACTTCAGAAATGAAGACGGGTATTCCTATAAAGTAAGTACTGGGGCCTTCCCTAGTGCTAAGGTTTTACTTTCCCCAAGGGTAGGATTTAACTATGATTTGAAAGGTGATAAGAAAACTCAAATCCGTGGTGGTACTGGCTTATTTGTATCGCGTATCCCTCAGGTGTTAGTTTCTAACCAACTTGGTAACAATGGTGTTAACACAGCTCTTTTGAACAACGTGAATGTAACCAACAGACCATTCAGATTGACTCCTACTGAGTTTATTCCAACGACCAAGCCGGATGTCAACACCTTGTCGGGCTATGCAGTAAATGCAACTGATGGTGATTTGAAATACCCAACAGTATGGAAATCCAATTTAGCAATCGATCAAAAGTTACCTTGGGGGTTAGTAGGTACATTAGAAGTAATCTACAACAAGAATATTTATGCCCTGCGTTACATTGATGCAAACTTGAGTCCTAAAGACAGAAACTTTACTGGTCCTGACACCCGCGATCGTTTCCCTGCTTCAACTCCCGGTAACGTGGCTCCACGTTTTATGAATGCCCAAGTTACCAACGTGTTTGTGTTGAAAAATTCAAGCGCAGGTGATGCATATACTATTACAGCTAAATTGGAAAAACCTGCATCAAAAGGTTTCAGCGGAATGGTAGCGTATACTTACGGACAAGCGAGAGATATGCAATCTGTAGGTAGCACGGTTCAAGCGAACATCCCTACTGTTGCTGGTCAAAATTACTTGACAACTACGTATGCCGATAACGACCTAAGACACCGTATCGTTGGTTTCTTGAACTATCGCCTGGAATATGGTGATAAATTAGGAGGTGCTACCATGTTTACACTGGGTATGGTTTCTGCAAGTGGTGGAAAACTCTCGTACACATATGGTGGCGATATGAACGGAGATGGTCAAACTAACGATTTAATTTACGTACCTAAGAGTGCCAGCGAATTGACCTTTGCCAGCTTTACATCTGGCGGAAAGACGTTCACAGCTGCAGATCAACAAACTGCATATGATGCCTATATCAATGGCAGCGAGTATTTAAGCTCACGGAGAGGTAACTATGCTGAAAGAAATGGTGCTTATTTCCCTTGGTTAACTCGCTTTGATTTTAGCGTAGTACAAGAGTTCTATGTAAAAGTTGGTGCGAAGCAAAAGAGAAATACTATTCAATTAAGAGCAGATATCTTAAACGTTGGTAACTTAATCAACGATGGATTTGGTGTAGGTTATCAGTCAACCACCACCCAACCATTGACAGTTACCAGCATAAGTGCAGCTGGTGTTCCTACTTACAGAATGCAGACACAAACTATCAATGGTGAGACTGTTTTATTGAAAGACACTTTCATTAAGAGCATTTCAGTTGGTAGCGTATGGCAAGCACAAATTGGTGTTCGCTATATCTTCAATTAAATTTTAAACACTTCATTTTAATAAGGCCACCGAGAGGTGGCCTTTTTATTTCCCCAGCTTTTGGTTACTTTCAATAATGGCTAAAGGCTCAGTTGTTGGTTTTTTATTTTTTTTGGCACTTTTGGTGCTTCCTCAATGCCGTAACGGTAAAGAAGAATTGCCTTTTCTCGCAGAACCCGCCATTGAAAGAGATATGACAGAAATAAAAAAGCGAGGCTATTTGGAAGCCATTCTCGACAACAATTCCATCAGCTACTTCATCTACAAAGGCACCCCGATGGGCTATGAGTATGAACTTCTACAGTATTTTTGCAAATACAATAAAGTACAGCTTAAGATTAAAGTTATTTCGGGCATTGAGGAGGCAATTGATCAATTGAATAAAGGAAATGGTGATGTGTTGGCTTTTCCGCTCACAGTCACGAAAGAACGCACCAATTATATCTCATTTACCAAGCCACATTATACGACACATCAAGTGTTGGTGCAAAAGAAACCTGCTAATTGGCGTATGCAACCTCCTCAGGTGGTAGATAAGAAATTGATTCGTAATCCACTTGAACTAGTTGGAAAAGAAGTGCACGTAATGAAAGGGTCTTCTTTCAGCGAAAGGATGAAAAATCTTTCTCAGGAGATTGGTGGAGATATACTTTTAAAAGAAGATAGCGCCACTGCTGAGACAGAATCGCTCATTCGAAAAGTAGCTACTGGAGAAATCAAGTACACGG
The DNA here is from genome assembly GCA_016191555.1 of Bacteroidota bacterium. Lineage (GTDB taxonomy): Bacteria > Bacteroidota > Bacteroidia > Cytophagales > Cyclobacteriaceae > ELB16-189. The sequence continues at coordinate 83,330 of JACPVX010000051.1, forward strand.
TTACCGATCAAACGATTGCCATGGTCAACGCGCTTTATTATCCTAACCTAGATATCAACACAACGCTTAGTTTGCCGCAGCAAATCGCATGGGGTGTGCGTAAAAACTCCAGCAATCTGCAACAGACGATCGACCAATGGATGGCGCGGATTAAGCAATCCGGATTGTTTCAAACTCTGTACGATAAGTACTTTAATAACCCACGATTTTCGATTATCATGGCCAGTAGCGACTATTCTTCGTTGACGGGTGATCGCTTATCACCCTATGACGAGCAAATAAAAAAAGGTGCGAAAGAAATTGGATGGGACTGGCGACTAGTGGCCTCGATTGTTTATCAGGAATCTAACTTTAATCCACACGTAGAGTCGTGGGCTGGAGCTATCGGCTTAATGCAAGTGATGCCGGAGACAGGTGAGTTTTTACATGCAGGCGATTTGCATGACCCCAATCAAAACATCAAAGCAGGTATTCGTTTTCTAAAATTTTTAGATGATCATTGGGCAAAGACCGTTTCTGATCCGGAAGAGCGATTGAAGTTTGTATTAGCTTCGTATAACGTAGGAGTGTCGCATGTGATTGATGCGCAAAAGCTGGCTCGGAAAAACGGACGCAATGCTTCCAAGTGGGATGACAGTGTTGAATACTTTCTTTTACAGAAATCCAATCCCAAGTATTATCGCGATGCAGTAGTAGCCGCAGGCTATTGCCGATGCGATGGCCCCGTTCGATATGTAAAGGAAATCTTAGATCGCTTTGAGGAGTACAAAGTTCACATCGATGCGTGATGGTTGTAAACTCTGAAGTTTTATTGCCCCTCCGCAATCGAGATCTCTATTTTTTTAGCTGATCCACAATTTTTCTGAAATCCAACTGTGGCCATGTTGTTTCGATGTTGGGCGTTTTTAAAACCTCTTCCATAATTCTCTTTTGCGTTTGACCGGTCTCGTACGCTACATGGTAGGGAATGTCTTCGTAGAATGTGACCATCGAATACAGCGGAATCCATTCAGCTGGATAAAGTTCGTGTAACTTCGCCTCGATTTTTTTTCGTAAGATAAAGTCTGGGTCATTCACCAGATCGCGCATTTCAATGAAGTTGTCCAACGCCAATTGTGCAATGGCATCGGCATTGGGCTTTCGCTCTAGTTGAAAAATAGGACCTACGGTATTCCAATCGTCCTGATGTAATTCGAGCAGTTGGTTGAAGGCACGGCAATCTTCAAACCCGGCATTCATACCTTGTCCGTAGAATGGTACTATGGCATGAGCAGCATCGCCCATTAACAAAACATTGTTTTTCAGCCAAGGAAAACACTTTACAGTTACTAGTGATGAAGTTGGATTATGGAAGAATTCCTGCAAAAGATCGGGCATTAACCGGAGAGCATCTGGGAAAGTGGTTTCGAAAAATTGCTGCACCGATTCCTTGTCCGAAAGTTTTTCAAACGACTGTGTACCACTAAATGGAAAAAACAACGTAAGCGTAAAACTTCCATCCGGATTGGGCAAAGCAATTAACATGAAGCTTTCGCGCGGCCAAATGTGTAATGCATTTTTCTCCATCTGAAATCCACCTGTTGCATTGGCAGGTATGTGTAATTCTTTGTAGCCGTGGTGGATATATTCTTGCGAATAGTCAAACCGATCCGTCATTTGCAATGCATGACGCACGGCAGAAAAAGCACCATCAGCACCAATCACCCAATCAAATTTGGCCGATTGGATTTTTTGATCTGCACTTTGAATTGACAACTCTGTTGTTTCGAGATTGACATTTACTATTCTCTTTTCGAATTGAAAAGTAACGCCTGCATTTTCGGCTGCTGTCATGAGCACTTTATTCAACCCGCTTCTCGAAATGGAATTAATGTATTGCCCTTCTTTTCCGTAAGGTTGAAATTGCAGATTGCCTTTTAAATCGTGAATCATCCGACCATGCATCGGAATCGCTTCTTTTTTCAACTCCTCAGCCAATCCTACCTCTTCCAATGCGCGAATGCCACGGTTGCTTAAAGCTAAATTGATCGAACGCCCCTCGTACCCTTTGCTTTTGCGCATATCTGGTCTGCGCTCGATTACAGTAACCTGATAACCGCGCTTGGCTAAATAAATCGATAACAAAGAACCTACAAGTCCTGCGCCTGCAATGGCAATATGTTTTTTGGTTTGCATAATTCTAATTTGTCTGATCCTGGCGTCCGACCGCTTCGCGCGGTCAGACGCCTATACCCTTTATTGTTAAACAAGAAAATCTATAGCAACTTCTGATTGTATTACTCTATAGGATTGTTCATAAAACAAATTTCTTTCTGAAGGCATATCTAATATTTTTTGAGCTAGGTCTGTATTACAAATAGAAGATTCTTCTTGATAATACTCATTAAAGGAGGAAAATTCCCAATCTTCCATTTTCTTAGTCAAATTAGCTCTAACTGGATTCTGATGAATATAATGAAAGGTAGTTATTGGATCTAGGGTGACCAATTTTGACTTTGCTTTTTGTTGAAAAATTGAACCTGTCTTATTCTCTTGTTTATTGATAGCTTGGGTGTATGAGCTTTGAACTGTGCCAATTTTTCTTGTTAAAATTTGTTGTTTGTTGTTTGATATGGATTGTAATCCTAAGGCATTTTCTGGGGTATAGATAAGTAAATGATAATGATTTGGCATAAGGCAATAAGCAAGGACATCACAAATGCTGCTTATTTCAATTTTAATCTTATGCAAAAAGTATTCATAGTTTCTATTAGAGTAAAATACTTTTTGCTTGTCGTTTCCGCGATTATAAATATGATAGAAGTTATTTGCTTGGAATTGCATAATCTGGCCTAATATGAGATTAGATTAGGCGTCTGACCGCTTGGAGCGGTCGGACGCCATTAATGAGTGCTTCTTAAAAATCTCTGCGAAGCGAAATACATCTTCGAACGAATTATACAGCGGCACTGGAGCCACGCGAATCACGCCCGGTTCGCGCCAATCGGCAATGATACCCGCTTGAGTTAGTCGTTGAAACAATTGTTTCCCATTTTTCCACGTGCGTATAGATAATTGACAACCACGCTGCTTCGGATCGGTAGGCGTCAATATCCGAAACTTCAATTCATGATTTGGAATTTGAAGAAGCAAAAACTCTAAGTAGCCGGTTAACAAAATACTTTTTTCGCGAAGCTTTTTGAAATCTACTTTTTGAAAAACTTCTAACGATCCCAACAAGGCAGCCCCGGATAAAATTGGAAAGTTCGATAACTGCCATCCATCTACACCGGGCATCGGAATAAAACCTTTCTTCATTTGGAACCGATCTTTTTCATGGTGACCCCACCAGCCAGCCAGTCGCGCGAGCGATGAATTGTTGGCGTGCTTCTCATGCACAAATGCACCAGCCACTCCGCCTGGTCCTGCGTTCAAATATTTGTAACTACACCACACGGCAAAGTCCACGTCATGTTTATTGAGTTGTAATGGCACATTACCTATTGCATGCGCCAAATCAAAACCAACATAAGCCCCAACTTGTTTAGCGGCTGCAGTAATTTTTTGGATATTAAAAAACTGACCGGTATAGTATTGTACGGCTCCGAAAATCACGAGTGCAGTTTGTGCGCCATGCTCGTGAATGGCACTTTCAATGTCTTCGGTGCGCAATGTAAACTCACCCTCGCGTGGTTTCAATTCAACAATGGCTTGCTCGGGATCGAGCCCATGTAATTTTACTTGTGACTCGAATGCGTATTGATCTGAAGAGAAGGCTCCAGCTTCGGTAATAATCTTGAAACGTGAAGAAGTAGGGCGATAGAACGTAGTCATCATCAAGTGCAAATTCACTGTCAGTTGATTCATGGCCACCACTTCGATCGGTTTGGCACCTACGAGTTTTGCCAGCAGGGATTTGCTAAACTTGTGATAGTATAACCACGGCTTGGCTGCATGCAGATGTCCTTCCACACCCAGCTGTGCCCAATCGGTTAACTCCCGCGAAATCATTTTTTTTGTGTTGACTGGTTGCAAGCCCAATGAATTTCCGGTGAAGTAAATCGCTTCCTTCCCCTTCACTTTTGGAATATGAAATTGCTTTCGGAAACTTTTTATCGGATCCAATCGATCCATTTTTTTGGCAAAGGCTATTGTAGCCTCATAGGTTTGAGCCATAGATTAATTTAATTGGTTTTGTACAAGCCGATGATGATGCTGTACATGATAAATGGTAAAGTAAATCATTTCGCGCAACGTCAGTTTGCCCAAGAGCGGATGAGGCAAGATATATTGATCGAGTTGGTCTTCTGAAAGATCATTTACTTTTTTCTGCACCGAGTCTACCAACCCAAGTAATTTGCCTTCCAATACTTCTGTATTTTTTTCTTTTCCTCCCGGTACGAACCTTCCGGGAGCTCTTCCACCTGCCTTCAACTTAGATTGATATTTTGCCACCAACTCATCATAGCTTTTTGATTTACGGTTGGCTTTTCCGAATAGCAAACGTAAAACAAACAATGGCAATGCCAGTGCCATATTCACCGGTCCAACACTTTTTATAAGATGCTCTGTTTGTTGCAACGCATTCCACTTATCAGCTGGCGCAGACTCTAATTGCCGAGGCGATAATCCTTTTATGAATTGCGTAAAAGCGTGATGATGCCTTTGCAATTCCTCATTTAGTTGTTGCTTCGTCATATCAAACAAATCGCGGGTCTGCTTCCATCACATGCCCGCAGTTTTTACAGGTTCGCAATTCGAGCGATCCATAAAAATCGCGGAAGCGCGGAAGAAAATCTTTCTCAATATTTTCCAGATGAAATTTGTATTCGTGCAAGGGGTGATTGCATTGTTCGCAAAACCACATCAGCCCATCATCTTCGGTGCTTTCGCGTTTACATTCAATCACCAAGCCAATTGAATTGGGCGTGCGGATTGGAGAGTGTGGCACACGAGCCGGTAGCAGGAACATATCGCCTTCGCTGAGGGGTATGTCAACGGCTTTGCCATCCTCCTGAATTCGAACCGTAATGTTTCCTTCAAGTTGGTAGTACAACTCTTCGGTCTCATTGTAGTGATAATCTTTTCGGGCATTAGGCCCGGCTACAATCATCACAATGTAATCGCCCGCATCGGCATACAAATTTTTATTACCTACCGGTGGCTTTAAAATCGCGCGATTGTCAGCGATCCATTGCTTGAGGTTGAAAGGTCTGCGTATTGCCATAAAATTTAGTTAGTGATGGTTACTAGTTTATTGTAAACAGTTATTGATCGAACTTAGCTTCTAGTTAAATTAATAAACAGAGGAAAGTTAAGGTTCTTTTATATTTACTGAAAATGAGATACTAAAACTTTAAGATCCGAGCGATGAACCTTGATTTAAGCGGTAAAAGAGCCATCGTGTGCGGAAGCACACAAGGTATTGGCAGGGCAGCAGCAGTTGAACTGGCGACTTTGGGAGCAAATGTTACACTCCTTGCCAGAAACGAAGCTCGGCTAAAAGAGACTTTAGCATTGCTACCTTCCATCGGCTCGCAAAAGCATGACTATCTGGTGGCTGATTTTGATTTCCCCGATCGATTGAAAGAAGCGATCGATAAATACCTGGCATCTCAAGATATTCATATCTTAATCAATAACACCGGAGGTCCCCCAGCCGGCAAGGTGCTTGACGCAAAACCAGAAGAATTTATCAAAGCAATTACTAGCCATTTGATCTGTTCACAAATTCTTGTTCAGGCGATTGTGCCTCACATGAAGTCTGCCGGCTATGGGCGAATTATCAATGTTATTTCTACATCTGTAAAAATTCCAATCAAAGGATTAGGTGTTTCCAATACCACACGCGGGGCAGTAGCCAATTGGTCGAAGACACTGGCAAACGAAGTGGCACCGTTTGGCATTACCGTCAACAATGTTTTGCCTGGCACCACCATGACAGGTAGATTAGAAGCTATCATAAAAAACAATGCTGCTAAAGCTGGTATTGCAGAAGATGAAGCGAAACAACGAATGATCGAAGAGGTACCCATGGGAAGGATTTCATCGCCCGAAGAAGTGGCTGCAGCTATCGTATTTCTGGCGAGCCCGGCCGCATCGTACATCACAGGAATTAACCTGCCGGTAGACGGAGGAAGAACCGGAAGCTTATAGTCTATGCGGATTTTTGTTTTTTGTTTAATGATTGGTTGCGGTTCATTGCATGCGCAGTTGCCCGTGATCTTTCATGAAAAATTTGACAACAATCAAAATGGCTGGCCTATAGGCGAGGGCCCCACCTATCAATCCAAAATTCAGGATGGCAAATTTGTGTTGGTTACAAATGTAGAAGACAAAGGAAGATTTGTAACCGTAACACCTTATCTAGACGGACGCAAAGATTTTTCACTCGAGGCCATGTTCATTCAGAAATCCGGTTTGGTTGACAATGGCGTTGGCTTGTTGTGGGGCCGCGAGGGCAATCAATACAATGCCTTTCAATTTTCTTCCAATGGATATTACCGCATCTATTCGCCACAGCTAAAAGGAGATATCAACAAATGGATGCCTTGGCCGAAAGTAAAACCGATGGCGCAGTCCAACCGACTTCGTGTAGAGCAAAAAGCGAGCGTGTTGCATTTTTATATCAACGATGAATTGGTGACCACCTTTCCTGCATTGCCTTTGTATGGAATGGGTGTTGGCTTTGTGAACAACACGAAGATGGAATTGGAAGTAGATGATTTTATTTTTTCTCATCAAGTGTCGATTCATTTGCCATCTGCTTCTTCGCCTACATTTCAAAAAGAGAATCTGGGCAATGCCATCAATACCGAAGCAGACGAAGTGAGCCCTAAGATCAGCGCTACTGGGAATACACTCTATTTTGGACGTAAGCAAAGCGCGGCAAATCAAGGTGGAGAAGAAGATGAAGAGGATATTTGGTTTTCTGTTTTTGAAAATAATCAATGGTCTATTAGTAAAAATTTAGGTAAACCCATCAATTCCGCTTATGCGAATAATCTCATTGCAATCAGCACAGATGAAAATACGATGATCTTCACCACGCGTGACGGATTCGGGTTGCGTGAGCGCACCGCAGAAGGTTGGACGGAAGTGAAAGACGTAGGCATTCGCTATCGAAACGAAGACGAGTTTATTGAAGGCAATCTTTCTTCTGATGGAAAGGCGATGTTGTTTACCATTCGCAATAGCGATAATATGTATTACGACACTAGCCGACTAGAACGCGATGTTTTCTTAAGTTTAAAAGATCGAGAAGGAAAATGGACGAAGCCGATCAATTTGGGAAAAGATGTGAACACAGCAGAAAATGAATACTCTCCTTTTTTAGCACCTGATGGCAAAACATTGTATTTCGCCTCGAAGGGTTGGCCCGGCTATGGCGATGCCGATATTTTTATGACCAAGCGATTGGATGATACGTGGACACGCTGGAGTGAACCAATCAACCTAGGTAACCAAATCAACTCCATGGATTTTGATGCATATTATACAGTGCCGGCATCAGGCGATTTTGCTTACATGAGTTCTACGCATCAATCTATCGGCAAGAGTGATCTCTTTCGCGTGCGCGTGATGAATGAAGTAAAACCCGATCCGGTGGTATTGTTGACAGGAGTCACGTTGAATGGCCAATCTAATCAACCGATTGGTGCGTCCATCTATTTTGAAGATTTAACTACGGGCAAAGAAGTGGGCGAGGCCATTTCCAATCCGGTAACGGGCGTGTTCCGAATTGTGTTACCCTATGGAACCAATTATGGAATTCGGGCAGAATCGAAAGGCTTTTTCTCTATCAGCGAGAATTTTGATTTAACGGATGTAAAGGAATATGCCGAAGTGAAAAAGGATTTAGTGCTCGCGCCCATTGAAGTTGGCGAGGCCATCCAGTTAAAGAACATTTTTTTTGAGCAGGGCTTAGCCGTCCTAAAAGATGAATCGAAGCCGGAGTTGGATCGATTTATTCATTTTCTGATGGATAACCCATCTATCAAAATTGAATTGCATGGTCATACTGATAACGTTGGCACCAAATCGGGCTTATTGAAATTGTCGAAAGAGCGCATGCGCGCTGTGAAAAGCTATTTGGTGAAAAATGGAATTGCGTCAAGTCGCATTACAGGTAAAGGTTTTGGTGCTTCGCAGCCGATGCAAATCAACGACACCGAGCAGCACCGAAAGTTAAATCGAAGAGTTGAGTTTATTATTTTAGCGAAATAATAGATCTAACAGAAAGCTGTAACTCCGTATCGGTTTCCTCACCCCACACAAACTGATATATAGCACATTTTCACACTTGAAGATGTACTAAATGAATTTTCTTAACTTAGTAGTAATGACCCTCAAATTATTAATCCCTATGCGCGTATTTTTTACTATTTGCATGATGATGGCCGGGTATTTTTTATCGGCTCAAAAACCAATCATTCAAGATGATTTTGTCTTTAACAAGTTTGGATGGGAGGAGAGTGAGATTTGCTTTTTCGCAAATGGCGAGTATGTGATCAACGCCACGGATGAAGGAGCACAATCGGCTATTAGTTATTTTGTGGATGTTCAAAAAGATTTTACACTTTCAGCCGAGTTCATTCAGCAAAATGGCGAGCAAGATAATGGCTATGGATTGATATGGGCTTCGGGCAGCGACCTTCTCAATTTATTCGTCATCTCTTCGGAAGGAGAGTATGCCATTTACAGCGGAGACCCATCACAACTAAAAACCTGGAAACAACACGATGCCATTCGCCCCATCGGCAATCCGAATAAACTGCGGATAGAATCAAAGGGCGGCAAAATGTCTTTTTATGTGAATGATGCGAAAGTGGAAGAACGCAAACCCATGCCCTTGCTAGGCAGTGCAATCGGTATGGTAGCTTTTACCAAAATGCGTTTGGAGGTCGATAATTTTTTATTTGCGCAAGATCAGATCATTGAATTGCCCAAGCAGCAACTCACGGCTAAGAAAGAGAACTTAGGTTCGGCTGTCAATAGTCCAAATGATGAATTAGGGCCGGTGATCTCTATGGATGGGAAAATACTTTACCTCGCCCGGCAAAATGTAGCCGAAAATGTAGGGGGCATGAAAGATGATGAAGATGTGTGGATGAGCACCTGGGAAGCCAACAAGTGGACGCGCGCAATAAATATGGGTAAGTCGGTGAACACACCCATAGCTGATAATCTATTAGCCGTGAGCGCTGATAACAACACGCTGATGTTTGAAGAAGCGAATCAATTGATGGTCAAGCATCGTTCCGAATCTGGGTGGGATCCGGCAGAGAAACTGCACTTGGTTTTTAAAAATGAGTTAGACCATTTTGTGGCATCGCTGTCCGCAGATGGCAAAGCAGTAATTTTTAGCGCCAAGCTAAAGTCAAATATTTTTTATGACCCCAATCGCAATGAGGGCGATTTGTATGTGTGCCTGAAAGAAGGTGATAAAAAGTGGTCAGATCCAATCAACTTAGGCCCGGTGATCAATTCCATTGGTGAGGACACTTCTCCATTTTTAGCTGCCGATGGAATGACACTTTATTTTGCATCAGACGGCAGACCGGGCTATGGCAATCAGGATATTTTTATGTCCACACGCATTGGCGAAAGCTGGACCGAATGGACGAAGCCGATCAATCTTGGCCCGCAAATCAACACACCTTTTTTCGATGCGTACTATACCATTCCAGCTTCCGGAGATTACGCTTATTTCGTAAGCTATGATCAGGGTTTTGGCAAGGCCGATATTTTCAGAATTAAGTTACAGCAAAATTCTAGACCATCCGCAGTGACGCTGGTGAAAGGCCGTGTGCTCAATAGTAAAACGGGTACTCCCTTAGCGGCCTCCATTCATTTTGAAAATCTGAGGACACGCAGAGATGTAGGTGAGGCCCGCTCCGATCCGCGCACGGGTATGTACCAAATTGTATTACCCTATGGTATCAACTATGGTGTGCGCGCGAGTCGTAGCGATTTTTATTCAGTGCATGAAAATTTAGAGCTACCCGCTTCGGCCGAATACAAAGAAGTGCAGAAAGATTTGATGATGATTCCAATCGAAGTGGGTGAAACCATTAAGCTGAATAACGTATTTTTTGAAGCGGGTTTGCCCGTACTCAAGTCTGAATCATTTCCTGAACTCGATCGCCTCGTAACCATTCTTTCAGAAAACCCTTCGATCTTTATTGAGTTGGAAGGCCACACTGATAGCCGCGGTACAGCCGATGTGTTGTTGAAGTTGTCGCAGGATCGAGTGGCCACTGTACAAGAGTATTTGGTCAGCCATGGAATTAGCAAGCATCGCATCTCCGGGCGTGGCTATGGAGCAACCCGCCCCGTGGCAACTGGCGATTCAGAAGAAGACAGACGTTTGAACAGACGGGTGGAATTTAAGATCACGAAAAAGTAATGCTGAAAATTTCTAATTACATCAATGGTCAATTAGTAGCTCCTGTATCAGGGAGCTATTTGGAAAATGTTAATCCTGCCGAAGGAAAAGTGTATAGCTACTTGCCTGATTCTGATGCGCGCGATGTGGAGGCAGCAGTAGTTGCAGCGCAGACGGCATTTCAATCTTGGTCGCAGATGCCATTGGCCAAACGCGCGGCTATTCTTTTGAAAATTGCTGATTTAATTGATCGCGATTTAGATCAATTGGCATTGGCTGAAAGTGTAGATCAAGGCAAGCCTGTTAAATTGGCGAAGTCGGTTGATATTCCACGTGCTTCGGCCAACATCCGATTCTTCGCGACAGCATCTATGCACGTAGCTGCTGAGTCGCACCTGATGGAAGGTGAGGCGATTAACTATACCACACGCACACCGATTGGTGTAGCGGGTTGCATCTCTCCCTGGAATTTGCCGCTCTATTTATTTACCTGGAAAATTGCTCCGGCATTGGCGAGCGGATGCACCGTGGTCGCAAAACCATCTGAGCTCACCCCGATGACGGCTTTTTTGTTTTCGAAGTTATGTGTGGAAGCCGGTTTGCCAGCAGGCGTGTTGAACATCATTCATGGCTTAGGAAAAAAAGTCGGCCAGGCAATTGTAGAACATCCGCTTATACCAGCTATTTCATTTACAGGTGGAACGGTTACAGGTAAGACCATCGCAGCAACAGCAGCACCAATGTTTAAAAAATTATCGCTGGAGTTAGGCGGGAAAAACCCAAACATCATTTTTGCTGATTGCGATTTTGAAGAAGCTATTGCCACCTCGATCAACTCTTCTTTTTCTAATCAGGGAGAAATTTGTTTATGTGGTTCACGAATTTTAGTGGAGCATAGTTTGTATGACAGATTTGTTAACGAATTTATTAAGCGCACGCAGGCATTGCCGGTTGGCGATCCTTTGAGCGAAACAACCCGACTCGGTGCTTTGATTTCCGAAGGACACATGCAAAAGGTGTTATCGTATATTGAGTTGGCGAAACAAGAGGGCGGCACAATTGCTTGTGGAGGCGAACGTGTGAAAGTAGCAGGCCGCTGTGAGTCCGGCTATTTTGCGGCCCCTACGGTAATCACCGGATTGCCGCAGACTTGCCGCACCAATCAGGAAGAAATATTTGGCCCTGTTGTTACGATCATGCCGTTTGATGCCGAAGAAGAGGTAATTGCTTTTGCGAATTCAACGGCTTATGGATTAAGCGCCACCATCTGGACGAATGATTTGAAGCGAGCGCATCGGGTGGCGCATCAATTGAAGAGTGGAATTATCTGGATCAACTGTTGGTTGCTACGCGATTTGCGAACTCCTTTCGGAGGTATGAAGCAAAGCGGTGTGGGTCGTGAAGGTGGTTGGGAGGCCATGCGCTTTTTTACCGAAGCGAAGAATGTGTGTGTGAAGTTGTGATTATTTTTCTACGTTTCAATTTTCGAATTTTGAATTGACGTATCTCCATTTCTGAAATAATATTTAAGCAGGAGGCTAATCCCCCCGATACCAATAGCCCCAGAACCAATCACCAGCAACCAATAATGAATTGGATTTCCAATAGATTCGCTCATGGTTTTAAAGAGTTCATTCTCCGGAGTGAGAATAACAGAAATGAATGAAACCAAATTGTTGATCAGGTGAATGAATATACCTGCCAGTACTGAACCTGTTTTCCAATAAATCCATCCTATTAATATGCCTGCCATAAACGCTCCAATACCTTGCGGTAGATTTCCATGGACTACGGCAAATAGAAAAGCACTACCCAAGATGGCGTATTGCGGTTTGTAGTTTTTTAAAAAGCCATCTAATATTAATCCCCTGAAGAGAAGTTCTTCTAAGATAGGTGCGGCCACAACGATCATAAAGAAGTAGGGGATCGGCTGGTGCACAGTTTCGAGCAACATTTTATTCAGAAGGTCAGAAGAAGGAACCAAACTCGTGATTGGATCTAAAAATAGTTGAGTACCCACCAGGCAAAAGGCCCCAATTGGAATGATGAGGATTGGGAATTTTCTGGTTGGAAATTCATAATTTCTGCGGATCACTAAGCCAAGCCCGATCGTAAGAATTAATGATAACCTGTAGATAAGTGACAATCCTATTCCACTTTCGTAAGAAAAAAATGGAGTGACGATCAACAGACTAATGATTGAACACAATAGAAAAATTAGTAGCAGTCCGAAAGATTGTAGAAAGGTCGGGTAATGGTTCATTATAGGGCTAAACTAATTAGAAAAGTTAAATCTAAGAGTTTCGCAAAACTATTTATATTCGATGTTTATGAGTTTCTTCGATCATCAGTCTATCTTCTTCAGTGTTTTGGGATATCCCATGAGCTACCTCGAGTTTTTCGGAACCGTAGCTGGAGCCATCGCTGTATTTCTTTCCGCGAAAGCGAATGTATGGAGTTGGCCCTTGGGTATTGTTAATGTAGTGCTATTTTTCTTTTTGTTCTATCAGGTGCAATTGTACCCCGATATGTTCTTGCAGGTTTTCTTCTTCATTACCAATCTCTTAGGTTGGTATCGATGGCTAACCCCACGGCAGGACGAGGAAAATGTAAACAAACAACTTAAAATCTCCCGTCTATCATATAGGATGTGGATTCTTTTCATCATTGTCGGACTAATTGGAACCGTACTGTTTGGTCAGCTCGCGAAAAATCTAAATTCATTATTTCCAAATGTTTTTAGTCAACCGAGTGCTTTCCCTTATGCAGATTCATTCGTTACCGTGATGAGTATTGTAGCTACTTATTTGATGGTGCAAAAGAAGGTAGAGTGTTGGCTCGTATGGATTGTAGTGGATGCGGTGGCCTGCGGTTTGTATTTTTCGAAAGGAATTTTATTTGTGGGCATGGAATATGTGGTGTTTTGTTTTATTGCAGCTTTTGGATTTTATCATTGGCGAAAGAGTTTAGCTGTGGGTAAATGAAGGCTTTATATCATCGTGGATTAGTAATCGGAAAATTCATGCCCGTTCATCAGGGGCATTTGACACTTATACATTTTGCGGCATCACATTGTGAGCAATTGATTGTTTCGATGAGTTATACATCTGACGATCCAATTCCGTCTTCGGTTCGTGCTATATGGTTAATCGAATTGCTAAAGCCTTATCCAAATATAACTGTAGAAGTATCACTCGATGATTTTGATGATCCCTCCTTGCCACTTGCGAAACGCACAAAGATATGGGCGGACTTTATTCGCAAGCGATTCCCTCCAATTGATTTGATTGTTAGTTCAGAGCAATACGGTGCTCCTTTTGCTGCGCAATTAGGTGCTGCTGAATTATTGTTCGATATGCAGCGGACACAGTTTCCCATATCTGCTACACAGATTCGAAATAGACCTCTATATTATTGGGATTATATCCCTGAAATTGTTCAACCCTATTTCTTGAAGAAAATTTGTTTCTACGGGCCCGAGAGTACTGGCAAATCGTCCATGGCCAAACGAATGGCAGAAATTTATCAAACTGAGTTTGTGCCGGAGGTTGCACGCGAAATAGTAGACTCTAATGATTTCACATTGAATGATATCATTCGCATTGGTAAAGCACAGACCGAACGAGTTCTGCAAAAAGCACAAACAGCCAATCGGTTTTTGTTTTGCGATACAGACCTAATTACCACAGAAGTATATTGTCGGCATTACCTGAAAGAAGTGCCTGACGCTCTTTATGAATTAGAAAAGCAAATTCAGTATGACGCCTACTTTCTTTTTGAAGTAGATGTGCCGTGGGTAGCTGATGGCCTCCGCGACTTAGGTGATCGCAGAAAGGAAATGTTCGATGTATTTAAATCAGAACTCGATCAACGAAAAATCAACTACCACATCGTTTCGGGTACCTATGCCGGACGTGAAGCATTCATTCGCGAAAAACTGGATCAACTTATCTGAAAATTGAATCAATTTTTTTGTTTGCCGATGGCGTGGCCCTTTAAAGCAAAGAATAGAATGTAGACGTAACACGGAGCTACTATCCAGAAAAACGCACTGGATGGAGTCATGTCTTTCACGATCCTGCCATAAACCTGTGGCAGAACGGCTCCACCGGCAATGCCCATGATCAGGAATGCAGATCCGATTTTAGTAAACTTGCCAAGTCCCTCAATGGCCAGTGGAAAAATAGCTGGCCACATCAATGCGTTGGCAAAACCAAGCAGCGCAATACAAATAATTGAAGTGTAGCCTGTGGTAAAGTATACACCAATGCTTAAGGTAATGCCGATGACAGCAGACAGTGCCAAAGCATTTTGTTGTTTGATGTATTTTGGGATCGTGAAGATACCAATAATGTAGCCCACGACCATCGACCAAAGTGTGTACGAGGTGAAAAGTTTCGTTTCATCTAAACTGATACCAATGGATTTACCAAAAGGTCCGATCACATCCCCAGCCATCACTTCTGCGCCTACGTAGAGGAAAATGCATAGGAACCCCAATAACAAGTAAGGAAATTGTAATACGCTTTTCCGCTGTGTGAGCTCCTTCTGTGTGGGGGCTTCATCGCTTTCAATTTCTGGAAGCGGAGAAAGCTTGATCATAATAGCGAGGGCAATAAGTACTAACCCCATGATCCCGTAAGGAAGAATAACACGGCTGGAAAGTTCTTGCAATAATTCAGCACGGCTTAACACATCTTGTGTGGCAGCTAACTTGGTTTCAATTTGGGTGGCACCTTCTAAAACAATAGCACCTAAAATAATTGGGCTAAGTGCTCCAGCCACCTTATTGCAAATACCCATAATGCTGATCCGTTGTGCCGCACTTTCAATGGGGCCAATTACCGAGATATATGGATTTGAAGCGGTTTGTAGCAACGCCAAGCCCATGCCTTGAATAAACAATCCCGTAAGGAAAAGATTAAAGCTTCTATCCATGGCAGCAGGAATAAACAAAAAGGCTCCAGCTGCCATCACTGCCAACCCCAATGCCATTCCGTTTTTGAAACCGGTTTTATTTAAGATAAAAGAGGAAGGTATGGCGAGGAAAAAATAAGCCATATAAAACGCAGAAGTAACGAGAAAGGCTTCTGCATCACTCTTCAAATCGCAGGCAAGTTTTAGAAAAGGAATTAACGTTCCGTTCAACCACGTGACAAAACCAAAAATGAAGAATAAAATTCCAATGATGGTGATCGACAAAACATAATTCTTATTTGTACTCATAATCTGATTTGTATGAAGTAAAGGCTTATTTTTGGAGTTAAGTTGGTAAATTATTTTTAGTTTCGATGCATTAATGTAAATATTATGGCAGGATCAAAAGCAAAAAGCCTCTTGGTGATGGCTGCTGGAATGGGCAGTCGCTATGGCGGAATTAAACAAATTGATGGGTTTGGCCCCAATGGCGAAACCATTATGGATTATTCTCTATTCGATGCCATCCGTGCCGGCTTCACGAAAGTAGTTTTCATTGTTCGAGATGAAATCAAATCTACCGTTGAAGAGATTTTTCTTCCCAAGCTACAAGGCAAGGTAGAAGTATTCTTTGAAGTGCAATCATTAGATCGGTTTGTTCCTTCTGGCTATGGTGCAGTAGATCGCAAGAAACCATGGGGTACTACACATGCCATGTTGTGCGGGAAGAACGTGATCAACGAGCCATTTGCAGTTATCAATGCCGATGACTTTTATGGATTAGAATCATTTCAGTCGTTGGCCAATTTTTTCGATGCATCCGCACCAGATCATCACGCCATGGTAGGCTATACACTTAAAAATGTTTTATCCGAGCATGGAAGTGTTTCTCGCGGTGTAGCAGAAGAGCGCGATGCGGAAGGCTATTTGAAGAAATTGAATGAGTTGACTAAAATAGTAACTGAAAACGGTAAGATCATTTCGAAGGAAGAAACCGGTGATCGTGTATTAGACCCACTCTTTCCTGTATCGATGAATTGCTGGGGCTTTCAGCCCGGTGTTTTTGACGTGGCTGAAAAAATGTTTCATGAGTTTGCGTTGAAGAACAAAACCAATCCTTCGGCTGAGTTTTATATCGCATTGCTTACCAACGAAATCATCAATCGCAATTTGGGTAAAGTACACATCTTAGGTGGCGGCAAAACTTGGTTTGGAGTTACGTACAAGGAAGACAAAGAAGAAGTGTCCGGCAAGATCAAAGCATTGGTGAACAGCGGAGTGTACCCTTCTAAACTGTGGCAATAAGCAATGGAAAAAACGGAAATGATTTTTGGCACGCGTGCCGTGATGGAAGCGATCAAAGCTGGCCGGGAGATTGAAAAAATTTATATTCAATCCAGTCTTAGTAATGATCTGATCAAAGAACTTATTAAAACAGCCGCTGAATTCAAAGCGCCCTATTCATTCATTCCGCAACAGAAGTTAGATAGATTATCTTCAAAAAATCATCAGGGCGTCATCTGCGTATTGTCTGCCGTGCAATATGCATCGCTTGAAAATATTATTGACAAGTGCTACCAGGAAGGGCGTGAACCGTTTTTCCTAATTGTAGATCGCGTGACAGATGTGCGCAACTTTGGCGCGCTTGCGCGAACAGCAGATTGCGCGAAGATGGATGCGATCATTATTTCCGATAAGGGAAATGCCCCTATTACGGGCGATGCCATGAAAACTTCCGCGGGCGCATTAAGCCATATGCCCGTGTGCCGTGTGCGCGATATGAAGGCGACCATTAAGTTGTTAAAAGAGAATGGTATTCAAATAGTAGCTTGCACCGAGAAAGCAACCGACCTCATCTATCAAACAGATTTCAATACTCCTTTGGCGATTATTTTAGGTTCAGAAGAAGATGGTATTTCGCCCCAGCTTTTGAAAGATGCGGATTGCCTCGTCAAAATTCCGATGAAAGGGAATATAGAGTCCTTGAATGTTTCAGTGGCTGCCGGAATCATTATCTACGAAGCCATCCGTCAAAAAAGTTATAAATAGTCAGCTCCGTTTGTTTTGCCCTTTAGGTCGTTGGCAAATTTGCGGAACAGGTCTTCTTTATCTTTTTCGCATACAATTGTCACGTTACCAAAAGCGCCTATTAGGTAGCCATTCAAACCTTGGGTCACAATCAGTTTGTCTGCGTCTCCTTTGATGATGCAATTGCGTGTATCGTAGGTTAAGGCATCTGCATCGATCACGTTGTTCATCGCATCTTTTTGTGAATACTCGTATAGCGATCCCCACGATCCTAAATCAGACCACGCAAACGAACTGAGCATGACATACACGTTATCGGCCTTTTCCATAATGCCATAATCAATGGAAATATTTTTGGTTTGCGAATAGGCTGTTTGCACAGCAATGCGCTCTTCGGCTGTCCACACCTTGTCTGTCAGTTCTTCAAACACTTCATTCATTTCCGGCATGTATTTCGCGAACGAGTCTAAAATCGCTTGTACACCCCAAATAAAAATTCCTGCATTCCACACAAAGTCGCCACTCTCTAAAAATTTATTTGCCAATGCCAACTCGGGTTTTTCGGTAAAAGTTTTTACCTTCTTCAATCCGCTCTTGGCATCAATAAACTGAATGTAACCATAACCCGTTTCAGGACGCGTAGGCTTGATGCCCAGCGTAATTAATTTATCTTGATTCTTAGCCTGATCTACCGATTTTAAAATGGTTTGATGAAAGTCGGATTCATTCAGAATTAAATGATCGGTGGGACTTACGATCATAACGGCATTTTTATTCTTCTGGTGAATTTTATGACTTGCATATAAAATACACGGAGCGGTATTTTTCCGCATCGGTTCCGTTAGGATCTGATCTTCATTCAGATTCGGCAACTGCTCTTGCGTTAGTGCTTTATGCTCTTCATGAGTAACCACCAAAATATTTTCAGGTGGACAGATGGCAACAAAGCGATCGTAGGTTGACTGCAATAATGTTCGGCCAACGCCAATCACATCTAAAAATTGCTTGGGTTTTGAATTGCGACTGTAGGGCCAGAAACGTGTGCCGATACCACCTGCCATGAGCACTACGTATAAATCTTTGTTCATCTGATTCTGTTTATTTTCTTAGCTAAGCTTTTTGGAAATTTTCACCATTGTACTTTTTCTTACATATGCGAAATTAACGAACGCCTTCTTTTGTTATCTAACTAATTTAACCACCGCAACCGATTTATAACCGTTTAAACCTACTCATTGAAATTTAATTTGTCTTCGCCTTACTGTTCTTGCTTTTTCTGCGTTTGTCTGCAAACTATCAATCAGTTAATTAATGGTACACGCTTTGCTTTTTGTCGGTTTTTTTTTATTATCTTCAATTTCTATTGGTAAAGGTAAAACAACATTAATATAGTTCAGCAAAATTTTTTATTTAGGAATATGATTGTGGCAGAAGAGAAAGATGAGGTAAGAGCAAAACTCAAGGAAATATTTGGTTATAGCAACTTTAGAGGCAATCAAGAGGCAGTTATTAAGAATATACTTAGCGGAAGAAATACGTTCGTTATCATGCCAACAGGTGCAGGTAAATCACTTTGCTACCAATTACCGGCCATGATTAAAGACGGGTTGGCAATCGTGATATCTCCATTGATCGCGCTGATGAAGAATCAGGTCGACCAAATGAATGCATATGGTGTGAACGCGCGCTTCCTTAATTCTACACTTAGCAAAGGTGAAATCACGAAGCTTAAGAAAGATTGCGTAACCGGTTTAGTCAAGCTTCTTTACGTAGCACCCGAATCTCTTAACAAAGAAGAGAACATTGAGTTCTTGCAAAAAGTAAATGTGTCATTTGTAGCGATTGATGAGGCTCATTGTATCTCTGAGTGGGGTCACGACTTCCGTCCGGAGTATCGCAAAATCAAAACCATGATCGCCCAGCTGGGTGATAAGCCGGTGATAGCATTGACAGCAACCGCTACACCCAAAGTGCAGTTAGATATTCAGAAGAATTTGCAGATGGAAGAAGCAGACGTATTTATGTCTTCCTTCAATCGCAAAAACTTGTATTATGAAGTGCGTCCTAAGAAAGAAACGAAGAAGCAACTCATTCGCTTTTTGAAAGAGCACAAAGGCAAGTCAGGAATTATCTATTGCCTGAGCCGCAAGAAAGTAGAAGAGATAGCACAACTCCTGAATGTAAACGGTTTTAAAGCTGCACCGTATCATGCAGGATTAGATCCGGATGTGCGTATGAAAAATCAGGATGACTTTTTGAATGAAGAAGTCGATATCATTACCGCCACCATCGCTTTTGGTATGGGCATCGATAAACCGGACGTTCGCTTTGTAGTTCACTACGATGTTCCAAAATCATTAGAAGGATATTATCAGGAAACAGGACGTGCCGGCAGAGACGGACTGGAAGGTGTGTGTCTGATGTTCTATAGCCACAACGATCTAAATAAGTTGGAGAAATTCAACAAAGATAAATCCGTGCAAGAGCGCGAAAATGCCCGCATCCTTTTACAGGAAATGGAATTCTACGCGGAATCTCCTGTGTGCAGACGTAAACAACTGCTCCATTACTTTGGCGAAGAGTACAAAGAAAATCATTGCGGCTCATGCGATAATTGCATGAATCCACGCGAGCGCTTTGAAGGTTCGGAGTTTGTGAAAATTGCTATTGAATCGGTGCAACAAACCGATGAGCGTTTTGGATTGGCTCACTTGGTCAATGTGATTCGTGGAGTAGAAGATGAATATGTTAAGAGCTATGCACACTTCGATTTGCCCGTATATGGAAAAGGAGATACCGAAGATGCTGATTTCTGGAAAGCAGTGATTCGTCAAACTTTGATCTATCAATACCTTGAAAAGGATATTGAGAACATCGGAGTGTTGAAGATATCAGAGAAGGGCAAAAGCTTTCTCAAAAAACCACACCCCGTTGAATTGGCTCGTGATCACGATTTTACCACCGATGTAGAAGACGAAGAGTCATCCGAGCGCGTGGTGGTTAATTCCAAGTCGTATGATGTGAAACTCTTTGAGATGCTGAAGGCTCTTCGCAAGAAGATGGCCAAAGAGAAAGACTTGCCTCCGTATGTTATTTTCCAGGATCCCTCTTTGGAAGAGATGGCTACCACGTACCCGACCAACAAAGAAAGAGGTGTTAAACGATATGACTTTTGGCCTTTTTCCCATATCGATAATACAAATCGAAGATTAAAATCTTCATCATTCAGCAAATTGACCGTAAGGTAGACCTGGAAGAAATTGCAGAGTCTAAAGGGCTTTCATTTGAAGAACTCCTCACTGAGATGGAGAATATTTGTTACTCCGGCACTAAGTTAAATGTCGATTACTACATAGACGAAGTGCTAGATGATTCAAAGCAGGAAGAAATCTATGATTACTTCCTCAACTCAGAGACCGATAGCATTGAAGAAGCCATGAGTAATCTTTCGGATTTTTCGGAAGATGATGTACGCTTAATGCGCATTAAGTTTTTGAGCGAATACGCGAATTAATTTTTTTTATTTCCCCCGAACCTCTTCGAACAGCCCATTGTGTTCGAAGAGGTTTCGTTATTTCGAGGCTTTCCCTAGCCATCCGTAAGCCATTCTGCTTTATATTTGAAGTTTAGAGCAATCAACTTCAAATCATGAATGTACTTTTAGTAGGCAATGGAGGTCGTGAGCACGCGTTGGCGTGGAAAATCAAGCAAAGCACACATTGCTCCGAACTCTTCGTAGCTCCCGGCAACGCAGGCACCGCATTAGTAGCTAAAAACGTAGCTATTGGCATAGATGAATTTGAGAAACTGGGAGGTTTCTGCATTGAAAATAAGATTGAATTAGTAGTGGTTGGTCCCGAAGTGCCATTGGTCAAAGGTATCCGCGATTATTTTGAGCAAGATCCAAACCTGAAAAATATCTTGATGGTGGGACCCGGAAAGGCGGGCGCTCAACTCGAGGGAAGTAAAGATTTCTCGAAGCAATTCATGATTCGCAATCAGGTGCCGACTGCTAAAGCCAAAACATTTTACACCGGACAATCTGCGGAAGCATCCGCTTATCTGGCTACCTGCCAACCACCACTTGTATTGAAAGCTGATGGGCTCGCAGCCGGTAAAGGGGTGATTATTACATCTGATCTGGCCGAGGCTCAAGCGACCATTCATGAAATGCTGGAAGAGAAAAAATTTGGCGATGCCAGCTCGAAGGTATTGGTGGAGGAATTTTTAGATGGAATTGAATTGTCGGTTTTTGTTCTTACCGATGGTGAAGACTATGTCATTTTACCCGAAGCCAAAGATTACAAACGCATTGGCGATGGCGACACTGGACCCAACACAGGTGGTATGGGTTCGGTCTCTCCGGTGGTATTTGCGACTCCCTCATTTATGCAAAAGGTTGAGGAGCGCATTATCAAGCCCACTATTGCCGGATTGAAAAAAGAAAACATCCCATTTAAAGGATTTATTTTCATTGGCTTGATGAATGTAAAGGGCGATCCGTTTGTAATTGAATACAACACACGCATGGGCGACCCGGAGACGCAATCAGTAATGGCCCGTATTCAAAGTGATTTCTTGGAATTGTTAATTGCGGCAGCCAAAGGAAACTTGAAGGGGATGAAGATTGAAATAGACCCGCAAGTAGCTATGACCATTGTGATGGCTTCAGGCGGATATCCTGATCACTATGAAAAAGGCAAGCCCATACAAGGATTGAAAGACCGACATGAGACACTGGTTTTTCATGCAGGAACCAAAATTGCAGGCGAACAGATTGTGACGGATGGAGGCCGAGTTCTAGGCATTACAGGCCGCGGCAAAACACTTGTAGAAGCACATACTAAAGCGTATGATATAGTTGCTAAAATTTCGTGGGAAGGTGCCTATTATCGCAGTGATATCGGGCAGGATTTGCAGGGAAATCCAAAAATCTAAAATGGCCGGAAACAGTTGTACGTATAACCCATGCTTATCTTTTACTCACTTAGGTGAAATTGGAAGAGCAATGGACACGAGCAATCCTTGCCGCATCGCCCAGTCTGGTTTTGTTTCGGTAAGATAGCCTTGATAAGAAATCGTATTTTGAATATGCCATCCGTCGGTCAGTTTTATCTTTGGAAAATTGACTGCTAGTGATGCAGAGGTTGCAAACTGGTTAGTTTCGAAAACAATACGTTGCCACACGTAAACATCAAACCTAAAATTTTCTAATTGATAGGTAACGAGTAGGCGATTGGCCAACTTAGCTGATTGACTGAGGTCGAAAAAGAGGGCAGTGTTTTCTAACTTCAGCTTTTCGCTAATCGCCCAGTATCCGGCAATGGAAGTGAAATAATCAGAATCTTTATCGCGAAACTCCGTGGTTTGCGAAAACACATAACCTACAAAGCCTCGGAGATAGAATGTCGAGTTTATATTAATTTTTTTGAAAATACCAGGTTGCAAATAATTGACAATTGAGTGTGTATCCACAAGATCAAACGATTTAAAAAGAAAAAAGCCATACCCCTTGTGCTCGTAAAAAACATTGAGGTCGAAATTAATGTGGTCGTTGATGATTGCGCCTGAAAATGGGAAAAACCCTGCTGAGTTGAAGCGTGGGGTGATTACTAACGTAGCTTTTGGCTTACTGGCTTCTTGACCGTGTGCGGCAATGGCGCATAACCAAATGATAGCCCAGCGAAATCTTATTAGTGCTAGGGCCTTCCTTAGCCTCAGTAAAATTTTTAGCATGTTGTTGAGTAATTTTTCTTGTTGAGTGCAATTACCTCCGGTGTAGATTGCTCACTCGTTTTCTTGTCGGTGATTTCTTCCTTTTCAAGAAGAGGTGCTGCCGGTTGTGCGATTTTTGTTGCATAGAATTTTTTCAATGCATCCAGTGTTCCTATGTCCATGAGCCCAACTCCTGATAAACCTTTTGCCATAGAATGTTTTTGTTAAATTCGTTTTAAAATATGCCTCAATAGAAGCTAAAACGATACAGCATGTGGACTGGTGCCTTTTTTTCAACGGAATACTCGATCAAAAACTTTCGAAACCATTTTTCTTATGCTCAAAACAATCACAAATAAGGTGCTGGATGATTTAAGCCGCAGTATCTTAAAAGAGTTATGCCAGGATGCACGGATATCAACCACCGAAATTGGCAGGCGTGTAGGCCTGTCTGCACCGGCTGTAGCCGAGCGCATCCAGAAGCTCGAAAAGCAAGGCTTTATTAAAGGCTATAGAACTATTATTGATTTTGATAAAATAGGCTTATCCATCAAAGCTATTATTACATTTAAATCAACCACCTTAAAACACTCTGAGTCTATTAAAATGATTGATGCCATGCCCGAGGTAGTAGAATGGCATGCAATCACGGGCAATTATTGCATGATCTTAAAGGTAGCTGTGGAAACAAGCAAGGAATTGGAATTATTCATTGAACATTTAGCTGAGTATGGCGAAACCAGCACATCATTAATTTTATCAGAAAGTAAAGGCTCTAAAGTACTAAGCTAAACGGCTAGCCGCTTGCTGGCATGCAATACGCTCTAATTGTACGAAAGAAGACTGAGGTTGAGCAAACCCTTGCCATTACCCCTTATACGCATTACCTTTAACCCTCAATTAGCTAATATTTCATCGATGGGTTGTGCTTGTGGAACAAAAAAAGACGGTAAGGTATCCGGTTGTAACAACAACGGAGCCTGTGGCACAGGCGGCTGCAATAAAATGAATGTTTTCGATTGGCTCTCGAACATGGAGATGCCGGTGGAGGATAAATTTAATGTGGTCGAAGTGCGATTTAAAAATGGCCGTAAAGATTTTTACCGCAATACGGAGAAGCTCCAGTTGACAACAGGAGACGCTATCATCGTAGAATCTCAAACAGGACATCATCTTGGCCATGTTTCTTTGCAGGGCGAATTGGTGCGCTTGCAAATGCAAAAGAAGAAAGTGGCCAATGACGATGAGATCAAAAAAATCTACCGCATTGCGCACCAGCGCGATCTCGAAAAGTTCGAGGAAATCAAAAAACGCGATAACCCTACACTTTATCGCGCGCGTGAAATCATCAAACAATATAAGCTAGCCATGAAGCTCTCAGATGTAGAGTATCAGGCGGACAATACCAAAGCAACATTCTTCTACTCAGCCGAGGATCGCGTTGATTTCAGAGAGTTGATCAAACAACTGGCTGCCGAGTTTAAAGTGCGGGTGGAAATGCGCCAAATCTCTTTGCGCCAGGAGGCGGGCCGCTTAGGCGGAATTGGTGTGTGCGGACGAGAATTGTGTTGCTCCACGTGGCTAAGCGATTTCAAAAATGTGGCCACCAGCGCGGCACGTTATCAAAATTTATCACTCAATCCTAGTAAACTCTCGGGCCAGTGTGGCCGATTGAAATGTTGTCTCAACTATGAGTTGGAAACATACATGGAGGCCTTGAAATTTATTCCAGATATTGAGGCCCCCTTGCTGACTGAACAAGGTGAAGCACGTTTGCAAAAGACGGACATCTTCAGACGCATCATGTGGTTTGGCTACAAGGAAGACAACAACTGGTATCCGCTCAATGTCGATCGAGTGAATGAAATCCTTCTGATGAATAAGGAAGGAAAGAAACCAGCGACACTTCAAATCAATCAGGAAGAAGTTCGCGCTCCGCTGAGTACGCTCAATAGCGATTTGGAGAGCATGGATAAGAAGTTTAAGAACAAGTCGGGTAAGAATAAAAATCGCAACCGCGATAAGCGCGAGCAGCCAAAAAATGCGGGCAATGCCAATCCGAATCAGCAACGGAATCAAAACCGCAATCAAAATCAAGGCAACGCAAATCGCAACGCCAACAATCCGAATTCGAATCCAAGTCCGAATCCTAACCCAAATTCGTCTCCGAATCCAAACCAAAATAAAGGCCAACAGCCAAACCCTAACCAAAACAGGAACAACCAAAACCGAAACAATCCCAATAGGAATAATCCGAACAGGAACAATCCCAATCGCAATAATCCAAACCAAGGCAATGCGAATCGGAATAACCCCAATCGGCCAGGTGGCAACCCCAACAACCGCAATAAACCGAACAACAATCCTAACTCAACCCCTCCGGAAAGTGTATGAGGCGTAGTTTCATTTTTGTCATTTTGGTTTTTCTTTTTTCGTGCGATTCCAATCGTGTATTTGAAGACAACGTAGAGTTTGCAGACCGAACTTGGAAAATTTCTGAACCTGCTTTGCTGGAGTTTCAGATTGCCGATGCTTCTAAATCGTATAACTTATACTTGGATATTCGCAATTCAATTGATTACCCATACTCGCGCATTTTTGTCAATTATTCATTGCAAGATTCGGCCGGAGGTGAGTTAGCAAAAAAGCTGATGGCTGAATATCTTTTTGATCAGAAAACAGGAGCGCCCAATGGCAGCAGTGGCTTAGGCGATATTTACGATCATCAATTTCCCATTGCAGAAAATTTGAAGTTTGAAAAAGTAGGTAAGTACAAAGCTCGATTTGAACAATTTATGCGCAAAGATACCTTGCAAGGAATTTTGGCTGTGGGCTTACGAGTGGAAGAAGTAGTCAAGCCCTAACTTTTCGTCCTATTAAAATTATTTCGTTGAGAGCGTTGCCTTTCTGGCCTTTGCCATTTTTACTGCCTCGTAAGCGTTTACCAATCCGCCCGTTTCACTTAAACTTTCAAACGGCACTTCTTCTTTGGTGCCTGGCTTCTGCACTTTCAATTGATCGAACTTACGACTCGATTTAAGTAAAATGTCTTTCACTTCAAGTGCGCTTAGTTCTGGAAAGTAAGACATTAACAAGGCGGCCACCCCCGCAGCAGAGGGGCTCGCCATGCTGGTGCCATTCATATTTTTATAATGATTGTTAGGAGTAGTAGAATAAATTTCGACACCGGGTGCAAATAGCGAAACGGATTTTTTTCCATAATTGGAAAAATTGCCAACAAAATCTTCCTTAGCCCCCCATGATGAAGCTCCTACTTCGATCCAGTTTTTTGCCACTTTGCCATTCAAGTATTTTCGGGTAGGAAAATCAGTTTCTTTGTCCATATCATCTGCATCATTTCCAGCCGCATGAATCAGCAGCACACCTTTTTGTTCGGCATACTTCACCGCTTTGTCTACAAAGGCTTTTTCGGGTGAGAAGGATTTGCCAAAACTCATATTGATGATTTGAGCACCATTGTCTACCGCATAGATAATCGCATTGGCTACATCTTTGTCACGTTCATCGCCATTGGGTACTGCGCGCACCGCCATGATTCGTACATTATCGGCAATGCCCTTTATACCGATAGAATTGTTTCGGTCAGCACCAATGATTCCGGCCACGTGAGTTCCATGTTCTGGGTCTGCACCTTTCACATCGTTATTGCCATAGAAGCGTTCCGTCAAATTAGCGTAGGTGTCGCCAACAATTTTGCGAGAGTCGAATTCTGTGTTGTAACCATACTTTACAATCACTTCGTAATAATCTACCGCTTCTTTTATTTCGGCTAGGTAGCCCTCAATATCTGCATCATCGCCCTGCGATTTATAAATACCCACAACCACACTTTTGCTAAAGAGAAGTTTCGGATTGGTGGTGGTGATGGCGCGAACGGCTTCGGGATTCAATTGGGTAGTATTCAAAAACTTTTTCACACTATCAACACTCGATTTGGTATAGCGATAGGCCGTTGAGTAAAGTTTGTATTGCTGCTCATTCTTGATTTTCAATTTTTTGTACTTGTCTTTTATTTTCAAAAAGCCTTCATAATCTGTACGATGTTTTTTTCGAGCCTTGATGGAATCAGCCGCGTCAAATTTTTTAGTGAGGCGCATGTATTCGCGCGTAAGCTCATACGTATCGGGGCCTACATTTCCGTCCTTGCCGCCAATAAAATTCCAGCCGTGTACATCATCCACATATCCGTTTTTGTCATCATCAATTCCGTTGCCGGGAATTTCCTTTTCATTTACCCAAATAATGCTTTTTAGATCTTCATGGTCGATATCAATTCCGGAGTCGATAACAGCAACCAGCACCCTACGCGAAGGTTGGTCTTTCAAAAGAGTAGCATAAGTGCGCTCAGAACTTACACCTTGCAGACTATCCTGCTCTGGGTCTTTCAGGAACCAATCGGTCGGAATTTCTTTTTTGGAGGATTGTGCGAATAAACTGCCACTAAGGAGTACACAAACAAGAATACGCAACATAGAAGTCGTCATTGATCAAATCATTAGAGTTAACTGTGTCAACAGTCAAAAAGCGCGCCAAGATAGTTTTAAAGACGTGTTTTGCCACTTCTTTTTCTTCGAATGGACGTTCGAAAACCTGATAAGACATTCATTTTTGTTCAAAGATGGCCGATATCTTACTTCGGTAGGGCACAACCAAAAATGGAAAGTATTAGAAAATGGAATATCCTGACCTTTGATTCATTAAACCACTGTACTATGATTGAAATCTACTTTATATCTGTCGGGCTTTTTTTTACGATATTTTTTAGTTTAGCCTACCGTTTTCAATTAAAACTATCTCAGGCTTAATTTTTACGAAGTCCTTTTTTTAGCCTCATTTCATTCTTTTTAGCCTCATCGGGCTTTTTGGTTCGGTCTTTGCATTATCAGGTTACCTTTCAAGTACTTACCGATAAATTTGATAACTTTGATATTGAACTAAAGATGTCTTCCCGATGATAAAATCAGCAACACTTACTGTCGTCTTTTATCTTATCTCTTGTGCCCTTTTTGCGCAGACTGGCATCCCGCGGATTGTAATCAACTCGATGGGGCACTCCGCCAAGGTTCAAAACCTCAATTTCACTCCGGATGGAGAACGAATCATTTCCGTTTCCGAAGACAAAACGGTACGCGTATGGAATGCCCGAAATGGCGAAATGTTGAAAAAATATGAATCAGAGATCGGAGATGGCTCGAATGGCATGCTCTATGCATCGGCATTATCACCGGATGGTAATTTACTTGCCATTGCTGGTTACACTATAACAAAAGACAATCAGGTTTATATCGTCATTATTGATTTGAAAAAAGGTGTGCAAGTAGCTACCGCTTTGGGTCATACGAACGTAATAAACAGTCTTGCTTTTACAGGAAACGGGAAATATCTGGTCAGCGGCAGTGATGACAATAGTTTGAAAGTGTGGACAGTGGATGGCTCCTCCAGCTACAAAGTGGCGCTTTCCATTTCTACCGGTTTTCCGGTCAAGTATCTTTCCATGAATCCGGTTACGATGGATGTAGCTGTCGCTTGCGAAGGCAAGACAGAAATTTTAGTGTATAGCTTAAGCGCACTTGAAAAAGGAGTAGCCAAATTCAATCCACGATTTTGGAATAGACATCGTGGAGAGATAAATAAATTGGCCTACTCTGCGGATGGAATGTATTTAGCATCGAGCAGCCAAGAGAATGAATTTAAGTTGTGGCGAGCGGATGGATCAATTGTAAAAGAATGGTCGAGTGAGGCGCCCATCAACGCGATGGCCTTCTCTCACGATTCAAAAATTTTAGTGGCTTTGGATGCAGCAGGGCATGGTGTTAGCTATGGCGTTCCGGGTGGCAATAAATTCACCGACTTTAATGGCCATAATAACACTGTTTTTGCAGCCGCATTTTCTCCGGTAGACGATGGCAGCTATGTGGTAGCCTCGGCCGGTGGAAATAACAACGAAATTTATTTTTGGAATCCTATCAATGGTAAAACCATTCGCAAGGTAAAAGGCAAAGGAAGTGCTATCCGCGACTTGGCATTTGGTACGGGATTAGAATTGTTTGTAGCGCAAGATGTGAACGGTAAAGAAGGTGAGTATGAGCGAAGCTTTGATTTTGCCTCCATGAAATTGAATGCAACTTCGCCACAGTTCAATAAACCTTCTCAGGATTTTAATAAAGGGATTTCACAGAGTTCAGAAACGGTGCTGGATTTGCCCAAAGGAAAGAAAATCGAAAATGCACCGGAAGAAGATGGACGTATTTTGGATTACCAGGCAATGGCCGATGGCATTGTGGTAGCTAGTGATTTCTCATTGAAGTTGTATGACAAGAATGGGTTTTTTCAAAAAGAATTTATTGGACATGCTGGTGGTGTGCGAGCAGTTACCATCAGTGCCGATGGACGCTATCTTGCATCGGGTGGCGAAGATCAAACCATTATTTTATGGAAACTTTCTGAGTCTGGTGCAGCACCTTCTATGCGTCAGGCATTTCCGGATGCGGACTGGGCGAATTTCTTTTCATCGCTACCCTGCGACTCACTGACCAAAGAGCCATCTAAAAAAGCGTGGAAAGATGTCATTGATTATTTGAAAGCTAACGGTGATAAAACCTACCGTGGTATTGAAGAAGTATATAAAAACCTTGGCGAGGCGGTGATGCCTTTTGCCACGCTATTTTTGGCCGAAGATAATGAATGGGTATGTTGGGCGCACAAGGGATACTTTGCCTGTACTTCTTCCGGAAGTCAATATTTTGGCTGGCACGTCAATCGTGGAATTGACAAGCTGGCCGACTTTTATACAGCAGAGCAATATTTTGAAATTCTCTATCGCCCAAAGCAAATGGAGAAAAGTATTTCGCAAGGCAGGAGGGTAGAAGATATTTTGCGTGAAGAAGGTGAGCGTTTATTTGATCTTTCAAAATTACACCGTCCTTCGGCCGGATTCTTTACATCGGATGGATTGCATGACAAAGGATTGGTGGACTACCAAAATGGAAAGCTCGTAACTACGCAAAAATCGTTACCTCTGGAAGTTGAAATCTTCGATGGAGGAAGCGGTATTCGCGAAGTAAATATTTATCAGAATGATAAATTGATCATCAACGATAACGAAGGTTTAAAGACCAAGGGCGAAGGAGATAAACTGGTGAAAACGTATAACATCGATTTACTCAACGAGACCAATGAGTTTAAAGTAGTGGTGGTTAATTTTCAACGCATTGAATCACGCCCCGAAATTTTGAAAATTGAATATGTGGGGAAGGTCATTGCAACATCTACATTACACATGCTCGTGGTTGGTATTAATAAATATCAGAACGCTTCTTACAATTTGAACTATGCGCAACCGGATGCAAAATCGTTCACCGAGAAATTGGTGGAGCAGGGGCAAAGCATTTATAAAGCCATTAATAAAATTGAACTGTATGACGAAAATGCCACCAAGGCTAAAATTGTAGATGGCTTTAAGCAAATAGCTTCTAAAGCACAACCGCAAGATGTGTTTGTTTTTTTCTATGCGGGACATGGAAGCTTGGATGAAGAGACAAAGGATAAAGATGGTGAGTCCCCATTCTACTTTGTACCAACCGATGTTACCAAGTTGTATGGAGATGCACAACAATTAGCTACAAAAGGATTATCGGATGGCGAATTGAAGGATTACCTGACCAAGATCCGGTCGACCAAGCAAATCGTATTAATGGATGCCTGTCACTCAGGCGCAGCGCTAAAAGGTATGAAGACTCGGGCTGCCGCCAACGATGAGAAAGCGATGGTACAACTAGCGCGAAGTTCCGGGGTTGTGATGATTGCGTCTTCCGGCTCGAAACAATTCGCCACCGAGTTTGATATTTTAAAACATGGTGTGTTTACTTATGCCTTGTTAGAAGCACTCGATGGCAAAGCCGGAAATGGAGACAACAAGATTACTGTAAACGAATTGAAATTCTATATGGAAGAAAGGGTGCCAGAGTTGACGAAACAATATGGAGGAGAAGCTCAGTACCCAACCGGATTTATGCGAGGAAATGACTTCCCGATATCCGTGGTAAACAAGGAATAGAGAAAAAGCCTGAAGAGATTCAGGCTTTTTTATGCTAAAAGCGGATGATCAAGCTGGCACTACTGCCCGTGAAATATAACGTAGATTTTATTCTTTGATTAGAGGCAGATAATTTTGCATTGTAGAGTTCAATTGCGTTGAGAGCATGGCCTTTCGATGAACTGCTGAATGGAATGGATGCCAGAAAAAGAGCTCCGCCTCCTGCCGCCAAAATCCACTCGGGTTGACCACCGGCCACCGCTGTCACCAATGGAACGGCTACTAACAACCCACTACTAAAGCCAAGAATACTGCTGATCGTAGATTGGCTGCGGGCAATTTTAAATTCGTGATAGGCTTCCTGATTTTGCATCAGAAGCATCCCAACTTGTTTGCTACTCAATTGTAACGTGTCCATTTCGTATACAACACCTCCAAATGTTTTGTAAATGGATATTTTCTTTTGTGTAAGTGTTTGCCCGCTGACCGACAGCGTACATATTAAAAATATAGGTAATAAAATCTTCATTGCATTGAGTGTATTTAGCTGGAAACAAAAATATATAATTGATATTATAATCAGGTGATTGACTGACTCTAAATATCAGTCAGCATTACTATTGGCCCTCATCGGGTAGCATTTCAATGTCACGAATCAATACACGTTTAGAGATGGCTTGGCCGGTTTTGGTAGCAGCTAAACCGCCCAATGCCGTTTCTTTATAGCGAGTCTCCATGCTGGCGCCAATTTCGCCCATCGCTTCAATCACTTCATCTACGGGAATAACGCTACTCACATTCGCCAACGCAATTTGTGCGGAGCTATTAGCGATAGCAGCCGCGCTCGCGTTGCGCACAACACAAGGAATTTCTACCAGGCCAGCAACCGGATCGCATACTAAACCCAACATGCATTGAACCGTGATGGCCACCGCATTAAAAATTTGATCGGTATCACCACCCAAGCAATAAACGATGGCACCAGCGCCCATGGCGGCAGCTGTGCCCGTCTCAGCCTGGCAACCACCTACTGCTCCGGCTATAGAAGCTTTTTGTTCCATGATCAGCGCGATGCCCGCAGCTAAAAGCATGGCTTCTAAAATTTTTTTATCATCGATTGAGTGAATTTCCTGAAGGGTAAATAGAACGCCTGGCATAATGCCGGAAGCCCCAGCCGTAGGCGCAGCCACCACGCGCCCCATGCACGAGTTTACTTCTTTGGCAGCTAATGCACGTGAGATCAAATTTTGAAATTCTTTCGAGAGAACGGGAGTAGGATAGTTATAAACTTTCTTAGCGCCATTGTTGATCATTCCGGAGCGCGAAGTCATATCCTCGGTTAAACCAGTTTGAACAGCATCTTTCATCACGCTCCATGCCGTGGAAAGCCCCTGCCAAATTTCGGTTTCACTCCTTCCTTTTTGTTCGAGCTCGTATTCCAATACAGCTTTCACTAATAAGGTTTGAGTGGTATTGCAATAATTTTTCCACCCATCGAATGAATCAAATAGATATGCCATAAGTCGAGGGATTTGAGCAACGAAGTTACGTTACCGGCTTTTGGTTTCTCAACCTTTTGTAAAATATTATGCCATTTACATCATCAATTTTATAATCTTTGTTTTGACTTGACATTCAATTTAATCAAACCGACCATGCCACGCATACTCACGCTTTTCTTCATGTTCTTCGCGACACTCGCATTTTCGCAATCCAGCGATCAGGAAACGATCAAAGAAATTTACAACCAGGCTTTATCGCAGGGAAAATCCTATGAGATGCTCCGCGAACTTTGTGTAAACATTGGGCCACGTTTGTCGGGATCACCGGGAGCGGCAGCGGCAGTTGAATGGAGCCGCCACAAAATGGAAGACTTAGGATTTGATTCAGTATGGCTGCAGCCGGTGATGGTGCCACATTGGGTTCGAGGTCAACAAGAGATTGGTCGCATTATCAACTCAAAAAAGATTGGAACACGTGAAGTTGTGATTACCTCTTTAGGAGGTTCCATTGGTACAGGGCCTTCCGGAATTTCTGCCAGTGTAATTGAAGTCAAAAACTTTGATGAGCTAAAACAATTGGGCGCCAAAGTGCAGGGCAAAATTATTTTCTTTAATCGTCCGATGGATCCGACTAAGATCAACACATTCGCGGCTTACGGTGGTGCGGTAGATCAACGTGGCAACGGAGCGGTTGAAGCAGCCAAGCTGGGTGCAGTTGCGGTGATTGTACGTTCGATGGGTTCCGGTATTGAGCCATATCCTCATACAGGAGGCATGCGCTATGTTACAGGGGTAAAGCTAATTCCGGGTGTGGCCATTAGTACCAAAGATGCGGATCTATTAAGTCGGATACTGAAAGATGAAAAAGAGTTACAATTCTATTTAGAAACTCATTGTCAGGTTTTAGAAGATGCTCCTTCATTTAATGTAGTGGGCGAAATAAAAGGAAGTGAATACAAAGATGAAATCATCGTGGTGGGCGGCCATTTAGATTCGTGGGATTTAGCGCAAGGCGCCCATGACGATGGAGCGGGTTGCGTACAGTCTATCGAGGCACTGCGTTTGTTTGTAGCCATGGGTTACAAACCAAAGCGCACGATCCGCGCAGTGATGTTCATGAATGAAGAGAATGGCCTGCGCGGAGGAACAAAGTATGCCGAACTAGCTTTGAAGAATAAAGAGAATCACATTGCTGCCATGGAGTCGGATCGAGGAGGATACACTCCGCGTGGATTTACGATGTCGGGCAATGATAAAGTGAAATCGATTATCCGCGGATGGAAGAATCTATTTGAGCCTTATGATCTTTGGGATTTTAATCAGGAAGGTGGCGGAGCAGATATTGGCCCGCTGATTTCTCAGGGTGTGTTTCAAATTGGATTCTTACCTGACTCGCAAAGATATTTTACCATTCACCACACACCAGAAGATACTTTTGACAAAGTGGATAAACGCGAATTGGAATTAGGTTCCGCTTCGATGGCTGCTTTGATTTTTCTGATGGATAAGTATGGGTTGAAGTAGAAATCAAAAATCGATTTCTCCCATCATCTCTGCATTCTCCAAGATGTAAATCATTTTGTCGGGATTTTTATCGTTGAGAATCAGTTTGCCTTTTACTTCTATTGGTTTGTCTGTGTAGCCGATCGGTTTCGCCAGATAAACTTCGACAATGGTTTCAGGGCCGCCAACGCCACAGAAGAAACAGGCATTGAGAGGCAGTGATGTAAGCATGAAGTGACTTCCTTTCATGCCATTTTCAAAAGGCACCATGTAGCCCGGTAATGAAATAATTTTGTTGGCTAACAGCTTCGTCTCTTTCGAGAAAACAGGCTTGTTGAAATCTTTTTCTTTTTGAAATTCGATGTTGTATAACTTCGGCCAGACAAGGGAAGGCAGGCCTTTGTAGGCGCTTTTCTGTGAAAAGCTGGTAAAGCAAACGCAAATCAGAAACAGATGAAGTGTAGTTTTCATTGCCAGCAATATATCAAATTCGCAGCCTGTCAGCAGGCTGCGAATTTGAAGTTCAATTATGCGTTAGTATAACTCTCGATCGGCAGGCAACTGCAAACTAAATTCCGATCACCATACGCGTTGTCTACGCGACTTACACTTGGCCAGAACTTCGCTTCTTTTACAAACGAAAGTGGATACGCTGCACGCTGTCTGCTGTAAGGACGATCCCATGTATCGGCAGTGATTACAGCTGCGGTGTGAGGCGCGTGTTTCAAAACATTGTTTTCTTTGTCCGCTTTGCCTTCTTCCACTTCTTGAATTTCTTTACGGATTTCAATCAACGCATCTACGAAACGATCAAGCTCTACTTTTGGTTCGCTTTCCGTTGGCTCGATCATGAGTGTGCCTGCTACAGGGAAAGAAACAGTAGGAGCATGGAAGCCGTAGTCCATCAAGCGCTTCGCAATATCTTCTACTTCAATTCCGAATTTTTTAAAGTCGCGGCAGTCTACAATCATTTCGTGTGCGCAGCGACCGTGAGTTCCGGTGTACAAAATTTTGTAATGCTCACTCAATCTTTCTTTAATATAGTTAGCATTGAGGATTGCTAACTTCGTGGCATTCGTTAGTCCTTCACCACCCATCATGGCAATATACGCGTAAGAGATTGCCAGAATACTTGCACTTCCATACGGTGCAGCCGATACAGCTGTGATTGCATGATCGCCACCGGTTTTCACCACAGCATGACCTGGTAAGAAAGGTTTCAATTTATCGTTGCAGCAAATAGGACCCATGCCGGGGCCGCCACCTCCGTGCGGAATGCAAAATGTTTTATGCAAATTTAAGTGGCAAACATCAGCACCAATGTTAGCAGGTGAAGTAAGCCCCACTTGCGCATTCATGTTCGCACCATCCATATAAACAAGTCCGCCATTTTGGTGGATCGTTTCACAGATTTCGACAATAGCTTCTTCAAACACACCGTGTGTGGATGGATAGGTTACCATCAAACAAGCCAGATTATTTTTATACTGTTCGGCTTTTGCTTTCAGATCGGCCACATCAATTTTTCCTTCAGCATCCGATTTGGTAACAACTACTTCCATGCCGGCCATCACCGCGCTAGCTGGATTCGTTCCATGTGCAGATGAAGGAATCAGTGCGATGTTGCGATGATGATCGCCACGGTTTTGATGGTATGCACGGATTACCAATAAACCAGCATACTCACCTTGCGCACCGCTATTGGGTTGTAATGAAACACCCGTGAAGCCAGTAATTTCTTTTAACCAGTTTTCAAGGTTGGCAATAATTTCAGAATAACCTTGTGTTTGGTTGCTTGGCGCGAATGGATGCATGTGCCCCATCTCCGGCCAGGTTACGGGAATCATTTCGGTGGTTGCATTTAATTTCATTGTGCAAGAGCCCAATGAAATCATCGAATGCACCATCGACAAATCTTTGCTTTCTAATTTTTTAATGTAGCGAAGCATTTCGTGCTCGCTATGGTATGTATTGAAAACAGGGTGGGTGAGGTAATTGGACTTTCTAATTAAGGCTGATGAAACTGCTGAACTTGAAACAGCCTCATTCTTCATCGAGGTGATTCCAAATACATTTAAAATATTTTCAATGTCTTTCAGAGTTGTTGTTTCATCAATGGATATTCCAACAAAATTTCCTGAAAAATATCTGAAGTTCAATTCGAGTTTATTGGCAGCAGCTTCGATTACTTTTTTATCGGCTACTGCAATTTTTAATGTGTCGAAATAATTTTCGTTTACTTGTTTAAAGCCGTTTGCTTTCAAATTGCTGTCAAGCACTTTCGCTAAGCCATGAATCCGTCCGGCAATTTTTTTCAAACCGTCAGGGCCGTGATATACGGCATACATGCTGGCCATCACGGAAAGTAGTACTTGTGCCGTACAAATGTTGGAAGTTGCCTTTTCTCTACGGATGTGTTGCTCGCGTGTTTGCAACGCCATGCGGTAGCCCGGATTGCCTTGCGCATCTTGCGAAATGCCAATGATACGTCCCGGCATCTGGCGCTTAAATTCATCTTTCGTGGCGAAGAACGCAGCATGCGGACCACCGAAGCCCATCGGAACACCAAAACGTTGTGAGCAACCCACTACTACATCTGCTCCCATTTCTCCGGGCGATTTTACCAAAAGCAAACTCATGATATCCGCGCCTACGACTACAAATACTTCGCGCTCGTGTGCTGACTCGATGAATGCGGTATAATCTTTTATTTCGCCATCGTTATTTGGGTTTTGAATGTATACGCCAAACAAGTTTGGTTGTGTAATATCTAATTTAGAAACATCACCTACCACCAATTCTACACCAATTGGAGCTGAGCGTGTTCGTAGCAAATCGATGACTTGTGGAAACGTATTTTCATCCACAAAAAACTGATGCGCATCTTTCTTAGTTGCTTTACGCGAAGCGTGTAATAAGTGTAAAGCCTCAGCAGCGGCAGTTGCTTCATCCAACAAAGATGCGTTCGCAATTTCCATTCCCGTCAGGTCAATGATCATCGTTTGATAGTTGATCAACGCCTCCATACGTCCTTGTGCAATCTCAGCTTGATACGGAGTGTAAGCCGTATACCATCCCGGGTTTTCCAAGATGTTGCGAAGGATTACACCGGGTGTAATGCAATTGTAATAACCCGTGCCGATGTATGACTTGTAAATTTTATTTTTTGAAACCAGCTTTTTGAATTCGTTCAAAAACGCATACTCCGATTGTGCAGGTGGCAAGTTCAAAGCCTTTTTGAGGCGAATTTTTGCGGGCACAGTTTGGTTGATAAGTTCATCAACTGAGCTTGCCTTCACCACTTTCAGCATGTCAGCAATCTGAGCAGCATTAGGGGCATTGTGGCGAGCTTCAAATTTTTCGGAGTAGGTTGGATCGATCATTCGTTGGTGGTTGTCAGTTTTTAGTTAGTAACAAATCCGTTATCGGTTATCAGACATCTAATAACCGATAATGGATAACTTTTGTTAGAAGCGTTCGAATTGTGAGAAGAAGAAACTTCCTTCAATTGCAGCGTTTTCATCAGAGTCTGAACCATGAATAGCATTCGCATCAATAGATTTTGCAAAAAGTGCGCGGATGGTACCCGGCTCTGCTTTCTTTGGATCGGTAGCACCGATCAATTTTCTAAAATCTTCAACGGCATTTTCTTTTTCCAAAATCATCGGAATGATAGCACCTGATGACATGTAAGCAACCAATTCGCCATAGAAAGAGCGCTCTTTGTGGATTTCATAAAATTTGCCTGCCAATTCGCTGCTCAGGCGTGTTTTCTTCATCGATACAATGCGAAAACCTGCCGCTTCGATCATTTTGGTAATTGCACCAGCATTTCCTGCAGCTACTGCATCAGGCTTAATCATTGTAAAAGTTCTGTTTCCTGCCATTTTAGTTGTTTTTTGAGGTTTCTGATATGAAATAATTTGGGCGCAAAAGTATCAAAAGAACACAGAAAGGAGAAGCCTGAATCCAGAATCATTGATTATTTTTGCCCCTTCGCCATGAATGATATTTACGCCCTTCGCTCACTACTAGCCAGCCCTAAAAAAGTGGTTATTGTCACCCACTTTAAGCCCGATGCTGACGCGCTGGGATCTTCGTTAGGGCTTGCGGGATTTTTGATTAAAAAAGGGCATTCGGTAGATGTTATTTCACCCAGCGATTACCCGGATTTTTTGGCTTGGATGCCACTTAAAGAAATTGTAACGGCATTATCAAAAACCAACAAGGAACCAGAGCTAAAAACGGCCCGATTGGTGGGGCAAGCCGATATCATTTTTTGCCTTGATTTTTCGAGTTTGAAGAGAATCAACGAAGTGGGTGAAATGGTGAAGCAATCATCAGCTACTAAAGTACTCGTTGACCATCATCTCGAACCTGAGAAATTTGCCCAATTTGAAAAGTGGGATGTTTCTTCAGCGTCTACTGCCGGTTTGATTTTCGAACTTATTCAGGAACTGGATACGATCGAATCAATAGATTCAGACATGGCAAGTTGCCTTTATGCCGGATTAATGACCGATACAGGAGGTTTCCGTCACAATAATACTACGCAAAGAGAGTTTTTAATTGCTTCGGAATTGGTGCGCTTTGGCGCGAACCCCAGTGAGATTGCAAAGAAGATTTATGATACCAATTCGCTGGAGCGGCTTCGGTTGACGGGTTATGTGCTCAGCGAAAAATTGACCGTGCTAACGGAATACAATACCGCTTATATCACATTAACAGGAGATGAGCTGAATAAATTTGGCGCCCAAACCGGAGATACGGAAGGTCTGGTTAATTATGGCCTGTCAATAAAAGGAGTGAAAATGGCTGTGTTGATGTATGACCGAAAAGAGGAAATCAAATTGTCATTCCGATCGTTGGCCGATTTTGATGTAAACGCACTGGCTCGTAAACATTTTGAAGGCGGTGGGCACAAAAATGCGTCTGGTGGCCAATCGAGACTAACTTTAGAAGAAACATTGCAAAAATTTTTATCAATTTTGCCTGAGTATAAAACATTATTAAATCAATAGATTCTTTACCAATTAAAAACGACCAATGAAAAATTCTCTTTTGCTTTTATTTTTTGCAGCATTACTGGCTTCTTGTTCTAATTCCAAAAAGACCCCATCCGGGTTTGAATTTACTGTGTTGCGCAAAGGCGATGGAGTGAAGGTGGATTCAGGAAAGTTCATGGTGATGAATTTGGTATTTAAAGATGGTAAAGATTCAGTTTGGAATGATTCTCGCAAAAATGACTTCCCTGCAGTGGTGCAAATGCAAGGAACTGTGCCTGCTGGCGATGCGGTGATGGAAGTAATCAAAATGTTGACAAAGGGAGATAGTGTTTCCTTTCAAGTGCCCGCAAAAAAATTGTTTGAGGCTACTTTCCGTCAGCCCATTCCTCCAAATGTTGATACGACTAAAGCATTCACGTTTCTAATTGGTGTAAAGGAAATTTTGGATCAAGAGCAAATTAAAAAACTGCAAGAGGAATTGGTTGCCAAGCAAAACGAAAAAATGATGCGTGAACAAGAGCTTCAGTTGGCAAAAGACACAGTGGCAATAGATGATTACCTGAAAGCAAAAAATATTACCGCTTTAAAGACAAAATCAGGATTACGTTACGTTGTTACTAAAACAGGCAAGGGCAACAACGCCAAGATGGGCGATTTGGCAAAAGTGAACTATAGCGGTTATTTGCTCAATGGAAAATACTTTGACACTAGTATTGAATCAGATGCAAAAAGCAATAACGTGTATATGCCGGGTCGTACCTATGCACCCTATGATGTAGAGATTGGTGGTTACCCTCCGGTGATTCAAGGTTGGGTTGAGATTTTGCAATTGATGAACAAAGGTGCAAAAGTTCAGGTTTACATACCTTCAACCTTGGCTTATGGGAATCAGCGCAGAAGTGATGTTATTGTAGAAAACTCCATTTTGGTTTTTGATATGGAGATGGTTGATATAAATGTTAAAAAATGAAAGACAGATTAGTTTATTTAGCCTCTATTATTGGAGCAGCGCTTGTAACAGGCTGCTCATTGGATTCGCCATCAGGGCCTACCTTCGATGAGCAATTAAAGAAGGATAAGGAAATCATAAACACGTACATCGTTAGTAAGGGTATTACAGCCCCAACGGATCCCAACGATTACGGAGTAAGGTATAGCTTTACTTCTATTGGCACTGGTATTATGCCAACATGGGATGACTCAGTTAAGATGAACTACACGCTAAAATTGTTACCATCGGAGACTCAGATAGAAAAAACCACTAAATCTTTTCTGGTAGGTAGAAGTGAAATTGCTGGCTGGCAAATTGGTTTGCCCTTAATAAATGAAGGTTCTAAGGCAAATTTATATATACCATCGGGCTGGGCATATGGACCTTATGCATATGGCTCAATTCCCGCGAATGGAAACCTTATTTATGAAATTGAGCTGGTAAAGGTTATTTCTCAATTGCAAAAAGATACGGTAGCTATCAATACCTTTCTATCAGCAAAATCTATTAATACTCTCCGCGACCCAA
Source organism: Bacteroidota bacterium (assembly GCA_016191555.1). GTDB lineage: Bacteria > Bacteroidota > Bacteroidia > Cytophagales > Cyclobacteriaceae > ELB16-189. Next base: position 123,942 of record JACPVX010000051.1, read on the forward strand.
GTGGTTTGAGATATCAGACCACCCTAGTTGGTACAGGTGCCTCCCCAACAGATGCAAGTTCTGTATCTTTTAAGTATACGGGCAAGTTGATAAATGGTGCAGAGGAAGGAAGTATATTCGAGACTTCCACATCACCCATTAAAACTAAATTATCTGATCTAATCAAGGGACTAAAAATAGGAATGAAATTTATGAAGGTTGGAGGGAAGACAACGTTTTATATTCCATCAACAATGGCATATGGTTACACTGGTACCACGGATGGAAAAGTGCCCGCTAGAGCTAATTTGATTTTTGAAATTGAATTAACGGCAGTTGAATAGCCACTAATATTTTATGAAAACTTTCTTCGCTCTGGGAATAATGATTTTGCTCTTATCCTGTAGCGAAGAAAGTATTCCGGAAAGTAAGCAGCAGTTGCAAAAAGATATTCAGCTAGTGGATTCCTATCTGGCTGAAAAAAATATTGCTGCTGAAATAGATTCAAGAGGGTATCGGTATGTTGTTTCTAATATTGGTTCATCGTTTAAACCTGTGTTGGAAGATTCTGTGATAATTAACTATACCACCATTATCATGCGTGGTGATACCATCAACAAAAATGTAACAGGCACTTTTTTACTCAGCAAACTAATTAAGGCGATTCAATACCAACTACCCAATGTAGGTGAAGGCGCGACTCTAGAATTATATATTCCTTCAGGGTTAGCCTATGGTGCTTATCCGGCAGGTGCGATACCACGTAATTCTAATCTAATCATCCATTTGAAGTTAGTCAAGGTAATTCCGGAATACACTAAGCAACTGTTAAGAGACATTGCAAGTATTGACGATTATCTTGCAGACAATTCAATCACCGCATTGAAAGATGTATCTGGGCTGCGATATAAAATTACTCAACCACCAAAAGATGCCAATACGATTGCTCCTTTGGCTTCTGATTCTGTGGTGATCTATTACACGGGAAAGATCCTCTCTACAGGTGCAGTCTTTTATCAATCCACGACACCGGAAAGTTATCGACTAAATAAAACCGGAACACTTAAGGTTTGGCAAAAGGGCTTGGTATTTTTTAAAGAAGGAACCAAGGCAATACTTTACGCTCCATCCGGCTTAGCCTACGGATCATATGAAAAATATGGTGTGCCTCCCAATACCAACGTGGTGTTTGAAGTAGAGATACAGAAAGTGATCAGTAAATAATGAGGATTTGTTTTGCTACTAACAATCAGCACAAAATTAAAGAGGTATGCGCTCTATTGGATAGTTCGTACACCATTTTAAGTTTATCAGATATTGGTTGCCTAGAGGAATTGGCGGAAGAGCAAAGTACCATTCCGGGTAACTCATTTCAGAAAGCGAATTATGTTTTTCAGAAATACCATGTGCCGTGTTTTGCCGATGATTCCGGATTGGAAGTCGATTCATTGAATGGAGAACCTGGTGTAGACTCTGCACACTATGCCGGTCCTCAACGCAGTTTTGACGATAACATGAATCTGTTATTGAAAAACCTAAATGGCGTTACTATGCGTAGCGCGCAATTCAGAACTGTCATTACACTTGTTACACCGCAAACCACTCAGCAGTTTGAAGGAATTTTGCGCGGTCAGATACTTCATGACAAACGTGGTACAGAAGGTTTTGGCTATGATCCTCTTTTTCTTCCTGATGGATACAATAGAACTTTGGCAGAGATGAGTCTGGAAGAGAAAAATAAAATCAGCCACCGCAGTAAAGCAGTAGCTAAGTTGATTGAGTTTTTAACCAGCCTTCGCTAAAATAAAACAGGCGGCTCGTTTTGAGCCGCCTGCTATTCATTTAATAAAGTTAGATCTAAGCCTTTACAGGTTTCACTTCGCCATCAGGGCTCTTATCCAAATCGATTACAACCGGAGCTGCAATGAAGATGGATGAATATGTTCCGATCACGAAGCCAACAAACAATGCAAATGAGAAACCTCTCAACACTTCACCACCAAAGAATAATAAAACAACTACTGTAATCAAGGTTGTTCCGGAAGTGATCAAGGTGCGGCTTAAGGTATTGTTGATCGCGTCATTGAATACTGCCTTTCGGTCGTGCGATGCACCAAAGCCCAAGAATTCACGAATACGGTCGAAGATAATTACAGTATCGTTGATGGAGTAACCAATGATGGTCAGCAACGCTGCGATGAATACCTGATCGATTTCAAATGCAAATCCAAACAGTTTCGCAAAAGCGAAAGCAGAGATCACAAACAACGAGTCGTGCGCCAAAGCGATTACAGCTCCTAAGCTGTACTGCCACTTTTTGAATCGCACCAATACATATAAGAAGATCAGCACCAGAGCAAGAATACTGGCCTCTACGGAAGAGTTCTTAATGTCATCGGCAATTGTAGCTGTTACTTTTGATGAGGATGAAATGGTAAAGTGAGTGTTATCAATCAAGGCATCATTTTCGCTAAACTGCAAACCGGTAAATTTAGTAACACCCGCTACCAATGCATCTTTCACTTTATCGTCTGCTCCGTCTGTTTCATCTTCAATCAAATAAGAGGTTGTTACCTTCACTACATTATTACCACCGTAGTTTTTCACTTCAGTTCCAGACTTTTCAAAACTCTCGGCCAATGCATTGCGCATAGCAGTTGCTTCAACTGGTTTTTTGAAAGAAACGATATACGATCTGCCTCCTTTGAAATCTACACCAAAGTTGAGGCCCTGCACCGCCACCAGAATCATACCGGCTGTGATAAACGAAGCAGAGAATATATATGCCTTCTTACGGTTTCCGATGAAGTTGTATTCTTTGCGTTTTTTAATTATATGTGAAATAGGAGTTTCAAAAGAAACTTTGGCATCGTCTCCTTTGCGCACCATCCACTCTACCACTAAACGTGAAATGTAAACGGCTGTAAAGAATGAACAGCTAATACCGATGATCAATGTAATGGCAAAACCTTTGATTGGACCCTGGCCCAAAATGTACAAAGCGGCTGCGGTGAACAAGGTCGTCAAGTTCGAGTCGAAGATCGTCATGAAGGCGCGATCAAAACCTAACTTAATGGCGTCACGCAATTTTCTGCCGATTGCCAATTCTTCTTTAATACGTTCGTAAATCAATACGTTCGCATCCACCGCCATACCCATCGTCAATACGATACCCGCAATTCCCGGAAGGGTAAGGGCTGCATTGAACTGCGCTAAAATTCCTAAGATGAAGAACACGTTGAACAACAATGCGATGTTTGCTACCCAACCACCCTTGGCATAATAAGCCAACATGAATAATACGACCAGCGCCAAACCACAAGCCATAGAGATTAAGCCTTGGCTTTGTGCTACCTGACCTAATGTTGGACCAACGATTGCCTGTTCAACAATTTTAGTCGGGGCGGGTAGTGAACCTGCTTTTAACACACTCGCCAAATCTTTGGCTTCTTCATTGGTGAACGACCCACTGATTTGCGAATTCCCGTTTGGAATTTCTCCGTTTACTGTAGGTGCAGTGTAAACGTAATTGTCAAGTACAATGGCAATTCTACCTTGAGGTTGTTTGGCAGCAGCAGCAGCAGTTACCTTTGCCCAGGTTTTTGCACCCGCAGCATTCATTGTCATACTTACCGCTGGACGTGAGAATTGATCCACATCTAAACGTGCATTATTTATTACTTCGCCTGTGAGGAGTGGTTTTCCGTTCCTTCCAATGTTGACAAAGTTTAATTGAATGTCATCTATACCTTTGGTCACATCCGGATTAGCTTTTACATCCCAAAAGAATCCAACAGTACGTGGCAACATAGCGCGCACATCTGGGCGTCTAAGAATTTTGTTGATAACAGCGGTATCCTTTAATTGATAATAGAAAGGAATATTTTGGCTGAACAATGCAAAGAGTGGTGATGCGCTGGCGGCACGCAATGAATCTAAGGCAGATGTGCCTGTGCTATCTTTTGCGGCAGTGCTCAATGCTTTCTCCAAGTCAGACTTGGTTGAATCGGAAGGAGCTTTTGTTTCAGCGGTAGCTGCAGGTTTATTCGCTGCCTTCAAATCATTCTGCTCTTTCAAAAGCATTTGATTGATGGCTCCTAATGCTTGTCCTAGTTGTGGATCATAAGTAGGCTCAACAATTTCCCAGAACTCTAAGCGTGCTACCCCTTGCAATAATTTGCGAACACGTTGCGGGTTATCAGCACCCGGAATTTCGATTTGAATTCTTCCGGTGCCTTGCAAACGTTGAATGTTCGGCTGCGAAGTTCCGAATTGGTCAATACGTGTTTTCAAGATGGTGAATGAGCGATCAATCGCTTCTTCGATTTCTTTATCTAAAAACTTCATTACATCCGCATCGCTATCAGTTAGCTTCACGCGATCTTTATTTGATGAGGACGTGAAAACAGAAGCCAATGATTTGTCAGGGTTAGCTTCTTTGAATGCTTTGAAAAACAAGGCGCTAAATTTTGAATCGCTCGACTTTTGCAATTCGCTGGCTTTTTGCAAAGCAGCTATGAAGGCAGGATCTTGATTATTGCCGCTCAGTCCGCGGATAATGTCAATCGGAGAGATTTCCAAAACCACGTGCATACCTCCTTGCAAGTCGAGGCCAAGATTCAATTCACTTTCTTTTACTTCCTTATAAGTGTATTCGGCACCTAATAAGTTATAAACGGTCTTGTTCCAAAGTGAATCCAGATAATTCTGTTTTTTGGTAAGATCTAAATTGCCAGCCTTATCGGTGGCTTGTGCAATGGCATCTTTTTGAATGTTGCGAGATACCCATGTAAACGACAGGTAATATAAACACAACAGGGTGATGAGAATGGTGAGTACAACTACGACTCCTTTGTTACGCATATGAAAATAAAATTTAAATGAAAAAACTTAGAAATAATGAACAGCCTTCGGGTGAAACCGAATCGGCAAACATTAGGATAAAAATGAGAGAAAAATTAAGGCGCGTTGGGCGCGATGGTGGTACGAAAGAGCGTACGAAATAATTTGAAAAGACTTTGGCGAACAACTGCAATTACTTTTTTAGGCTCTTCGGAAACAACTGCCTGTTGAGGTATGATTTGCGAGTTGTCATTTATAGCTAATGTATTGCCATTGGCAACTACATCCGAAGGCGCATGAATACTGGCCTGATCTTTTGAATCACTTTGTTCGGTTTTTGCTTTCGCTTTTTCGTCAGTTACAGGCTTATAAAAAGACTGGGTAAGCACAATTACTGCCACCGACAAGATGCCGGCAAGCAGTAAAAACCCTCTTTTTAGCGCCTTTTTTGACATTTTCAGTTACTCTCTTTCAAATTCCGGATGGCAAAACTAGGCATTACCGGCTAATTTGCAACTTCTAATTTTGATTTTAGAAAGCTCGCGATTACATCCAGGGCCTTTTTAAAATTGCTGTTGTTGGGGATCACCAAATCAGAGTAATGCTTGAGTGGCTCAATTTGACTTTCGTAAATGGGCATTACATGAAATTGATAGCGATAGAGCACATCGTCTAGGTCATAACCACGCTCCACCTGATCTCTGCGAATTCTGCGCCCCAGCTTTACGTGGTCTTTGGCTTCGATAAATATTTTTAGGTCTATTTCTTTAGCGATTTCTTCGAAATATTGAACAAACAAGCCTTCGACTATTATAATAGGTGCACTTTTAAATTCAAGTAAAGAGGGTTCTGCAGCCGGGTTGTTAAATGTGTATTCTTTTTTGAAAACGCTTTGTCCAGCTTTGAGCTTGATGAGATCATTTAAAAATGCATCCCGATCAATGGATACGGGCAAATCAAAATTTTTCACTCCATTTTCATCAATCGGCTGCTGTTCACGTGGTTTATAATAATTGTCTTGCGAAATCAAACAGATTTCTTCGGGTTTGAAAAGATCGGAAAGCCCTTGCAAAAAATACGTTTTGCCCGAGCCGCTTCCGCCCGTAATGCCAATGGTAAATGGTTTGTTCATAGGTTTGACTGTAAAATTACATTTTATGTTTCTAAAAAGAATTAGTGTGGCTCACCTTCTTTTTTTAGTAATTTTAGTTTCAGGTCAATTAACAAATTTATGATTCAAGAGAAGTCGAGAGTTTCGGGTTGGATAGGCGGAACGATTGCCTTCGTTCTCTTATTTGGAGCGGGTTTGTTTGTCTACGATCTACTCTTTTCAAAACCCGACCATCTGAAGGGTGTAATTATCGAAAAGATATTTGTGCCGGCACATACCTACTCTGGCGGCCCCTATGGTGGTAATCGCAGGGGAAACTATACCATCACCACTGCGCAGGAGGAACAATGGATTGCCATTGTAAAAACAGAAGCGGGGGATACACTGAAAGTACATTGCCACTCCAGCCATTATGAGAATACCGATGTGGGTAATACCGTCTACTTTAAGAAATACGAAGGACATTTATTCCATGTAGATTATTTCGCGCACAACGAAGAGGAAGAAATCAAAAAGCAATAATTGTATGGCAACTTTTTCATGGAACTGTATTCATAAATTGCCCATCGACTAAAGCTAGAAAAGGAATTCGTAAGAAATGAAGGAGTTGAAGGCCATCGTAGCCGAACGGAAAAAACTAGATTTAAATAGGCAAGCGGCTTTGGCCACTGTCGTGAAAGTAAGTGGTTCATCTTATCGAAGCCCCGGAGCGCGCATGCTCATTACCGATGATGGCAAATGGGTAGGCTCCATCAGCGGAGGTTGTTTGGAAGGCGATGCCTTGCGCAAAGCGCGACTGGTGATGACCAGCAAGCAACCCATGACAGTTACCTATGACACACGTGAAGAAAGTAATCAGAATCTAGGCATTAGCCTGGGATGCAATGGCGTGATTGATGTGTTGATCGAACCTTTTTCAGAGAATTATATTCCAACTCAATTTTTTGAACCCATCATTCAGCGAAATGAACCAGTAGTAATGGCTACTGTTTTTCGAGCTGAAAATGGTGTGGGCGAAAAAATGTGGAGCGATTCATCCGGCATTATTCAATCCACGATTTCCGATTCAACATTAAAAGACGAATTACATCTACAGTTGAATGAAGTGTTTCAACTCAAAAGATCATTCGCTCAGAAAATCGTAGCCCTCTCAGGTGAAGCGGAAGTTTTTTTGGAGTGGATTCAGCCTTCCGTCTCTGTATTGATTTTTGGTGGTGGCTTTGATGCACGCCCAGTTAGCCAATTGGCCAAAACACTGGGGTGGGAAGTGCAGGTTACCGATGAGTGCGTAGCACACATTGCACCAGTCTTTTTTCCGGGCGTTGATAAGTTATCGTTGTGCCAGCGTGAGTTTATCGATCGCGATTTTAAAATCACAAGTTATACAGCCTGTGTACTCATGTCGCACAACTACGAATATGATCGCGATGTACTAAAGAAAGTCATTCATTCACCGGCACCATACATTGGCATTCTTGGCCCGCGCAAGCGATTTGATAAAATGCACGAAGAATTTCGAAAGAGTGGATTGGAGTTATCGGATGAACAGTTGTATCGAATCCATTCACCCATTGGGTTGGATATCGGGGCAGAGGCTGCGGATGAAATTGCTGTTTCCATTATTGCCGAAATACAAAGTGTTTTTGCAAAACGCCCAGCGGGATTTTTAAAACAACTGACTGGCCCTATTCATCAGAGATGAGCTCGAGGTGGTACATTTCCTACATTCTGGTCATTAGCAGCTTCGCTACTGACTTGTTTGCACAAAATGAATTCGCAAAGAAATTAGCGGAAGCGGCATTTTCACTTACAAACCAAAAAGTAGAATACGACCCCACGTATTTTTCAATCAGTTATCCGGGTGGAGATGTTCCCGCTGATAGGGGAGTTTGCACGGATGTAGTTATTCGAGCTTATCGAAAACTTGGGATCGATCTTCAAAAGGAAGTGCATGTGGATATGAAAGCAAATTTTTCTAAGTATCCGGCAAAGTGGGGACTCAAGCAACCAGACAAAAATATCGATCATCGAAGAGTGCCCAATCTGATGACCTTTTTTTCAAGATTCGGAACTACCAAGAAAATAAGTAAAGAACCGATAGACTACTTACCTGGCGATATCGTGTGCTGGAATTTGGGAGGAGCTATCACTCATATTGGAATTGTGTCAAATCACAAATCAAAAGATGGTCAGCGGAGTTTGATCATTCACAATATTGGTCAAGGTCAAGTGGAGGAAGATATTTTGTTTGAGTATAAAATAATCGGACATTATGCTTTTAGAAAGTAACCCTACCTCGTGTACATTCTAAAAAATACAAGATATTTGTAGGTACCAGAACCAAGCACCTATGCGCTCAATCTTTTTTCTTCAGACACTCGCGCTTCTGTTATTCGCCTGCAATCAGCGGGACTCTAAACTTACACCAAAGCCGGATGCTGATAATGGAGGTTTGTTTTTACCGGATGGTTTTGGAGCATTGGTCGTTGCAGATAGCGTTGGCCCTACCCGTCACTTGGCAGTGAATGACAATGGAGACATATATGTAAAACTTAAAATTATTGAAGGCGATCGGGGTAATGTTGCAATAAGAGATACCGACAATGATGGAAAAGCAGATATCATTCAACGTTTTGGCGACTATGCGAATGACGGAAGCTTTGCTACCGAGATGCGTGTTCATAATGGGTATCTTTATTTTAGTTCGGAGTTGGTAGTGTATCGCCAAAAATTGACACCTCCCGAATTGATTCCAGCGGGCAAACTGGAAATAATGGTAATTGATCTTCACCCCATTCAATGGCACAATGCAAAATCGTTGGCATTTGACAATCGCGGAGGCATGTATGTTACTTTCAGTGCACCAACCAATGTGTGCGAAGACTGGACTCCAGAAGCGCTGGAGGCTTATTCACATGGCTCTACAGCTGGCATCAAAGGACAAATGCCTTGTCAGCAATTAGTAGATCAGGCAGGTATATGGCGCTTTGACGAAAACAAACCTGGCCAGTATCAGGATGATGGCAAGTTGTATGCTACTGGTTTGCGAAGCGTGGTAGCACTTTCGTGGAATGATGAACACAATAGTTTGTATGCTGTGCAACACGGTCGTGATTATTTACACGGCCACGCACCCGACCATTATAGTCAATGGCAAAATGCAGTTTTACCTTCAGAAGAATTCATGAAGATAAAGTCGGGCGAAAATTATGGTTGGCCGTATACCTATTACGATCCCTTTAAAAAGAAACGAATGCTGGCACCGGAATATGGTGGTGATGGAACAAAGGAAGATACACGTTTCGCATTACCCATGATGGGCTTTCCGGCACACTGGGCGCCAAATGATTTGTTGTTTTACAAAGGCAAACAGTTTCCGCCTCGCTATCGCAATGGTGCTTTCGTAGCCTTTCATGGTTCTACGAATCGTGGACCCTACCCACAAGCCGGATATATTGTTGCATTCGTTCCTTTTGAAAATGGAGTGGCGACAGAAAACTGGGAGATATTTGCAGACGGTTTTGCTGGCGTAGAGACGATTGTAAATATGAGCGATGCGCGATACCGACCTATGGGACTGGCCGAAGGGCCGGATGGATCGCTTTATATTTCAGAGTCCAAGAAAGGTAAAATATGGCGCGTGGTATTTAATGGAGACACAACCAAGTTTGGTTCGGCACAGTTGACAGAGATGGAGAAGCGAAAGACAAAAAGCTATGTGCGTACTCCGAATGAGAAAACAGATTTAGTGGGAACACAAAGTCACTAGTATAATGAAAGGTGCAATTTTTGTTTTTTGTGGGATCTTCCTTTTGGCAATGGCAGGCAATGCGCAAGAAAAGAAGGAGAAACTGAAGACTATTTGGCCAGATGACCACAAGTGGAAGGTAGGATCTGATCAGGAAGATAAAGCCATGCATGTGCTGGAATTAATTCCGGAGAAAGAAACACATGAGCAGTGGACCATACTAGGCACCATGATTTCCATGAAAGGCGCACAGTACGTGCCGATGGAGAATATCATGATGGCCATGTATGAGCAAGTAAAGCTCAATGCACCGAAGTCTACCGTAACCGAAATAGAATTGAATGAAGCAACCGCGCACCATTGGATTGTTTTTAAAATTGAGTCACCTCGATTTCATCATCACAAAATACCCGAATCCAGATTGTATTACGTTATTCAAGGTGATTCTTCCTTATATATCAATATTGTCACTGTCAAAGAAAAATCAATCTCACATCATTTTGTTGAAAAGTGGAGAGCGATTTTTAAGGCCAGTGAGTTGGTGTACGAGTAGATAATAGGTGTTTTGATATTGAAAAAGGCAAACTTGTCTATTAGCTATGTTTCATGTCTTCACAAAACATAAAAACTATATTACTATCTAATGCGCATCTTCATCATACTTTTGATATTGAGTTTTTCTGTGGCTTTGCATGCACAGTCAACCCAAGCCGAAATCAATTCGCAAATTTGGGAACCATTTATCCAGTATTTTAGCGATCACAATGCAGTTGCATTTTTAGCTTTGCATTCAAAAGATGTAGTTCGCTCGCCACGCGATGCCAAAACAATCTGGGGGTATGACGAGTATTTAAAAAAACAATCGGAAGGCGATGCATACGAATTAAAAAACAAGTTAAAACGCACGCTCGAGCTTCGATTTACGGAGCGCATCGCCAAGGGAGATAATGCCATTGAAGTCGGTATTTATAAAACGGTGGTCACCGCACCAGACGGTACACAGCAAATCTATTTTGGACGCTTTCATGTGGTACTCAAAAAGATCAATGGCACTTGGAAAATAACAGTCGACACTGACTATACCGAGAATAATACGATTGGTGAGAAAGATTTTCTAGCCGCAAAGTCAATGAACGAATGATGTCAACGGCTATTATCATCTTAGCGGCTGGCTCTTCTTCACGCCTGGGCAGAAGCAAGCAACTGCTCATTTATCAGGGAATAAGTTTACTCAAGCGAACGGCGCTCGCAGCTTTAGAAACAAAATTGTCGGTCTTCGTAGTGCTAGGAGCCAATGCTGCAACTCATCAAAATGAGATCAACGATTTACCATTAAGTATTACAGTCAATCAGGATTGGAGCAAAGGTATGGGCCATTCGCTCAAGCATGGTCTAAGATATGCATTACAACAAATGCCGGATATCGATAGCGTGCTCGTTCTAGTTTGCGATCAACCACACATTCATTCTGCCCACTTGCTGAATTTAAAAAATCAATTTCAGGAGGGTGAAGCATCGATGGTAGCTTCCGCGTATGCCGATGGGGCAGGGGTGCCCGCGCTTTTCGGGCGCGAATGGTTTGAACACATCTTGCAATTGCCCGATGACCACGGAGCACGAAGTTTGATCACTAAAAATAAGTCACAAGTCGCTACAGTGCCATTTCCTTTAGGCGCTGTCGACATCGACACCGAAGATGACGTGATTAAATTTCTGGCAGACTAAACAGCCACTTCTTCCGTCACTACGTCCAATCCGGCTTGCACCATCGCACCAAATCCTCCATACACGTTCGTAAGGTTAGTGAAGCCTTCATTTTTCATGATCGAGATTGCAGTCATCGAGCGATAGCCACCTCCACAATGCACGATATAAGGTGTTTGTTTATCAAGTGTAGCTAAATTATCCGGAAAATTAGCCAACGGCAGAAAAGTAGCATCGCGCAAGTGACTAACATTCCACTCGCCATGCTTACGCACATCGAGCACATGTGTGTGTTGCATTTCTTTTTTCATTTCTACGGCAGTGATGGAGCGAACCGTATCCAGCTTTCCATCCCATGCGGCAATCCCACCTTGCAAATAGCCAATTACATTTTCGTAACCAATGCGCGCTAGTCGTAGCACCGCTTCTGATTCGGTACCTTCATCGGCAATTAAGACCAATGGCGTGTGGATGTTAATCAAAGTGCCTACCCACACTGCATATTGTCCGTTCAAGCCAATATTGACCGAAGAAGGAATAAATCCTTTTTCAAACACTTCCGCTTTGCGGGTATCCAAAATCAAAGCTCCGTTTTTCACTTCAACTTTAAACTCATTCAAAGAAAGCGGACGATTGTTTTCCTTAATTACACTGTCAATGGAGTTGTATCCTTCTTTGTTGATGCGCGCATCCTGAAAGAAATAACTCGGTGGCGGCAGAATGCCATCGGTTACTTGCGCGATAAATTGTTCGCGCGTTTGATCTTTCAATGCGTAATTAAATTTCTTTTGTTCGCCAATGGTTGAGAATGTTTCCTTGCCAATATTTTTTCCGCATGCCGATCCGGGGCCGTGTGCCGGATAAACAATCACGGCATCGGGCAACGTTTTGATTTTTTGATTGAGCGAATCATACAACATGCTCGCCAACTCTTCGCGCGACATCACACCATCCAGCAAGTCTGGTCTTCCGACATCGCCTACAAAAAGTGTGTCGCCTGTAAAAACAGCGTGCTCTTTTTTATTTTCATCGAATAACAAATAGCATGACGATTCTGGTGTGTGGCCTGGGGTGTGCAAAACTCTAAGAGTCAGCTTTCCCAATTTAAATTCCTGACCGTCTTTTGCGCTGATGATGTCATAATTTGTTTCGGCCATTGGGCCGTAAACGATTGGAGCATTCACCTTTTTCGATAGATCGATATGGCCGGAAACAAAGTCGGCATGAAAGTGAGTTTCAAAAATATATTTGATTTTAGCATTTCTGCGCTTCGCCAACTCGGTGTAAGGCTCCGTTTCGCGGATGGGGTCAATGATGGCAGCCTCTCCTTCCGATTCGATGTAGTAGGCGGCCTCGGCCAAACAATTAGTATAGAGTTGCTCGATGTACATAGTTCGCAGTGTTTTTCGTTACCCCTTTGGCGGGTTTTGACTTAACGGTACAAATCTCCAAAAAATTCCCAAATATCTTGTTAGTACCTACATTTGTACTGCAAATTTGTGAGGTGAATCCTTAAATTGTCTGAATTACTATCAAATGAAGTTGATTCCTTTTTTTCTGGCTTGGCTCTTATCTGCGTCTTTGCATGCAGAGGGCTACTTGCTTTTTGAAGAAAATGGAAAGAAGGGAATTAAAAATGAACAAGGGCAAGTGGTTATCCCCGCATCATTCGATGCCTTGGGCTGGTCAGATGGAAGTTTTTCGGTGATAGGTCAAACCACGGGCTATCGCCTCAAGGAGCAATGGGGGCTGATAAATCTCAACAAAGAATTTATCACCCAACCTCTCTATACACAGCTCATTTACAAAAGTGGTGAGTACATCATTGCACGAAAGAAAATGAGCCCCATCGCTGAAAAGCTTGGTTGTATTTCCTTACGGGGAGAGATGCGAATTCCATTTGTATACGATGGTATCGAAATCAACGGCCTGCGTGCTATTGTATTTAATTTGAATGGAACGCGCTTCGAATTTGGATTGGTCAATTTGCAAAACCAAATCATCATTCCGCAGCAATACAAAAGCATTACTTCGTTGGGCACATTACGCTACGCAGTGCAAAATCGCGAGAGCAAAATCGCTTTGTTCAGCGAAGATGGAAAATCGATTACTGAATTTACCATCGATAGCCTCTCACAATTTTACAAGGGCTACTCAATCATTTATCAAAAAGGATTGCAGGGACTGATCAATCGCGAAGGCGAAATCAAACTACCAACCCACTATAGCCGAATAAAAATTACAGAATCAGGTGCCATACAAGTTCAATTACCCGGAGAATGGAAATACCTCAATCACAAAAACGAAGAGCTTTCCAAAATCATTGCCGATGATTTAGTTTCTGTAACGCAGCACCGCAGCATTATTTTTCTGGGAGGAAAGTATGGTTTGCTCGATGAGCGCAACCGAATTATTTTGCCGTTGCAATGGAGCAGCATGCAAGAAATTAAGCCTTCTGTTTTTTTAGTAGGTCATAAAAACAAACTGGGAGTTATTGATGCCGATGGAAAAGGTATTTTTCCTGTACTGTACGATTCTATTCAACTCACACCTACCGGCTATCGGCTATTTGAAAAGAATGAAGGCTGGCAGTTGGCTAACACATCAGGAGAAATCACCACGCAAAAAAAATACGAGTTGCTCTATCGCTTTAGCGGCTCAAGTTGGGTCGTGCGCAGTCGCGGATTTTATGGTGTTGTGAACACGCGGGGCGAGGAGTTTATTCATTGCGTGTTCGATTCTATCGGTGATCGCACCTCTAATTATGTGGCAGTAAAATTCAAAAATCAATATGGTGTTATCGACCACCGCGAAAACTGGAAGTTGGCTCCGCAACCTTTTTCAATTCAATTGGCCAATGATGCGTGCTATCTCATTCGCGAAAAGGAAAATTCATTTCTCAAAAGTTTTGATGGGAAAGTCATTTCCTTTACTTCTTATCGGGTGAAGTTAGAGTCGACACATTGGGTAGAAATACTTCCCGATGGCAGACAAAATAAATTCGATTACAATGGCATGCGCTATGTGCCGGTGTCTTACGCTTCCGCGGAAGCGTTCACAACTCCGGCCGCTAAAGAGTTTCAATTGAGTGAGGGATTGTTGGGCATCCGCAGAGACGATAAGTTTGGATTTGTGGACGCACGAGGCAGCCTGGTGATTGCCAACCGATATGATAGCGTGGCCGATTTTAGAGAGGGATTAGCACCTGTTAAATTGATTGGCAAGTGGGGCTTTCTCAACAAGCAAGATCAACTGGTCATTCAGCCCAATTATGAAAAGGTCACTCCGTTTTACAATGGTTTTTCAATCGTGACGCGCAACGGAAAAACCGGTGTTATCAACGCCAGCGGCAAACCGGTGCTGGATGTAAAATATGAGTCGGTTCAACGTCTGCCCGATGGTAAGTTTTTGTTTAAAACGAAGGGATTGTTCGGATTGGCCTCCGCTACAGGCCTTGTCTTAATTGAAGCTCGATTTGACCACTTAGCTGAAGTGAAAAGCGGCTTTTTGTTGGTGAGCCAGGCTGGAAAATGGGGGCTGTTGACTACTGAGGGCATCGATGTGATCCCTCTTTTCTATGATAAGCTGGAATATCATGAGGCCAACGATCATTTTTTGGCCATGCGTAAGCCGGAGTGGAAGGAGATTATTCCAGAATGATTATAAAATTGGTTTACCGCCCATAAAAGCACGCTTTTTTGGATCAAACAATTAATTCTATCTTTACAATCTTAATTTAATTTTATGAGCACACTATTTTTGATTGGAATGCCGGGCATGGGCGAGTGGGTGGTAATCGGCTTGTTTGTGTTGATTTTCTTCGGTGCAAAAAAAATACCTGAGTTTGCCAAAGGATTAGGCAAAGGCATTCGTGAGTTTAAAGATGCCGTGAAGGACGTGAAGAAAGAGGTGAATGATGCAGGCAAAGAAGTGCCTAAGATTGATCAGGAATAAGCATTGAAACCTTACTCGAATTTCGCGCAAGTCCAGCACGATCTTCAACATGGAATCACTTCTTGTCGGGAGTTGGTCACGTATTTCTTGGCCAACATCGAAAGTAAAAGACACCTCAATGCATTCCTCAGCGTCTATCGCGAGGAAGCATTGCAGCGTGCTGAATCCATTGATCTCAAAATAAAAAACGGAACCGCTGGTAAACTGGCTGGCCTGGTTGTCGGCCTCAAGGATGTGCTTTGCTATAAAGATCATCCTCTACAGGCGAGCAGTCGCATTTTAGATGGCTTTATCTCTCAATTCAATGGTACAGTCGTTCAACGCCTTTTAGATGCCGATGCCATCATCATAGGTCGGCAAAACTGTGATGAGTTTGCGATGGGCTCGTCCAACGAAAACTCTGCTTTTGGCCCTACTCTTAACGAAATAGATCCCACGCGTGTGCCGGGTGGGTCGTCCGGTGGTTCTGCCGTGGCCGTGATGGCTGATTTATGCCATGTTTCTCTGGGGTCAGATACGGGTGGTTCCGTGCGTCAACCGGCTGCCTTCTGTGGAATTGTGGGCTTAAAGCCTACGTATTCGCGCATTTCGCGGCACGGACTCATCGCCTATGGTTCTTCGTTTGATTGTATTGGTATTTTTTCGAAAAGTGTAGATGATGTAGCGCTTGTGTTAGAAATAATTGCCGGTGCCGATGAATTTGACAGCACTGTTTCACGCAATCCGGTTCCTTCTTATTCAGTTGCTGCTTCGCCTTCTAAAAAATTCAAAGTTGCTTACATGCGCGACACGCTGAATTCTGCTGCTCTGCAACCGGAAATTCAACAAGCTATTCAACGAAAGTTAGATTTGCTAAAAAGCGAAGGACACACAGTGGAGGCCATTGATTTTCCATTGAATGAATATGTGTTGCCTACCTACTACATTTTGGCAACAGCCGAAGCTAGTTCAAACCTCTCGCGATACGATGGTGTTCGCTATGGCTATCGCAGCCCCAACACAACCGACTTGGCTTCGATGTATAAGAAAACGAGAGCTGAAGGATTTGGTAAAGAAGTGCAACGCAGAATTTTACTCGGCACATTTGTATTAAGTGCGAGTTATTATGATGCCTACTATTCCAAAGCGCAAAAAGTGAGGCGCTTGATTCGTGACGGCATGAAAGAAATTTTTAAATCCTACGATTTTATTGTTACACCCACTACGCCTACCACCGCATTCAAGTTGGGTCAGCATTCAGATAATCCGGTGGAAATGTACTTGGCCGATTTATTTTCCGTTCAGGCTAATGTGGCCGGAATTCCGGGCATTTCGGTGCCTTGCGGAAAGGATCAACAAGGATTGCCCATTGGCATACAGGCTATGGCCGATGACTTTGAGGAAGAAAAACTGTTTCAATTCTCGAAGATATTGCTGAACTTACAGTGATTTTTTCCGTGTGGAAGGGTAGAGGCGCACTATTTTTTAAACTTTATTACTATTTGGGTATGGAAAAAGATAATGTATTCAAGCGATTCACTTTACGGCTATGTAGGTTGTCGTTTATTCTAATTTCGTTTTCATCCTTTTCGCAAGACATTATTGTAAAAGATACGTTGGGTGGAGATTTGATCTTACCGATCGACACCACAGCTACACTTTTATTGCCAAATAATTTAGAATACATTCCGGCTGATGCAACACCGCAGTTAATTGCAGATCGATTGGGCTGTCTGCAACAAACCATCGAACTGACTTACAATAGCAAAGTGCAGTCCTTCATTGATTATTTCACTATTCGCGATCGGGAATACACTCGCATGGTGCAACGTAGAAAGGATTTATACTTTCCTCTTTTTGAGAAAAAATTAAAAGAATACAATCTACCCGATGAGTTAAAATACTTATCCATTATTGAATCTGGTCTTAATCCACGCGCTACTTCACGTGCTCGTGCCGTGGGCTTGTGGCAGTTTATGTCGGGCACTGGTCGCTACATGGGCTTGAGCAATGATTGGTACATTGATGAGCGTATGGATCCCGAAAAATCGACTGATGCTGCTTGCCGGTACTTAGCTCAACTTTATGGCATGTTTCATGATTGGCAATTAGTGTTAGCCGCTTATAACTCAGGTCCGGGCACTGTGCGCAATGCCATTCGTAGAAGCGGTTACAAGAAAAACTTTTGGGAAGTGTATGCTCGCTTGCCGCGCGAAACAAAATCGTATGTACCACAATTTATCGCCATCGTTTACGCGATGAATCACACCGAAGAGCATAATCTGGTAGAAATGGCTAAAGAAGAAGTGCCTCCGCACGATACCATTCACGTAAAGCAGTTTCTTCACTTCGAAACATTTGCCAATTTAACCGGCACCTGTTTGGAAGATATGCAACGCTTGAATCCTTCGGTAATGCGTAGTGCATTACCCGATAATGGAAAGAATCATGTGATCAAAATACCGGTGTGGGCAAAATCCTCGCTTGAACAAAACCGGCAGTTCATTTTAGATTCATCTTCACGTATCGGTAAAAAAGAATTGGAATCTCTGGCGAAAAATATGTCTGGAAGTACCTATGGACGCGAAGTGCAAATGTACAAAGTGCGTTCAGGCGATGTATTGGGTTCTATTGCTGAGCGCTATGGCGTGCGTGTTGCAGATTTGAAAAAATGGAACAGTTTGTCAGGAAATACAATTCGAGCGGGGCAACGGCTTAGTATTTGGACCTACCCGGTTCGCATTACAGCGTCTACCCGTTCGTTGAATTCGCTACTTCCGTCAAATTCAAAAACGTACACAGTTCAGCCGGGCGATACCTTGTGGGAAATTGCGAAACGATTGCCGGGCGTATCGGTAGAAAAGCTGAAAAACCTGAATAAGTTGAAGGGAAACAAGCTAAAGCCGGGTCAAAAGTTAGTCATTGGTTAAATACAACACGGCAGATTTGCTAGTGCTGTTTCTTCTTGTGACATTTCGATGTCAATGGGATTCTAGGATATGAATCTCAACCCATTTCCAGCCAACGAAAATGAAAAAGTTAATTATTCTTTTAGCCGCAGTAGTTGCTCTGTATTCATGCTCCGACCAAAAGGGTGGCGGTACGAGCGGTCCACCGGCATCAGGTCTGCCTGGCGATATGTATCTGATCATGGATTCTGCTCAATGGAATGGGCCTTTGGGTAAGCTGATTGACTCTACGTTTACGCGCGATATGCTGGTGCTCAACCGCACGGAGCCAATTTTTAGAATGCGCTGGATTGATCCTCGCAAATTGAATTTTGTGCTGAAGCAACGAAGAAATTTGATTTTTGCGGTGACACTCGATCAAAAAGCAGCTGGTGCAAAACGGGTGCGCGGCATGTTTACACAACAATCCATTGATCGCATCAAGTCAGACACTTCTTTTTTTATGACTACGTCTACGAACCTTTTTGCTAAAGGACAAGAGGTTATGTTTTTGGTTGGCACCACCGAAAAAGAGCTTATCAAAAAAATTAGAGGTAACCAAGAGAAGATAACCTCCCATTTCGATCGGGCAGAAGTAAAAAGATTGACATCTACATTATTTAAATCAGGGCAATTAAAAGGAGTTGCTGAGATTATGCATAAGAGCATGAAAGCTGAAATAAAGATTCCGTTTGGTTTTGACTTAGTGACAGCAGACAGCGCATTTATCTGGGCTCGGCAAATCAATCCAAAAGATGACAAAGACATATTCATTGCCCGAAAACCATACCGATCGGTTGGGCAGTTTAAGAAAGACAGCCTCATTGCTTTTCGTGATGAAGTTTGCAAGAAACATTTGTTTGGCGATCCGGAAAGGCTCCAATCGTACCTAATAACAGAAACCAAAATTTCTTACAAACCTGTGATGACCAGAGAAGTTAATTTTCATGGAATGTATGCGGTAGAAATGCGTGGGTTGTGGCGTACCAACAACTTAACAATGGGTGGCCCCTTTTTATCGTATGCGTTTGTAGATGAAAAAAACGGATTGCTCTATTATATTGAAGGATTTACCTACGCTCCAGGAAAAGAGCAGCGAGAGATTATGCGAGAACTGGATGTTATCCTAAATACTTTTAAGTTTACAGGGAAATAAGGCCTCTATCTGGAGGTGCCCTAAGTAATGTCGTTAATTTTTATCGGTTCGTTAGTAATTATTGCGATTCTGGCATTTGTGCTGGTGTATTCATACCGACAAAATTCGCAGGACGCAGTCGCCAACATGAGCAGGGCGATGGAAGAATCTAAGGAAAGACTCATCAAAAGAACCGAGCAATTTGAAATTGAAGCATCATCCTGGAGATTGAAAGAAGAGGCATTTGAGCGAGAGATTCGGCAGTTGCACGAGAAACTCACTAACCGTGTCATTGTGCAGTGCCCTGAAGATTTTACTCTTCTTTCCGATGAAGAAAACGTCTTGGCGATAGACGAGATCATTTACTTCGAACGCACGCGTATTTCACGCGAGTTACACGATGACTTAGTGCAGAAACTGGCTGCAGCTCGTCTTACCTTAGAACATGCCAATTTGTATCCCCTGCGTCCGGAGGTGGCAGCGGATATTACTAAGGCGATGAATACTTTGGAAATGGCTGTGAGCGGAATACGTTATTATATTTCCAATGAATTACAACCTGATTTTGCCCGATTGCGACTGGAAGAAGTTATTCAACGGTTATGTAGTTCGATGGATCGCTTGGTTGGCCGTAAGCTTTGTTTGGAGATATTAAATCCCGAAAGGGAATTTGCGATTGCACCTGATGTTTTGCGTGAAATATTTAGAATAACTCAACAAGCAGTTCAAAATTCAATTACGCATTCCATGGGTGATAATATATTTGTTGTTGTCAGTTGGAAAGACGATTTGTTTATTCAAGTAAAAGACGATGGGGTAAGCTTTATTCGAAGACAAAAAAATACAGGTTCGCAAACAATGAGCAGCCGTGCCAAGCGTATTGGTGCTCAATTAGATTTTGTTATAAATTCTAAGGGACTTGTGATAGAACTTCGGTTACCCCGGCCCCTACAATAATCCATTGCGCAGCACATAAGCTATCAATTCTGTGCTGTTTTTAGTGCCCGTTTTATGCAACAGTCGTTTCCGATGATCTTCGATTGAAGATTGTTGCAGACGTAATGTGGCGGCAATTTCTTTGGTAGCCAACCCTTCGCAGAGTAGGCGTAAAATATCGAAATCACGTGGTGTTAAATTAAGGGTCGATCGCATGTCCGTGTTAGTAAGCGATACGGTAGAGTTAGAATAGTATTTTCCTTGCAAAACGGTCTCAAGGCATTGATTGATTTCTTGAATACCGGTGTGATGTTTAAGTAAAATACCATGAACACCTGCGTGTTTCAAGTCAGCTAATGTAGAGGCCTCATTGTAGCCTGTCATTCCGATTAGAAATAGTTTTGGGTAATCTCGTCTCAAACGAAGAATCAATTGAATGCCATCCGTCACGGGCATACGGGCATCGATAAATGCTACTTGTATGGAATGTTTTCGAATAATGGAAATGCCCTGATCGGCAGAAATAGCTTCCCAGGCCTTGGCGATATACGTAGACCCCGTTAGCAGATGTGCAAAAGATTCTGCGAATAGCTTGGCGTCATCAACCACTAGTGCATTTACTTTATCCATTTCTGCTTTTTTTAGCAAGATACTCCAAGAATGGGGTAGTGTCCATACCCCATTTACGGGGTAGGTTATTGACATTGCCCTCTTAAATGACGTAGTTTCCTTCCCAATAGCGAAATGCCTTTTCGGTATATCAAAAAATTAAAGAATAAATTGGCATCAATGGTAAGAACGGAGGTTGGATAGGAGATTTTGAAATTCATCGGCAAACAGAGAAAAATGGAATGTAGGACAAGACACAAAAATAGAATACGCTTATTATCTTCCCCAGCAGCCAGACGGCTTAAAAACTGTCTGGCTGTTTATGAGTTTTTATGTTTGGTTGATCATGTAGAAAGATTGAGACGCTAGCAAAAAAGGGAATGGTCAATAGATTGGTTCAGATTCACCCTAAAAAGAAATGAATATGCAGTCTAATTTGAAATGGGAAGACACCTCCTACTCATTCATCACAAATCCGAGGTGGCCGATGATCCATGCATTCAACTCCACTAACTTATTGGTCGTTTCTGGTCTTTCATTTTCTTATTCCGCACAACGCCATCCCTTGAGGCAGATTAATATGACCTTGAGGCGTGGAGAATTGACATCGCTGGTAGGTATGAATGGAAGTGGCAAAACCACTCTTTTGCGATTAATAAACAAGGAACTTCTTCCTTCTGACGGGTCGATTTTAGTCGATGGCATACATTGGTCGCGTTTTGATGTGCCTGCATGGCATGGTCAGGTAGGCTTCGTAAACAGCGCACAAGAAATATTCAATGATAGCTTATTGTACAACATCACCTTAAGCCATCATCCGAATGATTCCAAAGCAGCTATTAGTTTTTGTTTACGAACCGGGTTTGCCAACTATTTTCAAGACTTGCCTCGAAGTTATCTTACACTACTTGGTCACAATGGTGTGCAACTATCAGCAGGTCAAAGGCAGTTGATTATTTTGGCTCGCGTACTTTTTAAACAACCCCAAATTCTATTGCTAGATGAGCCCACACTTTCGTTGGATGATTTGACGGAGCAGTTTGTGATGAATTTATTAGATAAAGAAAAACAGAGCCGAATTGTTATAATTGCCACAACTAAAGCCTCTCTGGCGCAAAAATGTGATCAGGTGCTGGTACTAGATAAGGGCATTATTACCACTTCCGGCTCACCGAGAGATCGAATGATTTTGGAAAGGCTTGGATTAAACAGTCCGATGAGAGCCCATTCTTACCGCTAATGAAATAATAACCCTTCAGAGACCTCCTTTTTGACGCATTAGGAGGCTTTTACAAGCCTTGCTGTCTCGGTGATAAATCGTAAATTTCGATCTTTACCGAAATAGAAATGTCTATAAAAATTCGCAAACAAGATGCCCTCGATTATCATACCCAAGGGCAGCCGGGCAAGATTGAAGTAGTGCCCACCAAACAACTTAGTACACAATTTGAACTGGCATTGGCCTATTCGCCTGGCGTAGCCGAGCCATGCAAAGAAATAGCCGCCAATAAAGAAGACGTTTATAAATACACCAGCAAAGGAAATCTGGTGGCCGTCATCTCCAATGGCACGGCCGTATTGGGTCTCGGAAATATTGGCCCAGAAGCCAGCAAGCCGGTGATGGAAGGCAAGGCTGTGTTGTTTAAAAAATATGCCGGCATCGACAGCTTTGATATTGAAATTGATGAAGAAGACCCCGATGCTTTCATCAAAATTGTAAAATCGCTGGAACCAACTTTTGGAGCCGTCAATCTGGAAGACATCAAAGCCCCGGAGTGTTTCAAAATTGAAACCGAGTTGCGCGAGAAGATGAACATTCCGATCATGCACGATGATCAGCATGGTACCGCTATTATTTCCAGTGCCGCGTTGATCAATGCACTGCAAGTAGTCGGTAAAAAAATTGAAGAGATTACTTTGGTGGTGAATGGTGCTGGCGCGGCAGCGGTGTCATGCACTAAATTATATTTGGCGCTTGGTCTGAAGAAAGAAAATCTGATCATGTGCGATAGCAAAGGTGTGATTCACAAAGAGCGCCAAGGGCTAGACGCCAGCAAACTGGAGTTTGCCACCGCGCGCAAAGTCAACACATTGCAAGAAGCCATCAAAGGTGCCGATGTTTTCCTCGGGCTTTCAGTTGCTGATATCCTTACACCGCAAGATATTTTGGCGATGGCCAAAGATCCGATTGTGTTTGCTTTAGCGAATCCTAATCCGGAGATAGCCTACGATCTGGCTAAGAAAACGCGACCAGACTTAATCATGGGCACCGGCCGTTCCGATCATCCTAATCAGGTGAATAACGTACTCGGATTCCCTTACATTTTCCGAGGCGCTTTGGATGTGCGTGCTACGGAAATTAACGAAGCCATGAAGCTGGCAGCCGTACATGCTTTAGCAGAATTAGCTCGCGAGCCTGTGCCTGATATTGTATTTCAAGCGTATGGTATTGACAAAATTCAATTTGGTCGCGAATACCTCATTCCAAAACCACTCGACCCGCGATTGATTACCACTGTTTCACCGGCCGTTGCAAAAGCGGCTATTGAATCAGGCATTGCCAAAAATCCGATTACCGATTGGCAGAAATACCACACGGATCTATTGAAGCGAATAGGCATCGATCAAAAACTTACGTCTCGCGTAATTGATTTAGCCAAGAAAAAACCAAAGCGAATACTATTTGCGGAAGCAGATCATATCAAGATATTAAAGGCTGCGCAAATTTTACAAGACGAGGAAATTGCCATTCCAGTTCTGCTCGGAAGTCGTGTAGATATTGAACGATTGATTAAAGAACACAACTTAGATTTGAGCGGCTGCGAGATTGTAGATCCGCGAGAAGAAAAAGAACTGACCGCCACCTATGCCAAAGCCTATTTTGAAAAACGTGCACGCAAGGGAATAACAGTGAAAGAAGCTGAGCGACAAATGCGCGATCGCAATGCATTTGGTGCCATGATGGTGGAGTTTGGCAAAGCCGATGCGTTGGTTTCTGGTCTTACCAAAGATTATTCAAAGACAATTTTGCCTTCGCTCCAAATCATTGGCATGAGCCCGGGTGTGAAACGTGTAGCGGGTATGTATATCATCATGAATAAGAAGGGAACATTCTTCTTTGCCGACTGCACGGTAAATGTAAACCCGACTGCCGATGAGTTAGTTGGAATTATTGGATTAGCAGCTCGTGGCGTTCAATTCTTTGATATTGAACCCCGTGTTGCTGTGTTATCGTATTCCAACTTCGGATCGAGCAAAGGAGAAATTCCGGAGAAAGTGCAAGAGGCAGTGAAACTGGCAAAGGCAAAATATCCTGAACTGATTTTGGATGGTGACATTCAGGCGAACGTAGCTTTTGATACAGAGCTGCAACGAGAAAACTATCCCTTCAGCGCCTTGGCGAAAGACGGAGCTAATACATTAATCTTCCCGAATTTGGCATCCGGCAACATTGCGTACAAGTTGTTGATGGAAATTGGTGGTGCCGAAGCTATTGGCCCAATTCTGCTTGGCATGAAAAAACCAGTGCATGTATTGCAATTGGGCAGCTCCATTCGCGATATTGTAAACATGGCCGCCATTGCAGTGGTAGACGCGCAGTTGCATGAAAAGAATGAACACCTTTAACTTTATTGATTAACTTAATTCGTTGATTCGGTAATTCGATCATTAACGAATAATCGAATCAACACATTAACGAATTAAATTAAATGATAGCCTATTTAAAAGGAAAACTGGTTTACAAAGATCCATCGCATGCGATCATCGAAGTGAATGGAGTGGGATATCAGGTAAACATTTCCCTCAACACGTTTGCGGAAATTAAAGACAAGGAAGACATTCGCCTGTCTACGTATTTTCATGTGCGCGAAGATGCGCAGGTGCTCTTTGGTTTTGCTACCGAAGCAGAGAAGCAAATGTTTCAGTATTTGATTTCGGTAAATGGGGTTGGGCCAACTACCGCGTTGATTGTTTTGTCGTTTTTACCTCCCGAAGAATTGAAGGCAGCCATCATTCGTGAGGACGCACCTGCTTTGCAAGCGGTGAAGGGAATTGGAGGAAAAACCGCGCAGCGACTGATCCTCGAATTGAAAGATAAATTGAAGAAAGATAGCCTTGAAGAATTGCCCGGAAATACGGGATTAGTACGCAATACGGTTCGCCACGAGGCGTTAAGTGCCTTGGTAACATTGGGTATCGCCAAACCGGCTGCGGAGAAAAGCGTAGATGCCGTGCTGAAAAGGTCTGGAAATACCATTAGTTTGGAAGAGCTTGTAAAACAAGCATTAAAAAACGCCTAAATACGATTGATTGTAGCTACTCGGAAGATCAACTTCAGTTTCGGACTGGCATTTTGCCTTTTCGCACTGATGCTTTTGCCTGAAGCAAAGGCGCAGAACGATAGCACTCAATCAAAATCAGATACCACCAAGTTTAAAGTAGTCAACCCGTATCGCCCCAGCTACCGACCTACCGATCGCTATGGTGACCCTTTTTCGAATTACTCAACGTATTCACCGCTCTTCTTAAAAAATCCCAAGAGCTTCAATCTCGATGTTCAATTCGACTCGGGCATGAACTATAATATTCGTGAGCGCATTGGCAAAGTTAACTTCCGCCCCAATTCGTCCATGACCTTCCGCGATTTTAGTTCGCAACAAGATCAACTCTTTCGCAAACAATATTGGCAAACCAAAAGTCAGGCGCTGGATGGTGTGAGTGCTGTCAGTGGACGAAACTTGTTACCCAAATTGTATGTGAGCCCCATCCTCGATCGCATTTTTGGAGGCAGCTATGTAGAGTTGGTGCCTCGCGGAAATGTCATCTTAGATTTTGGAGCTTCCTTCCAAACGATCAATAACCCATCCATTCCAATTCGCCAGCAAAGCAATGGTGGTTTTGAATTTGATCAGCAAATTAGTTTGAATGTAACGGGCAAAGTAGGAGAGAAGCTGAAGGTGACCACCAACTTTGACAACAACAATTCTTTCGATTTCCAAAATAACATGAAGGTGGAATACACCGGTTTTAAAGAAGACTTATTGAAGAAGTTGGAGATTGGTAATGTGGGCTTGCCATTAAACAACAGTTTAATTCAAGGATCGCAAAATTTGTTTGGTGTAAAAGCACAACTGCAGTTTGGAAAACTTTTCGTGACGGCAGTGGCATCTACTCAACGCGGCAAGCAGTCGTCAGTGCGAGTAGCCGGAAATTCAAGTGGCACCTCACAAGGACGCCCCTTTGAGATCGTGGGTTCCAACTATGACGAGAACCGTCACTTTTTTCTCGGGCATTTCTTTCGCGACCATTATGAAGAATGGTTAAGTAGTTTGCCACAGGTTTTCACAGGCATCAACATCACCCGCATTGAGGTGTATTCCATTAATCGATCGAATGATACGCAAACCAATCGTGATGTAGTGGGCTTCATGGATATGGGTGAGACAGATCGAATCTACCGTAAAAATTTACTTTCCGGTACGTCCTCGCCAACACACAACGCTGCCAATAATCTTTTTTCATTGATTCCGACAAAACCAAATTCGGATAACATCAATGACCAATTGGTGGCGCAAGGTTTTGCGAATGGAACTGATTTTGAAAAAATTACCAGCGCGAGAAAATTAGCAGCTACCGAGTTCTCATTCAACAGTCAACTCGGATACATCACGCTGCAGCGCAAGTTACAAAATGATGAAGCGCTGGCCGTAGCATATGAATATACCTATAATGGCCAGGTGTATAAAGTGGGCGAGCTTACAGAAGACTATTCCGGAAAAGATCCCAAAGAAGTTGTGCTGTTAAAACTACTTCGGCCACGAAAAATTTCAGTGAAAGACAACAACAAGCAAATCATTCCTACATGGGATTTAATGATGAAGAACATTTATAGCCTTAATGTTTCTTCGCTTACGCGCGATGGTTTTCAATTGCGCATGATTTATCGCGATGACCGAACTGGTATTGACAATCCGCAATTACAAGACGGAACGGTTTCGCGCACGAAACAACTGATTCAGGTTTTTGGATTGGATCGATTGAATCCTTACAATGATCCCCAACCAGATGGGAATTTTGACTTTGTAGAGGGTTTTACAGTCAACACGAGTACAGGGCTGATCATTTTTCCTTTTCTGGAGCCATTAAATAAACCGCTTCGAAATTTATTTAAGTCTGAAAACAATACGGCAGTAGAGTTAGCCTTAAAGGATAAGTATGTTTACGATACGCTCTATCATACCACCAAGGCAGAAGCTGAATTAGTTGCGACCAAAAATAAATTTTGGATTGTGGGTTCCTTTAGAGCAGGAGCCGGAAAAGAGATTGTTATTCAGGGATTCAACATTTCGCAAGGCTCCGTAAAAGTTTATGCCGGTGGCACACCATTGCGGGAAGGGTTGGACTACTCGGTGGATTACACGTTTGGTAAAGTGACGATTCTGAATGACGGGATCTTAAGTTCAGGTAAAGACATTGACATACAATACGAGCAACAAGATCCATTCGCCTTTCAAACACGCTCATTGTTGGGAACACGCTTCGATTACAAATTGAATGACGATATCAATTTAGGAGCAACTTTTCTGTACTACAACGAACGGCCACTCATTTCCAGAAACTTGATTGGAAGTGAGCCAGCTCAAAATATTCAGTATGGATTAGATTTCAACATGAAAAAAGATTCGCGCATCTTAACCAAGTTGGTGGATGCATTGCCTTTTCTTCAAACGAAAGAGACATCTACCATTTCATTAAACGCAGAGTTTGCTCAGCTGCTGCCGGGCACATCCAATGTAATTGATGGTGAAGGCACATCGTTCATTGATGATTTTGAGAATACCATTACCCCTTACAGTCTGATGGCACCGCAAGGTTGGAAGCTGGCCGCTGTTCCAACAAATGATGTGAACTTTGATGGAGCCAACGGATTAACGGATGATGTCAAAGCGGGATATAATCGGGCGAAGCTGGCGTGGTACCAGGTAGACAATCTATTTTATCGTGAGGGAGGTAGCTTCAAACCTGGTAACATCACACTGGAAGATCTGAAGAATCATTACACGCGGCCGGTGTTGCCACAGGAAATTTTTCCAGGCAGAGATGCATATGTTGGTAATTTCTATGAGCCCATTTTTGATATTGCTTATTTTCCCAATGAAAGAGGACCTTATAATTACAACTCAGGTTTTGCAGGTTTAGATTATAGAAAGAAATGGGGAGGTATCACCACTGCGGTTCGTAACGAAGTTGACTTCGACAAAGCCAATGTGGAGTATGTGGAGTTTTGGATGATGGATCCGTTCATCAATAATGCAAATGGAGTCGTGTTGGATGGAGACAACAACAAATCGAATGTTACCGGTGGTAAAATGATCTTGCATTTAGGTACCATTTCAGAAGACGTAACCCGCGATGGTAAACATGGTTTCGAAAACGGATTACCTCGCGATGGTAGCGCGACTGGTACTACCAACACAGCATGGGGTAAAGTAACTACATTACAGTATTTGAATAATGCGTTTGATAGTAGCCCTACTTCTCGTGCTAATCAAGATGTGGGGATGGATGGATTGAATGATGCAGAAGAGAAAACTAAGTTTAGTACATTAATTACTGCAGAAGACCCTTCAGCCGATAACTTCAAATACTTTCTTGGCCAGGACTACGATGACAAGAATGCTAAAATATTAGAGCGCTACAAAAACATCAACGGTCAGGACGGAAACTCACCGATTGTTACCGGCTCGCAATCATTCGCACAATCCGGTAGCCCGCTTCCGGATAACGAAGATTTGAATCAGGATAACACGCTTTCTGAAAAAGACGAAGAATACTATTCGTATAACATTGAGTTGCAACCGGGGCAGTTGGAAGTAGGAAAGAAATTCATCGTAGATAAAATCACTCCTTCTGTTGCAGGATTTGCAAACGGTGAAGTGACCTGGTATTTATTTCGCGTACCAGTGCGAAACTTTGATAGTAAAACAGGCGAGATCAATGGATTTAAGTCGATTCGATATGCACGATTAATTTTAACTGAGTTTCAAGAGCCGGTAGTGTTGCGTATGGCTAACTTTCGAATGATCGGCAATCGGTGGAGGCGCTACACAGAAACATTGGCAGAAGCAGGTTTGTCAACGGCAACAGATCCTAACTTGGATAACTTTATCGTTTCAGCTGTAAACATCGAAGACAACGCTCAACCGGATTCAAAAAAGCCAGGCTATGTAGAACCGCTGAATCGTGACCGTGACATTACTTCCGTTCAGCAGCGAAGGCTGAATGAGCAATCTGTGCAAATGTGTGTTACCGATTTAGCGGATGGAGACGCACGTGCTGTCTACAAAAATGTGTCCCTCGACTTTTTTAACTACGGAAGGTTGAAGTTGTTTTTGAGTGCGCATGATCAGACAGGAATTGCTCAGGATAATCAGTTGAAGGCTTTTGTTCGCTTAGGTTCTGACTTCGATCAGAATTATTATGAAATTGAATTACCCCTAAAAATTACCCCTCCCGGTGTTCGCGATGTTGGAACAGTTTGGCCGGATCAAAATCAAATTGATTTAGATCTCAATGAATTGTATGCGTTGAAAGTGCAACGCGACCGCGAGAATTATTCACTGGGCACGATTTATCCGCTGGGTGCCGGGCGACAAGCGGGCAAACACTCGATTCGGATTCTGGGCCGACCAGATTTAGCACAAGTGAAGGTGATGATGATCGGTGTACGAAATCCGCGCACAGGTGATGCCAAGCCATTGAGTATTTGTTTGTGGGCAGATGAACTTCGCCTGACGGATTTTGATCGCACAGCAGGGATTGCAGCTAACTTTGTGATGAATGCAAAATTGGCTGACCTCGGAAACATTTCCGGGTCTTACCGACATATTGGTTTTGGTTTTGGTGGAGTGCAATCAAAAATAGCTGAACGCGCCCGCGGTGAAACAAACGCTTTTGATATTTCTGGTACAATCAATGTAGATAAATTATTGCCTCCCAATCTTGGCTTAAAGATTCCCATGTTCTTTAGTTACGAGAGCAATGTGATCAGTCCCAATTTTGATCCCGCCAACCCGGACGTGCGGCTTGCGGCCGCGCTCAAATCGTTTAACACGGAAGCAGAGAAGAATGCTTATTTACAATTGATTCAAGATCGCACGATCAGGCGAAGTATCAATTTTACGAATGTGCGCAAAGTAAAAGTGAAGAAAGATGCGAAATCGCATATCTATGATATTGAGAATTTTTCATTCACTTATGCTTATAGCGATCAAACGCATACCAACTTTAGTTTGATTACCGATTTGAAGCGAAGCATCAAAGGTGTGGTGGCATGGCAATATGCTTCAAAGTTTAAAGGCTTTGAACCTTTCAAAGATGTCAAACTGTTTGCACCAAAAAGCCTGCAGTTTTTAAAGGACTTCAATTTCAATCCAATGCCCACCTCCATTTCTGTGCGAGGAGAATTGGACCGGTCGTATAGCGAACTAACCTACCGGAGCTCAACAAAGGATACGGATGCTTCTGCGAGTAAACCTAATTATTCTAAATACTTTGTGTTTAATCGATACTACAATGTGCGATGGAATTTAACTAAATCGCTCAGCTTAGATTACAATGCCACGGTTAATGCGATTATCGATGAACCCAATGGAGACTTAAGCAATCCGGATTCTTTGAAGATCGTCCTTAACAATTTAAAGAACTTCGGACGTATCAAATACCTTGATCAAAGCATCACTTCGAATTACACACTCCCTTTTGAAAAGTTTCCCATTACCAATTGGATTTCGGGCGACTATCGATACAGTGCCGGCTATAATTGGAAAGCTGGTCCACTTGAGAAAACGGCAGCTCTGCAAATTGGTAATACAATTCAAAATTCGCGCACGCAAGCACTCACAGGCCGCATCGATATGGTGAAGCTCTACAATAAAATTGGCTTCTTGAAAGATGTAAATACGCCACCTCGACCTTCAGCACCAACCACTACCAAAAAACCTGCCGTGCCAGATACCGTGCGCAGACCTCCCGACTTGAGAGCATTAAAGTTGTTATTGCGTTTAGTGATGTCGGTGCGAAACATCAATGCTAGTTATACTTTGAACGAAGGTTCCATATTACCGGGCTTCAACAAAAACCCAAAACTATTTGGCTTTGATCAGGATTGGCAATCGCCTGGCATCGGTTTTTTGCTGGGCGATCAGGACCCCAACATTGCGACTCTTGCCGGAAAGAACGGATGGCTTACCAAGAATCCAAAACTGACCGCACCGTTCACACAAAATCAAAGTACCGAATTGACATTGCGAGCGAGCCTCGAGCCATCTACGGACATTAAAATTCAATTGGATGCACGCAAGAGCACGAACGCAGCGTACCAGGAGATTTTTAGATATGATGATACAATGGCTGTGCCGGACTATGTAGGATTAAGTCCGAGCCGAAATGGCTCCTATCGAATTTCATTTATGAGTGTGAACACCTCATTTGAAAATAATTCCAGTATCAATTCAAATGTTTTCAAACAGTTTGAGAAAAATCTGGACATCATTAAAAATCGTTTTCAAACGCTCAATGGAGGTAAGGAATACGATATCAAATCGCAAGACGTATTAATCCCGGCATTCATTGCGGCCTATTCCGGAACATCAGCTGAAAGTGTTGGCTTATCACCTTTCCCGAAAATTCCAATTCCCAACTGGCGATTGGATTATAGTGGATTGAATAAGTTGTCGTTTATGAAGGATATTTTTCAGTCGGTGACCATTAATCACGCCTACACCTCCAACTACTCGGTGGTTAACTATAGCAACTCACTTGAATACACAAAGCCGGAATACGCTCAGTTTCGTAGTCAGCTGCAAATCAATAAACCCATCGAAAGTTATAACTCCGATTTCTTTGCAGTGGTAAAGAGCGCCACCACTGATCAGCTCATTCCACTTTATATAATTAATCAGGTGATGATTAGTGAATCCTTTCAGCCTTTGATAGGTATCAACGCTCGAACCAAGAGCAAGCTCAGTTTGAAGTTTGAATATAAAACGAAACGCGATGTTTCTCTAAACGTAAGCAATGCCCAAATCACCGAGTTGTCAGGAAAAGATTGGTCATTTGAGGTGGGCTTTACGAAGAATAATATGAAGCTGCCATTCAAGGATCAAGGTCGAACCATCACCTTAAAAAATGATATTACCTTTTTGATGAATATCAGCTTAAGCAATACGCAAACCATCCAGCGTAAGATTGCGGAGGAGAGTGTGATCACGAACGGAAATATCAATTTTCAATTTCGCCCCAATATTAGGTATGTCGTGAATCAAAAGTTGCAGATTACTGCCTATGCCGAACACAGCACGAATGAACCTTTGGTGACCAATTCCTATCCCAGGTCCAACACGCGCGTAGGGTTTAAGATTTTGTTTAATCTCGCTCCGTAGGTACGGTTGTCATTTTAGCGCCACAAAATTGGTTTGCTGGGTTCGTACCTCGTGCTTTTTGGTTATTTTTGTGCCCTAAACAATCAGACCACTATGAATATACCCGCTAACCTCAAATACACAAAAGATCACGAATGGATTGAACTGAATGGCAATACCGCTACGGTAGGCATTACCGATTTCGCTCAAGGCGAATTGGGTGATATCGTTTATGTTGATATTTCTTCGGTTGGCAAATCCATTGCGCAGCATGAGGTTTTCGGAACGGTAGAAGCAGTTAAAACAGTTTCTGATCTTTTCATGCCGGTATCAGGAAAAGTGTTAGAGTTTAACTCAGGACTGGAAGCAGCTCCTGAAACCGTGAATTCAGATCCTTATGGAAAGGGCTGGATGGTAAAGGTAGAATTGAGCAATGCTGCCGAAGTTGAAGGTCTTCTTTCAGCTGATCAATACAAGGAACTAATCGGTAAATAAAACTTGTTCGTTAATGGTTGAATACTTTTTAACGAAAGTATTGCGGCTATTAATAAATAACTATGATTGAACTTCCCACCATATCTGCTGAGCAAACCCGTAAACGCAAGCCTGACTGGCTAAGGGTCAAATTGCCTATTGGGCCGGAGTATGCCAAGGTGCGTAAGTTGGTAGACGACCATAAGTTGCACACCATCTGCGAAAGCGGTAATTGCCCTAACATGGGCGAGTGCTGGGGAGCGGGCACTGCCACCTTTATGATATTGGGAAATGTATGTACGCGTAGCTGCACCTTTTGTGCGGTAGCTACAGGCCGCCCTCCCGAATATGATGTGGATGAACCCAAGCGCGTGGCAGAGGCGATTAAGCTGATGGGCGTAAAGCATGCGGTGATTACTTCGGTAAACCGTGATGAACTGAAAGATCGTGGCGCAGAAATCTGGTATCAAACCGTTGTGCAGACCAAAGCACTGAGCCCAGCTACCACCATCGAAACATTGATTCCGGATACGAAAGGGAATTGGGATGCGCTCTATCGCATGATTGACGGAGGGCAGGAAGTGGTTTCTCATAATATGGAAACCGTTGGTAGACTCTATCGCATTGTGCGCCCACAAGCGAAATATGAACGCAGCTTAGAGCAAATCAAAAGAACGCGTGAGGCAGGCAAACGCACCAAATCTGGTATTATGCTGGGCGTAGGCGAAACACAGGAAGAAGTTTTCAAAGCGATGGACGACCTTGCTGCGAACGGCTTGATGATACTTACATTAGGTCAATATCTGCAACCGACTAAAATGCATTTAGAAGTAGCGGAGTTTATTCATCCGGATACTTTTGCGATGTATAAAGAAGAAGGCCTGAAGCGCGGATTAAAATATGTAGAGTCGGGCCCGCTGGTTCGCTCTTCGTATCATGCCGAGCGGCATGTAAACGTGCCTTTATAAAACAATACGATAATTCAACAAAAAAGCACTGACTCGACAATCAGTGCTTTTTTGTTGAGGTGGTTATTTCTTGTCCACCACCAGTCGGCCATCCCGATTAGCAACTTCCCACGCAGTGTAGAAAACAATTTTGGCGCGCTTGGCCAGAAGGTCAAATTCAATCTTACTTACTTCATCTGTTACCTGATGATAATCTTCATGAATTCCATCAAAGAAGAAAGCAATCGGAATTCCTTTCTTGGCAAAATTCCAATGGTCAGAACGCTTATATAAGTTGGTAGGATGGTTTTCGTCATTGTAGAGATAATCGAAATCTAGTTTCGTGTGGGTCTTGTTATTGCGTTCATTGATTTCATGAAGCTCGCTGGAAAGTTTATCCGATCCGATCACATACACATAGTCGGCCTTGTCTTTGTGCTCGGGATCGCGTCTACCCACCATGTCAATGTTTAAATCGACCACCGTGTTTGCCAATGGAAACACCGGATGCTCCGAATAATATTCAGATCCAAATAATCCTTGCTCTTCACCAGTTACAGTCATGAACAAAATACTTCTGCGTGGGCCTTTTCCTTCTTTCTTAGCTTGTACGAATGCTTTGGCAATTTGTAAAACACTTACAGTGCCAGAGCCATC
Source organism: Bacteroidota bacterium (assembly GCA_016191555.1). Taxonomy (GTDB): domain Bacteria; phylum Bacteroidota; class Bacteroidia; order Cytophagales; family Cyclobacteriaceae; genus ELB16-189. The sequence goes on from JACPVX010000051.1 coordinate 158,388, forward strand.
ATCATCTGCTCCATTGTTGATTACGTCACCCGTGCCATTTGGATTTACACCAATATGATCGTAGTGCGAAGTGATAATCACCAATTCGTCTTTTTTATCTGTACCTTCCAGATAGCCTAAAATATTTTCGCTTTTTACCACTTTTACATTCATCGCTACTTGATAGCTGATTTTGCCCGGCTTTACTTTAGCCAACTTCTTTTTGGCTGATGGTGCTGTTGCAGCATCATTCAATTTGGCGGTGGTCGAGTTGAACAATTTTTCAGCCACAGCCGAAGTAATAAAGAAGATGCCTTTGTTTAAGTTGTTACCATCGGGTTTAGCGAGAGTTAAGTTTCCGCCTGAGAAAAACCCTTGTAGCTGCGCGGCAAAAGTTTTAAAATCTTGTGCAGAGCTGCTAGGAATAATGAAGATCATCTTTGCACCTTTTTCACGTGCACTCGTGGCGAGTTTACGAAGTCCGGAAAGGCTTCCAAATGACAGCGCATCTGTTTGAATAGCAACCGCCTTGTCTTTTACCACTACCTGAGCAAAATCTGCATCCGTTCCTTTTCCTACAAATACGACATCCGTAGCGATTTCTCCACCACTATCAGCAGATCCATAGTAGAACATATCGGTGTAGTTGTCGATACGATTTGCGCCCACTTTAATGTAGATATCTGCCGGACTTACTTTATATAAATCGATTGGCTGATAATGCGAACCGTCAACGGGCGCACTCAAACCCAATTCTTGAAAATAATTGCTGATATAGGCGGCAGCCATTTTCTGGCCGCGTGTTCCGGTCTTTCTACCTTCCAATGCATCAGAGGCTAGAATGGTGAGGTTTTCTTTTAAGTCGCTGGTGGTAATCAGTTCGGCATATTTGGTTGCGCTGTTTTCTTGCGCGAAGCCTGCGTGAGCTACTACGATGAGGAGTAGCCAATTCAATTTTTTCATAAGCTAGGATTTAGGGAATACGATTAGTACCTTTTTTAAGGCGCTCAAAGTTAGAGATTTTTGAATGCAATGAAATTGAAGAAAGGTATTAGAAGCGACTTTTACGCCAAAGGTCAACTGTGCTGAACCACGGCTCATTAAAGCGTTTATCGCGAAGCAAAATAAAATTATCGGCATCGTACACACTGCCACTCTTCACAAAAGTAAAACGAACGTTATAACTTTTATAGCTCCATACTTCATTGCCCTGATTTTTTCCTAGCTCATCGGGTGCTCCAAAAATCGTGTAAATCATTCCTCGATCCGTTTTCCATCCTTCCTTGTACGCACTGAAATACCGATTCGCTTGTTCAACTCGTTGAAAATAGCTACGCATGAAATTGCGTGCTCTGTCCTTATCGCGAGTAATTTCCAGTACCACTTTATCAAAAGCCGGCTTATCACCATTAACTTTTAATAACTGTTTGTATTCATCCGGGGTGGTAAGAAAAATCAGTGGGCCAGTGAGGTCTTCTATTTTATTGAATTTCGGATATGTATCATTGACGATACGCATCGAAAATCCATCTTGAGCAGTAGTGTCCTGCTGAAATAAATATAAGCCATACTGTTTTGGCGTAAACGATGCTCCGTTGGGTAATTGAAACAAAGAGTCGTGGAAAAGAAATCGCTCTGCGCCACCACCTTGATCGCTAAAAGGGGGGAGGGGTTGTGGAAAAGTTGTTTTGTAGTAGGATACAAAAAGTGGTTTGCCATCTACATTTTTCGCAAAATAACTTTTGCCTTTGGTAAGGTAATTTTCATGCAGTATGCCACTCGCATTTTCGATCCATCCGCGCACCGGATAAATAGCTTCAACCAACTTGTAGTAATACCAGCTTCGCTGCGATTCGGTATGTGTCACTTTGGCAAGTAATAGCCAGGGTTTTGCCGGAACTTCGAACGAAAGTATCCCCGAACGAATGTTTCCGTCATTTGTAATGATAGAATCTTTATTTGAAAATAGTTCTCCTTCCCGATGATTATAAGAGGCGCGACTTTCCCAACTAATGCTGTAGCCTGAAGCAGGGGCTGTGGTAGTTTTTAATTGGTAATGGATAATTACCTTCTTCTCGCCTCGTGCCAGATGTAGCCTTAAATCGACTTCATTTTTTGGATTGTACCAATGGCTGAAATTTAAACTGGTCACAGCCTGCCCAGATGCAGAGAGAGCCAATGCCCAAAAGATACCTGTAAGAACATTCTTCATACCCTTCACAATTCAAGTTAAAGCTACTATATAAACGATAAATTTAGCGAATAGAGTTATTTTTGCCTTCTACATTTTTTTATGGCATCTGTTTATACCACCGAAATCGCATCAGACTCAGTTTTATCGGACAATCCAATCCATCAACGCTTGCTGAAAGCATATGTTTTAGCACACGATTTGGTAAGTGGTGATTTGTTAGAAGTGGGCTGTGGTGAAGGACGTGGTATTGACTTGTTGTTACCAAAGGTGGCCAGCTTTTCGGCTATAGATAAAATTGCTCCGGTAGTGGACGAGTTAAAAAAGAAGTATCCTACCGCTACTTTTGTGAGTGGCAATATTCCACCCTTGGCTGCATTTGCTGAAAACTCGTTTGATTGTGTGGTCAGCTTTCAGGTGATTGAACACATTCAAAACGATGTGGCTTACTTGAAGGAAATACACCGCGTGTTGAAGCCGGGGGGATTTGCCTTGATTACCACACCAAATCGACCTTTATCGCTTTCGCGGAATCCGTGGCATATACGCGAATACACTGCAGATGAATTGACTAATCTGGCGAGGGGCATTTTTTCGGAAGTAGTCATGAAAGGAATTGGTGGAAACGACAAGGTGATGCAGTATTATGAGCGCAACAAAAAGTCAGTTGACAAGATGATGCGCTGGGATATCTTTAATCTGCAATACAAGTTACCCGCGGCTATACTTAGAGTGCCTTACGAAATTTTAAACCGCTTGAATCGCAATAAACTAAAAGAAGGTGCCGATGAATTGGTAAAAAGTATTCATCATACAGATTACATCGTAGTAGAAGATGCTTCGCAAGCACTTGATTTGTATCTAACGGTGAGAAAGTAAATATACTTTCTCACCGTTTATTTTTTACTGATCGCTGGTAGGAATCGCGCCTCTGATTTGAAGAGCATTCACTAAGCGGTTGTACGCATCTTCCATTTTCTTAGCGAGATCTTCTTCGCCATTTTCATAGAGTGTGCGCTGTAGCGAATTGAGGATAAAGATATTTCGTCTTAATTCACCCGTCAAACCATAACCTTCAGCAATTAGGTAAGTTGCCATTTGATCCGCACGGTCGCCAAGGATTTTTGAAATCTCAACGGCTTTATCTTTTTCGCCTACTTGGAAAAGCAGATCAACTGTTTCAGGAGTGGTGTAGTCATAATTGATTACTTTATCCGGCATTTTAGCTAAGGAGAAGAGCAACACCTTATCTGCTTTTTCCATTTTTCCTTCATCGATCAATGCCTGCGCCAGTGAGTTAATGGAACTGCGATGATTCACTACAAAGCCCCTGTAATCATCGGTATAGTAAACCTTCTCATTATCCAATCCGCGATAGCGAAACTTATTCACCATGATGTCAAAGCTTCTTTCGGTATCAACCAAGTATTCGCGGTCTTTACGAGGATTTCTTACCGGTAATATGCGGTATGCATTTCCTTCTTGCACAGCATAAGGGCTTAAGTCAATATTGATCTGCGACATCGAAGTATGGTTCAAATAAATTGGACGTTCCCAATTATTCGTTACCAACAAGTCGAGTAAGGCCAAATCTTTCTTTTCCAAGCCACCACGAATCAATCGAATTTGCATTTGGTCGACAACCAGACTATCCATTCCTTTCGGAATAATGCCCTTCGCCAATATGGCTTGCTTATCGATGTTCAAGGTGAATACTTTGCTAGGAACAAGATTACGATCACCATCGCGCAACTGCTTGGTGTCTTTGGCCAATAACTGAAGGTATTCTTTCGCATCAATACTTGGAATTTTAAAATCAGCAAATGGCAAATAATCATTCGGGCCACCTTGCTGATAATTTTTAGGTGTCAGCGTGTAGGGGAATGGATCAGACTTGTACGCTTTTCGGGTTGTTTGGTCAATATACCAGTCCGTGTTGTAGTAACTCAATACGATCACGCGCAGATCGGGGCGAGCCTCTTCCACTTCTTGAGCATACCATAGCGGGAACGTATCATTATCGCCACCGGTAAAAATGATGCCGTTTGTTGCACATGACTCGAGATAGTTGGTGGCAGAATCTACCGAGAAGAAGCGATCTGCACGATTATGATCATCCCAGCCATCTTTTGCCATTAAGGCAGGTGCTGTTAAACCAATGAGAGTAGCAGCGATGGCAGCGGTCTTTGCATTTTTTAAAAACCGTTGTAGCCCTTCGGCAATTCCAATCACGGCCAATCCAATCCAAAATGCGAATGCATAATACGATCCTGCATAGATGTAGTCTCGTTCACGTGGCTCTGTTGGTGGCGAATTGAGGTACACCACAATAGCCACACCCAACATGATAAAGAGAAGCCCCACTACCGCAAAGCTCTTGGTATCTTTTACTAATTGAAAATACATTCCAAGAAGACCCAATATGAATGGAATCATAAAGAAGTTATTGCGACCTCCATTTTTTGCCAACGCTTCCGGTACCGCTTTGAACCACTGCTTTGGCCCGAGCCAATCGGCACCCTGCTCGTCACTTTCGCGGCCGGCAAAATTCCACATAAAGTAGCGCATATACATAGTGCCAATCTGGTGCTGGAACATGTAGTACAAGTTTTGAGAGAAGGTAGGTTTTTGGCCTTCTTGCAAACCAAGTATCTCTTTATACGATTCTTTATTGTCTGAATTCCAAACGCGTGGTAAGATGGTTTGCTGATCGGGTTGGTAAACGTATGTGAATTTACGATCAGTGATTTCGTATTTGTCTTTTCCTTTCGTGTAAATCGGATCACCGTATTCAATATCCACAATGCGCGCTGTAAAATAAGGGCCATACAGCAATGGGCGGCTTCCATACTGTTCGCGCTTCAGATAGCGCACGAAGCTCAATGCGTCTTTTGGAGCATTTTCATTTATCAGTGTGTCATAGCTGGAGCGAATTACCACTGTGGCATACGATCCATAACCAATCAAAATAAAAGCGGTTGCCAATAAGAATGTATTCCATACCGGCATGTCTTTCTTTTGGGTATAGAAAATTCCGAATACCAATGCGGAAACTACTAGAATAGTAAAAACCAAGGCGCCTGATCCAAAGAAAAGCCCTAGCGTATTTACAAAGAATATTTCAAAATTTCCGGCAATGGTTGGTAAGCCTGGCACGATGAAATCATTAATGAAAAGAACAATGGCAACACTTACTAACAGAGCGGCTACAATGCCCCACACTCCGGGTTTGAATTTTTTAAAGTAGTAAATCAATCCCAATGCAGGCACTGTTACCAAATTCAGCATGTGAACCCCAATGGATAATCCCATCATATAGGTGATCAACAGCAACCAACGATTGGCTTTGCTTTCGTCTTCAATCACGTCCCACTTCAAAACGCCCCACACGACAAAAGCAGTGAAGAATGACGACATGGCATACACTTCGGCTTCAACAGCTGAAAACCAAAATGAATCCGAGAAGGTATAAGCCAGTGCTCCAACGAGGCCGGCACCCATCAATAACCATGTTTTTTCTTCAGTGATTTCTGAATCTTTATTGGCACCGATCATTTTGCGGCCAAGCAAGGTGATAGACCAAAATAGAAAAAGGATGGTGAAGGCACTGGCCAGCACACTCATAAAGTTAATCCAGTAGGCTACTTTGGTGACATCGCCAAAGGCTAGAAAAGAGAAAAACCGACCCATCAATAAGAACAATGGTGCGCCCGGAGGGTGAGGAACCTGAAGTTTGTAAGAAACCGCTATAAACTCGCCACAATCCCAATAACTGGCGGTTTCTTCCATGGTAATAAAGTAAACGAGTAGGGCTACTCCGAAGGTAATCCAACCAACCAGGTTGTTCGCTTTCTTAAATGTCATAATTTGGTTGCAAATGAAGTTGCGAAAATAGGGAAATTAGCCCATAGTCTTAGATCAAATTTATGCAGACTTTTGTGGCTATAACTCCCGGAAACTCAAACCACAAACGACTTGTAGAAGGAACTTGTTTCGGCTGTAATAATTTTAACATGGAGGTACCTTTTTTTTCCACCTTGCGGCAACATCAGGCCATCAGCGAAAAGCTGGAAGTTGCATTCGCTGGCTTTTTGCAGAAAGGCATCTTCATTTTAGGCGATGATGTGAGCTTATTTGAAGCAGCATTTGCTCGCTTCCATCAGATGCCCTATTGTACCTCTGTGGCTAATGGAATGGATGCCATTTTTATTGCTCTGAAGTCACTAAACATTGGGAAGGGCGATGAGGTGCTGGTGCCCTCGCATACATGTTTTGCTACTTGGCTGTCGGTGAGTCGCACAGGGGCAACGCCCGTGCCAGTGGAAGTAAACCCATTCGATTTTACGATGGATGTGAGTCGTTTGGAAGCAGCCGGAACTTCGCGCACAAAGGCGATTGTACCCGTTCATTTATACGGGCACCCGTGTGCGATGCCCACAATGATGGCCATCGCAAAAAAGCGAAATTGGAGTGTGGTAGAGGACAATGCTCAATCGCATGGGGCCACATGCCATCAAAAGCTTACCGGAAGCTGGGGAGATCTAAGTGCTACGAGTTTTTATCCAACTAAAAATTTGGGAGCGTGGGGTGATGGTGGGGCGATTCTTTCCCGATCTGATTCGGATTACCAGTTTCATCAGGCATTTCGAAATTACGGATCGGTACAAAAAGACATTCATTTGATGCAAGGTGTAAACTCGCGTTTGGATGAATTACAGGCAGCGATTCTGCAAATAAAGCTTCCATATCTATCGCAGTGGAATAACCGAAGAGTGGCGAATGCCAATTTATATCATCAACAATTGAAAGGTGTTGGCGATTTAATCTTACCAAGTTTAGGTAATGAAAACTTTCACCCTGTTTTTCATTTGTACGTAGTTCAAACGGCTTATCGCGATCACCTGAAAGAGTTCTTAGGCAAGCAAGGAATTGGAACGGCTATTCATTACCCAACCCCCATTCATTTGCAAGCAGCTTATCGCGATCTAGGATATGCCGAAGGTAGTTTGCCGATTGCAGAACGCCTTAGCAAAACGGTATTAAGTCTTCCAGTGTGGCCGGAATTAGAACCGCGTGAAGTTGAAAGCGTATGCGAGGCAATTCGGACTTTTTTTGATCGTCACTTATAAACGATCATATAAAACGCTAGCCACAAGATAAAGACCAAAACGTACGAACACGAAACAATCCACCAGGTGGCGTTGTTCTGTTTGTGAGTGCGCATGGAGAAAAAATTGACACCACGCACCAACACCAGCACGTAAAGAATTTCGAAAAGGCTGATGGCTCGGAGCGGGTACGCAAAGCGACTTCCCAACAAGGTTTGATAGTCGAAGAAATGCATGAGCGACAGCGGGTAAAATGCTCTGATTTCGGGGACGGTCGGGTCGGTTTTGATAAACAGAAACCAGATGATTTTTAAAAGCTCGGGAACAATAAATACGAACTCGGCAGCCATTACCACGCTCCAACACTGGCTGAAGGTGATTCGATAACCAAAAAGAAAGCAACCCACCCATAAGACAAACCCGATTACCGTGAATTTCCAGGCATAAATGAAAGGAATGGATAAAAACTGAAGCCCGCTAATCAGTTGAAGTATAGCACCTTCTGGACGGTCTTGCATAAACTCAAATGCGGCCGTCTCGTTTTCGATAAATGACTTCTTAACGTAAAGCAATAAAACTGAGATCAAACAAAGTATGAGAAAAGTCAGTCTTTTATCAGAATCAAAGATGGAGTGGTTTTCTTCTTCGTTAAGTGCTGTCATGCGACAAAAGTAATTGTTTAGTTGATGTTGTGTTTTAATAATCCCAACTTTGAATCCTGATACCATGAGTCAAGTGAAGCACCGTTTTCTTTTTTTTGTTGCGCTTTCCGTCTTTAGCGGATTCTCGGCTTTGGTAAACGGTCAAGATCAGAAGAAGGATACAACCATAATCCTAATCAACGACATCACCATGCAATTGGAGGCAACGCAGGCCCTCAATGACTTATATGATTTTAACTTTGCGGAGGCTGAAAAACAGATGCGATGGTTTAAGCAAAAATATGCGTGGCATCCGCTTCCCTATTTTTTGTTGGGATTGAGTGAGTGGTGGAAGATTATGCCCAACACCAAGGAAACAAAGTATGACGATCGTTTTTTGGCATACATGGATAGCGCGATTTTCGTGGCCGAGAACCTCTACAAAAAACATCCGGAGTATAAGATTGAGGCCGCCTTCTTTTTAGCCGCAGCGCATGGTTTTAAAGGAAGATTGTATGCAGATGAAGAACGTAAAAGTTGGCGAAAAGCTGCGGTGCAAGGTAAATCAGCTCTCAATTATTTAGAGATAAGTAGGCAAAAAGAAGGCCTAAGCCCGGAATTGCTTTTTGGCGATGCGCTCTACAACTATTTTTCGGTGTGGGTACCAGAGAACTATCCAGCACTGAAACCATTACTATGGTTTTTTCGGAAGGGCGATAAACAGTTGGGTTTGAAACAACTCAAAGAAGTAAGCTATAATGCATTTTACACACGCACCGAAGCCATGGTGTGGTTGATGCGCATTATGAACAGCTATGAAAACGACCAGATGCGTGCTTTTCAGATAGCAGAATACTTGCACCAAACCTATCCCAATAATCCTTACTTCCATCGCTATTTTGCGCGCATGCTTTATTCGCGAGGCATGTATCCCGAGTTGGAGACCGAGTCACTTAAAATTCTTTCTTTGATTGACAGTGCCAAGCTAGGTTACGAGGCCACCAGTGGTCGCTATGCTGCTTTTTTCTTAGGTCAGTTGTATGACTTTAAGCGCAAAGATGATTTGGCTAAAAAGTATTACTTACTCTCGGGCAAGTTTGCTGAAGAGATTGGCGCCACGGATTCGGGGTATTACTTATATTCGCTCATTGCATTGGGCGAAATCAGTGAGCGGCAGGGCAATAAAGCAGAAGCGAAAAAGTATTTTAATCTGGTGAAATCCAAAGCAGGCAGAAAAGACGAGGCGTTTAAAGACGCCAAGCGAAGACTAAAAAAGTTAGAGAAAAGTGATTAGCTACCAGTTAATTTTTTTGATTTGGAACTAAGGGATTTTGTTGTCACACCCATTGTTGTTATGCTGGTTTACATAGTAGCCTACTATGTACGACCATTTTGCACGGATGCCATTAATCGAGCTTATTTTATTCCGGCCCTTACTGTGAAAATGCTTGGAGCCATCGCGGTCGGCCTAATTTATCAATTTTATTATACCAGTGGAGATACATTTACCTATCACACACATGGCAGCCGACTGATCTGGGAAGCTTTTATGAATTCTCCGATGGAGGGTATTCGGATCTATTTTGCGCATGGCACCTATGGTCCAGGTCTATGGGAAATAGCAGATCAAATTTGGTTTTGGCGCGATCCGCGATCGTTCTTCGTCATTCAAATGGCTACCTTATTCGACTTGCTTACATTCTCAACTTATTCTGCCACCGCTGTCTTGTTTTCCGTGATTGCCTTTACAGGCGGATGGATGTTGTATCTCGTCTTTTATAAGTCTCACCCGCACGCACATCAGGTGTTGGCCTTTTGTTGTTTGTTTGTTCCTTCGGTAGTTTTCTGGGGATCCGGCTTATTGAAAGACACCGTGACGCTTGCATTCGCAGGTATAAGCACCTTCTGCTTTTATAAGCTGCTGATCGAAAGACGAGTTTCGGTTGGATATGTATTGTTATTGATCCTATCTTTTTATATCATCTATTCAATCAAAAAATACATTCTCATCAGTTTGGTCATCGGGTTGATTGTTTGGCTTGCTTCGCGATTTTTCTTTCAAGTGCGCTCCTATATGCTGAGGATTCTCCTTATCCCTATTGTTCTAATTCTATCTTTAGCAATTACGTATATCAGCATCAGTAAAATTACGGAAGACGATGCCCGTTATTCGATCGAGAATATTGCTCAAACATCTAAGATAACAGCATATGATATTCGCTATGGCTGGGGTGCCCGCTCTGGAGATGGATCGGGCTATAGCCTCGGTGAATTGGATGGATCTTGGCAAAGCATGCTTCGATTGGCACCAAGTGCCATTAACGTTTCCTTGTTCAGGCCTTATATTTGGGAGGTGGGTAATCCGTTGATGGCACTTTCAGCGCTTGAGAGTTTCATTACACTACTGGCAACCATTCTTGTTCTCATTCAAGTACGCAGTTACTTATTTCATTACGTGCGAGCAGAGGTTATTTTTTGCCTCGTGTTTGCATTCATCTTTGCCTTTGGTGTAGGCGTTTCATCCTACAATTTCGGAACGCTATCACGCTATAAAATTCCTTTACTACCTTTTTATTGGTCGGCATTGGCTATCATTTACTCTTCATGGGCACGCGATCGCAAAGCGGCCATGGAGATTAATGATATAGCGTGAGGACACTGTCCACGTCATGAGCCAGCATACGACTTTCAATTTGTGCACCGGCATGATTTAAATGATGCCGGTCTTTCCACAGAGAAGTTCTTTGCTGTAATACTGGAATATTTTTTTCTAAATAATTAATGTAGGGAATCCCCATATTTTTCAAACGGCTTTCTAATTCCATAACCCCTTCTGACTTTTTTTGATCATACGAATAAATAGGTGATGTAAAACAGATGACCTGTACTCCGTTTTTGCGACAGGTCGACAAAAACTCGTGCAAGTATTCCCATTGATGTTGATCCAATTTTTCATCGGTGAATGGAAGGATCTTTTGGAGTGAATAGATTGTGGTGATGCTGTCGGTTTCACTCGGTTCAATAGCCACATATCCATTCGAAGCGTAATTGGTACGAATAGTTTGCAGATAATTCTTCAATAGACTAATCACACGGCCATTGTAGCGATACGAAGCAAAGAAAAATTTGGCTTGTTCATAGCGCGAAAGCGCATTCAGTTCGCGTGTGATCCACTCATTTTTTCCATGGTAGAATTTTAAATTTTGAATATCGCGGTTGGATTGTTCGCCAATAAATTCTTCGGGTTCAAGGTGTAGCAAAATTAGCTTGGGCATTTTACCTTCCCTCTCCATTTGAGTTAATAGTCCGGTTTGAAAAATCTGATGCATGCCGGCATGGCAAAGATTATAAGTGGGTCGTGCGAAACTATCGGGGATGATTTGATAAAACGCGCGCGAGTTGCCCATCACTACCCAATCAGGTGTTTTTGGCAGCGTTAAATAGTAATTTATTTTGCCGCCTGTTTGCCCTGTTTTTGTTTGTCGATAGAACGAATCGAATAGATAACCCAAGCCACGATCGAAGGCGAAAAGGATCAGAAGACTAACGATAATGAAGATGCTGAATTTTCGCATGGTTCAGAATTGAAAGTAAATAAACTGATCACCATCCGAAACACCAAAAAGGACAATCAACAGCGTAAAACCAACCAGCCATGCTGCCGACCAAGTAGGAGAACTCATCGTAAAAATTGCTTCTCCTTTTTTTCGAAAGAAGAAGAATTCAAAGATGATTAAAATGACAAATCCGAATGTCATTCCGGCAAAGATGCCTGTGTCTTGAATGCGAAGATTCCAAAATTGCAATGGCTGAATCATATTGCCTAAAATGCCAATCGCTTGTTTGAACGTATTCGCCCGAAAGAAAATCCAGGTAAGGCAAATCAAATGAAAAGTAATAAAAACCTGACCGCATTTAAATAGGAGAGAACTAGCTCTAATTTTATTGATGTCGAATACTTTCTCGATACTGAGGTAGATTCCATTAAGAAAACCCCAGATGACAAAATTCCAAGACGCACCGTGCCATAAGCCTCCGAGCAACATGGTTAAAATCAGATTGCGATAGGTCTTCCATTTCCCAAGCCGATTGCCTCCCAACGAGATGTAGAGATAATCTTTTAGCCAACTGGAGAGTGAAATGTGCCAACGTCTCCAAAATTCAGTTACACTTTTAGAAAAATAGGGCAGACTAAAATTTGTCATTAGGCGATAGCCCATCACGCGTGCAGCACCTAAAGCAATATCCGAATAGCCGGAGAAATCGCAGTAGATCTGAAAGGCGAAACAATACGTAGCAAACAATAAGGTAAAGCCGGTATTTACCTCCCAATTATTGTAAATGGAGTTAACATAAATAGCCAGTTGATCAGCTACCACTACTTTTTTAAACAACCCCCAAATCATTTGTTGTAAGCCGGAAATAGCCTCGCTTGAATCAAACTTCTTTTCTTCCCGAAATTGGTGCAATACATTTTGCGGTCGCTCGATTGGCCCGGCTACTAATTGTGGATAGAATAAAACATACAAACTATACAATCCCAAGTGTCGCTCGGCTTTTTGATTACCACGATACACTTCAATGACATAACTCATCGCCTGAAAGGTGTGGAAAGAAAGACCAATTGGCAGTAAGATGTTCAAATAAGGTACTTCGTGAACTTGCAGGCCGAGTGTTTGAATCAGCGCATTTACATTTTCGATAAAGAAATTATAGTACTTGAAGAAAGCGAGTACTCCTAAATTGGAGACGAGGCTGATCGTAAGCAATAATTTTCTTCGGGCTCCTTGTGCGTCTTCAATATAAATACCGGCTATGTAATCGATGAGGATGGTGAAGAAAAGAATGAGGATGTAAATAGGGACAAACGCACAATAGAAGACACAGCTTGCGATGAGCAAATGAATCCATCGAAATCGATGTGGAATTAAAAAGAAAACAATCGTGACAACGAGAAAAAAGAGTGCGAATTGAATGGAATTGAATAGCATCTGTTTCCTTTAGAAGTCTGAAAAATATTGATTTAATCCGACAACATCAATATTTCGTGGAGGTTGTGCCCACTTCGTTGTGCCCATTACTCTTTTCAGTATATTCTTTGTTCTTTTGCAAGACAATTACCCATGCTGTCAACCCAATCTTCTTTATTTTTTTGCGATGTGTGCGATACCCTGTACCGCTCGAATACCACCTTTGATTTCATCCGTTTTGTGGTAGCGAAAAGAGGGCGAGTTAGTCGCGTGCTATTGTGGGCAATTAGCAGCACTCAGTCGCCTTTATTTTATGTTTTGATTTTACTGAATAAGATAACATCTCGCGATTGGCCACGTCAATTGGCACTGCAATTTCTGCGCGGCATGTCGAGTGAAGAGCTAGAGAAAGAGGCCACTCAGTTTTATCAGCAGTATTTAGTCCCTCGAGCCAATCAAGAGGTTTTTCAATATATTAAAAAGCCTAGCGTTACCGCGATTTTATTGTCATCCAGTATTAGTCCGGTGATAAAAGCAATCGCCCAAGCAAATGGCCTTCTCTATTTTAGCTCCGAACTGGAGCTAAATGATGGAAAAGCAACCGGCCAACTTCAAATTGATATGACAGGGCGCAAGCACGAGGTGGCAAAAAAGTTAATGGCTGAGCGCGCAATTCTTTCGGTGGGCGTAATCACGGATAATTACTCCGATTGGGAATTAGTGAAACTAGCTGATGAAAGGTTGGTAGTAGTTGCCAGCGAAGCGCAAAAGAATTTTTGGAAACCTTTGAGCCCCCATTTTATTGTAGTTTCATAGTATGAGCCCAATCGCCTACTTGCCCTTTTTCTATTTTCAGAATACCCGATTGAATAATCGGAAAGCGTTTGTTTTCCATGCTGCCTATGAATGGTTGCCGGCAGCATTATTGGCATTTTACTATTTCTCATCAGCTAGCACGCTGGTAAGTGTGATACTCTATTATCTAGCCTTTATTTCGGTTTATGAAATAGGTTACGTGATCAACGACCAGCAGGCACATGAAGAAAAAGAAGGTCGCAAACGTTCCGAGCAACTCAATGCATTTCAATTGACGACTTTTATTGCGATTCGTTTGATTGTGTTTTTAATCATTACCACCCTTCAAAGTCAGATGCAATCAACTTTGTGGTGGGGTTGGTATCTATTGTTAGCCATTCAGTTTGCGTGGCACAATCTACTTACACTTCGTTCGCTAAAGGCTGTTACATTTTCGTTCTTAGCTTTCAGTCGTTTCTTTTCACCTATTATCATGTTGATACCTACAGCCATCAGTGCATCACTTGCACTGCCGGTTTTTCTGAACTACGTCTTATTTCGTCTATTTACCTACCTCGATTCCAAGGACCTATTGAGGAATTTTGAACGAAAATCCGGTGCTTATTACAGGGGTTATTATCTCTTGATAATACCGTTTTCAATACTAATTGCCTATTTATATCAATCCTGGATTCCGCTGGCACTTAATGGATATTACCTTTTAATAGGCTTGGCATTTAGTCTTCTGCCATCTTCGGCAAAGGCAACTTCCGATTGAATATTTTAAGTAAATTTGTGGTCTGGTTCTTACAAAATTGAGCAAGTTGACCGCAACTACTTCTACCCTCGCAAATGATTCGGAACAATTGACCGGAGGCTATCGCATGTGCAGCGTTACCGTAATGGATACGACTGTGCCCGGCATTACTTTTAACGAAAAAGGTGCTTGTAATTTTTGCGATTATTATGAAGCGCTTGCTACTCGCACGGTTTTGCGTGATCCGGCTGTATTGAAATCAGAATACGATGTCGCGATCCAAACCATCAAACACGAAGGCAGGAAAAAGAAATATGACTGTATTTTAGGAATCAGCGGGGGCATGGATAGCACCTATTTGGCTTGGCTCGCCAAAAAAGAAGGTCTCCGACCATTGCTGGTGCATTTTGATAATGGCTGGAATTCAGAATTAGCTGTTAAGAACATTGAAAATATAGTTAACATCCTCGGGTTTGATTTGCACACATTCGTGATGGACTGGGAGGAGTTTAGGGATTTACAACGAACCTATTTCGAAGCTTCTGTGGTGGATGTTGAGGTGCCAACCGATCAATTGATTTTTGCCGCACTCAATCGCATTGCCTACCAGAATAACATCAAATACATTTTAGCAGGTAATAATGTCGTCTGCGAATCGATCAATCCTGATGGTTGGGTTTACAAGGATAAACTTGATCTGGTAAACTTGCGCGATATTCATGCTACCTACGGTAGACTGAAACTTCGAAAGCTTCCCCGCCTGGGTATTATTCAGCGTTACTTTTACGAGGCCGTGGCCAGTATTCAAACGGTGAATCTGCTCGACTTGATTGCCTACAATAAAGCCAGCGTAAAAAAGCTTATCGAGAAAGAATTGAATTGGCGCGACTATGGTGGTAAGCACTATGAATCTGTATTCACCCGATTCTATCAGGGATATTATTTGCCTACCAAGTTTAACATCGACAAGCGAAAAGCACATCTTAGCAACTTGATTCTGTCAGGACAGATGACGCGATCGGAAGCGCTTACCATTTTGCAAACCCCTACTTATTTGGAAAAAGATCAGCAGGCTGATTTGCGTTACGTCATTAAGAAATTGGGATTTAGTGAGGCCGAGTGGGAAACCATTATGCGCAACCCTCGCGTTGAGCACGCTTCTTTTAAAACGGAGCGAGATTTTTCAACACGAGCATTTTATTTTCTATTTCGATCGGCCATGTACATACCTGTACGTTTGTTGCGCTTGATTGGAATACTTTCTCGAACCAAACAAATCGGATCGCGATGGTAGTAATTATTGACTATGGTGTGGGCAACTTGATGGCCATCCAAAACATCATCCGCAAAGTAGGAGGTGATTCCGTGGTTTCATCTGATCCGCTAATAATCGAGCAGGCAGAAAAATTGATTTTGCCCGGGGTAGGTTCATTCGGGTATTGCGCACAGCAATTAAATAGCCGCAACCTCATTCCGGTTTTAGAACAAGAAGTCTTGCAAAAGAAGAAACTGGTTCTCGGTCTTTGTGTGGGTGCGCAGTTGATGACATCAGGAAGTGAAGAGAGCCCGGAAAATGGATTGGGTTGGGTGGATGCTAAGACAGTGAAATTCAATACGGAGATTGTTCCAATTGTTCCGCACATGGGCTGGTGTGATGTTCATTTCAAAAGGCAATTGCCATTGAGCAAAGGTTTTGAAGACGGAGCCCGATTTTATTTTGTTCACTCGTATCACTTTGTGTTCGACAAACCAGAAGAAATCTTGGCCACCGCACATTATGGTTATGATTTTACCTGTGCGTTTCAAAAAGAGAATATTTTAGGCGCGCAGTTTCATCCCGAAAAAAGCCATCGGTTTGGAATGAAATTATTTGAAAACTTTCTAGAGGCATAGCCCGCAAAAGAAATGAAACGAGTCAGGGTCATACCGGTAATCATGATTAACAGCGGCCGCGCAGTGATTACGCAGAAATTCAGCAAACCTATTTATGTTGGGGACCCCATCAATTCGATCAAAATTTTAAATGACAAGGAGGTAGATGAGTTGGTGATTTTAGATATTACCGATAAGAAAATTCAAAAGAAGCCCGATTTTGAATTGATTGAGAAAATGGCATCTGAGAGCTTTATGCCATTGGCGTATGGTGGCCACGTAACCGAATTAGCCGATGCCGAAATTTTGCTGAAGTGTGGCATTGAAAAAATTTCATTTAACCGCGCGCTGTTTACGCATCCTGAAATGGTGAAAGAACTTTCTTACCGTGTAGGTAAGCAAAGCATTGTAGCCTCTATCGATGTTAACAAGAACTTACTCGGTACTTATCAAATCAAAACTAAAAACGGTAGCGAAACTGTTGGTTCGGACATTGAGCAAATTTTGCAAGATGTTTTGGAACTGGGAGTGGGTGAAATATTCCTAAATGTTATTTACCGGGATGGTACCATGGCCGGCTACGATGAGAAAATTTTGAAGCGTGTAACCAGCGCAGTAAATGTGCCGGTGATTGCGTGCGGTGGAGCTGCAACCACGGTCGATTTTTTAAAAGCTGTAAAGGAGGGAGGCGCATCAGCTGTGGCAGCAGGTGCTATGTTTTTTTTCAAAGGTGGGTTTAATAGTGTCTTGGTAAATTATCCCGATCAGAAAAAATTGCTTTCCGAATTTTACACGCACCTTGAATAAGCTAAAACAAATTTTTGGTGAAGGCTTGGCAGCCCTTCGAAAGGATGGCTCGTTTGCCCAAAGCTATGCGATCGTTCTTTCGGGAACGGGTATCAACATTCTGGTGCAAATCCTTATTACGCCCATCGTTACTCGCATCTACGGGCCCGAGGCATATGGCACCTATTCCATCTTTAATGCCATAGCCACTAACATCGCTATGATTGCAACATTGCGGTTCCCACAAGCATTACTCTTACCACCGCAAGAACGAGATTTTCATATACTGATGCGGGTAACGCTGGTAAGTGCGCTTGTAACTACCGGCTTCACTTTTATTGCATTCTATTTTGCTGCTTCGCCTTTTTTGAAACTGTTGGGCGCTGAGAAATTGACTGATTATTACTTCTTAATTCCCGCCATGGTTTTGTTGATTGCGCTCAACCAAATTTTTGGTCAATGGCAATACAGGTTAAATAGATTTAAAAAGTCAGTTGCAATCGACACAGGCGTTTTGGTGGGAGTACGAATTTTTAATCTGAGTTATGGATTGATGGCCACCCGAAATACGATTGGGTTATTATTGGGCGATATGCTTGGAAAAATAGTGGGTCTTGTTTTCAGCTGGCGACTAATCATTAAAGAGGAGATTCGATACCTCTTTTCTCCGGTTTCCCTTCAAGATTTTTGGAGGCTGGTAAAAGAGTATCAGCAATACCCGATCTATAATTTGCCAGGTGTTTGGGCAACATTATTTTCTGAGCAGTTGGTCGTGTTTTTTGTTTCTTCGCAGTATGGCCTTCCAACCCTAGGGGTTTTGTCGTTGGCCATCAGCATGCTGGATTTACCAAAACGCTTGTTTGCCTACACTGTCACATCTGTATTTTTTAAAAAGGCCGTGGAGGTGTATAAATCCTCGCTTGAAGAATTGCAGACGCTGGTACTACGAGTGATGTATGGATTATTAGCCGTGTGCATTTTGCCATACGGATTGGTAACGGCCTTTGGCAGTGAACTATTCTCGTTTGTTTTTGGACAGGATTGGTTGCTCAGCGGAAAGTTGGCTCAATACATCGCGGTGTATTGTGTATTTGAATTGCTCTACATCTCGCTGGATTCCGTGTACTATGTTCTTCGTAAAGAAAAGCGACTATTTGTATTTCAAGTGGCCACTTTTGTGCTTCGCTTTGGTGTGATGTTTGCCAGCGTGCAACTTTCAGCACCGTTGGAGCAGTGTATTTTGGCACTAACGATTGCCAATTCAATATTATACTTGTCGCATTTGGGTTACATTTTGCATTTGTTGAGATTAAAGTGGTTCAAGCATTTAGTTTTTATTGTCATGATTGAAGCATCATGTATTTTACTATTTCTAGGTTTTCGGCAGTTATTATGATAAATTCAAAAACTCAATATTTTTTCATTCTCAACTAATATACCAAGCTAATCCATAAGCGAGTACTGTGAAAGTTACCTATTTAAGCATTGGCGAAGCCAGCCCAGGGGTCAGTAAAAAACTAAAGGACAAAACGGAAAGCTTTCGCGAGGCTGGTTTAGATGTACATTTAGTAATGGTAGGTACCGGTAAGGATGTAACTTCCGATACGATTACAGAACTGGAAGTAAGTCAATCGTTATCACAAAAGATAGGCAAGTTCTTTATTCTGTGGCGATTTTCAGTAGCACTTGAACAGTTGGCTTTATACAAAGCTACCTTGAAATGGATTCGATCACATCCGGCTGATGTTATTTTGTTTCGCTATCCGGTTAGTGACTTTTTCCTGTGGTGGTTTATGCTTCGCTGTCAACAGCGTGTTGTGTTTGAATATAACACCATTGAAATTACAGAACTGAATTTGCGAAGATCAACATCCTTCTACTATCAGTATTTTTATTGGAGTGAACGCGTTTTTGGTAAGATGGTACGATCCCGTTCTTCCGGTATCATTGGTGTTACTCCAGAAATTGCCAATTATCAATCTAAGTTAGCAGGCGGAAAAATCCCAACGACTTCGATCAGTAATGGGATCAATGTGGAAAGAGTTGCAAAACATCGTGATTTGAAATTTGATGGACGCGAACTTACAATTGTATTGTTAGCCGGATCGCAGGCTCAATGGCATGGTGTTGATATTTTGTTGCGCAGTCTCTCTAAAGTAACTGGCGATTGCCTAATCAACTGTTTTTTGGCAGGGCAAATTACTGAACAGCAAAAGGAGTATGCACTTAAATTGCCGAATGTGACTGTGTTGCCAGGTCAATTTGGTGAAGACCTCGACCGTCTAATGGATCAATGTCATATCGGAATTGGAACGTTGGGCTTTGAGAGCAGTTTTTTAACACAAGCTTGTCCGCTGAAAGTCCGCGAGTATTGGGCAAGAGGCATTCCATTTGTAATTGCGTATGAAGATGCTGATTTGATTAACAACGCTGAAATGCAGCCATTCTTTCTTCGGTTGGAGGTGAAAGACGGTCTCATTGACGTGAACGAGGTAATTAGTTTTGCTAAGAAGTTGTATGCTTCGGGTGATGTGGTAGTAAGGCTGCGCGAATTGGCAGCGCGTCAAATCGACTACCGGGTAAAGGCCATGCAATATGTTTCATTTATCAACTCGTTGCCAAAATGAAAAAAACAATTGTGGTTTTTACGATTGAATATCCAGATCCGTTATTGGATAAGGAACTTCCTTATTTGGCAGCGAATTTTGAAAAGGTTTATCTCCTTCCACAAAATCTGATTGGCACACCTTCACTTCCACCGAATGTGGAGGCATTTTCAATCTTTAAAAAAGTAAATTTAAAAAGGCCAATTCCCCTTTTGTTCAAACATTTTTTTAGAATTATTAGAATCTACAGTAGTAAACTCACTAACTCAACGTACCGCAAATATTATATAACGTATGTTAAAAGCTTTCTAGGCTACTTAGTTTTGGAATTGGAAAAGGTAAAGCCACTTCGCACTTTTATTGAAAAGCATCATTTGCAGGAAGCTATTTTTTATGATTACTGGTTAGTAGATGCAACACTGGCTTTAGCTGAACTGAAACGCGAGGGACTCATTAGGTATTCGATTGCTCGCACCCATGGATTCGATCTTTACCATGAGCGACAGTTTGAAAAACATGTAGCGTTTCAAGAGTACCGGGTAGCCTATCTTGATAAAGTATTCGCCATTAGCAACCATGGATTTGAGTATTTACATCATAAGCTACCGAAGGAACTACATAGTAGAATCGGATTAAATTATTTGGGTGTAGCCCCCCGGAAAATTGAGTTAGTTTCGAAGAAAGCAGGTGACGTTTGTACTATTGTATCTTGTTCGGCAGTCATTGGTCTGAAGCGCGTAGCCTTGCTGGTGGATGTTCTAAAACGATGTAGTTTACCCATTCGCTGGGTGCATTTTGGTGATGGCCCTTTGATGGACGAGGTAAAAGAGAAGGTGAAGGAATTACCTTCTCATATTCAGGTTGATCTGAAAGGTAGCCAGCCGAACGAAAAGGTAATGGAGTTCTATCAGCATAACTATGTAGATCTCTTTGTTTCATTCAGTCAATACGAAGGGCTACCCGTTTCGATGATGGAGGCCATCCAGTTTGGAATCCCTGTGATGGCTTGTGACATTTACGGTATTCCAGAAATTGTGACCGCCCAAACCGGAGTTTTGGTAAAAGTAGATGACGGAGAAGACGCCTTGGCGCTTATGCTGGAGCAAACGTTAAGAACGCAACCGTTTGATAGAGAGAAAATCCGCCAGTTTTTTGAAAATCGTTTTAATGCTGAACGGAATTTTGAGCAATTTATTGACGATATTTCTGCTCAGTTACCTATGCAAGGCGCACCTACTAGTTCTAGTTCAAACATCGCATACCAGCAATGCACCCGATGCGTATTGGATACTTCCGATGATCCAAGTATTACGTTTAACCAACAGGGCGTTTGCAGCTACTGCCAGCGATACGATAGCGAGGAAAAATTGCTTCTTAAGAGCCCCGAAAATATGCAAGTTGAGTTAGAGACTTGGGTGAATCGGATGAAAATGGCTGGGAAGGGGCAGAAGTATGATTGCATATTGGGCATAAGCGGAGGTGTGGATAGCACCTATCTGGCATATAAAGCTAAAGAATTTGGGCTTCGGCCGTTATTGGTTCACTTCGATAATGGATGGAATTCTGAATTGGCTGTGAAAAATATCGAAAACATTGTTACCAAGCTTGGCTTTGATCTTCACACATTCGTCATTGATTGGGATGAGTTTAGAAGCTTGCAGTTAGCTTTTTTACGGGCATCGGTGATTGACGTGGAGTTGCCAACAGATCATGCCATGTTGGCCACCTTGTATAATCTGGCATTGCAGCACAAGATAAAATACATTCTAAGCGGTCATAATATTGTTTCTGAGCTGATCTTGCCGGAGAATTGGTATTTCAACAAACGCGATCATGTTCACATCCAAGCGATCAATGATCAGTTTGGCGAGGTGCCTTTGAAAACCTTTCCATTATTGACTTCCAAATTGAAATTCCTTGTATCGTACCACGAGATTCAAAGCGTGGCTTTGTTGAACTATTTGCCGTACAACAAGGAAGAGGTGAAGAAAGTGATTATGGATAAGTTAGAATGGCGTGATTACGGAGGCAAACACTATGAATCTATTTTTACGCGATTCTACCAAGGCTACATTTTGATCAAGAAGTTTGGTGTGGATAAGCGCAAAGCACACTTATCCAATCTTATTTGCTCGAGACAAATAACGAAAGAACAAGCCATCGCTCAACTTGAAAAGCCCGCTTATGATCCACAGGTGTTTGCCACCGACTATGAGTTTGTGTTGAAAAAATTTAAACTTACAAAAGCAGAGTTTGAAGAAATAATGAGTCGTCCGGTGAAAAAGCATACCGATTATCCGGTAGATATATCCATTTACGATCGCTATACGATCTTACGATTGGTGCGCCCCTTTTGGTTGGGCTTCAAAAAGATGCGACAGAAACTAAAACCGGCAACTGTTTAACTGCTGCTATGGAATTTTTAAGTCAAAAGAAAATTCTAGTCATCTCACCTGAGTCATGGTCACACATTCCGGTTTCCAAGCACCATTATACTAAGGTGCTGGCGCAAAATGGCAATCAGGTTTTTTTTCTCAATCCGCCATCGAAAAAAAACGAAGTAAAAGAAGATAGTGCACATCCCGGAGTGTGGGTGGTTGATTATGTCGCCATCCCCGGTGTTAATCGATTGCCTTCGTTCTTGCGGGATTTGATCAACCGATATCAGATTCACCAATTAAAAAAACAGTGCAATACTTCTTTCGATGTGGTTTGGTCGTTTGACGCATTTCGTTTTCAAAATTTGAACTTGTTTAAAGCCAAGGTGTCTTTGTATCATGCGGTGGATGTTCACGTATCAGCCCTTGAAATGGAATTAGCATCTACCGCCAACATCATCTTGTCGGTATCGCAAAAAATTTTAGATCGGTATTCATTTACCAACAAGATTTTGAAAAAAATCAATCACGGGTTAGGATCACACTTTTTTCAAAACTTGCCTACCACCGAACTACCTTCAGCTCCCTTGCACGTAGGTTACGTTGGCAATTTGGATAACTGGTGTATTGATATCCCTACGTTGTTAGAAATTGTAGATACCCATCCTTCCGTTCATTTTACTTTCATTGGGCCATATAAAACGGATTCTATACTGGCAAAAGCGCTGCAAACGAAAGCGCATTGTACCTTACTTGGACGAGTACCCACAGAGAAGTTGCCAATGCTGTTTCAGCAGTTTCATTTTTTTGTGATGTGTTATAAAGGCGATGAAGTGGATGTGAATTCCAACCATCATAAGATTTTGGAATACTTAACGACCGGAAAACCGGTGGTCATGAACTACACAGATGAGTACAACGACAAGCGAGATATTGTAATCATGTCCGACCGAAATCAACAGCTTCCTGCGCTTTTCCAAGAAGTTTGCACTAATTTTAACTTCTATACCACAAACGACTTGGTGGAGAAACGAAAAGTATTTGCGTTTTCAAATTCTTACCAACAACATGTGGGCACGATCGATCAACTCATGGTTCATTTTTTAGCTTCAGCGAATGATTAAATTTCTTTTACGCGCACTTCGAAAACTGGGTTTGATTCAACATTTGAATCTTACGTTTTCTTATGCCGTGCATGGTCGTGTGTATCGCATTCCTGTAAAGGGAGCTGTGGGTTTTGATCATTTTTTGGATGCAGAGCAGTGGATGAAAGATATATTAAAACGACTCATGACCGCACAGCCACAGAAAGCATTTTTAGATGTGGGTGTAAATGTCGGACAGACTTTACTTACCGTAAAAAGCATCAACAATGAGGTGCCTTACTATGGATTTGAACCCAATCCAATATGTGTTTCGTATGTTGCTGACTTGATCGAAGCGAATCGTCTTAGGGCTACGGTCTATCCGGTGGGCTTGAGTAATAGCAGCGGGTTAGTGGTTCTTTATAAAGATGTACGACTACCGGGAGACAGCAGCGCCTCCATGATAAAAGAATTCAGAGATACACAAGGCAAGGTGGAAGTATTTGTTCCGATCCTTTCATGGGAACAGGTTCCGGCAAGAGAGCAGGCGATTCAGTTTGGCATTGTTAAAATTGATGTAGAAGGAGCCGAGTGGGAGGTTATTTCCGGCCTAGCTGAATTATTGGAACAACAACGCCCATTTATCATCTGTGAAATCCTTCCGGTTTACACGAGCGATAACGCATTCCGCCTCGAGCGACAAGAAAAAATATTGCAACTTCTTAAGAAACTAAACTATGTCATTTTCCGAATTAGCCTTCAAGCTGAGTTGATTCCTTTACAAACAATTGAAGTGCACGGAAATTTGGTAGATAGCAACTATGTTTTCGCTCCGCAAGAGCGCGCATCGGCAATTTCAACAACAATGTAATGCAGCCGCTGGTTTCTGTCATTATGCCGGTTTATAATGGCGAAAGGTATGTAGCGCAAGCGATCCAATCGGTTTTATCACAAACGTATCAACAGTTTGAATTGTTGATTGTGAACGATGGCAGCACCGATGGAACAGAACAAATTGTCAAGCAATTTACAGATCCTCGCATTCGTTACTTTGTTCAAAAAAATGCAGGTGTTTCAGCAGCGCGTAATTTGGCGCTAGCAAATAAGAAGGGTACCTATTTTTGCTGTTTGGATGGTGATGATGTGCTTCCACAAAATTCGATTCAAAGTAGAATGGAAGTTTTTGGCCGCTCCTCAGCAATTACATTTGTAGACGGCTTGGTTTTCGTATTTGATGCATCGCTTCAAAAGCTATTGTACCAATGGAGACCTCGCAAAGAGGGCCATGTGTTTCGGGAATTAATTCGACTTACAGGCAACTGTTTTTTTGGCCCTACTTGGATGGTGAAAGTAATGCCGGAAACGATCTATTGTTTTGCGGATGGAATGACGCATGGAGAGGATTTGCTCTTTTATATATCCATCGCAAATGGTGGCGAGTATGCGTATACCGAAGATTGCATTCTTCATTATAGAAAAAATGAGCAATCGGTGATGAATAACTTGGCTGGTCTAGGAAGAGGTTATGCAGTTTTAGCTTCAAAACTAGCTCAAACGCAAGGTGACGATTTTACGATGTGGGATCGACTTCTATTTCATTTGAAGATTCGGAAAATCATGTTTTTGTCTTTTTGCTCTAATAGAGACTACCGAAGAGCTTTTGAATATGTAATTTTGGGGAAAACAAAAGAATAATGCGGCTATTGTTCGTCAGTTATTGGGGATTGAATGAGGGGTTAACAGCCGCAACTGTTCTGCCGCATCTGCAAATATTGGCTAGCATTGAAACGATTGATCAAATCATATTTTGTTCCATTGAGCGAGGTGGAGAGCCAATTGCGACAGGCCCCATTCTACACCCGAAAATTTTGCACATACCTTTAGTTTCCCAACCTAAAGGAAATGTTTTTTTAACGAAAGCCAACGACTTCATTTCTTTTCCACGCCAGTTAATACAAATTTGTGAGGAGTATCAAATTGATAAGATGATTTGCCGATCGCCCATGGCAGGCGCCTTAGGCTATCTGGCAGCGCGTAAAAACAATATTCCGTTTGTGGTTGAATCATTTGAACCGCATGCAGAGAGTATGATTGAGTCGGGCGTGTGGACTAAATTAGATCCTCGGTATTGGATTGAACTATATTTTGAACGACAACAAGTGAAAGCTGCCGGTAAAATATTTCCGGTGAGTTTCCATCACAAAAAGCGGTTGATGGAAGAAGGGCTGAGCGAAAATAAAATCATAGTGATGCCCTGCTGTGTGGCACTTGATAAATTTAAGTATGATGCCGCAAAGCGATCAGCGATCCGCCTCCAACTTGGAATTCAAGAAAATCAAACCGTTGGAATTTATGTAGGTAAATATGGTGGTATTTATTACGATCAGGAAGCGTTTGATCTTTATCGAGATGCCTTTCATTTTTTTGGGGAATCATTTCGTCTGATCATTTTAACAGAACAAGACCGTTCAGAAGTGCTAAAGAAATGTTTGGAGCGAGGCGTTGATGCGAACTACCTATTTATTCATCGCGCTAAGCACGATGAAGTAAATGCATATTTATCAGCAGCCGATTTTGCCTTTAGCACGATTAAGCCGGTGCCCAGCAGGCTGTATTGCTCGCCTATTAAAAATGGCGAGTATTGGGCAAATGGTTTGCCCATTATTACTGAAATGAATATCGGTGACGACTCTGATATAATCGTTCGGGAAGGTGGAGGAGTAATCTTAGATCGCAACCATCCAGCGAATGCTTTTCAGAAGTTGAAAGAGTTAATATCGAAGGGGCGAGCGCGCAATTCGGAGGAAATTCAACGCCTTGCTCAAAGGCACCGAAGCATGGATGTGGTCGAGTCAATTTATCGACAAGAATTTACCGATTCATCCAAACTTACCAACATCTGATGAGGTGTATCTATTAGGAAGCAGACAGAGATGAAGCAGTTAAAGTTCTTTTTTTTGACAGGTATGTTGGTTGCACAGGCAGCCTATGCTCAACCTTCATCGTCATTTACAGCGCCTGCTTCCGCGTGTTTGCAGGAAGGCCTGGCAATCACTAATTCATCAACCAATGCCAATTCCTATCAATGGGATGCATGCGCAGATGATTTTCAAACACTTAAAAGCAATTTGAGTATTGCCACCTTGACAAATCTTTCCAATGGATTTGGTTATAAGTTGGTGGAAGATAATGGCAACTGGTACGGATTTGTTGTCAGTCAGGGAGGCCTGCGACTGTTTCGAATGGATTTTGGCAATAGCCCGCTCAATGTGCCTACTCAAACTGTTGATCTGGGAAATCCTGGCAACGCACTCTCATTTCCACAAGACATAGAGATTTATAAAGCCAATGGCAAATGGTATGGCTTTGTTGGTAGTAATGATAATGGTTATGGAATTGTTCGTTTGGATTTTGGTGCAACCATCACGAGTGCTCCAACGGCTACCAATATCGGAACCTTTGGTGTATTTGGTCGATTCTGGGATTTAAAGGTAGTTGAGCAAAGCGCAAATTTGGTTCTCGTAATTAATGAGCGAAATAATGGCACGCTCATTCGCGTGAACTATCGTAATGCATTTGAAAATTCCATTACGAATGCCACACATGTTTTTGTCACAAGTTCAATTACATCGAATCTTTCTCCAGGTTTTGATTTAATTCAAAACAACGGCAATTGGATTGCGCTGCTTACTTCTTATTTAGATAATAAACTCTATCAAATTAACTTTGGTAGCGATCTCTTTTCAACGCCCACATTACAATCGTCTTTTTCGCTTTCAACATTCAACAAACCAATGCGTGTGCGTGTTGTTCCAGAAGGGAATCGATATGTAGGGGTAGTAAGCAATGAATCATCAGCCATTTCGATTGTCGATTTAAAGGACTTAAACCCGATTAACTCGCCTACGCTCATTTCGCATAGCGGGCTGCCCAATTTTTTGGGATTGGATGTTGAGCGATTTAATGGAAAGAGTATTGTATTGGGCGTTGGTAGTGTTGACAATAAAGTTCGGCAACTGATTTTCGAATCAGATTGTGGAGCAACACCATCATTTTTTACCACCACTTCTCCGGTAATCAAATATTCAACATCCGGCACGAAAGTAATTGAATTAAAAGCCATCAACACCACAAGTGCGTTGTCGGCATTATCATCTCGAACCGTTATTGTTACATCGGCCACGGCACCGGATATTGATTTTTCAATGGTTAATAGTTGTGCGAATGCTCCCGTGAATTTTTCAGCTATCAACAGCTCCGGCAATATCATTTCATACAATTGGAATTTTGGTGATGGGAATTTGGCCACAGGAAATTCACCACAGCATACTTACTCATCAGCCGCTGCCTATCCCATCAGTTTGCAGGTAAATTCATCGACCGGATGCACGAATAGTGTCACGAAAACTCAGGATGTTTACAATCCGCCTCAGGCAAATTTCGTAATGCCTTCAGCCAGCCCTTTTTGTACGAGCCAGTCCTATCTGTTTGCAAACTCGACTACATTTGATTCAGGCTCTTCGCCTACCTGGCAATGGTCAGTCGATGGCAATACAGTTGCCTCTTCTAAAGATTTGACATTTTCATTTGTGTTCACCTCAACGCAACAGATTCAATTGACGGCATCTTTGCCGGGTTGCAGCACGCAGTCGACACAAACAATTAACTCATTAGCTACCGGTCCATTGGTTAATTTTTCGATGGGCAATGCATGCCAATCATCACCGGCAACATTTACCAATACTACAATTGGCTCTGTCACTTCGTATGCCTGGACATTTGGAGACGGCAATACTTCAACTCAAACAAATCCGCAGAATACATTTGCAAATATTGGTTCATACCAAGTTACCCTGCAGGCAAATAACGCGGCAGGTTGCCAGAATTCACTGACGAAATCCATTACTATCTATTCCAAACCACAACCTGATTTTTCAATCGGCCTGCCACCCTTTTCGTGCGCAGGAACAGCTTCACAATTTTCAGATGCTACCCCTAATCCAGTGGACAGCAATCTTAATTCTTGGGCATGGAGTTTTGGAGACGCTGCGAATGGAACCTCTACCAACCGTAATCCATCCTATACTTATTCCACTGCCGCTTCCTATTCCGTTTCCCTTACTGTTGGAACTAACTTTGGATGCAGTGGTACCATTCAAAAATCAATTACAATTGCACCATCGCCTATTGCAAATTTTACAAATTCTGCTGCATGCAAAGATCAGTTAACGCAATTTACAGACGCTTCTACGGGCACTATTCAGTCGCGCTTATGGCAGATACAAGGAAACAATATTGCCACTCCCAATCCAACCTATACGTTCACTGGCTCGGGATCATTTCCCGTTGTGCTTACCCTTACCGGTACGAATGGGTGCGTTGCTCAAACCAGCAAAACTATTTCAGTTCCCGTTCCACCAACACTGGATTTTCAAGTAGCGAAACCTTGTGTCAATAATGCAACTGTTTTTACCGAGCTAACCAACACTGCCGATCCTTCCGTTTCGCAAGCGTGGGTTTTTGGAAGTATTGGTAGCGGCAATGGTTCGCCCGCTACATTTAATTTCCCAACAGCCTCTGGCCAAAATGTGAAACTAAGTTCTACTCGTCAATCGGGATGTACTTATTCGTTGACGAAAACTGTTTCTATTACCGATGCACCTGTCGCTAGTTTTACCACTTCTGTGGAGTCCGGAGCTGCGCCTTTACCGGTAACATTTACAAACACATCCACAGGCGCTACTAATTATGCTTGGAAATTTGGAGATGCGCTTTCTTCCACCTCTTCGGTAACAAATCCGTCTTTTACATATACTAGCTTGGGAGATTACACCGCTGAACTCAGCGCGTTCAATGCACTTGGTTGTAGTAACAAGGCCACTTCGATCATTCGTGTAGTGGTTCCTGCTATTGATTTAGTATTAACTGACTTCTATCTGCTAAAAGATTCACAAACCGGAATTTTGCAGCCAGTCGTAACCATCACCAATAATAGTAATGTAACAGTTACAGATCCCTCGATTCTGATTGAATTGGCTGGTGGTGCGAGTGTCAAGAAACAACTAAGTGCTTCTATCAAGCCAACGAAAGATTTTACGCAAGTGTTGGACTTCCAACTTGTTCCACAAACGATTACCTACTTATGTGCAGAGGTGCAAGCGAGTGGTGACACGGACTTGTTTCTCAATCGGAAGTGTGTTTCACTAAATGATCAGGAAATTTTGCTTGCTCCTTATCCTAACCCTGCGATTGATTCCCTGATGCTGGATTGGATTAGTAAAAATGGGTCTTCTGTTTCTGTTGATATTTTTAATGCCGCGGGTGTAGTTGTTTTTCAACAATCGATCACTTCAGTCGTATCCGGACTCAACCGACTTTCGGTAAATGTCGAGGCACTTCCAGTCGGTGTGTATTTTATTCGTTTCAGCGACTCTGTCGTCACCCGATCGTTCCGATTTGCGGTCGGCAAAAAGTGAGATAAATACTTCTGTGAAATCGATTGTAATTTCTAACTTTATGTTTTGCTGCACGTAACAAGTGCTCCCCTGGTTAAACCATAACTTTTGTAAATACTTAAACTATGAAGATTAAGCTAGACGCTACCGATCGCAAGATACTGGAACTTTTACAAGCGAACTCGAACATTACCAATGCACAATTAGCGCAGGAAATTGGGCTTTCGCCTGCGCCCACTTTAGAACGTGTAAAGAAACTTGAGAATCAAGGAGTCATCAAAAGCTATCATGCCTTGGTAGATATGGATAGTGTGGGATTGGGAGTGAGCACTTTTGTTACTGTTTCCCTCAAAGGACATAACAAAGAGAATATCAATAAATTTATCAAAGAGATAAAAGACATTCCGGAAGTGATCGAGTGTCACCACGTAACGGGGCAATCGGATTTTATTTTGAAAATGGTAGCCACGGATATTCCCAACTACCAAAATATCATGTTGGAGAAACTTTCAAACATTGAGGTGGTAGACAACATGCAGACGACCATTATTCTATCTACTTTCAAAAACAGCAAATCAGTGCCATTACCATGAGTGTAGTATTAGAAGAAAAAACATTGGTATTGAGCGATCAACAAATCAAGCAAAAGATTAAGCGTATTGCTTACGAGATTTTTGAAAATAATTTTAAGGAGAAAACTATTGTAGTAGCCGGGATTGAAGGCCAAGGATATCAATTCGCGAAATTGATATCGAAAGAACTAAAGGCTATTTCTGGTATCGAAGTAGTGATTGCCAAAGTATCACTTGATAAGTTCGCGACTGAGCAAAGTGAAGTTAAAATAGATATCCCTTCGAAGGAATTTAAGAAACGCTGCATCCTTTTGGTGGATGACGTGCTCAATACAGGGCGCACGCTTGCTTTTGCCATGAAACCGTTTTTGGAAACAGGCGTAAAGAAAATGGAGGTAGCTGTTTTGGTGAACCGTAGTCATACGCAATTTCCGATAATGCCTACCTATACGGCTCACGCACTCACCACCACCCTCAAAGATCATGTAGAAGTTGTGCTCGGAAAAGATTCGGCAGTTTACTTACGATAATTTTATTGCATGTCCATTCATAAAAAAACGGAGTTGAAGCGAGTAACCACGCACCAACTTCAGGAAATGAAAAAGAAGGGTGAGAAAATTGCCATGCTTACTGCCTACGACTACAGTATGGCCAAGATTATTGATGGTGCCGGTGTGGATATTATTTTGGTCGGTGATTCAGCCTCGAATGTAATGGCGGGCAATGAAACTACGTTGCCAATTACACTGGATCAGATGATCTATCACGCAAGTTCAGTAATCAAAGCCGTGAAGCGATCGCTCGTGGTGGTGGATATCCCATTTGGTTATTATCAGGGAAGCTCAGGCGAAGCCTTGCGCTCGTCCATTCGCATCATGAAAGAATCGGGAGCACATGCCGTGAAGATTGAAGGAGGAAGTGAAGTGAAAGATTCCGTGCTGCGCATTTTAAGTGCCGGAGTACCCGTGATGGGGCATCTAGGACTGACGCCACAATCCATTTATAAA
This sequence comes from Bacteroidota bacterium, assembly GCA_016191555.1. GTDB lineage: Bacteria > Bacteroidota > Bacteroidia > Cytophagales > Cyclobacteriaceae > ELB16-189. The sequence goes on from JACPVX010000051.1 coordinate 189,590, forward strand.
TTTGGAACCTACACCGTGCGAGCCCGCGAAGAGGCGGAAGCGAATAAGCTGGTAGAAGATGCGTTGCTTTTACAAGAGTGCGGTTGCTTTGGCATTGTGTTAGAAAAGATTCCCGCCTCGCTGGCAAAGAAGGTTGCCGAGCAGTTAGAAATACCTGTGATAGGAATTGGAGCAGGAGCAGATGTAGACGGCCAAGTATTGGTGATGCAAGATATGCTCGGAATCACAACAGAGTTTAAACCCCGCTTTTTGCGCAGATATGCCGATTTGAATACAGTGATAACAAAAGCCGTAAACAAATATGTGGAAGATGTAAAAGCAAAAGATTTTCCGAATGAGGACGAGAAGTATTAGGACGTTTATCTGTCTGGCTTATCAAATTATTTCCTAATTTTCGGGTTCTAATTGAATTTCCTTATTAATTCGACCTATAACACAGAAACCATGAGCGACCAAAAAATTACCATCACCAACGGAAAATTGAATGTGCCTAATAACCCTACTATTCCCTTTATTGAAGGAGATGGAACGGGCGTAGATATTTGGCCGGCATCTAAATTTGTATTCGATGCGGCCGTAGAAAAGGCCTATCAAGGCAAACGCAAGATCAATTGGAAAGAAGTTTTGGCAGGTGAAAAGGCTTTCAATAAAACAGGAAGCTGGATGCCAGAAGAAACATTGACTGCTTTCAAAGAATATTTAGTAGGTATCAAAGGCCCTCTTACTACCCCGGTGGGAGGAGGCATTCGTTCCCTTAACGTAGCGTTGCGTCAAGATTTGGATCTGTATGCATGCGTCCGCCCGGTGAGATGGTTCAAAGGTGTGCCTTCACCAGTGAAAGAGCCCCAAAAAACGGATATGGTGATTTTCCGTGAAAATACAGAAGACATCTATGCGGGTATTGAGTTTCAGGAAGGCACCGAAGACAACAAAAAGTTTTTGGCCTATTTCAAAGAAGCATTCCCGAAGCAATTCAAGAAAATCCGGTTCCCAGAAACATCCGGTATCGGCATCAAGCCAGTTTCTAAAGAAGGAACAGAGCGTCTGGTGCGTGCGGCCATTAAGTTTGCAATCGAACAAAAGAAGCCTAACGTAACATTGGTGCACAAAGGCAATATCATGAAGTTTACCGAAGGCGGTTTCCGCGATTGGGGATATGCTTTAGCTAAGAACGAATTTGGTGCGGTTGAAATCGATGGAGGTCCATGGATGGAAATCAACCACAATGGCCACAAGATTGTAATCAAAGATTCGATTGCAGATGCATTCTTACAACAAATCTTATTGCGTCCCGATGAATATTCTGTTGTAGCAACCCTCAACCTGAATGGAGACTATATCTCTGATGCGTTAGCAGCTATCGTCGGTGGTATTGGTATTGCTCCAGGTGGTAATGTGAATTATATCACCGGCTTCGCAATTTTTGAAGCTACACACGGCACAGCTCCTAAGTATGCTGGTCAAGATAAAGTTAATCCAGGGTCTGTTATTCTTTCGGGAGTAATGATGCTCGAATACATGGGCTGGCAAGAAGCTGCTGATTTGATCATTAAAGGATTGGATGGCGCCATTTCTTCGAAGCGAGTTACGTACGATTTCCACCGTCAAATGGAAGGCGCGACTCTTTTGAAGTGCTCTGAATTTGGACAGGAAGTAGTGAAGAACATGTAATTTTAATCTTGCATAAAGTATAAAAGCCTCACTGAGTAACCGGTGAGGCTTTTTTGTTAGCACTTTCGATGTAGTCTCAATGTGCACATCCTTTGTTTTTTTTAGGGCAATCACTACTTTTGGTACATTGTTAAATTCGCCTAAAGAACTCCTGACTAATGAAAAAAATTATCTACTCCCTATTCGTATTAATTACGAGCGTTTCGATTGTTCTTGCCCAAGATGAGGGATCAGTAGTTAAGCGTGAGCGCATCGACCGCGATAAAAGTATTTTTGTTGGTGCTGGTATATCAGTGGTTGGTGGTTCCAATTTTGGTGACTACTCCAATGGAATCAATTTTGAGGCTGGTTACACGAAGCGCCTGAACCGAGTTCTTTCAATTGGCGGTTCTTTATCCTATCTAAAGTTTGCTTATGATCCTAGCATCCTCGAGCAAACACCTAATGGAAAAGATATTCCCAATTATGTTTACTACGATAAAACAATAACAGATTTAAATAACGTAAATGAGATCTGGCTTCTTTCCATCACGGGGGGCGATGTTTCTATGATATCGTTGGCTGGAACGATTAAACTGAATTTTGTTCCTGTAAAAGATAATTCCATTGTTTCGGTATATGGATACGCAAAGCCATTTGTTTCTATGGCCAATGTGAGTAAAGCCACTGGTAGACTGGAGTATTACTATTATGCATCGAACGATTGGTTTGCTGATACAGATGGAGATTTAGCAGGTGAATATGAAGACAATAGTTTTTCCGGAGGTATATTTTTAGGGCCTGGTATCGAGTTTTTCCCTGCTAAGAAAGTGTCTTTTTTTGCGCAGGCTTCCTTTGGCTATACCTTTCCTATCAAGGTGATCAGCACACGTTCTTATGGAAATGATATCAATAAAGATGTGGTGGATGATTTCCCATTAAAAGCATCCAGCTTTACTTCCATTAACTTTGCAGCAGGAATTTCCTTCAACTTAGATTAGTCTTAATCTCCTATGAGAGTTATTGCAATTGCATTATTCGTAACTCTAACAGTAGTATCTGCCACTGCTCAATTCAAATTGTATGAGAAGGGCATTGATGCATATCAGGCAAAAGATTATCCGAATGCTATTTCATTACTCAATGAATATTTGGATAAGACGACCCGTGATAAAGCATTCGATGTGGAAGTGCGGTATTATGTTGCACTTTCCTACTTCAAAACGCAGTATTACACCAGCTCGGTAAGAGAGTTTGACAAGGCGCTGCAACTTGGACATAAAAATGTTGGTAACATCAACTGGTTTATGGCGAAGGCTTACGCTGAGTTAAAGGCCAACAAGGAGTCGATCGAATGTTATTCCAAAGCAATTGATTTAATTAAAGACCCAACTAATCAAGCGAAGCTCTATCAGGAAAGAGCCACTCAATACGAGAAGCAGGGAAGCAGCGCATTAGTAATAAGTGATTTAAACCAATCGCTTGCTCTTGATAAGAACAATGCGGATGCAACACAGATGTTGGAGCGGCTTACAACTGAAAAGGGCTCCCGAGGATTTGGTCAAGAGAATGTAAAGGCAGACAAAAAAACAGGTGTAGCACAAACCGATAAAGAAGCGAGCAAAATTCAACCAGTCAATCAAACTCCTGCTAAACCAAACGCACCCGGTGAAACTGCCGTTCTGCTAAAAGAACCAAAGACGACAGATACTAAGAGCGAGGAACCTAAAAAATCTTTGCCGACATCAGCTAATGAAAATAAAGTACAAAATGTAGTTCCTCCTCCTTCAACTGTAGTGGTACAAAAAGAAGCCGAGAAGAAGCCAAATGCGGAGGGAGCTTTAGCAACGGAAGGTAAGGTGCAAGCAGGTAAACAATTATCAAACACTCAGCAACCTGTAGTTACAAAAACGGATGAAAAGGCAAGCCCCGCTCCAGCACCAGCTATTCCTGCACAACCAACACTGGCCGATGAGTATAAGGATGAGAAAAGATATGCCCTCGTAATCGGTAACTCCAGCTACAAATTTGTGCAGCCCTTAAAAAATGCTTCCAATGACGCCAATGATATGGCTGCTGAACTTCAGAATTCAAATTTTGAAGTGATTAAAGTGATAGATGGCGACTATATTAAAATGCGAGATGCCTTTCGCAAATTCAATGAGCTGCTAAATAATGGCCCGAAAGATCAGACAGTTGGTCTTTTTTATTACGCAGGCCATGGTTTACAGAATGAAGGCGAAAACTATCTTGTACCCATCGATGCAGATGTAAAATATGATGATGATATCCCTCGCATGTGTTTGCCAATGCAGCGTGTGGTATTGGCAAATATGGAAAGGTCCAGCACTAGAATGAACATTGTCGTTATGGATGCCTGCCGAAATAATCCATTTCCTTCTTCAAGCCGCTCTACCGGCAATGCGGGTTTGGCAGAAATTAAAAGAGCCAAGGGTTCCTTCATTGCGTATGCTACGGCTCCGGGTTCTACTGCTTCCGATGGGACGGGAAGAAATGGACTTTATACACAAGAACTGCTAAAGGCCATGAAGAGGCCTGGACGCACCATCGAATCTGTCTTCAAGGAAGTGCGCTACAATGTGTTAAAGCTCTCTGATGAGAAGCAAAATACGTGGGATAGCTCAAACATCATCGGAGACTTCTACTTTAAGTTTTAAGCCTCAATTAGACCTAAAGAGGTCATTCTTTAGAGAATCTGAGATTCTTTTCACCTTTTGCCGAGGGCATGTCCGTGCCAGTACGGATACCAAATACGAGATAAGTGGTATTTGCTTATTGAATGGATAATCCCATTTTGCGATAACTACTTGGTTGCATGAAAATAATCTTTTTGGGATTTCTACTATCTATAGTTGGCGCGCTCTCTGCCATTGCGCAACAATTTCCTATTTCACCGAATGCCTATGATGCCAATGGAAAACGCACAGGCCACTGGACGGTTCTCTATGATAGCACATGGCATGAAACCAAAAATCAGGATTCTGCTTTTCACTTTAGATTGGTTCGGTTTGACGCAGATAAGCCGGTAGGTAAAGTGCGCGATTTTTTTAGAAACGGTGTGAAGCAATGGGATGGCTATTTGCTATCGGTCAACCCAGATGTGCAAGACGGTGAAGTAAACTATTATTATGAAAATGGCCGTGTGAAAAATAACTACATGGCAGTAAAGGGAAAGCAAAATGGTTTTTATAAGGAATACTACTCGAATGGTAATTTGTTTGCCGAAGGTTTAATGAAAAATGATAGCGCCACAGGAAAATGGATTACGTATTCCAAAGAAGGAGTGAAGCTAACAGAAGTAGAATGGAAGTTGAATGAGGTAAATGGGATTGTCCACACTTTTTATCCCAATGGCAAAGTTCAGAAGAAAGGGTATAAAATAAAGAACCAAGCAGAAGGATGGTGGGAAGAATACTATGAGAGTGGCCAACTCAAAAGCCATGAATATTTTAAGGATGGTAAGTATGATGGCCCCGCGGAAACCTATTATGAAAATGGTCAAATCGAGACTAAGGGAAATTATAAGAATGACTTGAAAGAAGGCGAATGGGTCTACTATTTCGAAAATGGACAGGTAAGTAAAACCGGCTCATACGATTCAGCGGGAAATTCTACTGGCATTTGGAAATATTTCTACTCCACCGGCACCCGAAACTTTATTGCCGAACGAAAAGACGGTAAGTTAAATGGTGCATATGAGGATTTTTACGAAAGCGGAAAATTGAAGAGTAAAGGTGTGTGTGTTGATGATACTTGGCAAGGGCAATATGAATTATACTATGAGAACGGCAAATTAAAAAAGGTAGGCACCTATCAACTGGATAGTATGCATGGCGATTGGGTTCAGTATTATGATGATGGAACCATAGAAAATACAGGTCATTACACCGAGAATAAAAAAAACGGAGAGTTTAAATATTATAGAACAGATGGCACATTAGAGCTAATCGAGAATCTAAAAATGGGTGTGCTCAATGGACCCGCCGTAAACTATTATTCGGATGGCGCGATAAAAGAAAGAAGAATTTTTCTAGATGGAGTGATTGAAGGGAAGCATGAATCATTTTATGCTAACGGAGCAAAGTTTTGTGTCGGTAGCCGTATCCACGGAAACCGGGTAGGCGACTGGTATTGGTATTTTGCAAACGGAAAACTGGATACTCGTGAAGCTTATGCGGATGGCAAGATGGAAGGATTTTTTGAACACTATTATGTAACCGGACAGAAAATGTCGGAGGGAAGTTCCAAGAATAATGTGGAAGAAGGATGGAAGAAAAATTTCTTTGCTGATGGCAGAGTTAAATCACAAGGCGCTATGCATTTGAACGAGCGCCACGGGCACTGGGTAATTTACGATTCAGTGACCAATAAGAAGCAAGCGGAAGGAGATTATGTATTGGGCAAGAAGAATGGAAAGTGGAATTATTATTTAGCCAAAACAAAGTATGAATCATATTCTTACTATTTGAATGGCTTTGAAGAACTACAAAATAATATCGAAGACTCGGTCAAATTTTTAGCAGACCGAGGATATGTAGAGAGGGCCACCCAAGCGCTGTCGTGGTTAAACAAAGTTCGTAAACGAGATTATGGAAATGATGAGCAAAAGAAAAACGAGTCGCTTTATTGGCATGCTTACGTCAAAGCATCCGATGGTAAACATGAAGAGGCGATTAAGCTCTATCGACAATATTTAGCAAACATAAAGAAATGGCGAGGCGATACAATAATAGCTTATGCTAACGGTGTCAATAATATAGCCGTTGAACTTGGCAATATGAAGCGATATGATGAGGCTCTTCAAGAGCAACATTCCATCGATCGATTTGAATCCATTTGGAATGAAAAGGGAGCGCTTACCCACTACAACAATATCTGCTGGCTACTAACTAAAACGGGGCGATTCAAAGAAGAAGAAGCATATATTAAATCTAAGCTTGAGAAGATGCGAAGATCCGGCAAGCACAATCCCGAGATATACATGGAGCTTCAACTAAATCTGGCGGACCTTTACTTTAATAGTTTGAATAACTTCGAGGCTGGCAAAGATATTTGCATGCAAGTAATGCGGCAGGCTGACTCTCTCAACTTGCATGATAGTTGGGTTAATGGAATGGCGCGTTACAGAATGTCCGAAAGCCATCGAGGCATAGGCGAGCGGTCATTGGCATTACACTGGAGTAAAAGCGCAGATCCTATTTTATTGAAAGTAGTACAATCAGCACCGGGCACTTATCTGGATAATCTTCAGATCATGGGGGAACTTTATAACTCCATTGGATACCCGGATAGCGCAGCCGTGCCATTTACAAAAATGCTCACGATGGTCGATGAATGGAATATCCAAAACAAGTTCTATAAAATTGTGGCGTTGGATGGTCTTGGAGAAACTTATTTTCAGACATACAATAATACAAAGGCGAAGGAGATTTGGATGGAAGTTAAGACCTTGTTGGAAGAGTCCAATTCAACAACGGGAGGGTTTTATATGGATGTTCTGCAAGAGTTAAGCATCGTACTTCCGTATCTGGATAAGAAAGATATACCCCTAGCAGAACAATATTTACTACAATCAGTAGACCTTGCGAGTAAATATTCTGCTGGCTGGAAGTACAGAAACTTATTGGGTTCCCTGGCAGCGTTCTATACCGATTATGAGTACTTTGAAAAGGCTGCTGCTGTAATTCAAAAGCGAATTGCTTTATTAAAAGAAGCTAATGAAACCAATACTGAAAACTATGCAGATGCGGTTCGGGCTCAGGGAAATAATCTTTTTTTTCAAGATGACTATAAGGGTGCATTGGCCATCTATCAAATGGTGATGCCGCTTGCCGAGCAACTAGTCAAGATCAATCCTAAGCTTTACATAGAAACTTTGTATGATCAAGGCGCATGCTACAGTCGATTAAATCAAATGGATACCGCTGAGGTACTTACACGACAGTCTTTGGAGGCAGCCGAGAAATATTTGGGAGAAACTCATATCGTAACAATTGAAAAGACAGAAGGTCTCGCAGGAACTTTAAAAAACGATCAACAATTTACAGAAGCAGAAAAGTATTTCCGACTGGCGACTGAGCGTATTAAGAAATCAATGGGCGCTACCAATCTCAAATATGCCTATTCAATGGGCAATATAGCGGGCGTTTACAAAAGTCGAGGTGACTATAAAAAGGCACTGGAGTATTATCACATCTATGAAAATTTGTTACTAAAGCACGTGTCTCCGATTTCTAATAGCTACGTAACGCTCTTAGAGAATCTGGCTTTTATTCATGCAAACATGGGTAATTTTAGTCTGGCAGAGAAAACGTATTTGAGATCATTAGCCCTCACGCTGCAAATGTACGGTCGTAAAGAACTAGCATATGCATGGCGGTTAAAAACAATAGGGCAGTTTTACTATGATGAAGCTCGGTACGACCTCTCAGAAAAAATGTTAGAAGAAGCGAAGCAACTGGCATCCAATTATTTGGGCAATGAGAATTCGGACTACGCTAATTTTATTAGTTCATTGGCCAAAACTAAAATTCAATTAGAGAAATACAAGGAAGCGGAAGAGATGATACTCAAAGCAGTGTCTATTCATCAGCGCAATATTGAAAATCGCTTCGCAAGTTATTTAAGTGCCGTAGAGCAACTTCAATCTTTTTATAATTTATTTGTCAATAAAACACTATTATTATTAGCCTTATGTTATATATCATTCAAAGCGTCGTTTCAAGAGATATATAGTTTTTTGTATATTTTTATTTTTGGGTCGAATAAAGGTCACCATTGGACGATGCTGAAAAGCATTTTCAGTACGTAGTGGATCAAATGAAAATCATTGGTAGTACTCAGTCCGTTGACTACGGAATAGCGTTGAATAATATTGCCACGGTACACCTCGAGCGAAAGAATTTTGCGCTGGCTGAAAAGTATTTGAAAGAGTCTTTACAGATTAATCAAAAACTGAATGATGCAACGGGAATTGATTTTAATTATTTAAATCTGGGAAAAGTTTATGCGCAATGGGGTAAACCGGAATTGGCTGAGACTAATTTTAAAACGGCAATGAATAGCCGGAATAAATACTTATTGGCGAATTTTTATTTCCTCAGTGACAATGAAAAAGCCCAGTATTGGAACAGCAATAAAAATTTTATTGAATATTTCCAATCGTTTGCTGCAAACCGATTGAAACAAAACCCTGTGATCGTTCAAGATTTGTATAATCTGCAACTGGCCACGAAAGGAATTTTGCTAAGCACATCCAACAAAATCAAAAAACGTATTTTGAGTAGTGGGGATTCAGTGATGATTAATCACTATTATCAATGGTTGCGCCAACGCGATCAGTTGGCTCAGTTTTATGCACTGACAAAAGATGAAATAAAATTAAAGAAGTCGAGCATTGATTCATTGGTACAATTGGCAAAAGCCACCGAAAAAGAATTGAACATCAGTGCCGAAGATTTAGAGAAAGACAAGGGCCGCGAAACAACCTGGCGCGAAGTGCAACGGGCGCTGTCTCCCAACGAAGCAGCTATTGAAATTATTCGGGTTAGACACCACACATCGCATCCTACGGATAGCATTTTATACGTAGCAATGGTGCTCACCGCAGAGTTTAAAAATGGTCCCCAAGCAGTAGTATTGCCTAATGGTAAATTGTTGGAAGGTCGTGCCTTGCGTTATTATAAAAACGCCATCAGCACTCAATTAATAGATTCGTTATCCTATAAAAGTTATTGGAAGCTGATTCAGCCATTGGTTAAAAACAAGACCAAGCTTTACTTATCGTTGGATGGTGTTTATAATTCCATTAACCTGAATACGTTGCGAGATGGAGCCGGACGCTATTTGGTAGATTCCAAGAATGTTACCATTGTATCCAATACAAAAGATGTCGTTTACCTGAAGAAGAGCAGCAGCATGTTTACAAAAGCGAATGCGAGCCTCATCGGTTTTCCGAAATACTTTATCGGCAAAGATCGCTTCAAGGCCAAAAGCAAGCAGCGTGATTTCGATTATAACCAACTATCGGACAGCGATAATACCGGCATTGCCGAATTGCCTGGCACCAAAACGGAGATTGAAAAAGTAGATGATATTCTCTCTACACACCGCTGGCAAGTAAAAACCTACACGCATGAAGAAGCTACGGAAGAAGTGCTGAAGCAAGTTACTCAGCCAGGCTTATTACACATAGCAACACACGGGTTCTTTACAGATGATAAAGATAAAAACAGTACAACTGATCCGATGCTGAGGGCAGGTTTACTGTTTACAGGGGCTGCCAATTTTCTGCAAGACAAAGTCAACTGGGGAAATGATAACGGAATACTTACAGCCTACGAGGCATCTAATCTTAATTTGGACAATACGGAATTAGTGATATTGAGTGCCTGCGAAACTGGAAAAGGCGAAGTACAAGATGGCGAAGGCGTTTATGGCTTGCAGCGTGCATTTCAAACAGCCGGTGCTAAATCGATTCTCATGAGTTTGTGGAAAGTAGACGACACAGCTACGCAAGAACTGATGACGTTGTTTTATGAAAATTGGACTTCCGGCAAGTCGAAATCAGAAGCGTTCAAGCAAGCACAGCTAACGCTGAAACAAAAGTATGACAGCCCTTATTACTGGGGTGCCTTTGTTATGATGGGTGAATAACTAAACTGAGTACACGATGAACAGAAAATCTTTAATGCTTGGAATTACTTGCTACTTGCTAATGTCGTTTACACTTACAGGCGATAATTGGAACGTACTGCTTCCCGGTAATGAACTAGTATACTCCATCACGTATGATCAGGAAGATTATAAATATTCCGTAAAGGTAGAGAAGCAAAAGAAAATATATTCGTTTGATTACTCCATCAAAGGTGGATCTAAAATTCTCTCGGGAATTTATCAGTGCGAGGCGAACCCGAATTATGACTACAACCAAAGTACATTAGCTATTCCCGGAAGTTCCATCGAAGGAAGTTTTGATCCGTATATTTTACTCGGAAAAGAGTTGGCCACGAAGCTGGGTAAGATGAAATGGAATACGGAAACTACCATCGTGATTGAAGGTAAAACATATACCCTCACCATTAATGGAGTCGATTCATTTTCGTATGCAACTCAAAACGATCGCGAATATGTGGATGCATTGTATTGCTCCTTATCTGATGGTGGAAAAGATGGATCGCTCGTCATCGGCACGGAAAAGAACAAACAAGTGATCTTTCAACTTTTTATGCCTAACCAATTTTCGATGCAGTTGGATTCAATTCGCCCCGCGACTTATTAATTACTTTAGTTTAATGAGACAGAAGACCGCGTAATTAATCATGTCTTGATAATTCGCTTTCACGCCCTCGCTGGCCAGTGTTTTCCCTTGGTTGTCTTCAATTTGCTTTACGCGAAGAAGCTTCATTAAAATAATATCCGTAATGGAGCTCACACGCATTTCGCGCCAAGCCTCACCGTAGTCGTGGTTTTTGTTTTGTAGCAATTCAAATGTTTCATTGGCAGCCAGATCGTATAGTGGCTCTAATTCTTGAAACGTCATATCCATTTTTTCCGACTCTTTCAGCGAAAGCTGAATCATGGCAATGATGCAGTAGTTGATGATGCCGATAAACTCATCTTTAATCGGATCATCTACCTTTTGAACACCTTTTTCTTGCACACTGCGAATGCGTTGTGCTTTGATGTATAGTTGGTCGGTAATAGAGGGCAATCGCAAAATGCGCCACGCTGTGCCGTAGTCGTGGGTTTTCTTGGCAAACAAAGTTTTGCAGGTGGCAATTACCTCTTTATATTCGTGCAGGGTTCCTTCATTCATAAGCAGTGCAAAGTAAATTATTTTCTGTCAACAAAACACTCACCATAAAATCTGCGCTGATAGATATTTCTTCGCCCAAGGTGATGGGTATCGTCAACGTTACGCCTGATAGTTTTTTTGTCGGAAGCCGATACCAAAAGGAGGCTAATCAACTGCATCAAGTAGAAAGGATGTTGAGCGAAGGAGCCGATTTCATCGATGTGGGTGGCTACTCATCACGCCCAGGTGCGGTTGATGTACCGGAAGAGGAAGAATTAAATCGTGTTATTCCGGCTATTCAAGCCATAGTGAAAGAATTTCCTTCGGCAACTATTTCAGTGGATACTTTTCGAGCAACCGTTGCTGAGCAGGCTTTGCAGGCTGGTGCCGCGATGGTAAATGATATTTCAGCGGGTGAGTTAGATGCTGCGATGATCGCCACTGTAGCTCGGTGGAGAGTACCCTACATTGCCATGCATATGCGAGGAACTCCGCAGACCATGGCAACGCTGACGAACTACGAAAACCTGTTGAAGGACATGGTTTTTTATTTTCAACAACGGATAAAGCTTTTCGCGGACGCGGGAGTACATGACGTAATCATCGATCCCGGTTTTGGCTTTGCGAAAACAGTGGATCAGAATTTTGAATTGCTGAACAATCTGGACTATCTCCGTATCTTAGAGAAGCCGGTATTAGCAGGGCTTTCGCGCAAGTCCATGATTTGGCGAACGCTGCAAACCACGTCAGAGAATGCATTGAACGGAACCACCGCTTTACATGCCGTAGCTTTGCTAAAAGGAGCCTCCATTTTACGCGTGCACGATGTAAAAGAAGCGGTCGAAACGGTGAAGCTGCTAAACAGACTGCTGTAGCGGCAAGTAGTCCGGATAAATTCCGATTTCTGCTTTCTAAATTCTATCTTTGTGCAAATGATTTTCCTCTTTAAAATTGGCTTTTTAGAAATCAGTTGGGTCGACTTAGTAGACGTTACACTGGTAGCCGTTTTGTTGTATCAAATCTACAAGCTAATTCGGGGAAGTATTGCGGTAAATATTTTCTTGGGCATACTCGCTCTCTATTTGGTTTACCTGATCGTGCGGGCAGCGCAGATGGAATTGCTGGCCACCATTCTAGGCCAGTTTATGGGTGTAGGTGTTTTGGCCATGATCATTTTATTTCAACCGGAGATTCGGAAGTTTCTCTTACTCATCGGACGTGGAGCGGAGATCAATCGCGGAGATTTTCTGAAATCACTTGCCAATTGGCGCACCAGTTACCACGATGATTTTGATGTACATCAATTGATCGAGGCTATTAAAACACTCAAAGCTACACGCACCGGGGCGCTGATTGTTTTTTCGAGAGATATCGAATTGAAGTTTTATGCTGAAACAGGCGATCCGTTGGATGCAGAAGTAAATAAGCGATTGCTCATATCAATTTTTAACAAGAATAGTCCCCTGCACGATGGCGCGGTAATCATCCACAAAGGAAGAATAAAAGCTGCGCGTTGTGTGTTGCCGGTTAGCGACAACGATCACCTACCTCCACATTTTGGACTGCGTCACCGGTCTGCCATTGGAATGAGCGAAACTACGGATACGTTGGTAGTTGCTATTTCAGAAGAAAGTGGACGTTTGATTTTAGCTCGCAACGGCAAATTTATCAGAGGCTTAAAACTAAAAACGGTAGAGCAAAAAATTTTGGAATACTTGCATAATAGCGAACCCGCCAATTGGGAGGAAGTGCATATGGAACCTGAGCATGCTGAGGCGCAGGATACAAAGGCATAAAGAGATAATGCCTACTTTTTTTATCAGCGAACTGTCCCTTCGATCAATTTGTAAAGACACCATGAAGTATTTATTGATTTTGCTAACAAGCTGTTTTCCTATTACGCTTTCAGCTCAGTCCATCGAAACAGTCATTCAGAAAGGACATGAGCTGGCAGTAATTGCGGTCGCCATCAGCCCCGATAGCAATTACGTAGCCACCGGAAGCCGCGATAAAACCATTAAACTTTGGGAGTTGAGTTCCGGTCGCGAAGTGCGTAGCTTCTTAGGGCATGAAACTTCGGTGAACGCCATTGATTTTAGCCGCGATGGAAAATATTTAATTTCCAGCAGTACGGATAAAACCGCTCGCTTGTGGGAAGTTGCCACCGGCAAATTGTTATTCACCTCCGAAGAACAAAAAGATTTTCTCACAGACGTAGCCATCAGCCCGAATGGAAAATATTTTGTGGCGGCAGGTTATCCCGATTCTGCAATTGTAGTGGATATCGCGGCAAAGAAAATTGTGAAGAAGATAGGAGTGAATGCCGATCAGGGTTTAGGAAGTGGTGTGAATATTTCGTTTAGTCCGGATGGAAATTGGATTGCATTTGGTGAAGACAATCGCACCGCCACGGTGTATCAAACCAATACATGGAAGCAAGTCTATAAATTTCAAAAAGAAGAAGGCTGGTGTGGCGGTTGTGGCACCCAAGTAGTTTTTGGCCGCGATAGTAAATCATTTTTTATGGCATCGCACAATGGGGAAGTCAAAAGCTATGACCTTGCCGATGGAAAGCTGAAGCACATGTATATGGAGAATGTCGATGAGCTTCGGTCTATCGATGTAAGCCACGACAACCAAACATTATTAGTTTCCACTAAGACGGATGCGAGTGTTTGGGATATTCATTCCGGCAAGGAACTGGCTAAGATCAATCCGGCAAGCAATGAAGATTTGAACGAAGCCTGTTTTACGATCGATGGGAAGAGTATCATCTTCACTTCCAACGAAAATACAGCTGCTATTTGGAATATAAAACAAAATAAGGCAACCAGACTATTAACAGGATTTCTAAATCAGCGCGATAAAGGAGGAATTACCTACAACTACAACGATATGTGGGAGCGCGACATCTACGATTACATACGCTTCAAAAATAATCTGTTGATCACAACTGATGGCACTGAACTGATCAAAGGAAAATTTGGAAAGAAGTTAAAGCGATGGAATATGGCTACCGGCAAAACTTCCATGGAATATGTGGGTCATCAGAAAGGAGTGGTTTGTTATGCTTTATCTTCTGATGGCAAACGTCTTCTCAGTGGAGGTGGTGATGGAAAATTAGTAGTGTGGGATGTTGTCAAAGGAGACACGCTACAATCCATTCAATCGTATGACCATCCGGTGCTGGATGTGCATTTCAATGCAGATGAAACTCAAATCATTTCATCGAGCTGGGATGGCACGATGAAAATTCACGACATCAAATCCGGCAAACGAATTCATTACTTTGATTTTGATAGACAACTCGGCTCGGCATACAATGTGCTCTGGTCTCCCAATGATTTGTATGTCTTTTCATCACATGGAAAGTTTTTGAAAATGTGGGAGGTAGATACTCACGCGGAGGTACGAAATTTTGTGGGGCACTCGGAGTTGATTTCTTCTTTGTCGCTGAGTGCTGATGGAAAAACATTAATGAGTACTAGTCGGGATGGAAGTGCTCGCTTGTGGGACATTGGTACTGGCTTGATGACTCGGAAGATGGTGAACGATGGAGCAACGCATGCAGGTATATTTAGTGCCGATAGCAAGTCTATCTACACCGCGGGCTCCGATCGACTCATTCGCCAATGGGACATTGCAACTTCAAAAGTAATTCGTGTCTTTGAAGGACACAAAAGTGATATTTCCACTTTACGTCTCCATCCAAATGGAAAAATGTTGATCAGCTACAGCGTGGATGGATCAACCAAGTTTTGGGACTTGCAATCAGGAAAAGAATTTTTTGAACACATTCATTTTGGTGAACGCGACTGGATGGTAAAGAATCCGGAAGGATATTTTAATGGAACAGACAACGCTCGTCAATACATTCATTTTGTGGACGGCATGAAGACCTATTCGGTCGATCAGTTTTTTGACGAGTTTTATCGCCCTGATTTATTGCCGAAGATTTTTACCGAGCGCGGTGGAGTAGAAGACAATAAAGGAGTTCAAGGAAAATTAAATCAGTCGCCACCACCGTTTGTGAAAGTTGCGGCATTGCTAAGTAGCGATCCAACCAAAGCAGAAGTATTTATCAAAATGACCGATCGTGGTGCTGGTGTCAAAGAATTGAAACTTTTTCACAATGGAAAGCGCGTGGCTGTGTCTTCCGAGGTCATCTTTCCAAAAGGAAAAGATCAATCCACTACAGTGAAGGCGTCAGTCAGTTTGGTGGGCGGAACCAACACTTTTACAGCCACCGCTACCAACCAGGATCGGGTAGAATCGGATCCGGCTGCTGTCGAACTTTTTTCAGAGACATCATCTAAGAACAGCACATGTTATATTTTGGCAGTTGGTATTAACCAATACAAAAATTCAAAACTCACACTCAGCTATGCCAAACCCGATGCTGAATCATTTGGAAAAGTAATGGATGAGAAGGGCAAACTTTTTAAGAACGTGGTCATGAAAACGCTGTATGACGCAGATGCTTCGAAGTCGTCTATACTGGCCGCTTTAGATGAACTGAGTACGAAGATTAATCAAGAAGATGTGTTTATATTTTATTACGCTGGGCACGGCAGTATGGTGGACAACCAATTCTTTTTTATTCCAACTGAAAGTTCACGGCTGTACGATTTAAGTTCGTTGAGGAAAGAGGCAATTGAGGCAAGCGTATTACAGGAGAAATTCAGAGCCATTAAGGCGCTGAAACAGTTAATTGTGATGGATGCGTGCCAGAGTGGCGGATCGGTAGAGTTATTAGCCAACCGTGGAGCAGCGGAAGAGAAGGCCATTGCACAGCTTTCGCGGAGCGCGGGAATTCACGTGATGGCTTCTGCGGGCAGCGAACAGTTTGCTACTGAGTTTGCCGAGCTAGGTCACGGTTTGTTTACGTATCTGTTGATTAAGGCACTGCAAGGCGATGCAGACGGCTCACCAAAAGATGGAAAGGTTACTATTTACGAGTTGAAGTCATACTTAGATGACCAAGTGCCGGAGATGACGCGCAAGCTGAAAGGTAAGCCGCAGTATCCATACACATTTTCGAGGGGACAAGATTTTCCGGTAGTGATTGAAAATTGAGAAAACGTTTTTGTAAATTAGAAACGCATCTTGGTTAAATGACGGTTTTGGCAATTGGAAATGAAAGAAGTCAGCAAGGCAAAATTTTATGTGGTCAAGTATTTTTTTCTGGCTTTTGCAATTTTGCAGGCTTCGGTAGCCACCGTGTTGCTTTTTCAATTTCAGGATACCCCTCGTAACCGAGCCATCGTTGCTACCATTTTTTTGTTTAGCATTATTCTATTCTCCATTCAAGTAGTAGTGAGCGATAAATTAAAGCGCGTAGCCATCAGCAAAAAGAAAGTTATCATTTTGAATGGAGCGAAAAGAAAAAGCTATGCATGGTCGGAAGTGAAGGATGTCAAATTTTTTGCGTTGCTTAATCTCTACAGTCTAAAAATAAAGGGAAAGTCCGGGAGAATTTATTTTCTACCAAACTCCCCCCAAACCATTTTAGGAGTGCCCTCTTCGATGCCTGATTTTCTTCAAAAGAAGATTAGTAAGGCCTGATTGTAATAAGCCGTATTTAATTGGCTTACTTCACTACCCCCAATTCTTTTCCAACTTCGGTAAATGCCTGGATAGCTTTATCCAGATGATGTCTTTCATGTCCTGCTGATATCTGAACTCGAATCCGTGCTTTTCCTTTGGCTACCACCGGGAAGAAAAATCCGATCACGTAAATACCTTTCTCTAATAATTTCTCCGCAAACTTTTGTGCAAGGGGCGCTTCGTATAGCATGATCGGCACAATCGGATGTACACCCGGTTTAATATCAAAGCCGGCTTTGGTCATCTCCTCACGGAAATATTTTGTGTTCACTTCCAACTTATCCCGTAAGGCGGTAGTCTCCGACAACATATTGAAAATTTCAATCGAAGCCCCAACGATAGAAGGAGCCAGTGTATTGGAAAACAAATAAGGTCTGGAGCGCTGACGCAACATCTCGATAATTTCTTTCTTACCAGATGTAAATCCACCGGATGCACCGCCCAACGCTTTTCCCAATGTGCCTGTGATAATATCCACGCGATCTAGCACACCGCAATATTCCGGAACTCCTCTGCCCGTTTTTCCAATGAAGCCCATCGAGTGACATTCATCAGTCATCACCAAAGCCTCATACTGATCCGCCAAATCGCAAATCTTATCCATTTGCGCGATTGTGCCGTCCATCGAAAAAGCACCATCAGTAACGATAATGATTTGGTTGGCGCCTGCTTTTCGGGCGTCTTCCAATTGCGTTTTCAAATCCGCCATGTCATTGTGCTTGTAGCGATAGCGCATCGCTTTACAAAGACGCACACCGTCAATGATGGACGCGTGGTTCAGCTCATCCGAAATAATGGCATCTTTTTCACCAAATAGCGGCTCGAATACACCGCCATTCGCATCAAATGCGGCTGCATAGAGAATCGTATCCTCCGTACCTAAAAATTCAGATATCTTCTTTTCTAATTCTTTGTGGATATCCTGCGTGCCGCAGATAAAGCGCACCGATGACATGCCAAACCCATGTGTATCAATTGCCTTTTTCGCAGCTTCGATTACACGAGGGTGAGATGAAAGCCCCAGATAATTATTCGCGCAAAAGTTTACAACCGCTTTGCCATCAGCTGTTTTTATGTCCGCTGCCTGTGGGGTGATGATGATCCGCTCTTTCTTAAAAAGGCCTGCTTCTTGAATGGTGGCTAACTCTTTTTCCAATACGGGTTGTAGTCTTTTATACATAGCTGTCTTTTTTTAATGATGGCACAAATCTACAAATCGTAGCCCGTAATTCGTACATCGTAAATTTCCCTAACTTCGCCCCCGCATTCGATTTAAGTATGAAGAAAACGAAAGTTTTATTGATAGGCGCGGGCGGGCAGCTTGGCTCTGAACTTACCCAAGGTTTGTGGCGCATTTACGGCCAGGAAAATGTTATCGCTTCCGACATCAAAGATGCTCAGGGTATTTTGAAGGAAGGCCCGTATGAGAAGTTTGATGTAATGCAACGCGACAAATTGTTTGAGTTGCTCAAGAAAAACGAAATCACGCAAGTATATCACTTGGCTGCATTGCTCTCCGCGACAGGCGAAAAGGATCCTCGATGGGCATGGAAATTGAATATGGAAAGTTTGCTTTTTGTGCTGGAAGCTGCTCATGAACTGAAGCTTCACAAAGTATACTGGCCCAGTTCCATTGCCGCCTTTGGACCAACTACACCCAAGCAAAATACACCACAAGATACCATCATGGACCCCACTACGGTTTATGGAATCACCAAACTGGCGGGTGAGCTGTGGTGCGAATACTACTTCCGTAGATACGGAGTTGATGTTAGGAGCTTGCGCTACCCTGGATTGATCGGCTACAAGACACCACCGGGTGGCGGCACAACCGATTATGCAGTTGATATTTATTTCAAAGCGCTAAAAGAAAAAAAGTATGAATGTTTTTTAGCACCTGATACCTATTTGCCCATGATGTATATGGATGACGCGGTGAAGGCCACCATTGATCTGATGGAAGCGCCCGCTGAAAAAGTGAAGGTGCGTACGAGTTATAATATTGGTGCGATGAGTTTTTGCCCGGCACAAGTTGCATCTACTATTAAGAAGCATGTTCCTGATTTTGAGATTTCATACAAACCTGATTTCCGACAGGCTATTGCTGACTCCTGGCCCAAGTCGATCGATGATGCTACTGCCAGACAAGACTGGGGGTGGAAGCATCAATTTGGATTAGAAGAGATGACGGCAGAAATTTTACAGAACCTGAAGGCAAACCCGGAATATCTTCATTAGGTCGGTTGCTAGTTCTGACTTAATTTAAACGTATATTCCAGAGACCACACGAGATACAATGTCTAAGTTAAAAAAGCTGGCTGGGGAAACCGTTTTATACGGATTTGGGAGCATTTTTCCCCGGATGCTTAATTTTTTACTTGTACCTCTGCACACCATCAATACTTTCAGCACCGCTGAATATGGCATTTTTACCAAGTTGATGGCATTTGTTGCCTTTATTAATGTGGTGTTTACATTCGGTATGGAGACTGCTTTTTTTCGATTCTCCTCCAAACCCGATGCTAATCCAAAACAAGTATTTAACCTGACACAAACTTGCGTGTTGTTGGTGAGCATCCCCTTGTCGGTGATCTTTATTGTTTTTTCGTTACCAATTTCAGAATCGCTTGGTGTAGTACATCATCCGGAATTTATTGTGTGGCTTACGCTGATCATGCTTACCGATGCGGTGGTGGCTATTCCTTTTGCACAACTGCGACTTCAGAAAAAGGCGTTACAATTCGCCTTATTCAAAATTGTGAATGTACTCGTGCTGTTGGGACTCAACTACTATTTTTTGAAATTCGATTATGACCCATCCATTAACATTGGGTATGTCTTTTTAGCCAACCTCATCGCGAATTCACTTTTTATTCTGTTTTTCTTGCGCACGCTTTTGCAATGGCGCCCCGCCTACGACAAAACCATTTCTCCGGCCATGTTGCAATATGCCTATCCGGTTATGCTCACGGGTGTGGCCGGAATGACCAACGAGATGTTTTCGCGTACGATGTTGGATCAATGGTTGCCAAAGAATTTCTACGGAGGTATTACCAATCAACAAGCGGGAGGAATTTTTGGTGCTTGCTACAAATTTGCCGTGTTGATGAATTTGGGGATTCAGGCATTTCGCTATGCGGCAGAACCTTTCTTTTTTTCAAACGCTGCTGATAAAAATTCGCCAGATCTCTTTGCGAAAGTCAATCACTATTTTGTGGTGACAGGTTGTGTTGTGCTGCTGGGTATCAGTTTAAATCTGGACATACTTCAAAATTTTATTGGCACCGACTTTCGATCAGGCATGCACATCGTTCCAATATTGCTGATGGCTTATTTGCTTCTTGGCATCTACTATAATTTCAGTGTGTGGTTCAAGCTTACCGACAAAACTTATTTTGGCACTCTCATCACCTTGGGTGGAGCGCTTGTCACCATAGCCGGCAACTATTGGTTAATCCCAATCTTGGGTTTTACGGGTAGCAGTTGGGCTGCCCTGTTTTGTTATGCATTTATGGCCATTATCTGCTATTACTTTGGTCAAAAATTTTTTCCGATTCCTTATCAGGTTATCAAAATGATGAGTTACCTGGTCATTACTTTTCTCATTGCGATGCTGGTCAATGCATTTCCCATTTCCAATGTGTGGACATCTACAGGTTTTCATGGGTTGGTCTTCGGTGCCTACTTATTAGCGGTTTACCTGATCGAGCGTCCGAATTGGAATAAGGCAGATTAGAGGCACATTTTGCCACTTGAATACCCGAAAAATCGATTAATTTTACAGATTCAAATTACCCGTATACAAAGGTGCGCGCCATTACTTTAATCCTGATGCTGTATTTGCTGCTGCTGGCGGATTTTAATGCTATGGGTCAGCGCGATAAGCGCAAAAAAGGAGGTGAGCCGGTCTCCAAGGCGGTACGCGCCAGCGAGGCTGAGGCAGTCTTTACAGAAGGTGAAAAGTTTTTTATCCTCGAAGACTATTCAAAGGCGCTCCTCTACTTTTTACGCGCCTACGAGATCGACTCTGAAAATGCAGCCATCGCTTACAAAATTGCCGAGGTATTAGTCAAGAGCAACAAAGACGAAGATCTGGTCAAGGCCACTACTTACATTGAGCAAGCACTGCGCCTCGAAAAAAAGAATAAGTATTATTATATCCTGGCCTCCAATATTTACAATAGTCAAGGGCTTTTCTCAAAATCTGCAGCAGTGCTGGAGACCATGATTAAAGAAGTGCCCCAAACGGAAGACTATTTGTATGAGCTGGCCAGCATCTATTTATTTGATAAGAAAGAAGCGGAAGCGCTGAAGGTTTACAATCGGGCCGAAAGCATCTTAGGCATCCACGAAATTTCTTCGTTGCAGAAGCAACGTATCTTTTTAGATCAGGGTAAAGTGGACGAAGCCATCAAAGAAGGCGAAAAATTAATTGAAGCCTTTCCGGAAGAAGAAAGGTATGTGTTGGCATTAGCCGAAACATTATCACAGAGCAAGCAGACAAACCGTGCGATCATCTACCTCGAAAAATATTTAAAGGACAACCCAACATCTTCAGCCGGCAAAATGCTTTTGGGTGGACTTTATCGCGATAATGGAAGCGAAGAAAAATCGCGCGTTTTGGTGACGGAATTATTCAACGATCCTAAATCGACCGTGACCAGCAAACTGATTATGTTGGGAACTTACAATGCAACATTAGCGCAAGCGCGTAGCAACGGAAAGGCAGATACTAATCTCGAAAATTTTGTTGTTGGATTATACAATAAGCTGGAACAAACAGATCCTTCTGACGCGAATGTACAATTAGCAGGTGGTGATTTATTTATGTCGTTGGATAAACCAGGCGAAGCCAAAGAAAGATATTTAAAGTCCATTCGGTTAGGAACAAAAAGCTACGAAGCGTGGCAGAACTTGTTGTATTTGGAAACACAGGAGAAGCAGTACGATAGCGTAATCATGCATGCCGAAGAAGCATTAGAAGTTTTTCCAAATCAGTCGGATGTTTATTACTTCAATGGATATGCTCATTTGCGTAAGCGCGATTACCGAAGCGCTACTCCCATGTTGGAGCAAGCGAAAAGATTATCAAAAAACAATGAACAACAAGTAGCGGAAATCAATAGTATGTTGGGCGATGCCTATCAGGCAATGAAAGAATACGATAAGTCAGCGAAGGCCTATGACGAAGCCTTGGCCTTCAACCCGATGAACGATATTGTATTGAACAATTACAGTTACTATTTATCGTTACGCAAAGCCGACTTAGAAAAAGCAGAAAAGATGTCATCGCTGTTGGTGAAGAACCACCCCGATAATATTTCTTACCTTGATACCCATGCGTGGGTTTTATATAATCGCGAGAAATACAAAGAAGCAAAGAAAGTAATAGAGCGTGCTCTTACTTTGGATAAACCTTCTGCAATTAATTATGAGCATTATGGTGATATCTTATTTCAGTTAGGCGATGTAGAAGAGGCGGTGGAGCAATGGCGCAAAGCAAAGTCCATGGGCAGTCTCAATCAAGAAATCGACAAGAAAATTGCAAACCGTAAAATACTTTAATGAGCAGACACTTCATTCTCCTTTCGTATTTCAAGAGCCAAGCATGGATCATTTTCTGCGCAGCTGTGTTGCTAGTGAGCTGTAGCAGAAAAGCGGTGCCCACATTACCACTTCCCCCTAAGTCAATTGATATTCAGGAAATTGATTTCGAATACTTTCATGGGAAGGCTCGATTAAATTTTAAAGACAACACAAAGGAGCGAGAAGTGAAGGCAAATATTCGTATCAGGAAAGACAGCGTAATCTGGATGACCTTTTCAGTGATTGGTGTGCAAGGTGGTAAGGCGTTAATCAATAAAGATTCTATTACGATCGTGAGTTCACTTAATAAAGAATATTATGTTTACTCCTATGAAGAGCTTTCGAAGCGATTCAATTTCAAGATTGATTTCTATGTGATTCAGGCGGCCATGTTGGGCAACCTGATCATCCCAAAGCATTCCATAGATGATATTCAGGAGGAAGAAAGATTTAACCGACTTTTGCAAAGTCAGGGAACCGTGGGAATTAAAAATTTCATAAACAAAGAAACCAAGAAGCTGGAAATGGTGGAGTTGAACGAGTCAAGCACAGGTAATCTATTGAAGCTTGATTACTCGGATTTTCAGCCGGTGGGCGATAAGTTATTTCCGTACAAGGGTGTGATTGATGTGTTGTACAAGTCACAGAAGGGCTTAGTGAACAACACCATTGTATTCGAATACAGCAAAGCCGAAGTAGGCGATCGCGAACTCCGTTTTCCTTTCAATATTCCCAAGCGATATGATCGCAGGTAGGTTAATTACAATTTCGATTTTCTTTTTCTTTCTATCGACTTTTTCCTATGCGCAAAAGTCGAAAGCACAGCTACAGCGTGAAAAGCAAGAGAACTTGAAAAAAATTCAGGAGACCGAGAAAATCCTAACCGAAACAACTACCGAAAAGAAAAACTCCATTGGTGAATTAAGCGCACTGAATAAGCGTATCGAGCAACAAGAAGTGTTGATGATTTCTATTAACGCAGAAATCGAATTGCTAGACTATGATATCGAAGAAGATAATCAAATCATCACCTCGCTGGAGAACGATGTAGACAAGTTGAAGAAGGAATATGCGGCCATGATATTTGTTGCACAAAAAGCAAGTGGTAAGATCGATCGGCTCACATTTTTGTTTTCAGCTAGTTCGTTTGATCAGTTGTTGATGCGCCTGAAGTACATGGAACAATACGGCAAGGCGCGCCAGGAGCAAGCCGAAGCCATTGCTAAAGTGCAGCAATTATTGGCTGAACAGGTGCGCCAGACAGAATTGAAGAGGAACGAGAAAAAGGACTTATTGGCGGAAGAAGAGAAAGAAAACAATCAACTGGCAGGTCTAAAGAAAAAACAAAAGACGCTGGTGAAATCATTGGAGAAAGAAGAGAAGCGATTGCGAAAAGATTTGTTGGAAACCAAAAAAGCGATTATTGAGCTCGACAATTTGATTGCTAAAATTATTAAAGAGGAGATAGAGCGCGCTGCAGCAGAAGCAAAACGCTTAAGGGAATTAAAAGCAAAAGCGAATAAAAAGGCTGAAGAAACAAAGGAAACTGAAGATGCTGAAGCGAACCTCGCCTTATCAGTATCATTTGAAGAAAACAAAGCAAAATTTCCTTGGCCTGCAGATGGATTTATTTCTCAAAAATTTGGGAGACAGCGCCACCCCGTTTTGAAGGGAATCGAAATTCAGAATAATGGAATTAACATTCAGACAAAACTCGGGGAAGAAGTCAAAACGATTTTTAATGGAGAGGTGCGGGAAATTGCATTTGTTCAAGGGTTTGGAAAAACGATCATTGTAAGCCATGGCGAATTCTTTACCGTCTATTCCGGGCTTCGAGAAGTCACTGTTCGTAAAGGACAAAAGGTTACCACCAATACTCAGATTGGAATCATCGGTGCCAATAGCGAAGGTGTTCCGGAATTAAGATTTCAAATTTTCCAAAGTATGACTCCACTCGATCCACAGCAGTGGCTTCGGAACTAAATGATAAAGGCGGGCTCCTCAGCCCGCCTTACCCAAAACTACCCACCTAGTAGATGGATACCACTAAACAATGACTATCATTTAACTCAACACATCCGGTTCGATCACATTCACAAAGTCAAATTCCACGTCATTTTTCAATTCAACAAAAATTACAGAATCCTTGTTCACTTTTCCAGATAAAATTTGCTTAGATAACTCGTTCAGCAATTCACGCTGCAAAACCCGCTTTAATGGACTAGCTCCATATTGAGGGTCAAAGCCCTGTTTAGCTAATCTGTTTAACGCTTCCTCTGAAATTTCGAGTTTAATACCACTCTCCATTAAACGGTTTTGAATTAACTTAAACTGAATTTCCACAATCTTACGAATATCGCCTTTACTGAGCGGACGGAACATGATCACTTCATCCACCCGGTTGAGGAACTCCGGACGAACAGATCGCTTTAACAATTCTAATACCTGGTCTTTCGTTTCTTCTATTACTTCGAAATAGTTGGCATCGGTGATTTTTTCAAAATTCTCCTGAATAATGGCCGAGCCAATGTTCGTGGTCATAATGATGATCGTGTTTTTGAAGTTGGCCGTTCTTCCTTTGTTGTCGGTCAATCGTCCATCATCAAGCACTTGCAACAAAATGTTGAAAACGTCCGGATGTGCTTTTTCAATTTCATCCAATAAAATTACTGAATACGGTTTTCTGCGAACCGCTTCAGTCAATTGTCCGCCTTCATCATATCCCACATACCCTGGAGGAGCACCGATCAATCGGCTCACGCTATGCTTTTCTTGATACTCACTCATGTCGATGCGCACCATCGCGTTATCATCATTGAAGAGATAATCAGCCAGCGCTTTCGATAATTCGGTTTTACCAACACCGGTGGTTCCCATAAAAATGAAGGAACCAATGGGTCGCTTCGGATCTTGCAGTCCCGCTCTGCTTCTGCGCACGGCATCGCTCAATGCTTTGATTGCTTCTTCTTGGCCTGCCACGCGCTTGCCCAATTCTGCTTCCAGCGATAAAAGTTTTTCACGCTCGCTTTGTAGCATTTTAGAAACTGGTATGCCCGTCCACTTTGCTACAATCTCAGCAATGTCTTCGCTATCTACTTCTTCTTTCATCAGCGAGTTTTCGCCTTGCATCTCTTTCATCTTGACCTCAAACTCAGCCAGGCGTTTTTCTGCAGCGGTAATTTTTCCATAACGAATCTCCGCAACCTTTCCATAGTCTCCGGCTTTTTCAGCTTGCTCCGCTTCAAACTTCAGTTTGTCAATCGCCTCTTTCTCCCACCGAATGCCTTGCACTACTTCTTTTTCACTTTCCCATTTGGCCTTGAGCGAGTTGCGAGTTTCCGATAACTCAGCAATGTCTTTGCTCAACACGGCTTCTTTGTCTTTATTTTTTTCTCTGCGAATGGCTTCACGCTCAATTTCGAGTTGCATGATTTTGCGATTCATCTCGTCCAACTCTTCGGGTAATGAATCCATTTCCAATCGAAGTTTCGATGCCGCTTCGTCCATCAAGTCAATGGCCTTATCGGGAAGGAAACGATCGGAGATATATCGACTCGAAAGTTCGACCGCAGAAATCACTGCATCATCTTTGATGCGGACACCATGATGCAATTCGTATTTGTCTTTGATACCTCGCAAGATAGAGATCGAATCTTCCACCGTAGGTTCATCGACCATCACCGCCTGAAATCTGCGCTCCAGCGCTTTATCTTTTTCAATATATTTTTGATACTCTTTCAAGGTGGTGGCACCAATCGCATGAAGTTCGCCACGTGCCAACGCGGGCTTTAACAAATTGGCTGCATCCATCGCACCTTCACCACCGCCTGCGCCTATCAAGGTGTGAATCTCATCGATGAATAAAATAATTTCACCATCCGAATCAGTTACTTCTTTAATCACAGCCTTCAGGCGCTCTTCAAATTCACCTTTGTATTTAGCTCCGGCCACGAGCAAACCCATGTCCAACGAAACTAAAATTTTGGATTTCAAATTTTCAGGGACATCGCCATTCACAATGCGCTGAGCCAGACCTTCCACAATAGCCGTTTTACCAACTCCTGGTTCACCTAGTAGTATCGGATTGTTTTTTGTTCTTCGTGCCAGAATTTGCAGCACACGTCTGATTTCTTCATCGCGGCCAATCACCGGATCGATCTTTCCTTTTTTGGCGAGATCGTTCAGATTTTTGGAGTAGCGCTCGAGTGATTTATACTTTGCTTCGGCATTCTGATCTTTCACCGAAGTGCCGCCCCGCAATTCTTGAATGGCTTTGATTAAGCTACTGCGGTCGAAGCCGACATCTTTTAGTAGCGTAGATACTTTATCTTTTGTTGCCAATAGCGCAAGCAATAAATGCTCCACCGCCACATAGTCATCTTTGAATTCACGCAATTCTTTCTCCGCATTTTGTAACACGGTATTGCTCGTGGCAGAAAGATATGGCTGCTGACCGCTTGCTTTTGGGTATGAATTGATCAACTCCTCGAGCTTGGCCGTCAATATTTGTGTGTTGACATTTAGCTTTTTGAAGACGTATTGTGTCACATTTTCATCAGTTTCTAAAATAGCCTTCAATAAGTGGCCGGGCTCAATGGCCAACTGCTGCAATGCTGCGGCTATTTCGGTAGACTTCTGTAACGCCTCCTGCGATTTGATGGTGAATTTGTCGAAGTTCATATAGCAATGTTTGACTCAACCATATCAAATTGCTATCCATGTTAAATAGTTGATGTTTTTCAGAAAAAATGACATTAAATTGAAGGGTATTAAATGATATTCAGCCAACCTGACTTATACTATGCCAAAAAGAGTGAAACCAAAGGCAAATTTGCGTACCAACTTGTTAATTGAAGTTGCCTGGGAAGTTTGCAACCAAGTGGGCGGAATTTATACGGTAATTCGATCCAAAGCCCCGGCTATGATGGAAAATCATGGAAGTAATTATTGCATGATTGGTCCATATCTTTCTAAGAGTATTCTCGCTGAGTTGGAACCGCTTGAGCAAGCCAATGATATATTCGGACAAGCAGCAGCGAATCTTAGCAAAAAGGGATATGAAGTAATTTATGCCGAATGGCTGATTACCGGAAAGCCCCGAGTGGTGCTCTTGAATCCAAATGCCATTGAAGAGAAGGCCATGGCAGTCATCAAATATTTGTTGTGGAAAAATCACAACATCAGCATTCCGGATGGTAATAAACTCATCGATCAGGTAGTTGGCTTTGCCTACCTCACCAAATTGTTTTTTGATGAAGTAGATAAATTGGCTGGCGATCAAAAAGTGATTGGCCATTTTCATGAATGGATGGCAGGGTTGCCCATCTTAGACATCAAGCGCGATGGCATGAAAGTAAAAACAGTTTTTACAACACATGCCACTCAACTGGGTCGCCACCTCGCCATCAACTCTCCGCTATTTTATGCTCACCTTCCTTTTTTCAAATGGGAAGATGAAGCGCACAAGTTTGGTGTAGCTACCGAGGCTTCAATTGAATACGGTTGCGCACAAAGTTGTGATGTGATGACAACCGTAAGCGATGTGACAGCGCGCGAATGTAAACACTTGCTTCGAAGACAGCCGGATGTGGTTCTTCCTAACGGGCTTAACATTCAACGATTTGAAGCGCTACATGAATTTCAAAATTTACACTCGCGCCATAAGGAGCAGATTCATCAGTTTGTGATGGGTCATTTCTTTCACTCGTATTCATTCGATCTCGACAAAACGATTTACTTTTTTACCAGCGGCCGATATGAGTATAAAAACAAAGGATTTGATTTAACACTGGAAGCACTTGTTCATTTAAACGAACAACTCAAGCGCGAAAACTCCGAATATACAGTAGTGATGTTCTTTATCACGAAGCGTGAATTTTACAGCATCAAACCGGAAGTACTTCAATCCAGGGCCGTGATGGAAGAAGTTCGCCAAACGTGCGAAGCCATCGAACGGCAAGTGGGCAAGCGGTTGTTTTATGAGAGTACGATGAGTCAGGATCACCGACTGCCGCAACTCAACGATTTTGTGGATGAGTATTGGAAGCTGCGATATCGCAGAACCATTCAATCTTGGAAAAGTACTAAACTACCGTTGCCGGTTACACATAAATTAGTGAACGAAGAACAAGATGACATCATTCAATTTTTATTGCGAAGAAATTTACTGAACCGTGAAGAAGATAAAGTGAAGGTTGTCTACCATCCCGATTTTATCAACTCCACTAATCCGTTGTTCGGAATGGACTATAGTCAGTTTGTGCGCGGTTGCCACTTGGGAATTTTCCCGAGCTATTATGAGCCTTGGGGCTACACACCATTGGAATGTATGGCCAGTGGTGTACCTGCCGTAACCAGCGACTTAAGTGGCTTTGGCGATTACTTGTTGCGCAATATGCCCGATCACGAAAAGGGCGGCATGTTTGTAGTGGAGCGAGGCAAACGCACCTTCGATTGGAGCGCGAAACAATTAGCAGCTTTCTTGTACAAATTCTTAATGCAAGACAGACGCAGCCGCATTCAGCAACGCAATCAGGTAGAAAACTATTCGGCTGTTTTTGATTGGGAAAATTTGATCAAGTTTTACGAACAGGCATACACAATCGCATTGGCTGATGGAAAATAATTTAAAGCGTTCGTTGACACCGGCCATGGTGTGGGGTCTAGGTGTGGGCTACGTTATTTCTGGGAATTATTTTGGATGGAACCTGGGTTTGGAAAAAGGTGGCACGCTCGGGCTTGCCATCGCGCTCGTTTTTATCATCATTCTTTACATCACATTTACTTTCAGTTATACCGAATTGGCGTGCTCCATTCCCAAGGCCGGTGGTGCGTTTGATTATGCCAATCGAGCTTTTGGTAAGGAAGTCGGATTTATCACAGGCATGGCACAAAACATAGAATTTATTTGCGCACCGCCTGCCATCGCATTTGCTATTGGTTCGTATGGAAATATTTTTTTTCCGGAAATACCGGTATTAATTTTTTCTGTGATCGCTTATGTCATTTTCGTGATGCTCAACATTTCGGGAGTGAAAGTAGCCGCCACGTTTGAGTTAGTCGTTACGATTTTTGCAGTAGCGGCTTTGATATTTTTCAGCGGCCTTACTTTTCCAAAATTAGAGTGGTCACACTTAGAAAAGAATGCCTGGCCTCATGGTTATGAAGGTGTGTTCGCAGCCATACCATTTGCCATTTGGTTTTTTCTGGGCATCGAAGGTGTTGCTAATCTCGCGGAGGAAACGATCAATCCGAAGCGTACGATTTTGATTGGGTTTGGCTCAGCTATCGGCACTATGGTATTGTTGTGTATCGTCACTTTTATGAGTTCCGTAGGAGTTGCCGGCTGGGAAGCGATTGTATACAAAACGGATGGTACTGCTTCTGATTCACCTTTGCCTCTGGCATTGGAATTTATTGTGGATCGTTCTTCATTTAGCTATCAAGTTTTATTGATAGTTGGTTTGTTTGGATTGATTGCCTCGTTTCATGGATTGATGTTGGCCGCAGGGCGATCAACCTATGAATTCGGAAGAGTAGGCTATGCACCCGCATTTATTGGCAAAGTGAATGCACGCTTTCAAACTCCCGCGAATGCATTGTTGGTAAACATGGGATTGGGGTTGATTGCACTCTTCTCGGGTAAGACCGGTGAGATCATCACCATTTCAGTTTTCGGAGCATTGTCGTTGTATATTATTTCTATGTTATCATTGTTACGATTGCGTAAAATCGAAACAGACTTAGTGCGGCCATTTAAGGTTCCGCTTTATCCGTATTTTCCAATTGTAGCATTGGTGATTGCCAGTTTTTCTTTTGTGGCAATGGCAATTTATAATCTGAATTTAGTTGCCATTTATTTTTTGATAATTGGCATAAGTTATGGGATATTTAAACTTCAGAGTCGGTCAGTAAAATCGTGAGGTATGACAACACAAGAAATTTTTAGGTATGTTAAGAATCATCCTTCCGGTAAAGTAAAAATCGCTTACGCGGATGTAGACGGAGTGCTGCGAGGCAAATACATTGCAGCCGAAAAATTTCTGTCGCTGAGCAATGGCGAGACAACTTTTTGTGATGTGATTTTTGGTTGGGATGCGAGCGATGTAGCATATGACAATGGAAAATATACGGGTTGGCACACGGGCTATCCCGATGCACCGGCACGAATAGATTTTTCTACATTTCGAAAAATTCCGTGGGAGAATGACTTGCCTTTTTTCTTGGGAGAAATTATAGATACTGAGGGAAATCCGGCTTCCGTTTGTCCTCGACAGTTGTTGAAAAAAGTGCAAGCCGATGCTCGTGCCGAAGGCTTCACACCTTTTTTTTCTCAGGAGTTTGAGTGGTTTAATTTTCAGGAAACTCCGCAAACAGCGCAACAGAAAAGTTACAAGGACATGCAACCAATTACACCCGGCATGTTTGGCTACTCGATTTTGCGCACCACATTACAAAATCCTTTTTTTAACGATCTCTTTGAATTACTTCGAAAATTCGATGTGCCGATAGAAGGATTGCATACAGAAACCGGTCCGGGTGTTTTGGAAGCAGCGATTCAATATTCAAATGTGATCGAAGCGGCCGATCGAGCTACGTTGTTCAAGACGAGCGTGAAAGAGATCGCCTACAAGCATGGAATCATGGCTACATTCATGGCCAAGATCAGTGAAAACTTACCGGGCTGTGGCGGACATGTGCATCAAAGTTTGTGGGATAAGGCAGGAAAGAAAAATTTGTTTTATGCTGTAAATGATCCGCACAACATGAGTGAGGTGATGAAGAGCTATGTGGCAGGACAACTCTTTTGTTTGCCGCATGTACTGCCGATGTATGCTCCAACCATCAACAGCTACAAGCGATTAGTAGAAGGTGCGTGGGCACCGACAACACTTACATGGGGAGTAGATAATCGTACTGTGGCATTGCGTGTTTTATCCGGTGGAAGTAAATCGTGTCGTTTGGAAACGCGCGTGATTGGTTCAGATGTCAATCCCTATTTGGCGATGGCCGCTGCACTGGCTTCAGGTTTGTATGGCATTAAGAAGAAAATGAAATTGAAACAGGCGGCAACGATGGGTAATGGCTATCGCGATTTTTCAAATGGTGTATTGCCCAGCAACTTGCACAACGCAACGCAACAGATGAAAAACTCTTCTGTTGCGAGCGAAATTTTAGGTGATAAGTTTGTAGAGCACTTCACGCAAACCCGTGATTGGGAGTGGAGGCAACATCTGAAAGCAGTAACTGACTGGGAGTACAAAAGATATTTTGAGATTATTTGAGCATGAATAGACTGGTGACAATATCAGATGAATTTGTAATCAACAGGATTTACCGAATTCGCGGGAAAAAAGTAATGCTTGATCGTGATTTAGCGGAGATGTATGGTGTTCAAACTAGGCGCTTAAATGAACAAGTAAAACGAAATTTGAGAAGATTTCCATCCGA
This sequence comes from Bacteroidota bacterium, assembly GCA_016191555.1. Classification (GTDB taxonomy): domain Bacteria; phylum Bacteroidota; class Bacteroidia; order Cytophagales; family Cyclobacteriaceae; genus ELB16-189. The sequence continues at coordinate 221,700 of JACPVX010000051.1, forward strand.
TTTTATGTTTCAGTTGACTGAAAAGGAACTTGATGATTGGAAGTCGCAAAATGCGACATCCAATAAAGAGAAAATGGGACTTAGGAAATTGCCGTATGTATTTACCGAACAAGGAGTAGCAATGTTGTCAAGTATACTAAATAGCGACACGGCAATTGATGTGAATATTCAAATTATTAGAATTTTTACCAGAATCAGAGAAGTGCTTCTTACTCATCAGGGATTATTGTTGAAAATGGAAAAACTGGAGAAACGACTTCTTCAACAAGAAGATAAATCGAGAAAGCACGAGATCGACATTCAAAATGTTTTTAAGGTTCTTAAGCAGCTAATTAGCAAAGAGCAAGAGCCAAGAAGTGCAATCGGATTTAAACAAAAGAGTAAATAGAAAATCAAGCAATGATAAATACTAGCAAATGACCTTCGACAAAATTTACCAATACAACTTTCCCACCACCATTCGATTTGGTGCAGGATCAAGTAACGAATTACCCGACTATCTTAAGAAGAATCAATTGAACAAGCCGCTCGTGGTAACAGACCCCACTGTAGCACAATTGCCATTTTTCAAAAAGATTATTGACGACCTGAAAGCTAAATCAATTTCAGTAGACGTATTTTCAGACATTCACAAAAATCCGGTGAAGTCGGATGTGTATAAAGGAACCGATGCCTACGATGGGACTAAACGTGATTCGATCATCGGCATTGGTGGAGGTGCTGCGTTGGATGTGGCGCGCGCTATTGTGCTGCGCGTGAACCATCGTGAAGACTTATTTAAGTACGATGATTTAATTGGTGGAGATGTATTTGTTACCAACGATGTACCGCATTTCATCACCATTCCGACCACGGCCGGAACAGGCAGCGAAGTGGGTCGAAGTGCTATCATTGCTGATGATGTGACTCATCAAAAGAAAATATTATTCTCTCCTAAACTTTTGGCGAAAATCATTTTTGCGGATCCAATACTCACGATGGACTTGCCCGCATTTATCACGGCAGCTACCGGCATGGATGCACTCACACACAACATGGAAGCGTACATTGCAAAAATGCCACACCCGTTGTGCGAAGGAATCGCCCTGGAAGGAATTTCGCTCATCCATCAATCGCTGGAAACAGCAGTGAATAAACCGGACTTGGAATCGCGTAGTAAGATGTTGATTGCCTCTTTGATGGGTGCTATTGCATTTCAAAAAGGATTAGGAGTAGTTCATTCGTTGGCACACCCGCTTAGTTCTTTGTTGGATACACACCACGGTTTGGCCAACGCAGTCAATATTCCTTACGGGATGGAATTTAACATCGCAGGCTTTGAAGATAAATTCAAACGTATCGCTCGCACACTCGAATTGAAAACTGAAACTGGAGATGCTGTCGTGAAGTATTTATTTGAACTGAATACAAAAGTCAATATTCCACACAAGCTCAGTGCCATTGGTGTAAAGCCAGAGCACATCGAAACACTGGCTGATTTAGCGATAGCGGATTTTGCCCATCCCAACAATCCCAAGCCGGTGAGCCGCGAAGATTTCAAACAGCTTTACCTGAAAGCGTTGTAGTATGGCTAAGTTGATGATTGGTGTTACGGATTGCAGCAAGTATGATAACTACGCCAACTGGATTTCAGTAGATGAAAATGTGGAAGCACTGCGGTTGTCTTACAAAGAGAATAATTTCGAATTGATCAAAAAATGTCATGGCATTCTGTTGACGGGTGGGGAAGATGTGCATCCCCGATTTTATCAAAAGCCAGAGTACCTTCCGCTCTGCTATGCGGATGACATGGATGAGAGACGCGATGAATTTGAATTAAGCGTTCTGGAATTCTCACAGAAAAATCGGATACCCGTTTTAGGAATCTGTCGTGGGTTGCAAATCACTAATGTTTTTTTTGGAGGTACACTCATTCCGGATATTCCTACATTCGGAAAATTCAACCATTCAAAGAGAGCGGGAAACGATACCTACCATTCGATTTCTGTGGATATAAACTCAGTACTTTACGAGCAAGTGAATGTAGCAGGCGGAGAAATTAACAGCGCGCATCATCAGAGTGTTGAACGAGTAGGTAATGGATTGGTGGCAAACGCATTTTCACCGGATGGTGTAATTGAAGGGCTTGATCGTTTGAATCCAGCAAGTCAACCATATCTGAGTTTAGTGCAATGGCATCCCGAACGTATGCGTGATCAAAACAATCTGTTTACTAAAAATATCAAGACTGCATTTCTAACGGCAGTTGAACAAATCATTTAAGCAAAAAAAGTATGAAAATCGTTAATCCGGCAACGGAAGAAATCATTAAAGAATTACAAGAAGACACGGATGCTTCCGTAAAGCAAAAATTGGAGCAATTGAAATCAGCACAGCCAAGTTGGCATCAAGTAGCTCTGAAAGATCGAATTCAGGTGTTGCAGAAGTTTTCAGATTTGCTGGCACGTGATATCGAAACGTTGGCCGCTGTTTTGACTTCAGAAGTGGGCAAGCCATTGCAGCAAGCTCGCAACGAAGTGAATGGAGCGAGGGCGCGCATTCAATGGTTAACTAAAAATGCGGATACCTATTTGAAAGATGAAGTGATGACGCAAGAGGGCAATCTCACTGAAAAGATTTCGTACGAGCCGCTCGGTGTTGTTTGCAATATTTCAGCTTGGAATTATCCTTACCTGGTAGGTGTAAATGTTTTTGTGCCGGCATTGTTGGCAGGAAATGCCGTGATGTACAAGCCATCGGAATATGCAACCCTCACGGGCTTAGAGATTGAACGCTTGCTCAAAGAATCAGGCGTTCCACAAAATGTTTTTCATGTAGCGATTGGCGCGAGAGCAGTAGGTGAGCTGTTGTTGGAGTTGCCGTTCAATGGATATTTTTTCACCGGCTCTTACAGAACAGGAAAATATATTTATGAAAAAGTAGCTGGGAAGATGGTGCCGTGCCAACTGGAGTTAGGCGGCAAAGATCCATTATATGTAACTGATGATGTAGCCGATATTAAATCAGTGGCTGCGGGTACGGCTGATGGAGCGTTTTATAACAATGGACAAAGTTGCTGTGCGGTCGAACGAATTTACGTTCATGAGAAAGTTTATGATCAATATGTAGATGAGTTTGTGAAAGAAGTGAAATCGTGGAAAATCGGAGCACCAACAGAAGAGGGGGTGTATATCGGGCCATTGAGTAGAAAAGAGCAAGTTGCTTTTTTAGAACAACAGGTAGCGGATGCCACGCAAAAAGGAGCGAAGCTCGCAACCGGTGGCCACCGAATGAATGGCCGTGGTTATTATTTTGAACCAACCGTCATTACCACTGCAACACATCAGATGACGGTGATGCGCGAGGAATCGTTTGGCCCCATCATCGGCATCATGAAAGTTATTAATGATGAAGAAGCCATTCGCTTAATGCAAGACACAGCGTATGGATTAACCGCCTCAGTGTATAGCGGCAACCAGCAACGTGCTGAAACTATTTTACAGCAAATCAATTCAGGCACCGGCTATTGGAACTGTTGTGATCGTGTGAGTGCCGCATTGCCATGGAGCGGACGACAACATTCGGGATTTGGAGCAACTTTGTCGCATGCAGGTTTACGTGCATTTACCAAACCCAAAGCGTATCATCTTAAATCGTAGTCGCGATCCATTCTTTGGTGAACTGCGCGAGGTCAGGAATTAGATTTTTCTTTCCTGCTTTGAATGCGTGATCGGCTCCTTCTAACTTTTGCAACGTTGCGTGAGAAAGTGAGTCGTTTACAGTATTGATTAAATCCCATAGCGCTAATTCATCCCGCGTTCCTTGCAGAAAAAGCATCGGAAGAGAAATTTCTTTCAGGTGATCGGCACGTTCAACGGAAGGTTTACCTGCCGGATGCAACGGAAATCCGTATAAAATAACTCCTTTCACTGGGGTATCTGGCGACTTCGCTAAATACTGCGAAGACATTCGTCCGCCAAATGATTTTCCACTTGCAAAAAGAGGTTTATCCGGAAAGGTCGAGTGAGCAAATGAAATGGCTGATTCAATCGTGCGATGAGCTACAGCAGGTACATCTGGCCGGCCTTTTTTCTTTTCCATAAATGGAAAATTGAAACGCAATGTTGTAATGTGATGTAGTGCCAATGCGTCTGCCAACGCAATCATAAAGGAGTGATTCATACCTGCACCCGCTCCGTGTGCGAGCGTAAGCACAGCATTCGTTTTTTCTCCTTCCATTATCTCTCCTGACACATCTCCAATGCTATCAGATACGTGTAGGTTGATGGGTGTCACTTTCATTCAAGAAAGTTAACAAAGTTTTTTGCTATTCATTTTTTAAAACTTCGGCTGGATTGGCGCGTGCTACTTTTAAGGTTTGTGTACCAATCATTAAAAGTGCTAATAGCAGAATAGCTAACACGCCCAGTAGCATTTCAAAAATATTGAGTGGTGCGTGGTTCGCAGTGTTAGGGAATACTACATTTTGAAAAAATAAGATTACAATCGGAAGGCTGATGACGGTGGAGATTAATAGTAAGAATACAAATCCTTTTCCGAGCAGAAATAATAATTTCCCTTCACTCGCACCCATTACCTTGCGAATACTTACTTCCTTCAATCGGATTTCGGTAGTGAATACCACCATGCCCAATAGACCCAGCGATGCAATTGAGATCGCAAGAAATGCAAGGAACCCGGCTAATTTTAATGTGGCGCGCAATCCCGCAAAGGCTTCTTCAATTTGTTGATTATAAAACTTCGCTTCAAACGGATGCACCGGATCGATCTTCTTCCAGATGGATTCAATCTTTGCGTATGTGCCAATTAAATCGTTTGACTGAATTTTTATATTCATGATATTTGCCTTTCTATCTAAGTAGCGAAACACAGTTTCTTGCGAAGTTTTGTTATTGGATCGGCCATATTGAAAATCTTTCATGACTCCGATGATGGTAAGGTTCTTACGGTCTACTTTTAGCACATCACCAATGGCTTTTTGTGGATCCTGATTCGCAATGTTAAATCGCTTCAACACTTGCATGTTCACAATCACTTCCGATTCTTCGACACTATCCGGTTTTACAGAAAAATTTTTCCCCGCAATCAATTGATGGCCCATTAAGGGAATGTAGTTTTCATCGATGGAATTATAACTTACTCCGCAAGAGTCATTCGGAGTTCCATGATATTTCATGTTGGTGCCCCAATAATTACCCACACTCGTTACTAGCAATGATTGCGAAATACCTTTTACCTCCGGCAGTTCGCTGATTTCTTTTTTGAGCAACTCTGCTTTATTTCCTTGTAACGAAATGTTCAGTACATTTTCAGTGTTGAATCCAAGATCGAATGAAATATAATGTTGGTATTGACGATACACGCCAATGCTAGCCGAGACCAAGATGATCGATATGCAAAACTGAATCACAATCAATATTTTTCTTCCCGTGATGCGGTTCATTCCCCGAAAGGAGGTAGCACTTTTTAAAACCTGAATGGCATTGATGTTTGAAAAGAATACTGATGGAAAAATACCTGCTGCAATCCCAACAAAAATGGCAAAGCCAACAAAGTAAAGGATGGTGACCGGAGAGAGATGCAGCGTAAACATTTTTTGAATGTCGGGCTCGATACTGAGAAAATGCGGGCGCAATAGGAAGAACAACAAAAGCGCCATCGCTAATGCGCTCAAAGAAATAATCACAGCTTCTACTATAAACTGAGTTGCCACATTGCTGTTCAATGCGCCAATTACTTTTCTAATTCCTACTTCGCGGGTTCGCTTCAGCGATCGGGCAATGGATAAATTAGTATAGTTGAAACATGCAGACAAGATGACCACAAAGCACAGTCCTCCGAAAACCCAAAGAAGTGTGCTTCCTAGTACAGGGCCCATTTGATTGCCCAAGCTGTCTCTGAACATAATACTCGAGAGGGGTTGAAGGTCTAATTCGATATGTGTGTTTTTGACGGAGGGATCTTCTCGTTTACTTAGTTGAGCTAGATTTGATTTGAGTAATGGTATATCAGCGTTTTGGGGTAAAAGGAGATACACCCATGTGTTCCAAACGCTATCCCACACCATCTCCTCATCAAGAGCTTTTTTGTCTGATTCTTTTGTGCTCAGTGATCCCAACATTTCAAAGTGAATGTGTGAAAAGAAGGGAGGTTCTTTTACAATTCCGGTAATTGTGTACGATTTATCGTTATTGTAGGTAACTACTTTGCCGATTGCTTCTTCATTGCCGAAAAGTTTTTTAGCGGCTGTCTCAGAGATGACCATTGAGAAAGGTTCTTTCAATGCGGTCGCAGTGTGTCCATGAAGCAACTCAAATGAAAAAACTTTAAAGAATGATTCGTTGGCCCAGTAGCCATGGAGTGGGACAATTTTTTCCCCAACTTTAATATCGCTATCAAACCCGCTTTGAAGAATAGCCACTTCTTCTATGCCTGTAAACTCTTCTTTAATTAAGCGACCTGCCTTCAGTGAGGTGGTGGCCATGAAGTTGTTGCCTTTGTCGCCTAAATATTCATAGCGACTGAGTACGCGATGAATTTTATTGTAGTTGGCATGAAACTTATCGTACGAAAGTACATCCGACAAAGTAGCGATCAGTACAAGCCCTACCGACATACTCACCGCTAAGCCAATAATATTAATGGCTGAAAATAATTTGTTGCGCACAATGCTGCGACCTGATGTTTTGATATAGCTTCCAATCATAATCCAACTAATTAATAGGTTAAGAAATTCCGGTTTGCGAATGGTGTAAAGTCGAAAAAATTTTAGAACGTCAATGATATAGATAAGCCGTGCTTTGCGAATACCTTTTGTCTTCACGTTGCGATCATAGTATTCGTTCAAGTCGCCTTGCAAATCTTCGAGGAGTTCGGGCTTGCAATACCAAGTTAGCAATTGGGTGGCCCAGGCCGGTGGTGCTTTTTTTTTAGGTTCCTCCATGCTAAATTCTTTTTAATGTTAGCTCTGGAATCAAACTCCAATATTGATCGCGCAATTCTTTTGATTTTAAAAGCGAAGCTTTTCCGGCATTCGTTACTGTGTAATAGCGTTTTCTTTTTCCACCGCGTGCGTTGGTAGCTTCACCCAGACTACTCTTCGCCAATCCTTTTTCTTCTAAGCGATTGAGCACAGCGTGTACAACACCTAACTTTACTGAGCGTTTTGTCTTTTTTTCAAGATCATCACAGATGGCTACACTGTAAGCTTCTGTGACCATCGCTGCAATGGTTAGTAAAACCAATTCTTCGAATTCGCCCAGATTTGTTCCTTTCATAGTGTTATTACGTATTAATTACGTAAATGTATGTAAAATAGTTATATATTCTTATTTTGTATGTAAAATACCTATTACTAAAGACTGCACTTCGTGATCAATTAATAACTAGCCTTTGATAAGAAGTTTTCTCGAGAAGAAAAGGAGGGGGATGCCATAAACGGCAATCATAGCGTAGGCCATTATTTCATAGCCTTTCGAGACTAAATCAATAATTCCTACTTGTGCTAGTAATAGCGAAGCAGCCAATGCGGCTATCGAGATATACGCTTTTGAAATTTTCTTCATCGGTTGGCCACTTCGGGCTGTCACTTCTTTTTCAATGCGATGAATGAATGCGTGAATCATACCTGTGGCAGTCTCCACAAGGGTCCAACCCACCACAATCCCGAAAATAATTATCATGATCGGATGAAATGGAGCGAGCATCGTCAGCCAGGGCACAGTTCCGGCAAGCACATTTTTATCGGGGTAATAAGCAAGAACTGCAAAATAAGTGAGGAACCACGGAATGGTCATGAGCATACCAGAGATGATTCCGGCAATGATACTTTCACGTTTCGTTTGGATGTTGCTGTAAGTGAAGAAAGAGGCAGGGTAAACAGCTAAATTATAGCCTACATATAAAATGCCTGTCCAAATCAGTAAACCTATTGATGGTACTTCAGGCAGGTAACTTGTGTCCCAGCTTGAAAATACAGCAATGATGTATTCACCCCGAGAGGTGAAAACCATTACAGCAAATAATATGTAGGCTGCAAAAAGGGCAATTGTGCCGATCGTCTCTAACTTGGCAATCACTTCATCGCCTTTGTAATTGAGCAATCCAACTAGCGATACTATTAATAAGACGCCAATCCATTTGTTGAACCCTACTGTTTCGTAAAGAATTTCGCCAGCGGCTGCAGCCATTACAGCTATGATCAGAATGGCCAGCATCAGATAAACAATCTCATAAATGACCCATCCACGACCAATCATTTTCTTGAGAAGCGATTTGTAGTCGTATACATTCCATTGGCGGCACGCTTCAATCGATAGAATGGAGATAAAAGAGAAGCCCACGAAAATAGCCAAACCGCTAATCCAGCCTCCTGCGCCAAATTTGCCACCATATTCAACTATTTCTCTGCCCGTAGCATATCCGCCACCGATTAGAACAGATTGAAGAATAATGCCGGGCAGAAGGATTCTCTTCAACGCAGAGGTATTTGTTTTGGAAGTCATAACGATGGAGCAAGAAGGTTGGAAAGTGCGAGTGACTAATGGACGTTAGGTATTTTTTAATCCTGTGAACGGTGAAAATAAACTGAATGAAAAAACCTGCAAACTTCTTTTGTTTGAGATTCTATCACCTTTAGAAAAAAAAGATTTAACATTTTTTCGATCAAAATTTTAATTGCAATCAAATATAAATACCTAAACAAGAAAAAATTAGACTAATTTTGGGGTTCTATATTCCCCAATATGAGCCTTTACTTCCCCGTGTTGTTTCTACTGCAAAAAGTTAGTTTCTACCTATCTATCACTGAAATTAACCTGAAAGAGGCTAAAAATTCGGCTTTAAGATTTAATAACACTTTCCTTCTTAGATTTCAAAGTGTCGAAAGATATACATCTGAGTCGGATGTGAAGATTTCTTCTTCGAAAAAAACTAATTTTTTTGAGGCAATTGATATAATCGACATGTGCCTTCTTAAGGCTTCTTCCATCCGAAGTATTGAGTCACGATTGCTTACGGCCGAAATCAAAAATTCTTAATAAAATAATTTGTAAGACTTTAAAAGAAATGAGAATAAATTACTTAAATAAAATGAAAAAATCTGTGCGGTTTTCCCTGATCCTCAGCATCTTTCTTACCTCTTTCTTGTCACACGTAGCATTTTCGCAAACTACCGGTGACTACCAATCCAATGCAGCCTCTTTCAACTGGACAGCTACGGCCAATTGGCAGCGATGGAATGGATCCGCTTGGGTAAGTAACCCTGCTGAGGGTTATCCTGGCCAAAATGCTTCTGGAATTGCAGGAACTGTAACGATCTTAAACACGCATACGGTTACACTCAACGTAAACCCAGCTCAAAGCATTGGGAATTTGATATTAGCTTCCGGTAGCACGTTTGCTGGTGGTAATAACACCCTGACTCTGAGCGGTAATTTCACAAATAATGGTGGAACGTTTACCGTGGCTACAAGCACGATTACATTTAATGGAACTGGTGCTCAAGCAATTAATGGAACAGTAGCATCACAATCTTTTAATAATATCATTGTCAATAAGGCAAGTGGCGCACTGTCGGTTGGCGGAAGCATAACTACCGTGAGTGTGGCATCATTTACCCAAACTCTGGGAGATTTTAATGCTCCTGCCACGCTTAACATAACAAGTGCATTTACATTGACTGCAGGTAACTTTTCTGCAGGATCAAATTTGAATATTAACGGAGGTAATTTCGCTAATAATGGAGGTACGTTTGTCCCAAATACGGGCTCGGTTACATTTACGAGCGGAGCTGCTCAGGCAATCAATGGCACAGCGGTAACTCAAACATTCAACAATTTAGTCATCAACAAATCAGGCAATACATTAACCGTTGGAGGAAGCACCACCACACTGAATGTAAATAACCTTACTCGCACGTTGGGTAATTTTACGGCACCAGCCACTCTTAACGTGAGTGGAACAATCACATTGACAGCGGGTACATTTACAGCCGGTACAAACACCAACCTTAGCGGAGACTTTATCAATGATGGAGGTACGTTTACGCCTGGCGCGAACACGGTAACTTTCAATGGATCGGGTGCACAAACAATTTCAGGAGCTGTTGCTACTCAAACATTTGGCAACGTGATCATCAACAAGGCAGGAGGTGCAGTATCCGTTGGAGGAAGTACAACTACTGTAAACGTTGCCGCCTTCACTCAAACGCTGGGCGATTTTAACGCCCCTGCTACTCTTGCAGCTACTGGTGCGGTTACATTGACTGCCGGCACATTTACAGCTGGTGCAAATTTGAATATCAGTGGAGCTAGTTTCACAAACAATGGCGCAACGTTCGTACCCGGAGCGGGCGCTGTCACTTTCACCGGTGGTGCAGCACAACAGATTAACGGTACACCGGCTACCCAAACATTCAATAATCTAGTAATCAATAAATCAGCCAATACGCTGTCCGTAGGCGGCAGTACAACCACGTTGAATGTAAATAACCTTACAAGAACATTAGGTACTTTTGCAGCTCCAGCAACGGTGAGTGTGAGCGGATCATTGACTCTCACAGCAGGAACGTATACCGCAGGAGCCACAACCAATGTGGCAGGATCAATAATTAACACGGCCGGTACTTTTACTGCTGGTGCTAATACAAATGTTGGTGGAGATTTTACTAACAACGGAGGAACATTCACGCCAGGTGGCAATACGGTTACTTTCAATGGAACAGGTGCACAAGCCATTAATGGAACGGCTGTTACTCAAACGTTTAGTGCTATCATCATTAATAAAACCAGTGGCGCTGTAACGGTTGGAGGAAGTTTAACTACAATCAATGCAACTACCTTTACTCAAACTCTTGGCGATTTTTCAGGTCCCGCTACATTATCCGTTTCAGCAGGAATTACATTAACGGCAGGCACCCACACTGCTGGAGCTGCTATTAATATAACTGGAGGTAACTTCACCAATAATAATGGAGCAACCTTTGTTCCGGGTTCAAATACACTTACATTCAGTTCAGGCGCAGCCCAGGCCATCAATGGTACATTGGTCGCACAAACTCTCGGTAACATAATCGTTAATAAAGGTGGTGGATCAACATTATCAGTTGGGGGTGGCACGACTACCCTTAATACAGCTGCATTTACATTAACTGCTGGAAACTTCACTGCGCCAACTACGTTTTATGCTACCGGTGCATTTACGCTTACAGCTGGCACCTTTACAGCCAGCACAAATACAAATCTGGATGGCGACTTCATTAATAATGGAGGAACATTCTCCCCAGGCACTTTTACAGTAACTTTCGGAGGATCTGGAACAAAAACCATTACAGGATCAAATGCTACCATCGCCAGTTTTTATGATTTAGTAATTTCATCGGGAACTGTAGTGTATGGTTCTAGTGCAGTCAACAGAACCATTAACGTCTTAGACAATTTAACAATAACGGGTGGATCTTTTCTGTCTGGCACAACGGTAGGGAACGCACACATAATCAACTTAACTGGAAGCTTGCAAAACGATGGAACGATTGATTTCTCAGCTAATTCAGCCACCGCGCACCGAATTGTTTTCACAGGCGCTGGCGCAAAAACAATTAGCGGTGCAGGCAGCACTACATTCCAGAACATAGTGATGAGTACCACAGCCAGCGCAGTGGTGAATGTAAATGCGAATACACGTATCAATGGAACGTTGAGTTGGACGGCAGATGGTTTACTTATCCTAGGCGCGAATGATATCACTTTCGGTAACACTGCTTCAGCAACGTCACCAACCGCAAACCGCTATATTCAGGTAAATGGTACTTCAACATCTACAAGTCAGGTTGTCAAAGTAAGTAATGCCACCACGGCTTCTTGGCAATTTTTGTTCCCTATCGGAACCGCAACAAATGGTTATACTCCCCTCGACTTAACTACTGCAACCATCACCAACGCACCTACAATTAATAGCAGACTGGCGGCAAAGGTTATTTTAGGAGTCGATGAGCCAGGAAAATTAAAACGTACATTCCGATTGAAGGTAACAGGCAATGGAATATCCACTACGTTCACCAATGGCCGTTTCAATTACCAGAGCCCAGGTGATGTTTCAGGAGCTGAACCTATTGCAAGCTATTCTAGTTTTTGGTATCAGAAAGAGTCAACAGGAATCTGGGTAAAAGTGAATGGTACTGCTCCAGGAACGATTAACACTTCACCCACGCTCTCATTCTTTACCGGCCCGACTACCTCACAGCCGTTATCCAATGACACTTACTATTTCACCATCGGAACTCCAGGTGCGTATGGACAAACCTGGTACAGCTACCAAACAGGAGATTGGAGTAATCCACTTACATGGACTACCGATGGAAGCTCGTTTCCTTTGTATGTCAACCCAACCAACTCTATTCCGGGACTGGCCGACAATGTGATTATCAAGTCAGGTAACACGGTTACGATGGATATCAACAACGTAACAATTAATAGCATCAACGTTATTGGTACACTTGATTTAGTAGCGACAACGGGTCATAACTTCACGACCATCAATGGATCGGGAAAAATAAAAATAGCCGGTGCTACCGATAACTTTCCAGCAGGTACATCCACTAATTTTATCGACAATGCAGTCGGTGGTACACTCGAAATCAACGGCTCAGGCATTCAGCTTGCCACTCCTCGAACATTCAATAACATGATTGTTAATATGACTGGAGCTACAGATGCTGCTGTATTGAAAAGCAATTTTACGTTGAATGGAGACTTCACCATCACCAATGGATTATTTCAATTTGAAAATGTTACTGCGCCCGCCATCCGAACATTTACGGTAAATGGAAACGTAACGATTTCAAGTACAGGAGGAATTCGTACAGCCAACGCCAACTTGCGTCATGAATTCAATTTATTTGGAGACTTTACAAACAATGGAACTGCATATTTTACAAACCGCGTTGTAGCAGATTACACTGGTGCAGAAGCAACTGACGGAATAGTAGATGTTAATATGCGCAGCGCCAGTAAAGATCAAGCCATCACCTGTAATGGAGTGACTCGCTTTTATCGTCTGGAAATAAACAAAGGTACTGATGATACTTACAAGGCTACCATCACAGCGGCTGACCCAACTTTCTTTAATTTATTTGGCAAGGCTGATTATGATACCAATACAAATCAAGCTGCCACCAATGATAATGCGCTCGGGCTTATCTTCGGAACAGTTGAGATCGGACCTAATGTAACCATAGCAGCTCTAAACACAGGTACAGTTAATTATTCTGTTTATCAGGGTTCTCAATTGTGGGTTAATGGAGGATCCGTAAGTAAAATTGGCGATGCCTCCGCTAACGGAGCAATTGTTCCCTATGGAAAAGTAAGAGTAACACTTGGCTCTTTAACAGCTGATTGTGGTAGTGGATTAACTATACGAGAAAGTGGATCTGTGCAAGTGGAAGGTGGAACCCTTACCTCTCGATGTATACGCACATCCGTTTTAGGTACAAGTGCGGTAGGTAGTTACATTCAATCGGGAGGTACCGTAAACCTTACCGGTATAACAACGGGTGGTATTCAAACAGGATATGCTGAATTAAGCCTTACCTATACAGGTAATGTGTTTAACATGAGCGGGGGCACACTCACTATCAGAGGAGTTCATAATACTGCTGACCGTGCGGCCATCTTTATTAATTCAGATCCTGCTAACGTCAGCGTGACAGGAGGTACTGTCATATTTGAGATTAGTAACAACAACGCATATCGGATTACATCTCGTGCTCCCTTTTGGAACGTGATTTTACGTAAAACAGCGGGAACAACTACAGCTATTCAATTGGCTGGAACAACCTCAGGTACAGGTACTTTTCCGGATTTACAAACATTATTAATTCAGCCACTCGTAGTCTTAAACGATCTTACTATTGAAAGTCCCGTTACGTTTAATACTAACAATGCAGACGTAACTGTTGGTGGAGATTTTGAAATTAAGAATGGTGCGACTTATACATTTGGTACCAACACAACTACGATCAACGGATCGGGGGTTAGTTCCCTTGTGTTTGGTAACACTGCTACTACCCAATCATTCAATAATTTGGTGATCAACAAAACCAATACAACAGATGAGGTGGCAGTCACTTCCGGAAGACCTAGCCCTAGTGCTGCTCTACAAGTAAATGGTACGCTGACGGTTTCAAAAGGTACTTTTAATTATGGTTCGTTCAATGTTTCAACGAAAAGTACAGTTACTCTCGGCTCTTCAGTGACTGTTGGAAAATTAGCTAGCACAGGTAAGTTGGTGATGGATGGTGCCTCTGCACAGACATTAAATTCGTCCTTAGCTTCAATCTACAATGTGGAAATCAACAACTCCAGCAACGTAACGCTTGCCACCAATAATCTAACCATTTTGCAAACGCTGACTTTAACAGCAGGTAATTTTAATATCGGTATCTTGAAATTGACCTTAAGCGGTTCAACTGCTACGATAGCAGGGTCTTCGTTCAGCGCCACTAAGATGATTCAAACTGCTGCCAATGCATCTGATGGTGGTTTGGAATTATATCTTGATGCTAATGAAACGCTAACGTTCCCAATTGGCGTGGCCGGTAAATACACTCCTGTTACCGCCACATTTACCTCGTTCAGTGATGATGGTCTAGTGAAGATAAATCCAGTCAACGGAGTTTTACAGACTACGAACTTATCAGGTGGAGCGGATATACTCGCATACTACTGGCGAGTTGGTTCTTCGAACTTTACAGTTAAACCAACTGTTAGATACACCTTCCAGTATGTCATTGGAGATGTAGGAGGAGTTGAGGCTAACTATTTTCCTGGAAAAGTTTTGGATAGCAACCCTTTTACCCGATCAAGTGAAACGCCTTCCACGAAAGTGAACACAACAACAAAGGTGATTACTTTCAATGGTTCTGGCACTGGCTTTACGCTTGAGGATGCCAACTACACAGCTGGCGGTACAAATCGATTTACTGGGTTGCCAATTGTTTACTACACTCGTGTGTTTGGTGACGGAAATAATATCGCGTGGACAAACGCTAACAACTGGACACTCGGAACTAACGGAGCATTTGCAAAGCATGACTCACGCCAATCTGCTGCGCCAGACTATCCAAAAGCAGGAGATATTGCAATTGTCGGTTACGTTCCATTTACCGATGTATTAGCCGCAGCGAATTTGGGCAAACCGCATGGTATCGCTATTAACAATGGACAAACTATTGACATAGCCGAACTTCGATTTGAACAAATGAAGGATGTATCGAATAACCCGACTGCTCGCAACTATGCTTTCAACTTCCAATTCAGACCAACTGTAGTAATCAACAACTATGGTACGCAAGGCCAATTGACGAATGCTAAGGTTTCAGGTGAAGGTATGTTTTGGATTCGTACATCGGCTGGTAATCCGTTATCAGATCCGTCCTTCACAGGTGTTGATTTGGGTTCATTCAATTTACAAGATTCTTCATACGTAGTTTATGAGAATGCCAACAATGGATCTATTTATAATAATATGCCTACGTCATTCCCTAACTTAATGATGGCTTCCAATGGATGGGGAAATCAAGATCAGGACACTACGATTCCTAAAAACATTACTGTAAATGGCGATTTTGAGTTATTAGGAAATATCAATTTGGTTTTGAGCACAGGAGCTACTGGAGACATCACAGTAAAACGAAAGTTTAGGTTCTTTAGATCGAATGCAAATGGAAATGACAGTGGTGGTGGAGGTGAATTGCGATTTGGAAATACCGGAACACCTCGCACAATTAATATTCTTGGAGATTTATTAATAGGTAATGGTTATGCAGCCATCATACGCGTATTAACTCCTGGGACAACGCCAATTACGCATACAATTAATTTGTATGGAAACTTTACTCAAAGAACTACCGCGGGTAATGGATTTAAAGGTGGTGCTGTTGCAACAGAAGATCGAATTAACATGAATTTGCTCGGTTCAAGTTCAATGACACTTACCAACTCAGGAGGAGATGCGCCACAATTCTATTCGCTGACCGTTAATAAAGGTACTTCAATTGCTACCACCGCTTCGTTCAATTCTCTATTCACGATTGATGGACCTACCAACGCGGTAGCTAAACCTCTTACACTTACTAATGGTCTTTTCATCATTAACGCAGCAGCTAACATTGTTTTAACTTCGGGAGGCGCTGACTTTAATATTCCGGCAACGGCAGGATTAGAGGTGAAGGCAGGTACAGTGGCAACGACTACAACCAGCACCAATGCAAACATAACATTGGATGGTTTATTGAGAGTTAGTGGTGGTACTGTTACTGTAGATGGAGGTGGTGCAACTGATACGAACTATATTCAATATTCAAATTCTGGCAATGCGGCTATCGAAGTAACTGGTGGAACATTAACGGTGGCTGGTCAAATTCGGAGAGACTTGACTAGCACTACAGGTATTTTGAAATATACTCAGTCAGCAGGTACTGTACTTGTAGCCAACGAAGGAACCTCCACGGCAATCAGAGGTGTATTTGAAGTAATCAATCCGGGAAGCCAATTCAATCATTCGGGAGGATCATTTACCATTGTTCGTGGCAATGGAAGTGCATCTGTTCCATCGTTGTGGTTGGAGCCAGGTTCGACTTCAATTACAGCAGGTTCAACAATTACAATTGGTAACGCCAGCACACCTGCCGGAACTATTGGAATTAAATCGTTGGCAACGTTGAATAACTTGAATATTGCAGGGTTAGCCGCAAGCACACCACAAGTGAGTTTGTATGTTACGCCACTAACCGTAGCTGGTGACATAACGGTTGCCGCAAGCAACACCCTCAATGCGCTGAGTCGCGATCTTACGATTGGTGGGAATTTCACTGTTAACGGTACATACACATCTGGAAACAATACAACCACATTTAATAACCCTAGCACTGCTACGATTGGCGGTGTAGTCTCAGCGCTGTCTTTTTATAATTTCACAAAGTCAGGAGTAGGTACTTTAACATTAGCTAGGGACATTACGGTAAATAGAGATTTGAAATCCAATGCTGGTGTGTTAGCAACGGCAACATTTACAATAAACTTGTTGCGCCATGCGGAAATCAATGCAACAATTACCAGCACAAGTGGAAGTGGTCTGATATTTGGAAGCACTACTACTCAGCAGCAATTAACTCGCGCAAGCAGTGGAACGGGAACCATGGGTATCGTTACAATCAATAACTCCAATGGAGTTATTATTCCAGACGGAAATGGCTATGATTTTAACATCACCACTAATCTAAGATTACAGTCAGGTGTTTTTGATATTGGTGGTAGCTTGCTATCCCTAGGTACCGCTGCTGTAATTACACCTGTTAATCCTTTCTCGGCTGCTAACTTAATCCAAACGAATAGCTCATTCACTGATAAGGGAGTTAGAAAGCAGTTCCCAACAAATTATACTACTGACTTCGTGTTTCCGGTAGGCCAGGCATATTACACGCCTATAACATTCAATTTTAGCAGCGGTAATACAACAGGAAGTTCGGGAACACCAACAATTACAGTACGACCTTCTAATCGAGTACATCCTGTAATTGTAAATGACGATGGAGTTGGTGAGCAACCCGATCCGGTTACATTCAATGATTTGAATAATGCATTGCAGTATTATTGGATCATCAGTGCCACGGGTGTTTCTAACACATTTAAATCCAGCATGGCACTTCAATACACCCAACCATTGGTAGCGGCCGCAAGTCCTTACTATTCTGAGTCTGATTACATCGCTGCTAGAATACTTACCGATCCATCAGTTAATCCATCATTGAACATTACAAAGCTATCCACAGCTGAGGTAAATGAAGGAACGAACACAATAACATTTAATTTCAGTAGTGTTGTGGACGAACGAAGTATTTCAGGAGAATATTTTGCAGGCGTGGATGTGGCCATACCTAATAATGTACCTACCTACACAACGGTGATGTCAGGAAATGTAGGAGATAATATTTACGACAGCCCGGTGTTTGGAGGCATTCCAACAGGATCTCGTGTAATTGTTTCACCAGGTCATACAGTTACTTTCAATACAGGGTCTGTGATTTTATATCAAACAGTAATTAACTCCGGTGCTACAGTAATTATTCCTAGTGGTTCAATCGGTCACAGTTTAGGTACTTTATCGGGCACAGGCGATCTTGAAATCGACAGCGATGATGTAAGTGCTGTCTTACCTGCCGCCATTTACGATACATTCTTTTCATGTGCAGGGGGTGGCTTGATATTCGGTGGTAGCGGTAGCTATGAGATTCTTGGTGGAATTACAACTTTGAGAAACCTAACATTGAATGGTACAGGAGATAAGTCGTTGTCAAATAATAATATTACTATTTGTAATGATCTTACAATCAATAATGGAGGATTCTTCAATTCTTCCAGCCGTACAATTATTGTTCAAAATGATGTATTGCTGAATGCAGGATCGTTTAGCACCTCTGCAGGTACGCTGACGATTACTAGGGATTTAACACAAACAAGCGGTGCTTTTGATGGAGGAACTGGAGGAACAAAAACGATAGGTAGAAATCTGACCATAAATGGCGGAAGTTTTACACCTGGTTCCGGCAGCGCCAACATTATTCGAGTGAATGGAAATATGACCGTGAGTAATGCTGCAACGATCTCTACTGGCACAGGTGGAGCAACTGGTCAACGATTCACTTTTGGTGGAACAGTGGCTCAAGTACTCACAGGAGATTTTACCTCCAGCAGAGCATTTAACCGTTTAGAGATCAGTAATAGTGCTGGCTTGACTTTTGCAGGCGATGTGACTTTGATCAGCCAACTTATACTAACGAATGGCTTAATAACACCTGGAAGCAACCGATTCTTATTGACGAGTACCGCCACTGCCTCACCGACTGCAGGTAGCGCTACCTCATTTGTTAATGGTAAACTTTATAAGACAGTAGCTAGCGGAGGTAGTGGATTTACTTTTCCAATAGGTAAATCATCGCGTTGGAGAAGTGGAGCTGTATTATCTGTTTCTTCGAATGGTGTAACCTGGGATATGGAGTATTTTAGCGGTACTTCAACTGGCGCAGTCGCTGCGGCACCTCCTCCACGGAGTAATCCAGTTAATAATTTGACCTCCTCTGATCCTCTGGTACTAAGATTATCGAATGCCGAGTACTGGAAAGTTTCAGATGGTTCAGCCACATCAAATGGTCGCTCAGCTCGCGTTGGATTAAGTTGGGGTATTGAAAGTGATGTTTCAGCTAATTTGGCACAGCGAGAAGCTATGAAAGTAATGAGTTGGAATGGAACCAATTGGACAAATAATGGTGGTACTAATTTCCAACCAGGTGGGGCGCACACGCAAACACGTGGAACTTTTGAATCAACTGCGACATTGTCATTTAGTGAAAATATAGTGACATTAGGTTCAACTGAGATTGCGAATGCGTTGCCAGTTAATTTGATAAAGTTTGAAGGTAGTATCCTCGGCTCGATCGCTAGCCTCTATTGGGAAACAGCGTCAGAATTGAATAATGAGTATTTTGAACTACAACATTCCTTGGACGGATCAGAATTTATACCAGTTGGAAGAAGAGAGGGGAAAGGAACTACTAACCAAAAGTCAGAGTACTATTTTGAACATCGCAACCTTACCAAAGGAGTGAACTATTATCGATTGCTACAATCTGATTTTGATGGTAAAGTTTCGTATAGCGATGTAATTAGCTTAGAGTACGATGGCGCTACTCCACTCATCGCTTTCTTATTTCCTAATCCAACAACGCATCAGAATATAAATATTGAATTAGTCAATGCTACTAGCCAGAATGTAAACGTAAGAATCTTTGATATGACTGGTAAAACTATTCTGACTTCCGTTATTAACTCTGAAGATTTGGAATCAATTATTTCTTTGAAGTCAAGCGAATTAAAATCAGGAGTTTATATAGTTGAAGTTGTTCAAGGTTCTCAACGAATAACAAAACGATTGGTCATCAGGAATTAAGAGTTAGTAAACTTCAAAAAAAGTGGGTAGTAATACCCACTTTTTTTATGAGTAATAAATTTTGCCAATTTATTACTCAATTATCTTTTTGGCCATTTCCCAGCCAATAATGCTTTTTTTGCGAGTAGCATCCCATCGATATTCACCTAAGATGCCATCCTTTCGAATCACTCTATGACAGGGAATTAGATATGCAATGTGATTCGAGCCTACTGCAGAACCTACCGCTTGCATGGCTTTAGGACTATTTATTTGCCGTGCAATGTTTTGGTAGGTAGTTACTTCGCCTAATGGCAAACGAAGGAGAGCTTCCCATACTTTTATTTGAAAGTTAGTTCCCTTGACAAAGACGTGCAGTTTCTTTCCATGATTCATTGGCTGAAAGATTGATTGAATAAGTCCTTTTGTTGTTTCTTGGCGCTGATGGAAAATAGAATTATTCCAATGCTCTTTCATTCTTTTTAATTCAAAATTGGGATCTTCATCTGTAGCTAGAAAAGAAAGCCAACAAATGCCACGTTCAGTAATACCAATAAGAGCTACTCCAAATGGCGTGGCATGAAATCCATAGTCGATGTGAATGCCAGAGCCATGAAGTTTGTATTCTTGTGGGGTAACCCCCTCCAACGTAGTAAATAAGTCGTAAACACGAGATTGACTAGAAAGCCCTGCGTCAGTGGCAGCCTCAATAATATTTTTAGCGTTTTCTAATTTGTTTTTTAAAAAACCAACAGTTAGAAATTGTAAAAATCGCTTCGGGCTTATGCCTGCCCATTCAGTGAATAATCGTTGGAAATGAAATGGGCTTAAATGTACTTTTTCGGCTACATCATCTAATTCAGGTTGTTGCTGAAAATTTTTTTCTAGATAAATGATAGCTTGTTCAATTCGTTGGTAGTTGAAGGTGTTTTCTTCTTTATTCATAACGATAAAGTTAATTTATTTTGATCATGTAAAGATGTGGACATCACCGTAGATGCTCAACCCGCTTATTGCTATTTTTCCAATTCTGATATTCGGTCTTCATACAATGCCCACATGGGCGGTAGCCGTTTTGCTTAGCTTCTTCAACGGAAGTAAAGAACACGCGATTCTGTCTATTCATTCTTTTACCTGCTTGACAATGTAATTTGCCGTAAATCTTAGCCCTGACATACCCTGCAAATTGAATTCTTCTAAGACGAATTTGGCGATGTAATTCTTTTGCCTTAAGGGAAGAATGATAAAACATGAATATTTTAGAATTAGATAGCATCATGAAAAATGATTCCGAGCGCATATCGCACTCCGGAGCGTATGGTACTTACCCCATGTTTTATATTAGCTTTATAGTATCCTTTGCTGCCTTTGACTGGTTTGAAGTTAGTAGTGAAGATGAGGGCATCACCTTTATTAAGATTGATGACTTCTGCTTTCGATTGAGCCCGCGGCACTTGTTCAACTAGCACGAACTCGCCTCCGGTAAAATCAACGCCAGGCTGACTTAGCACGATAACCATTTGAAATGGAAAGAAAACTTCTCCATATAAATCTTGATGAAGTGTGTTGTATCCGCCTTTTTGGTATTTAAGGATTAATGGAGTAGGGCGCAGTTGATTTTTAGAGTGACATAGCGAAATCAATTCGTGATGGCTGGTTGGAAATTCTTTGTTTATTCCTAAATGTCCCATCCAGTTATTGGCAACTTCTACTAACAGTGGATAGATTCTTTCACGCATCTTTTGTATATCATCTGGAAGCGGATACGTGAAATATTTATAAAGCCCTTTGCCAAAACGGTACCGTTCCATATCAACACTACTTCTGTAAAGTTCATTCTTATCAAAATTGTGAATCAAGGAATCGCCAAGGTAATCGGAAAGATAGTTCTGGATAATAGCATAACCACTCTCTTGTAGTGACTTGTGTAGTTCAGTGGCATCAATCTCTTTCATAGAATAAAGATGAAGCTGATCCGAGAAATATGCCACCCGATTCTTGCTAAATTATTGGAGGTTTTAATGCTGTAATTTTTATACTATTGTCTCATGCTTCAATTCACAATTTCAACACCTGCGGAGTTTAGTTTTGATCTGTGTTTGGATTTTTTGCTACGGTCACCGAAGGAAGTTCTTCATTCAGTCAGCGACAAAAAGGTTTATAAGGCAATCACTATCAATGACACGTTCGCGCTCTTGGAATTAAGTTATTTGAATAAAGGAATTCATGTGACGGTTCTGAATAGTGAAGCTACTCTATCTGATCATGCTGAGATTGAAGAATACGTCCAACAATGGTTTGACTTAAAAACCAACTTGATGCCATTTTACGCAATGGCTCGCAAGGACAAGTTATTAGCTGCACTGGTTGATCAATACTTTGGATATCGCATCGTGGGACAACCTGATTTATTTGAATCGTTAGTTTGGGCTGTAATTGGTCAGCAAATCAATTTATCGTTTGCCTACACATTAAAGCAACGATTCGTTGAAGGATTTGGGAGGCAGGTAATTTTCAGCGATCGGATTTTTTATTTGTTTCCAACGCCAACTACGGTGGCAGAACTAGGTGATGACGACTTGCTACCATTGCAATTTTCAAAACAGAAAAGTAAGTATGTAATAGAGATCGCAAAAGCTTTCACAAACGAAAGTATCTCAAAAGAATCAATTGGCAAACTATCCTTCGAATCGGCTAAAGAAAAATTGATGTCCATCAAAGGTATTGGCAATTGGACTGCCAACTATGCGTTGATGAAAACGTTTCGGTACCCTAACGCATTTCCGCTGGAAGATGCAGGAATTCACAATGCAATTAAGAACTTAAAGAGAATGAAATCAAAACCAACGCTGGATCAGGTGCGAAGAATTTTTAAGAAATATAAAGGATGGGAAGCGTATGCCACACTTTACCTTTGGAAAAGTCTTTAAGCGCTTTTTAATTCAATACGAAAGGTAGTACCCTGATTTTCATCGGAGGATTTTACGAATATTTTTCCCTGATGATATAATTCAATGATGCGTTTAGCTAAAGCGAGTCCTAGGCCCCACCCCCGTTTTTTAGTAGTAAATCCTGGCTTAAAAACATTCTGAATAATCTTTTTAGGAATACCTTTTCCGGTATCTGAAATGTCGATCAAAACTTTACTATCGCTGCCGCGCAATATTTTGATGGCGATTGTGCCCGTGTTTTCCATGGCATCGACTGCATTTTTACAGAGATTTTCAATGACCCATTCAAATAGAGGTGCATGAACACGTGCCTGAATAGTCTCCGATAATGTGTAAACTTCTATTTTTACTTTCGATGATAGGCGTGGTTGCAGGTAGCTCACTACATTATTTATCAACTGAAAAATGTTTTCTTCTTTTAAAACTGGAGTTGAGCCAATACTCGAAAAGCGCTCGGTAACCATTCTTAGTTTACGAACATCCTTGTCTAACTCTTCTACAAAACCTCGGTTTCTCAAATCTGGGTCATCGCGCAATACTTCCACCCAAGCCATCAACGAAGAAAGCGGTGTGCCAATTTGATGGGCTGTTTCTTTCGCCAGTCCTACCCACACACGATTTTGTTCAGATGTTTTGGAGTAATTAAAGGCCAGATACGAAATGAAACCGAAGATGGCCAAGATTGATGTTTCTACGTAAGGAAATAGAATTAACTCTGCCAGCAATGATGAGTTTTTATAATACACTTTTTGAACAGCAAATGTGCCTTCAGTACCAGCTCCCTTCAGGATAATATCGATTGGAGCGTAGGTATCCTTCATTTCCTCCAGCACCTTTTGTAATACTTCTTCTTTTTTGTCCTTACTCCATTTCGCGTTTATATCAATGTTATGATGAGAAATGATTCGTCCTTTTTCATCTACCAAAATAGTTGGAATCGAATTGTTTTTAAAGATGATCTCTTCGGTGATGAAGAGTATTTCATTTCCGTTGTCGTTAATCGTGTATTCAAGAGCTTTCGCAAAGAGCTTAACTTGGTTTTTCTCGCGTTCCTTTAGCTGTCCGACAAGGATATTAGTAAATAGAATTGTTCCTACACTTATGATCAACGACACCGCCAAAATGATCCATTTCAGATTGGTGTTGTCTTTGTAAAACTCCATGGAGGCTGGAGATGAAGAATTGCTCGGCATATAGCATGAAGTTAAATAAAAAAATCCGGATAGGTAGTATCCGGATTTTTTTGTTCCTGCGAGTTAGCAGAACTATGATTTCATGAAAAACCACTTTGCAAGCACCTTCCAGCTTACTTTGGTTCCGGTCATCAAAATACCAACACGGTAAATGCGACCGGCAATCCAGGTGGTGAATAGAAATCCTCCTATCAATAGAACCATGGAAAGAATCAATTCCCACGTAGGTACATCAAATGCAATTCTACCTACCATTGCGACTGGTGACGTGAAAGGTATTATCGAAAGCCAAAAGCTAACAGGTCCATGTGGATCTCTTAAAATAAACATGAACAAGCCAAAATATCCGATTAAAAGCGGAAGTGTAATTGGAAATTGAAATTGTTGCGATTCTTGCATCGATTCTACAGCAGATCCAACCGCTGCGAATAATGCGCCATATAGTAGGTATCCACCCATAAAGTAGAAAACAAATACGAAAGCGATTTTTCCAAAAGGAATTTGACTTAAGTTGCCCAGCACTTCGTTGATTTGTTGATTCTGTTGATCCATTGCTTGCTTCACATCTTCGTCACCTACTTGCTTCACCACTTCTTCCATCGCTTGTTTTTGTGGCATTTTTAAACCGAAATAACCAAGCACTCCTGATGAAAGTACTGTGATCAGGATGATCCAAATAGTAAATTGTACTAACCCAACGGAAGCGATGCCGATGATTTTACCAAGCATTAATTGAAATGGTTTTACTGATGACACTATTACTTCTACGATTTTCGAGGTTTTTTCGTCAATTACTCCTTGCATGATTTGTATTCCATAGACTAACACAAACATGTAAATCAAAATGCCCAATACAAATCCAAGTCCATATAAAATCCCCGAGTTGCTGGATTTTTCTTCACCAGTATCTGAAATATTAATTTGCTTAAGGTTAATACTTACCTTCAAACTTTTCAATGTCTCCTTGTCAATTTTGTAGGCTTCTAATTTTAAGTCTCTGATGCGATCTTGAAGAATGGATTCAAGGCCGCCTACTTTTTCAATGCTTGGATTTTCCTTGGTGTAGATGACCATTCCTTCAGGTTTATTGATATCGAAAGGAGGAATGTAGAGCAGTGCAAAATCCTTCGTTTGCTTATAGGCATCTTTTGCCTTGTCAATGCTAAGAGATAGAGGTACGAAGTTGTATCGCTTCGTATTTTCAAAAACAAACTTACCACTTTCGTCAACTACTTGAACGGTATCGGCCTTGGCAGACTCTGCTTCTTTCTTCATGATATACACCAGTACACCAATAATGGCTGGAAAAATCAATGGCACTAAAATAGTAGTAATGAGAAACGATTTCTTTTGCACACGAGTAAGAAACTCTCGCTGGATGATCAACCAAATTTTATTCATAAAATGTTATGTCTTAGATTGTAGTAGATTAAACTTCTTGAAGATGTTTGCGCAAAGCGTCATCGCCATCGGCTTTTACTAAGCCAATGAATATGTCGGCCATGGTAGGCAGCTTTTCCTGAAAGCTGTATACTTCTGTAATGTCAATCAAATCTTTAATAACTTGATTACCCTTGATACCATCAGCTGCTTTGAGCGTAGTTGAAAAAAGATCTTCTTCAATACGCGTCTGACTTTTTACTTCGTATTTTTCAGATGGCAAAGTAAAGTGATTTCCACGATGCTCAATTAAAAATGTATTGGAGCGGTACTGCTCTTTTACTTGCTTCTTGGGTCCTTCTAATATTTTTTTGGATTTGTTGATCAGTGCAATATGATCGCATAAGGATTCAACTGTCTCCATTCGGTGTGTTGAGAATATAATCGTACTACCGTTTTCTTTGAGCTCCAGTATTTTCTCGGTAATCAATTGCGCATTGACAGGATCAAAACCTGAGAAAGGCTCATCCAAAATAATCAACTTCGGCTCGTGTAGCACTGTGCTGATGAATTGCACTTTCTGCGCCATCCCCTTGCTAAGGTCTTCCACTTTTTTGTGCCACCAATCTTTGATCTCAAATTTCTCAAGCCAAATTTTGATTCGGGCCATAGCATCTTTTCTGCTCAAACCTTTTAGCTGCGCGAGATAAAGTAATTGCTCACCCACCTTCATTTTTTTGTAGAGCCCGCGCTCCTCTGGCAAATAGCCAATAATTTCAATATGATTGGGCTTGAGCTTCTCTCCGAAGATGAGAATTTCACCGCTATCCGAATTGATGATTTGATTGATGATACGGATTAAGGTGGTTTTGCCAGCACCATTGGGACCGAGTAATCCGAAGATTGTCTTTTCTGGAATAGTGAGACTAACATTGTCTAAAGCTTTATGCTCGGAATAAACTTTAGTTACATTTTTTGCAATAAGTGCGTCCACAGAAATTGGGTTTTAATGTATTAGTGCCAAAAATAGGAATGAAATTACAAAGTAATAAAACTAATTGAGGAAGGCATCACAAAAGAAAACGCAACGGATTAGTGCGCTTCTTTTTCTTTAAAAACGATTTTGCCCATGGATACATCTAAATCAAATGTAAGGGCGCCTTTGGTATTTTTGGTATAGGCAGCATTGGCGTATTTATTGTCGCCAATTTTTTTCAAGCTCTTGCTGAGGTTGATGCTGCAAAGCCAGGAGTCACTGATGTGAACCATCACTGGTGTGGTCTCATCGGGCAGTTGTATGGTGAGATTGCCCGCCCCAACACTTCCAATGATATGATTGCCCAATGTCGGTTTATTAGAAAAATCTAAAAACATATTGCCGAAGCCAACATCAGCCAAAACCACCTTTGATCGGGCCAAGTTAATTTGCTTCGCATTTACGGTGCCCATGTCTACTTTAATGTAGAAAGTATCCATAGTCGTTTTGTTTTCGATACCTGAGCTATACGATATATTCACATCGGCATTGCCAGTAATGATTTTAAGTTTCTCTACTGCCAAGCCGGATAAGTCGATGTTCGCGTTTCCGAGTCCATAATCCAAATTGAGGGCATAAGGCGTTTCTTCGGTTAAATATACTTTCCAGAATTTATCGCTCCGCTTTTCATCGCGGCCAAACATCTGATACGAAATTTTTTGGCCAACTCCTTTTTGGTCCTGCTCTTCCAGCGAAAGCTTTACCATGCAAGTGCTGCCTTTTACTTCATTGCTGAAGGCATGTGAGTATTGTTCTAAATCTTGATTGCTGTAGATGTTGAGGAAATCGCTGTTTTGGCTGGGGCGAATAAAGCAGTTGCCGGTTTTAGATTTTAGGCAAAGATCAACACGTTTGCAGTTACTCACGTTTTCCACTGAAAACTGCTTTTTTACCTGTGCCATGCCAGCCAGACTAATACTACTAAAAATAAGAATTGCTACTTTTACCATTCTTGCCTTTTAGCGGGTTAAGCTTTTTAAGTTTTGAAGGACTGTTTTTTGTCAAAATTCCTTCAAAAAAATAACCCGTAATAGGTCTTATACGGGTTACTTCTAAAATGGTTTTATGTTTTTTGGCTACCCGAAATATTCTTTCATTCGTTCGAAGAAGCCCTTTTCATTAGCATCAGGATGGGGCTGAAAATTAGCCGAGTTCCGGAAGCTTTCCAGCTTAGCTTTTTCTTCGGTAGATAGCTTTTTGGGCGTCCACACGTTGATGTAAATGAGCTGATCCCCAGTGCCATAGCCATTGATATCCTTTAAACCCTTTCCGCGCAAGCGTAAGATTTTTCCGCTTTGTGTGCCCGGGTCTATCTTAATTCGCACTTTTCCACCAATAGACGGAACTTCCACGGAAGTGCCCAAAGCGGCATCCACAAAACTGATGTGTAAATCGTACACAAGATTGCTGCCATCGCGCTTTAGTTCTTTGTCCTCGGTTTCTTCCACTAAAATGAGCAAATCGCCAGGTACACCTCCTCCAGGTGCCTCATTGCCCTTGCCCGACATGGACAGCTGCATGCCTTCGCTTACCCCGGCGGGTATTTTTACTGTGATTAAATCCTCCTTCGATACAAGACCGGAACTATCTACCCCTGCAGGCTTTTTATCGATCATTTGGCCTGCGCCATTACAAGTAGGGCAGGTGCTGGCCGATACCATTTGGCCAAGCATGGTGTTGACCACTTTTCGAACTTGTCCACTTCCTTGACAGGTATTGCAGGTTTTGAATGTAACACCTTCGGCCCGGATCAACCGATTTACCTTGATCTTCTTCTCAACGCCATTGGCGATTTCTTCCAAAGTTAATTTGAGCTTGATGCGTAAGTTTGAACCTTTGCGCTGGCGCGAACGACTTCCGCCACCACCAAAGAAACTATCAAAAGGGCTGCCGCCACCACCACCAAAAATATCTCCAAATTGACTAAAGATATCGTCCATGTTCATTTCGTGTGAACTGTAACCTCCACCACCGCCAGGTTTATTATGCCCGAAACGATCGTATTGAGCGCGTTTGGTTTCATCGCTCAAAACCTCGTAAGCTTCAGCTGCCTCTTTGAATTTTTCTTCAGCTTCTTTATTGCCCGGATTTTTATCGGGGTGAAATTGAATTGCCGTTTTGCGGTATGCTTTTTTGATCTCTTCGGCAGTAGCGCTTTTGCTAACACCTAGTATCTCGTAAAAATCTCGTTTTGCCATTGTGTTTGAGAATTAACAGTAGTTGGAAATTTGGATTAACTGCCTACTACAACTTTCGCGAAGCGAATCACTTTGTCGTTGAGTAGATATCCTTTTTCGACTACGTCCATAATTTTTCCTTTCAGCTTCTCTTCCGGAGCCGGAATTTGGGTGATCGCCTCATGGAGATCGGGGTTGAAGCTGGTGTCTTTACCGAGATCCATCGGCTTAACATTATTTTGCTCCAGAATCTTTTTAAACTTATTCTGAATCAAAAAGAAGCCCTCTGACTCCTTATCATTTTTGTCTTTAAACGATTTTTCGGCACGCTCGAAGTCATCGGTAATCGGTAATAATGTTTTGATCAACTGCTCATTGGCCGATTGGATCATATCCAACTTTTCTTTGGCCGACCGTCTGCGAAAATTGTCAAATTCGGCATACAGCCGGATATACTTGTCTTTGGCTTCTGCCAATTCGTCTTGCAGTTTTTTCAAAGGATCGGGTTTATCTTCTGTTTTTTCTGGCTGTGCAGGCTCGGGGCTCTGCATAGGAGGAACCTCTGCCGTGGTTTCGGTGCTATTTTCTAATTCTGACTCCGGATGTATGTTGTTTTCCATGTTACTTCAATCTGATTAGCTTGCCAAAGGACAACAATTTTGCCAAAGGGCATAATTATGCCAAGATGTCGGCACTTTTTAGTGCAGATTTTTCCAAATCAGATCTTTCAGTTCGGTAATGCCCTGATTGGTGAGCGATGAAATAAAGACAGATGGGATGCCGGTGGGCAATTCTTTCTTCAAAGCATCTTTTAATTCCTGATCGAGTAAGTCTGATTTAGTAATGGCCAGCAGACGTTTTTTGTCCAGTAGTTCCGGATTGTACTTCTTCAATTCATTGAGCAGAATTTCAAATTCTATCCGAATGTCTTTGGCATCGGCCGGCACCATAAAAAGCAACAATGAGTTGCGTTCTATATGCTTGAGAAAACGAATTCCCAGACCTTTTCCTTCGGCAGCGCCTTCAATGATTCCGGGAATATCTGCCATTACGAAAGATTGGCTATCGCGATAAGCAACTACCCCCAAGTTGGGTGTAAGAGTGGTGAAGGCATAATCGGCAATTTTAGGTTTAGCTGCCGATACGACTGAGAGTAGAGTTGATTTACCGGCATTGGGGAAACCCACTAAACCGACATCTGCCAGCAGGCGAAGTTCTAAAATAAACCACTCATCAATGCCGGGCTCTCCGGGTTGTGCATGTTGTGGTGCTTGATTGGTAGGCGTAGCGAAATGAGAATTGCCTTTGCCACCGCGGCCACCTTGGGCAAGGATGATTTCTTGTCCATCTTCAGTGATTTCACACACAATTTCACCAGTTTCTGCATGCTTCGCTACGGTGCCGAGAGGAACATCGAGAATGATGTCTTTGCCGAAAGCGCCTGTCATGTTTTGCCCCATGCCGCCTTGACCATTTTCAGCAAATATGTGCTTGCGAAATTTAAGGTGGAGCAGTGTCCATTGCTGTGAATTGCCACGCAAAATGATGTGGCCACCGCGTCCGCCATCGCCACCATCCGGCCCACCCTTTTCGATAAATTTCTCCCGATGAAAATGCAGACAACCTGCGCCTCCATTGCCGGAACGCGCATTAAATTTTACGTAGTCAATGAAATTTGGATTGGACACGTTAGTGGGTTCAATTGAGAGAAAACGAGTAAGATCAAATTAGCGATCTTGTATTCTGAGTTACTTATCTAAAACCTGACAGATGTTTTCAAAAATTGTATTTACTTCGCCAATGCCATGAACGGTCACCAATCTTTTTTGGCTTTCGTAGAATGGTAACACGTGAATGGTTTTTGTGAAATATTCGGTAATGCGTTTGTTTAATTTTTCTTCTTCATCGTCTGCCCGGTTTTCGGTGGTTCTCCGTTTAGCAATGCGAACCCGCACCTCTTCTTCAGAAACATCCAATGCGATGACGAAATGAATGGCAGAATTATTCGCTTTCATGAACTGATCGAGTGCTTCCGCTTGAGGAACGGTGCGCGGAAATCCATCGAACAAAAATCCTTTCGCATTCGGATTTTTATCTAACTCTTCTTTGAGCATCGCGATGGTGATTTCATCGGGCACCAATGCACCGCTGTTCATAATTTCTTTTACTCGTTTGCCCAGCGGAGTATCGTTCTTGGTATGCCAACGAAATAGATCGCCTGTGGAAATATGAACGAAGCCGTATTTCTGAATAAGCTTTTCGCTTTGTGTTCCTTTGCCTGCACCCGGAGGGCCGAAGAGTACTAGATTTTTCATCTGTTGATAATTTTAAAGCCACCTATAATCGACTTAGGATTGAGTCGCGTTACGAGTGACGATTTTACTTTATTTAGGTTTAAAGGGTAAGCAAGATACTAGATAATTAGTCTATTTTCTTGAATAAATCCCGATAATTTCTGCCCAGCCCGTCATAATCCATACCATAGCCCAACACAAATTCATCTTCCAAATCAAACCCAACGTACTTCACATCTACATTTTTTTCGCGAGCAATTGACTTGCGCAACAAACTAATAGCTTCTACCGATTTAGCTCCGCGATCTTTCAAATCGCTCATGATTTTTTCGAGTGTGAGTCCGGTATCAACAATATCTTCTACGATTAGCACATCTTGATTAAAAAGACTATCCTCATGCCCAATCAATGTTTTTAATTGGCCGGTACTGGCGGTGCCGGAGTATGACGAGATTTTGACAAAAGAAACTTTGCATGGCATATTCAAATGCTTCATTAGATCAGAAGCAAACATGAATGAGCCATTCAAGATGGGTAGCAAGATGGGGCTTTTGTCATGATAGTCAGCATTGATTTGCGTGGCTAACGCAACTACTTTTTGTTGAATCTGCTCGGCATCAATGAATTTTTCAAAATGGAGGTCCTTTATCTTCATTCCCAATTTTTAAAGAGCGGCAAAGATACTATTCTTCTGCAAATCGGGTAGTGAAAATTGAAAGGTTAGCTGAAAGCAAAAAAAGCTGCATCCGATTGAAACGAACCAATCACTTTTTTCTACCATTAGAATGGCCAATGATTTAATGAATCGTCTAACCAGTGACAGTTAGTAAGTATCATCTAAGGCAAATGTGTTTTTTCGATTCTGCCATTTTCCTCTCATGAAATCCGGAAATTCAATGCTGGCACCATTTTGTTTGATGGAAGTTTCTGATAATGGTGTGATAGCACTCCAGGTTACGGCATCATAAACATCTTGGGGTGGTGCGATTTTTCGTTTAGCCGATTCGATAAATGCATTTAAGACAAACCAATCCATACCACCGTGGCCTGCACCGGCTGCATCGTTGCCATATTTTTTCCAAAGAGGATGATCATATTTTTCCAACCATTCTTTGGCGTCATCCCAACGGTGAGCTTGTTTGCTTTGGCCTTCCAGATAGATGGATTTGTTGAGATCCATCCAAATTCCTTTAGTGCCTTGCACACGAAAGCCAATCGAGTAGGGGCGCGGCAAATTCGTATCGTGTTGTAATAAAATTGTCTCCTGATTGCTGGTTTCGATTAGCGTAGAAACTACATCGCCCAGCTTGAATTTTACTTTTGCATTCGGATGATTTTCGCCACCTGTCTTTACAATGTGTTCGTGCAGACCACGCACTTTTGTGGAATACGAAACTAATTTAGTAAACCGATTGCCTCGATTGATATTTGCCATCATCGCGATAGGGCCGATGCCGTGCGTAGGGTACAAGTCACCATTGCGATCAACGGAATGTTGGGTACGCCATTGTGCTTCAGAAAATCCTTTTTCTCCAAACTCAACACCTCCACCGTAGGGAGAAACGCCATCATTGAATTTTACTTCGCGTAGATCATGCTGGTAGCCGCCTTGCAAGTGAATCAATTCGCCAAACATATTTTGCCGCACCATGTTCATCACCGCCATCACATCGCGTCTATAGCAAACATTTTCCAGCATCATCAGTGGCATGCCTGTTTTTTCAGAAGTGTTTACCAACTGCCAGCACTCCTCTACCGTCATGCCTGTGATCACTTCGCAGCCCACATATTTTTTAGCGTTCATTGCATCTAAACACATCACGGTGTGCCATTCCCAAGGAGTGGCGATGATGACAGCATCAATATCTTTTCGATCTAATAATTTTTTGTAGCCATTAGGACCATCTAAAATTACCTGAGGTTTTGGCTTACCGGCAGTTGCTACTAAACCTAAGCTCATGTCAATCATGCGTTGTTGCACATCGCAGATAGCTACAACGTCTACATCTTTTCGCGAAAGTGCCAACTCTAAATGATTTTGCCCGCGGAGACCTACGCCAATAAATCCAAGTCGTAATTTTTCATCGGCTGAAGAGGAGAATCCGAGCGATGGGAGCAGGCTGGCACCGAGTGTAGCTGCGGCTGTCGTCTTTAGAAATGTTCTACGCGAAGAATTCATAGGTTACAAATTAGGTCATTTCAAACTTACTTATTTTCCGGTGATCCGTTCAATTCTTTATATTTGAATATGAATATTTTTGTTGAACGGCCTCCCCGCACCATTATGGAAGAGTATCAGATGCTTCCGGAAGGTACTCTTGCGGAACTAATCAATGGTAAAATTTATATGAGTCCGTCACCAATTAAGCGCCATCAAAAAGTTATTGGTAAGTTATTTTCGCAACTTTATCAGCACTTTGAAAATCAAAATTTGGGCGAAGTTTACATGGCGCCATTTGATGTGTATTTGGACGAACATGCCAATGCCGTACAGCCGGATATTATTTTTGTCAAACAGGAAAACTTATCAATCGTAAAAGATCACATTCATGGTGTACCTGATTTGGTGGTCGAAGTTTTATCAGGCAGCAACCGAGGCCATGATTTGAAAACAAAAAAAGATTTGTACGAAAAGTTTCAGCTCAAGGAATATTGGGTGATCGATCCTGATTCCAACGAGGCAATCATTTTTGTATATGAAAATGGTGCCTACACCCAACTTCCAACTACCCAAGGTTCAGTTAGCTCGCCCATGCTGAAGTACACCTTCACTTTCTGATCTACAGCTTTTTCATCAAGCATGTATAGAGCGCGATCATGCTGTCAATGTCTTTCTTGTGAACTTTTTCATTGGGAGTGTGTGGTCCCAGCTCAGGCGCACCGACAAAACACCAGTCGAATGGATAAGGGCTTCGTTGCAATTCGCCTCCATCGCTAGAGCCCATTCCCTCCACTTCAAGTTGATAGGGAATTTCATTTTCTTGTGCTAAGCGAATGATTTTATCGACAAAACTTCTGCGAGGAATATTTCGATCGCGCAATGAAATAGCAGCGCCCTTGCCGTGCTCCACACCTTCCGTTATCCACGTGATGTCGGAGATAAGGGCCTGGCGCACGCCCCATTTTTTGTAGATGAAATCAGCTAAGTATCCAACGGACCCTCCGCCATGTTCTTCCCAACAACTAAAAATAATCACACCATCTTTTAATGTCTCGGCCACTTTCAATGCATTGTAAATCCCCAATCGATTATCCAGATAAGCAGTTTCAATAAATTCTTCGCTTACGCGGAAATCGATTTTATAAGTGAGCGGTGTACCTCGTTCAATCAGTCGACCAAATTTGTAGAAAGCGTGATCTTCTTTGTCAAATTCCAACTCACATTCGATTGGGCCAAGACTATCCTGCCCCACTAATTTAGTACCCATATCGGCATCGGGGCTACCAATGGAGAGCAATTGATTGAAGTAGCGCACTGTAAAACCGATACTATCCATGTGTGCAAAAATGGCGGTACGTGGTTTGCCGAATTTTAGAATCAAACAATCCTGAAATTCATCTCCCTCGATGATCGTTGGCTTACTAACCCAATTTTTTTTCGCTTGCTTGATGTATTTCAGCAAGAAATCCTTCATGGGTTTTTCATGACCTGAGGGTGCCTGCACTTCGCAGAGTTGTTTCAGCAAACTCCAATCTTCGCTGTTTTTGGTCGACTTTCTTTTTTCTTTTGCCATATTCTGCAACTTTATCTTAAATTTTGGACAGATAAAAGGTAAATTATGGATGTCTTTGTTTTGAATAAGGAAAACTCGGTGGCAAATCAGTTTTTGATCGAGCTACGAGATAAAAATATTCAACAAGACAGAATGAGGTTTCGTCAAAATTTGACAAGGTTGGGAGAAGTGATGGCTTATGAAATTTCGAAGAAACTGGCTTACCATCAGGTAGTTGTTGAGACACCTCTGAAATCCACGCAAGCATTTGCCATCAAACAACAACCGGTTTTGATTACGGTGCTTCGTGCCGGTTTGCCCTACTTTCAAGGTTTCCTAAATTATTTTGATCGGGCTGATAGTGGATTTATTGGTGCCTATCGCAAAGAAGGCGAGCAAGAACTCACTATTCAACTCGATTATCTGGCTACCCCTTCTTTACAAAATCGCGAAGTAATTTTGATTGATCCGATGCTGGCCACTGGTAACTCGGTGATCCGATCGGTGGCGGCACTATTAAAGCATGGAAGCCCATTGCATGTTTATGTGGCATCGCTGGTAGCTGCTCCCGAGGGAGTAAAAAATATAAATGAGCATCTGACAGTCGCTTCTTCCTTATTTACTGTATCTATGGATGAAAATCTCAACTCCGAATTTTACATTGTACCCGGTTTAGGCGATGCAGGAGATTTGAGTTTCGGAGAAAAAATTTAATATGCTCGAAGAAATTCTCAAGGCGATTCCGGTAGTGTTGGCCAGTGCCATCAAGTTTATTTTGGGGCCATTACAAGGTTATGCTTTAAAGCTACACCCGATTACCACTAGTTTGTCGACCATCTTGGGAATGATGATAAGCGTTGTAGCGTTTACTTATTTTGGCGATTGGTTGAAGAAAAGATGGTTCAGCCGTTTTTTTCAACCAGCTGCAAATCCTTCCAATAGCAGACGAAAGTTCATGATCCTTTTACGAAAGTATGGATTGGGCGGAATTGCCTTTTTTACACCCCTTATATTAACCCCGATTGGAGGTACCATTTTGGCGATTGGCCTAAATAAGCCCAAAGGAAAGATTTTGCTTTTTATGTTGATTAGTGCCATTGGCTGGAGTATCGTTTTTACAGCCGCCATTTACTCCTTCGGCAGAGCGGTTTTGCCCAATTTTATCAAGTGAGATTGACCCTTGCCATTTGCCGCACAACTTAATTATCCTAATTTTGTGAGCTAACCTACTAAGAAGTTTATGAGCGTACTAGTCAATAAAAACTCCCGCATTATTGTTCAAGGATTTACTGGAACAGAAGGATCTTTCCACGCTAGCCAGATGATTGAGTACGGCACCAACGTAGTAGGAGGTGTAACACCCGGCAAAGGAGGTCAAACGCATTTGGACAAACCTGTTTTCAATACGGTGAAAGAAGCCGTTGAAAAGACAGGAGCCGATGTTTCGATCATTTTCGTTCCTCCGGCTTTTGCAGCCGATTCGATTATGGAAGCTGCCGAAGGTGGAATCAAGGTAATTGTTGCCATTACAGAAGGTATTCCTGTAAAGGACATGATGATTGCCAAACAATACGTAAAAGATAGAAAAGCAACTTTAATAGGCCCGAATTGCCCTGGTGTAATTACTCCGGGCGAAGCCAAAGTAGGCATCATGCCTGGCTTCGTGTTCAAGAAAGGCCGCATTGGTATAGTATCCAAATCAGGTACGCTGACTTACGAAGCAGCTGATCAAATTGTGAAAGCAGGCTTAGGTATCAGCACAGCTATTGGAATTGGCGGTGACCCGATCATCGGAACACCGACAAAAGATGCAGTTGAATTATTGATGAACGACCCTGAAACTGATGCTATCGTGATGATCGGTGAGATCGGTGGAAGCTATGAACCCGTAGCGGCTCGTTGGATCAAAGAAACCGGAAACAAAAAACCTGTGGTTGGTTTCATCGCTGGTCAAACTGCGCCTCCCGGCCGCAGAATGGGCCATGCCGGTGCCATCATTGGTGGTGCTGAAGACACAGCCGAAGCCAAAATGAAAATCATGCGTGAGTGTGGTATCCACGTGGTGGAATCACCTGCTTTGATTGGCGACACGATGTTAAAAGCACTGGGCAAATAACCCAGCGCTTTTATCTCATTTTATTTTTATAATAACTCGTTTGCCAGATTGGCAAGTTCTGAACGCTCGCCTTTTTCTAAAGTGACGTGTGCATATAATTCATGATCTTTTAAGCGATCGATGATGTACGACAATCCATTACTTTGCGAATCCAAGTAAGGAGTATCGATCTGATGAATATCACCCGTGAAAATAATCTTTGTGTTTTCTCCTGCGCGGGTGATGATCGTTTTGACTTCATGCGGTGTTAGGTTTTGAGCTTCATCCACAATGAAGATGATGTTCGATAAACTTCTGCCTCTGATGTAAGCTAGCGGAGTAATCACCAGTTTTTCGTTTTGTACCATCTCGGTAATCTTGGCGTATTCTTTATCGCTTTCGCTGTATTGATTTTGAATAAACTTCAGGTTATCCCACAGCGGCTCCATGTAGGGATTCAATTTTGATTTGATATCACCCGGCAGATAGCCAATGTCTTTGTTGCTGAGTGGTACGATCGGGCGTGCGAGGTAAATTTGTTTGTATTCACGTTTTTGTTCCAGCGCAGCGGCCAATGCAATCAATGTTTTTCCGGTTCCGGCAACGCCTTGCATGGACACCAATTTAATCTCTGGTTTGAGAACGGCATGAATCGCGAAAGCTTGCTCTGCATTGCGAGGCTTGATGCCATACGCATTTCGTTTTTCTACCTGCTCCACCATGCCGTTGGCCGAATTGTAAAAGGCGAGTACCGATTTTTTGCCGTTGCGAAGAATATAGTAGTGGTTCTTCATCGGCTTTTGTTTGCCGAGCACTTCTTCCGGAGGGCAATAGCCTTTTTCGTAGATCAGATCAATGGCATCCGAAGTGGCATTATCCACAATAGTTCTGCCGGTATGCAGAGAACTGATGTTTTGAATTTTGCCGGTGGTGTAATCTTCCGCAGTGAGGCCAAGCGCTTTGGCTTTCAGGCGTAGGTTAATGTCTTTCGAAACCAAAATCACCTTGCGCCCTTTTTCTTCTTTTTGAAGATGCAAAGCAGCATTTAGAATGCGATGATCCGGTTTGTCTTCGTTGAAGACTTTGTTGGCATCAACTTGGGTGGTGCCACCCGTGTCCATCACCACTTTAAAATTCCCTTTGCCTTTTCCGTTGATCG
This sequence comes from Bacteroidota bacterium, assembly GCA_016191555.1. Classification (GTDB taxonomy): domain Bacteria; phylum Bacteroidota; class Bacteroidia; order Cytophagales; family Cyclobacteriaceae; genus ELB16-189. The sequence continues at coordinate 259,678 of JACPVX010000051.1, forward strand.
GATTCCACTGGTGGAGCATTTGGTTTTTGGCCAGTTTGTCAATCAGACGGATGAACTCGCGAGCTTCGAAGTTTTTGGTATCGTTGCCCTTTTTGAAATTGTCGAGTTCTTCTAATACCGTGATGGGAATGCCGATGTCGTGTTCATCGAAGTTTAGAATGCTATTGTGCTCGAAGATGATAACAGAAGTGTCGAGGACGAAAATCTTCTTATCCTTTTCTTTTTTGGTCTTGCTCATAGGGCGTGGGCTATAATAAAAAATCGCGGAGACACGTTTCTTGCAGAGCTACTGAAAACTGTGCAGATATAAAACGTTTCTTCGCGACATTTATTCTTTACTATAAACTAAGTAAAGCAATCGCATAAAAGCAATTTTTTCGGATCATTAATTTGTGATGATTTGTAATTTTAGCTCGCCCCGCGACTGTATAAATCTCCTTTTTCTGAAGCGGTGATTTTCAACACATCAGCCAACACGAGCAAGATCAGCTTACGCGATGCTTTGAAACGGTTCAGTCCGGTTAGCTCCCGAAATTGTGGCAAGGTGATGGTTTTATGTTCTTCCAGGTATTTCATCAGTTGATTCTCATGATCGCCATACGTAAACTGAATATCTTTTTTCTTGCGTGTTCTTCTTATGATCTCTTGCATTTCGGCACTTGCCTTGATGCTCATGTCTTTGACGCGCACATAGGTCTCAGAAGTTTCTTTGTCGATGGCGTAGAAGTGCGGTCTTCGATCGCTCTCCGGAATATCCAAACGAATGACAAATCGATTTTCGCGTAAAGCGAATAAGCTTTCATTGTAGATCAAAGTTGGTTTGCAGTTTTGAAGTGCTCTTTGAACCTCGATCATTTCATCTTCTGGATATTTTACACCTACCAGCGATCCATCATCGTCCACGCCAATCAAAACCGTGCCGCCATGCGTGTTGGCAAAGGCAATCATTTCACGTACTACCTTTTCGGGATGTGTGGCCTTCCGTTTAAATTCCAGATGAATTCCTTCACCTTGAATGGCCAACTTACGCAGCTCGTATAAGTGCTCTTCATTAAACCTTATATCCTCCCAGTTTTTCACCCGCGCAAGTTCCGTTTTTGTAGACTTAACTCAAAGGAGCGAAAATTAACTGACCTAATTCTTAAACCCTCTCAATTCATCATCTTCCTCGCCATCATCATCTTCCGGACTAGGTGGACTGAACATGCTACTCAATAAATCTTTGAATTGATGCCCGGCTGTCAAGTGGTGTTTGCTGATCAAACTATATTCAGCTAAACCGTGCAACGCAAACTCCATCAGAAATAATTTCATGGCTGCATCTTGGCCTTTATGAAATTCATTCACCAAGTCAAGCAAACCGGGAACTCCCTTCAAGGTCTTTTCAAAATCGGCCTGATTCATATCGTGCAACAAGTCGGTAGTGTTGCCATCGCCAAACCAGTTAGTAATTTTTTTGTACGGACTTTTTTCCTTTTGCTTTCTGAATTTATCCGGATCAGGAAAATAATTCACAAACTGACTGCGAATGGCTTTGCCCACCAGATTTTGCGCCACAATGCCCGGCCCTTCTTGCTGGCCTTCATATACCAATTCTACCTTGCCGGTGATAGAAGGAACTACGCCAATAAAATCAGATACACGAATAGCAGCGGTCTTTTCCTGATTGATGAAACTTCTACGCTCGGCTGCAGCTACTAAGTTTTCGTAGGCCGAAATGGTGAGGCGTGCAGAAACGCCACTTTTTGAATCGACAAATTCACTCTTGCGTGCTTCGAAAGCAATTTGTTCGATCAGATCTTTGGTAATCTCCACACCGGTTACGCGGCTTTTTTGTTCTTCGCGAATACGTGCTTCTTGTTGGGTAATTTTTTTACCAATATCCATGGTCTTCGGATAGTGGGTAATGATCTGGCTGTCTATTCGGTCTTTCAGTGGCGTTACTATGCTTCCACGATTGGTGTAGTCTTCCGGATTGGCGGTGAACACAAATTGAATATCCAGCGGCAAGCGTAATTTAAATCCACGAATTTGAATGTCGCCTTCTTGTAAAATATTAAAGAGCGCCACCTGAATGCGTGCTTGCAAATCAGGAAGTTCGTTGATGACAAAGATGCTGCGATGCGACCGCGGGATTAACCCGAAATGAATAACGCGTTCATCGGAATAAGGTAATTTCAATGTGGCTGCCTTGATGGGATCTACATCACCAATCAAATCGGCAATCGATACATCGGGTGTTGCTAATTTTTCGGTATAGCGCTCATCGCGGTGCAACCAAGTGATGGGAGTGCTATCACCCAACTCAGCAACCTTGTCGCGACCAAATCGCGAAATCGGATGAAGTGGATCGTCATTCAATTCAGATCCTTCTATGACAGGAATAAATTCATCAAGCAGATTAACCATCAATCGCGCCAAGCGTGTTTTCGCCTGACCGCGTAAGCCTAACAAATTCACATCATGGCCAGCGAGGATGGCTCTTTCTAAATCGGGGATAACTGTTTCCTCATATCCCCAGATTCCTTCAAAAACATTCTCTTTGGTTTTTAATTTTTCAATCAGATTCGCGCGAAGCTCATCTTTGATGGTTTTGAATTTGTATCCGGCCGATTTTAACTGTGCGAGTGTTTTTATGTTTTTGTGGTCTTTCATTTATTTAAGAAGTCAGAATGGAATGAATTTAAAATGATGTTAAAGATTCTTCGAGCGGTTTCTTTTAAAGTCTTCGAAAATCAGATCGCCCAATCCTTGCAAGCTGCTGTAATACGCATTCCCATTATTGGCTTTCGTGAATTCGCGTACGAAAGCTTTCAAATAAGGATCAGTAGCAATCATGAAAGTAGTGACGGGTATTTTTGTTTTTCGAAGTTGGGTAGCCAAATCGAGTGTTTTGTTCAGGATTTTGTGATCCAAGCCAAAACTGTTTTTGTAATATTTAATGCCTTGCTTGATGCACGTGGGTTTCCCATCGGTGATCATGAAGATTTGCTTGTTGGCGTTTTTGCGTCTTCGCAAAATATCCATAGCCAATTCCAAGCCGGCTACGGTGTTGGTGTGAAATGGTCCCACTTGTAAGTAGGGGAGGTCTTTGATTTCAATCTGCCAGGCATCGTCACCAAATACCAGAATGTCCAGCGTGTCTTTCGGATATTTTTTCTTGATCAATTCGGCCAAAGCCATTGCCACTTTTTTGGCTGGCGTGATGCGATCTTCGCCATACAAAATCATCGAGTGCGAAATGTCAATCATCAACACCGTGGAGGTTTGAGTTTTGAATTCACTCTCCAGCACTTCGAGGTCGCTTTCCATCATGCGGAAGTCATCCAGACCATGATTGATTTGCGCGTTTCGCAGTGATTCAGTCATCGAGATTTGCTCCACGGCATCGCCAAATTCGTAATCACGTCTATCGGTGGTGGTTTCATCGCCACGTCCGCTGTGTGGAGTTTTGTGATCGCCTGTTTTTGATTTTTTCAGCTTCCCGAAAATTTCTTCCAATGCGGATTGACGCATACTTTGCTCTGCCTTCGCCTTGAGTTTGAAGCCGCCATTGGGTCCTTCATCGCTGATGTATCCATTCTTTTTGAGATCTTCAATAAAGTCTCCAATTCCGTATTGATCGTTGGTCAATCCATACTGTTTATCCACTTCCGTCAGCCATTGCAATGCTTCCGACACATTTCCCGAAGTGATCAGAATTAACTGCATGAAAATCTTCAGCAGTCTTTCGAAATCGCTTTTTTCGCTTTCGGGCGGGGGTGTGTATTTGGAAAAACGATGGCCGAGCATAAGTGTGTAAAATTCTGATGTAGCTAAATAACCAAATAATTGTGCAATCTGTTTCAGGCTGCTCTAAACTTTATCCATTAAGTCACTTTATCTTCAAAAATGACCTCTTATGGAACCTATGTAAGGAAATTGTCGTTGTGAGCAATATAATTTGAAACGATACGTCTACTTTTGTATCAACTTTAATCTAATTATCATGAAAAAGTCAATTGTGCTCATTTTAGTGGTAGCTGCTTTAGCAACGGCTTGTAGCCAGTATACTTGCCCTACCTATTCAAAGGCACCTGAAGCGAAGCCAGCCAAGACAAACCGAATTTAATTCGAGAGTTCTTTTCGAATATGCAGCCACTTTACGTGGCTTTTTTTATTTGTGGCTGAGCATTTCCGCTCTCGACTTTGCTAAGATTCGCTCGTAAAACGATTCGTAGAGCGGCAAAATGTTAGATATATCAAATTCCTTCGCGCGTTTCAAGGCGCTTTCTTTAAAACGGGGAAGGTTATCCTTATCCAAGATGAACAATGACTTGCGTGTCATGTCTTCGATATCGCCCACATTGCTCATAAAACCCGTTACACCCGGAACATTCAATTCGGGCAAACCCCCGGTGTTCGAGGAGATCACCGGAACTTCGCATGCCATCGCCTCCAGTGCAGCTAATCCAAAACTTTCTTTTTCAGACGGCATTAAAAACAAATCGGCAACGGATAACACTTCTTCAACTGCTTCTTGCTTTCCTAAGAAACGAATGTCGTGTGAAATGCCCAGATCGTGCGCTTGCTTTTCTGCCTTGGCGCGTTCAGGACCATCACCAATCATCAGCAACTTAGCCGGAATTTCTTTTTGAATGTTGTAGAAAATATCTACTACATCTTTAATGCGTTTTACTTTACGGAAGTTGGAGGTGTGTACAATCAGCGCTTCGCCATTGGGGCAAATTGCTTTCTTGAAATGATCTTTCTTCTGCTTTTTGAATTTCTCCAGATCGATGAAATTGGGGATTACTTCAATATCGCGGGTGATTTTGAAAAATTCGTAGGTCTCTCTTTTCAAATCTTCGGATACGGAAGTAACACCATCGGATTGATTAATACTAAATGTAACCACCGGTTCGTAAGAAGGATCTTTTCCCACCAGCGTTATGTCTGTTCCGTGCAAGGTGGTTACTACAGGAATGTAAATGCCTTCTGTTTTTAAAATTTGTTTAGCCATATAAGCGGCTGAAGCATGCGGGATGGCATAATGCACATGAAGCAAATCGAGTTGTTCGTTTTTCACAACGCTCACCATTTTGCTGGCTAGCGCCAATTCGTAAGGCGCGTATTCAAACAATGGATACGAACGAAAATCAACTTCGTGATAAAATAAGTTTTCATTCAGGAAATCGAGGCGACTCGGCTGGCTGTAGGTGATAAAATGAATCATGTGGCCTTCTTTGGCCAGCGCTTTGCCCAACTCAGTGGCCACTACTCCACTTCCACCAAAGGTGGGATAACATACGATTCCTATTTTCATTCTTTTTTCCTATTCAATACGGTTTACTCTTATTCGGTTCGTTTGAGGCATCTATAACTTCATTTTTCCCTTTTTGGTTTCCCGAACCTTGGGTGATTTGATAGCTATTTATTATTTGCCCTACGCCTCTCCAATTGCGCTATGTCGTCTAAATCTTTAACTCTTCGCGCCATAATTTTGTTTTGAATTAAATCATCATATCCAATCACCTTCACCATTAACTTGTCGTTGACTTCAAATTCGTAAGCTCGGTTGTATACTTCGTAATAATTTAATTTTCCATCGATAATCGCGAGTAATTCGATGTAAAAACTTTCTAATGGAATTCGAATAAATGCCTTCAACGGATCTTTTGAAGCGTTTTCAATTTCAGAAGTGTCAAAGCCAAACTCGCGAATGGTTGCTAATAACTTTTGGTAGTTTTCCTCTGTTGGGTTGTACCAAATATCCAAATCGCCTGTTGCCCTAGTATATCCGTGTACATTGACGGCTACACCACCAATGATCATGTATTCAACTAAGTGTTTATTCAACAATTCAAAAAAGGCCTGTACTTCTTTGAGCTTAGGTGTCATGCAATTCTTTTTAACAGGATCGTGTTTGGCTTCAAGGGCTTGGTAAGCTGATGATTGGGTGAGAATAAAATACTCAACTCGATCAGGTCAAACATTTTGTAAAACCTTCCTTTCGGGCCCAAATCGATGTCTTCCTGTATTTGAGCATCTTTTTTTTGCTCGAGTGGTACAAGAACCGCCTTTTTCATTTTTTGTCTTATTTGATGATCCTCTTCGTGAAAGTATGCTTAAGCCAAACCTTCAGTACTTTAAAATTACTCTTTCTTGGAAGAATAATCGAAAATGGATTGATAAATGACGTCCTGAATACGTGGACGGATATTGGCGTTTAATATTTTATTGTTGGTCATCTCCGGATACACCCGGTTAGAGAGAAAAATATAGACCAAATCGAACTGTGGGTCAACCCAAATGCAGGTTCCAGTAAAGCCGGTATGGCCAAAGGTTTGAGGCGATGCAAAAATCGAAGTAGGCCCTGCCGGATCGCTCGGCACGGGTTTGTCCCATCCCAATCCTCTGCGGCTGTCGGCATATTGTTTGGCTGTAAAAAGATCAAAAGTTTCTGGTTTGAAAAATTGTTGTCCGCCATAGCTTCCTTTGCGCAACCACATCTGACCGAGTTTTGCCATGTCGTTGGCGCCCCCAAACAAACCAGCGTGCCCGGCAATGCCACCGTGCATAGCTGCGCCCTGGTCGTGGACATAACCAATTAACAAACGCCTTCGGAACAACTTGTCATTTTCGGTAGGGGCAATTTGATTCGCTGAAAATTTATTGCGTGGTAAAAAGCCCACGGTGTAGGCACCAAGTGGTTCATAGATGTTTTGCTCCAAAAATTCGTGCATGGGTTGATTGAGCATTTTTTCGGCTAAGTGTTGAAGCATGTAAAAGCCCATGTCGCTGTAGCGATAATCGTAAACGGTGCGTGGCACTTTCTCTCTGATTTTTGAATGGACGATCCACTGCCATAACGAGTCTTTCATGCTTTTGTGTGCGAACAAACTATCGGCTACCGGAAAAGGATATTCGGCACTGGGCTTGGTTTGATAATATTCGTTGAGGTAGGTGGAGTCTTTCACCGTTTGTGCCCAGAAGGGAAGGAAAGGCCACAAGCCAGCCTGATGGGTGAGAATATCTTTGATCGTAAAATCTTTTTTGTTGGATTCTTTCAATTCGGGCAGGTAGACAGAAATTTTTTTGTTGATGTCGATGAGTCCTTTTTCATGCATGAACATGACTGTTTGAAGTGTGGCCGTCACTTTGGTAACCGAAGCCAAATCGTAAATAGCTTCTTCCGTTACCGGAATTTTCTTGTCGTAGGTAAACCACCCGGCTGATTGCTCATAGATCACTTTACCGTGGCGTGCCACCAACACCTGGCAACCGGGAGTAGCACCTAAGTCAATGGCCTCCTGCATGATACTTTTTATTTTTTGCAACGTGCGACTGTCCATTCCGGCATCTTCTGGCACGGAATAGCGCAAGCGGTCGATGCTTTTGGTTTCAAAACCTGTTTGAATGGAAAGTTTTGAGGAAATGGAGATTGGTAATTTTCCCTGAGCAGAGATGCCGCCAAAAATAACTTCGGCTGCTGCTTTTTGACTTACATCATCATGAGCGTAAGCCGTGAGCAAAGCCGAGGTGTTTTCTAAAAATTTTAAATCTTCCGGATCGCCAAAACTGCAAACAATCACCGCCTGTTTGGCTGACAATTTTTTGATCAGCGCTGCAACTTGAAGAGTGATGCCTTTGGCCGATGGAAACAAACCAATGATGACGATGTTGGCTTTGCTTACTTTTTGTTGCAAGCCTACCGTGTCTTTCAGCGAAACGATTTCGTGTTTTTGAATCTGTACATATTTAGAGAGGTAATGATTGAATTCGTTGTCGCTGGTTTTGCCGATGCTGATGGAGGCAAAAGTGTTGCCTTCCAATGGTTGAATTGGAATGAGTGCAGATGTATTTGAGAGTACGGTGGGTGCAGCTTCTGCGAGCTTGTATTGAATAACGCGTGCAGAAGGAGCCTGCAAGCGAAGCAACAGATTATCGGGGTTGGTGAAAGTGGACTGGGCTAAGCCCGCATCATATTTTGCACTCAGAATCTTTTTGACGGAGGCATCGAGTTGTTGTTGCCATTTTTGGTCTTTGCGCACCAGCTTTGAAATTTTTTTGATGCTGGAAGGAATATTTTTTGGTTCGATGATCAGATCGTTTCCGATTTCGAAGGCGAGTAACTCCGCTTCGCCTGATCTCTTTTTTCTGGATACTTTACGTAAGTAGGGCACCTCGGCAATGGAAAGTCCTTTGAACCCGATTTTATTTTTGATGATGTCGCTGATGAAAATATCCGAGATGGGTGCCGGAATAGGTTTGCGTTTGCCCGGCACGGAGTAATCCAGATGAGAAGTAACAATGGCATCGACTCCTGATTCCATTAATTTTTGATACGGGTAGAAACCAGCGGTGTCAAGTTGATTGAGGTCGAGTAATTCGGTGCTGTCTTTGATGACGATGTGCCGTTCTTTTTTTGGATTCGCCAGATGATTGGCTGCTACCAACACACCTTGTTGGTGCAAGCCCTTCATGAACCATTGTGTTTTGGTGGTGACTTTCTTTTTATCCTCGCCCCAATAGCGCAATGTGTTGGGATAAAGATCATCGGCTACGTGCACATCGGCATTGAGCGAAAGGTTGAGGTGAATGCCCAACGTTTTCATTTGTCGGCCTAGCTCGTTGCCGGCTTGCAACAACAGTGTATCGTTGGCAATGGCTGCTAATTGAAGAGGCGATGCCATGGCTATTGTACTATCGATAATTTGGTGCAAACTCGTTTCGGCACGCGCGGTTACGAGCAAGGGAACAGATGAAGCCGATTGCAGTTTATTGATGAGGCGCACGTGACTTACAGGCGCACTGTGCGTTATGAGTAGGCCGCCCGGTTTATATTTTTTAAGTTGCGATGAAAGTGAACTTAACTCAGTTGAGGTTGCATAAGTAGAAACCGGAATAATGAACAGTTGGCTGATTTTTTCGGTGGGAGTGAGGCTTTGAAAAACACTGTCGACCCATTGTTGTTTTTTACTTTGAGCGTGAATTGAAAAATTGGAAAGCAATAGGATGAAAAGGCAAATTGTAAAGTTGACGATGCCTTTGATGCGGAGTGCTTCGGGCAGGGATAGTAGCGGAAAGCCCACGCGCCTCGCGTGGCTTGCAGCGGATAGCCCGGTGCCGTGGCGCCTCGCACGGCAGCCCGCCAAAGGTTTAAAATGAAAGGGTAACACTTTTTTAAACATCGGGCAGTTGGTTTTTGTAACTTTACAACCACGAAGCTAGCGGTCATTTTCCTTAAATTAAAAGACTATGAAAATAATATCATTGTTTACGAAGGCGCCCCAACATCAGCGGTTTAGTTATCGGCCTCGGTATTACGATCCGAAGAAGGAGGAAATGCAGGAGCGCGAAGAGCGCATTCGCAGGGAATTGGAGTTGGAGCGTGGTGCCCATGCGGAGGCCGGTGATTATCGTAAGCGTATTGCGGGTTCTTTTCAAGCGGCTAGGAAACGCTCGAAGCCTTCAGCTGAAAAAAGTGCAGTGATCATGCGCTTTGGTGTGTTGTTGTTTATGACGCTTTTGCTGATGGCGATGTTTACCTGGGGTAAAGATGCCTTGTATGCAGGCTTTCTGATCGTTCCGTTTTATCTGTATATGAAGTTTAAGAACTTTAAGAGAAGTTAGTAGTTGAAAGTTTGAAGTTAGGATCACGCGATTGACGGATAACCGCTAACTTGCCGCCATGCCTGATATTATTCATTTACTTCCTGATTCGATAGCCAACCAGATTGCGGCTGGTGAGGTAGTGCAGCGTCCGGCATCGGCTGTGAAGGAGTTGATGGAAAACTCCATTGATGCGGGAGCTACCGAAATAAAGTTAATCGTAAAAGATGCGGGCAAAGTACTGATCCAAGTAATTGACAATGGCGTGGGCATGAGCGAAACCGATGCCCGCATGAGTCTGGAGCGCCATGCTACTTCTAAAATTCGTACGACTGAAGATTTGTTTAAGCTGCGCACCATGGGTTTTCGTGGAGAGGCGTTGGCTTCTATTGCGGCTGTGGCGCAGGTAGAAATAAAAACACGGCAGCCCCAAAATGAACTGGGTACTTTGCTGGTTGTAGAAGGATCGGAAATAAAGAAGCAGGAACCGGTAGCCTGCGAGACGGGCACGAGTATCAGCATCAAAAATTTATTTTACAACATTCCGGCTCGCAGAAATTTTTTGAAGTCGAACCCGATTGAAATGCGTCACATCATGGACGAATTTCAGCGGCTAGCCTTGGCGCATCCAGACATTGCTTTTTCGTTGACACAAGGCGATGAATTGGTGTATGAGTTGGTGCCCGGCAAATTGAGTCAGCGCATTGTAGCATTGTTTGGCAAAGGCTATCAACATCAATTGGCCGCGGTGCAAGAAGAAACTTCGTTGGTAAAAATTACGGGTTATGCGGGAAGGCCGGAGTCATCGCGGAAGACGCGCGGTGAGCAGTTTATTTTTGTGAATCAGCGATATATTCGAAATAATTATCTGGGCCACGCGATTACAAGTGCGTATGAAGGGCTTTTGCCGGAAGGTAATTTTCCTTTTTATGTGTTGTTTATTGAGATTGACCCGAAGCACATTGATGTGAATGTACACCCGACTAAAACGGAAATTAAGTTTGATGATGAGCGCGCGGTGTATGGCGTGGTTTGGTCGGCTGTGAAGCAAGCTTTGGGAGTGCATCACCTAGCTCCGGCTTTGGATTTTAAGGCCGATGTGAATTTGCATTCGAAGCTTTCTACGCAGGGTTTTACAAAAGACACGTACTACGAAGAGCAGTTTGGTTCTACGCTTTCCCGATCGAATCTGCAAAATTGGGAGAAAGCGTTTGAAGAAGGTAGTAACTCTCGATTGTTTCAAAAAGAAGAAGTGGCGCCACCGATGGAGCTTCGCTTTCAAAGTTCGATGAACTTGGAGGTAGATGCAGCGGAGCATGAGAAAGGCGTGTTTCAACTTTTAAATAAATACATCGTGCGGGCTACGCGCTCGGGTTTGATGATTATCGACCAGCAAGCTGCGCATGAGCGGGTGCTGTACGAAAAATATTTGGGGCAGTTGAAGGGTGCGGCAGGGAATAGTCAGCAGAGCTTGTTTCCGCAAACTGTTTACTTTTCGCCTCCGGATTTTGCGTTGCTGATGGAGATGGAGAAAGAAGTGATAGCACTTGGTTTTCGGTTGGAGGTGATGGGCAAGAATGCGCTGTTGATTACTGGTGCCCCGGCTCAGATTCAGAGTAATGAAAAAGAATTGTTGGAGGGCTTGATTGAGCAGTTTAAAAGGAATCAATCCGAGTTGCTGTTGCCCATTGGTGAGAATCTGGCTCGGGCGATGGCCAAGCGCACGAGTGTAAAAACGGGCGATCGGCTGAAGCCGGAAGAGGTTGAAGGGCTTGTAGCAGGACTATTTTCGTGCAATAACCCCAACTATTCACCAGACGGACGCCCAACATTTTTTACTTTTGACTCGTCTAAGCTAGAAAGCTATTTTAACCGTTAAGAAACGATCATGTTCAATATTACACCGCTGGTTAGAACACTTATTATTATAAATGTCGCAGTGTTTCTGGTTCAGAATTTATTTGCCAACTGGCATGTAACTGAATATATGTCGTTGTGGGGTATCAATTCCGGTTTCTTCCGACCCTATCAGGTGTTTACATATATGTTTGCGCACGGAAGTTTTGGCCATATTTTCTTCAATATGTTGGCTTTTGCTTCATTTGCCCCTATCCTGGAAACTTATTGGGGAGACAAAAAATTTCTCATCTTCTACATCGCTACTGGTATTGGAGCGGCCATTATTTATGCGGGCGTAAATTATTTCTTTCCGGGAAATGGAGGCTATATGCTTGGCGCCTCGGGGGCATTGTATGGAGTATTGATGGCATTTGGAATGTTGTTCCCAAACATGGAGTTGATGTTATTGTTTCCCCCCATTCCTATCAAGGCAAAATACATGGTATTTTTAATGGGCTTTATGACATTTGCGATGGATCGCTCTGGCACGGTGGCACATTTGGCCCACTTTGGCGGTGCATTTGTCGCTTTCTTGATTATAAATTATTGGAGAATGCAGGGGAGATAAAAACCGTGTAACTTTATAAACCAGTTTGTTGTTGCACAATTAGTAAATCTAATTATCCGTGTTCGAAGAATTTAAAAACGCATTTCAAAGGCATAACAACGCACATGCGCAGTTGATCATCATCAATGTGGTGGTGTTTGTTGTGCTTGGCGTGATCATGGTTGTTTCGGAGATTGGAGGATTTCCATCGTTTTTCAGTGCTATTCATTCACAATTTCAAATACCAGCTCGATTTGCTGAATTTGTAAGCAGACCCTGGACATTACTTACCTATTCATTTGCTCACGATTTATCAGGTATTCTGCACATTCTCTTTAATATGCTGACGCTCTATTGGTTTGGTAAACTGTTTGTGGAATATCTGGGAAGCGATAAGTTAGTCGGGGTTTATATTTTGGGTGGTATTGCCGGAGCGGTTTTCTATCTATTGTCCTATAATTTTATTCCTTATTTTGAAGCTCAATCAATATCTGCGGTTAGACCGATCGTGATGGTTGGAGCTTCTGCTAGTGTTAATGCCATTGTTGTTGCAGCCGCAACCTTACTTCCAGATTATACTTTCTTTATGCTCTTCTTTGGAGCAGTCAGAATAAAATACATCGCAGCAATTATTGTTTTCCTGTCCTTTCTTGGAACGATTGGAGGGAATGCTGGGGGAAACTTGGCCCATTTGGGTGGGGCAATGATGGGATTCATATATATCCGTCAGTTACAAGCCGGTGTCAACTGGGGAGGTTGGATAACTTCAATTATTGATGCAACAAAATCATTGTTTAAACCGCGCCCCAAAGTAAAAGTTACCTATCGTAAAGACGAGCCTAAGGCAACTCGAAGCGCCACAAAAACGTCAAAAGCATCTCAAGACGAGATCGATGCAATCCTCGATAAGATTTCTGATCGCGGCTATGAAAATCTTTCCAAAGAAGAGAAGGAAAAACTTTTCAATGCCAGCAAGAAATAATAGATACTTACGCAATCATCTTAGCAATCGCAAAAGCAGCAGCAGCAGCAGCGGCACCAATTAAAGTAACGCGCAATGCTCCTTTCAATAGAGGCTGGCCTGTTAACTTGCTTTTTACTAAGCCAAAAATAACCAGACAGATTAATGTGATGATGCTGGAATAAACCAATCCTTCTTGGGCAGTGGCTGTAAAAAAATACGCGCTCAATGGAACTAGCCCACCCATGATATAACTGATCGCTATAATGGAAGCACTGGTGTGGGCTCTGTTTTTATCTGGCCGTTCAAGGCCAAGTTCAAAGCGCATCATGAAGTCCACCCATTCTTTGGGTTTCTTGGCCATCTCGCGGGCAATTTTCTCTTGTAGATCTTCGCTGATGCCGTATTGTGCAAAAATTTCTTTTGTCTCGGCTATTTCAATTTCATGTTTATGGATGATCTCATCGTATTCCCTTCTTTCTTCCGATTCGTAGTGTTCAATTTCTGTTCTTCCAGCCAGGTAGCCACCAAGTCCCATGGCAATGGAACCGGCAGCAATTTCAGCAAGGCCGGCTGTAATTACGATATCTGTAGAGTTGACAGCCCCACTCAAACCAGCGGCAAGCGCAAACGGAACGGTCAGGCCATCGCTCATTCCAATGACGAAATCCCTTACTTTTTCCGAGCTTTTAAAATGTTCTTCCATCACTAAAATTTTGATAAAGTTACAAAAAAGAAAACCCTCGAGTTTCCTCAAGGGTTTCGATCGCGTGAAAATTATTTGGGTTAATCTACAGTGATCGTGTAAGTTCTACGGAAGGTGGTGATTGTAATGGTGTTATCGCAAGTGCCATCACCATAATCAACGGTTCTCTTACGTGTTCCAAATCCACCTACTTTGGTAGTTTCTACTACACCAGCGACTCTTGCAAACTTTCCTTCTTTTGCACATGCAAAATCCACGATTACTGGAGTTGTAATTTCTTGTGTAAATGAGCGACCGGTAGATGTAACGCCTTCAACGGTGCCGGTGATACTGTATTTGTTGTTGTCAGGGTTGGCATCTCCTGCGCCTGCAATCCACTCACGTGTGCGAGAGCCATTCAAGGTGACTGATTTGCCGCTGGCAAATGTTACTTTCAGATTGGTAAGCTTGCGGGTAGCTTGTAAATTTCCAGCACCATTTTTCAAAATGTCTTTTACCTCGATGGTACCTTCAACGCTCTTTCCATTCACTTTGTAGTTTTCGAAAGTGATGATTCGGTTGGCAGTGCTGTCTCCTAACACTCCGCTATATTGAATTAGCATTTTACCACTACGAGTTCTTCCATAGGCTCCGGTACATCCGGTACCGAAATCGATGGTCAAGATTTTATTTACTTTGTCATTTGTCACCACTGCACAGGTTGGTAATGATTTTTCGGTGCGGGCACTTTTGTTGTCAAATTCGGCTGCATACGAAACTTGCGAAACGTCATCTGCTTCATTATCTCCTACGGCTGAATTTTGAACCGTTGCTTCTTCATCTCCAAAGTCTTCTGTGTTGTCTTTGCAAGCCACCATGCTGGTAGCTATAAATAGCGTAGAGACAGCTATGCTCTTCCAGGAAAAAGTTATTGTTTTCATAAGTAATGATTTTTTTGTCCCTTGGATGCGCAGAGACTAAAAAGGTTTAAAGTGGATAGAGTTATTTTTTTTGCGCGGAGGCGTTTTGAAAGAAAGAAAGGAGTGAATTCATGATCAGACCTTTATTGGAGGAGTACATGATTTCCCGATTCTTTTCATTATAAACAGCCAGAATATCATAAAAACGCTCTTCTGATATGGTATAACGCTCCATCACGTCACTGCGAAAGTCCGGATTGGTGACAATATCCAGATAGATCTTTACTTTTTCATTGTCGGCCATTACTTTCACTAGCTTTCTTTTTTCCTTTTCGAGTTTTGAGAAGTAAGCAAAATTGACCCCCACTCCGACAGTGCTTCGCGCTTTCAGTGGTTTCGTAGTGGTGAGGGTAGGTGATTTTGGATATTTTTGAACGATATGAAATCCCTGATCTTTAATAACAACCTCCTTCAACATTAAACTCTCTTCCGTCAGGCGGACAAACATCGTTTCATCGTCATAATTTACGGGCACCACTGCCTTAGAATAGCCGATGTATGAAAAGACAAGCGTATCTTTTTCGGATGCCAGAATAGTAAAAATTCCATTGGGGTTTGTAGAAGTACCCCGGTTTGTATTTTTGATTTTAACATTCACGGCAGGTAGATTATTCAGGGTAAGTGAATCGACTACCATTCCTTGAATAAGCTTTTGGCCATGTGCCCAGTTCGCCATGAGTGCGAAAAGAAGGAAGAACGAAAAAGTAATTAAGCGTTTTAGTCTAGGCATACAAACTGCAATCTCCGAAATATAGCAATAGGATGATTCTTGTCTAAAAATGGTTTTAATAAAAATAAATTATCCCTTGTTTGCCAATTGGCCGCATGCCGCATCGATGTCTTTTCCGCGGCTCTTGCGAATGCGGGTAGTAATGCCATTTCGTTCTAATAAGTCCATATACATATTCAACGCTTCATCTGAGGCTTGCTGAAACTCGCCATCGTCAATCGGGTTGTATTCAATCAGATTTACTTTGGACGGAATGATTTTACAGAACTTCAGTAAGGCCTCAGCATGTTCCAAAGAATCGTTGATGCCTTTCCAGACCACGTATTCGTAAGTGACTTTGCTTTTTGTTTTTTGATACCAATAGGCAAGCGCTTGTCCCAATTCTTCCAGAGAGTTAGAGTCGTTGATCGGCATGATGGAAGACCGTGTCTTATTAATGGCTGCATGGAGTGAAACGGCCAGATTGAACTTGACACCATCATCAGCCATTTTCATAATCATCTTAGCCACACCTACCGTGGACACCGTGATTCGCTTGGTGGCCATTCCCAGACCTTTCTGGTTAGTGATTTTAGAAATGGCTTCGGTTACATTGGCATAGTTCAATAGCGGCTCGCCCATGCCCATAAATACGATGTTGGTTAATGGTCGGCCATAAAATAACTCGGCTTGCTCTTTGATAGCAACCACTTGATCATAAATTTCGTCAGGACTTAAATTTCGTTGGCGCTTTAGTTTGGCTGTAGCGCAAAATTTACAAGCTAGGCTACAACCAACCTGAGATGACACACAAGCGGTAATTCTTTTTTCTGTAGGGATGAGGACAGACTCCACCACCAGACCATCGTGCAAGGTCACCGCATTTTTTATTGTGCCATCCGTGCTCCTTTGCATTTTATCCACTTTGATGTGGTTAATCACGAAATGAGTTTTCATCATTTCCCGTGTTTCGAGTGAGAGGTTCGTCATTTGATCAAAGCTCTTGGCTGACTTGATCCACAGCCAATCATACGCTTGCTGTGCACGAAAAGGCTTTTCGCCATGTTCAACAAAAAACGCTTTTAGTTCTTCTAATTTCAGCTTGCGAATGTCTCTTTTAGTTGATGCTTCTTCCATAATTTACTTTACTCTCGAAAAAATCTTGACTTCGCAATCTTTTAGTGCATTGTGAATTTTGAGTGTCGACTCCGTTACTTCATCAATGATGAAGCGCTGTGCGATAATGCCCGACTTCTTGTCTTTAAATTGTAATTCATTCCCCTTTACATCATATCGAAAGGAATTCATGCCTGCACCTTTCTTTTTGCCCACTGAAAAAATACCTTCTTCGCCAAATCCCTTTTTATCAAAGCGAATCAACTTCGCCACACCTGTTTGAGTAGAGCCCATCGACTGTTCTAATTCTTTTTCTGTTTCACTTTTTTCAAATTGCGCTTTCAAACAGGTTTGGTCATCTGTCAATTGCCAAGTGCCTATAAGACCTTGCGCCTGAACAAAGCCACTAATGCTGAGGAAGCACAACAAAACGAGAGCTTTCATACAATTGGTGTTTAAATTATTTGTAATTACTATTCTCCAAGATTTCAGTTCGGCAAAATTAAGCTAATTTGAGCCAACGCTTTTTATATGGTTCGAATTCTATTTACAGTACTCACCTTCCTGCTGGCTGCTTGTGAGCCTCCAATTCCGGAAGATGAATTCTTTCTGAAGCATTTACTCGAACGAAATACCTCCAAATTTCAGGCCATTCTTTCTAACGACAGCCTGGAAGTTCAAATTATTTATACCCAAATCATTCGCGATTCCCTAAATCAACCTCATTTTAAGTCTTTTTATTATCACGTTGACTCTACCCAGTATTTTTATCCGGCTAGTACGGTCAAACTGCCACAAGTTTTATTGGCCTTTGAAAAGTTAAATGAGTTGCGCGCAATTGGGTATTCCATCGATAAATATTCCCCGATTTACCATGACAGTTTATATCATGGCCAGATGTCCGTTAAAATGGATACCACGGCTCGGGATAGTATTCCGACCATTGCACATTACGCAAAGAAAATCATGGTGGTAAGCGACAATGATGCCTTCAATCGACTCTATGAGTTTGTCGGGCAAAAAGCAACGAATGAAAAGATGCGCGCAAAAGGATACAATGTTCGGTTTCTGCACAGGCTGGAGCGGCCACTGACGCCAGATCAAAACAGACATACCGAAGCGATACGATTCAAGCAAAATGATTCCGTGTTATATAAACAATCAATGTTGATCAATACCGACTCCATTCGTCCGCCCCGCAAAGTCTTTAAAGGAAGAGGATTTATTCGAAAGGATTCACTGATTCAACAGCCGTTTGATTTTACTTACAAAAATTCTTACCCTTTGCAGGAACAACAAGAAATTTTGAAGGCCATTTTATTTCCGCAAGTTGTTGATCCTAAACGCAGATTTAATCTAACTCCAGATGATCGTCAGTTTGTGCTTCAATACATGTCGCAGTTGCCACGCGAAACGCAAGTGCCATCCTACGATAAAGACTCGACACTCTACGATGCTTATTGTAAGTTTCTTTTGTTTGGCGATGACCAGTCGCCCATTCCTAGCAGTATTCGAATCTTTAACAAGGTAGGAGATGCTTATGGTTACTTGATTGACAACGCCTACATCGTAGATTTTGAAAATGGGGTGGAGTTTATGCTCTCAGCAGTGATCAATACCAACACCGATGGAATTTATAATGACGGGAAGTATGAGTATAAAACCATTGGGTACCCTTTCATGAGAAATTTGGGACAAGTAATTTATGATTATGAGCGCAAGCGAAAACGACAGTATAAGCCTGATCTTTCAGAATTTCAGATTAGCCGTTAAGCGAATATGTACTAGTTCGTAAAAAAATTTACTTGCACATACCATCACTTTCAACGAATTTTCGAATTCAACTTTCAGCTATGCAAAAATCAAATGCAATTATAATCACAGCAGGTCACTTAGATTCTTCCAATGGTAAGACAGCTCACGGTTTGATTCGTGGCACCGAGCGTTTCAATATAGTGGGTGTAATTGATGATAAACATGCCGGCAAAGATGCCGGTGAGGTGCTGGATGGTAAGAAGCGAAACATTCCCATTTATGCATCCATTGAAGACTTCGCGAAAAATAGTAGTGAAAAGGCCGTTTACGGAATCATAGGCGTTGCTACCAAAGGTGGTGTTATTCCAGATTCACTACGACTGATTTTAAAGGATGCGCTTGTTCATGGCTACAGTTTGGTGAATGGCCTGCATGAATACATTTCTGATATAACGGAACTAGCAGATTTTGCCAAATCAAGAGGTCTGGAAATAATTGATGTGCGCAAGCCAAAGAAATTTAAAGACCTTCATTTTTGGTCTGGAAAAATTAAAACAGTCCATTGCCCTAAGATTGCCGTATTAGGCACCGATTGTGCGTTGGGAAAAAGAACAACCGCTCGTTTCTTAGTGCAGGCCATGCGCGAAGCAGGCTATCGTGCCGAAATGATTTACACCGGACAAACGGGCTGGATGCAAGGAGCGAAGTATGGTTTCGTTTTTGATAGCACACTAAACGATTTCATTTCTGGTGAAATGGAACATGCAATCGTGAAGTGTTGGGAAGAAGCTAAGCCCGATATTATTTTCATAGAAGGACAGTCATCATTACGCAATCCAAGTGGCCCGGCAGGAGCAGAGTGGATCGTTTCTGCCGATGCAACAGCCACAGTTTTGCAACATCATCCTGCTCGAAAAAAATACAAGGGATTGGAAGATTACCCCGCCAATATTGCAGACTTGAAAGATGAAATTGAACTGATTCGAATTTACGGATCACCCACTGTGGCCGTAACGATTAACACACATAAAATGGCAGAAGCGGATGCAAGAAGCTTTGCAGCTCAAAAAGAAAAAGAGTTGGGCATTCCGGTCATTCTACCTTTGGAAGATAGCGTAAGCCGATTAGTTCCTATTTTTAAAGACATGATCGAAAAGTCGATTGCACAAGTGTAAAGGTTGCTGACTTCAAATTAAGTAGATTTGTTTTATGATTGACATCACAGAAATAAGAAAACTAAGTGTTGATGAAAGACTCGAAATGGTAGAGGCTATCTGGGATAGTATAGCGGAGGATACTACTCCTTCTGATTTAAAAATTTCAACGAAAGAGAAAGAAGAAGTTTTGAGAAGATACGAAGAGTATAAGAGTGGTGAACAATCAACATATTCATGGGAAGACGTAGTGATGTATGCAAAGGAACCTTGAATACGATGTTGAATTTACATTTCAAGCAAGAGAAGATATTCGTGAAATTGTTCTTTGGTATAGAAATGAAATTGAAGGATTAGAGGATCGATTTTTGGCTAGTTTAAAATCGTCAGTTGACTTAATTTCTCGAAGTCCTACTACTTATCAGATCAATTTTGGTGTTTTTCGATCCGTATTACTACCACGTTTTCCTTATAGAGTTTATTATTTCATTGAAGAGAAAACAATAAAAATTTTAGCAGTAATTCATCTAAAAAGAAGTCCAAAGTATATCCGTAAAAGACTCAAATGAAATGGCCATTAAGAAAGCGCTAAAAGCAGTAGTATGTTTGTTTCCGGCCATTGCCCCGCTTGCAGTAGGGCAAGCAATGTGACTTTAAAAATAATAAGTATAAACACATGAAAATAAAATCTATCAAAACCTGGTCTGCCGATTTAGGTAACACCAAACCCTACACCATCGCTTTCAAAACGATTGATGAAGTGCTCAATACATTTGTAGAAATTGAATTGGATAATGGTGTTACTGGCATCGGTGCCGGCAATCCAAGCGAATACGTAACTGGCGAGAGCTTCGAGCAGTGTCAAGAGGCATTGCAAGAAAAGAACCTTCACTTCTTGGTAGGCAGAGATATTCGGGAGTTAAACCAACTCACATTTGAAGTGACCCAGAAGTTTCCGGCTAATCCTGCCGCTCGTGCAACTATCGATATTGCATTGTACGATGCATTCACTAAATTTTTAGGAGTTCCACTGGTGAAATTCCTCGGACAGAAAATCCATTCACTTCCTACTTCCAATACGATCGGTATTAAAAATGTAGAAGAAACATTGAAAGAAGCCCAAGAATATGGAGAGCGAGGCTTCACGGTTTTAAAAGTGAAATTGGGTAAGGATGTAGCCGAAGACATCGAGCGCATCGTAAAACTCCGTGAAAAGTTTGGTAACAAGTTTGTCATCCGCATCGATGCCAACCAAGGGTATAGTGTCGCACAAACTATTGAGTTTTACAACAAGACCAGGCACCTCGCAGTTGAATTAATCGAGCAGCCGCTTCCCGCCAAAGCCATTGCTGAAATGCGCACGCTGCCCGATGAAATTCGTCAGATATTAGCGGCCGATGAATCATTACTCACCCCCAGAAATGCTTTTGAATTAGTGAAGGAGCCAAGAGCAACCGGTATATTCAATATCAAATTGATGAAGTGCGGTGGCATTAGCCAAGGCTTGAAAATTGCTGATATCGGTTTGAATGCTGGTGTCGATCTCTTCTGGGGTTGCAATGACGAAAGTATCATCAGCATCACTGCCGCTTTGCATTTGGCTTTTTCGTGTGCCAACACAAAGTATATCGATTTGGACGGTAGCTTGGATTTAGCGCGCGATGTCGTGAAAGGTGGGTTTATTTTGAAAGATGGAGTGATGTACTGCTCAGAAAAGCCGGGCTTGGGTGTGGAAAGAATTTAATCTTTATTGAACCACAGTCTCCATGCGAAAACTTAGTTGGTTTATTTTGACCGTTCTGGTTTTCGCTTGCGCAAAAGAAGCTGGCATTGGCAAAATTAAAAGACGAGACGTACGCTCGGCTCAACGTTTAATTGGGATTTCTTTTTCCAAATCCGAAATTGATACCATGCTTAATTACCTTTCCTCCAATCGGCAAGGCTATGACAGCATGCGTAAATTTCCATTGCCAACTTCGGCCACACCTGCATTATATTTTGACCCTCGCCCTTCGCGGTTTGAAAGAAAGAATCGTCAAAGTGCATCAGATTGGAGATTACCATCGGAGGTAATGCTACCAGAAAATGATTCGGAAATAGCATTTTTACCGGTTGCAGAACTAAGCACACTCATCAAGTCGCG
Organism: Bacteroidota bacterium; assembly: GCA_016191555.1. Taxonomy (GTDB): domain Bacteria; phylum Bacteroidota; class Bacteroidia; order Cytophagales; family Cyclobacteriaceae; genus ELB16-189. Next base: position 281,221 of record JACPVX010000051.1, read on the forward strand.
TAAAATTTCTTCTACACGGCTTACTCAAATTTATCTAAGCCGCCTAAAGAAATACAAAGACACACTGCAAGCGGTTGTTACCATCACCGAACAATTGGCCCTTGAAAAAGCCAAGCAAGCTGATGAGGAAATAGCAAAAGGAATCGACCGCGGTGTACTTCATGGCATTCCTTACGGGATCAAAGATTTATTTTCCGTGCCCGGTTATCCCACCACGTGGGGCGCGGAGCCGTATCGTAATCAAATCATCAACGAGAAGGCTGCTGTAGTGAAGCGCCTCGAAGATGCCGGAGCCGTCTTGGTCGCAAAATTAACAACCGGTGCATTGGCGAGAGGGGATGTGTGGTTTGGCGGCCGCACGAAAAACCCTTGGGACCTAAAGCAAGGCGCCAGCGGTTCTTCTGCCGGATCTGCATCTGCAGTCGCTGCCGGTTTGGTCGCCTTTGCCATCGGCACCGAAACCCTAGGATCTATTTTGTCGCCTTCTTCCAGATGCGGAGCAACTGGCTTGCGCCCTTCCTTTGGTGCCGTGAGTCGCGAAGGAGCGATGACCCTCTCTTGGTCGATGGATAAGGTGGGCCCCATCGCTCGTTCTGCACAAGATTGTGCATTGATTTTCTCCATTATCAAAGGGAAAAATCCTTCCGATAAAGATCGCTCGGCAATAGCCTATCCATTTTCTTTTCATCCGCCTTCGAATTTTCAGGGATACAAAATTGGGTACTTTAAAAAACTGTTTTCTAAGAAGGATACATCCCGAGCAGCTAAGAATGATTCGCTCACACTTCAAAAATTGAAAGAACTGGGAGCTGTTTTAGAAGAAATTAAAATGCCAGACTCTATTCCGTATGACGCATTTGACATCATCTTACGATCCGAGGCCGGAGCGTTTTTTGATGAGTTGGTTCGTTCGCATCAGGATCGATTGCTTTCCGAGCAAACCGAAGAATCCAGAGCTAATTCGCTCCGTCAATCTCGTTTCATTTCAGCCGTAGAATATCTGCAAGCCAATCGACATCGATCGGTTTTAATTGAAAAGTTCAATGCGATCATCCAGCACTATGATTTTGTAATCGCCCCATCCAATAACCAGAATGTATCCTTAACCACCAACCTCACCGGGCATCCCGCCATCAGCCTCCCAAATGGTTTTGACGCCAAAGGAAGACCCACTGCCATCATGTTCATTGGAAATTTGTATGATGAGGCACCCTTATTAGAAGCCTCTTTCATCTATCAACAAGCAACTGAGTTTGAAGATAAGCATCCGACTCTCTTCAAAAAATGATTCTATTTTTTAGCCAGGGCGGCCAGTAAATCGGATACACTTTTTAAAGTGAGATCCTGAAGTTGCCAGATGGTAGTCTGTTCGGTTTGAATTTTGATAATGGTTTCGGCATTGGCAGTTACCTCATACCCACAGCGCTCTAATGCATTTTTCGTCCACAGAAACGGATACCCTTCACCAATCAATTGGATGGGTTTATTACGGTGTGCCTCGTGTTCTACCTTACCCGTTTTTAAATCAAATCCTTTGAATTGAAAAACCTCATCAAAAGCCCCGTTTAGCACGAGGTCTTCGGGAATTCCGGAAACGACTTTTTTATTTAAAGTAGCGAGCCAAATCCAATCGGCAGTTTGCAAAGCCAAATCCAGTTCGTGGGTACACACCAAAATGGCTTTCCGTTCCTGACGGGCCAGTTTGCGCAGCAGATTCATTATCTCCACCCGATTATTCAAATCCAGATGGGCAGTAGGCTCATCCAGCAGCATCACCGGAGTTTGTTGTGCCAGCGCCCGGGCAATCATCACCAGTTGCATCTGCCCATCGCTTAGCTGATACAGTCGTTTGTTTTTTAAATGACCTATCTGCGTAAGCGAAATGGCTTCTTCAATAATGCGATGATCTTCGTCTCGCAGCGAAATATTCCAACTCAAATGAGGGTACCTGCCATACGCCACCAAATCATAGACCAGCATGTTGGTAGCTGTGATGCGATCGGTTAGCACCAGTGATAACTTTCCCTTTTCAATTCCCTTCAGTTCGCCCCGCAGCGGCTTTTGTAAGCCGGCCAGCGTTCGCAACAGAGTTGATTTCCCAATTCCGTTTGGCCCCATGAAGCACACCAATTCCCCTTCCTTTAGTTGAAGGTTCAAGTTCTCCAGCAAAGCAGATTCTTCTCCGTTCGAAGCATAACCCACCGCTAACTGACGTGAGGCTATCATACGCGAACTTGTTTATTGGAAATGACCATACTGATTACTAGCGGAGCGCCAATCAACGAGGTGATGGCATTTAGTGGAAGCACCTGAGCGCCTCCAGCTAGGTTACTCATCATATCGCAAAAGAGCAGGAGGGAAGCTCCCGCTACCATCACGAAGGGGAGCAAAATTTTATGGTTTGTAGTTGGAATGAATATCCGAATCAAATGAGGGACCGCCAGACCAACAAAAGCAATTGGGCCGCAAAAAGCAGTTACACCACCGGTTAGTAAAGCCGTAGCGATTACGATCCAAAAACGCGATCGGCTGGTGTTGACTCCTAAATTGGTTGCGTAATTTTCACCCAAAAGCCACGCATTAAGGGGTTTTTGAAGAAAAAAAGCGATAGCAAGCCCGATGAAAGTAATAATCGCCAATACCTGCACCTCACCCCAATGCGTGCTCCCCACACTTCCCAGAGACCAGATCAGAAAAATCTGAAGATCTTCGGCTTTGCTCAAGAATTGAAGGATACCCACCAATGAAGAAGTGGCCGCACTGATCATTAAACCAATGATCAATAAAGAGGTATTGTCTTTTATGAACCTTGAAATGAAGATAACGATCAGCAAAACAATGCTTCCACCCATACTCGCTGCCATGGCAACACTCCAGTTCCCCATCAAAATAGACCCGACACCAGCCGATTGACCAATCAGAATAACAATAGCCACGGCCAGGCTGGCGCCAGAGCTAAGCCCTAGTACATCGGGTCCTGCCAGCGGGTTTCTAAATAAGCTTTGCATCATCAGCCCTCCCGTAGCCAAAGCCGAACCGGCCAAAATGCAGGTGATTGCCTTGGGAAGCCGAAATTGCCAAATAATATCACTGAAGGTGGAAGATTCTGGGTTAAACAACGAGGAGAGAACAGTACTTAATGGAATGGAAATACTGCCGAAGGCTACATCGGCAATCAGTAAAAGGCAGAATAAGAAGCCCAGAAAAAGCCCGCGAGTCCAAAAACCAGATTCATTCATCTTTTAAAAATCTTCGAAAAGTACTCTGATTTGATGGCTTGGCCAATCTTTACCGTTTTCTATTCAAGTGGAAATTTACCGCATGTAATCTTGGCTCATTCGCCAGTATTTTAAAATTTATGAACAATTCATAAATCTCTAAATCATTCATTCTGAGCTTTTTAATTTGATTTTTTTGACAAAAACCAAAATCCTTATCTTTTTTTGAATTGCCCACTTGGTAACTAATCTTATGTTCCTATCTTTGCAGTCCTTTTTGCGGTAGGAAAGCCGCAAATTGCTTTAGAAACAAGTAAAACGGTTTGAATCATGCCTGGAATATTAGGACGTAAAGTAGGAATGACCAGCGTTTTTGGCGCTGATGGCACCAGTATCTCGGTTACTGTAATCGAGGCAGGTCCTTGTGTAGTAACACAAGTCAGAACTCCCGAAGTGGATGGCTATAAAGCTATTCAGTTGGCATTTGGCGACAAGAAAGAGAAAAACACCTCTTCTGCCATGTTAGGTCACTTTAAAAAGGCTAACACGACACCAAAAAGAAACTTAGTTGAGTTCCGCGATTTCACATCAGAATTTGATGGTATTGCAGAATTAGGCAAAGAAATAAAGGTAGGCGATGTTTTTGCAGAAGGCGATTTCATCGATGCGGTAGGTACTTCCAAAGGTAAAGGTTTCCAAGGCGTTGTAAAGCGTCACGGATTTGCCGGAGTAGGTGGCCAGACCCACGGTCAGCACAACCGCTTAAGAGCTCCCGGTTCAATGGGTAACGCCTCTTTTGCTTCACGTGTAATCAAGGGAAAGCGTCTTCCTGGCCGCATGGGTGGCGAACGTGTAAAAACAGTCAACCTGAAAGTAGTTAAAATTATGCCAGAGCAGAATTTGATCCTGATCAGCGGATCGGTTCCAGGCGCTAAGAATTCAACGATAATCCTGCAGAAATAATGGACATAGCAGTTGTAAAATCAAGTGGCGAAACAACAGGCCGCAAAGTAAACCTCGATCAGGAGGTTTTTGGAATAGAGCCGAACGATCATGCAATTTACTTGGATGTAAAAAGCATTTTGGCCAACCAACGTCAAGGAACTCACAAGTCTAAGCAACGTAATGAGATCTCCGGTTCGTCAAAAAAGATCAAGAAGCAGAAGGGAACCGGTGGAGCTCGTGCGGGTAACATCAAAAACCCTCAATTCAAAGGTGGTGGTCGTATCTTCGGTCCTACGCCCCGCGATTACTCGTTCAAATTGAACAAAAAGGTAAAAGACTTAGCTCGTAAGTCAGCTCTTACCTACAAAGCGAAAGAAAATTCAATCTCTGTTTTAGAAGACTTCGATTTCGCAGCTCCTAAAACCAAGCAATACCTAGCTATGTTAAAGTCCTTGTCATTAGGTGACAAAAAGACTTTGTTCGTTCTTCCAGAAGTACAAAAGAACATCGTGCTTTCCGGTAGAAATGTTCGCAACTCTAAAATCATCACGGCTTCTCAGATCAACACTTTCGATTTGATGAATGCAGACCAATTGGTTTTAGTGGAAAGCTCTCTTAATTCAATCAATAACATCTTAAAATAACAGCAACCAATGAGTATATTAATTAGCCCCCTGGTTACTGAAAAAGTATCTGCCCAGTTAACGTAGAGAAAGTTAACACTACGAATGTATTAGGTAAGAGCAAAGTTCGCTTTACCAAAGGTGGTACAGTAGCAGGCAGACGCCCCAATTATAAGAAGGCGATTGTTACTTTGGCAAGCGGTGAGGTAATTGATTTTTATAGCAACGTTTAATTAGATAGTCGAGATGGCACTACGAAAACTTAAACCAATCACAGCCGGCACGCGTCACCGCTTGTCACCTGTTTTTGACGATGTAACGGAATCAACTCCAGAGAAATCGTTGGTGGTTACACTAAAGAAGACCGGAGGTAGAAATAGCAATGGCCGCATGACCATGCGCTACATCGGTGGTGGTCACAAGCAAAAGTTGCGCTTGATCGATTTCAAAAGAGATAAATTCGGCATCCCGGCAGTTGTGAAGTCAATCGAATACGATCCTTCAAGAACAGCGCGTATCGCCAAATTGTACTATGCAGATGGTGCAAAGACATACATCGTAGCTCCTCAAGGATTGAAAGTAGGCCAGACTTTAGTATCAGGCGATAACGTAGCTCCTGAAGTTGGAAATGCACTGCCTCTTTCGAAGATCCCGGTTGGTACCATTATTCACAATGTAGAAGTAAAACCTGGGCAGGGTGCATCTATTGCACGTAGCGCAGGATCATTTGTTCAGTTGGTAGCTCGCGAGGATGTTTATGCAACCTTGAAGATGCCTTCAGGCGAAATGAGAAACGTATTGGTGAGATGCATGGCAACAGTAGGTGCTGTTTCGAATGCAGAACACATGAATGAAAGTGTAGGTAAAGCGGGTCGTAGCCGTTGGAGAGGCGTTCGTCCTCGCACACGTGCCGTTGCGATGAACCCTGTAGATCACCCGATGGGTGGTGGTGAAGGTCGCGCTTCTGGTGGTCACCCACGTTCAAGAAAAGGATTGTTGTCGAAAGGCAAGAAGACTCGTCATCCGAAGAAGTACTCCGATGGTTTAATCATAGCTAGAAGAAAGAAATAATATGGGAAGGTCAATAAAGAAAGGTCCGTATTTGGATGCCCGCCTTGCGAAAAAAGTGCAGGTTATGGAGCAGTCCGGAAAGAAATCGGTAATTAAGACGTGGTCACGTAGATCTACAATCACGCCAGATCTTATCGGTCATACCTTTGCGGTTCATAACGGAAACAAATTCATTCCGGTGTATGTAACGGAAAATATGGTAGGCCATAAGCTAGGTGAATTTGCACCTACCCGTACTTTCAAAGGTCACAGTGGTAACAACAAAGCTGACGCAGCTAAAAAATAATTCCGGATCATGGAAACAGTAAAGAAAATAAAAGGGTCAGTAGCGAAAAGGGCTAAAATCAAAGCCATAAAAGAGGCTGCCAAAACAGGCCCTTCAACAGTTTATTTGCACAATGTTCCAACCTCTCCTCGTAAGATGAGATTGATTGCGGACATGATTAGGGGTGTGCGTGTGAATACTGCTTTGAACATCTTAAAATTCGACTCAAAGCATCCTTCATCTAAAATGGAAAAGTTGCTGCTTTCAGCTATCAGTAGCTGGGAAGCAAAAAATGCAGATGTGAAGTTGGAAGAGGCTGATTTGTTTGTAAAGGAGATTTTCGTAGGAGGAGGCCGTATTTTAAAGCGTCTTCGCCCCGCGCCACAAGGTCGTGCGCACCGAGTGAGAAAAAGATCTAACCATGTAACGCTGGTTGTAGATCGCATGCCTGCAAAAGCAGAAGGAAAAAAGACAGTAGCAAAAGAAACTGAAAAATAATGGGACAGAAGATTAACCCCGTAGGTTTTAGATTAGGTGTCGTACGCGGCTGGGATTCAGCTTGGTATGGTGGCAAAGATTTCTCTGACAAGTTGGTAGAAGACCACATGATCAGAAAATATGTTGACGCACGTATCCAAAAAGGCGGTATCGCGAAAGTGGTTATCGAGCGTAGCACTTCCAAGCGTATTACAATTACCATCCACACAGCTCGTCCGGGCGTTGTGATCGGTAAAGGTGGTACTGAGGTGGACAAGATCAAGGAAGAGTTGAAAAACTTAACCAAGAAGGATGTTCAGATCAATATCTTCGAAATAAAGCGCCCCGAATTAGATGCTCGCTTGGTAGGTGAGTCTATCGCTCAACAATTAGAGGCCAGAATTTCTTACCGCAGAGCAATGAAGCAAGCAATTGCCTCAACCATGCGGGTAGGTGCAGAAGGTATCAAAGTGAAATTGTCTGGTCGTTTGGCTGGTGCCGATATGGCCCGTACGGAGCAGTACAAAGAAGGAAGAATTCCTTTGCATACGCTTCGCGCAGATATTGATTATGCAATTTCTGAGGCACAGACGGTTTACGGTAAGATCGGTATCAAAGTATGGATCTTCAAAGGCGAGGTTTACGGAAAGCGCGACTTATCTCCCAACGTAGGAATGGTGAGCAACACAGCCGGTGAAAACAAAGGCGGTGCTCAACAAGGTGGTGGCGACAGAAGAAGAGGTGGTAACGATCGTGGAGGAAGACAGGAGAGAGGCGGAGATAGAAATGAACGTGGGGGAGACAGAGGCGGAGATAGAAAAAGAGGCGGTAAAAGATAAAATTTTAAGGTAGCTAAGTTATGTTACAACCGAAGCGTACGAAATTTAGAAAGATGCAGAAAGGAAAAGTGAAGGGTATGGCCACTCGTGGTCACCAAATCACTTTCGGATCATTCGCATTGAAAGCATTAGAGCCAGGCTGGATAACTGCCCGTCAGTTAGAAGCTGCTCGTGTGGCTGTTACCCGCGCTATGAAGCGTGAAGGTCAAGTTTGGATTCGCATATTCCCTGATAAACCAATTACTCGCAAACCTGCTGAGGTTCGTATGGGTAAGGGTAAGGGAGCTCCTGAATATTGGGTAGCTGTGATTAAGCCGGGAACTATCCTGTTCGAAGCGGGTGGTGTTACTATGGCTACCGCGAAGGAAGCATTAGCGTTGGCAGATGGTAAAATACCATTCAAAACGAAGTTTACCGTACGTAGAGATTACGTAGAACAAGCAGAGAAAAAATAAGATCCTTCGGTAACGAAGATCGAACCAAAAACTAGTAAAGAGATGAAAAACACCGAGATTAAAGTATTGACTCCAGAAGAGTTGAAAGAGAAAATCGGAAGCGAGCAAGAAAACCTTCGCAAGATCAGGTTTGCACACCAAATATCTTCTATTGAAAATCCAATGAAGATAAGAGAAGCGCGCAAATTGGTTGCTCGGTTAAAAACTGAATTGACAGCAAAAGAATCAAAAAAATAAATTTTCATGGAGACGGAACGTAATCTAAGAAAGGAAAGAGTTGGCAAGGTCACCAGCAATAAGATGACCAAGTCAATCACGGTTGCAATCGACAGAAAGGTGAAGCACCCGATCTATGGAAAATTCATGAACAAAACCACGAAGTTCATGGCTCATGACGAGAAGAATGAAGCCGGTATCGGTGATATCGTTCGCATAATGGAAACTCGCCCTTTGAGCAAGAGCAAGCGTTGGAGATTAGTTGAGATCGTAGAAAAAGCAAAGTAACCATGATACAAACCGAATCAAGGCTGACCGTAGCCGATAACAGTGGTGCCAAAGAAGTTTTGTGTTTGCACGTATTGGGTGGAACCCGCAGACGCACAGCTAGTGTAGGCGATAAAATTGTGGTAACTGTAAAGTCTGCAATCCCTACCAGCCAAATTAAAAAAGGAACAGTATCGAAGGCGGTAATTGTTCGCACCAAAAAGGAAATTAGAAGAAAAGACGGTTCATACATTCGTTTTGAGGACAATGCTGCGGTATTGTTGAATCAGCAAGACGAGCCTCGTGGAACACGTATTTTCGGTCCAGTTGCACGCGAATTGCGCGAAAAGCAGTTCATGAAAATCATTTCATTAGCTCCTGAAGTATTATAATCATGGAAAGGAAATCAAACAAGCAGCAGAAGCTGCACATTAAGAAAGGTGACACTGTAAAGGTGTTGGCTGGAGATGATAAATCAAAAACAGGTACTGTTCTTGAAATCATTGCGGACAAAAGCCGTGCTATTGTAGAAGGTATCAATATCATCACAAAGCACCAAAAGCCAACAGCTGGTAAGCCAGAGGGTGGTATCAAAAAGACAGAAGGAACGATACACATCAGCAATTTGATGGTAGTGGACGGAGCGACTGGAAAAGCGGTTCGCACCGGTCGTAAAGTAAATGCCGAAGGCAAGCTTCAAAGATATTCTAAGAAAACAGGTGAATTTATAAAATAATGGCAACGCCCAGATTAAAAGAGAAGTACCTCAAGGAAATCGTGCCCGGACTGAAAGAAAAGTTTCAGTATCAATCGGTCATGCAGGTACCTAAAGTCGAGAAAATTTGCATCAACAAAGGTATTGGTGCAGCGGTAGCTGACAAGAAATTGATTGAGGTAGGCGTAGAAGAGCTTACTACAATCTCTGGCCAAAAGGCGGTATCTACCAAATCGAAGAAAGATATTTCTAACTTTAAGCTACGTGGCAATCAGGCTATCGGAGCGAAAGTTACTCTTCGCGGAGATCGGATGTACGAATTCATGGACAGATTGATGAATGTCGCACTTCCTCGGGTACGCGATTTTAAAGGTGTAAATGATAAAGGATTTGATGGTCGCGGAAACTACACTCTTGGTGTAAAGGAACAGATCATCTTCCCTGAAATTTCCATTGATAAGGTAACAAAGATCAATGGTATGGATATCACATTTGTAACTACCGCAACTACCGATGAAGAAAGCTATGAGCTTTTGAAAGCATTCGGTATGCCTTTCGTAACTAAAAACTAATAGCATGGCAAAATTAGCAGTCATTGCAAGAGATAAGAAGAAATCGCGCTTAGTGGAGCGCTATGCAAAAAAACGTGCCGCTTTAAAAGAAGCTGGCGACTGGGTATCATTGGATAAACTTCCAAGAAGCTCGTCAAAAGTTCGGTTGCACAGCCGCTGCAAGCTTACAGGAAGACCTAGAGGTTATATGTCAAAGTTTGGCATATGCCGGAATCAGTTCCGCCAGTTGGCAAGTGATGGTAAAATACCAGGCATAACAAAGGCTAGCTGGTAGTTCGAGTAGTATTTTATTGGTTGCTGAGTACCGAGGTCGTTTTTACAACGAAACCGGGTAACAGTTTGGATAACTAAAATTGTTATTTATCTTTGCAGCCCCGTTCAAAAAGATGGGGCTTGCTTTTTAAAGAAAAGTGAAATGAAGACGACAGATCCTATCGCAGATTATTTAACCCGGTTGCGCAACGCCATCAAGGCACGGCACCGCGTGGTAGAAGTTCCTGCCTCTAACTTGAAGAAAGAGGTTACCAAGGTACTTTTCGACAAAGGTTACATCCTCAACTATAAATTTGAGGAGACAGCCAACAAACAAGGTAGCATTAAGATTGCCTTGAAGTACAATCCAGAAACTAAGGAATCTGCGATCACGAAATTAGATCGTGTCAGCTCTCCTGGTCTTCGTCAGTATAAAGGTGCTGGCAATCTTCCCAAAGTATTGAACGGATTAGGCATCGCCATCCTTTCAACTTCAAAAGGTGTAATTACCGATAAGGAAGCAAAGGCATTGAATGTAGGTGGCGAGGTTTTATGTTACATCTACTAATCGAAATAGAATATGTCACGTATAGGTAGACTTCCGATAGAACTTCCAAAAGGTGTAACATGCACTTTTAATGATCGCTATGTGACCGTGAAAGGTCCAAAAGGCGAACTGAAGCAAATTATTGATCCTGATTTTAAAATCACCTTCGAAGAAGGCAACGTGTTGGTGCAAAGACCAACAGAACAAAAGCGTCACAAGGCTATGCACGGTTTATACCGCTCGCTGATTGCCAATATGATCGAAGGCGTTAGCACTGGCTACAAGAGACAGTTAGAAGTGATTGGTGTAGGTTTTAAAGCCTCTGCTCAAGGAAACGTACTAGATCTTAGCTTAGGATATTCACACAGCATTATCATGGCTATTCCTTCAGAATTGAAGGTGTTAGCTACGCAGGAGAAAGGTCAAAATCCGATAATTACTTTAGAAGGAACAGACAAGCAATTGATCGGTCAGGTAGCTGCAAAAATCAAATCATTGCGCAGCGTTGAGCCTTACAAAGGAAAAGGTATTCGTTACGTTGGAGAATTCGTTCGCAGAAAGGCTGGTAAAGCAGCTGCTAAATAATAGTAGAGTATGCCAAATATTAAGAACAGAAGATTACGCATTAAGAAAGGTATCCGCAAAAAAGTGGAAGGAACTACAGTACGTCCTAGACTTACTGTGTTCAAGAGTAATCGTGCTATTTATGCACAGATTATTGATGACACAAAAGGACACACGTTGCTAGCGGCATCATCTAAAGATTTATCGAAAGATGGTGGAGTTACCTTGCCAGTCTCTAAGTCAGTTGGACAGAAGGTGGCTGAGAAGGCGTTAGCAAGCGGTATTCAGGAGATCGTGTTCGATCGCAATGGATACTTATATCATGGTAATATCAAAGCTTTGGCGGAAGGAGCCAGAGAGGGTGGTTTAAAATTCTAATAGCATGACACAAAGTAACGTCAGCACAGTAAAAGCAAGCGAAATCGACCTTAAAGAAAAGGTGGTTGCCATTCAGCGCGTAGCGAAAGTGGTTAAGGGTGGTAGAAGATTTAGTTTCGCAGCTATTGTAGTAGTTGGAGATGGCAATGGTGTAGTTGGATACGGACTTGGCAAAGCCAACGAGGTAACTGATGCAATCACCAAAGGTATTGATGACGCAAAAAAGCATTTGGTGAAAGTTCCTATTATTAAAGGAACAGTTCCCCACGAATCACTTGGTAAATTTGGTGGTGGTTTCGTATTGTTAAAACCAGCTTCTCCTGGTACAGGAGTAATTGCCGGTGGTGCGATGCGTGCCGTTTTGGAAAGTGCCGGTGTTCACAACGTATTGGCAAAGTCAAAAGGTTCATCAAACCCTCACAACGTGGTAAAAGCAACATTCAAAGCTCTTACTACCATGCGCGATCCTCAAACAATCGCTCGTAACAGAGGAGTTTCATTGTCAAAAGTATTTAACGGATAAGCGTCATGGCAAAAGTGAAGATTACTCAAACTCGTAGCATGATTAAAAGACCAGAGACTCAACAGCGTACTATTCAGTCGTTGGGTCTTGGGAAGGTAAATCATTCAGTAGAGGTAGAATATACTCCTCAAATTCAGGGGATGGTTAAGAAAGTTAGTCATTTAGTGAGCGTAACAGAATTATAAGATGAAAATGTTCAGGCCCTTGTTTTCCATCGCGCCCATGTTGAA
>JACPVX010000052.1 GCA_016191555.1 Bacteroidota bacterium
CTCATCCAAGGGAACTGTTTCATCAGCGGATCAAGACTAGCCCATCTTCCGAGGCGTGGATCATACTGTCTAAACTCGGTAGTATAGGAGTTCCCATCGCCTTTGGTTTCGGGGTCTTTTTCCATACCGTTGTAGCCGAAGGTATAGTAACTTACACGATTTTTTTTTACGGAACCATTTTTTTCTAGTGGGTACAAATGAAAAATTGGAACTTGTTCTAAAGCCCCCTGTGTACTGTGGTATGATAGTCGTAAACAGCCCATTTGCGGTAGTAAAAATAGGGGTTTTGGGGCTTTCTTGGTTAAGGTCTGTTAAAATATGTGGTTTTCCGCAATGCACCTCTTGACTTGAACTTGCTTTTTAGTTAACTTACTGACTAATAAGAGTTAAGTTTAACCAGCCATCAAAATCTAAGTCGACGGGTTTTGTGGCGCAACACAAAACAGTAATGAGTAAACAAGTTGGGATTATTAAATTGGATGGTACCATTGGCGGTATCAGCTTCTATACTGCAGGCGGTCAGTCCCTCGCCCGCGTGGCAACTGGGCCGAGTAAGGAGCGAATAGCAAAAGATCAGGCGTTTCAACGTACGCGTGAGAACAACCGAGAGTTTGCAGGTTCTGCAAAGGCTGCTAAAGCCCTGCGCCTAGCGATGGGTGGATTATTGCAGACCATGGGAGGTGGTCGCATAGCATCGGAGTTGACAAAGTTGTTTAAAAGCATCAACCTCCGATCGCCAGGCGCAAGGGGTGAGCGACAGGTAAAGTTAAGTGCTAACCGCGCAATGCTCAACAACGTAGAGTTTAACAGCAAAGTGCGCTTTAGTAGCATTTTTTCAGCGCCTTACAGCGTTACAGTGAACGCAGCGCGTAATGAAGCAACGGTGGTAATAGAGGGATTTGTTCCGGGCAATGCCTTGCAGATTCCATCAGGAGCAACCCACTTTAACATCATTTGCGGGGTGGGTATCGTGAGCGATTACACGCTCGATCCTACGACTGGCACTTATCAAGCCTTGCAACCTTTGCAAGATAGCCAAGGAGCAAACACCAGTAGTTCGGCTTTGCCGATCAACCAAGCTGTAGCACAGCAAACCTTAGTAGTGAGCGTGGACGCTGTACCAACGGTGAACGCTGTTTGTAGCACTGTGGTAACACTGGGTATTGAGTTTTACCAAGAGGTAAACGGACAGCTCTACATCTTCGCTCAGGACAACGCCATGAAAGTGGTGGGTGTATTCTAAAATATGGCTCTAAAATGCAACTAGAAGGGCGTACCGCATGGTACGCCCTTTTTTGTGCTTGAATGCGTCTGAAACGATCTATAACTGATCTACGACTATTCTACATCTGTTCCGGAACTACTACCTCTCTATTCTCTGTGTGATACATCACTACTATACATCTGATCTATAACGAATGGATGGATTACGCATCCACTATACCGACTCTAATCGGACTCATATGCGACTCAACTACGGCTAGTATACGGCTCATATACGGCTAGTCCCCCATTAGAACTTGACCGTTTTTAGCACAGCTACGAACTTTTAGTTGTACTTAATTGATCGAACCGTCGAGGTCTGCACCTGCTTTGAAGCGCACGCGTTTGCGAGGTTTACCGCCAACAGGTTGCCCCGTGTGCGGGTTGGTGCCTGTATTGCTTGATACGGTTTCGACATCAAAAACACCAAAGCCTCCAAGGTCAACAACGTCCCCGTTTTCGAGCGTGTCAGTGACTAAATCCATTAATTCCTCTAAGGCTTTTGTTGCTTGGTCTTTGGTTAGGTTGGCGCGGAGCGCCAGTTTATCAATGATCGTTTTCTTGTTCATGATCGTTTGATTTAGAGATTCAACAATACTCCTACAACGTAGCAACTAATCGAATAGTACGCCATTTTAGAATCGTTAACAATTCGCCCATCAGGGTAGGCCTCGTTTTTGGCTTGGTAAAGCGTTTTTTACCTTCTGCCTGACATAGACACCTGAGAACCAAGAACCGAACGCAGAACCAAGATAACGAAGCCCTAACCCGCTTTTCAAGACGAAAACAGGCTAAGGAAGCGTAACGTAGTGGAGCTGACGAACTCTAGCGCGCTATAACAGGTCTAACACGTTGAGTTTCGGGAAACGTGTTTTGGCCATGAAAAAACAATAGCGCTGGAGTTCATAAAACATAGCTTGTTTGTTCAAGTCCTGATCATTTACCGACTGTTTCAAAATGTGGGAAAAGTGCCGTTTAAACTCCTTCTCTTTCATCTGACCCAGCACCACTTTGATACACGCAGGATTCATATTTTCGTACATAACCGACCATTTAAAGTGAAACATAAACGCACACCAAAGCCCGCGCGCAGTGACGCGCGCACTATGTAGTGCCAATTGCTTAGGCAACAAGAAGGGCGAGGTGTGCAGCGCAAACAAGCCTTTTTGCAAAAGTTTTGTGGAGCATTCGCGGAGCAAAAGTTTTGTAAAAACCCGAAGGGCTTGGGCTTGGATGAGCAAGCACCGCGGGCTAGCTTGGCCTATGGCAATGGCACGAATAGAATAACCGAGAGCCAAAGCACGAAGCCTAAAGTCAATTGAAAACTTAATTGATATGAGTTATTCTGTAGTCCTATTCGGTCGGTTGTTTCGACTAGTAGTTAAGTAAAATGTACAAATAATATGGTGGTTCTCCACTTGGTCCACCTCCACCTGATATTTGGTTGGTGATGTAATCCCAATGGTATTCAATCAATACCTTTTCCAAATACGCAACATTTCGGATGGAAGAAGTTGAATATTTGACAATCATTTTATCCCAATCCTTGTTCTGTCGATGTTGCTTAAAGCGCCTTTCAGGAAAATTGGTGATTCCGATTTTTATTTCGGTGTGGTTGCGAATGTATTGTGCTACACTTCGGTTAAGGGACGCTATTATTTCATTGGGGCGTCCTGTCCAATAATCATATATAACCATTTATCTTACGTTTTTGAGGTCTACCTAAAGTAAAGTTAGTTTGATTTTTTCAGATTTAAAAAAATCTCGGATTTTATACAAGGACTCTGTATTTAGATCACTATCAAGCGCTTAATCGTTATTGATTTCGCTATCGGCGCACCCAGTACGTGTCAGCGCGCAGGCGATAGCCCGCGCTGAGAGCCACGGAGCAATCGCGGAGTGGAAATCGTCCAACAAGGTGGAGCGCTCGCCCTGACGGAACGAAGTGGAGGAACGGGGTAGCGGAACTGCGAACGCAAGCGAATGGAGCGCAGGGTGGGCGCTGTAGATGGACGCGGAGCGGACAGACAGCAACCTACGCAGTATGCGCAAGGGCTTGGCGTGGTGTTTTTGTGTGAAGGGGAAGCAAAAAGGGTGTTGTGTGTCCAATGACGGCAGGAGCTTGGCACACAATGCCCTTGCGGGTAGCGGGTGGTGATGTGCTAAAGCCTTTTGGGGCGTAGCGACATGACCGCCAGCGATGGGAACAAAAACCATGACAAGACCGAAGCCCTAGCGACCCAGCGGTGAGCAATAACACAAGGGGCGGTTGCCCCCTGATTAAACACTGTTTACACCGCTTCGGGGTATCAGGGGGCAAGAGTAGCCACGCGTGAGGCGCACTAGCAAGCTACCGAAGAAAAACAAGTGAAACGGGTACTTGGATGGAGTTCCGACAGACAACCCGTGAGCGGTAAAAACAAGCACGCCCTAGCAACTTTTTTCAGTTGCCAGGGCGCTTTGTATATGCTTGTTTTTATGTTTTTCTGAGAGTGATTGATAGAAGCCGAACACCGCTTTTCCCTACTCTTCCTTTCGCAAGCAATCACCCACTTTCCGAAGGAGGAACCCGCTTTCCCTACTCTTTCTTTCGCAAGTGATCCTCCGCTTTCCGAAGGTTGAACCTAATCTTTTATCTTGACAATGCTTGCTTTTGACAGACCAGTGATAGTTGCAATTGCTTCCACATCGTAGCCTTGCGCACGCATTTTACGTACTATTTCTTTCTTCGTCTCTTTAACTCCTTCTTCCTTTCCTTTTTCCTTGCTTAGTTGCTCGTAACGCTGTTGAACCATGTACGCAGGTACGTATTTGAGACTTTTGGAAAGTTCGGCAAGCAAACCATTGTCGGCAAAGCTGTAAAAGTTTTCTTCGCTGATAATCAGGTGATCAATGACAGGTACACGCATGATCAAGCCTACCTGTATCAATCGGTCGGTAATATCTTTATCGTCTGCTGATGGATTGAGTAAACCGCTCGGATGATTGTGAACTAGCACCAACTTAACCGCTTTTTTCTGTAACGGAACGCTAAATACTTCCATCGGTTCTACTGGCGCTTTGGTAGCTGTACCAAGACTAACCAACTCGATATTTAGAATCGTTTGGCCGTGGTCTAAACTGATTGTCCAAAAATGTTCCTTACTGCGGTCGTTTGGATCTTCTAAGAGCAATATATCGCGCATGATGGTGAATAGATCAAACGAACCTGCTACACGGATTTTACGGTCTTTTTTCAAGGGTATTTGCATTGTGGTACGGCTTAAATTTAAGAATTAGACTTGAGACAGGAGACATGAGACTAAAGACATGAGACGATAGACGTTAACCCATTGGGTGGAATTTATCAATATCAGCTTGCAGGTCTTCGACCTGATGGAGTAAGTATTTTTCGGTGGAACTCACGTAGCGGTGTCCCGCCATGTATTGTACTTCGCGCAGGTTAAATCGGTTTAACCACCCAACTATCACACTGACACGTAACTGCTGAAAGCCAACGAAAAAGGGATAACATGCTGTAAGTTCCGCTTTTAAACCTTTCCAGATTTGAAAACCGTCCTTAGTTGTTGTTACGCCTGATTTTGGGAGTGACAAAAACAGTGCGTTTGTCGGATCACTGTAATACCGCAGGATTTCGGGGCGGGTTTGGAACTGGTATTCCATTAAGTCCATGATTTGTCCGGGTTTGAGTTCTAAGGTGCGCTCGTTGCTTTTCCGACTGCCTTTGATGTGTAGTGTTCCTGCCCGTAAGTCGAGGTCGTTTAGTTCTATCTTTTCCATTTCGGTGGTGGTGATGCCTTGGTAGATCATAAGCCCTAAGATGACTTTGTTGCGTTTTTTTCCGAGTAGATAACCTTTGAACCAATTGCGGTTGGAGCGCTGATCATCTGCCACCGGAATGGCGTAATCTAAGTAGATGCTTTCTAATTGGGCGCGTGTTAGCACAGGATAGAGTTTGTTTTGTTGCTTGCCTCGTATTTTTAAGTGCTTGCTTGGGTGCACAATGCGGTTGCCCTGATCGATCTCAAAATTAAACAGGTGGTTGATGGCTGTAAGCCGTAACGCCCGTGTGTCATTGCTTTGTCCTTTTTGTTGGAGGTAGTTTAAATAGCCTGTTACTTCTTTAGCTGTTGCTGATTCAAGGGTGGTATTGTCGCGGTCTAACCATGCAAGAAAGTCGGACACGTGATTGACGTAATGCCTGATGGTGCTTTGGCTTTTGCCTTGGGTTTGTAAGTAGGTTTTGAAGGATTCCATTGGATTGCAGATTACACTTCGACTACACTGCGTTTCGCTCAGTGTGACTCGACAAGATGAGTATAGATTTGGGTACTTTCTAAGCTACTGTGACCTAGAAAACGTTGGATGCGCTGTAAGTCCATGCCATTACTAAGCAGGTGCGTGGCGATGGAATGGCGCAGGGCGTGCAGGGTGAGTTCTTTTTGTTGTAGGTCGGGATTGTCGACAGCTAACTGTAAGATTTTAATGCGTTTGTAGAGTGTGCCACCGGTTGTGGGTTTGCCATTCAGGCCGATGAATAAACGGCTTTCGGTGTTGGTTTTTAAGAGCCACGGACGGTAGTTGTAGATGTAGTTTTCAAGGTGCTTTGCGCCTGATTTACCGAGCGGGACAAACCGCTCTTTGTAGTTTTTTCCTTTGCGTACGTGTAAGATGCGGGTATCTAAGTTGATGTCATTGAGTTCTAAGTGTACACCTTCGTTTCTTCTGAGACCACAGCCGTAATAAACGGTAAGGATAGCCCGATCACGTGCAAAGATGGCTTCTTCTTTGAAGTTGTCAGTTTCGCGCTCGGTGACTGCGTAGAGCTGCGCGATTTCTTCGGGTGTGAGAACTATGATTTCTTTGGTGTTGAGTTTGAGTTGACGGATGCCCGATGATGGTATGTTGTCTGCTCCTCTATGGCGTAGGTATTCTAAGAACTTATCGACTGATTGCAGGTGTTTGTTGATGTAGTTGTTGCTGAGCGCGCCACCTCTGCGCTCGTTGGTGCGGGTGCTGATATGCCCGTAGTAGCTTTTGATATGGCGCTGTTCTAACCCATTGATAGCTTTTAACTGTGGCGTGGTTTCTAAGTAATGCAAGAACTCGCGTACGATACTAGGCATATTGTACACGCTCATTTGGCTGTAGCCGTAGATGTCGAGCCATTCGGTAAAGCCTTTTTCTAAGTGGATAAAGCTGGGATTGTGGAGGGGTAAGTGTTTCATTGTGCGGAGGATTGACAGATTCCAGATTAACAGATTTCAGATTGTCAGATTAGCCCCGTAGTACATTTATTCTCAGCCTGAGGCTGATCAATGACTACGGGGCTTTGTTGATTTAGGTGTGGCAATGTTTGTATGTGTTTATCAGAAAATTTTAGGGCGGTGCATCGTTTTTGAGTGCGGACAGAACCACCCATTTAATTAACTGGCTTTCTTACGTTTAACTGGTTCATTCGTGGTTTGAACTTGTAGGGGACTGCTGAACCCCTCAGCACTCTTCCCCGCAGTATTGCTACGCGCACTGCGGGATTCCGAGGCTGCGGGACAAAGCTGCCTTAGTCGTTCTATATTCTCATCGAGTACGCTGTTGATGTGGTCGCGTAGGGCTTTAAACTCTTCATAACTTACCACTTCGTAGCTGTATGCCGTGCCTTTCTTACCTTTGATTTGCTTGATGTAATGACCCGCGATAAGTGCCAAGTTGTAGCGTTTTTGGTTGCTCCCATTCTCGCGCAGAGCCTTGCGGATTTCGTGATTGGTGTACTGTTTTTTGTTCTCTTGCAACAGGTAAGATTTTACCCGCTCCAAGTAATTACGACACGCTCCTGTTAGTTCATCGCTCTTGCGCAAAAGGATGTGTTTCAATAATCGGTTTGCTTCTTCTACGTCGGCTAAAGTTGTCTCGATGTACGTTTCTCCGGTTGTTTCATCAACACGCTCGGCACGCTGCCGCTGGTGGTAAAACGTCACCGCTTCAATAAATTGCAAGTAATGGTTGTTGGTTCTTCTTGGCTTCAACACCTCCACAGGAATGTGCAGTAATTCAGCAAAGGGATTCACGATTTTGATCGGTTCTAGTAATCGCTGACAGTTCTTCAACAACATCTGTGCGTTGTGTTCGGTGGCTTGGTTTATTCGGCCGGCACTCAGTGCCCGTTGGTATTCCATAACGCGTTGATCTTGAATATGGCTTTCATCGAGGTAGAGTAAAAAACTGCGGTTGGCATTGTCTTCGTAGATCTGTTCTTTGGTAGTGCACCCTGATACACTTACCGGACCTTCAACTACCAAGTGTGTTGTTCTTGTTTCGCCTTTGCTGTTCTTTTGGGCGATGGTTTTGGAGATCCGCTTTTTTGATTGCAATTCACGGAGCGCATACATGGAGTTTTCAGCACCGTCTAAGTCTTCGATCAAAATCAGTTTGTGTGCCAAGGCTCTACGCTCAAAGTAATAAAACGCATTCTCTGACAGGGTTGTGATTTCGATCTTGTCTTCTTCGGGTATGAGTTCCGCAACACGTTCTTGTAAATGCGTTTTTCCTGTTCCGCTTGCGCCCAGACTGACCACGTGCAAGGGTTGCGAACGTTTACGGCTCGTGAATATCACGTACATGATCAGCCTATTTATTTCCTCTCCTAAGATTCCACTTTGTCCGATAAGATCGTTGGTGCGTTCCATCAGGTGCGGAGCAGTTAGAAAGTCTAACGCCTGCGCTTTTTCTTCTTCGGTGAGTTTGTACGTTTTGATTTGGTGTTCTTGCTGTGCTTGGATTTGTTGCATACGGTAGTTTTCCAATTCTGCCGTGAGATCGGAAAGGCTTGCACTAGCCACGCTCGTACCTACTTCTAACCTCTCGGCTATTTTGCGGATGAATTTCTCTAGCTGTACATCGTTGTATAAATCGAGGTTGTGACGCAGTGGCGGGCTAGGACTATTTGGCAGTTCTACTTTTAAGGTGATGCGCAAACGGTCTAATCCTTCTAAGCGGATGCCGCCTAGAACTGTGAGGATCAAAAGGCCGTTTTCGTAGATGAGTTGTTCGGGGTTCTCGTTGCTGAATGTGGGCATAGAAAAATATATTTTATGATAACTATGTGATACAAATGTAATCTATGTTTTGCATCAAACAACAAAAAGAGTATTTCTTTTGATACACTTATTTACCTAAATTTGCTGTAATAGTAGAAAAACCAAGAACTTTAGATAAATATGATTACCCTCGGAGAACGTATTATTCAGCTTAGAAAAAACAAAAATTGGTCACAAGAAGAACTTGCCAACCAAATCGAGACTTCACGAATAATGGTCGGTAAATACGAACGTTCGGAAAACTCACCATCGATTGAGGTGATTGTGAAGCTAGCAAAAGCCTTTGCCGTTTCTGTTGATTATCTGTTAGGTGAAGGTCTTAACGCATCATACGACAAAGAAACCATTAGAAGACTTGATGAACTGCTACAACTGCCACAAGACGAACAACAAAAAGTGTTTGAGTACATGGATCTGATTATACGAGACGCTAACGCTAAAAGAGCATACAAATAAAAAACTTCAACCATGTATTTCCTCCTTGAACCCATTGACCCAACAACACCAAAAGGACTAGACCAACTCATTGAGAATTTGATTTTTCAGCAATATGAAACCGATCTTTTTGTGTGGAAACAAATAGAGCAGTTTTCTGAAACACCTAACTTTTTGAGCGATGTAGATACCTACCCTTTGTGCAACTGGCGAATCATATACAGCTTGCTTGGTTTTAAAGATGTACCCGATGACCTAAAACTATTTCATGGGCACATTACAAGAAGACTATTTGAGTATGAAATTACCAGCCCTTTTATTGCTTTCTACACCGATATGATACTTGATAACGAAGATTTTGACGATGGAACTGCTGATATTAGAACCAGTATCCAACACCTCATAAAGCTGATTAAATCCTATAAACAATAAAACAAAAACGCCCAATCCGCCTTTTAATTTGGCGGACTGAGCGTATATCTTTTCTCTCTAAACCGATTCTTTTCTAGTACAACCTTGAACCCAACTACCAAAAACGCCTACTACAGTTCTTTCTCTTTATTGACCAACTGGGGTATCACAACCCGAAGGTGGTGAAACATCTAAGGAATAAGTAACCCCTGTTTCTTCACCCGCTTGATCACAACACGCGTAGCAGAATACTTCTCTAATGCCTTTAACTCCTGAACAACATAGTCAATCTACATCGGATTCTCTGGCTAGTCAAAATAAATAGGTTGCATATTATCATTAGGTAGTTCTTTATCCTTCTGGAATTGAACATAGAAAGGTAAACAATCTGGTATTCTTACACCTTCATAAAACATATATGTATACCTTTCTATAATTATATTTACTCTACCGCTTGAATAGTCTAAATCTGAAAGTTTGATTCTTACAGGTTCATTTTTCTTAAATGTAAGAACACGCCTTTTTTTCTGTTCAAAAACTGAAACATCTTCAAACTTGGAAACAAAACATACCCTAATGGAATCCACTGATGTTTCTTGAGAACCAAAAGTATTTAACTCTATTGAATCTCCATTTTTAGTCAATCGAACAAATTTCGTATCTCGATAATTCTTTTTCAATTTACCAGTTACATCATATGTCTTGTAAGCACAGACCTTAGGCACAGCAGTTCCAACCTCAAACATATTCTGTTTTTGAATCTTACCACTTGGATAATATGATATATCCTCTAACCTTCTTCCCAATTCATCAAATACAGAAATTGCTTCCTTTGATCCATTTTCTCGATAAAAATAAAATGTGTCTATTCCTTTATTTTCAGAGTATTGCCCTTTCGACTGTAACTTACCGTTCTCCCAATAAAGGAAGGAATAGCCATTTAGTACCCCGTCTTTAAAAAAAGTTTTTGATTTCAATTTTCCTGTTTCATAATATTCTTGAACTTCACCTTGAATAAGCCCTTTTTTATCAGCATTGTAGACTTTTTTCAAAGCACCATTTGAATAAAACTCCTTTTTTTCGACATGTCCTGAATTACAGGAATAAATCAGAGACAAAAACCCAAGAACTATTATTAACTTCATATCCTTCAAATTTGCTTAAATAAATCGTATTACAAAAATCACCTACTTTGTTCTTGTATCAGTTATAGCTTTCCATTCTCCCGCATCTGAATCCCATTGTGCATTTGAGTATTTGGTCTTCATTTGATCATAAGATAATGGTCCATCATGAAACGAATCGCTACTTGTATTAGTCAAAATCAATACATGAATATTAATATCCTCAAATGTTGGCTTTGATTGATAATTCTTAAGCGCCTCATTACCAGCATCAATTAGATCAGACGCCCTCGTTAAAGGTGTATCACTACCTGATTCAACTATTTCTTTTAAATCCGTTGCTTTATTACCCAACTTTTGTTTATACTTCAATTTCTGCCCCACTCCTCCACCAGAAGTTTCGTTACCTGTTAGATTACCAGGTAAAATTGGAAAAAATTCAACCACCACATCTACAGCGGAAAAAGGCTTCCAATCATCATATGAATACTCATCATCACCCCCTACGCGTACATCTATACCAGATTTAGGTTTCAATGGCCCCCCAGTAGAATTTCCATAATGATTGAACTTATGACTACCTTGTGTCCAATTTTCATCATAATTACCTAAGTTGGGATAAAGTGCATTCAGAAAAGTTGCAACTATAGCAACTGTTGCAGAAATACTTGACTTTCCTTTGCTTTTATTTGGTGAACTATTCGCGCTTTTCTTTGGAGAACTATCCGCATGTTTATCTCTTTTAGGATTTATGACCATATTACCTATTTGGTAACTACCATCCTTACGTTTTGTGATTTTAAGGTCATCAGCCACATTACCTAACTTATCTGCCCCTTTCTCAAGACTACCAGATTTACCACCGTCTTTCCCTTTTTTATCACCATCCTTAGTACTACTACTCAACCCATACGGATCAGTGTAATAGATTGGATTATTATCAAACCCAACATACGGACTCATCCAAGGGAACTGTTTCATCAGCGGATCAAGACTAGCCCATCTTCCGAGGCGTGGATCATACTGTCTAAACTCGGTAGTATAGGAGTTCCCATCGCCTTTGGTTTCGGGGTCTTTTTCCATACCGTTGTAGCCGAAGACCGTTGTAGCCGAAGCGGTAGTTTCCTGTGTTCCAATGACCACCAATAACATCGCCATTTCCATTTAGTTTAGCAGGCATTTGCATACCAAACGGATAATAATCACTTTTCATGATCACCACAGGGTCGTAATGCTCATGACTTTTGATCACTACATCCTGCAACTGGAAATTGTAATTACCAGCTGCTGTAGCGCGAATAATAACCCCCAAAGTGGTATTGGATGTGGTAGCGGTAAATGTTACCGATGTAGTAGCGCCACTTGTAAGTGCATAAGTACTTGGTGTAACGCCAAACAAGAACAGTTCCAGGTTCGGTGCCGAACCTTTGGTGGCAGTGACATCGATCGTATACGTTCGTCCGGCTACCACTCCAATGGTGCGGTATACACTGTTGCTTGAGGTGATGGATATCTGACCACTACTTTGAGCAATGGAACCAGATGTTACCTGCCAACCTTCTGTTGCATAATCAAAGTAATGCTGCGCAAATACCTGAGCACCGTCGCTGACCATTTTACGGTCAGTAATCACGGCGTTTACATTGCCCAAATGGTTGGTGAGTTCATAATTCTTTTTACCCAACTGATTAATCCATACCGGACCTTCAGTGGCCAAACTTTGTTGGTTGGTATAAATGGTTTTAGCTGATTGTATCACACCCAATCTACCTGCACCGTAGAGCATTTGTTCGTCGTTAACAGCAATATTCACCGAGTTACTCGTATTCATCGTAACATCGTATGTTGCCATCACTTGTCCACCAGCATCGTAAGC
>JACPVX010000035.1 GCA_016191555.1 Bacteroidota bacterium
AAGTTCAAGTATTCGCTTTTGGCATCAGCCGTATTCGCGTTTCTGTTAATTGGGTCGAGCGGAGTTCAAAAGCATGTCTCCGCTCAGTCAGGTCAGGGCGATCCGCAAGTCTTGGCGTTGATGAATCAGGTGAATCAACAACTGGCGGCGAGAGGTCTCAATCTTGCGGTCGAAGAGATAGAGTTTTACACCATCGGCCAGGGCCGTCCCGCCAATCGGATTCACCAGCAGGAATTCCGTTGGGTGGCAAATGATGCGCGCCGCCTGGCGGATGCAGACAACATCACTTACCTGGTGGATCAAAGCGATGGCGCAACCAACAGCGGTTTGACCAATGCCCAGACCGAAGCCGCGATTGATCGCGCGCTGACAACCTGGCAGGCGGAAAACTGTTTGCAGAAAGTGGACATCATCAAACGCGCCGACGGCGGAGCCGACCCTGACATCTTCGACGCCTTCTTCGGCTTTGGCGGGTTTGGCAATCCCTTTCTGGCCGACATCGTGAATGCGGGTTGGTATCCGCGCGCTTTCTTCGACGCCGTCGGCGGGCCGGGCGGCGGTCGCGGCATTCTTGCCTTCTCGGTGACGTTTATCTTCGTTGATGGAGCGGGCAATCCGACCGACATCAACGGCGACAACTATCTGGATTCGGCGCTGAACGAAGTTTATTACAACAACACCTTCGGACAGGCGGGGACTGATCGCGTAGGCAATCCCACTTTATTTTCTGATATTTTCCTGAGAAAAAATCTCAGAAATCTCAAAATCGAATGAATTTTTTAGATAAATATAATTTTATTTTTCGCCTTTTTACGCCTTTTTTACGCCTTTTAAACGCCGTTCTTTAGGTGTTTTAAACGCGTTTTTTTATAGTTTTCACGGGGTATGTATAAACGCCGTTTTAACTGTTTTCCAACGGCGTATTTCATGCATTTTTAACGCGTTATTTAGGCTTTTTCAAAGCCTTTTCTTTTTTTTGCCTAATAAAATGAAAACATTTGTCTAATTTTTCATTATCTTCTATTATTAATTAAAAAATTATAGAAAACACTAAATCATTTCAATTCAATTTTTTTATTTAAGTAATCCAAAGCTAAATAAAATAGAATTTATTTAAAATTCTTGAAAAAAGGATGAATAAAAAAATTAAAATTAAAATTAATCATGTTCGTCTAAAACGCAACACAAAGAAAAAAAAATTTCATCATCATTTTTAAAATATGTCAAACCGTTGTTGACCATTAATGTTATAAAAAATTGCAAAATTCTGTGATTTTAGTGCATCGGTTTTATTATTTTGGCTAGAATAATCTTTAAAAAAAGTTTATATTTACTTATTTTAATACAATTAAGTAAAGGTCTTAAGACCAAAATTTTTGAATTTCCGTTTTTTTAATACAGTGACGTCAGACAGCTTGTAACCTTACGTAAGCTTACGCAAGCTTACGTAAGCTTACGTAA
>JACPVX010000036.1 GCA_016191555.1 Bacteroidota bacterium
AATTTGAAATTCAGGAGTGGCTGGACAACTTAAATGTACTCGCCTAAATAAAAAACGCCAGTCACATTGCTGCGACTGGCGTTTGAATAAATCATCGACTTTAGTCTTTAATTATCTTTTGGGTTTTTCGAAACGACCCCACCTGCGTCTGTAAAATATACATGCCCTTCGATTGATCTGTCACATCCAATTCCAACTCTTGATTCGTTTGTGTTGAATGATTAAAAATCTTCTGGCCTGTCAGCGAAAAAAATTCGATAAGAGCAGGCTCCGTGCGAGGAGAAGTAATCTGTATATGTAGTTTGTCTTTCACCGGATTCGACCACACGTTTACTTCCGGCTCACCTTCTTTGATGGCATCTATTTCTTTGGCCTCATCCCGGCTTACCGCACCAACCCGTGCACCGGGATCTGAAAATGCGACATACTCACTTTGTTTTACATACACCGCATAACCTCTTGCAGGCGCAGACACATATACGCGACCGTCCGAATACACTTGCGTAGTTTGTGTAGGATCAAACGCATTCACTAATACGGTATTGGCCCACGATGCCCAACCCGATGGTGCCGCATCTACCCACAGTCCTTTCGTTTGTGTTTCATTATTATTGATCACCACAATGGCTCCGCTCTTCGTGCCATTGCCGGCTCTTCGGGCGGCATATACATTATACGCATCTGCGGAAGGATACGGATTTCCCACTTCACTCAATACTGTGAGTGATCCATCCAAATAGGTTTTACGAACAAAAATCAATTTACGAATGTCCGTGCCCAGCGTTGAAGCAGGCGTCACCGTCAAGGCGGAGTTGTTAGAGTCCACCATCACATCGCCAAAGTAGTGGTTGTAGAAGACACAAGGTCTTCCTTCGTGCGTTAAGATGTACGCATATCCCAACTTCCAATCTTTTGTTACCCACTTGTCGTGTTCTTTTCCGGTGTCGTGGTTTTCAATCCAGGTAACAACAGATGTGCCCGGAAGCGAGTTGCCACCACTGTTGCGCACCATGCCCGCGTGGTTCAGCCAGCGCATATCAAAGTTGCTGCCGCTTTGGTTGCACAAGTCGGTCAGTGAAGACTTCAATGGAAAATCAAAACCATTCACCGCAGCACCATTTGCAGCGATCGTATTCACCCAATTCTTAATGCGGGAGTCCGGCCCCCAATAGTCTCCCCCACTAAAACGCTGACTTCCATTTTTCAACGGCAGGTTCTTCACCCAATTCGAAACATAGGTTTCCTGAAAGCCCCGCACAAAGTCCAGGCGGAAGCCATCAAAGCCAAGTTGATTCGAGAGCCACACACCCCAATCTTTATAGCGATTCGCCACCGTGGTGCTGTACGTGTTCAAATCATTGCCAAAGAATTTGGTGTTGGGTATGATTTCATCCGATCCGGCAAAACCGAGCCAATCAACATTATCTACCGGGTGAAAGTCGGCATAGCCCCACGCATGGTTAGCTTCACCGGTGCCCGTGTGATTGACATAATTGATCTTCGTGTTGGTGTGTGCTTCCAACTGTGTGGTGGTAGCGATGTTCGTACCGTTTTTCCAAATGGCCTTGGGATAATATCCGTTGGTTTGATCGGCCCATGACCATGCCCACGGGTTCGAAGTTTCCTTACGAGCCGTCAACCGAATGATGATGTCGGTAGTGCTGCTAATCGTTACTTTGTATTCGTCCAGATCGCTCACTTCAATATGCCCACGCACCGTGTTGCCCGATGCCGGATACACGTTAAAATTTCCGCTGCCATTGTTCGGCTCCGACTCCCAAGAGTAGTTAGAGTTCATTCCTGTGTTAGCATAATCAATTTGCAAGTCATAGCCACGATCTACTTTCGCGGTGCTGTTGAGGTAGTAGCCGTGAATTTGAATGTAGTAATCACCGGCTGTTGCATTTTTGATCACCCATTTTATTTCGTTGGTGGGGTAGGGCGAATATTGTGTGCTGCTGCGGTACGCCTGATCGAACACATATTGTTTGACAGCCGGGTTCGATTCGTCCTGATCGTCACCCGTATACAAGTGGTTGAGCACGATATCCGCATACACATCAATCTGATTGGTGTGCATGGTAGAAATCATTTGCTCTAACTCCGAGCGAGAGCCGAACCGCGTTTCCACGGTTCCTTTCTGATTGTAGTTTCCCAAATCATACGGATCGAAAATGCCGTAGCCCATGTCGTAAATACCAAAGTTTCCCTTGGCGGGAGAAGGCACCCAAATACCTTTGAAGCCGGCATTTTTAAGGACGGTCGATTTCGTTCTCAGGTTGTCCCACCACGT
Organism: Bacteroidota bacterium; assembly: GCA_016191555.1. Lineage (GTDB taxonomy): Bacteria > Bacteroidota > Bacteroidia > Cytophagales > Cyclobacteriaceae > ELB16-189. The sequence continues at coordinate 2,294 of JACPVX010000036.1, forward strand.
TCCGTTCAGCGTGGCGGCATTGACAGGCACGTCCCAATAAAAGCCTTGCATCATCACATCGTTCTGGCTAAAGGCCGCAGCGGGCAGTAGCAGAAGACAAATCCAGACAGCGTAAAAACATCTTTTCATAAAATAAGGATTATGTGGTTTCAGAATATTTCTGGTGACAAAAATGAGTAACCGTTGGGCGGGAAACGACCGAATTTCGAAAAGCAGACAAGTAAGAAACGCCCGAAAGAGATGATTTTAGGAATATAGGACTTTTTAATCGTGCCCCTCGTGCCAATCGGGGGCGTGCGTTTTGAAGTAATCGCGCGGGTTTTGATTCGTTAACTTTTTGAAAGCCAGATTGAAAGTAGATTTCGAGTTGAAACCTACCTCTTGCGCCAGCGCCAGAAAGGTGTAATTCTTAAAATGCGGAGTTTTGGAAAGCGCAATAAATTCTTCCACCCGGTATTGATTCACAAAATCCCTGAAATTCTTGTCGTGGTGATCGTTGATAACCCGCGACAGCACATGAGGTTTGGTGCCAAGCAACTCCGCCAAATCGGAAAGCGACAGTTCGGGGTTTTTGTAAGGCTTTTGCGAAGTCATGAGCGCATCCAGCTTTTTCGGCCATTCGCCCGTGTCGAAGTTGTGCGTGCTGTGCGGCTTCTCTTCCTTAATGATTTCCGGATGGCGCCAGATAAAATACGTTTCCACAAAAATAAGAGTCGAGAGAACGATGGCGATCAGGTAGAAATCTTCCAGAAACGAATGCGTGAATCCCAGCATCACCAACACCACGTTGACCGGAATCAACAGCACCGCCACAAACGATATCCAAAAGAAGTAGTAGAGAAAATGCTGACTCTCGCTGCGCTCATGCGGACCGCTCGGATCCAGAAAGCGAAACAACCGAAACATTTTTACGTGCAGGTAGAGATTGTACGCAAACCCCCCACCGATAAAAAGAATGCTGGCGCGCGTAAAGGGAGGCCACAACAAAGCCGATGCAAAATTAAACAAGCGGAAGTTCGATATCCGCACCAGCACCAGCAGAGCCGCCACCACCGCAGGCAAAAAGTAAAAAGAGAGTTTTGGAAAATGGTGCGATCCGGTAAACGTCTTGAAGAAATAAATCAGCACGGTGCCCCAGCAAAACAAGCTCACGTGAAAGACAAAGACCATATAACTTTGCCATATCTGATTCGAGAATTCAAACAAGACCACCAGCAAGAGCAACACCACCAGCAGCAGGTTGATGATCATCAGGCTCCGGATTTTCTTCCGATCTTTTTTTTCCGTTCGCACCATCAGCAAACAAAGCACCATACACAGAAAGGCGCAGCCGAAGAAAAAGAGAATGATGTAGTTAAACGGACGCGCACCACCCAGGTCCAGCCAGTTGTCGATGTGGATATACACCACGTTCCCCTGTCCGCTTTTATAAATTCGGTTGGGCGTCAGCTGATTCAGTTCATTAGTTTCCACCCGCATCCAGTCGCCACGGGTAAACTTGTATTCAAATGCAGCGAGCGTGGCGGGCACTGTTACCGCCAATTGACCGTTCAGCTGCTTTTGCACAATAAAGCGCTTATCGTTGGGCATCCAGTTGTTGAAGTTGCCGCACACAAAGATGGTATCGCGGTTTTGCGTGCCCGAGGGCAGTGCTTCAATAATGAATGTTACCTGCGCCTGTGCAGTAGATGCAAACAGCAGCAGTATGAGAATAATTTTTTTCAGGGGCATGAAACTTCACAAGTCTCTTCAAATATAAATATAGATGAAAAGCACTGATCAACCATCGCGCGGTTGTTCCCTTTTATGGGGTAGGTAGTAGACTGCTTTGATTTCACCACGAAGGCACCAAGGCACAAAGTTTCTACTTGCTTCAAATTACCTCCCGACTCGCTAGAGGAAACAACTACCTTCCAATTGATTTTGTACTTTTGCATGCACCTGCGAACGAAATGAATTTATAAACTTGAAAATGATGATTAGGAAGGGAAAGGAAATCGTGTATTTAATCGCTGTTGTAATGTTCACCCAAGCCTGCACCACAGACGAAGTTGCAAAACCAACCGCAGACGTCAAGAACAAATGCTTCTTAGTCAAATCAACCTCAACCAACTCATCCAGCGACATTATCTCAGAGCGCGTTTATACCATCAGCACAGATGGAAAAGTAATGGTGGGCACCTACACGACAAAAAATAATACCTCATCGAATAGTTATTCCGAAACATACACCTATGATGCAACCGGAAAAATCACGAAGGTAGAAGGGCCTAACTTTTACAACACATATGCTTATAACACATCGGGTCAATTGACAAGTGTGAGTTATTATTCAAATAATACCATCCTATCAAGAACCGACATACAGTATAACAGCTTCGGACAAGTCCTTAAGAAGATCTACTTGAATAATTATAGCGGACCTCTTACCTATACCGGCTATCGGTTGTATACCTACCCCGACAACAGTTCAAAAAACGCCAACAAGGAGACGTTATATAATGCCAGTAATGTCATTCAGTTTTATGTGGAGTATGAATACGATACAAAATTCAATTCGCTGGCTTCCATTGGGATCGATCAGTCTATTACAGTTCCGAGAGTAAATAATGTCACGAAATCCACCTACACCCAAATAGCAGGAGATTACAGTGTAAATATCAGCACCAGCACGTATACGTATAATGATAAAGGATACCCCACACAAGAGATAAAGACAGCCTATTCTATCGTCACCACTACCAACATGGAATATGATTGCAAGTAACCACAGGGTTTCATCCGCAGTCGTGGCAAAAATAACGAAAGGCAAAAGTACTTAAGTGTAAGTTGGAACTCAGATCTATCTCAACACGAATCCTACTCCGAGGTATCCACACCTTTAACCACACCACAGAATAATCGTAGAACGAGTGCGTTGGCCCGAACGAAATCGCAGATTCATGAATGCCATAGAGAGTAATAATTAGATGAATAAAGGCGGGCGTGTGAAGGAAAGTGGGAGGGAGCATCTTTCGTTCTTGAATTTTTTGGTTCTTTTTGTTTCAAGTGTTTCATCCCGCAAGGCGGGAACAAAAGAACGAAAGAGAAAAGTACTTGCGTGTAAGCAGTAACCCGGTTTTGTCGCCACACAAACCCTAATCCGAGGTATCCTCAGAACTCTCCACACCAAAGTATTATCGAAGCTCCGTCACATCACCAACTTCTTTTTTTAACTTCGCAACAGAACAAAAACTTCCATGATGAATCCTGTCTACGAAGAAGGAAAAGCCTTTAACAAAACCAACTATCAGGAAAATCCATTGCCGAAAGGTGAATACGAAAACTGTACGTTTACCAATTGCGATTTTTCGAATAGCGACCTGAGCGACACCAAGTTCATCGATTGTTCCTTTACCGGCTGCAATCTCAGCCTGGCGAAACTGACCAACACTGCACTGCGCGAAGTAGCCTTTAAAGATTGTAAGATGCTGGGATTGCACTTCGGCAAGTGCATTGAGTTAGGCTTTGCCGTGAGCTTTGAAAATTGCAACCTAGGCCAGAGCTCCTTTTATCGCGTGAAGCTGAAGAAGACCCGCCTGATCAAATCACAATTGCACGAAGTAGATTTTGCCGAGTGCGATCTCACCGGTGCCACCTTCGACCAGTGCGATCTGTTGCAAGCCCTTTTCGAAAATACCATGCTGGAGAAATCCGATTTTCGTACCTCTTTTAATTTCTCCATCGACCCCTCCAACAACCGCATGAAGAAAGCCCGCTTTTCCCTTTCCGGCCTCCCCGGACTTTTATCTAAGTATGATATAGAAATAGAAGATTGATTTAGAAGAAATGATTTTTTAGGATGCTAGCGAGACTCATAGGAACATTCTTGATTGGAATTTTAGTGGTTGGTTGCGCCATCCTTTCACCCAAACAGCCGAAAGAAAGTAAGAAGCAAATTGTACCAAAGGAATTACTCGACAGCCAGTGGACGCTGGAGACCTTTCAAGGTGAAGCACCCGACTGTAACGTCATGATTCATTTTCTCGGGAAGGGGCAACTTACGTTTACCATTCAGGATGAAATGTTTAAGGGCGATTATCTTTATTATATCGTGAAAGATTCAGTCATAAAATTTCATACCCTACCCGTTGATAAATTGGCATGGCCAACATTCCCTTGCGAACCCAAGCCAGACAGCTTTGCACGATCCTTATCCATTGGCGATAAGAAATTCAGGGTCATTGGCAACCAGTTGTTTCTGCTAGCTAATGATCGCATTGAATTTGTCTTTAAGAAACGGTGACAGCGGGTAATTTTATAAAGTAAGAAATTCACCACGAAGGCACCATGGCACTAAGTTTTGGTATTCCCATTGACCATTGACCATTGACTATTGACCACTGATTTAATGACAAGTTCACAAATCCCAACCCGAAAAAAAACTAACTTTACCTGCGAAGTAACCTAGTCAGAAACTATACTCCATTGAAGAATCTTAAAATGAGAGAAAAGCTTGAATCGTGGGATATCAAATCCATGATCATACTCATCCTTTTCTTCTCCATTTCAATCGGAATATACTTTTACTTAACCAACCTGCGCGATTGGTGGAGGAACCACGAGTCGAAGGAGTGGAAAGGTGCGACCCCCGGAGAGATCATTTCCGTCACACCCATTACGCGAATGAGTCAATCGAAATGGAAAGGCAATGAAGTGGTGATCGATAGCTATCGCGTCATCTATCGTTATGATGTCAATGGCACTTCCTATCAACACACCGATGTTATTCCGGTGACCGACACCAACGCACTTTTTATTCAGCGATTAACAGCACGAAAGCCAGCCGAAGTATTCATCGTTTCTTTTAATGAAACAGACCCGGAGAAGAGCATGCTAAGCAATCAGTAAACCGCCATGCACCGCGACTGCTAACGAAAGGCTTACCACCACGCCACTTCGCGATGTCGCAGTTCACCCGAATCCTAATCCAAGCCACACTACAAGCTTTACCACGGAGGCACCAAGGCACTAAGATTTACTTGGCATCACAACACCTCGCTATGCCATTTAAGTCACCCCATTTATAACTCAGTTTAATCACTACACGAATCCTACTCCGAGGTATCCACACCTTTAACCACACCACAGAATTTACAACTCAGTAGTAAAACGGAAGCCCCAATTCCCAATGACTATTGCCCAATGACTATTGCCCAATGACTATTGACCAACGACTATTGACCATTGACTATTTCCCATTGACCACCGACTAACCCCTAAGACCCAGCCCCAAATCACAACCTTCCCATAACACAAATTCCCCCGCCATTTCTTTTCTTTGCATCATGAAGAAACCATTTCTCCTTTTCGCGGTGCTGTTGTGTGGCTCGTCTGCCGTGGCCCAGACGAATTATGAAACCGAATACGCACGCGTGATGGCCATTGTCAACAAATGGGAATCGCAGCCCGATAGCCTCACCAGTGTGAACTATAAAAGATCAGCCAAAGGGCGCACCGTACGCATGAAGATGCGCTGCGTAGAGAAGGTACCTACCAAGACAGGCGTGCGATACGTTGCCAACGAACGGAAATACAAACTCAAGCATACCCACAAAGGCATGGTAGAAACAACACGAATCTATGTCAGCGGTGCCAGGGTTGGGTTCATCAGAAAGGTAGACGGCAAATACCAGGTGGCAGAAACATTTTCAGACATCATCCTCCTCGATAAGATCGTCATCACCCACAAACATAAACAGCGCAACACCTACTATAAGCCCGGTTTGTAATTGTATTCAGATAACTTAATTGCAAGTTGTGCATTATTCACCACGAAGGCACCAAGGAGTTTGGGCAGACGAGCTACTTCGAGACACACACACCGATTTTTATGGCCACTATCAACTGAAAATAACAAGTGGAGCGTACACTGTCCATGCTAGTACAAATGCCAGTCCGGATGAATTCACAGAGACAATCCGGGAGATGAAGTTTTTGCCTAACGAGAGAGTAGAAATAAATTTTTACTTAGGCGGAAGAATCGAATAAATGGTGTCCCATTTGTTAAGCCGCGAAGTGCAATCCTGTCAATCCTAAAATCCTGCAAATCCTGATTCCGACAGTAGTCTGCACGTCTCGCAACCCGCTTCCCGATCAACCATTTTCTATTAACCATTTCCCATTAACCATTAACTCTCAACTTCCTCCCTTTCTTGCCTGCAAACAATTATCTATTTTTATAGAATGCGCAATATCAGTTTTATTCTTTTGATAGGGTTGGGCTGCACATCATCACCACAAACCCCGTCAGGCAGTTATTTGGGACTACTCAAATTTCCCGATATCACATATCACATCTATCTGGACTGTAGCGGCCAGGTTCCGGTGGTACTCAACACAACCTTCAAGGCGCAACAATTTTCATTGGACACCATCTACTTCTCGCACGATTCACTGCATTTCAGGTTACACGATTTCTACTCCGAATACAAAGGAAAATTCAATAAAGCCCTCAACCGCATCGAAGGGCAATGGATAGGAGAAGATTCAGTAAAGTACCCACTCGATTTCATATCCGTCAAAAGCGATACCGTATCCGGATTAACCCCACGTATTCCGCGTACGTATTCCTATCAACCCCCCGCACAGCAAAAAGACAGTATTACCGTGTGCAACCGCACCCGCGAGAATTTAGATTCGGTGGAGATGGACAGCCTCCTACAACAAATCATCGATCAGAAATTTCAAGACGTTCACAGCCTGCTGATAGCCCGCCACAATTGTCTGGCAGTAGAAGAATACTTTTACCGCTACGATAAGAACTTTGTCTATAATATTCAGTCCGCTACCAAGAGCGTTGTTTCTGCACTCACCGGCATTGCCCTTCAAAACCAAGAAATCAAAAGTGTGAACGAAACCCTCTGCCAGAATTTAACAGGCTACGAGGCGCTGGCCTGCAATGCGCAGAATAAAGACATCACCCTCCACCACCTCTTAACGATGAGCACCGGCATCGCGTGGGACGAACAAACCTATGACTATACCGATGCACGCAACACATCCGTTATGGCCGCCAACGAGAAAGATCAGTTTGTGTATTTACTCTCGTTGCCCCGTAGTAAAACAGATACACTCCCGTTTGCCTATAACTCACTCAACCATTCGTTGATGAATGCCGTGCTTCGCAATGCCACACATTTGGAGAATAAGCAAGAGTTGACCGACCGACTGCTGAAGCCGCTCGGAATAGAAAAAAGTTATATCGATCAACCTTCACCCATGGGTACCATTGGCGACATCGGATTGCGCCCACGCGACATGCTCAAGTTCGGATTAATGTATCTGAACGAGGGCCGGTGGCAGGGCAAGCAGATCGTGCCCGCGCAGTGGGTGCGCGAATCGACCACCACAAAAGTTCAACTCACCGCTACACTTGGCTACGGATACTTCTGGTGGACGAAAGAATTCCGGTGGAAAGATAAACCGGTAAAATCGTTCTTCGCTTGGGGCTATGGAGGTCAATACATTTTTGTGGTGCCCGATGCAGACCTGGTAGTAGTGATGTCCGGCAGCCGTTGGACTACCAATCCAGAAGGCCAAGCGATGCAAATCGTACAAACCGTGTTGTCGGCTATAGAATGATTTTATCAAGGACTTTTTTTAACCCCCTCGTCTCAATTACCATTAACTATTAGCTACTAACCATTGACCATTGACTAATGACCATTGACCATCGAGTCTCGCAACTCGCTCCCCCATTAACTATTAACAATTAACTATTAGCTGCCACCACACGTCTCGCGACACGCCCCCCCAATGACTAATGACTAATGACTATTGACCATTGCCCATTGACCATTGACCATTGACCATTGACTATTGACAAACAACCACACCAAATAATTTATTCCCAATTCTTGCGTATTTTTCATCGGGCTTATGATACAGATACGAATGACAACAAGTGTGAGGCTGATGTATTTACTAGCGTTGCTGGCTTCCTGCGCTACCCCTCAGGTAGATCAACCAACCCCACAGGCTATTCCAATTTATACGTATTATAAAACGAGTGACGGCATGGACTTGCTGAATCAAAGTAATCCACTTGCTTACAAAAGAGACGATTTGAAAATAGTCAGTAAAATAGAGGTAGACGGAGTAACGAAAGAAATCATGTATGAAGCCAAACCCATATTCCTCTTCCTGGATAATTTAACTCAACAGTATTATTTCGGAATATCGGTGCCTACAAAATATGCTAAGAAACCAATAGAAACGTATGTAACCCTGAGCCCCACAGTGACGGACACGCTTACCTACACGTTTGAAAATCCGCAACGCCCCACCATCCCCGATAGGATCTATTATAATAAAGTGCTGGTCTGGGTTGACGACATCAATCCTCAAACTGGCCTGTGGCCAACCATCACCATCACCCGCTAAGAGCCGCAACAACACTCACCATTCAACAATGTCTAATCCCTAAACCCGCAGTGACTGTTGTCCAATGACTAACGACCATTGACCATTAACTACTTCACGTCTCGCAACACGCACTAGTGACTAGTGCTATTTCCATTGACAAGTGACCATTGACCATTGATCTTTACGTCTCGTAAGTGTGTACTCCCAACCCCCAAGTCCCAACCCCTAAGTCCCAAGGCCCAATAGATCCGCGGTAATATAAAAGATTTCCGGACTTTCTTGTCATGAAAAAACGACACGTTTTGTAGAGATTTTACGACAAGACTTTTTTTGGAGGTGTGAGGGGGATGGGCGAAATTTGAGATAACAATATTATAAGATCATGGCTAATCAAACCACTAATATCGCAATTAAAGACTTAACTCTATGGGACGAAAATGCAAGATTGCCAGATAAGTTTTTTAATCAAGATGAGGTGTCGCTTATTCAATATTTCGTGTCGAAACCAGACTTTAAGATAAGAACACTGATTGAATCTATAATTAGTGATTTTGATTTACCTCAGCTAGAAAAGATTGTAGTTTGGAATGATGGAGAAGAAAATATTGTCTTGGAAGGAAACAGACGGCTAGCAGCGTACAAGTTACTATGCAATCCTGGACTGCTCAGTGATAATAAGCTAAGAGAATTTATTGAGATCGAAAGTAAGAAAATAAATATCACTGATGATCTTACATTGGAATGTGTGCTCGTAGAGAATAGAGAAGATGCTTTTCGATATATAGATCGTAAACATTATGACGGAAATAATGAAGTAAATTGGAAGGATACGGAAAGAGCTCACTACAGCAAAAGAAGAGGTAATGAAAATTCACTCGAATTAATAAAGATTGGTATAGCTAAAATTGTTCGAGAATTGGATATTCCTGAAGAAATGAAGGAGCTTGTTCTTGGTATGGGATTTGTTACAACTTTTTATAGAATTGTTACGACTACACCTGCAAAGAAAGAATTCAAATACTCATTTGATGAGAATCGGAATTTGGTGGTCGGCGATAAAGACTTCAACGAGAAGTTAAAAATAATAATTTATTCAGTACTGAGTAAGAGAGATATTAAAGGAAACGTTATTGATTCGCGTGCTTTAAACAAAACTGAGAAGATCGAAGATTTTATCAAATCAGTTTACAAGGAAGATGTTAAAATTGTTGATGAAAAAATCAAAGAAAGCACTAGCGAAAATATGTTTGGAGAGACGAGTGTCAGTTTAGGCCCCGGGAATAAAAAGCAAAAAGTTTTACCAAAATCCACCTCCAGAAAATTCTTAATTCCAATGATGTGTACACTAAGGATTAAAGAGGTTAAGATCAATAACATTTATAGGGAGTTACGAGAAAGTCTGTTATTAGATGAGACTAACAATGCTGTGCCAAACGCTGTTGGAGTTCTGTTTCGAGTTTTTTTGGAAATCAGTCTTGATCACTATGCTAAAATGAATCAAAAGATATTTAGAAAGGAAGATACAATTAGCCAAAAAATCCCATGGGTGGTAAAGTCTCTTGAAGAAAAAGGCTATGATAAAGGTATTTTTAATAACATTAATAAAGTTGGTTCCGCAAAAAAGGAAAATACATACTTGTCCATAGACAATTTCCATGAATATGTTCACTCGACAACTACACAGCCTTCTTCTAGTGAGCTTAAACTAAAATGGGATAATCTTCAGTCATTTTTTGTAACATTATGGGAAGATCTAAATAAGAAATGAAGCATTATTCTCCTCTACGATATCCCGGTGGGAAAAATAAGCTTTCTCCATTTATTGCTAAAATATGCCAAGAAAATAACATCAATGGCCACTATGTTGAGCCATATTCTGGAGGAGCTTCCGTTGCCTTGTTTTTGTTGCTTGAAGGTTTTGTTTCAAAGATCACGATAAATGATAGGGATAGATCTATCTACGCATTTTGGTATTCTGTCTTGAATAATACCGAATCGCTTTGTGATTTAATAGAAAAGTCAAGATTTACTATTGCTGAATGGAAAAGGCAAAAGGAAGTTCAATCGAGGAAAAGCACAGCTGATTTACTCGAACTTGGTTTCTCTACCTTTTATTTAAATAGGACAAATAGATCAGGAATACTAAATGCTGGTGTGATTGGTGGACTTGATCAAACTGGCAATTACTTAATGGATTGCCGTTTTAATAAAATTGAACTTATTGGACGAATAAGGGCTATTGCAAATAGAAAGCGTAATATCAAATTATACAAAAAAGATGCGATATCATTGATTGATAAGATTGAGAAGGAATCTACTCATAATAACGTAATATTTTATTTTGATCCGCCCTATTACTTAAAGGCAAGTAGTTTGTATATGAATCATTACAAAGACAATGATCATAAACTTGTAAGTGAAAAAATTATAGCAATCGAGAAGATAAAATGGATAGTTTCTTATGACAATGTGCCAGAAATCAAGAAGCTATATTCTAATTGTTACAAGAAGGAGTATTCTTTCAGACATACTGCATACAATTCAAGAGATGGTCAAGAAATATTGTTCCTATCGAGTAGTTTGAAGAGACCTAGAGGAAGGAAGTGGCATCCGCTTGATTACAAATTATCCAAGAAGAAGAAGGAAATAGTTAATAGATGAGACGCATCTTATAAGTTTAAGGATAGCGCTATAAACATGACTATAATTTTCATTTAATATATTGTAAATTGATTTGGCATAATGATCATAAGCATTTTACACGATTTTTGAATAGATTGTTTTATGATAGAATAACCACGTATCGAACCCTCCCCATTCATACCGAACAAAGAATATAAGCGAAGAGATATTCATCACCAATACGGAGGCAATTGGCAAGGTGGTATTTGCCCCTCGAGTAGCTATCCTTTTATATTTGTTTTCACAGGGTCAGGAACCCAACACGGATACAAGGACTCATGGGAAAATGAGAACATATTTTCTTATACTGGTGAAGGGCAAAGTGGCGACATGAAATTCACACGAGGAAACTTAGCAATCATAGATCATATTAAGGGCGGTAAACGAATTTTTTTGTTTGAGCAAACTAGAAAAGGTTATGTTCAATTTAAATCTGAGTTAACTTTCTTCAACTGTGACTACTACCCAGCAAAGGACACCGAAGGAAAAGAACGAATCGCAATTAAGTTTTTCTTCAAGCGTACTGGCGCGTTAGTCACTTATGAATTGGGTAAAACAAGCTTAATCGAAGAACTACCGCCAAATTACTTTACGCCTACTGTCACAGAGCGTTCTGGCTTAGTTGTTTCACGAGTAGGGCAGGGTGCTTATCGAAAAAGTATCATTAATCGATGGGAAAATCAATGTGCAGTTACCGGATTCACTGACTCACGAATACTAATTGCGTCTCATATCCATCCTTGGAAGGATGCAACTAATGAAGAAAGGCTAGATGTTAGTAATGGAATATTATTATCGCCTACATATGATGCGCTATTCGACAGGCACCTAATTACATTCGATAACAACGGCAAAATTGTGTTAGGAGAAAGCGTTAAGACATCTGAGTTTGAAAAGATAGGAGTTACTGGAAAGGAGAGAATTACCAAACTAAGCGCTGATAACATTTTGTATTTGAATAGGCATCAGGCGATATTTAATACCATAACCTAGCTCTATTTGAGAGAAGTGATTATTTAGAACTGCATTCAACATACATGCTCACCACTTTCGAAATCATTGATAACTATGGAATAAAGACCGCTGATCATTTTTTCGATCTTCATAATAACTACGTCTTTGTTAGTATGGAGCAGTTGAATGAGACCGATGAGATAGTCGTTCTATTTAAAAAGTCGGACGGAGAATGGGCTGCCAGAGAGACGGTAAAGGAAATAAGATTAAAACATCGCGGAGTTTCCTATTTAAATGTACAAGAGAAAGATGCGGATGCAGCTCCAGAAGATGAAACCTGTCTGAGTGATATCACATTTTTCGCTAGAGAAGATCGGGATACGAATGACTCCCTGCTAATTCAAACTACACCCAACGTAACAGACGACATCCTCTATTTTTTCCAAAGCGGGCAACTTATTCGGATAGGGTGTGAATCAATCGAATTGACTTATAATTGAGTAATAATCGCACTGATTGATTGTTACATTTTGCCATTAGTTTCCTACTTTAGTTTTCGCATGGGAAATAGGGTGTAATCCGATCCCAACTTGCACTTCATAGCACTTTATGACAAAAAATAGACCGAATACATGAGAAAGATTATTTTACTAACCACACTGTTCATCGCAAATCAAATGGGTTTCGCTCAAACCGAGGACGGACTCATTGAACTGGGCAAAACCTATCGGCAATTTATGTTTCGGAATAACCCACCGGAGAATGTGCTGACAAGCCTGGATAAGTTTGCGAATACCGATTTAGCCTTTGTCTCCTCATTTATTCGGGAGACGATCAAACCGAATAGCCAGATACTGACCGACCAATTTCTAAAACGACCTGCTGACGCGGACTTGAAACGAATCTATATGATTGTTGAAATAAATCATAATGTGCGAAAGGAAAATCCGGTTGATAACAAGCAACTGATTGAATCGCTGAATAAGAAAGAAATAAGTGCGTATGAACTACTCGACAACTATTATTCAGTCCTTTTTGCCGCATACGGAAACAAAGTGCAACCCTATGATCTAAGCTCAACGGACTTTCAATTGAATAACTATGGATATAAAGATGACACAGAAAAGGGAATTTTCTTTCTTGAATCCATGAGGCTAAACGGAATATTAATTTTTGGATATATGAATATTGTAAAGCCACCAAGGTATTCAGAGGCGATGAAGTTTATTAATAAATACCCGAAATACAATGGAAGTCCTTATTATCAGTTTATAGATCTGAACTTTCCGGATTTTAAAATGAATATTGATTCGGAAACAAAACCTGAGAGTTACAAAGGGTATTACATCGATAAATACTATGAGACATTATTATCGCATCTGGCCTGTTTGCGGGAAGCAGGAGAGAAGGAGAAGATAAAAGATCTTGTGCTTGGCTCTATTTTAAAAGAGGAAATCTATTATAAGTATTCTAAAAGAGAGAAGGAGCTAAAGAAACTATTGACGAAGTATAAGTAATACACGAGAGAGACTTATGAGAACCCACATCTGGCACGGAAGCTAATTTCCGTGCCCCGATTGTAATCATAGTCCAGACAATTAGTAGAATCACAAAAATCAAACAAATCATAGTCCATACAATTAGGCGTCCCCCTTGACATATTCACACTATTTTGTAAATTGAGCTATCATCGGTAGCTCCCCATACCGTAACCATTCCATGAATTGTTATGATAGTAGATACCATGTCACCAAAAGAAGTCGAAAAGGAGTTTGACCGGGATTGCATCGAGTTGTATCCACTGATAGGCCGAAAGCAAGAGTATTTGGGCAAAGCCTTCAAGCGAAGCGGCAAGCCGTATTATCAAACCGCCAGCTACTACAAGATCAATCACAATCAATATGTGGTGAATTACATCGCCTCAAAAGGAGGCGATGTGTCGCCTTTTATCTGGCACTACGTGAGCAATACCAAGCAGCCCTATTTTATGACGGAATTGCTCAATCATAAAAGAAAAGAATATATCTATAACAAAATAGATGCACATGCCATTCTGCGTTTTATGAAGCGCACACCCAACTATGTGCCCGATGATGAAGAGGCCTTTGTAAAAGAGGCCATGTATGTAACGATGGACCTGGCCTATCCCGCAACCGTAGAAGGCAGGTACGTGAGCCCGCAAGGACTATGGCCGCTGGAATCAGAAGATCTCATCAATGGATTTCTGCGCGTGAAGACCTTCATCCACAAAAGCATTTTTACCAACCACCAACGCGAAATCTATATCGAAGGCCTGAAGATAGTCGATGAGGTAGCTCGGCCACTGTATGCGGAAAGCCTCCTGGAGTTTGGATTAGCGACAGAGTAGCCACCGCACACCAAAGATTTCGAGACCTTTCATTTTTTGACAGTAGCGTAAACTATCTAAGAGGATATTTATGTAATCTGGACGGGTAAAGACATCGACCCACTGGTGAACGGTGAAGGTAACGAAGTATTGACCGCGCTGGTCGTATATACGATAGGTGTGTGCCATAAAATAAAATTAATTAGTAGCGTATGGCATTGCAAATGCCAATTTATCTGTGGTTCGCCATGCGCTGCGCTAACATGCCGAACAGCTTGGAACAAAAAGAACGGAGAGAAATATACCCGATAGAATACAAGAACTTCGTTTTCTCTGTACACGAATCCTACTCCGAGTTATCCGCAACAGTCTCAACATCGAAGAACTACCGTAGAACAAGTGCGTTGGCCGGAACGAAATCGCAGATTCATGAATGCCAAAAATAAAGTTAGATGAATAAAGGCGGGCGTGTGATTGCAAGCGGGGAGGAGCATCTTTCGTTCTTGAATTTTTTGGTTCTTTTTGTTCAAGTGTCTCACCCAGCAAG
>JACPVX010000037.1 GCA_016191555.1 Bacteroidota bacterium
AAAGGACAAATCGTAAGAGAGATTGATGCCCTGGGCGGATATTCAGGAATTGTGTCCGACAAATCAATGATTCAGTTTCGAATGCTGAATCTTTCCAAAGGTCCTGCTATGTGGAGCCCACGCACTCAAAACGACCGCATGTTGTTTGCCGAAGAATGGAGACTGGCACTAGAATCAATGCCTAATGTAGATTTCTGGCAAGAGATGGTGAGTGGACTATTGGTAAAAGACAAACGTGTAGTAGGTGTACGAACCGCCTTAGGTATTGAAGTGAAAGCTAAAGCGGTAGTATTAACCAATGGAACCTTCCTTAATGGAAAGATACACATCGGAGAAAAGAACTTTGGAGGAGGACGAACAGCAGAGAAGGCAGCCACAGGAATAACAGAACAACTAATTGAATTGGGATTTGAGGCAGGTCGAATGAAAACAGGAACTCCACCTCGCATTGACGGCCGATCGCTCAACTATAATCTAATGGAGGAACAGAAAGGGGATGAAGTTCCTGGCAAGTTCTCTTATACCGATACGAAGCCATTAGCACAGCAAAGAAGCTGTTGGATCACCTACACCAACGAGGCTGTCCATAAAGAACTAGAAAAAGGGTTTGATCGCTCTCCCATGTTTCAGGGAAGGATTAAAGGTCTAGGCCCGAGATACTGCCCATCAATAGAAGATAAGATCAACCGATTTGCCGAAAGAGACCGGCATCAGATATTCGTAGAACCTGAAGGATGGAAGACAATTGAAATCTATGTGAATGGATTTTCAACTTCCTTACCAGAAGACATTCAGTACAGCGCGATTACTAAGATACCCGGATTTGAAAATGCCAAGATGTTCAGGCCAGGTTACGCCATTGAATACGATTACTTTCCACCTACCCAGCTAAAAATGAGCTTGGAGACTCAACTTATTGACAATCTGTATTTTGCGGGTCAAATCAATGGCACTACTGGGTATGAGGAAGCGGCTTGTCAGGGATTGATGGCGGGAATCAACGCGCACAACAAAGTGCATGAAAAAGAACCCTTGATTCTAAAAAGATCTGAAGCGTACATTGGTGTACTCATCGATGACCTGGTCAACAAAGGCACACAAGAGCCTTATCGCATGTTCACATCCCGTGCAGAGTACAGAATCTTGTTACGTCAAGACAATGCAGATCTCCGGTTAACCGAAATAGGTCATAAGCTTGGGCTGGCAACTGATGAACGTTTCCAAACTCTCCAAAAGAAAAAAGAAGCCATTGCTCAACTCACCAAAGAACTGAAAGCACTCAGGGTTGAGCCTGAAGTAGTGAACAATACACTGGCCGAATTAAGTACAGCCACCATCAGCGAAAAAATGCCGGCCGAGAATCTGCTGAAGCGACCACACATTGGCATGAATGAATTAAAAAAGATTGATCCAGAAATAGGGAAGGTGCTGGAAAAGTATGAGGAAGAAATTCTTCAGCAAGTAGAGATCATCACCAAGTATGAAAGCTACATTGACCGCGAACAAAAACTGGCAACAAAAATTGAAGGACTAGAAGATTACAAAATCCGCTCCGACTTTGACTATGATCGTGTAAAAGCGCTTTCATCAGAAGCCAGAGAAAAGCTGAAGAAAATAAAACCAGAAACAATCGGTCAACTATCACGCATCAGCGGTGTATCGCCAGCTGACGTATCCGTATTGACTGTCTATATGGGAAAGTAATGAACTTGGAAACTCTCGCACGCTGTCCGCTCTGCCAATCATCTGAATTTACGAATGTGCTTTTGGCCGCAGACTATACCACAACACAAGAAACGTTTCAGATTCAAAAATGTGTGAACTGCCAATTTGTGTTCACCAACCCGCGACCAGCAGCAAGTGCCATCGGAAAATATTATCAGTCGGATAGCTACATCTCGCACACAGATGGAGGGAAAGGAATTCTGGATCGGATTTATCTGATGGCAAGAAATTTTACACTGCGGTGGAAAGAACAATTAATTTTTAAACAACAATCAACCGGTGAATTGTTAGATGTCGGCTGCGGTACCGGTGAATTCATTAGCCATATGAAAACGGCTGGCTGGCAAGTGACAGGAATGGAACCCACTGAAATTGCCCGAGAAAAAGCATCCCAAAAAGTAAAAGAGAAAATTTATTCTGACCTAAGTGAAATCCATCAGACATTTGATGTGATCACACTTTGGCATGTACTCGAACATGTTCACCAGTTAAATGAAACTGTTGCAAAAATAAAATCGCTGCTCAAGGAGAATGGCACAATTTTTATTGCAGTACCTAATCATGAATCTCCCGATGCTAAATTGTATGAACAATATTGGGCAGCTTATGATGTGCCTCGGCATTTGTGGCACTTTTCAAAAACCACCATGCAGCAATTAACGAATCAGCATGGAATGAAAATAAAACAAGTCGTACCCATGAAACTAGACGCCTACTACGTCAGTCTCTTAAGCGAGAAGTACAGGCATCCGCAACAGAGTAGCATTACCTCCATGATAAAAGCAACACTTCAGGGATTTCAATCGAACCGGAGAGCATCGAAAGAAATAAATCACTCGAGTCTTATTTATATAATTAAGAAATGAAATACTTCTGGGCGGCTCTTATTCTGATTACTTTTTCACACTGTGCAAATCAGACATCACCTGGTGGTGGGCCTCAAGACAAGAAGCCGCCAGAATTAGTCTCCTCCAATCCTACCAACAATCAAAAAAACTTTACGGGAAAAAACATAGAACTGGTATTTGACGAGTACGTAAAACTAAAAGCACCCGATGAAGAAGTACTGATCAGTCCATCGATCGGAAAAGAAATAAAGTACACAGCGAAGAAGAATAAAGTCATCATTAGCACCAAGGCAACTTGGAAAGAAAATACCACTTATAGTATTGCCTTTCGGGAATCTATTCAAGACATTACTGAGAGCAACCCAGCCAACAACTTACGGTTAGCTTTCAGTACCGGACCAACAATTGACTCACTACAAATTAATGGAAGAGTAACCGAACTCTTCAAAGAAGAAGCTCCCGATAAAATTACAATTGCCCTCTACTCGTCAGATACATTCAACATTTTTAAACACACGCCAACCTATTTCACGAGGGCAGGTAAGACGGGAAAATTCTCAATCCAAAATCTCAAACCAGGAGGCTATTATATATATGCCTTTGATGACAAGAACAAAAATCTGATAGTAGAAAGTAAATCTGAACGATTCGGTTTTAAAAAAGACAAGATCGAAATTCCAAGCAAAGACAGTCTACGCATAGAACTAATGAAAGTAGATGCAAGGCCTATCAAAGTCACCAGCTTTCGATCGTCAGAAAAAGTAGCTACACTTCGATTGAATAAAGCTGTGACTAGGATAAAAGTAAATCCATATCTACGAAACGACTTCATTTACTATTTCGGCACAAAACAGGACGAAGTCATTTTCAGAAACCTAAAAGAAGAAAAGTCGCGAGATTCAATACAACTTGATATTACACTCACCGATAGCTTAGACATTCAAAAGGACACTTCTGTCTACTTGAAGTTCAACAATTCTAGAATGTCGAAAGAAAAATTTTCAACCAGTTACGGTTCGCTTCAATTTGATCAAGAGCAGAAATCTATTTCCCAAACCATTCGATTCAATAAACTCCTATCATCGATCAATTATGATAGCGTTTTCATTCAGGTAGACACGACAACCTTCCAACCAATTAATAATCAGCACATTACATTTGATACACTCAATCTAACGCTCCACTTATCAACAACTATAGAAAAAGCCCTAGCGGCCACACCACCTATTTTAGTATATGGAGTAGGTAGCTTTATATCGATAGAACAAGACTCCTCTAAATCTAAAACAGAAACTGTCCGCATCCTCAAACCTGACCAGGTCGGTTCGTTAGCAATTAAAGTAGAAACGAAAGAACCGTACTTTTTTATAGAGCTCATCAACAGAGCTAGCAAGGTTGTCTACAAGCTTAACAACATCAAGGAATTCACTTTTAAGAATCTTGAACCGGGAGATTATAAACTTAGAATAACGATTGACCCGAATAACAACCACAAATGGGACATCGGTAACTACATCATTCGTAGCGAGCCAGAACGAATTATATTATTTAAAACATTTGACGGGAAAACCGTAACCCCGGTAAGAGCGAATTGGGAAGTTGGACCGTTGACAATTAAGTTCTAAAACGTGAATACAGTTTGTGGATAAACTATAATCTATTCACAAAATTAAATCCAACACAAAAGACAAATCCAAACATGTGGATAAACATCGATCAAACCACAAAGCAAACTCACAAGTTACCGTGTGTAATAAGTTATACACAATTCACAAAATAAGATTACCTTATACACTCCAGCTGTCAAAAAGTGATAATTAACCTTAAAGAATTCCATAAGTTATATACAAAGCCTCGATACAAAGGAGTTATCCACAAATGAACACGACTAACTACTACCAATTATATTTTAAAAAAATTTTTTGTAATACAATACTAGTATTCATTTGTGCACAGCTTTTTGCGCAAAATCAACAAGAGATACAAATCGCCAACGAATATTTAAATAAGGGCGAAAAGAATAAAGCGCTAACGGCCTATCAGGCACTTGCCAAAGATTTTCAGAACATTCCGGTTATCCACAACAATTATCTCAACCTGATGCTCGATATGAGTCAGTTTAAGCAGGCGGAAGACTATGTGGAAAAAATTATTAAAAAAGACGATCGCATTACCTATCGTCTTGACTTGGGCGTGGTGTATGTGCGTGCCGGTGATTTAGCCAAAGCCGACAAATACCTGAAAAGCATTATAAAAATTCAAATCGAGGATGTTTATAAATCGAAAATTATCGCGGATTACTTAGCCTCGAAAAATTTGGTAGACTATGCTGTCTACAGTTTGCAACAAGCCCGAACTGTTACCAACAGCCCAGCTCTTTTTGCGCTTGAGCTCGCCAACTTATATAGAATTCAAGGCAAGCGCACAGAGATGGTGAATGAGTATCTCGATTATGTAACACAGACTCCCGCGAACAGCGCCTACATAAAAAATTTGATGCAGCTTCTGATTACCAAGCCGGAAGAGCTGCAGAGCCTCGAACAAATCTTGCTCGAACGAGTGCAGCAGTATCAGCAATCTGAAATTTATGCTGACCTGATTATTTGGGTAAACCTGCAGCAAAAAAATTTCTACGGAGCGTTTATCCAGTCTAGGGCCTACGATAAGCGTTTTCGTAAAGAAAATTCGAAAACACTAGAAATCGCCCAAATTGCTCTCAATAATAAAGACTACAACAATGCCGATAAAGCGTTTTCGTATGTCATCAAGGAATTTGCCAATACCGAAAATTATTTGCCGGCTCAACTAGGCCTCATCCGCACGCGCGAAGCAAAGGTGAAAAAGTCGTATCCTGTCAATAAGGATTCTGTTCGTTACCTCATTTCGGAATATGACAAGTTTTGTTCGCGTTATCCGGAAAACGCAAACGCCTTCGAAGCAAGGTTAAACCAATCTTTGCTCAAGGGTTATTACCTGAACGAACTCGACTCAGCGGTAAAGGATATTTCCAAACTCATTGCCAATCCGAAAGTATCGATGCTCCTAAAAAATCAGGCGAAAATGGAGTTAGGTGATGTGTACCTGTTGAAAGAAGAACCATGGGAAGCGACACTCCTCTATTCGCAAGTAGAAAAATCTCAGCGCGAAACGCCTCTCGGTTATGATGCCAAATTGCGCAATGCCAAACTCTCTTATTATAAAGGAGATTTCAAATTGGCGCAAGAGCATTTAGATATTTTGAAGCAAGCTACTACCCGTGAGATTGCCAATGACGCCATGGACCTCAGTATGCGCATCAAAGAAAACACCACGTTCGATACCACAGGCCTTTCATTGAAACAATTTGCGCACATCGAATTGTTGATATATCAAAATAAAATGGATGTTGCTCAAAAGCAGCTTCAAAATTTTGAAAATGGAAAAGTGCTCGTGAAGCAAGCCGAAGCATTTTTATATGGCTTGATCGATGTGAATACGTTGGTAGAAACAGAAGGTGAATATATCTGGGTGACTCTGCCGCCAGGCAGAATCAACAAGGAAATTATGGACGACTATTTTTGGCTGCAAGCCAACTTAAACTTGAAACAAGGAAAATTTCAGGAGTCTATATCATTTTTAGAGAAAATCATGACGCAGTTTCCGGATGATGTATATGCCGATGATGCCTTTTTTATGCAGGGCGATATCTATGAAACACAGTTGGGTAATAAAGAAAAGGCTAAAGAAATTTTCCGTGAGTTTCTCAACAAATTTCCCGGAAGCGTATATGCAGCCGAAGCCCGTAAGCGCTTCCGCTCCTTGCGCGGTGATTTTGCCGAAGAAAAAATTGTGAACTAAGAATCCGATTATCAATTTCCGATCTCATTATCGGACAATTTTATCCGTAGACGATCAATATCTCCTTTTAGAGCTAGCTCATCAGCTTCATTAAGCAGGGTTTTTACTTTGGTACTGTAATTGCAAAGCCTTTGGGTCGACCAATTCAAAAACACCACCTATGATCAAAAGCTACTTGCTCGTGGCCCTGCGGACTTTGCGAAGAAACAAACTGCACGCTTCCATTAATATCATCGGCCTCGCTATCGGCATGGCTTGTTGCATCCTCATTACCTTGTTTGTGCAGTTTGAATTAAGCTACGATCGCCAAAACAAAAATGCGGATCGCATCTACCGCATGGCCATCAATCTCGAAGCCAACAACTGGGCGATATCGGCTTTTCCGATTGGCAGTTTATTGAAAGATAAATTTCCCGAGGTCGAAAATTTTACGCGCATCAAACCGGCAGAAATTTTTGTATTGAATGCTGCCAACGAAATCAAGAACAAAGAGCGCGTGTTTTTTGCGGACTCATCTGTATTTGATGTGCTCGATATTCAACTCGAAAAAGGAAATCCATTAACAGCACTGGCGGAAATCAATTCGATGGTCCTTACCAAGGAAAAAGCGAAAGCATACTTTGGCGAAGAAGACCCTATTGGCAAAACACTCACGCTTCTGAATGACAAAGTGGAATATCGGATTACCGGAGTTTTCAAACCACTTCCCTCTGCATCGCATGTGCACATGGATATGATGGTGTCGTCTGACAATTTTGGACCGATGGAACCCAACTCACCGCAAGGATGGAATTATCTCACGAATCATTACACCTATCTGGTATTACCAGCCGGCATTGACCATGTGGCTTTCGGAAAAAAGATTTCCGAGTTCATGGATAAATATCAAGAGCTGACACCGGAGCAGCCTCGCAATCAAATCTTGTTACAACCCATCACCTCTATTCATTTGCACTCTAACCGCGGTCTGGAAGTGGAGGCCAATGGAAATGTGAATACCGTTTACATTATGTCGGCCGTGGCTTTTTTTATTTTGATTATAGCCTGCATCAACTTTATGAATCTTACCACCGCTCAATCGTTGAAGCGCGCACGCGAAGTGGGCATCCGCAAAGTGGTGGGTAGTCGCAAGGCGCAGTTGGTGTTTCAGTTTTTAAGCGAATCGGTGGTGATTAGTTTTATCGCATTGCTGCTCTCAGCGGCCGTGTTGATTTTGATATTACCTCAATTTAATACCCTTAGCGGAAAAAACTTGGTTATAAATCCGCTTGAAAATGGTTTAGTGATTTTAATTTTTGTAGCGATCACTTTTTTTGTCGGAGTAGTGGCTGGTACTTATCCAGCCTTTTTCCTTTCCGCTTTTAAACCTACGGATGTGCTCAAAGGAAACTTTGTAAGTAATCTCAAAGGCCAACTGCTCCGTAAAGGATTAGTTGTCTTTCAATTTGCCATTGCCTTCGTGATTATGGTGGGAACCTACATTATTTACGCACAGCTCGATTTCATGTTAAATAAAAATATGGGCTTCGATCGTGAGCAAACTGTGGTGTTGACGATGCCTCGCGACAGCGTGGGCGATGAGTCTGTAAAAAATGAAATGAAACGCTTGGCCGGAGTGGAGGCCGTTACTCGCTTTGGCGAAATACCCGGAAAGATGGTGCGCACCAGCGGTTTCTGGTTTGAAGGAGCCAAAGACAACAAAGCGGAAAACATGTATCACTTCAGTGGCGATGTAGACTTGCTGCAAACCTTAAATATGAAAATGAAAACGGGCGAATACTTTCGTCCAGATACGAAGCAGTTTTATAAAGAGTTTGTCTTGAATGAAACAGCGGTGAAACATTTGGGCTGGACTAATGAAAACGCCATCGGTAAACTTATTGACTTTGGCGAGCGTGGAAAGGATCCTGGTAAGGTGATTGGTGTGATGGAGGACTTTCACTTTAAACACTTGCATGATAAGATCGATCCGCTAGTGATGTTTTTGCAACCAGAATACGAAGGTCAGTTTATGGCGGTGAAGGTGAAGTCGAATAACATCAAAGAAATGATAGCGCAGATCGAACAGACGTGGAAAAGAATTTTGCCGCAGTATGAATTTGAATATCAGTTTCTGGACGAAACGTTCGACAAACTTTTTGATCAGGAAAAACGACTCGGTCAATTGTTCGGCATTTTTTCCGGCCTCGCCATTTTTGTTTCGTGCCTCGGATTATTTGGCTTGGCCTCCTTCACCATGGAGCAAAATAAAAAGTCGGTAGCGGTGCGCAAGGTGATGGGAGCAACCGTGAGCAACATTGTGATGATGATGTCCAAAGATTTTTTGCGCTTGGTGATAATAGGTTTGCTAATCGCGGCACCGGTCGCCTATTATTTTATGATGAAGTGGCTGGACGGTTTTGCTTATAATGTCGGCTTTACCTGGATCGTTTATCTATATGCCGCATTTGCCGGCTTGTTTGTAGCATTCGCGACCGTGAGCTATCACTCTCTGAAAGCAGCAACGTCAAATCCGGTAAATGCATTGAAAGATCAGTAACGAAAGAGAGAAATTAGGGTCGCTCTATTCGATCTAAAAAGCGCTTTTTATATGTAGCCCCAATCGGAAAGGACTCGCCACCAATGGAGACCTCTTCGTGACTGATGGATTGAATAGCATCTATACGCACAATAAATGAGTGGTGGATGCGCACAAAATCAGAGGGGAGATCTTTTTCTAAATCTTTCAGCGAAAGCAAACTCATCACTTTCATGTTTCCGGTCACAAACGTGACATACTCACGTGAGCCCTTTATATAGAGCACCGATTTCAAATCTACTTTCACCAGCTTATAGCCATCTTTCACGAATAGAAAATCACGCTCGGCATGTTTTTCTTTTTCAGGTTGGCTGACTGCTGAAGCAAGACGCTCCGTAACTTTATTGACAGCTTTTAAAAAGCGATTGAAGTCGAACGGCTTCAGTAAGTAATCCACCGCATCCAACTCGAATCCGTCCAAAGCATATTCCGCGAAAGCGGTAGTAAAAATTACCATGGGAGGATGCGCAGTACTTTTCAGAAAATCAATGCCGGTTAAATCGGGCATTTGAATATCCAAAAACAAAACATCTACCTTTTGTTTGCTTAAAATACTGCGAGCAGAAAGAGCATCCGCTGCGGATCCCACCAAACTAAGTTCAGGAAGTTTTTGAATGAACTCTTCCAACAGCTTGCGTGCGTAGGGCTCGTCATCAACAATCAGGCAGCGAATCATTTGCGGTATAACGTAAGTCGAACGGTATAAATATCGGCATCTTGCAAAATTTCTAAACGATGGCGATCGGGATAGCTTAGTTCCAACCGCTTTCGCAGATTGTCAAGCCCAAAGCCTGAGCGGAGTTTGGTAGGATCGGTCGCCAGAATTTGATTCGACACTTCATAGTAAATGGTTTGATCATTCACGCGAAGTTTCATTTTGATCCAACTGTTTTTATCCTTGTCGCGCACACCATGTTTAAAAGCATTTTCCAAAAGCGTGATCATCAACAGCGGAGCTATTTCTACGTGATGATAATCACCGTGCTTGTCGAACTGAAGATCAAAACCATTTGTCAATCGAATGGATTCAAGATGAATGTAGTCATGCAGATAATCCAGTTCTTTGGTAAGTGGCACGCTCAATTTGCTGGCATCGTAAATCATATAGCGCATGATGTTGGAAAGTTTAATGATCACGTCAGTAGCATTATCCGATTTAGCATACACCAAGTAGTTAAGATTGTGCAGTGTGTTGAAAAGAAAGTGAGGATTGATTTGAGCTTTGAGAAAATTGAGTTCAGCGGCCAGTTTTTCATTTTGTAATTGCTTTTGCTTGCTTTCCAAATCAAATCGATCTACGGTGAAGCGAATCATTCCGGTAAAAAGCATAAACCCGAGCGCATCCCAAATGGTGCTGATCACACGGCTCAGTTTTACGGTTTTGAAGTAATCTACGTTCTTTGAAAAGGAAGGATAAATTTCATTTTCAACAAGGATGCGGATAGTCGAGACAAAACCGATCAAAAGCAATGTCAGAAAAAGGTAACGCCACACTTGCTTTCGCGAAAGCCAAACCGGTAACAACAAAAAGTAATGGCCGTAACTGGCGACTAAATTAAAAATCAAGGGAATGCCTACATAAGCAATCCCTAACTGCCATCCGGTAAACTCTGAAATATCGTAAAACCGATAGGTGGTATATAGCACCCAGAAGGACAGATGCAGCAGAAGGGTTCGATGTTTCCCCAAGAAAAAATTCATCTTGTAAAGTAGGATAAAGATAATTCATTGCCATTAAGATTCTTCCAATTGAATGATTGGCTCAGCCAACGGCTTCAATTGATCACCCGATTTGTTGGTAGACCAATTTCCTTCATCCGCTGATTTCATAGGTGCATTGGTTGAATACTTTTTTCGGCCAGACAAAAACATCGTTGTTTCACATACTAACTAAAATAAAATATGATGAACCTCATTCGAATCAATTTGATTTTATTGTTTACGGTTTCCTTGGAAGCGTATGCACAAGTGGACACACTCAGATCTATTCCTGAAAAATGGATTACGCAGTCACTGCGACAAGAAACAGCCCAATACCTGGTGTTCTTTCAAAACAAGAAAAAACCAAAGCAAGCCGGTACGTTTATATGGAGTCGGCAATTAAAAGTAAAGAATAACACTATTGAAGTAGAGCAAAAGTGGTACAGCTCTGATTCAACCAGCTATCGCTACGTTTACTCGCTGGTAGATCGAAAAACGTTTTTGCCGATTTATCATAAAACGATTATGCAGCGTAGCGGCATTGAGGCATTTGACTTTACAGAGCAAAAGATTAAAGGCTCTGACTCAGTGGCCAATAATACAAAAGCAACTTTTGAGTTAGCCGCTTCTAAAACGCTTAATTGGGAGCTGGATTTAGAAACATTTTCCTTGCTGGATTTAAAGCCGGGAAAACGCTTCGCAATTAACTTTTATCATCCGGGCGGAAGAACGGGCCCAGCGTTTTACGAATACAAAGTAACGGGCGATGAGAAAGTGCACACGTACGAAGACAAAGTTGTGGATTGCTGGAAGTTGCGAATCGATTATAGCGATAAGTACTATGCTATATTTTACATCAGCAAAAAGAGTAAAGAAGTGATAAAAATGGAGGAGGACTTTGGCGCGGGCGTCCGGTATAAAGTGAAATTACCATTTGCTATCATGGTTAGATAATACCCAGTTTTGTCGCCAAGCGCATACAGTATAAAATCAGAAATTGTTAAAGGCAACCCTTTCGGAAGATCTTTCGTCCAGAGACTATCGGCAACGGTGGTCTCTTTTTATTTGCTAGGAAAAAAACAATCTTTGCTTAACACCTAAACCCTTTCCTATGCTGAAGCTTAAACACCAGTTTCTCGCACTATTACTCTTCTGTGCGTTGACAACCACCGCCCAAAAGTATACCGCCACTAAAGGAGAAATCTCCTTTACATCCAACGCGATTTTGGAATTAATTAAAGCATCTTCTTCTAAAGTGCAAGGAGTGCTTGACACGTCTACCGGGCAATTTGCGTTCTTGGTTAAAGTCCAATCTTTTGAAGGATTTAACAGCAATTTGCAACGCGAGCATTTCAATGAAAAATACTTGGAAACAGATAAATTTTATGATGCCACTTTTACAGGAAAACTGGTGGAAGATATCGACTTTTCAAAAGAGGGAACATACGATGTAACTGCCAAGGGTACCCTCGTGATCCATGGCAAAAAACAACCGCGAACCATCACTGGAAAAATTACGGTCGAAAAAGGAAAAATAAAAATCGACTCAGATTTTAAAGTGTTATTGGCCGATCATGATATTAAAATACCAACCATTATTTCAGAGAAAGTAGCTACCGAAATCTACATCAAACTGATGATTTGGATGGCCCCTAAATAGAGCCAACAGAAAGAAGATTAGCCTCGTCATTACTTTTTCTTTTCTTATTGCAAATCCCGTTATAACTTGTAGGGTTTATTTAAAAGAAAGAAATGACAAAGGCGATCAAACCATTGGTTCAACAAACCGATGTCGTACTAATGGGTGCGGGAATCATGAGTGCCACCTTGGGCATCATATTGAAGGAACTTGACCCTTCTATTACCATACAGATTTTTGAAAGAGCTGATGAAGCGGGTACGGAAAGTTCGGATGCATGGAACAATGCCGGTACAGGCCATGCCGCTTATTGCGAATTGAACTATACTCCCCAAAAACCCGATGGCTCCATTGACATCGCAAAGGCTGTTAAAATAGCTGAGTCATACGAAGTGTCGAAAGAGTTTTGGGCCTATCTGGTACAAAAGAAATATCTGCCACAGCCATCCGAGTTTATCACTTCCATTCCACATGTAAGCTTTGTGTGGGGCGATACCAATGTGGACTATTTGCGAAAGCGCTACGCCCTCATGAAAGATAACCCCATGTTTCGCGACATGACTTTCACGGAAGACCGCGACTTGATGAAGCAATGGGCTCCTATCGTCATGAACGGACGTGATCAAAAGCAGCCTCTCGCGGCAACAAAAATGGATTTGGGTACGGATGTCAACTTTGGTACCCTCACCCGATCGATGATCAGTCAACTCAGCAAAATGCCGGGTGTAACAGTTCACTATAATGTGGAAGCCTTAGATTTGGACCCGGATGGTAAAGGTGGGTGGGATGTATTTATCCGGAATCTGCTGAGCGAAGAAAAAGATCAGGTAAATACCAAGTTTGTTTTTATTGGAGCAGGCGGGGCTACGCTGCATTTGCTGAAGCGCGCAGAGATAAACGAACGCAAAGGATATGGCGGTTTTCCCGTGAGTGGTTTGTGGTTGAAATGTTTGAATGAAGACATCATCAAACAACATCATGCGAAAGTATATGGTAAAGCAACCGTAGGGTCGCCACCGATGTCTGTGCCACATGTAGACACGCGCATCATCAATGGAAAAAAGGAATTACTCTTTGGTCCGTTTGCCGGATTTACCACTAAGTTTTTAAAGAATGGTTCCTTAATGGATTTGCCAAAATCCATTCGCTTCGACAACGCCATCCCGATGATCTTTGCAGGTATGCGCAACATGCCGCTTACGAAATATCTCATCGAGCAAGTGCGTCAAACACCCGAGCAACGGTTGGAAGCACTGAAAGAATATGTGCCCATGGCTGAATTGAAAGATTGGGAACTGAAAGAAGCGGGTCAGCGTGTGCAAGTGATTAAGAAAGATAAAAAAGAAGGAGGCGTTTTAGAATTTGGTACGGAAGTAGTGGTTGCCGAAGATGGAACCGTGGCTGCGTTATTGGGAGCATCACCGGGTGCGTCCACAGCAGCGGCCGTAATGATGGGCTTGCTTTCAAAATGCTTTAAGAAGCAATTTCCTACCGATGCCTGGC
Organism: Bacteroidota bacterium; assembly: GCA_016191555.1. Classification (GTDB taxonomy): domain Bacteria; phylum Bacteroidota; class Bacteroidia; order Cytophagales; family Cyclobacteriaceae; genus ELB16-189. The sequence goes on from JACPVX010000037.1 coordinate 13,832, forward strand.
AGAGTAAGTTGAAGGAAATGGCGCCTTCATTGAACGTAGCACTTTCCAAAAACGAAGAACAATTGCAAGCATCACGCAAACGCACAGCAGACATCCTAAGCTTAGGTATCAAGTAAAAAAATGAAGCCCCAGATCAGGCCTTATGAAGAAGGAGACCAAGAAAAGATTATTCAATTAATCCTCCCTATTCAGCAGCAAGAGTTTGGTGTGTCGATTACCATTGCGGATCAACCCGATCTGCAAAGCGTTTCGACTTTCTATCAACACGCTCACGGAAATTTTTGGGTGGCCACACATGGCGATGACATAGTAGGTACCATTGCCCTATTAAATATTGGCAATGGGCAAGGCGTTATCCGTAAAATGTTTGTTCGATCGGATTACCGTGGCGCAGCATTAGGAATCGCGCAGCAACTACTGGATGCGTTAGTGAATTGGTGCCCCACAAAACAAATCGATGAGATTTTTTTAGGTACTATTGACACGATGAAAGCAGCACATCGCTTTTATGAGAAGAATGGATTTTACTCAATTGAAAAAGAAATGTTGCCGGCAACTTTCCCGCTCATGAGAGTCGACAATCGGTTTTACCAGCGAGTGCTTCGACCATCCACTCGAATTTTTCATATCACACCATCCACGCATTGGAAAACATTTGCCGATCACTCGAGGTATTCGACATCATCACTAGCGCATGAAGGATTTATTCATTGCTCCACACACGAGCAGATAGCGGGGACACTTCACCGTTTTTTTACAGACCAGCGAGATCTGGTGTTGCTCCACATTGAGCCATCTCTATTGCAACATGCACTCAAGTATGAAGAGTCAGATGGAAAGCTGTTTCCACATGTTTATGGTGTCATCAATCGCGATGCGATTGTTCGTGTGGAGGTATTGCGATTTCAATAGCGTGACCTAGCGCCATCAGCAACTCAATTTTTTCAATTAATTCGGGGAATAGCTTTTTTCGAACAGACGCCACCAGCGAACCGCGATCTTCAAAAAGTTGCTCTTCAATGGCCAATCCAAAATCTTTAATGAGCCGCATCACTTCGGGCGTAGCCGCATAATCATAGAAAACGTGAATTTTTTCAGTCACATCTTTCTCTACGATTACACACTGATTCAGTGCCAGCGAGGCACTTTCCCGATAGGCGTGGATCAATCCACTTACGCCTAGTTTAGTGCCACCAAAATATCGCACCACGACTACCAAAGTGTTGGTCAGATTTCTGTTTCGCAGTTGTCCTAAAATTGGATCACCAGCAGAGTGATTTGGTTCACCATCATCGTTCGACCTAAATTTGGAACTATCCGCACCCAGTATATAGGCATAACAATGATGAGTAGCATCGAAGTATTTTTTCTTTAAAGCAATCACCTGCTGTCTTACTTCCTCCTCATCCTTTACAGGAAAAGCAAAAGAGATGAATTTACTGCCGCTGTCTTTAAAGAGGCCTTCGGAAGAATTAGTAATGGTATAAAAGGAGAAAGGATTAGCCACTATCTGCAAAGGTCATAAAAAAAGAAAGACTCCCGAAGGAGCCTTTCTAAATAAAAAATACGGATTGAATTATTTCTGAACAATTAGCTTCAGCGTAGTTAACTTTTGATTGATCACAATTTTCACAATATAAACTCCCCCGGCTAGCCACTGTGTGTTGATAACCACCCGAGAGGGTTCGATGGTGTAATTGCAATTCACTTCTTGTCCAACGCTGTTGATGATGGAGAGACCATTGCATTGCGAACCGTTTAAGTTTATGTAAGCAGAGCCGTTCGTATTTGGATTGGGGAAAATCTTTATCGCATTATTTTCGGAAGCACCTTCTACCGAGCAAGGCTTCGAGTAGGTGGCGGTTCCATCAAAGTCCACCTGCTTCAATCGATAATATGCGTATCCGATCGGAGAGAACTTATCTTCAAAAGAGTAATTGGTTTCCAAAATGGTCGTTCCGGCCGACTTTACTCTTCCAATCGTTTTGAAAGTTTGCGAGTCATCCGATCGCTGCAGTTCAAAGTAATCACTATTTTTTTCAGAGGCTGTTGTCCAGGTCAAAGAAACAAAGCCGGAGCTAGTAAGGGCGCAATTGAAGCTTGTCAATTCTACCGGTAAAGCATTGCTGAAAGGTGAGGTACTACTCAAAGTAAATGGACCAAAAATGGATGTCGGTGCCGAATTGATAATTGTGCCCGAGGCAAAACTTCCTGTTGTGCCTCCGTTTCCCTGGTCGGTCCACTGTGAACCATTCCACGCGGCTACCCGAAGTCGGCTAAGATTATCGACTACACCGCTGTTGCTTCCCCAACTAAGTGTAACATTTACGCTGGATGTTCCGGATGTTTGGTTGAGCATCCAATATTCGGCACCGCTTACGTGATCAATAGTACTCGCGCGTGAAGCATTCGGGTACGTTCCATTCGGGTTTACATTAAAATATTGTGCGGTGTAACTGTCCGTTGCTACAGCCGGAGCAGAGATAGAAATAGGCCGGTAGAGGTTCGCTCTTCCTAAAGGAAATGTAAAAGCACTGTTTCCAACTTTTGTTACCGGTCCATCTACATAGCTAGTATTGCTCACACTTGCCACACTTGCACCATTCAGAATTCGCAGTGTAGCATTTTGCGTAACTACTCCGTTAGTGAAGGTCATGGTGCCGCTTATCTGGTTTATACCAGAGGAGAATGTTACTCCATTTGTTTTGTTGATGATCAAATTATTGAACGATTGTGTTCCGTTGGTTGAGATCGTGCTGTTACTTCCGCTTCCTACAAAACTGACCGAACCAGCATTGGCTGTAAACGTTCCATTGTTTGTCCAATTACCATTCACATCTAAATTGAACGAGTTAGAGGTAAGACTTGCGGCAGCGATAGCTGGAGAAGTAATCGTTCCGGTCACGGCAGGAATAGCAGGATTAATTGTAAGACTTCTGGTAACAGCAGCAGTGTTATTAATCACAGGCATATTCTGAGGGCCTGCAACCGGAATCAGTGCATCGGTGGTAGACGTGGGAATTCCATTGCACCAATTGCTGGCTGTAAACCAATCGTTGCTGGTTCCTCCGAGCCACAGTGTTGTTCCTGCCGGTTGGGCGATCAATGTAAATCCAATTGCTAAATAAGAGCCACCCGCTCCTTGTTGCATTTGCAACTCTACGGTTGAGTTCGAATTGAGAACACCCGTCCATACAGCCGTGTGCGCATCGCAGCAACCTACGTGGCGTGCCACCTCTACTCCATTGATTAACAAATAGAAACTGTCATCATGTGCAGGGATATCAATTTGATACATACCGCACGCAAAGCCAGTGCGTTTTGCCGACATGCTTATGTTGGTGGCACTCATAGTACAACCTAGCCACGCATTACCGTTCGTAGCATTAGCTGTAGATGGCGCAGTGCCGCTAGTCCATCGAGTTGTCGAATTAAAACTGTATCCAGTAGGACCACTTCCATTTTCGGTATAGTATCCTTGGTAATTTGTACCAAGAGTCTGAGAGTTAAAGCCGTACACATTCCACGTTCCTGTCGGGAATGTAGTGTAAGCGGGAATTGGAATTACTGTAATCGTAGAGGTAGCACTGCCAATGGAACAATTATTACTACCAACTACTGTATAGGTAGTAGTGACGGTGGGTGTGGCCACAACAGAAAATCCAGAAGTTGCACTCAACCCTGTCGATGGACTCCAGGTATAGTTGGCCGCACCGCTTGCTGTTAATGTAATACCGGCAGAAGGACAAGAAGTTGTTACGGCAGCGGGTGTTACGCTAGTACTAGGCAGCGGGTCTACTGTTAGTGTGAGACTTTTTGTTACTGAGCATCCAGTAAGTGCAGCATCGGTTAACGTATTGGTAACGGTGTAAGTTGGGCCAACGGTGGCACCGGTTGTCTGTATAAAGGGATTAGAAATAGTTGAGCTTGGCGCAAATGTAACAGTAGGGTCACTCGGACTTACCGACCAGGAATAAGTTGCTCCGGTAATGGCCGAAGTAGCTGACAACGCTGCATTGGTGCCCGCACAAACGGTAATATTCGAATTGATTGTTTGAGGACGATTGGAAGATGGAGTTATCGAAACCTGCAAATTTCCGGGTCCGTTATTGTTTACCAATCTGAATTCTACAGTGGAAGTTGGACCCAGAAATCCTGTCCAAATATTAGATTGAAGAGTAGGTGTGTAGGCATTGTTTTGAAAAACTTGCACCCCATCGATTAGCAGAGTCAAAAAGTCATCTTGAAAAGGAATATCTATTTGATAATATCCACACGTAAAGTTCGTGCGCTTGAAACTGATTGAATAGTTGGTGCTTCCAAAAGAACAACCAACATAACCAGTAGTGGTTGTAGGCCCATTTGAAGATCCCCATTTTGTAGTTGTATTAAAGCTAACACCGCTTTCTGTGTAGTAACCGTAATAGTTGCTCAAGGTCGTATTGTTATGGCAGTAAGCATTCCAAACACCATTACCAAAATCAGTAGCCGGTACAGGCGTAACCGGAACATTTTGGACCGTCACCGTGGTGTTGATATTGGCTGTTTGACAACCGGTACTGCCTGTAACCGTGTAGGAAGTTGTTGATGACGGATTGGCGATGGCAACTGACTTTTCTGGATTTTGAAAAGTAAGGCCTGTAGTTGGCGACCATGTATAAGTAGCCGCACCAGTAACGCTGATAGTAGATGTAGTTATGCCTGAGCAAATTGGCGAAGATACGTTGGTCAATGAGAGTGTTGGGATGGTAGCGGGAGATACAACCGTAACAGGAACTGTCTTGGTTAAAGTACAGCCAGTGGTCGCATCGGTACCTGTTGCGGTATATGTGGTTGTCACCGTGGGTGCGGCAACAACACTGGCGCCTAAACCATCAGATGGTGTAAGCCCTGTAGTAGGTGTCCATGAGTAATTCAGTGAAATAGGCGCAGAAACATTTAGGGTTATGTTCGAGGTTGAGCAGATCGTTGCCGGATTACTTACAACCAACGGATTGGTTGCAGCACTAAACGTTGCATTCAAACCGGAGCCACCAGCAAATTGAATTAATTGAAATTCTACTGTAGAGGCTGGCCCTAAAAACCCGGTCCATACATTGGTGTGAGCGTCACAACAACCATTGGTATGCCCGAAGACTAATGTGCCATCGATGAAAAGTCGCAGATAGTCATCATGTGTGGGCACATCAATTTGATAGTAGCCGCAAGTGAAGTTGGTTCGCTTAAAACTAATTGAAATGTTGCTTGCTCCCACTGGGCATCCGCTATAGGCAGTACCACTGGAAGTATTGGCAGTGCTGGGAGCGGTGCCACTCGCCCAGCGGTTGGCCGTATTGAAGCTTAAGTTTGTTTCTGTATAAGTTCCTAAATAGGTGTTGCTAGAAATAGGGAAAGCGGTTCCAGAATATATATAGTTGTTCCACTCAGTTGTTCCAAAGACACTCGGGTTACCAGAAGAAGCGTTGATGGTAAGATTCGATCCATTGTTTGCACTGACAATAGACCCATTTGAACTAACCACTCGAATACGATAGCCTGTGCCTGCTGGGGCGTTGCCAATGTTAGCACTAATAGAACCAGAGTTGGATGCTGTTACTGTGCCAAGATCAGTGGGTGCGGCAAAACTTCCACTGGCATCAGAAAGTTGCGCTGTGAAAATGTTGCTGGCGGGAGTATTCGGAAAACCGCAACTGTTCTGAACGGTATAGTTCACAGTAAATGCTTGTCCTTGGCAAAAGGATGTTGCTCCCCCAGTGATAGTAGGAGTGTTGATTCCAAGGGCATTAATCGTCAGAGCCGAGGCATTAGTCGGGCTGTTAATGGCTGGATTGGACGCTGCGATACGGATGCGGTAACCGGATCCGGTTACAGTGGAAGTGGGTAGAGTAACAGAGATGCTACCGGAAGTTGTTGAGCTGACAGAACCTATTGTAACGGGGCTTGCAAACGACCCGGCTGAATTGGACAATAGTGCAGTGAATGTATTGCCGGAAAGAAAAACACAGCTGTTGGTTAGTGTATAGTTAACGGTAAAAGAAGCACCGGCACAAAAAGTTGTTCCGGTAAAAGTAGGGGCATTCAATCCAAGCGCATTTATAGTTAGGTTTGTTCCATTGTTAATTCCTGTTACGGCAGGAGTAGAGCTTACGACCCTGATACGATATTGAGTGCCTCCAGCTTGTGTAGCAGGAATAATGGCTGTAATTGTTCCCGCAGAGGTGGATGTCAGGGTACCGATAGTGGTACGCGTAGTGAAGCTACCAGTAGGATCAGAGAGCTCAGCCGTGAAAACGTTTCCGGATGTAAAGCTTCCAGAAATGGTGTATGGAACATTCACCGTTGCCCCTGCACAAAAGGGCGAACCAGAAATCGCGGAAGTATTGATACTTTGAGAAAACGAGTTTAAGGCAATAACTAAACTCAAAAGAGCGAGGAGTGGGGAACGAAACATGTGAAGCGCTATAGATTAATCTACAAAGATACGGTTCGTTCCAAATGCTTAACCAAGGTTCAAGAAAAAAATGTAGGTCCAATTATACAATAACATTTCAATCGTTTGCAGCTTATAAAATGTCCATTATAAATAAAGTCGGTAAGCCCTAAACATGAACAAATCTTAGTTACTTGAACATACAAAAATGAGTGAAGCATTAGATATACTAATCATAGGCGCTGGCCCCATTGGTTTAGCCTGCGGCATAGGAGCAAAGAAAGTCGGCCTAACATACCGTATTGTCGACAAGGGTGTGTTGGTGAACTCGCTGTATCACTATCCCAACAATATGACGTTTTTCTCAACTTCCGAAAAGTTAGAGATTGGTGAGGTGCCGTTTATTTCAAACAATGCCAAGCCCACCCGATCAGAAGCGCTTGAGTATTACAGACGTGTTTGCACAAGCTGGAAACTGAATGTGCAACTCTACGAAAAAGTAGAAACCATAAATAAAGAAGACAACGCATTTAAAATTGTTACTTCGAAAAATCAATACTACACGCGCAAAGTCATTCTGGCATTGGGATTTTATGATCTTCCCTTTTTGTTGAACGTGCCAGGCGAAGATCTTCCGAAGGTGAAGCATTATTACGATGAGCCGCATCCATACTTCGCACAAAAGATTGTCGTTATTGGATCAGCCAACTCGGCCGTAGATGTGGCATTGGAAACGTGGCGAAAAGGTGCTGATGTAACGATGGTCATCCGCGAGCCTTCCATTGGAGAAAATGTAAAGTATTGGGCCCGCCCTGATATTGAAAACCGAATCAAAGAAGGGTCTATTAAAGCACACTTCAGTTCGGAAGTAGTGCGAATCCTTCCCACGCAAGTGGAAATAAAAACACCTACCGCAAATGTGGTGATTGAAAATGATTTTGTGCTGGCGATGACGGGCTACCAACCGCCATTTGATTTTATGAAAACGGCCGGAGTACAATTTGCAAACGATGAACACCACACACCCATCTACAATGAACAAACCATGGAGTGCAATGTGCCGGGTATGTATTTGGCAGGGGTAGTTTGTGGAGGACTCAAAACCAACAAATGGTTTATTGAAAACTCACGCGTTCATGCGGAAATGATTATCCGACATATTAAAGAACAAGACTCAAAGGGAAAAAGATAATCCCACGAAATAATTGCGCTTCGCGGCAGCATTGAAAAACCGATTTCCGGCAGCGTTCAAATCATTTCCCAAACTGTAGTTTTGGTCGAGCAAATTATCGGCACCTACCCAAATGTTGATGCGTTGTTTGCCCGCAATGCTTGTTGAGTAGTCAAGCTTTGTGCCAAGCAACAGATAGTCAGAAGCATAATTCGCATTCGAATCATTGAGTGGAATTCGATCGGTGTAATGAAGAGTGCCGTGAAAAGTAAATGATTTTCCTAAGCCCAAGTCAACGCCTCCGGTGAAAATAGTAGGAGGAACCCCAGTCAACTGTTTTCCTGAAAAATCGACACCATTTTTATTGTAACGCCTAAACCGATATTCATTCCATGTAAAACCGCTCCACCATTTCATTGAGCGAATCAACGACTGTCGATTTGAAAACGGAGTCCATGCGAGTGTAACTTCAGCTCCCTTTTGATCGGTGCTGCCGGAGTTGATAAAATAGTCGGCATTGTTGAGCCGCTGCACAACAATGGTTTGATCAAGCGCAAAATAGTAGAGAGCAACTTCGTACGAAAAGCGTCCGGAACTTCCTTTAGCACCTACTTCATAGTTCAATCCGGTTTCTGCCTGAAGCGAATCGTTGAAGTTGTTTGTGGAGGGACGAACTTCTGCAGCAGTAGGAGGTGAGAACCCTTTGCTGACTGATCCATAAGCGGATAAATGTCTATTCCATTTTTTTAAGATTGCCAAGCGTGGTGAAAAAGCAGGATTAAATCCTCGTTGTTGTTGGATGTTTGGTTGAATTGAAAGCCGATTGAATTTGTAATCGATAAAGGAATAGCTCGAACCAACCGTAATCGAATAATTCTTGGGCAGCTCTATTTCCACTTGACTAAATCCAATCAACAATCGCGAGTCGATTTCATCTTCCGCTTGCAAGTTGCCGCTGTTGCCCTGCACATTGTCATAGTTGCGAATGGGCGAGTGAAAAAATTGTGCCTCTCCGCCAAATGTCAATTTACCTTTGATGGAACCGGTGCTGAAACTGTAATGAGTTTCAACGCGACCTCCCGCGTTCTCTTCTTTCCGTATTTCGTAATTGAGAAAAGTAGGATTCACAAAATCCGTAAAAGATCTATATGCACCAATTTGTATTGACCATTGATCATTCCATTGATGATCATAAGATAGACCACCAAAAAAAGTTTTGTTGTAGACAGCTGCTTTATTGCTTGCCGCATTGGCTCGCGCTTGCGCGGGATTGGCTTCGAATTGCACTTGCGTGAGACCGCCCGGAGTTTGATAAAACAAATCAGTGTAAAACAAACTAGATGAAAGCACTCCGTGATCTCCAATAGCATGTTGTAATTGCAATGAAAACGCATTGCGGTTGATGCTACTGTTCTGTCGGTAGCCTTCGCTTTGTTGATGCGCATAGGTAAAAGCTACTTTGGTTTTGTCGATAGAGCCTTGTGCCACCGCCTGCAAGTTGAACAAGCCATAACTTCCGCTGGTAGAGCGGATAGAAACCTGATTTTCCTTTCCTGACCATCCGTTCAGCAAAATCACACCACCCGTGCCGGCTCCATACAAACTGCCGGAAGGCCCTTTGAGGATTTCAATTTTTTTGATGGATGCATTGTCCAACAAATTGAGATATGTGTTGCCACCGCCATCGGTGAGGGGCAAACCGTTCCAGTAGAATTTAACATTGCGAATGCCGAAGGGTGCTCGTAGCGAGCTTCCGCGAATGGCTATGCGGTAACTGCCGGGAGAACGTTCTTCCATACGCACACCGGCAATGGTATTGAAAGCACTTACCAATGATTGGTTGTTGAATCGCTGAAGTTGTATACTATCTACTACTGCAATAGACGCAGGCACGAGTGTGACAGACTTATTAGCCGCGTAGCTTTTAACAATCACTTCCGAAAGTAGCCGCGTTGAATCAAATGATTGAGAGAATGCAGACCATCCGCTGAGAGTGAAACAAAGTAAATAGAGCCACCGCATTAGTATTCGGCCAATACTTCGTCCAGACTTTTTGCGCTATCAAAATAACTAACCAGTTTCAGCATCACCTCATCAACCAATGTATCCGGACAAGAAGCGCCACTCGTAAGAATTATTTTTAACGGAGATTTTTCCGGAAGGAATTGATAGGTGGTGAGAAGCTCTTTGCGAGCATAATTGAAATGCTGAATTTGTTCTCGAGATTTAATTTCCTCTGCCGAATGAATGAAATACGTTTTAAACTGGCGCTCGCACAGCTCTACAATATGCGATGTGTTTGAGCTGTTGTAGCCACCGACTACAATTGCCAGATCCGCATCAGTCTTCAACAACTCATACGTGGCATCTTGGTTGTCATTGGTAGCGTAGCAAAGCGTGTCGCGCGTGTCGGCAAAATGATTTTTGATTTCACTTTCTCCATAGCGAGTGATCATAATTTGTTTGAAGAAATCGGCAATGGCTTGTGTCTCGGTGGCCAGCATTGTAGTTTGGTTTACTACACCAACACGCTGCAAGTGAATAGCCGGATCAAAACCATCAGAAAACTTTCCTCGGAATTCTTCAAAAAACCCATCGCTGGTTTTGCTACCGGCAATGTAGTTACTTAACCGAATGGCATCATCCATGTCGCGCACAATCACCGAGTGCCCCTGCCCGGCACTGTGTGAAAATGTAGCGCGTGTTTCTTCGTGCTTGGGTTTGCCATGAATGATGACTGTATAATTTTCCTGACCTAATTTTTCCGCCCGATTCCAGACCTTCTCTACAAAAGGACAAGTGGTGTTGTACTTCTGCACATCGACACCTTTATCGATCAGCAGTTTTTCAATTTCAAGCGTAGTGCCAAATGCGGGGATTATAACCACATCACCGGCATGGACGTCTTCCCAAGGAATAAAGTGCGAGCCATCTGTATCCATAATGAAGCGAATGCCCCTGCTTTGTAAGTCTTTGTTTACTTCCTGATTGTGGATCATCTGACTAAGCAGATATACATTCTTGTCTGGATTCTCTTCCAGCGCCCGATAGCTGATCTCGATGGCGTTTTCGACCCCATAGCAAAAACCAAAATGACGCGCGATAAAAAATTGAACAGGGCCAAAATCCAACAAAGCGGGAGAGAAGTCTTGCTTACGCAGATCTTTTTTTCTGCGCGCTTCTTTTACCCTGCCGGTGATGGAAGAGCGGTAATAGGTAGGTATGTCGAACTTTTTGATAACCGTTTCTTTTTAAAACAACATTCAAAAGTAGTTTGTTTGGATGGGTATAAAAAAGCCCCGCATTTCTGCGAGGCTCTTTTTTTATGCTGCCTTACTCAGCTTGTCTTCTTTGATCTTGGCCGTTCGCACCTCTTTCGACTCGAGGTCATAGGATTTCACCTGAATCCAATTGTTTTTAATGTACTTCAATACCTCCATCACTTTTCCGTCAATCTTGCTACGAACTCGTTCGCCTTTCTTAAATAACCTTCTCATAATTAAGCTGGTTTAGTTTACATTCTCAGTGCATATATATACTCCCGCAGATAGTCAGGGTAAACACCTTCAAAAGTGATCAAATCACCCGACTTTTTCTTTTTCAAGATAGCATTCACTTCGCTCACCGATTTTACCACTACGTTATCAATTCGTGTAATAATAAACCCCTCGCGCATATCAGTGTATTTTCCGACTTTACCGTTTTCCAATGACTTTACTTTCACGCCATTTTCCAAATCAAGTCGGCTTAAAGCCTTACTGTTAATATCTTCTAATTGCAACCCCAACATTGCTACACCTTCTCGCTCTTCCCGCTTGACGGTTCCCACTTTTCCTTCTTTATTTTTTAGCACCACCGGCACAATGACAGATTTCCCTTTCCGGTCAATTGTCATCGAAATTTTATCGCCCGGTCTTTTACGACCAATGTATTCGATCAGCGCGCTGCTGGATTTAATAGGCGTTTCATCAATTTTTACCACCACATCGCCTTCTTTCACACCGGCATCTTTAGCGGCACTCTTGCCTTCTTCGGCAAAGCCTGAGATATAAGCACCTTCATTCACCGAAAGGTCAAATTCTTTTTTAAGATCGCTGGTAACATTACCCACCTGTACGCCTAACCACCCGCGTTGCACGGTGCCAAACGCCAGCAAGTCTTCCACAATTTTACTGACGATGTTGGAAGGCACAGCAAAACCATAACCTGCATACGAACCGGTGTTGCTGGCAATGGCGGTATTGATTCCCAGAAGACCACCGTCCAAATTCACTAAGGCACCACCACTGTTTCCTGGATTGATAGCCGCATCGGTTTGAATGAAAGACTCAATGGCGCTGCTGGCTTGCTGCCCGTTCTGTACTGCAGGATTATTGGAATTGATAATGTTAATATTTCTTCCCTTCGCACTGATGATTCCCGCAGTGACCGTGCTGTTCAAGTTGAAAGGATTTCCGACCGCCAACACCCACTCACCCACACGTGATTTATCCGAATCTACGAAGGAAAGAAAAGGTAGGTCTTTTTGATTTACTTTAATAACAGCCAAGTCTGTATCAGGATCTGTGCCGATTACTTCAGCTTTAAAAGAACGGTTGTCGCTAAGGGTAACTTCTACGATATCGGCATCTTTTACCACGTGATTGTTCGTTACGATATAGCCATCTGCATTGATGATTACACCGGAGCCTGTACTTTGTGACGGCCCTCTTTCCGCGGGGCCGTTCGGCCCGAAGAAAAAGCGGAAGGGATCATCGGCATTGCGCTCACGCGCTATGGCATTGCCTGTTTGCGATGATTTAATGTGAACAACTGCCTGAGTTACTTTTTCGGCTGTGCCCGCGAAGTCCAAGGCAACGGCTTCGCCCTTTTCATTCATGCGATATGCCACTTGCGAAGTCGGCAATCCGCTCACGTGTTCTATTTTTACATTTTGCCCGGATTGATTACCGAGCCAGTAGTTGGCTGCCAAGGTAATGAAGCTTCCCAAAATAGCAGCCAGTAATAATGAACTGAATCGTTTCATAAGTACTGTAGATTTTTAGATTGATAATTTTTCCGCGAAGAGAGATGATCCTCTCGATTAAAAAGTTGAATGAATTTCAAATTTTTTTCACATAGCCGAAAGCTCCTTTCTTTACAGATAGACTAACAACGTTCGCACGTTTAAAAAAGTTTAGTAAAACTATTTCTTCACCAGCTCCCCGTTTTTGTATTCGTATTCAATGGAGAGTTTGCCGTCTTGATCATACCACTTGGAAACCCCATCGCGCACACCATTTTTGTAATTACCTTCTTCCATTACTCGGAGATTATCGTAATAGATTTTTACTGTGCCTTCAATTTTTCCATAGCGGTAGATGCGCTCTTCTTTCAGATTAGAAAAATTGTATTCTTTATAATCGCCATGCCGCAAACCCTTGTGGTAGTAAAAGCGCTTGGTCATCTGGCCGCTGTTGTTCAACTCCATGTACAAGCCTTCTTTTTCGCCGTTCACGTATGAGGTGACGGTTTTAACGAGCCCATTGGTGTAGTATTCTGTCCACACGCCTTCTCTTTTTCCGTTCACATAGGTGCCATCGGCAGATTTAGAGCCACCATCTACTGATAGAAAAACACGCGTCATGCCACTATCATCAGCAAACTCTTCTTTTACAGCATTGGCTGGAATACCCCCAGCGTCATCTGTACTTGTTGTTGTTGCAGCATTTTGGTTGGGTTCTTTCGCTCCACTATTGCAAGCGAAAACGATAAGAGATAAAGCAATCCATCGAATCATAGTAAAAAATTTTGTGGCCAAATATATTAACTAACTTTACTTTTCGTCAAGAGGCAACCGGCAAGCAAAATGGAAATTAGGGGAGTTATTACACTAAAACAAGGAAGAGATCATTCGATCAGACGGTATCACCCCTGGATTTTTTCAGGTGCTATTCAATCTATGGAAGGATCGCTAGATGATGGCGACTGGGTAGAAGTCCGCGATGCTACTAAAAAAACAGTTGCCTTTGGCCATTACCAAAAGGGTACGATCACCGTACGCGCCATTACATTTACGGCAAGCAACCCTACCGATCGTGTCTTTCATGAAAAGTTGAGCAAAGCCTTTCAACAGCGAATCTCCACGCAGGTGGTTTCCGATCAAACCAATTCCTACCGATTAGTACATGGCGAAGGAGACGGCTTGCCCGGTTTGATCATAGATATTTACCAGTCGGTGGCGGTGATGCAGGCGCATTCGGCAGGTATGCATGCCGATCGCGTGGCAATTGCAAATGCACTTGTGGAGGTAATGAATGGAGCGATCACTGCAGTTTATTATAAAAGTCAGGGTACGCTTCCTACAAAAACAGAGAATGAATATTTGTTTGGGATGGCGGCAACTCCGCACGTAGCCCTGGAGCTTGGTAATAAATTTTTGGTGGACTGGGAGGAGGGACAGAAAACCGGTTTCTTTTTGGACCAACGAGAAAACCGAAAATTAGTAGGTGAGTTGGCCAGAGGGAAGAAAGTGTTGAACACATTTTGCTATACCGGAGGATTTTCGATTTATGCATTGGCCGGAGGCGCAGAATTAGTTCACTCGGTTGATTCATCCGAGCGGGCGGTGCAGATGACGCGAAAGAATATTGAGCTCAATGGATTTGATGCACAGCAACATGCGAGCTTTGCCAGCGATACATTTGATTTCCTCAAAGACAAAAAAGATGTGTATGATTTTATTATACTCGATCCGCCTGCATTTGCCAAGCATAAGGACGCCAAACATCAGGCGATGAAAGGCTATCAACGTTTGAATGCCGAAGCCATGAAGATGATACAACCGGGAGGAATTATTTTCACTTTCTCTTGTTCGCAGGTGGTAGACCGACAATTATTTTATGACACGGTAGTTTCAGCAGCCATTCAGGCAGGCAGAACCATCAAAGTATTGCATCACCTTTCGCAGCCAGCTGATCATCCGGTTTCGATCTTTCATCCGGAAGGAGAATATCTAAAAGGGTTGGTGTTGTTTGTGGAATAACAATTGCTTGGTGTAATAACACCAAAATATATTCATCTCTTTTCTTACTTTCGGGTTCAACCGAATCTAATAACCTATGACAAAAAAATTCTGGAGAGGCCCAAGTGCAATTGTGCTTATCGCCCTATTGGCGTCCACATTTAGCCAGGCACAAACCAATCCCAAAGTAATCACGAAGCTCAATCAGCAAGCCAATGAAATGGAGAAAAAGGTGATTGAATGGAGAAGACATTTCCATCAGTTTCCTGAACTTTCGAATCGGGAGTTTAAAACAGGAGCCAAAATTGCTGAACATTTAAAGTCACTCGGACTCGAAGTAAAATATCCGGTGGCGAAAACCGGAGCGGTTGCCATCTTGCGAACGGGCAAGCCTGGACCTACCATCGCGCTGCGTGCAGATATTGATGGACTTCCTGTGGTGGAGCGAAACAGTTTACCGTTTGCATCCAAAGAGAAAAGCGAATACCTCAGCCAATCAGTAGGAGTGATGCATGCCTGTGGTCACGATACGCACATTGCCATCTTAATGGGCGCAGCGGAAATCTTAACCAAAATGAAAGCCGACCTAAAAGGAACCATTGTATTTTTATTTCAACCGGCTGAAGAAGGTGCACCGGCTGGTGAAGAAGGAGGGGCTGCTTTAATGATTAAAGAAGGTGCACTCGATAATCCGAAAGTAGATGCAGTATTTGGATTGCATATTAGTTCACTCACACCGGTGGGCACACTTACCTATCGCCCGGAAGGGATGATGGCAGCAGTTGATCAACTTAATATCAAAGTAACAGGCCGCCAGACACACGGTGCAGCACCTTGGAATGGTGTTGACCCCATTGTAGTTTCTGCGCAGATAATAAATTCACTGCAGACAATTGTTAGTCGTCAGTTAGAATTGACAAATGCAGCAGCCGTTGTCACGATTGGTAAAATTACCGGAGGCGTGCGCAACAACATCATTCCGGAAACGGTAGAGATGGCCGGCACAATTCGCACGCTTGACAACAAAATGCAAGAGCAAGTACATGAAAAAATTAGAAGCATTGCTGAGAATACCGCGAAAGGCATGGGCGCCAAAGCAGAAGTAGAAATTATCAGAGGATATCCGGTAACATATAATGATGTGCCGCTTACTTCTTGGGCAGTGCCAACGCTGGAGCGTGTGGCAGGCAAAGATCACGTGAAGCTTATTCCAGCGGTAACAGGTGCTGAAGATTTTTCATTCTTTGCGCAAAAGGTGCCCGGGTTTTTCTTTTTCGTGGGCGGAATGCCACTGGATGCGGACCCAGCTAAAACATCAGCTCATCACACACCGGATTTTTACATTGACGAAAGTGGTATGTTAACAGGCTTGAAAGCCATGCTCAACTTGACGGTTGAATATTTGAATAAGAAGTAATTCAAAAGCTTTGAAAAAAAAAGAGGTCGCTCATCGGGCGACCTCTTTTTTATTTTGGAATGTGGCAAAGAGCTAAACACTTTTCCACTTAATGCCACAACCAATTGCTTTGGTCTTTGTGGTAGTCACTTTTTTTCCGGCCAGTAACTCATCCACAGCTGTCTCTACATATTTTTTGGTTACGGCTTCTGCCTTCCGGGCACTATCATCAATCGCTCCAATGTATGCCACTTTTAAATCTTTTGTAAGCACAAAAACGTGAGGCGTGTTGGTAGCACCAAAGACTTTGGCTACAGATTGCGACTCATCAACCAAATACGGGAAGTCGTACGATTTTTCTTTGGCGATTCGAACCATTTCTTCAAATGAATCTCCGGAAGACTTCGAATCATCATTGGCGTTGATCGTAATAACAGGATATCCGACAGCCGCATATTTTTTGTTTAGTGCAATGATGCGTTCATTATATGCCTTTGAATAAGGACAAGTGTTACAATCGAAAATAACAATGAATCCTTTGGCGTTTTTAAAATCAGCCAGTGACACCATTTTACCATCCACATTTTTTAGCTTGAAGTCAGCCGCAGTGTCCCCTACTTCGTAACCTTCTTTAATCGGAGCGCCCGCCCAAAAAAGCGCCAGAATCAACGATAAAACCAGAGTTTTCATAATCTTAGAAAATTTAGTTGTTTACTTTTTTAATTAATTCTTCCAGTTGACCTTCAGCGAGTTCGCCTTGAACCAGTTCGCGCTTTTTGGTTTTTGTATTGATCACTAATGTAGTAGGTAGTGCTCCCGACCAACGTTTATCAATCTTGTCAATCCAAGCATTGGGATCATTTTCGGTCAGAAATAAAACTTTGGCTTGCAGCTTCTTTCGATTCTGAAAGCGAACTACTTTTTCAACATCCGAGTCGAGATCATAATCCATACTAACCAACAACACTTGCACATGGGAGTTTTCCTGATGAAGTTTCTCCAAAAGCGGCAGTTCTTTGATACAAGGGGCACACCAGGTTGCCCAAAAGTTTATCACCAGCACTTTATCGCTAGGTGATTGCAATATTTTTTGCAAATCAGTTAGCTTGATCGATTCAATATCCTGCCCAACTAAAGCAGAAGAAACCAACCAGAATCCAAGCACAAGGTATTTTCGCATAAGCTTTTCTCAGGCTGTAAAAGTAAGGCCGAAATGAATAGGTTGGGTGTAAGTTTTATAAATGGAATTAATCTGATCAGTAACGCATTAAAAGCAAGGATTTGGAGCAAAAAAGTAGTCCACAAAAAAGACTAGTTATCCACATTACCTTACTATTAAGTGATAAACATCTGATTTACAATACTTTAAATCGATATTGGTTAATCACTTCTTTGTGGACAACTACTGGCGGGAATTTCTCAACCTATTCGTAAATAGATGATTTTCAGCAGCATAGAAATGCTCAACGATGACAAATGAATGTAATTTTTTGAGATGGCTTTCAAACAATTGAAAGCATAAAGTGCTGATGGTTCCGGAAAATGATTAGGCTGTTCTAAGTAAGACAGGCTCTTCCTCAATAGGGTTTTTTACTTCGATCACTTTGGCGCGACCATGTCCGAGCCAGTCGAGATAATCGCGGTAGAGAATACAATCGTTCATCAGCGCATCCACCTTCAGGATTTTGATTATTTTTTCGCGATCGAATGAACTCCAAATAGCGGATTTTTGATCTTCGGGAAGAGATGAAATGCGAACAAACTCAATCCCTTTGTAAACTTCTGATGTAGCTCTCATATGATGTGTGATCGTGGATAGCCGTTAGACTAACTTGGTAACCCATCGTTTAGTGCAAAGTTAAATAAAGAGTAAGTTTGTTTGACCTTTTTCCAGTTAATAAATCGGTATGCAAAAATTGATTTCCTTAACAATTATTTTCTTTTTGACGCTCACCTATTCATCTTGTCAAAAGAAACAACCACTCATGGCCGCAAACAGTTCGTTTACCGAAACGGATTCGTTTAAGAGCTATTGGTACAATGGTTTGGCGGAAATAAACTCCTATCAACTTTCTCAGTCTCGCTATGGAGAAACGCGCGAAGGTAAGGCAGTACTTATTTTTGTGACGGAAGATTTTTCGGAGAAAAAGCAAGTAAAACTGGATGACCAACCGGCAGCGGGTGACCATAAAATATCGGTGCTGAAAATGAATTTCACTAAAAACTTTGTCACGGGTATCTATCCCTATTCGATGATGCTTTCGGCTTTTACTCCGATCAGCAGCAACCAGTATCCCGCAACACTTAAGTTAACCATGTCATCGCAAGAATGGTGTGGACAAGTTTTCACGCAAGTGAATTGGAAAGACAAGAAATACGCCATACAATCCAATTCTTATTTTGAGAAAGAAGGGGATGAGCAAAAAACAGTACCGAATGTTTTGTTGGAAGATGAATTGTGGAATCGCATTCGGCTTGGCCCGGAGGCATTGCCAACCGGGAAAGTGATTTTGCTACCCGGCCTATTTTACACGAGACTACTTCACACAGAATTGGCGCCCCAAGAAGTGAACCTAAAAAAAGAAGATTTTGCTGATAGCATACGTTACACAATCCAATTTGAAAAAGCCAAACGAACATTGGCGATCGTGTTTGAAAAAAAGTTTCCGTTCAAAATTCTTGGCTGGGAAGAGCAATTTACCGAGCGAAGCAAACCCGTCATTACTAGGGCAACCTTGATAAAAACCATTCGTTTGGATTATTGGACAAAAAATAAAAACGAGTTTAATTACTTACGCGATTCACTTGGGCTTCAACGATAACTTTTATGCTTTCTAATCAACGTTCTAAATTTTCATTGCCGGCTACCGGCATTTATCTGAATGGCGCCTACATGAGCCCCCTGCTGAAATCTGTAGAAAAAGCCGGTCTCAAAGGAATGCTTCGCAAGCGAAATCCGTTTTCAATAACACCTTCCGACTTTTTTACAGAAACTGAAAAGTTGAGAAATGAATTTGCGCGACTGATCAACGTAAAGCAAAGCAATCGTATCGTCATCATTCCTTCCGTTTCCTATGGTATTGCCACTGTAGCTAAGAACCTCAAAATATCAGCAGGTGAGAATGTTGTTGTCGCTGCTGAGCAATTTCCAAGTAACTATTATTCCTGGAAAGAACTTGTTCATGAAAGAGGTGGTGAGTTAAAAGTGGTTTCGTCAGTTCAGAGTCAGGGAAGAGGAAAAATTTGGAACGAGAGGATACTGGAAAGCATTAACTCCAAAACGAGGTTGGTGGCACTTGGTCATGTCCATTGGGCCGATGGTACATTGTTTCAATTAACAGAAATTAGAAAGAGAACAAAGGAGGTAGGCGCACTGCTGGTGATTGACGGAACCCAATCGGTAGGCGCATTGCCTTTTGATGTTCAAAAAATTCAGCCCGATGCATTGATTTGTGGAGGGTATAAATGGTTGATGGGACCTTATTCTATTGGGCTTGCTTACTATGGCGAATATTTTGACAAGGGAAAACCGCTGGAGGAAAATTGGATCAACCGAAAGGATAGCGAAGATTTTTCGTCACTGGTAATTTATCAAGATGATTATCAATCGGGCGCTTTACGATATGAAGTAGGCGAGCATAGCAACTTTATTGCTGTGCCAATGATGCTCGCGGCAATTCAACAAATTAGCAAATGGAAACCAGCCAACATTCAAACGTATTGCGAAAAGATTTCGAAGAAGGCGTTAGCGCAACTAACAGACGCAGGATTTTGGATTGAAGATTCTGCTTACCGTGCGCATCATTTGTTTGGAATTCGTTTGCCAAATAACGGAAACAGGGAGAAGGTTGTGGAGACCTTAAAGAAGAATAAGATCGCGGTGTCGTTTCGGGGAGATGCCATACGTGTGGCGCCACACGTTTATAACTCAGAAGCGGAAATGAATAAGCTCGCTTTGGTGCTGACGAAGGTATAGCTACCAACTTCCGGAACTTCCGCCACCACCAAAACTTCCACCGCCTCCTGAAAAGCTGCTGCTGGAAGAACTGGAAGAAGAGCTTGACCAACTACTACCTCCTGAAGACCAGCCGCTACCACTAGAGCTGCCTCCACTACCACCACTGGCGGATTCCCATTTCAATAATTTTTTGCCGCTTTTAGCGATCCATAAGCGCAGCAGTGGGTATACAATTAAGTAGCCTCCAAAAATCCACCAGGAAAACATCAGCCCTAAAAACACTGCATAAAATGGAGTAAGAAAAGCATACAATATCCAGGTCATTACACCATCCGAAAATAAACCAACACCGGCAAATATTCCCAGAAACAAGAATATAACGCCCGCAATAATCCATTTGGTGGTGGGATCCATATCATCAAGATTGTTGGACGCATCTTCGGCGGCATACTCACCACGGATGGCGGCTTTTATAGAAATGATAGCAGCTAAAACACCGGCATCATAGTCGCCTCGCCTGAACTCAGGTGCCATTTCATTTCGGATGATGCGATTGCTGTGCGCATCGGTGAGCGCACCTTCTAATCCCTGGCCCACTTCAATTCTCATTTTGTGATCGTCTACAGCGATCAAAAGAAGAACGCCATTATCATTCTTTTTCGAGCCGAGTTTCCATTTCTCTGCCACTTTTATCGAAAAGTCTTCCAGCACTTCACCTTCCAATGACTGGATGATGAGAATAGCAATTTGATTGGAGGTGGAATCTTCATAGCTCGCTAAATCTTTTTCAAGTTGATCTACCGTTTCCGCTTTGAGTATGTGGGCTTCGTCATGAACGCGTTGGCCCCACAATTCGGGCACAGCCTTTTGTGCCAGTGATGAGAAGGAACAAGCAGTACAGGCAATGAGTACGAATAAAGTTTTTCGCAAAGAAGCAACAGATGTTTGCACCTATCTAGAATTAAAAGTTAAAACTTATTTACCATGAATCGCTGGAGCCACCACCACCAAAGCTTCCGCCACCCCCATAATCAGAGCCGCCCCCCCACGAACTACTTGAGCCGCCACCAAAACCGCCACCTAACAAAGAGCCAGCTGCCCAATATCCTCCCGCACCGCCACCACCTTTTCTCCGCGACATGATAATGATGATAATGATAATGATGATGATGGTTGTTAAGGGAGATCTTCCTCCACGCTTGCGCCTTGCCGGTGGGCCATCGCCTTTGTAGGTTCCTTTGATCGCTTGAATGATCGCCACCGTTCCGGCTGTCACTCCGGCATCGTAATTTCCCTGACGAAATTGTGGTGCTACTTCGTTGCGATTAATGCGACTGGAAAGAGCATCTGTCAAAACACCTTCAAGTCCCTGACCGACTTCAATGCGCATTTTGCGCTCTTGAATAGCGATGATGAAAATTACACCATTGTCATTTTCTTTGCTGCCGGCTTTCCATGCTTCGGCAACACGAATACCAAATCCATCAATGTCTTCCCCTTCCAATGTGGGTACTATTAAAATAGCGATTTGATTGGAGGTAGAATCTCTTTCAGCTTTGAGAATCTGTTCGAGCTGAGCTACAGCGGAAGGAGAGAGCACATGTGCTTCATCGTGCACCCACCTGCCCTCATGCGGAGGCACAGCAATTTGTGCGAAGGCAAATTCGCTCAAGATCAATAACAGAACGGTAAAGTATGTTTTTAATAGAAGACGCATGTACTTTATTGAAATGGGTTGCACCAACATCACACTATTCTATCCTCAAATCATCGCGTAACTCATTCACATCATCTACGGTTTTCAAAAATCCTTTTTCAAAAAGAATTTCGCCACAGCGTAAAATGGCGGCTTCAATGCCATCAGTAACTTTTCCCATCCGAATATTTTCGGTGATGCCCCGCACCAATTTATCCCATTCTTTTTGATCCACCACTTTGCTAATACCGCGATCAGCCATCACAATTACCTCGCGCTCAAAAAACGAAACAAAAATCATGATGCCGGTACGATGTCGTGTGTTAAAGACTTCTTCTTCTAAGAATGCATTTTCGGCACGCTTGCGCGTGGCCTGGTCGAGGAGGCGTTGACTCACTAAAAAACGTTTGAAAGGATCAATAAAATGCGCAGCCAATGATCCAATTAATCCAAACATGGTTACGGTTAGGAATATGAAGAGCGGATCGTAAATGGCAAGGGAAGGCATATATCGATCGAAAAAGATGATTACCAAAAAGCAAATTCCGGCAAGGGCTAAAAATCCGCGGTAAGCGGCCAAAGAATAATGCCCGCTTTTTTCGACAAAGACAGGAACAATTTCACCTGAAATTTTGCTCTCCGCTTGATGCACTGCGGTTTTGATCCGATCGAGGTCGGCTTTGCTGAATCTTCGTTGAATCGACATAATAAAAAGAATTTACTGGCAGAATGCTGTCTGTCCGGATGGTAAAGTTAATCAAATACGATTAGCCAGCGATGTGACTTCATCATTTGTTTGGCAGCAGAAAGCAACGGAGGGCAGACAAACGCCTAGCCCAAATCAATGGATTTTTATTCTTTTTAACCAGAAGATCGTGATTGCTAAGGTAGTTACCCTTGAAGCGATAAGATTCCTTTCTCCTTAGCCTCTAATACAGTAGATCCCATCAAATAAGAATCAACCGCGCGCGCAGCTTCGCGACCTTCGCTGATCGCCCAAACAACTAATGATTGTCCTCTGCGACTATCGCCTGCGGCAAAAATGGATTCAACGGAAGTTTGATAGCGTTGGCATTTTACATTGCCACGCTCATCATAGTCTACACCGAGTTGATCGAGCAGTCCGGTATGTTGTGGATGCAAGAAGCCCATGGCGAGCAATGCTAATTCGCAAGGAAGCACTTTTTCTGTTCCGGGTATCTCAACAAAAGAGGGCGGCTTTCCGGGTCCGGCACTTTTCACCTCGACTTCAGCGATTTTCAGACCGGTAAGATTTCCATCTTCATCACCTACAAATTCTTTAGAGACGATAGACCATTTTCTTTCGCAACCTTCTTCATGCGAAGTAGAGGTGCGCAAAATCATAGGCCAACTCGGCCAGGGCATGGAAGCGGTTCGCTCTTTCGGTGGCTTTGATAAAATTTCTATTTGCGTAACAGACTTTGCATGATGGCGATTGCTTGTGCCCACACAATCCGACCCGGTATCTCCACCACCAATCACAATCACATTTTTGTGTGTGGCCCATATTTCTTCTACTTCAATTTTTTTGCCACCCACCCTGCGATTTTGTTGTGTTAAAAAATCCATCGCAAAGTGTACGCCTTTTAATTCCCTTCCGGGGATGGTTAGATCGCGGGGAATGGTAGAACCGATACATAATACGATCGCATCATATTCATCTTTGAGTAGTTCGATTGAAACCGTTTCGCCCACCGTGGCATTTAACTGAAATCGAATGCCCTCTTCTTTCATTAGGTCAATGCGCCTGTCGAGTACTTGTTTATCTAATTTAAAATCCGGAATGCCATAGCGGAGTAATCCGCCTGCTTCATCAGAACGCTCAAACACAGTGACAAAGTGCCCGGCATAATTTAACTGAGCGGCAGCCGCAAGCCCGGATGGACCTGAGCCAATTACTGCTACTTTTTTATTTGTGCGTGCAGCCGGCACGCGTGGTTTCGCATAACCTTCTTCAAAAGCCTTTTCGATGATCATTTTCTCGATGTACTCGATGGTTACAGGCGGCTTGTTGATGCCAAGCACACACGAAGCTTCGCAAGGCGCGGGACAAATTCTTCCGGTGAATTCGGGAAAGTTATTCGTAGAAACTAAAATCTCATATGCCAACTTCCAGTTGCTTTGATACACCGCATCGTTAAACTCTGGAATGATATTTCCCAAAGGACACCCGGAATGGCAAAACGGAGTTCCACAATCCATACACCGCGATGCTTGCTTGACTCCAATGTTCGTGTCGATAGCTGCATCTACTTCATTATAGTCGTTGATGCGTTCTTTTGGATCGCGCTTCTTTGGCAGCTCTCTTTCAAATTCTAAAAATCCTGTTGGCTTTCCCATTGCATTAATATCAATCAAACTTAGTTTACCAATTGCTTCTGCTTTCTTTTCTCCAGCACCGCTTTATAATCGACCGGCATTACTTTCACAAATTGTTTGAAAGCTGTTTGCCAATAGCTAAGAATATGTGCGGCTAGTTTACTCTGCGTAAACTCGTGATGCGACAAAATCATTTTCTTCAGTAATTGCTCATCGTCTGATTCTAACGTATCCAGCATCACCATTTCCATGTTGCAGTTTTTAACGAATGTTTTGTTGACATCCCATACGTACGCAACACCGCCACTCATACCTGCTGCAAAATTTCTTCCGGTCTCTCCTAAGATTACAACGGTTCCTCCCGTCATGTATTCGCAGCCATGATCACCAACACCTTCTACGACTACATGCACACCCGAATTGCGCACGGCAAAACGTTCACCCGCCATTCCGTTGATATAGCTTTCGCCTGAGGTAGCACCAAAGAATGCCACGTTACCTGCGATGATATTTTTGGCAGCATTGTAAGTTGATTTTTTGTTTGGATACAAAATCAATTTTCCACCGGATAAACCTTTGCCAAAGTAGTCGTTGGCATCGCCTTCCAATTCAAAGGTGACGCCCCCTGTGGTGAAGGCACCAAAACTTTGTCCGGCTGTGCCCGTGAATTTGTAGTGAATCGTATCTTTTGGTAAACCCGGGCCTCCGTACAGTTTTGAAATTTCATTCGAAAGCATCGCACCTACAGCCCTATCTCGGTTGTTAATTACGAAACTATCTTTTACCGGCTCGGCTTGTTGTAATGAAACTTGCGCTTTCGCAATCAGCTGACGGTCGAGCACATGCTCTATTTCATGATCTTGCTCTTCTTGCTTGAACAAGGCCACATCTAAATTCATGGGCTCTTTGTAAAGCAATGGAGATAAATCCAAATGTTGATTTTTCCAATGCTCTTCATCTTCACTTAATTCTAATCGATCGGCTTGGCCCACCATTTCATTCACGGTTCTAAATCCAAGTTCGGCCATAATCTCACGCAGTTCTTCAGCCAAAAACTCAAAGAGATTCACCACATATTCCGGCTTACCGGTAAACAAGGCACGCAGCTCTTGATTTTGGGTAGCCACACCAACGGGGCATGTATTCAAATGACACTTGCGCATCATAATGCAACCGGTCGTAACGAGAGCGGCTGTTGCCACACCCCACTCTTCTGCGCCAAGCAAAGCAGCAATGGCCAAATCTTTTCCTGTGCGAATTTGCCCATCGGTTTGTAACACCACACGGCCACGGAGTTTGTTACGCACCAATGTTTGATGTGCTTCGGCCAAACCCAACTCCCAAGGTAAGCCAGCATGGCGAATGGAACTTACTGGAGATGCACCCGTGCCACCATCATGGCCTGCAATTAGAATCACATCCGCATGTGCTTTGGCTACACCCGATGCGATGGTACCAACGCCTGCTTCAGAAACTAACTTCACGCTGATACGCGCCTCTCGGTTTGCATTCTTTAAATCGAAAATGAGTTGCGCTAAATCTTCAATGGAATAAATATCGTGATGTGGAGGAGGTGAAATCAAACCTACTCCTGGTGTGGAGTGACGCACGCGACCAATCCACTCATCTACTTTATGACCCGGCAACTGTCCCCCCTCTCCGGGCTTCGCGCCTTGCGCCATTTTAATTTGTAATTCTTTTGCATTGGTGAGATAATGGCTGGTAACACCGAATCGTCCGGATGCTACTTGCTTGATCGCAGAGTTTTCCCAATCGCCATTGGCCTTTCGAACAAAACGAATTTCATCTTCACCGCCTTCACCACAATTACTTTTTCCACCAATGCGATTCATCGCAATGGCCAACGTACTGTGTGCTTCGTGCGAAATGGACCCAAAGGACATGGCACCGGTGGCAAAACGCTTGAAAATATTTTCTTTTGGCTCTACTTCGCTGAGCGGAATCGATTTTCCTTTTTTGAATTTCAACTGACTGCGTAGCGTAATAGCTTTTTCGCTTTGCTCGTTGATGAGTGCTGAATATTTTTTGAAGAGTTGATAATCATTGTTCTTGGTAGACTGTTGCAGTTGGTGAATAGTTTGTGGATTGAACAAATGCGCTTCGCCACGTTGTTTCCATTGATACACACCACCCACTTCCAGTTTTGGATTGGAGTTCGCTGTTTTAGGAAATGCGAGCGAATGTTTCGCCAAAGCTTCCTTCGCAATTTCATCCAACGTCAATCCGCCAATACGAGAAACAGTTCCTGTAAAGTAAGTATCAATGACATCTTGGTGAATGCCGAGCGCTTCAAAGATTTGCGCACCATGATATGATTGCAACGTGCTGATGCCCATTTTGCTCATGGTCTTCAGCAATTCTCCGGCAACCGCTTTCTTGTAATTGTAAATCGCTTTCTCTTCGGTAAGCGCATCGCTAAAAAGATTGCGCTTCTTCATGTCGTGAATGGTTTGGTAAATCAGATACGGGTTGATACCGGAAGCACCAAAGCCAACGAGCGTAGCGTAATGATGTGTTTCCCAAACATCGCCTGCTTCTACCAGCAAACCAACTTTTCCGCGTAAGCCTTTCCGAATCAAATCGTGATGTACAGCAGCGACAGCTAGCAATGAAGGAATCTGCGCGTGGCCGCTATCAAAACTTCGGTCAGAGAGAATGATGATCGTGAATCCATCTTCTACCGCATCAGTTACATATTGACAAACACGGTTAAGACCTTTCTCGAGCGAGCCCGGCTGACCATCTGCTTTGAAATACGTGTAGATGGTTTTTGTTTGCAGATGGCGATGGTCGATGTATCGGATTTTTTCTAATTCGTTATTCGACAAAATCGGAGTAGGCAATTCAAGCGTGATGCAGTGCTCCGGAGATTCTTCTAACAAATTAAGCGATCCGCCTACATGCGATGCCAATGACATTACCAAACGTTCACGGATTGGATCGATTGGTGGATTGGTAACTTGTGCGAACAGTTGCTTGAAATAACTTGAAAGATGTTGCGCTTGACGCGAAAGAATGGCGAGCGGTGTATCGTTGCCCATCGAGCCGAGTGCTTCTTTTCCCGTTTCGCACATTTGCGTTACGATCACGCGCAAATCTTCAGAGGTGTAACCGAAAGAGATTTGTCGCTTTAAGAATGTAACCGGATCGTACTTATGAAAACTTCCGCCCGGTTCCGGCAAGTCGATCAATCTTACTTTATTTTCTTTCAACCATTTTCCGTAAGGCTGACGAGTGCAAATATCTTTTTTCAACTCATCATCGCTGATAATGCGACCTTGTTCCAAATCAACCACAAACATTTTTCCGGGTTGCAGTCGGCCTTTAGAAACAACTTTAGCAGGATCGATATCAATCACACCCACTTCTGAAGCCATGATCACAAAATCATCGTCTGTTACTACGAAGCGCGAAGGACGTAATCCATTTCGGTCCAGCGTGGCGCCCACAATTTTTCCATCAGTGAAAGTGATAGAGGCGGGACCGTCCCATGGTTCCATCAAGTTGGCGTGGTATTCGTAAAAATCTTTTTTCTCCTGCGTCATCGCTTCGTTGCCATCCCACGCCTCGGGGATCAGCATCATCATCACGTGTGGTAACGAACGTCCGGCATGAACCAGCAATTCGATCGTGTTATCCAGATTGGAAGAGTCCGATTGTTTTGGATTACAGATCGGCAAAATCATGTTCAGCTCTTCGGTAGAAAAGTAAGGCGATGAAAAGAATGCTTCTTTTGATTTCAGCCAATTGATGTTTCCCTGCACCGTGTTGATTTCACCGTTGTGTGCAATGAAGCGGAAGGGTTGCGCCAATCGCCACGAAGGAAACGTGTTGGTAGAAAAGCGAGAGTGAATAACGGCAATAGCTGAAACCACTTCTTCATTTTCGAGATCGGCAAAGTAAGGCTTCAGTTGCCCGCTCGTGAGCATGCCTTTGTAGGCAATGGTTTTGTACGAAAGTGAGGAAAAATAAAATTGATTGTCAACACCATTAACAGATTCGGTGATGAGGTGTGTAACGTATTTGCGAAGAATGAAAAGCTTGCGTTCGAAGTCATCGGGATTGGTGCCTGCATCTCCGCGTTTGATGAAGACTTGCTCCATGACGGGTTCGGCTTTTAATGCAGTTTCTCCGAGATCTTTGTTGCTGGTGGGAAGCACGCGATAGCCAAGCAATCCCATTTTCATTTTTTTGATTTGGCGATTGAGTACCGTGCGGCATTCTTCACGCACTTTCGGATCGCGAGGGAAAAATACAAGACCTACACCATAGCTACCGAAGGCCGGAAGTTTAAAACCAAGACGGCTACACTCACCCAATAAAAATTCATGGGGTACTTGAATGAGAATACCGGCACCATCGCCCGTGTTGGGTTCGCATCCGCACGCACCACGGTGCGCCATGCGCTCGAGCATGGTGAGTGCATCGGTTATTACCTGATGCGATTTTCTTCCTTTTATGTTGGCGATGAATCCAACACCGCACGAGTCCTTCTCAAACTCCTGTCGATATAATCCTTGGCTGTTTTCGTCTTTCACTTCCTGAAAATTTCTTGATTGTAGGGTTTCAAGAAATAAAAATAAAGGCTGCGAAGATGGAATGCGCGGAATCGAAGAAGTATTTTTAAAAAAAGAACAAAATCTAACGAACGACTAGTAGCGGAATCGGTTGAATTATTAACTGGAATGCGCTCAAGTCGTTGATGGAGATTTTAAAAAGTGAAGGCCCCTCGAATCCCAAAGAAATTTCCATCGCTGATGGCATTGTATCGGATAGTCAAATCAAATCCGGAAAAGTGATAACCAACATTGGGTGCAAACATAAATTTATTTTCACTTGCTGAAACCGAGCCGAACCCTGAAACAGTTACTTTGGCAGTTATTGCTGCAAGCCCCATTTCACCACCAAAATAGAATCCATTGAAGCTACCATTTGGATAATATTTTACACCTAGCGTAACCGGGATAATGGAGGTGGATCCAGATACATTATAGCCAGGCAAATTTACGTTTGCAGGGAAGGAGATATATCCAACTGAGAAAAGCCAACTTGCTTTGTCACTATTTTTGAAGGCACTCTCATAACGGAAGGAACCACCAAATCCTGTGCTTGCATTTTCAGACCCTTTACCTGTTGGAAATCCTACCTCCAGTCCCAAAGAGCCCTTGCGCATTGCCTGTCCAAAGGAATGATTATAAATGAAAGATAGTCCGATTACGAACAAAACAGCACTAGAAAGTTTAAGCATAATCGAAAGGATTTAAGCTTTCAAGTAGTGCTTTTTTTGTATCAAATTCAAGGAAAGAGTCTATATTTGCCTCGTATAAATTAAACCCCAAAATACACATGAAAAAACAAGTATTATTAGTGGCAGTTGTGATGTTTTTGGCCGTAGGACAAATGTTCGCACAAGGTCAAAATAGAATTGGTGGCCATTTAGCTTACGGTACCAAAGATCTTAATTTGGGTTTTGGTGCAAATGCAGAATTTTCATTGTCAGATAATTTGAGCATCGCTCCGAAATTCACTTATTTCTTAGGAAAATCGGAAGGTTCAGGTCTTGCTGAAGTTTCTTTTTCAGCTTGGTCTTTGGATGGTGATGTACATTATTATTTCACCACAGAAGGCACTTCATTTTATGGATTAGCTGGATTGACTTACGCGTCAATTAGCTCAAAATCTTCTTTCTTCGGCCAATCTATTTCTGTTAGTGATTCGAAAATTGGTTTGAATTTAGGCGTGGGAGCTAACTTTAATACCGGAAGCAGCTTTGTGCCATTCGGAGAAGTAAAATATAGCACTCCATTTGAAGCACTTGTTATTAGCG
Organism: Bacteroidota bacterium; assembly: GCA_016191555.1. Classification (GTDB taxonomy): domain Bacteria; phylum Bacteroidota; class Bacteroidia; order Cytophagales; family Cyclobacteriaceae; genus ELB16-189. The sequence continues at coordinate 43,674 of JACPVX010000037.1, forward strand.
CTGGTGTTCGTTTCCCTCTCGGAAAGTAATTTTTTAAGAGAAAGTTTTAAAACCCTTGCCTACTTAAGGCAAGGGTTTTTTTATGCCTTTGCAATAGCGCAAAGGCGTAATATCTCTCCGATCCTCGTAAGTTTGTACTTCAAGTTAAAATCAAGAATAATGAGTTCAGTTAATCAATACATCCAAACCAATCAAAACAGATTTCTATCAGAATTATTCGATCTATTGCGCATACCATCGGTGAGTGCCGATAGCAAGCACAAGCAAGATGTGCGCAAAGCCGCAGAATACGTGGTGCAAAAACTAAAAGATGCAGGTGCCGACCGAGTTGAATTATGCGAAACAAAAGGGCACCCCATCGTTTTTGGAGAGAAGATCATCGATAAAACAAAACCAACCGTTTTGGTTTACGGACATTACGATGTGCAGCCAGCTGATCCATTGAACTTATGGGATTCGCCTGCATTTGAACCAGTGGTAAAAGACGGAAAAATTTATGCGCGCGGCTCGTGCGATGACAAGGGTCAATTCTACATGCACATCAAAGCATTTGAGGCTATGATGAAGTTGAATCAGCTCCCGTGCAATGTCAAGTTCATGATTGAAGGCGAGGAAGAAGTGGGCTCCGATAACCTCGGCACTTTTGTAAAAGAAAATAAAGGCAAACTTCAAGCAGATGTGATTCTCATTTCAGACACATCCTTGATTTCATTGGATACGCCTTCAATTACAGTTGGCTTACGCGGATTGAGTTACATGGAGGTAGAAGTTACAGGACCCAATCGCGATTTGCATTCAGGTGTGTATGGTGGAGCAGTAGCAAATCCGATTAATACCCTGAGTCAAATGATTGCCTCATTGCATGATGATAAGGGCCGTGTGACTATTCCTGGATTTTATGATAAAGTAGCTGAGCTAACAAAAGATGAAAGAACACAATTAAACAAAGCGCCATTTGATTTAGCAGCCTATAAATCAGAATTGGATATACAGGATATAACGGGCGAAGAAGACTACACTACACTGGAACGCACCGGAATTCGACCTACGTTGGACGTGAATGGAATTTGGGGTGGATATACAGGCGAAGGGGCGAAAACAGTTTTGCCTTCCAAGGCTTCCGCCAAAATTTCCATGCGTTTGGTTCCTAATCAAAACAGCGCTGAGATCACCGAATTGTTCACCAAACATTTTCAATCCATCGCACCGAAGTCGGTAAAAGTAAAAGTGACAGCCCACCACGGAGGCGAGCCTGCAGTAACGCCAACAGATTCAAAAGCATTTAAAGCAGCCAGCAGTGCATTTGAAGAAGTTTGGGGCAAGTCTCCCATTCCAACCCGCGATGGAGGAAGCATTCCGATAGTATCGTTATTCAAAAAAGAATTGGGTCTGGATACCGTGTTGATGGGTTTTGGCTTAGACAGCGATGCCATCCATTCTCCCAATGAGCATTATGGCATCAAGAACTTTTTAATTGGCATTGAAACGATTGTAGCTTTTTATAAGCACTACGCGAAGTAGATCAGCGAGAAGCAGAAATTAAAAAAGGCCTGATGTTTCGTCAGGCCTTTTTTATTTTTTCAACTACGGATTAATTACCATCACCCTCTTCTTCCTCACCTTCTTTATGTTCTTCGGTCATTTTATCGCGGGTAATTTCATTTCCGTTGGCATCCAACACGGTAGTAATTTTTGAACTACCGTTGCGTAATCGCACGCGATAAATTACTTGTCCGCTTTTGGTGGTTAGCTCTTCACCTACCATCAACTTTGCTCCCGGATATTTAGCAGTAGCTGCTGTTTGAATGTTGACAGGAAGTTTTTGTCCGCCCATATATTTGGATGAACTCATCGCAGTGCCATCTTCCTTAAAGCGAGATCTTACGCGCACACCATCTTGTGTGTAAACGGCCACATAGCGCACATGCGTTTTTCCGGCTTTGCCTTTTGCTTCGTGTTTCTCCCACTTTACATCTGTTGCTGTCGCTTTGAAAGCGCTCTTAACAGCATCGGGTACTTGAGACGCATCCACTTGTTGAAGATTGGCGGCTTTCAATGCATTTCTTCTTTTTCCACCTTGTGCGAAGGATGCAGTGGCAATACACGCTGCGAGCAAAACGATCAATAATTTTTTCATAATTTTTGTAGGGATTATTGTGGTAAGACTGATTATGAACGCTTAAGTTTAATATGGATTGATAAAGTTATTTAAAAGAGACAACTTTTACCTTATTCAAAAGATTTAAGAAAATCGATTACTATGAACACAGTGGAGGAAAACTTCTTAACAAGTGCGATCAAATTTTTAAGGTATTACAAACAACTTGGCGAGAAGGCCATGGCACAATTGACAGATGAAGAAGTGCTCTATCAGCCCAACGAGGCAAGTAATAGCATTGCTTTGATTGTACATCACCTGAGTGGGAATATGTTATCGCGCTTTACGGATTTTCTTACTACTGATGGCGAAAAAAGCTGGCGTAACCGTGAGGCCGAATTTGAGGAAAGCTACACTTCCAAAGCAGAAATGATGAAAGCATGGGATGCAGGTTGGAAGTGTATTTTGGAGGCACTTCAGTCGCTTGCACCGACCGATCTGGAAAAGGTGATCTACATTCGCAACGAAGGGCAAACGGTATTGGAGGCCATACAAAGGCAATTGGCCCATTATCCGTATCATGTGGGCCAAATCGTGTACGAGGCCAAACTCCTAAAAAATGATCAGTTTCAGTCATTATCCATCCCCAAAGGGCAATCGGATAGCTATAATCAGAAAAAGTTTGAGGCTCCACGCGAAAGAAAACACCCAACAGACGCCCCCTGATTTGGAAATTTAGTATTCAGGCTTAAATTTGCAGTCCCAAAGCCAAAAGCTATGGGAAAATCAACCTTCGCTTTTGCTTTGGTTGATACAAGCGGGAGTAGCTCAGTTGGTAGAGCACGACCTTGCCAAGGTCGGGGTCGCGAGTTCGAGTCTCGTTTCCCGCTCAGTTAGCCGTTAATAGTTAACTGTTAATAGTAAAAAGTGTGAGACACCTCACACTTTTTTATTTGGGTGAACACCCACTATTAACTTTTTAATCGATTAGCTTTTAACTAAACCCTGCCCGGGTGGTGGAATTGGTAGACACGCAGGACTTAAAATCCTGTGACCCTTAAAGGTTGTACGGGTTCAAGTCCCGTCCTGGGTACATCTTTAAAAAACAAAAAGCCCCGAATTTTCGGGGCTTTTTTCATTTACTTCGGAAACCCACTCTTATCCATATTCGGTAGCAGGTTCAACGCATTTTTGTAATAAATCTTTTTCAAAATTTCATCCGGCAAGCCGATGCCGTACATGCGCCAGAAGGCATGGTATCTTTTGTGATAAGGAAAATACTCGTCCTCCGTTTCCAACACCCTAAAATAGGTTTCGTATTCCTCAGGCACCCAACTGTCTTTACCAAACAGCACCCGATCCTGATACTTTGTTAAAAATGCTTTGGCCGCGCGTGGCTGCCGGCCCAATTCCGCAATCACTGCGCCAATTTCAGTGTACATGTTGGGGTACAATTCCATCAACTGACTGAGCTTTTTCAAGTCGCTGCCAAACCAACCGAGATGTGCGTTGATGAATTTTGTTTTCGGATGTTTTTTGAAAATGCTATGCTGTTCAGCAATGATGGTTTCCCATTTTATCGTGTCTGTGTCATGCCTCCTTCCGGGATGTAGCTTAAGTTCCAGCCAGCGCTCATTGTTTTTGTCGATCGGCTCCCAAAATTGTTTAGGATCTGCTGCATGAATCAATACCGGAATTCCCAGCTCACCACACTTGGCCCACACGGGGTCAATGCGCGGATCATCAATATGAATGCGGTTGCCTTTCGAGTCTTTGTTGAATAATCCCAAACTCTTATAAATTTTTAATCCCTTCGCACCGCGCCTCACATCATCTTCCAGTTGCTTTACCGTGCGTGCAGTCCAGTCGGCATCGTCAATGGCACCGAAGTCTACGTTCGTAAAAAGCACAAAGCGATTAGGGTATTGCTTTTTGATATTTTCAATGGATTTTTCGAGATGGTCGCCACTACTGCGAAAACCGCGACCACTCAGATTCACCATCACACCCATGTTGAGCTTATCCATTTCTTTGATCAGCCCACTCAAATCGGCAGAGTTCATATTTCCCTGATGATTGTGGATATCAATAAATGGAAACTTCGCTTTCGTGATTCGATGCTCTTCCACCTTTAAGGATGATGGAGGATTGTATTCTTCGAAATCCATCTTCATGTCCAGTGGCTTTTCTTGTCCACACGCAGATGATGCCCATAAACAACAGACAGCCAATAAAATTTTTCGCATAATCAATTAAATGTTTCTCTAAAATACGCTTTTGTGTAGACAGAGATTCAAAATATATGTGAACGGTCATTAAACCTCAATTCCATTCGGCAATCCAAGCAACATAAAACAGATGCTCTGAGAAAGATTAACATTTAAACGTTTGAGGTATGAAGAAGCTAGTATCGTTTTCCATTTTTGCTGTGATGGTTTTGGCCATGATGTTCGTTTCAAAATCAGCTCAGGCACAGCGTGTCATTATCAATCGTTCTACTGTTTTAATGGCTCCAGTTCCCAACGCAACCATCGCATCCACGCAAGGATATTGGAAGTGGAGCAATCGCTACCAAAAGTATGTGTGGGTTACCAAATCCAAGGTGCGTTTTCGTGTGCACCGCGGCTATCGCGTGCGCATCTAAGTTCTTTTGAATCCGTCAAATCTTAGTAACTTGCTTACTTTGATTTGAATGAGAATGAATAAATTTCTTTTACTGTTGCTTTTACCGATCGGGTTACTCGCCCAACCGGCTGATCAAGTGTTGGATGCCGCCAAGCGAAAAATTTCTGCGCGCAATTATGTGGAGGCCAAAGCAGAACTCACCAAATTTATCGGCACCAATCCTAAAGACAGAAATGCCTTTACACTACGCGGGCGTGCGCGTATTGGCTTGCAAGATTATTACGGAGCGATTGGCGATTTTAACTTTGCGTTAGAGATCGACTCTACCTGGGCAGAAGCGCTCAACTTCAGAGGAGAAGCTAAAATTTATTTAGGCGATGATGAAGGAGCTATTGCCGATTTAGACAAAGCCCTACGCTTTCGTCCTAATTACGAGGAGGCCTACACCAACCGCGGCCTTGCCAAATACAACATGGAAGATTTTCAAAGTGCTTATTTCGATTTTTCGAAAGCACTGGAGTTGGGTCAACCCAATGATGATAAGTACTATCATCGGGGAGTTGTGAAATCAGAACTCGGAGAATTTGTCAGCGCGATAGACGATTATTCCAAAGCCATTGAATACGACAAGACCGATGCGAACCTCTACAACTACCGCGGGGTAGCGTACTATAACATCAGTGAATTTGACAAAGCCATTGCCGACTACAACGAAGCGATTCGGCTCGACCCGAAAGATCCGTTGAAGTATGAAAACCGTGCATTATCCAAAAGCGCCAAGGAAGATTTGAAAGGCGCGCTCGAAGATTACAACAAATCGCTAGAATTGGATACGGAAGATTCGGAAACATTCAACCTGCGCGGTGTGCTGAAGCATACATTGCTGGACTATGATGGCGCGATTGCCGATTATACGAAGGCCATTGAATTAGATAATACGAATCCAACTTATTTTGACAACCGCGCACTGAGCAAAACGGCCAAGGAAGATTATGCCGGAGCGATTGATGATTACACCGCTTCCATTGAACTCTATCCAACCGATGCGGAAACATTCTATCAGCGCGCGTTGGTGAAGTTGACGATGAACAATAATTACGATGGCTGCCTCGATCTAAAACGTGCGGATGAGCTAGGTTCACCGGAGGCAAAAGCCGCCATTAAGAAAAGCTGCAAGTAATTTCTCGCGTGAAGATTTTTGTCATTCTCAATGGAGTTTCCCGAAAGAAGGGAAAATTCTATCGTGCGATTTTACCTGGGTTGCAAGCAAAGCATGACTGCACTGTGGCCGAAACACGCTATGCAGGCCACGCAATCCAACTGGCACGAGAAGCCATTCACCAAAATTTTGAATGTATTATTTCAGCCGGTGGCGATGGCACACTTAATCAGGTTATTAATGGAATGCTCTCTGTCAATCAAAACCAATTACCTGGTCTGGCTATTCTTCCGCTCGGATCAGGCAATGATTTTGCGGGGTCATGTGGATTGAAAGAAGATGTACATCAATTAAATTCTTTATTGAATGCGAAGGCACCCGTAGCAACGGATGTAGGTCAATTACTTTGTCGTGATACTTCAGGCAAAGAGTCACAAAAGTTTTTTTTTAATGTAGCCAGCGTGGGCATGGGTCCCGCCACCGTTTTGAAAATGGAAAAGCTTCCGCGATGGCTGGGAAGCGACATGCGTTATCTTTTAGCCATTCTTCATACTTTCTTTACGCATCGCCCAACGAACCTGAGCATTCAAGCCGATACATGGAACTGGAGTGGAAAAGCGCGAGTATGGGCGATGGCCAACGGACAATCCTTCGGCAACCGCATTTACATTGCTCCTCAATCCAAATCCAACGATGGCATTCTCGATACATTTTTAGCCAGCGATGTACCGCTTCTTAAATTTTTGATTTATCTGCAGCAATTAAAGTCCAAGAAGATATTAGTAGATACGAAGGTTCAATATCAACATGGCCGCCATTTTGAGATGTCATCTTCAGAAAGGTTAGCTATCGAAGCCGATGGAGAAATCCAAGGCTACTTGCCGGCTAAAGTTGAGCTCCTATCGAACCGAATTTTGATTTTCCGCTAATAAAAAATGCACCCAAAGAGGTGCATTTTAAATTTCTGGTTGCGTGCTATTTTATTTCTTTACCACCAAAGTACCGGCAATCATATCATGCAATGCTTGTTTCTTTTCAGTGAAGGCTGCAAGCAAATAACCAATCATTAGAATTACTGCAGAAACGATCTTACTCACATTCCGAATAAGTGCCTTCACAAAATCTAACTTTTCACCATTCATATCTGTAACAATTAAGCCAAGCGCAAGCTTGCCAATGGTTGCTTGAAACTTAGAAGATTCCATTAGACTAAAATACAAAACATTGACTACTTGCCCGATTAAGCCAACGGTTCCAAATAAGGCGGTAATTTTAGCAACTAAGGCCAACGCGTCCGCTTCGCTGCCATTTGCGATATCACTAGAAACACCAATACCAATGGCAGCAAGTATAGGCGCTAAGACCACAAACTGAAGAATACCGATAATAATACCATCAATAATCACGGCTACAAATCGCAGCCAAAATCCAGCATAGTTTTTCATATAAGTTTTAGGTTAGGTTGAATTAAAATTAGTGAATACATATCACCTGTCCAATCGCATTGTTACCTTTATTACCAAACCATTTGATCGATGAATAAAACATTGGCGAAGCATTTTGAATCATTGGAGGCACAGCGAGCCGAATTATTGACCTCTCTTCATAGGCTAACTGCGGACAGACTCAATTATCATTCGGAAGGTCGCTGGTCCATCAACCAAATCATCGCGCATTTAATTGCTGCCGAAAAATTATCGGTCGCTTATCTGCAGAAGAAGGTTTTGGCAATCAACGAAGTAGATAATACGGGCGTCTACGAAGAAATAAAAATGATTGGACTCATTATCAGCCAGCGATTGCCATTCAAATTCCGAGCTCCTCGTGTGGTAGTTGAAAACACTAGCCGATCTACAAGCATTTCAGATTTAGAGAAGGAATGGTCTTCTTCGCGAGAAGAGCTACGTCAGCTATTGGAAAAAGTGACCGATGATCAGATCAATCGAAGAATTTACAAGCATGTGCGTGCCGGTAAGCTGAATATCCAACATGCCCTCATCTTCTTTCGCGAGCACATTATTCACCACTATCCTCAAATTAAGAGATTGATGTAATTTTTTTGCCCTCTATCCGAATCGTTTTTGCAACATCAGCCGGTTGAGCTAAGTTGTCATTTTAAATCCTACTTTCGATCATGACTAAAAAATTACTTTTCCTTTTTCTATTCAGCAGTTCGCTGGTAATCGCACAAACCAATTTGCAAAGCCCTGCTCAATTTTTAGGTTATGAGCTGGGCGACCGGTTCAGCCGTCATCATCAAATGGTAGATTACTTTAAGCACGTGGACAATGCTGCCGAAAATGTTGTTGTCAAACAATATGGCGAAACGTACGAGCATCGTCCGCTCATTTATGCCATCATCGCATCACCCGATAATTTCAAAAATCTGGAGCAAATTCGATTGGATAACTTGCGCAGAGCGGGAATGGCAGACGGAACTCCTTCCACGAAAGTGGCCATTCTCTGGCTGAGTTACAATGTGCATGGCAACGAAGCGAACTCCATGGAGGCCGCTATGAAAACTATTTATGAATTGGTCAATCCGGCCAGTGCTAAGACGAAAGAGTGGTTAAAGAATACGGTAGTCATCATGGATCCCTGCATCAATCCCGATGGAAGAGATCGCTACGCAAACTTTTATAATCAGTACGGAAACTTACCCGCCAATGCCGATCCGCAAGCCCGCGAGCATGCAGAGCCCTGGCCACGCGGAAGAGCCAATCATTATTTATTTGACTTGAACAGAGACTGGGCATGGGAAACTCAAATTGAATCACAGGCCCGCATTAAACTATATAACCAATGGATGCCGCACGTGCACGTGGATTACCATGAGCAAGGCTACAATTCACCGTACTATTTTGCACCTGCAGCTGAGCCCTACCACGAAGTGATTTCCAATTGGCAGCGCGAATTTCAAACCTTGATCGGGAAGAGCAATGCCAAATATTTTGATGAACAAGGCTGGTTGTACTTTACAAAAGAACGATTCGATCTGTACTACCCAAGCTATGGCGATACTTATCCTACTTACAATGGAGCCATCGGGATGACCTATGAAAAAGGCGGAATCGGAGCCGGCTTATCGGTAATTACCAACGAAGGCGACCCCTTGACTTTAAAAGACCGATTGACCCATCACTTCACTACAGGTATGTCCACACTGGAAGTGACATCTACCAACGCGAATAAATTGGTAGATGAATTCGAAAAGTTTTTCAAAGAAAATTTGAATAGCCCGGTCGCTCCTTATAAAACGTATGTGATCAAAGCTGATAACAATCCGGATAAGTTAGCGCGTTTTACCAACTGGCTTATGACTCACAGCATTCAATTCGGACATGCAGATGCGAGCAAAGCTACGCGTGGTTTTGATTACCAAACGCAAACAACAGGAAATGTGACCGTGAATGCGGAAGACATCATCATCAATATCGCTCAGCCGAAGGGTCGGTTTGTCACAACATTGTTCGAACCCACCTCGAAACTAACCGATTCACTCACCTACGACATCACCGCGTGGAACTTAATTTACGCCTACGATTTGAAAGCAGCAGCTCTATCTGAAAAAATCTCTATAGGTAAACCATATCAACCCAAAGCTTTTGTGCAAGAGCCTATTGCCAACAAACCGTACGCCTACATCTTTACCTACCAAACCATTGCCGATGTTGAATTTTTAGGCGCACTGATCAAGAAAGGGGTGAAGGTTCGGAAAGCGATGTTGCCCTTCACATCCAATGGGAAAAAGTTTGAGCCTGGCACACTCATCGTTACACGAAGAAACAATGAAAGCATTGAAGACTTTGATTTAGTGGTGCAAACTGCCGCCAAAAATTTAGGACGCAAAATTTATACAACTACTTCCGGCCTTGTAGAAAAAGGTGCGGATTTTGGTTCATCTGATGTCAGCTACATCCGCGCTCCGCGCGTGGCCTTGTTAGGAGGCGATCAAACATCTTCATTAGATCACGGACAAGTATGGCACTTTTTCGAGCAACAAATTCACTATCCTGTTACCATCCTTGGCACCGACTACTTCCGCAATGTGGATTTGTGGAAATACGATGTGCTGGTGGTTCCTGATGGCAACTATCGCCTGTTTGATGAGGGGACTGTTTCCATGATTGATCGCTGGGTAGGCGATGGTGGTCGTTTGATTTTAATAGCTGGCGCCACTTCTTCCTTTGCAGAAAAGAAAGGCTTCGGGTTGAAAGAATTTGCCAGCGATGACCTGAAAAGCAAAGCAGAAAAAGAAGAAAAAGAGTTACGCGAAAAAGAAGGCCCGATCAAATTTGGCGATGCAGAACGAAAGCAATTAAGCAACTCCATTTTCGGAGCTATCTATAAAGTAACGATGGATAAATCGCACCCGCTCGCTTTTGGATTGAACGACACCTACTATTCTTTGCGCACATCAGAATTGCACTACAGCTATTTATCGAAAGGCTGGAACGTGGGCATTTTGAAAGGAAATCAAAAGCCATTGATTGGATTTGCCGGCACTAAAATCAACAAGAAGCTCGAGAACACACTTGTGTTTGGCGTGGAGGACAAAGGAAAAGGCCAGGTAGTTTATTTGGTTGACAATCCGCTGTTCCGCAATTTCTGGGAGAACGGCAAAATGATTTTCTCCAATGCCGTGTTTATGGTGGGTAGATAATCGAAATGACGAAAAAATTAGGGGTGAAGAATTCATTCAGGCTTCGTAACGGAAGCCTGTATTGCAACTCGGCGGTTGCTTTTTAGGCGGCTAACTGAAGCCCCTTTTTACCCTTACGCAATGCCTGGCGGATTTCCTTCATCGCCTCTTTTTTGAAGGCGCTGTAATCCTGCTCTGGCTGGTGGATGATCGTTTTGATATAATTCAAAACTTCTTCCATTTGCATCTTGTCCATCGCGTCCAAACTTTGGAGGATGGCCAACTTCGGAGATTGTTTCATAGGACAATTAGTGGTTGTCTACTACAAAGAACGGAAATAAGAGTGGTTGGTTCTTATCAGAAAGATGCTATTCACGAAAACATAATGTAGAAGTAATTTTTATTAGTAAATCGAAGAAAAATAGCGGCATTTTTGCGCCATTTCTTCCTATTGTGAGAGTATTACTACTGCACCAGCATTTTAAAACACCAGTTACTGGGGGCGCTATCCGATCGTATTATTTGGCCAAGGCCCTTATTGAGCGCAATGCGGAGGTGATTGTCATAACCGCCACCAATCAGAAAAAGGCTTATTCGGAGGTCTATGAGCGGATTACCATCTACTATTTGCCTATTCCATATGATAACAAGTATGGATTTTTTCAACGAATAAGCTCATTCGTTCGGTTTATGATATCATCCATTTCACAAGCGGGTAAACTGGGCAAAATAGACTATTGCTATGCTATTTCTGTCCCTCTCACGGTAGGTATCACTGCCATGTGGCAAAAAAGGCGAAGACATGTACCTTTTATTTTTGAAGTGGGCGATCTGTGGCCCGAGGCACCCATACAAATGGGTTTCATCAAGAATTACTTCTTAAAGCAGTTTCTCTATTGGGTAGAAAAACGGATCTATCAATCGGCACATGTCATAGTGGGTTTATCACCCGCCATTCAATCTTCCATTCAAAAAATTGTGCCGCAAAAGAAGGTTTATAATATTCCGAACTTTGCCGATTGTGATTTTTATAAGCCGATTTTTTCCGAAGGCAAACAGAAACTGGTCGTGTCGTACATCGGAGCAATCGGATTAGCTAACGGGCTCGATTATCTGATTGAGTGCGCCAACAATTGCCGCAAAGCAAATTTGCCGATTCAGTTTGTGATTTGTGGCGAAGGCGCTTTGCGCGAACGATTAGAAAACAATGCCAAGCATTTGCAACTGCAGAATCTAACCTTCATTGATTTTCAAGATCGAGACGGTGTTTTGAAAGTGATGGATGCTACAGATGTGTGTTTCGTATCGTACAAAAGATTGCCGGTGTTAGAGACGGGCTCACCAAACAAGTTCTTTGATGGACTGGCAGCCGGTAAATTGATCGTTACCAATTTTGGTGGATGGATTACTCGCGAAATCGAAGAGGCTCGCTGTGGTTTTTCAGTTGACCCGAATAATCCCTTGGATTTCGTTGTAAAGATTAAGCCATTTCTGGCCGATGAAAAATTGCTGCAGCAATACCAACAAGCAGCGCGTGCACTGGCCGAGCGAAAATTCTCTCGCAAAATATTATCCGAGCAATTTGTTAACTTGTTTGCATGGAAGAAGGAGAATTGAAAGCGAAGACAACCAAAAAGAAGGAACTGAAAGCTGAGCCGAAGAAAAAAATTCCACCAGCACCTCCAGAGGAAAACGAAAAGCCATTTGACTTTGGTGGATTGCCGCAGCGCGATCTAAAAAAGAATTTAGGCTGCGGCTAAATACTTTCTGCAAAAAACACTCGCTTTACACGCTCGCTCGTGTTAGTTAGTATTTCGTAAGGAATGGTTTGAATGCGCTGTGCCACTTCTTGTAGCGGCAGATCAGAACCAAATAAAATTACTTCATCGCCTTCTTGCGCATCGGTGCCGGTGACATCAATCATCGTCATGTCCATGCACACATTGCCAACTACCGGCACTTTTTTTCCACGCACCAAAACCAGCCCCTTTCCCTGACTAAAACTGCGACTGAATCCATCGGCATAACCAATGGCAATGGTAGCCATCTTCATTTCTGAGGAGGCTTTTCCTTTTCGGCCATAGCCAATGGTTTCGCCCGCTTTGATGGTTTTGATTTGTGAGATGATGGTTTTCAACGTGGCCACCGGCACCAGTTGATTGAATTCTTCTTCGGTAGGATTAACACCATATAGCCCAATGCCCAATCGCACCATGTCCAATTGAAAATCCGGAAAACGTAAAATGCCGGGCGAGTTGAGAATATGCCGCAACGGACTAATGTTCAACGCTTGTGAAAGTCCCTCGTAAAAGCGTGTAAACTTTTCAAACTGCTCTTTCGAGAAGTTATCGTGAGTAGATTCATCAGCCCCGGCCAAATGTGAAAATACGCTGGCAATTTTTAGCTGGGGATTAGCGCGCAACAACGAAATGATGGCAGGTAAATCCGACTCATCAAAACCTAACCGATGCATGCCGGTATCTACTTCAATGTGAAGGGCTGCTTGTTTACCTTCAGTGAAATGACAGAATGCGGTGAGCATCTTTAAATTGTAGATGGCGGGTTCCAGCGAGAAAGCCAGCAACGAATGAAAATTTTCTTCAGCTGGGTTCATCACCATAATTGGCAACGCGATATTATTTTTTCGTAAGTCTACCCCTTCATCCGTATAGGCTACGCCCAAATAATCGACCTGATGAAACTGCAAGAGATTAGCCACCTCTTCGCTGCCGCTGCCATAGGCAAATGCCTTCACCATGGCCATCAGCTTTACTCCGGGGCGCAACTGCGATTTGAAATAATTCAGGTTGTTTACCATTTTATTCAAATCTATTTCCATCACGGTGCCGTGAATTTTCCGCTGCAAGCGACTGACAATCTTTTCAAATTGAAAGGCTCGAGCCCCTTTTACCAAAATCAATTCATCTTCGAATTGAGTGGTATCCAAACTTTGCAGGAACGCTTCGGTAGAAGGATAAAAATGTCTCTTACCGCCCAGTGAAAGATGCTTTTGATGTGCGAATAAAACGGGCCCAATCCCGATGAATTGGTAAAGAGGATAGCTCTTCAGTAATATCGAAACCTGATCGATCAATTCATTTTCGGTCAAGCCGGATTGTAAGATATCCGAAAGGATGACGGTTTTCTTTTTCTTTTGTTGACCGTTCAAAAAATCCAAACTGATTTTTAAACCAGCCAAATCATTGTTGTACGTATCATCAATCAATTGGCATCGGTTTACGCCTTGCTTTAATTCTAAGCGCATGGGGATGGCGCGCAATAAATTTACTTTTTGTTGAATGGCCGGAGCGGCATAGCCGAAATACAATAAAAGACTGATGCAATGAAAACAGTTTTCGACTGAGGCTTTGTCATCAAACGGAACGTTGATTATAAAGGAGATTCCTTTATAATGAACAGTATAACCGGAAGAACTCTTTTCAATTTGAATATCGGCCTTTGCGTGAAAACCCCAGCTGATCGATGGAATTCTTTGTTGCTGAATATGTTTGGAAACGTCTGTATGATCGGCACAATAAATCAGGGATGAGACATTCTTGAAGAGTTTTAATTTCTCTTGAATCTTCTCGGTTTGATTTACAAATCCTTCGTTGTGCGCGGTGCCGATGTTTGTAAAAATGCCAATGTTGGGCTGAATGATTTTTTCCAGTCGCTCCATCTCGCCACGTGTGGAAATGCCCGCTTCAAAAATTCCTAATTGATGGTGAGGAGCCATGCCCCACACCGACAAAGGCACACCGATTTGAGAATTGTAACTGCCCGGGTTTTTTACAATGCTTCGGTCGCCCTCTAGCAATTGATACAACCATTCTTTAATAATTGTTTTTCCGTTGCTGCCAGTAATGCCCACCACCGGAATGGAGAATGCTGATCGATGATGTGCTACAATGCTTTGCAAAGCCGAAAGTGTGGAAGACACTTGGTAGATATTGGCTAATGGAAACTGCGAAACACCTATCGCCTTCTCCACAATAAACTGGCGAATACCTAAATTGTATAAACTCTGAATGTATTGATGACCATCGTGCCGTTTTCCCGAAAGGGCAAAGAACACGGCCTCATCGGCAACCATCGGCTTTCGACTATCGGTAATTAGATACGTGATTTTGCGATCCAACGAAAGCTGAATGACTTTACCGGAAGTGATCGATTCGAGCTGAGAGAATTGCATGGGCTTTGGTTATGTAGCCAATTGAAAATTAAAACAACCTGGCTCCATTCGGCACTTGTTTATCTACGATTGTAAGCACGACATGCCCATTTTCGTTGGGGAAACCTGTTACTAAAACCTCGGAAATAAAGGTGGCAATTTGCTTAGGAGGAAAGTTTACCACACAAACCACTTGCTTCCCAATCAACTCAGCCGGTTGGTAAAGATGGGTGATTTGAGCACTCGACTTTTTGGTGCCCAGCTCAGGACCCAGGTCGATCCACAGCTTAATGGCTGGTTTTTTGACTCCTTCGAAAGGCTCGGCTTTCACAATAGTGCCGGCCCGAAGGTCTACTTTTGAAAAATCATCCCACGAAATGCTCATCAGTCTAAGTGGTGTTTATTGGCTTCAATCGGTATACAGATAGAGTTTCTCTAGCTCCAGATAGCGGAATCTTCGATTTTTTTTCTATTTTGCGTATCCGAAACCAAAAGTACTCAAGGTTCGTAAGGAAAAGAGAGGTTTATGAATCAAAAATTCACACATCTGTTTTTTACGGTCTTCGCATTCTGTGCGATGTTGGTTTATTCTGCTCAGGCGCAAGAAAACCCACCAGCAGGTGAACCAAGCGAAGTTGACATAAAAGAACTCAACAGCCACCCTGAGCTTAACCTGAACGAAGATAAAACCTTATTGCTTGAATCAACAGAGCATCAAAAGCCACATGGTGCCGTTGTGACACGCGAACAAGCGGTATCCAAACCGTCAAAAGCCAAAGTAGAGAAACCAGCTGAGAAGGAAGAAGAAGATGCTCTGTCTTTCAACTTCTTGTATTACATCATATCCAAGTTTAAATACTCGGATATTGTTGACTAAAGCGGCCACGGGTCGTTCCAGTTTTTCTTTTGCTTAGATGCTTCCCATTCACTCATGTTCACCAGGCATGAAGAAAGTTCTTGTTCGATTACTTCCCGCTTTAGGTCCGTTCCAATAATCACCAACTCATTAATGCGGTCGCCAAAATCGCGATCCCATTTTTTCATAATCTCTTCCTGGTTTTCGAGGTAATCGGCACTGGCAGCTCGCTGCGCCATGCTGGTGGAGGCCCACCATTTGCCATAGGGTTCTGCTTTGGATGAACCGCCCGCCTGGCTCCACAGGATAGCCTCATTCGGGCGTGAGGCCAGCCAAAATATGCCTTTGCTGCGAAGAACATTTCCCGGCCAACGGGTTTGAATGTAATTCCAGAATCGTTCGGGGTGGAAGGGTCTGCGTTGACGAAACACAAACGACCCGATGCCATATTCTTCCGTTTCTGGTGTGTGTTTGTTATTCAGTTCTTGTATCCATCCAGCCGATTGTTGCGCCCTCTCGTAGTCGAACTTTTTGGTATGAATGATTTCTTTGAGTGCTACTTTGCCGTAGCTGGAAGGAATGAGTGTGGCCTCCGGATTGAGTTTGCGCAGCACACCTTCCAGAAACACGCGTTGCTCGTTGGTTATCAAATCAATTTTGTTGAGGAGGATTACATTGGCAAATTCTATTTGATCGGTGAGTAAGTTTACGATCGTACGATCATCCTCTGGCATATCAGTCAGTTTACGATCCAGCAAACGGTCGGCAGATCCAAAGTCGCGGAAAAAGTTAAACGCATCCACTACCGTCACCATCGTATCTAATTCGGCATAGCGCGTCAGGTCCAGCAGTTCATCGCCTGTGGCAAAACTAAATGTTTGGGCAACCGGCAATGGTTCGGAAATGCCGGTGCTTTCAATCAGCAGGTAGTCGAACTTTTTTTGCTTCGCGAGTTTCTCTACTTCAATCATCAAATCTTCGCGCAGGGTGCAGCAGATACAGCCATTGCTCATTTCTACCAGCTTCTCTTCGGTGCGCGACAAACGCACTTCGTTTTTTACTAATTGCGCATCAATGTTTACCTCGCTCATGTCATTGACAATCACGGCCACTTTTAGCCCTTCGCGATTGTTGAGCACGTGATTAAGCAAAGTGGTTTTTCCGGCACCCAGAAATCCGCTCAGTACAGTTACCGGTAACTTTTTAGTTTTAAGAAAGGGCATCATCGTGTATTTTTTAAATTTTTAATTCGGGTGCGGATCGATTCCAGTTGTGACTGAAGGGCTTTTTGCAGCTCGAGCATTTGTTGTGCAGTAAGTTCTACTGCCGTGTGGGATGAATGATCGTGTGTATGCTCCGGCAATTCGTAGCCAGGAACTTCCACCTGGCTGGATCGCCACGTTTCAAAGTCGGCAGCAATGGCTTGGACTGAATCTTGAATCAAGTTCATTCTTTTCAGTTCGGCCAGATCGATTTCAATTTCTTTTGAAATGAGATACGACATGTGATGTAGCACGGCTGCTTCCTTCCACATTTCATTTTCTTTGGAGGTGCTACACGCCATCGCTATGAGCGATATTCTCAGTATTGTTGCTTTACAATTCATGGTTGTATCAGTTCAGCATCTTTTAAAATGAAATTGAGGTGATTGATGTCGGTGCCGTTGAGTTGCAGCTTGCCACGAACGGAGATTACCTGATCGGGCTTTAGTTTTCGCTTTTTATTTTTGAACTGAACTTCCGCCACAGACTCCGGCCCTGCGCCACCACAGAAAAAGCAAGCCGCATACGGAAACTTTGACAATACAATAGAATTGCCATCCATATCCATGGGAATGAAATGACCCCGCAGGTCCATTTCCTTTCCTTCCTGCGCCCGCAGTTCTTTCGTGAAGGTGGGTACTAAGAAATACTCATTGATTTCTTTAAAGTAGGTTGACTTAAAAGGAACGCGCGCGAACATCTGCCATCCGTCTGATCCGGGCGCAAGGGCGGAGATGGGAAGCGCTCCCAATATCAATAGCAAAGGAAGAGCCATGCTCCAGGTATTGCGCTTGTAATTGATTTTCTCCATTTAATGCAACGATGTTGCAAATATAGGGTTCATGTATTAATATGCAACGTTGTTGCAAAAACATGAGCTTTTTATCAACCTTTTCAATTCGCAAGCCCAACGCCCTTTTGGTACCTGCAATGCTGGATTTGGAGAAAATTTCCGATCCGGATGTCAATTTTGTGCATTGGCAGCGATTGCCGGATGAGGATATTCATCAGTTTGGCAATGCCCTGTTAACAAGTGACTTCACCGGATTTAGCCTAACGGCAACCGCCCAATCGGTTCGGGAGCAATTGCAGCAAGAGTTTGATAAGTCGGCCATTCACACCGTGGGGAAGCTGCTGCTGGTAGACGATATCGTAGCGCTTACCTGTCGATTTCTTTCAATTACGGGCCAACCCCAAACGCGATTGTATCTCAAAGCCGTGAGTGATGATGCATGTAGAAAGTTTCACACCGATCGCTATGACTTACGGCTCTTGTGCACCTATGTAGGCGCGGGCACCGAGTGGATTGACGATCGCTATGTAAACCGGCACCGACTGGTGGGTGGCGATAATGAATCTATCATTAAAGATTTTTCGAAGGTAAAGTGCATGCAGCCATTTGAAGTTGGAATACTTCGGGGAGAAGCATCGCCCGACAAGGCGGGCAAAGGAATCGTGCATCGCTCGCCCCCGATCCAACATAAAAATGAAAAACGACTTGTATTTCGAGGATCGTATGGCCACCATTACCAAAGAAAAGGAAAAAATGGAGAAGCTGGATCGGAAGATGGCGGCCGATATAGACTCACTTAACAAAAAACTAAAACCTGCACCCGAGCCATGGCAAGACCCACGCGCACTGGATAACATTGGGTGGAATGCTCCACGTGTTGTCGCCATGGATGCACAGCCACTGGCAGTTGTTTCTACCGGCCAAAGCGACTTGTTTACACATTATGCAAAACCAAAAATTTATGGCGAGGCCTACACACTCGGCTTCTCGGAACTCTCAAACCCCGTTCAACTTTTGTTTGGCAGTTTTGATCTTGCTTTCGTTTGCATCTACCTGCTTCCCTTGCTGGTGTTGGGCTTTAGTTATAACGTGCTTTCGTCCGAGAAAGAATCAGGTGTGTTGCGCTTGACGTTGGCACAGCCCATATCCTTGTACCAATGGTTATTTGGAAAGCTATTACTTCGCTTTTTTATTCTCACCAGTATTGTTGTCGCCTCTATTCTTATTTCGTTGACCATTTTTGATATTGACTGGTTGGGTAATATGGGAGCAGCCACGAAATTAATTCTGCTTGTCACCGTGTATATCTTTTTTTGGTTCTTGATTTCGTTTTTAATAAACCTGTTGGGGAACTCATCCGGCAGCAATGCGGTGACATTAATAGCTGTGTGGGTTGTGTTTGTGCTTTTGATACCGTCTATTATTTCACAAACGGCAAACTCTTTTTATCCGGTGCCATCGCGCACCATTCTGATTCATGAGTATAGGGATGCAAAATCATTGGCGGAGAAAAAGGCGGATGACATACTGAGAACGTATTATCGGGAGCATCCGGAATATGCTCCAAAAGATACGACTCAGCAAAACCAGTATAGTTGGTGGCTGGGAAACTTTGCTGCTAGCGATGTCATCAACCAATCAGTACAACCTGTGTTGGATGATTATAATGAAGCGTTGAATAAACAACAAAGCTGGGTCAATCGACTTCGTTTTTTGTCGCCTGCTATTTTGTTGCAAGACGGGTTGAATGATCTGGCCGGAACTTCACCAGCGGATTACACCGACTTTCGGAATCAAGTGATTGCATTTGCCAATACGTGGCGCCACTATTTTATTCCACGGATGTTTAATAATGAAAAGATGCAGGCAGAAGACTTTGGTTCTTTGCCAACGCACAGCTATTCTTCGGCTCAAGTGCCTTCACATTACAATACAGATTTGATGGGCCTTCTTTTCTTCTTAACACTAGCGACTGCCGGAAGTCTGTGGGTGTATCGGAGGAATCGTTTTGAAAATGTTTTTTCTGTTTAGAGCAAGAATAGAAAGTGTGGTTTGAACTGGACGGCTATATTTCTAGTGCATCCAACAACATGATCCTTTTCGTAACTTGGGGCAGTTTGAATTACTCCCTGTATGACCGATGCCCACTACGAGCTACTCTTAAAAGTTAGAAAGGTAGTTGATATTCAAGCGGCTGAAGAGAGTCATCTGGTAGAGGCCTTTCGTCCGCTGAAGAAAAAGAAAAATGAATTTTTAATTAAAAAGGGTGACCGCGTAGAAAATCTGTTTTTCATTGGCTCTGGCTTTGTCCGTTTGTTTGATATCGATGAATCGGGCAATGAAAATACCAAGCAGTTGGCTTCGCGTTTGGATTTGATCAGCTCCTTTGAAAGTTTTTTAAATGGTGAGCCCGCCACCGAAAATTTGCAATGCATTTCTGCCTGCACACTGCTCACCATTTCGAAAGAGGACTATAAAAATCTTTATCAACATGTGCGCGAGTGGCCGGCATTTTGCAGAAGCGTGTATGAAGATTCTATTTTGAAAATGAGCCGTAGGATTCAGGCTTTACAAAGCAAATCGGCCGAGAAACGCTATGAACAATTAATCAAAACGCAGGCCGACATGGCACTGCATGTTCCGGTAAAATACCTTGCATCCTATTTGGGCATTCGCCCACAATCCCTTTCGCGCATCCGCAACGGACAAAAAAGCGAATCGTAAGATTTTTTGCCAACGACAATTAAGTAACAAATGTGATCTTTTTGGCCAATGAGGCCGGGCTACTTTTGTCAAAAAAAGTAACGTATGAATTCCATCATTCCTCTTTCCATTGCCCCGATGGGCATGATCAACTGTTTTCTTATAAAGGGCTCCACCCATTACATTCTGGCAGATACGGGTGTTCCGAATAGTGAAGCGAACATTCTGAAGCAGTTAAAGGAGCTTCGAATTTCAAAAGAAGAAATTAATTTGATGATTCTAACGCACGCGCACATCGATCATTTTGGCAGTGCAGCTCGTATGAAGGAAATCTTAAACGTGCCAGTACTCGCCCACCGTTTGGACGAGCCTTATTTCCGCACCGGTCAACCTGATACAACGACCATGAAACCAACCGAGCCAATCTGGAATCTGCTTCGGAAAAACTTGATCAACAAAAAAACATTACCGGTTTCCATTGATATTGTGATGGAAGCAGACGAAGTTTATTCGCTACACCCGTGGGGCGTAGAAGGAGTTGTCATCCACACGCCCGGTCATACGAAAGGATCACTCTCCATCATCTTAGAAAATGGAGAAGCAATAATTATGGACATGATGGCATCGGGTATTCTGCTGGGCGGCATCATGCTTCGTTCGCGCGTCAAGCACCCGCCTTTTCATGATGACTTCAAAGCATTACACAATAGTTTCACCAAAGTATTGTCCTACCCTGGAGATCGCTATTACCTTGGGCATGGTGGACCGGTAACTCGCCAGAAGGTAAAAGAATACCATGAGTTGTTTCTGTAAATCATACCCATTAGACCGCTTGACAGATATATTGACGAGGAAACATTTCCTTTTCCCTATATTCGCAACTTTGTTGCAAAATGAGGCTTGCCTTTCTTTTATTGATTTTTATGCCTTTAGCCGGCTGGGCGCAGCCTTGTACGTTTCGTGTTTCGGGTAAAGTGGAGGATGAACGCGGCATGCCGTTGGTAGGGGCTACTATCCAATTAATCAAAGAAAAAAAAGGTACGATTTCCGATGAGGCCGGGAAGTTTGAGTTTACACAACTCTGTGCGGGCAAGTATGAGGTAGAGATTCGGTACGTTGGCTACCAAACCATTACAACCAGCCTGAAGGTGCCCTTGAATAAATCCTGGATCATTACTATGCAAGGGGACAGCACCTCGCTTAACGAAGTGGTGATCGAAGATAAACATACCAATGTAGCAGTCACATCTACCTACAGTTCCCTTTCGGGAAAGTTATTAGAAGAAACGATGGGCAAGTCGTTGGGCGAGTCGATGCGCGAGATTCCGGGTGTCAACAGCATTCAAACAGGCCCCGCCATTTTCAAACCGGTTATTCATGGGGTGCATAGCCAACGTGTATTGATTTTAAATAATGGCATTCGGCAAGAAGGACAAAACTGGGGAGTAGAGCACGCTCCGGAAGTAGATCAGTTTATCGCCTCAAATATTATTGTGATCAAAGATGCAGCCGCTATCAAATACGGAGCGGATGCGCTGGGTGGCGTGGTGCTTGTTAACCCGGCCAAGCTGCCGACTGAAGCAGGTATAGGAGGACAACTCCACACGATTGTTGCTTCTAATAATGGCTCGGGTGTTATATCCGGATTTTTAGAAGGAGGTTCAAAAAAATGGCCGGGCTTTGGGTGGCGCGCACAAGGCACGATCAAAAAAGCAGGTGATTCACGAGCAGCAAACTATGTTTTATCCAACACCGGCTTTGAGGAACAAAATTTTTCTTTGTCTACTGCTTATCACACTGAAAAAAGTGGCATTGATATTTTTTATAGTCACTTCAACACCTCCATTGGCATTTTAAGAGGTACCGCGGTAGCTACAGCGGAAGATCTGGCCATAGCGCTTGAACGCGATGTACCCCAATACACCACTGATTTTACCTACGATATTAAGCAGCCACGCCAATCCGTTCAACACGATCTGATCAAGATCAATGCACATCTGGAAAAAGGAAAAAATGAATTTCGGTTGCAATATGGCTTTCAGAGCAATCGCAGAACCGAATATGATTTTCGTCTGGGGGCTCTTACCGAAATTCCAGCTCTGGGATTTCAACTTTATACACATACACTCGATGCCGAGTGGCAGCGAACCCATTCCACTCGTTGGCAAAGCAGTTGGGGCATCAATGCTCTCTATCAAACCAATAGCAAGGTAGATGGCACACAAACCATTCCATTTATTCCCAATTTTGATCACATCACCACCGGGCTATTCTTGGTAGAAAAACTAACGCTTCGAAAGTGGATGCTCGAGTTGGGCCTGCGCTACGATGTGAAAAAGTATGATGTAGCCGGGTTTGATTTTAAGAATAAACTATACCGGTCGTCCATTGATTTTCAGAATGCCAGCGGAACGGTTTCAGTGAAGCGAAAACTAAATAACAGTTCTACATTCACCAGTTCGCTCAGCAGTGCCTGGCGTCCGCCCAATATGGCCGAGTTATACAGCATTGGCACACACCAAAGTGCCGCGTCAATTGAGTACGGATTATTGTTGAATGAAATCACATCCGAAGTAAAGCCTTATGAAAAATCGGGTGTGAAGGTGGAGAAAGCTCTTAAATGGGTGGTGGGCTATAAACTCGATCGCCCACGTTTTACAACAGAGATAACCGGCTATGTCAATTATATTTTTGATTTCATCTACCTCCAACCACGCGGAGTTACACAGGGTCTGCGCGGTATTTTTCCGTACTTCCGCTATACGCAAACCGATGCTTCATTTATAGGCATTGATTTCTTTTCAAATTACAAAATCAACTCATTTTGGACCCTTACGGGGAAAGCCTCTTATCTACGCGCAACGGACGAAACGCAAAAAGATTTTCTGGTATTTATTCCGGCCAATCGGATCGATCTCGGAATCAGGTATGAATCCGATCTTGAAAAAAAATGGAGTTGGAGTGCCGAATCGAAATTGAGGTGGGTAGCCAACCAATCGCGCGCACCGCAGATAATTACGCCCCGTCAGATTATCGAAGCACAAGCGCAAGGCATTGATATTGTCGCGCAGCGTCCTGGAAACTTTGACTTTAAAGCTGCTCCGGGTGGTTATGCCTTGATTTCTCTTTCCGTGAGCACAACATGGAAACTAAAAAGTTCGAAGTTCGAAATTAGGCTCTCTACTGATAATTTGACCAACCAATTGTACCGGGAATACACTAATCGGCTCCGCTATTTTGCCGATGATGTAGGCCGAAACATCACTCTTGGCCTTCATTATAGCTTTTAGTTTGCATTATTCAACATTAGGCTTTATTATTGCAACATTGTTGCATTAAATAAAAAAACTATTATGAAAAGCCTTCGATTTGTCTTTTTGGTGTTGATGTGTGGCACTTTAGTGTTTTTGGGGAGTTGTTCTAAAGATGATCCGAAACCTGAAAACATTCCGGAAGCGATCACCAAAGCAACATTTACATTTACCCCGGCCTCCGGAAGCCCGATAGTAGTAACCGCAACAGATCCGGATGGAGACGGCCCACAGACCAGAGTGCTAAGTGGCCCCATCGCGTTGACAAAAAACACTACCTATACATTAACCATCACCATGATTAATGAACTGGCTGCCACCACAGCTCCAGAGTATAACGTAACAGCCGAAGTAGAAGAAGAGTCAGATGAGCACATGTTCTTTTTTGCCTGGACGAATAACACATTTTCAAATCCGGCTGGCAATGGAAACTTCGATACACGTACAGACTTGGTGAATTACAATGATAAGGACGCCAATAATTTGCCGTTGGGTCTCAATACAACCTGGACAACCATCAACGCAACCGGTAGTGGCAAATTCAGGGCTGTGTTGAAACATCAGCCTGATTTGAAATCGGCCACTAGTACATCTTCAGATGGTGAGAGTGATTTGGACGTGGAGTTTGACCTTACTGTAAACTAGAGATAGCAAAAATATAGATGTAGGTTGGTAATGCCCGGTCGCGAAAGTTGCCGGGTATTTTTTTTGAAGTCAATTCAAATTTACCTTTCGGGATGAACCATTCGGAGGCTACCGAGCATTTGCATCAATTTGTGAACGCAATTCATCCACTAAACCCTAGAGAGTGGGATCGCTTTTCTACCATCTGGCAACCGGGCGAAGCGAAACGCAAAACCATTCTTACGGCCAAAGGTGAAACCGAACGAACCTTGTATTTTGTTACCGAAGGCGTGCAGCGAGCCTATTATCTTACAAAGGATGACAAAGAAGCTACCATTGTGTTTACCTATCCCTTTTCTTTTTCCGGTGTAGCCGATTCTTTTTTAACGCAAACTCCTTCCAACTACTTTTTTGAAACGCTCACGCAGAGTCAATTTTTAAAAACAACTTATGCACAGGTAAATACCTTGTGCTTGGAGTTTCCCAATTTTGCAAGGATGCTGAGCACAGCTACGGCCCATGCACTGAAAGGCGCATTGCAACGACAAATTGAGCTACAAACATTTAGTGCAGAAGAGAAGTTTACCACACTCCTACAGCGAAGTCCGCAAGTGCTACGATTGATTCCGCACAAATACCTGGCATCATATTTAGGAATCGATGCGGCCACATTTAGTAAACTGTTGGCAACGGTAAGAGTATAAAATCTTTGTCTGCACCAAGATTTATGAAATCGATTGGCTGCTATTTGCTTCAAAATTAGAAACTATGAGCACCTATCGACAGCAGCAGCTAATATCCGAACTGGAAACACAGGTTGAGCATTTGCTAACCAAAGCCATAAGCGAATGGCAACTAATTTCCCATTCGCAGTTTGCCAGAAAACCCACAGCCCAAGGCTGGAGTGCCAATGAGTGTTTGCAACACTTGAATAGTTATGGCCGCTATTATTTACCAGCTATTCAAAAAGCAATTGACGAAGCCGCAACAGGTTCAACTGAAACTTTCCGTTCGGGTTGGCTTGGAAATTATTTTACAAAAATGATGATGCCGGGAGAGAATGGATCACTTGCCACGAAAATGAAATCCCCCAAAGATCATGCACCCACAAAAATTTTGGAGAGCCACCAGGCGATTGCGGAGTTTATTGATCAGCAAGAAACACTTTTGAAGTTATTGCATTCGGCAAAACGCGTTGACCTCAACAAAGTGAAGGTGGGAATTTCTCTTGCTCCTTTTATCAAATTAAAATTGGGAGACGTTTTTATGTTCCTGATTGCGCATTTAATCCGCCACAGCCGACAGGCAGATCGAGCGCTGAGCCAAAGTGGTATCACAACCAAACCTTGGCCGCCTGTTTCATTTGCGAATGATTGAAGAGTAAGTGTTTTACTTCACTAAAAATGGCTTGAGATCTTCAAGCTTAAGAATACCTTCATAATAGGCTTTGCCAAAGATGACAGCAAACACACCCATGTCGTTGAGGCGTTTGATATCATCGGCACCGCGTACGCCACCGCTGGCCAGCACTTTTAGATCCGGAAATTTGTCCATGATTTCCTGATAGAAAGAAAAAGCCGGGCCTTCCAAAACACCATCGCGTGAGATGTCGGTGCACTTGGCGTATTTCAAACCCTTGTCATAGAAGTACTGAAGATGGTCAAATAAGTTAACATCGGATTTATTTTGCCATCCGCGGAAAGAAACTTTTTTCGATTGAATATCAGTAACATCCGCACCGAGCGTCATTTTTTCGCGACCATAGGATACAATCCACGATGCAAATAATTCAGGCTTTGCAATGGCTATGCTGGAGGCTGTAATATAATCGGCACCATAATTATAGGCATTGCCAATATCTCCATCTGTATTGATGCCTCCAGTAAAATCCAACTTTAAGTCAGTATAGCCTGCAATTTGCTCCAGCACATGAAGGTTTTTAGGTGCACCTGTTTCTGCGCCATCCAGATCCACCAAATGCAATACTTCAATGCCATGATCTTCGAATCGCTTGGCAAGGTCTACCGGGTTTTCATCGTACGCTTTTTCGCTGGCCGGATCGCCTTTGCGCATTTTTACAACTTTGCCTTTGCGGATGGCGATGGAGGGAATTACTTGTATCATCTACCTAAAAAATTATGACTATAAATTATTTTGATGAAAATGGAGCGGCTACCAATGTTTTGTCCCAGATAAAGAGCAACTCCATTTCCTCTCCTGCTTTTTCTACCGAGATGGTAAACTGTTCAAATTCTTTTTCTTGCGTAACAGATGGCACCTCGATGACTAACGCATCAGTCTCTGGGTTTCGTTGCGCTTGACCATCAAAGCCTACGCCCCAGCCGGGTATTTCTTTATTGAAAATGATTTTCCATGATTGTTCACCCGGAATAGTCCATAAGCTGTACTCACCTGCCTCCAAAGTTTTACCACCAAAGTCCAGTGTTTGATTGGTTTTAAAAATGCTCGCTTCATTGGCTCCCGTTCTCCACACCTTCCCGAAAGGCACCAAACCATCCTTCGCAAAGATAACGCGCCCCTTTTTGGACGGTCGGTTATAATAAACTCCTATTTTGAGGCTCCCGTTTTCAAAAGCTACTTCGCCTTCAGGGCTAAATGACTTGGTGTAGAAAAAGCGAACATACACCAAGGCGGCTATGATGATCAATGCCACGATTCCGAGTATCAAAAATAATTTCTTCATGATTAAAGCGCGTTGAACCTTCTAGTTAATATTTAACCTCCAATTTGCAAATATTTAATGTTATCCATTTACTTTTGACGAAATAAACGCTTTTTAATTATGGTAGTATTTGGAATTGTATTGGCGCTTTTCGTTTTAGCCGTTGCTTCAATCTGGCTTTTCCCCAATAGCAAAGTCAGCAAAAATGAGCATGATATAAAGCACTAATCGGCTAATGAACATCTGCGTTTTTTGCGGATCTTCAACTGGATCTGAACCAATTTATAAAGAGGCAGCCGAAGAGTTAGGAACCCTAATGGGTTCGTCTAAAAACACATTGATCTATGGAGGAGGCAATGTTGGCCTCATGGGCGTAGTTGCCGATGCCACCCTGACAGCCGGTGGGAAAGTGATTGGTGTTATTCCTGAATTCTTACAGCGCAGAGAGGTAGCCCACAACGGCCTTACTCAATTGGAAGTTGTAGACACCATGCACCAGCGCAAACAACGAATGGCTGAACTGTCAGATGCATTTATCGCCATGCCTGGTGGTTGGGGCACATTGGATGAACTAGCCGAAATTTTAACGTGGCGCCAACTGGGTCTTATTCAATGCCCCATCGGAATATTAAATACACATTCTTTTTTTGATCACCTGCTCGCACAAATGAGTTTGATGACACGTCATGGCTTTCTGGGAAATGGAAGTTTAGATGTGCTGAAGGTTGAAGAACACCCAAGGCAGCTTTTAACCCAATTGGGGGCATTTTCCGTACAAGCGAGTTAAGTTCTGCAAAAAAGCAGTAGCTTTAAGTATACTCGTTGCTATGAGGCAAATTCTACTCGCAGTTATTTTCCTTTCGGCCATCCCCAGCTATAGCCAACAAACCTTAGGATTTACCTTACCGGATGGAGTTCATCGTGTAGATATCCCCATCGAGATTCATAACAACCTGATTGTGGTGCCAGTCATTCTGAACAATCAGTTGCCACTCAAATTTATTATCGATACGGGAGTGCGCACTGCGATTTTGACACAGAAGGTCTATAGCGATATTTTGAATCTATCCTACACCCGAAAGTACTCGCTCTCGGGTCCGGGTGGGCAAAAGCTGGTGGACGCATTCATTACCTCCAATGTGACCTTTGATATGCCGGGCGTACATGGACAAGGGCATTCAATGCTGGTGTTGCAAGAAGATTACCTTGAGTTGAAGAATTCTATGGGCACCGATGTGCATGGAATTTTGGGATATGAATTATTCAGTCGCTTTGTAGTGATCATTGATTACGAAGGAAAAAGAATGACTCTTATTCAACCGGATTATTTTAAACCTAAAAAAAGCTATCAGGAATTGCCTATCCGAATCGAAGACACCAAGCCGTTTGTCGAATTGAAAATCAGCGTGCGCGATTCATCGGAGATGACGGCTAAGTTTTTAGTAGACACAGGGGCTAGTCATGGTTTGCTGATAGAAGAAGATTCCGACAAGCGCTTGCGCATGCCAGAGAAACACATTTCCAGCATTTTGGGAAGAGGAATTGCAGGGATTATCACCGGTAAAATAGGACGTACCAAATCGCTCAAGATCGGCAAATATGAATTGAACAATCTCATCACCAGCTTTCCCGATGATTATGCTTATCGCGATTCGGTTGGCAGCAAAAGCTATTCCCCACGCAACGGCTCCATCGGTGGCGATTTGTTGAGTCGCTTTACAGTGATCTTCAATTTTCCTGGCGAAACAATGTATATCAAAAAGAATGCATCGTTTAAGAAAAAATTCTATTACAGCCTAAGTGGTCTCACCTTGCGTGCTAAAGGATTGAAATTACGTGAATATGAGATTTCGGATGTGCGAGGAAACACCACCGCGGCGGCTGCAGGCTTACTAGTGGGCGATATTATTGTGTCGGTGAATGGTGTGAACGTGGCAGATTACGAACTAAGCTATGTGAATAACTTTTTCAATTCAAAACCCGGTCGCAAAATCAGAGTAGAGATTATGCGCAAAGGTGTGCGAATGAAAAAAGAATTTTTACTCGAAAACCAGATCTAGCCCTAGAGATGCAATAATCGCGCGAGCTGACTTTTTCTTTTCCGGAAGGCGTCTTGCAAATATTCCTGCGCCTGGCGGTATTTTAATGAGTGGCTCAATGACTTGTAAAGCGAATCAGGGGAAATGTTTGACTTCAACACGTAGTTCAGAATTCCTTCTGTTAATGATTCCTGATAATTTGAATTTTTTAAAACAGTAATCGGAATGTTTTTTGTTTTACGAAAAGATTGCAGCTTGTTGACAGATAGCTTCAATTCTGCCTTACCTATATTGTCATCAATGATAATGTGTGAAGGGGAAAAATATGCCAAGCATTGTAGGCTGCTTTTCCAATCAAAGGCAAATTCGGTGTTTATTTTCCCGCCTCTGGTTTGATTGAGGCGATCTAAGATAGAACTGAGTTCGATGGGATTATTACCAACCATCAGCACGTTCAGTGTTTCAGAATTCTTAACTTGGGGAACCATACCTTATAGACGTTAGATTGATGAATTAGTTCAGCGCTTGGTAACCATTTGCGAATGAATTGATCGAAAAAAGACAATTTTAATTTTAATGTACATTTGAAAACGGTTGTTGTAGTGGGGGGAGGATTGGCAGGGCTAATATCCGCTTATATCTTGGCGCGAAAAAATGTGCCGGTCATATTAATTGAAAAAAAGCAATATCCTTTTCATCGGGTTTGTGGCGAATATATTTCCAACGAAACCATTCCTTTTTTGAAATCATTGGGTCTTTTTCCAACGGATTTCCAACCACCGCACATCGACCAACTACAACTGACGTCAGTAAGTGGACGTGAAGCCATTATTCCTCTCGATTTAGGTGGATTTGGCATCAGCCGTTATGCATTTGATCACTTCATCTATCAAAAGTGCGTAGAAGCCGGTGTTCAATGCCATGTAAATACGGAGGCAGAATCTATTCACTTTCAAAATGATCAATTTGAAGTCAGAACAAATCGACAAACTCATGTTGCCGATGTGGTAATTGGTTCTTTTGGCAAACGATCAAAACTTGATGCACACTTGCAGCGTGGATTTTTGAAAAAGCGATCGCCTTATGTAGGTGTGAAGTATCACATTCGCACACAACATCCGGCTAATCGAATTGCATTACACAATTTTAAAGATGGCTATTGTGGTATTAGCAATGTGGAGGATGGAAAAAGCACGTTGTGTTATCTAACGCATCGCGATAATGTAAAGCGATTTGGAAATTTACCGGAGATGGAGAAGCAAGTATTGTTTCGTAATCCCTATCTAAAAAAGCTGTTTACAGAGTCCGAGTTTTTGTGGGATCGCCCCGAGGTAATTAACGAAATTTCGTTTGCTACCAAGGCACCGGTGGAGAATCACTTACTCATGTGTGGCGATGCCGCGGGTATGATTACACCATTATGCGGCAACGGTATGGCCATTGCCATTCATGCTTCTAAAATTTTATCGGAAGCGGTGGCTGCTTTTTGCAACGAACGCGTCTCCCGTAAGGAGATGGAAGTTAACTACCAAGAACAATGGGATGGTCTTTTCGCCAGACGATTGTGGGCCGGGCGACAAATTCAGCAATTGTTTGGCAGCGAGTGGACTTCTAACCTAGCCGTGGATATGGCTCGCTATGTGAAGCCTGTAGCAAACTATTTGGTGAAAAGTACGCATGGTCAACCATTTTGGTAAGTGGTGTTGCCGTTTATCTTTTGTTCATTAACTTTCTAATCAAAACCAACTCTATGAACAATACCAACCGAAGAGAATTTATTAAAAACCTGGGCTTGATTGGTGGCTACGGATTGACAGCTGGACTCATAGCAGCCTGCACCACAAAGTCGACAAGTGAATCCACGTCAGATTCTACCTCGGTAACAACGGCAGTGGCGAACGATTTATTTTTTAAAATTTCATTGGCTGAGTGGTCGCTACACCGCACCTTATTCGACAAAAAGATGGACAACCTTGATTTTCCTGTTAAGGCAAAAAATGATTTCGGTATTTCGGCTGTTGAATATGTGAATCAATTTTTCAAAGACAAAGCAAAAGATTCCTCCTATCTGGCGGAATTGAAAAAGCGTTGCGATGACAACGGTGTGACAAGCGTATTGATTATGTGTGATGGTGAAGGAGCGATGGCCGATGTTGATCCGAAGAAAAGAAAAGAAGCGGTAGAGAATCATTACAAATGGGTGGAGGCTGCTAAATTTTTAGGCTGTCACTCCATTCGTGTAAACTGTTATGGCGAAGGAAGCGCGGAAGAGGTATCAAAAGCTGGAATGGATGGGTTGCATGCATTGAGTGAATTTGCATCGCAATCGAATATCAATGTGATTGTTGAAAATCATGGCGGTTTTTCTTCCAATGGTGAGTGGCTGAGCAAAGTGATTGCAGGCGTGAATCTTCCTAACTGCGGTACCCTACCAGACTTTGGAAATTTTTGTTTGAAGCGCGAGAAGGATGCATGTGTCGATAACTATGATCGCTACAAAGGCGTAACTGAAATGATGCCGTTTGCCAAAGGCGTGAGTGCAAAAAGCTATGACTTTGACGAAAATGGAAATTGCATAGAAACAGATTATGCCAAGATGCTTCCGATTGTGAAGGCTGCAGGATACACCGGTCACATTGGTATTGAATATGAAGGAGGTAAGCTTTCGGAAGAAGAAGGTATCCGCGCCACCAAAAAATTATTGGAACGCCTAGGAAGAATTTGATCAATAACAAAATGAAGAAAATATTTTGGATAGCCATATTGGCTATGGCTTGCAGCAAGGCACCATCTGAAAAGGTGCTATCTCCCGCTGAATTTGAAACGAATTACAAAGCTACGGCTAATGCCATTTTGCTAGATGTGCGCACAGAAGAGGAGGTAGCCAACGGGAAGATCATGCAAGCAAAAAGCATTGTTTACGATGATGCCTTTGCTACAAAGCTAGATTCATTGGCACAGCAACCATTATTTGTTTACTGTGGCAGTGGCATTCGCAGTGCAAAAGCGGCTGCTATTTTGCGTGAAAAGGGCTATGAAGTTTTCGAATTGGAAGGTGGCATAAAAAATTGGAAAGCGGCAGGTAAGCCTGTTAATTAGGGCCAAACCATTTCGCCACTTTTTCCAAGTCTACGTTTCCCCCGGATAGAATAATACCTACGCGTTTGCCGAGAAATTTTTGCTTGCTCTTTAGCACCGCTGCAAAAGGAACGGCACATGAACTTTCTACAATAATTTTTAATCGTTCCCAGATTAGGCGCATGGCAACAATAATTTCTTCATCTGATACGGTGATGATTTCTTTTACGCCATCTTGAATGATAGGGAATGTTTTGTCGCCCAATTTGGTGAGTAAGCCATCGGCTATTGTGTTGGATTGAGCCTCTTCAATTTTGCCACTTTGTAATGAGCGAAACGCATCGTCTGAACCGGCAGGCTCTGCACCAATCACCATGGTTTTGGGAGAGAAAAAACCGGCTGCCAGCGCAGTGCCACTCAACAAACCACCGCCACCGACAGGTGCTAAAATATAATCTAACGGACTGACCGCTTCAATTAATTCTTTTGTAGCAGTCGCTTGCCCTTCCATCACTTTGTAATTGTTGAAAGGATGAATCTCTGTTGCCCCTGTTTTACCAACCACTTCGGCTAATGTTGCTTCGCGTGCTTGCAGCGTAGGTTCGCATTCAAAAATTTCGCCACCGTAACCGCGAACACCTCGCTTTTTAATTTCAGGAGCAGTGCGCGGCATGACGATATATGATTTTGTTCCGAGAATTTTCGCTGCGCGTGCCAGCGCCTGTGCGTGGTTTCCGGAAGAGTGTGTTGCCAATCCTTTTTTCTGTTCATCGTCTGAGAGAGATAATGCCGCATTCATAGCACCTCTCGCTTTGAAAGCGCCCACCTTCTGAAAATTTTCACACTTAAAAAAAATTCGACAACCGGCCAGATCATCTAAGCTCTCGCTGGTGAGCACCGGAGTGTGGTGAATGTAGGGTTTGATTCGTTCGTGTGCTTCGATGATACTTTCTTTGGTAATCATGTAAGAGAATTTGTCAGTGAGAAAACTAAAAGTGTTGATTAATCTTGTATCGCCTCTTCAAGCGCATCCATTTTTGCTTCGGAGAAGGCACCGGATGTAGCGTAAACGATCTTGCCTTCAGGATCTAAAACGAAAAAATAGGGAATGTCACGCTTTTCGAAATCGAGGGCCTCTTTGTATTTTTTTAATTCTCCCCGATAAAAGAGGATGTAAGGAAGTAATTGCGGATCTGTATTTTTTAATGCTTTCTTTTTGGCCGTGCCGGTGGCCGCAGCATTTACACCAGTAAACATGGGAACGAAATATACATTTACATCGTAGGCAAAACTGGCCATCATGCCTTCTTGTTTGCGAATAAATTTGCCAAAAATTGGATTGAACCAACCATTTAGCTCATCTTCTGATTTCTTAGAATAAGCCAAACCAAGCAGCGTGTATTTTCCCTTCGTATCGTTAGGTAGAACAACTTCTTTATCGGCAACCGTCTCGGCCTTCATCTCAGGGAAAAACTTTCCAATTACCTGCGCGTGGGTGCTGGATAGTATCACTATTGAAATTATAAGTGTTAGAAATACTTTCATTTTATGGGTTTATTGAATTGTTAAATTTAATGAATTTGATTCGACCAGAATTTAAAGTTGCTACTTATCTTTGATCCCTTTACACAATTCCAACCGATGCAACTTGCCGTTCGATCCTTTTCCAAAACGCTATTTGTTAGCACAATCGTATTGGTGCAACTGACTTTTGACAGTTATGGTCAGAAAATAAGTGAGGCTGCGGCTATCGAAGCTGCGGCCATGAAAAAGATATTTGAAAAAGATGAAATAGCTGCGGTGCGATCGGTAGTAAACTATGAATACTTTATCAATCCGGAAGGCTATCTTCAAGCACGGGAGAAAAACAAGAATCAATACATAGCTCTCAAGCCAAACTCTTCTTTAGTGTTGCGAAATTATTCCAACAATCATGTAAGCATTGAAAGCTATTCACTGAAAACAGAGAAGGACAGAAATCAACTTCATGACAAATATTGCGGAAGCTCAGTAAGACAGAAAATTTAATGTCTATTTGCCATCTGCACGTGCTCTGGAGTATGAAGTGAAAGTAAAAATACCTGCTGGCTTTAAAGTGACAGGTGTTGAGAAACTGAATACCAAAGTGGAAAATCAATATGGTTTATTTTCAAGCAACGCTACGGTAGCAGACGACCAACTCGTCATCAAGGCATCGAAAATTTATAAAACTAATTTCGTGAAGAAAGAAGACTGGAAGTTGCTGGTTGACTTTGTACAAGCGGCCTACGACTTCACGAATTTGCAAGTAGTGTTTGAAAAGCAGTAATCTTACTGCTCTTTCAAACGACTGCTGCCTTTCGTTACGATAAATCTTTTTGCAAGAAATTCTTTTGACTCGGGCGTTTTCAACGTTTCCACAAAAAACCATTCCGCTTTGGTTTGGTTGGGATAAAGCGTCAATAAGAGGTACCCATGATCGCGGTGATTGTTGTATTTGATGTGTGGATTACGTTTTAGCAATGCCTGTTCCATGATCTTCACTGTATCAGCTGATTTACGCTCATCTAAATTTCCGGAAGAGATACTTGTTACGCCAAGCTCAACAGCAAATGGCTGATAATTTTTTGTGATATCAACGGCAGCTTCGAAAGCCCAAGAGGCATGCGTATCACCAGAAGTTATTACAATGTCTTGAATTTTATTTGCGCGAATAAAGTCAACGAGTTTTTTCTTCTCAGACGGGAAACCATCCCACGAGTCGAGGTTACGCTGCATTTTTGGATAGATATCTTGGATAAATACATCGGAGAAAATCACCTGATTGCCAATCACCTTCCATGTTGCCTTTGATGATTTAAGGGCATTTTCAAACCACTGCAATTGTGCAGCGCCCAACATCGAGCGCTCATCACTCTTCAAAGATGGATTGTTGATATCCGTAATTTCCGGATCTCGACCCGCTAAACGCTCATCGAGCATGATCACATCGGCTAAAGAACCAAATGAAAATGATCTGTATAATTCCTTGCTTTCGCGAATCGGCATCCATTCATAGTACGTTTGTTTGGCAGCCGCTTTTCTTTTTTCGTAATCGCCATCTTCGGGTTGGTGATTTTGTGCGCCTGTCACTGTGGAGTTGTTCGCAATTTCATGATCATCCCAAATGGTGATAAACGGATGTTGCTGATGTACCCTGCGCAAACCCTTGTCTAATCGATAGAGTGAGTAACGTGTACGATAATCTTGCAAACTCACGATTTCGTATGGAGGAATATTGATTCTTCCTAGTGTAGTATCGCCATAACGACCTACGCCATACTCATAAATATAATCGCCCAAATGCAACACCGCATCCAACACGGGTCGGTCCGCGATTTTATCATACGCGGAAAAATAGCCGAACTCCCAATTAGCACAGCTGGCGATGGCAAACTTCAAACTGTCTTTGGTAGTAACCGGAGCTGTTTTAGTTCTACCTACGATGGAAGTTTTTCCCAGCGCAGTGAAGCGGTAGTAGTAAACCCGATCAGGTTTTAGCGCATCTACATCCACTTTTACCGTATAATCACGTCCCGCGGAAGCGGAAGTAGTATCGGTTTGATAGATTGAAGAGAAGCTTTCATCTTCGGCCACCTCCCATTTTACCGGCACAGAGCTAACCGAGTCTTCAGGGGTGACACGCGTCCAAATAATCACACGATCCGGCAAGGGATCGCCAGAAGCAACACCATGATAGAACGGTTTCATCGCTTCATCAAAATGAATAGAAACGGCTTGCTTAAGTTTAGGCAGCGTTTCTTTTTTTGGAGTGCAACAAATAATCAAAAGACTGGATAATGCTAGGAGATACTTAGTCATGAGTAGTGTGTTTGGATGCAAGCTAAGACAAAGAGTTAAATCTTTGGATACCCGAAAGTTAACTTGCTATTAACTATTTAGAAAATTGAAAGAGGGAATGGTAGCTGTTGATTAACATTCGTCAGAATGGGAATCTATTAATTTTTCAATGAATCAGACAACCAATTGCCTACATTTCCAGTCTTAGATGAAACTGTTAAAACTTATGAATCGAACTTCGCTATTAACCACCCTTTTATTGCTGACCTTTTGTGTCAACGCCATAGCTCAGCCCAAAATAGAGCAAGCCAAAGGATTGTATGAACAAGGAAAACTAGAGCAAGTAAAGAAGTTATTAGCTCCTATTGGCGAAAAAGATGCGGACTATGCTGCGGCTCGTTATTATTTGGGCCGTGTAGCCTTTGATGAAAAAAACTATGACGATGCTTCCGATTATTTTGAAGAAGCTGTGGAAGCCAACGACAAGGTAGCAGATTATCACAATTGGCTGGGCAATACCTATGGCACCATTGCACAGGACGCAAATGTCCTTAAGCAAGGAATGCTAGCTCCGAAAATGAAAAAAGCTTGGGAAAACGCAATAGCCTTAGATGCTAAAAATCTGGATGCGCGCACATCGCTGATTCAATATTATTTACAAGCCCCCGGCTTCATGGGCGGAAGTGTTGACAAAGCAAAAGAAGTAGCTAATCAAATTATCAAGATAAAGCCCGCGGAAGGACATCGCCAGTTGGGGAACGTGTACATGCATGAAAAGAAGACAGCCGAAGCAGAGAAGGAGTTTATAGAAATGACAAAGGTTGATCCAGCCTATGTTTCGGGGCTCGCCAATTTTTACACAGGTCAAAAACAATACGACAAAGCTTTTACGCTTTTTGAGGAGGTACTTAAAAAGAACCCTGACGATTACATTTCTATTTATCAATTAGGAAAAACGAGTGCCCTTAGTGGATTAAAACTCGATCGGGGTGAAGAGTGTTTGAAAAAATATCTAACCTACAGTCCCAAGCAAAACGAACCATCTCATGCCGGAGCAAATATGCGATTGGCGCAGATCAAAGAAAAGAAAGGCAGTAAGGCTGAAGCTAAGAAATTATTTGAGATAGCTTTAAAAATGGATAGCAATTTGAAAGAGGCGAAGGAAGGGTTGGAAAGAATATCAAAATAAAAAGATGAACCTGCCTAATGCATGAGTAACCGCCAGGAAAGAATTGAAATTATTGATGTTTTGAGAGGATTCACTTTACTGGGAATAATTCTCGTGCATTTTACTGAGCAATATTATGCAGGCCCACCGCCAAAGATTCATGAGAACTATGGCATGCATAATCTGGCGGATATGATTGTGCAGGTGATTATCGGCATTTTTATTTCAGGTAAGTTTTTCATGATTTTCTCCTTTTTGTTTGGGCTCAGCTTTTTTATTCAATTGAATAAAAGTGATGGCTCCAAATCATTTCTGATTCGGTTTGCCTGGCGATTGATTTGCCTATTTGTTATAGGAATGATCCACCATTTGCATTATCGTGGAGACATCCTTACCATTTACGCTGTGTTGGGATTTGGTTTGCTGTTATTTTATAAACTTCCCGATAAGGCATTACTCGTTGTTTCCTTGCTGTTGGTATTAAACATTCCTTCTGTTGCAATGCGTTTGTTTGACCTGGTTTCGGGTGCAACACCAAATGTGATGATGGATATGGAACAGAAACCATTGGAGATTTATTACGATACGGTGAAATCTGGAACCTACTTTGAAATACTGAAGGCCAATTGGTATGAACTCAAAAGTAAATTCGAGTTTCAAGTGGTGATCGGCAGAATATACATTACGATGGGTTTGTTTTTGTTGGGCTTATATGCGGGAAGAAAAAAATGGTTTGATCAAATTCAGATTTTTAAGAAATTAATTCGCTATGGTTTATGGGCACTGCTGGGCTGCGTAATTGCTGCGGGAGTATCGGCTCTTATCATTTTTATTGCAAAAATTGAAATGACACAAGGTTTGCAATTTTTAGTTGGCGGATTTATATATGATGTGTTTAATGCTGCCTTGGCATCAATATATGTGGGCCTGATTGTATTGGCATTTCAAAAGGAAAGAAGGCATAGGCTCCTCATGAATTTTTATGAAGTTGGAAGAATGGGGCTAACAACCTATCTGATGCAAGCACTTGTAGGAACGTTACTGTTGTTTTCATTTGGCTTGGGATTACTTGGCGAATATGGTGCTGCCATATGGACTGTCATTGCCTTTTTGGTTTTTGGCTTGCAAATTGTTTTTAGCAAATGGTGGTTATCAAGATTTCAATATGGACCGGCAGAATGGCTGTGGCGAAGTATGACCTACTTGAAACTACAACCCATGAAAAAGCATTAGAAAATTCTGATGCTTGGCTGTAACCGATTTTCGCACTTTTTAGTCTAAGCATAAATAAAATTTCATGAAGCTTAGATTAACCCATAGCATTCTTTTAGCACTGATCATGGTGTCTGCATTTTCGCCAGCAGATTGGAAATCAGAAAAACGCACTGGCTATATCGTGCGATTTACTCAACAAGATGAGGCAACACGAGCTGAGTATGTTTCACTTTTAGATCAAGGCAAAAAAGATGTGCAAACCTTTTTCAAAAAAGCATACCGCACGGACTTTGAAGTGTATATTCATCCTAATCGGCAATCGCTGGACGCGCAATGGCAAGCCGATTGGAAAATGCCTGATTTTAAATCGGAGTGTTGGATGGTAGCGAGTGGAGTGGCCACAAAACTCGATTTACTTTCGCCTAGCCGATGGAAGGAAGATGCGTGTGAACACTCCTACGAAGACAAAGAGAAAACACAAGAACTAATAACCCACGAAATGGTGCATGTATTCCATGGTCAATGGAATAAGAGTCCGGATTTTAGTGAAGTAGAGCAATTGGATTGGTGGGTAGAAGGATTGGCTACGTATGCTTCTGGTCAATGCGATCGATCGCGAATGGAAGAAGTACACAAGGCTTTAGTTGAAAATAAGGTACCAATTACATTGGATAAATTTTGGAGTGGAAAAAACCGATATGGCCAATCCGGTTCAGTGGTGATGTACATCGATCAGCACTACGGAAGGGAAAAGATTATAGAGTTGTTACCGCTGTCAAAGAAAACAGAATTGCTTGACGCATTGAAAATAACCGAAGAGCAGCTTTTAGCTGATTGGAAAAAATTTGTTTTGAGTAAGCGGAATTAATTTTTTTTACTTAACCCCAATTTGTAAACAAAAAACACATTGATGCTGGGCAAGTAACCATAGCTGGAGTAGTCCGACTTTAATTCGGTATCAATCAATTCACTCAGCTTTTCAAGGGATCGTTGTGGAGATTCTACATAACTCGATGAGGCGAGTGTTTTTGCAAAGCTGAATTCGGTGTGCAATTCGATCCTTGGATTCTTAAAAGTAAATCTTCGACCATAAAGAATGCCTGCATTGTATAAATCTGAGGACAATGTCATGGAGATAGGAGTTTGTGAATTTTGCTTTGGCCTGGTGGGGTAGGAGGCCACATTCACATTAAATGCTGATTGAATAGCGCTGATCGGTGTATCGGCTGCTTGTAAATGAATCCACGATCCGGTAACGCCCACATAGTTTTTCCCAAAGTGATAATTGGTACCTACCTGGGTAATAACGCCAAAATTAAAAGCGTTGGTCAACACATTTACAATTGATTGCTCAACACCAAAAGCTTTAAGCACATCTAAAATCACCTGATCGTAGGGCTTGGTAAGTACGCCTGCCTGCGCATTAGCCGACCAATGCTTATGAAATTGATAGTCGTACTGCACAGCATACTGAATGGGTATTTGCGTACCAATTTTCAAGGAGTGTTGCGCTTCAGCCCAATAAGACGATACTAGGCAAAACAAGAGTAGGCTAAAATGTTTCATAAAGCGGTAGACACTATTTATTATAAAAGGTTTAATAACGACCCAGTAAGGTTTAGTTGAAAGTGGTGAATTAAGTTTTTAATATTGAATGATCAAAATGTCAACCATGAAAAAAATCTTTCTTTACATGCTCTTGCTCTGCGCTGGGGTGGCTGCCTGTACCATCATGAAGAATGATCAATTAGATAAGGATGCGGAGCAATTCTTAAGCGAGTTTAAGGCCATGCTTACTAAATCTGATTCGGAAATACTGGCTATGTTTCTTTCGGGCCAAAGTGAAGAGGAAATTTTGAAGGGAGTCGCTGTTCTCCAAAATAAAGACGGAGCATCTGTAAAAACCCGAGTTCGCTATGCAGAAGCCACCGGGAAGTGGGACGCTGGCTATCTATTTATCGATTTGCCTGTAGACCTTTCAGCAGAAGGAGAAGAGATGGTTGTCAAGCACCTTACTTTGAAATTGGTGCAAAAGAAGGCTGGTAAATTTTACATCAACCGCCTTGGCGGTGAAGAAGTTTATACGGCCTATCACTCGTTAAAATATAAAGTAGAGAACAGAGACCTGCTGGCTCAACGATCACGAGATTTAAAAGTGTATTACGACCGAGCTATGGAATTGCAAAAAAATTATGACTCGGTAGTGTGGTACACACAATACGAAGACACGACATATTACGTTGCCGTAAACGGAACGTATGTGCTCGATTCCTTGAACAAAAAATCGCCAGCTACTTTCAAAATGGGCTTGCTACATGAAAATGGCAAAGTCGTTATACCTGTAGAGTATGACTTGATCGGCAATCCGAGCATCAACATTCCCGGTGCGGTAGAAGTAAAGCGCGAAGGGAAAGTAGGGTATTTTGATTTGAATGGTAAGATGCTGGTGCCAACCGAATACACGTGGGTTGTTCCCTATGAAGAAGGCCAGTCGAAAGCATTGGTAAAAAAAGATACCGTGTTTGGATGGCTTGATGCTTCGTATCAATTCCATGAAAATTTTCCTTCTGAAAAAGCGGAAAAATACATTCGCGACTTTACGTATTTGACAGAAAAGAAATTTGTGTTTGGAGGCGACCACCAACAGCTCATTATTAATCTGGCGCAAAATGAGCGGTACAACTATGAATCAAGAGGTATTATTATAGCACCCGGCTTTTTGGTCAACAATAATATTTTCAACTGGGTAACACAAGATTTCACCACTAGGTTATCCAGTGAAGATGAGGTTTATGAGTCTGGAAATGTCTATAAAGAAAATAGCAGTCAATATTCATTTAGTTTATCTGAAACTATTGATGTTTTGGTCAACAGTATAAAAACGAGGTATATCGGTGGCCGTGGTGAGTTTTACACAGAAAATAAAATCAATCTGATCGACAAAAGTCAAAATTTAGTAGGCTCTATTGATACTTGGGGCGAAGGGGATTTTACTCTAAAGCGTCTAAATGAAAAACTATTGCAAGCTTCTTTTCTTTATGATGGAGAAGAAGGCCCTTCAGCCAATTTTAAAGAACTCAATCTTCCGTATTACAATTATTTCAAAATAGAGGAAAATAATCTGACACAATTACAAAGGAATCGAATTTTTGGGTTTACCGAATACTTAAAAATCGATAGCAGCTTCTTATCAGGCAACTTTAAAACTTATAATCAAGAGTTACCTGAAAATCAGCGAGAGCAATTCACTTCTTTCTTGTCAAAAGAAACAATTGAATACATGAGGGTAGAGATACTCGCAAATTATGGTTTCGTCATAACCAACGAGGATTACCTAGATAATTATCGATTTTTTGGCAAGGGTGAAGATAAGAATCAAACAATCACAACAGATTACGAAACCGTCTACGCCAAAGCCTCTGAAATCGATAAGTACAATCTCGATTTTCTGGCGAAGATTCTTGGCCCGATTGCGAAGCCCATCTAATCGCTGTGAAAAAATTTGCGTGGGGATTTCTCTTTTTGTTGGGAGCTGCGTTGACGATCAACGCGCTCACCTATCTGAATTTTGACTCGCATTACGGTTTTTTAGAAATCAAAAAACAAGCTGTGGCCTCTGGCTACTATCTGCCCTTTTACTACATGCATGTTGTAATTGGCGGGCTTATTCTCTTGGTCGGATTTGTGCAAGTATCTACCTGGTTTCGCAACAAGTGGACTCGCCTTCATCGGGCTCTTGGCAAATTTTATGTGTATGGCGTTTTGTTTTTTGCCGTACCGGGTGGGTGTGTAATGAGTTTTTTTGTCGACCGCGGCACGGCCGTGCTCATCAGTTTTCTCTTGCAAACCGCGTTGTGGTTTTACTTTACCAGCGTAGCTGTTGTTAAAATTAAGCAAGGCAATGTAGCAGAGCACGAAGTATGGATGTGGCGCAGCTTCGCGCTTACATTGGCAGCCATTGCGTTGCGGTTATATATTTTCTTCGCTTCGTACTTTTTTGATTTAGGCCAGCCCATTGCGTACGCGATCATTGCGTGGGCAAGTTGGGTACCCAATTGGCTGGCCGTTGAATTTTACTTCCGCGATAGACACATCTTGCGCCCAAAATAGGGGTAACGCTTAGCCAACCACGCGTATGTCTTTCACTACGATAACTCGCTATAAAAAAAGCTCTGTCACTTGCGCAACAGAGCTTTTACCTACTACAGTTTTAAACTAGAATGTGTATCGCACGTAAGGCACAGGAAAAAATCCCTGCTGGTATTGATTGGCAATGGAGTTGGTGCGGGTGTTATACGTTTGCGAGAAAATGTTTTGGTTGCCCGTTATATTTTGTAAGTCGATGGCCATTTCGAGTGTACTCTTTTTGTATTCTTTGCGATACGCAATTCTGAAATCGGTACGGAAATACGGACTTTGCTTTTCGCTGAAAGCGCGGGCACGATCATACACAGCCTGACCTTGTGTTGCTGATGCTGTTACGTTGAGCGGAGTGAGGTAGCGACCGCCAATCGTAGTCACTTTTAAATTGAAGCTAAGGAAGTTGCGATTTTTGCCCACGCGGAATTCTTTCCCCGCCAATCCATTCACTACATACTGGGTGTTGTAAGCCGTGTTGCGCTCAACGCCATCGCTGCCTTTATATTTGGAATCAAACAAAGAGGTAGTGACTAAAAAATAATATCCTTTACTGAAGAATCTTTCGAGCGTAAATTCTACTCCGTAATTTCTGCCGCTGCCCTTGCTCACCAAATTTACTTCATCATCAGGACCAAAGCTAATGCCCGTGTTGACGGAAGAGAAGGCGGACAATTTCTGTTCTACTGGCAAGTTGCTCAACTCCTGATAATATGCCTCTGCTTTGAAGCGCAGGCTTTCGTTGATATTCCAATCGTAGGTAAGCACATAGTGCTGACTTTTGATGAAATCTAAACTCTTGTTGGGGAAAGAAGC
Source organism: Bacteroidota bacterium (assembly GCA_016191555.1). Lineage (GTDB taxonomy): Bacteria > Bacteroidota > Bacteroidia > Cytophagales > Cyclobacteriaceae > ELB16-189. Next base: position 86,873 of record JACPVX010000037.1, read on the forward strand.
ACCCGCATTGGTAGTAAGTTGCGCATACGATGTTGTGATGAGCGGAGTCTGATGGTGCAAGCCATAACCAAAACTCAATGAGTTCTTTGCGTTTATTTGATAACTCACGCTGGCGCGAGGTTCTACCACGGTCTGATTATTTAAACTGTAATGCTGCACGTGCGCACCGGCAATAAACGAAAACTGATTGTTGAAGCGATGCCTCCATTGCGAGTAAGCTTGCGTAAGCCAGTTGTTGTCTTTTGCGTTTAGTCGCACCGAGTCTTTGTTTACATTAGCAAAGAGTTCGCGTCTGAATAAATCGAAATTCAGGTAATCCATATATAATCCCGAAGTGAGTGAATTTTTTGAATTGAACTTGGTGCGCGTATAAACGACAAATGAAGTTTTGCGGGTGGTGAACTCGGCTTCCACACGTCTGAATTTTCCCACTACATCTAAATTGGCATTACGCGTTAGTGAGTCATTGTAAAATGATTCATTCGTTGAGCTGTATCCTAAGGTTGCCTTTAAAAAGCTCTTTTTTGATAAGTTCTTTTCATAACTCGCTCCTGTGATGTTGGTGGTGTAACGTGGAAAAGCATCGAGGTTTTCATCGCCATACAAATCGTTTGATTTTTTCTTGAGATCCACTTTGCTTCCTAACAAATCGATGGAGCTGTTTCCCGCGATACCAAACACGGTGAACTTTCCATTCTTTGCCGTAGGGAAAGTGAATTTGTAATTCACGTCCTGATAATTAGGTGTGTTACCTCCCGTTCCAAATTCAATTCCCAACTTTTGAAATACCCCTAGCGTGGAATAGCGATAGTTGATGATGAACGAACTTTTTTTGTTTTTGGAAAGCGGTCCTTCGGCACCTAACTCAAAACCGTTGAACCCAATTTGCGCTACCTTTTCTAACTTTTGGTTGTTGCCATCCTTCAGCTTAATATCAAACACACCGGCCACAGCATTTCCATATTGTGCAGGAAATGCACTCGTCATAAAATCAGATTTATCAAGGTTGTTATTATTTAGCATGCTTACTGGCCCACCTGTGCTCACGAGCGCACCAAAGTGATTGGGGTTAGGGATGTTGAGTCCTTCCAATTGCCACAACATTCCGGTAGGCGAATTTCCGCGCACCACAATATCGTTTCGCGAATCGTTGCCTCCTACCACACCGGCAAAGTTGGAAGCCATGCGAGAAGGGTCGCCCAACGCACCGGCATAGCGCTTGGTGTCATCGATGTTGAAGGAGCGTGAGCTTACAACAGCCAAGTCATTGTTGGTGGCTGTTTTATCTTCTTTGGTATTGGCCGTAATCACTACCTCATTGAGTTGATTGGCACTTTCTGTAAGTGATAAATTCATCACCACTTCTTTTCCCGCTGTTACAATGATGTTAGGAATGAGTTGCTCTTCATAGCCAATGTAACTTACCTTAATGGTTTGGCGACCCAGTGGCACATTGGTGATGCGGTAGTCGCCATTTTCATCGCTGGATGCACCCAGTAATGTTCCACCTTCAGATACAATAACAACGTTCACTCCAATCAAAGGAGTTTTGCTTACCTCGTCTGTCACTTTGCCACGAATGGTTTGCGTGGTTTGCGCCCAAAGTTGAGCGCTGAGGAATAGGATTGTGGATAGTAAAGTCGTTCGCTTCATTTTCTTCTTTTTATTTTGTGTGCAATATGTGTGTGCATCATACGATTCGAAATTGATTCGGGTTAAGAAGAAACGGAAGATTCCCCATTTCTTAACTTAGATCAATAAAATCAGTAGAGGCCGAGATAGATTAAAAGAAAATAGATCACTTTTTGGATTCACTCAATCGCTTGCGAATGCGGCTGAGTGATTCGGGTTGTATGCCAAGATAAGAAGCGATGTAGTGCTGCGGAATTTTTTCAAACACCTTAGGTCGTGATTTCATCAGGTTGAGATATTGCTCTTCCGGACTTAAAAACAACATGGCTCGGTTTCGTTCGGCAATGCGAATTAAAATAAATTCGGCAATCAGCCTTCCGAATTTTTCCCACACCGGCATTTGCTGGTACGTGCGCTGCATCTTTTCGTATGAGACCACCAGTACTTCCGAATCGACCAGTGCCTGATGGTATTCCAAAGAAGGCTGTCGGGTAAGAAAGCTGGGATAGTCTGTGTAGAAGTTTCCTTCAAACGAAAAATTGTAAGTCACCTCTTCCTGATTGATGATGCAAAAGGTTCGGAAATGCCCTTTGTTGATAAAGGCTACGTAGTCGCAGACCTGACCCGCTTCCATCAGGCAACTTCCTTTCGGCACACGCTTCTTTTCCATCGTTTGCAAAAAAGCACACAGTTGTTCATCATTAAATGATACAAACCGACCGATGTACTCTTTTACCTTTTCTAAATCTTCCGGACTGGGGATCGCCACGCTTATATAATAATGCTACGTCTTTCGTTAACAAGTTCCTCTCCTGAAAGTTTGTCAGGAGAGGGTTACAAGCTTACGAATTTTAGACGAAATCGGCATTATTACTTAGCGGCTACCTGGTCTGAGCCTACTGTCACTTTTAAGATGGAGCCTTTGCGCTTCGTATTGAGCGTTGCGCTTAACACAATATTATAAGTGCCGGGTGTAGCATCGGGAGCAACGGAAATCAATGCATTGCTGTTTTCAAAATTACCTTCTTTGGGTTCGTAGGTGAGTGTAACCCCTTGTGGTAATGCGCTCTGTAAACCAAGCGTGGCTTTCTCTTTTGCAAAATACTTTGACCGCACGATAGAAACAGTTACCTGCTTGCTTTCTCCGGGCTTGATCGATACACTGCTTTCTGACAAATCAATTGCAAAATCTTTGGTTTGCGCAAAGGCTACAACAGACGCTAGAAGAAAAAGGGAAGTAATAAATGTTTTCATAAAAGGTTGTTTATTTTTTTTATGAAAACGGATTGACTTGGCGGCCGATCGATTATTTACCGGCTTTGGGGCGATGGGTGTAGTGTTTTGAAGTAAATGAACGCGGGCTGTGGCGAACGGAAATGAAACTGGGGCAAGCGGTTAACTCACCTCCATCATATTTCGCAACTGACTGATTTTTTCCATCACTTCTTTTCCTTTGGGCCGGGAGACGGGAATGGAGAAATCTGAACCGTTCATTTTTAGCTTATAGCCATTGGTATTTCCGGTAATGGCGCTGATGGCATTTACATTTACAATATAAGAGCGATGGCATCGCAATGTGAACGAATTGTTAAGTTGCGATTCCAGGTTTTTTAAATTTACACGCAAAAGTTTTTTCTGGATAGCGCTTTCTTCTTTCCAATGAATGGTGGAATAATTATCATCGGCCTCAATAAAAAGTAAGTCTGGCAGATTGAAAGTGAGGCTTTCGCTGGTATCTGAATACAGGGTGACTACCGTGGCTGTTTTTACTGCTTCTTTAGATTCTTTCTTTAAGGTTTGAATTTTTTGCAGTTCCTGATTGGTTTTAATTGCCTCATGGAGATTCTGCTGAAGCATTTGCGCTTTTAAAAATAAGGTGCAAAGTGTGATGGGTATCACGCCTTTGATAGCTACCTGCGCGCTCGTATGCGCTGATACTTCCAGCCACGACATATTAAGCGGACAGAAAAACAGTTTTTCCATCACAGTAGAAATCAACCAAATGAGCACCAGGTGTAAAATATTCAAATAAATGTATTTTTTGATAGTCCATGTGGTTGGATCCATCATGACAGGAAAAATGCGCGGCAATAGCAGAACATTAAAAAAAAGAACTGCCAACGTAATTAGGCCATGAAGCCAGCCTAAATCGTTCGCAAAGGTGAGTTCCGATTCAGTTTTAAATAAATAAAGGAATGCAGTTACAAACCCACTAATAAACAGCCCCAATAGAAAATTTTTGCGTTCATCATTGAGGTAAAATGGAAATGGAGCGTTTAGCCAGTCAGCCAGCTGCTTCGATAACGAGCGTTCTTCCATATTCGAGGCCGGGGAATTGATTGCCTGATATTGATCCATACACCACAAACTTAAAAACAACTCCCAAAGTTGCCAATTGCTGCCAACTGCGTGGTGAAAAGAGCAGGGTTTGTGGTGAAATGCTTTGCTCTTTTGGTGGATTGATTCCGATAGTAATGCTTTTTACAAGGCCTAATTCAAAGATTTTGGGGTAGATAGTTCGCCCATGCCCATCCGATCGCACTTCATCAGCAAATCTTGTAAGTCGGCACCTTTTCCCCGCAAAGGGTCGATGGCTTTTACCAATCTGGTTCGCATGTCAAAAAGTTCATCACGATCAAATTTTTTAGAGCCTCTAACGAGATCGAGTTGATTCAATGCCTCTTGTTGATTTTGCTTAGGATTGAACATGCCATTAAGCTCAGAGCATTGGTTGCACACGCCATTTTTGTTGATCAGCGCACAGCGGTTGTCGAAGATGTCCATCATCGTATGGCGTGCATCCTGCAATAGATGTTTTACCACATCTTGCGATTTGTCCATGATGACGGCAATTTCTTTGACAGAGAAATCATAGATGTCCTTTAAGATCAGCGCTACTTGTTTTTCGATGGCTAGTGTTTTGCCCATGCAGGTGAAGCAGTGGTCGATGTGGTCGCGCATATCGAACGTTCCTTCGGGAGATTCTTGTCCTTTTTTCAGAATGGAGTTGCGTACCGTTTCATTGCTCATCACTATGCCTTTGGCGATCTCTTTCGTGTTCACAGTCCAGCGTTTGAATTGTCGCAAGTGATCGTACGCCAGGTTAGTAGCAATTTGAAACATCCATGTTTTGAAAGACGATTTGCCCTTGAAGGTAGACACCTTGTCAAACCCGCGAATGAAGGCATCGTGTGCAATGTCTTCTGCGTCCTCACGACTGGCCACCAATCGATACAAATACGTAGTGAGCTGCGGTTGAAATTCGGCATACAATTTTTGAAACGCATGAATATCGCCACCCATGGCGAGCTTTAAGGTTTGTTCGTTGGAGTTTTCCATGGTATAAAATTAACGAATTGGATTTTTAGGATTGACAATCGAAAAGGCAAGCGAAGAAAAAAAACGATGCAAATAAGAAAAAGATTTTGCGATAGAAACATGAATTGTAGAGCGATTGTTTTTCAAGCCATTCACTACGTCTTTCGCCACGCGCTCCGCTGAAACTTTCGCTGACGTAAAAATTTTTGTGGCTTCTGTGTCTACCGTGGGTGGTATCAACTCTATCACGCTTATATTCTTGTACAACTCGCGTAGTTGATAGCGAAGCGATAATACATACGAATGCAACGCAGCCTTTGAGGCGGAGTAAGTGGGTATAAAAGCGGCAGGCAAATACGCTACTGCCGAAGTTGTAAAAACAAACGCTGCTTCTTTTCGCTTTGCTAGTTCCGGTAAAAACAAACTGGTGAGCCGTACAGCCGATAAATAATTCGTTTCCATTTCGTTAGTCGCAATAGTAATGGCTGTTTTTTCAACGAGCGAATTCACACTCACAACACCTGCATTGTGATACAAAATATCGATACCGCCACTGCTCATGACCAACTGATGCATCAAACTCACGTCTTCTTCTTTGGTGATGTCACAACTAATAGTGGCGATGGATGGAAATTTACTTTTTGCCAATTGTAATTTAAGGCCATCTCGACCGCAAATGATAACCTTCATTCCTTCCGTTAAAAAGTGTTTGATGCTTTCCAGTCCAATACCCGAAGAGCCACCGGTGATCAAAATGGTTTTGTCCTTCAGTTGCATTCTTAATAGAAATATTTTTCCAAAATCACTTTTCCTTCCTTCACTTCGTATACACCAATTTCTTTCCAGCCTCCGCGCGGTTGGCCTTTGTAGGTTACATCCCAGGTAAAAGCCACGCTAAAAAAGTTTCCATTCACTAACGGCTTTGAGATTTTTAGGCTGTGGATTTTCTCCATGCTGCCCATCCAGGCCTTTTGTTTTTTGTCGAGTGCCTTCAGGCCTTTCATTTTTTTCTTGTCGGCCTCTTGGCATACTACCTCCTCGGCAAACAATTCGTGGCGGGCTTCGCTGAATTTTTTCTTCGCACAGAGCGCAATCATGCGCGTAGCAATTTGTTTTGTTGTCATCGTATTTTCGTCTTTGGGATTTAGACGAACAGGTCGGCCAAAACGGGCGGAACTTTAATAAAAAAGATTGCCCGCATTGGCGAGCAACTCTTTTTTTGGTTTAAATACATAGAACTTCCTGTTTTCATATTCTGACATGCTGGTTTTACGGGTTGTTTTTCCCCCAACTAAACCGTGGAAATCAATATGAAGCCCAATGAGTTCTTGTTTCTTGCTTTTAGGATTGGTGATTTAGATCACCATCATACTGCCAAAGTCTACATCAATGATGTGGCTGTTCAATGCAGCTCCTGCATCAGAGACAAGGAAGGAAGCTACATCGCCTACTTCTGTAAGGGTTGGCGTGCGTTTGCCTGCCAACAAGTGCGCGCCTGTTTGCATTCCTTTCAAAGCCTCACCGGGTATGCCCATGGTCTTCGCTAAGTTGGCGTTCGACTCTTGAATAGAGCGCGACTCAAACAAGGCGGTAGAATTCAAACCGATTACTTTAATTCCAAAATTTCCAAACTCGGCAGCCAATACACGCGTCAATCCTTCTACCGCTGTGCTGGCTGATGAAATGCCCGCCATGAACGGCAACTTTAATCGCGACAAGCTGGAAGTAAGCGTGAGAATGGTTCCTTCGCTTTTCGTTTCAACCATATACCGGGCTGCAATTTTGGAGGTGAGAAACTGCGATCCAACAATTGTTGTGAGTGGCTCGAGAAAATGCTCTAACGATGTGATGGCGGTTGGTAGACCCATGCTGACATCATTGGCACGTACACCAATACCATTAAACACAATGTGTAGTTTGCCATTGTCATCTGAAATCTTTTTCAGATAGGTGTCGATCTGACTTTCGTTCAGTGCATCTACCTGATGTGCTTCGGCTTTGCCACCGGCTTGATTGATTTCTTCGGCAATTTTTTTTACTTCCTTCAGGTTTCTACCGGACAAGTAAACTTTTGCACCGTGTTGTGCAAATGATTTTGCGACTGCACTAGCAATCGCTCCGTTGGCTGCAAACACAGCCGCTACTTTGTTTTGTAAAGTTGACATAAATTGATTTTTTGGTTTATGCGGTTGAGACGAATAGCTCAACCAAAATGGGCGGAATATTTTACAATGATTCCCTCACGTTGCTGCAATTAGGTTGTTGATTTTGTCGATTGACGGACAATTGTCTTTTTTCTCACGCGATGGTGAAGGGAAAACACTTTCTTTGAGAAATAAATTTAAAAGCTAAATGATTCGACTAACAATCCAACAAGACCTGCATGCATTGAAACAGGTAATTGATTCCACCGGCTTGTTCCCATCGGAATTATTAGAGGGCATGACTGCGGATTTTTTATCGAACCCCGAATCCTCAGATAAATGGTTGACGAAAGAAGAAGGAGGTGTGCCTATAGGTGTAGCGTATTATGCGCCCGAGCGACTTACCGAAGGAACGTACAATCTATATCTGATAGCAGTTCGTACAGAAGATCAGGGAAAAGGCATAGGCGCGGAGATCATGAAATATGTCGAAAAGAAACTTCTTCGGGAAGGTCATCGGGTTTTAATTGTGGAGACATCGTCATTGCCTGAGTTTGAAGCCACCCGAAATTTTTACAAAAAACTTGACTATACCCAAGAGGCCACCATCCACGATTTCTACAAGCAAGGCGAGCATAAAATTATCTTTTGGAAAAAATTGATATAGGATAAGTTTCGTACGCTGAATAGCAAAAGCCATTCTCAGCATAGAGAATGGCTTTATTTATTTCAACAAACTGACTTCTACTTTTTCACAACAGCTGGAGTCAATTTAGTAGGCCTTTTTTCAGGAGAACACATATTGTTATCAGAAGGGCGCTCGCCAAAATAAAGTTTGCCTTCTTTATCCAACGAAAGCAAATCGTAATCGCCCGGACAATCGGCAACAGATTGCCATGCTGAGCAGCCTGTAATCGAAATATCTTTTTCTACATCTTTTGTCAAGTTGCAGGCGGCAAAGCCAAAGGCTTGAATCAAATTAGCATCAGCTGTTTTAAGCGTTACCCATTTTTTGTCTTCATAGAACACAGCATTGTACGCGTTGTCAACTGCTTTGGATTTGTCTAACACTTTGTAAGTGCCTTCGGTTCGGAAAGTGAAGACTTGCATCTTCAATTCGGGGTCGAGCCCCAGCGTGAAGTGAAGTGTCCACTTTCCTTTATCAAAAGTGAATACGCGTTTGCCCCACGCTTTACCGTAGTTGTACGGAGCAGGGTCGGCATAGGTGCCTGATAATTTTTCCAACGCAGTTTTGCTGTCGGTGGTATTGGTGAAACTGAATGCGAGGGCAATGGCTACCATCAGCCCCACTGCAAAAAATAGTTTTTTCATATTGTTTTGGTTTGTTTGTCCTTCAGACGAACGAGTGAACCAAAACGGGCGGGATTCCAGAAACTAATTAATCCCTTTCAGGCGATGAATCTCTCTCTCATAATCTTACCGTCTTTCCAATCCTGAATGGCGACTTGCACTACTTTGATGGATCCATTTATAGCGTGATCGAAGTCCAGTGACCACACAAGAAAACTGCGATTGCCTTTAATGATTTTACCTACGGCTGTAAAATCGCGGATTGCTTTTACATTCGATAAGAGTTCATTCCCGATTTTTGTGTTGAGTATTTTTCCATGGTGCGTCACACCATCTAAATCCGTTTTTTCGATTTCATCATGATAAAATTTGTCAAAAGCCTCCATAGGTTTGCCTTGCGACACCAGTGAAATCAATTCTTCCAATGATTGTGCGATTTGTTGTTCTGTCATAATAGTTGATTTTAAATGGTTAATAAGATTTTCACAGAGCAACTTTTTGCTTGCGCTTTGAGTTGTTCCGTAATTAGCGGAGCAAAACTATTTGCCGTGTAGGCGCCTCACAAGAAGGCACTAAATTGTAGACAGGTTACTAAAAAGTTACCAAGCTGGATATGAATAAATTGACTTCTACTTTTTCTGTAAACAAAGAGCGCATTACCAACAATTGCCCTTTGACCAGTTCATTACTTTTGATTAGCGGCCGATGGAAGCTGATCATCATCTGGCAATTGAAGGATGGCACCTTGCGATTTAGCGATTTGCAAAAAGCCATTCCGCACACCTCCAAAAAAATGCTGACACAACAATTAAAAGAGCTGGAAAACGATGGATTAGTAAGTAGAAAAGTTTACCCGGAGGTACCTCCAAGGGTTGAGTACACATTAACCGATTTAGCGAGCTCGTTGATGCCGATTTTGGAAAGTCTTTTAAATTGGGGGGTGGATCACAACATTATCGAACATGTAAAAAAGGGAGACAGCCAAAACTCTTTATAAGGCAGTTGCTTTTCCTTGTAAATCTATTTTGCAAAGTGATCCATTGTTCAATTGTTACTTCTATTTCTTGAACACACCTGCCGTTCCCAGTAAATGACCCGTCATCTATTTGGTGCCGCTGATGGCAAGATCAGGTCGTTGGCCAAAAACTCTTCGAATCGCAATCTACTAGCCCGTATCTCCCATTGAAGATGAAGTAGGGCGAGGTTTGATTTAATACTTCCGATGGTTGAAGGTTACATCCCTTGCTCATGTCTACGCATCGCTTCGTTGGTCGCCTCGAGTTCCTCCATATTTTGGCGCAGCTCTTCTTCCTGCGCCTTTAGCGTTTCGGCTTGTTCTAGCGACTGAGTCAGCAAGCGTTGCATTTCCATATTATTGTTTACCGTTTGCAATGTCCCAGCCAGGAATTCTCCAGCCTTTTTCAAAAAGTCAATTTGGTGTTGTTCGAATTTTGTAAAGCTGGCCACCTCAAAAAGCGCTTCCGTTTTATCATTGTAAGTAAAAGGCATCACCAACAGACACCTTGGCATCGCTTGCCCTAGCCCTGATGTAATTTGAAGATAATTGGCGGGGATGTCCGTCATTAAAATAGAGCTTCCTTCTTGGTACGCTTGCCCTATCAGCCCTTCATCAAATTCAATCCGTTTTTCAATCCATTTTTTTCTATCAAAGGCATAGGTGGCTACTAATTTCAGATAAGGACTTTCTTCGCTGGTTACGGGTAGATATAAGCTTGCCTGTTGCGCCTTCAAATACTTTACTAAAAAGGATACCGTCTTGTCTGCCAGCTTTGTAAGATCATCCTGTTGTGTGCGTACAATTTCATAGAATTGGTTAAGTCCTTCAGTGATCCATTGCCGTTGCGACTCCGCCTCTTCATTTTCCTTTAGCTTGCTGCTCATCTCAAACAATGCACCCATCAACGTATTTACATTTTGCTCGCGTAGATTAACCGGAATCAGCCGGTGTGCCTCTTGATGCATGCCTTTGGCAACCAATTGAACAAAATCCGATGCTATCCGGAGGTTTGATATTGATTTCTCCACCACAGTCGTTGCATTTACTTCCGTTTTTTCTCCATCATCATAAAGGTATAATCGATTGCTGCCGCTCAGTTCATTCAATAAGCTTGCATTATTTTGCACTTCGCGCGCCAATCGCTTGGAGGCTATCAATAAAATAGGAACACTCAGCAAGACCAATATGATTTGAATAATGGCGTTGTCAAGAATAGACCATTCATAATCTGACTGTGCTGATTCTTGAATTTTACTTTCGAAGGCAGTAACATCGGCAACAAACCTGTTATAAACTTGGGAATCTTTAAAACTAAATTCCTTTAATTTTATCAAAGCTTCTCCACTCGTATCAGCCTGGATAAAAGCCATCAACTCTTTTGCTTCATTGTAATGGTTATCGATTTTTTGCTTCACGCGAAGGACGGTATTCAATTCATAACCTTGCCGTGTCAGCAGTGCAACGAGATCTCGAAAAATAGAATCCTTTTTTTGTTTAATATTCTCAAACTGCACTAATCTATCGGCTTTAGCTGTTGTTGCATAGCCATAAATACCACGATCGATGGGCGCGATGATTTCAGTCTCGATGGCCATTAAAAGATCACGTGTTGTTTCGCATCTTTCGATAATTGAGCGAGTATCATTGGTAACGTATCTGTTCCAAAAGGAGAGAACGGTGCTGAGCACGATAAAGCCAATGGTGAGATAGACCGCATAGTGGACTACATTCTCACGGAATTTTTTTGCAGTCATTGTTTCGATTATTGCCTTACTATTAAAATAGATGTAGGGAACTTTTCCAAAAAACCTAGGCAGCGATTAACAGTCTGTTCCAAGCCAAAACGAACGTCATGATCATAATGATCAGAAAAAAAACAGCCATCATTTTATGGATCCACTCGCTCTTCTTTTTACCAATGGCAACTATGAGCAGTGTAATCAACACAAGAAATTGTGGGATTTGTTCATTGAGCCCATATTCACCAATGAAATGGTTATCAATAATAGAGTGAACCGGTAAAAAGATCATGAATAGGTATATCTTCCTAAAATTGAGAAAATAGAAAGCTTTCAAGTCGTTGGCAGAAGTCGACCACCTTAGCGGGAAGAGGATTCGAGTGAGGATGTAAAGATTTACGGGATAAAGGATGAGAAACAAAAATGTGGGAAGCCTCCATTGGTTAAACTTGAGCAATTCATAAGTAGCCCACCAATCTTGGATATGCAGGATAAAAACCAAAATACAAAGTACCGTATGCGGCCAATATGTTTTTACTTTTTCCCATCGTATAACTATGTTGGCAAAACCTGAGACTATCTGAGTGATGCCCATACCAAGCACAATGGATATCAGCACGGTAACATACTCGAAGGGGGACATGAGTGAAGTCATAGTTGATTTTGATGGCAAGCGCTGCAAAGTAAATAGTAATTATCGACCCTGATCTTCTAGAAAATGTCCTGTGAATTACATTTTGCTTTATTTTTCCATCTAAGATTCATTAAATGATGGAAGGCAATGGGCAACCTTTGAGTAAACCCTTTTCGGATGATTGCGCTTGGCAACGGTGAACTTTTCAATAATTTTTTTTTGCACCCTCTCGATGGGTTGGTCGTCCATTGTTTCAACACTGCAATTGTCGATACCATTGGGCACAACAATAGTAAATTTGCTTCCTTTTCCTAACTCGCTTTGCACTTGGATCTTTCCTCCCACTTTGTCCAATGCTTTCCGTACAATGTATAACCCAAGACCCGAGCCTTGTGCTTTGTCTGTCGCACGCTCAAACATTCCAAATATTTTGTCAATACTGTTGGCAGCAATACCTGTCCCGTTATCTTTAACTTCTATAGTAAAAAACGAACTGTCTCCATTTACAGTCAGGCGGATGAAGGGATGGGATTGTTGTAGGTTGTGAAACTTGATAGCATTTGAAACCAAATTATTCAAAATGATTTTAAGCCTGAAGCTATCAGAACAGGAAGTGGGGGCTTGATCAACGTCAATCTCAAACTTTATTTTTTCAGCATTGGGAAGAAACTTATAGTTCTCTACTATTTCTGCTAGCATCTCGTTGAAATTGACACGGCCATTGTCGATGCCTATGTTATTGTTTCTGGCGTAGTGGGTAAGTTGACCTATAAATTGATCGAGCCGCCCTATGCTTTTTCGCAGCAAATGAGAATACTCTTTTGCCTCTTGGTTGTCAGCTACCACCTTATCCATAAGGTTGACCAATCCCTGCATCGACAAAAGCGGAGCACGTAAATCATGAGAGGCTTTGTAGATAAAGCTGTCTAGCTCTAAGTTCAACAACGACAATTTTTCTGATTCGGTTTTGCGTTGTGTTACATCGTGCATGTAAATAAGATAGCGAATGCCCTGCGGAAATAATTTAGCCACCATCACTCCGTCAAAGAAATGGCGAAGGCAGTAGGTGCAATGAAGACCTAGATCTTCAAAATAGTGCGGTGTTTCATGATTCTCCTTTGCAAGCTCAAATACCTGGCGCAATTTAGCGGCACTTTCCAATTCAGTGATATTGTAAAGGCTGCTTCCTGTTAAGTCGGCCTGTTTGTAGTGAAGGATGTCTTCCACATAGCTGCTTACGTATTCTATCGTCCCGTCTTCATCAGCTAGCAAAAAAATCACTTTGCCTTGTTCAACGGTGTTGATAAACTGCGACCGAAGATTCATTGCAGCTTTTTGCAGAGTTCCTTTAACAAATTCCATAGGTATTCATTTTATTGCTCGATCGCTTGAAAATTAAACTCGATAATATCTGAAAGTGTCTTTTGGTCCGGATACATCCTTCGCGTTACATTAATTCCATTCCATAATGTGATTAGATGCTTAGCTATCGCTTTAGCAGGCAGTTTTTTGCTCAGATGCCCTTCTATCTGCGATCTCCTAGCATGCACGTAGAAGACTTCTTCTAATGCCATCAATTTATCGGAAGCACTTTTCGAAAGTCCTGGCTCAATGCTGGCTAGCTCTACAAGTGAATTGCCCATAAAGCAACCTTTGCGATGTTTCTCTAAATCGCCATAGGAGGCTCGGAGCATAAACTCTTTGATCAATTGCATCGGTGTTTCGCTTTGCTCAAGAGAGCTATTAAATTCCTCCAAGAAGAGATCCACGTACCTGTCCAACGCCTGCTTAAACAATTCCTTTTTGCTGCCAAAGGAGTGGTACACGCTGCTTTTTCCTAGCTTCATGGCTTTCAGTAAGTCCTCCATACTAGATGCCTCATAGCCTCTTTTGCAAAAAACATCCAATGCTCTATCTAATGCCTGCTTTTCGTCAAATTGCTTGGGTCTGCCTTGTGTCATGATAAGTGATTAAATGTACTAAACGGTACAATAATAGTTAAAATTTTCGGTGCCTGTAGTGTGCTTGAGCCTTCGTACCATAAGAGGTACTTTTATTAAAGCTATACGCAGGGCAAACCTGATTCTCCTGCAAGGAAGGCGCACAGGATGCTAACAAAAGGGCTCCAAAAATGAATAATGCAATCTTTTTCATGTTCTTTTCTCGTTTCAACGGTAAAATTAATCATTAGTAGACTAATCGGTACAATAATGTTTGTTCTTTGTACTTGTTTGTCTTTGACTTGACATTTTTGCTAAAGGGTTAACTAGTAGAATCAGTTCAAACTGCTGTTAATCTGGATGCCTTTCGATAAAAGTTTATGTGTTGGGCATTTGCTAGCCACCGCCAAAACACGTTTTAGCTGATCGGGTTGAAGGTCACTCTTGATTAAAATTTCCTTTGTGATAATCGGCTCGCTATCATCGCTGCTCTCAAGTTGCACTTTCACGTTAATAGATTCTACTGCCCACCCCTTTCTATCAAGGTACATTTTGATGGTTGCAATGGTGCAAGATGCCAAGCCGGCTATGACCAACTCAAATGGATTAAATCCTTTATTCTGGCCTCCCACCGATTCTGGTTCATCGGATACCAATTGATTTCCATTAGCTATGATAGTCGACACATAGTTTGTGCCTTCATACCGTGCCTCTACTATGTCATATTCTGTTTCCATTGGTTTAGGTTTTACTTTGTTAATAATTGAGGGGGTACTACTATTTGAATAGAGCCATCTTCAATATGATAAACAGCTCCTGCTATTATAATTTGATTGCGCAGAGCCGAGTCTAGCAGTGCACTGTCACGCATGACTTCGCTCATAGAATGCCTCACGTTTTCAATAACGGTCAGATCAATTATATCACCCTGCATTTCTTTTGTCCTTTGATAGCTGGGTAAAATCTTATCGGTTAACCATGAGATATGGCCCGCTGGCTTTTGGCCAGAAATAGTAGCTGTAACAGCTCCGCATTTAGTATGACCCAGAATTAAGATAAATCGAACACCAAGATGTTCTACTGCGTACTCCATGCTTCCGAGTCCTCCATCTCCCATCACATTACCCGCTACGCGGGTTACAAATAAATCGCCAATGCCCTGATCGAAGATAAGTTCAGGAGAAACACGCGAATCGGAACAGGTATGAACAATAGCAAAAGGCCTTTGCGATTTGGATGTTTTCAATATGGTATTCCTATCATCGTTTGGATGAATCGCCATCTGATTCATAAAACGTCTATTTCCATTGAGCAACCGCGTCATCACACTATCCATAGTTTGTGCATAACCCAACTGAAATGAGAACAGGACAAGGAAAATAGAAAATAGTATAAATCGATTCATAGGTCCTCGTTAAAATTCATAACGCAGAAAAAGTCCTGTGTTAAGTGTGCTTGTAAATTTTTCTTTTCCGACTTCGGTAAGATCCATTGCCAATCCAAACTGTACTTGACTCTGTTTAATTCCAAATCGAATTCGTTGCGTATAACTGGTATTGCCCTCCAACTGTGTTGGCCAACTATTCAGCAGCTCAAGTTGAGAATATAAATGGAGCTTGTCTGTGATGGCAGGCGTAAATCGAGTCACCACAAAAATATCAAAGGCCGGCTGGTTGCTGAGATCGGAGACAGCCCAACTGAACAAAGTAAACTGAGAGCGCTGGCGCAAGTACTGAATACCTGCTTTAAGGAAAGTGCCGCGGTTAAAAATCTGAACAACCGTGACAGGTGCGAATCCTTTCCAACTCTTTATGTTGTAACTCAACGCCTCTGTCAGTGCAAACTGTGGAAGATTGGAATGACTATTTTCTTTATAATCCAGAGTGACACTGCTGCGGGTAAAGAATAAGAAATGAGATTTTGTTTCATCGGCTCGCTTCAAATTTCGCATGAGTAACAGATCTAGCGTTGCCTTGCTATCGCCCGCAAAAATTTCCAATGGAACTGTCTGTGCAGATACTTGAATGCGGAGAACCAGAGTTAAGGTTAATAGGATGACCAGAATACGTTTCATAGGTACGTGATTTTGGGTGGGAAATAAAGAGCATGACCTGAGATCATGCTCTTTTATAGGTTACTTCAAGAGTTCGCGCAATGGAACACCTATTACTTTGAAAGGAAGAACGGGAGGGGTATTCAACTTACCATCTTTATCATCGATGATATGGTTAAGTTGGCTATTCACGGTGTACAGTTTTCCATTGCGAATAGCTGACGCAGTAGGACGATCGTACACGGATTGAAATTTATTTCGAATGGTTAAGCTGGCTTCTGAATAATCTTTGTTGAATTGAGCGGTGAAGATTGCTCCCGATTGTGAGTATACATTTACCATAAGCAATTCTCCATTGTGAAAAAACATGCCGTCCGAACCTGAGAAGGCTTTTGTAGCTTCATCGTTTTTCAGAGTGACCGATTTTACTTCTTTGCTCGCCAAATTTATTCGCACCAATGTGCCACCTCCCTGAATGGTTCTGTTCATGACAGATGCTATCAGATATTTTTTATCCGGTGTAATGGTCAAGCCATTTAATCCAAAAGGCTGATCGGGTGAAGGATTCTTGAGCAACGCTGCATCGGTCACAAAAACGCTGGCCTCCGTAGAAGTGTAGTTGGCTGTCCAGATATTGGGGGCAAACGTGTCAGATACATACACATTTCCTTTTTCGTCCAATGTTACTTCGTTGAAGAAAGCGCCTGGAATAAATTTTTCCGGAATGGTCTTTAATAGCTTGCCCGTTGTGTAATCAAATACTTTCAAGTTGCTGCCCGGCTTGCCACTTTCTGTTTTAAAATTAAAATTAGCTACCCATAATCTGTTTGTCTTTTTGTCTAGTGCCATCCCTACGGCAATCACCATTCCGTTTTCACCCGGTTTGCTGAAGTAGGTAGATTTATTCTTGCTATCGAGTCGTTGAATGGAGCCATCACCAAAGCCGCCAACCAATAAATCATTGTTGGGGAGAGTCAAAATTCCTTCGGGGAATAATTGATTTCCCTGAAGTTCGATGGTTTCTGTTGTTTGAGCTGAAGCATGGATGATGCTTGCAAATGCGAAAAATAAGCCGAATACGATTTTAATGGTTTTCATAATGTATGCTGTTTAAATGGTTAATTGTTTTTTTAATTTCTGTGAGGTTTAACAAAAGCACGTCTCGTCTTTCGTCAGTAGGTGCATGTGTTTCCGAGCGCGGATCAATCGGCAGGCAATTAAAAACCGGAGTACCTGACTACCGATTTTTAATTGACTGTTTATGTATCGCCACTTGTTAATTGGAAGCAATGCCTGAAGAAAGAAATCGAAGAGTAGCATTTGAGAGAGAATTACATTTTGTCTGCTAGAGGGAAATCGATTTCCAGATTGGTAAGTGCGTGCAAATAGTTGCTCATGATTTTATCGCCCACTACGATTACCACATCAATCAGATTGGCTTCTGTGTAGCCTGCTTGAAAGAAGGCTTCTTTAGCCAACTCACTTGCGCGTCCGCGGTTGATAACCACTTCTTCAGTAAGCTTTGCCAGTGCATCTAATTTGTTGTTAAAGCTGGCTTCGCCTCCGCGTATTTCCAGAATTTGTTCTTCCGTGAATCCAACCATTTTACCGAGAGCGGTATGTGCACTTTGGCAATAGCGGCAATCATTGAGTTGACTGGTTACTAAGTTGATTACTTCTCTTTCTTTTAGTGAGAGTGTGCTCTTTCTGTTTTGAAGCGTGAGGTAATCAGCCAGCGCTGTTTTATTCTTGCCAAAATAGGCATAGAGGTTTGGAACAAAGCCCAGGTTCTTTTTGAGATTGTCAAAAATCCCTTGGTTGTTAGCTGATACTTCTTCTCTTGTTGGGACTGCGAAAGTCCGTGTTTCTGTTGCTGTCATTTTTGTATGGTTTAAAATTTTGTGTCGTTATTGACGATACAAAAGTGAGGCAATGCCAACCGGATAAAAATGAAGTAGATTAGGAAAGGAAGTTGAACTAGTTCAACTTTTGTAATGGGAAACTTGCTGCAAATGCTATTGCAGTGTCGGAAAGGGTTGAAAACAGAAGAAATGGATTACTTTTTTCTAGTGCGCTGATTGCGCAGCTTCGAAAGGTATTCGGTAGTCATACCAAGAAAAGATGCGAGTGCATATTGAGGAACACGCTGTGAAATCTGCGGGTACTTGAACTCAAATTCATTGTATCGCTCTTCGGCTGTTTGAGTAAGATTCGAGATGAGCCTACGTTGATAAAACGCGAGGCCGCGTTCTGCAATCGTTCTGAAAAAAGTTTCAAACCTGTGGTGCAGCGCCTTTAGCTCTTTTTCTTTTTCAAAGTCAACCTGCATCACAATGCTATCTTCCAGCGCAACTACGAACATAGTGGCGGGCTTTTGAAAAATGTAGCTGTTGTAGTCGGTAATCCACCAATCGTCAATCGCAAAAGCAATGGTATGCTCTTGTCCTTCATCGGCAACTACATACGACCGAAAGGCACCATTCACTACATAATTGCGATGCGCAGCAACAAAATTCGGCTGCACAACAAATTGTCTCTTTTTGATTCGCACTTCTTTAAAAGATGAACGTATCGCTTTTCGATCTTCATCCGATAAAGGAATGAATCTTTCAAAGTAGGCCTCAATGGCGGTAAAGTTGTTCTGCATGCTTACCTGTAAATATAACGAGGGCGGAATAATTTTTAAACTCGCGTCAACCGTATGTCAATTTCCCTGTCTACATATTTCCACTCGTCCGTCTCGCGAAGTTTGCCTACTAAATCTTCAAAAGCATTGGCATGCGAAGGCGTGTACTCAAACCAGGTTAAAAAATCAAATGGTTCACCCATGTCGCGGCAGTGAAATACCTTGCGTGCAATCGCGGGTAGATATTGTAAGCCGATGGCAGTATGATGCGATTGTTCCTCGAAGATGGCTCGTCTTTCGTCTTGCGCTAAATTCCACCACGCTTCATTTTTGCGAATCGGTATCAACGCGGCACAAGTTGCTTCCGGCCGACCCAAGCCTTGCTGCACAGCAATTAGTTTTTCTTTTTCGACTTTTTGCGCATAACGAATATTGCTACTAAAGCCACGAAGCATCCAGGTGCCTGAATATGTCTGCGATATTTTTTCAATAACCCGCAAGTGAGTAACAACAGCCAGCGATTCTCCGGTAATTGCTTTCAACTCATGTACACGCCATGTTCCGGTAGACCCGCCAATAAATTGTATCATTGTATGAGTTTAATATACCGTTGAAAGGTAGTTATAGCTCAGGCAGATTTCAGTCGGGTTAAAGACAAGTAAAGTGATTACCTTTTTATAAAGTTGAAGGGCGGGCTGGCACCCACAAGGGGCCAACTGCAAGCAATAAGACCAGAATATTGATAAGCGCATTTGATGGATTGCCCGAAGCTATAGAACCGACACTGTCTAAGAAGAACCAACTTAAAATTCCGATGAGTACGGATTTACGAACGGCTTCAGGAGCATGATCATATACCCAAATGGACAAGCACCAGATCATAACACCCCAACCCAACAGAAATCCACTTGTAAGCGCAGAGAGAAAACGCGTGTCGGGTGATTGATACGTAGTGAGGCCATCTATCGGCCAACTTAGTAAATCAAGTGTGAGGCGAGCTGGCTCCATAGTTGAGGTCATGGTGCCTAAGAAAAATATCGGCCCAAAGGAGCCCACTACTATGGCAGTAATCTTTAGCCAGAATTTGTGGAATTGGTGCGTCCTTATTTTCATATCAACTTTTCAGGCTGTTCTTTCCTACCAGCAGTTCTTGAATGGTTTTTACCCGGTAGCTAAGAATAAATAAATATACAGAGAGCAGAATCATTCCTATCACAAGAGCACTCAAAGCAAGTGCAATTCCGAAGAACGAAAAATTATTTCGCCATGCAATCCAAGTAGCTGAAAGAAAAAGGTATAGCGAAAAATCCAAGTTAAATTGGCCTGGCCAATTCAAGGATAAAATAGAAGAAGTGAAGACTGGGAAAATACCCCACCCGTGATGGCTAATTACAATAACAGTATAGACCGCAATGGATAAAAACGAAAATGTTACTAGTATTCGAAATGCATTCATAGTGGTGGTAAGTATTAGTATCCACAAACATTGATAGAATAATCGTTTGTTTTTAGACGCTACCGTACAACCCGCTATTGAATTAGTAAGTCGCTTCTGCTTTTTTCATTTCTTCCACCATCGTGCCCAACTCAGCAAAATAATTCAAGAGCCAAGGGTAGGTCAGATTTTTTTCTGATATCTGCAGATAGAAGTTGTCCATCACAAGCTTAAATAAAAGACCTGCCAGTTTTTGATTGTCGGCCAAACCCAGTTCGATCACCCAAAGTTTCATCAATGCCTGACTGGCAAGCTCGTTGGACTGTTCGAAGCATTTTTTAAAAGCAGGAATATCACGGTGAATTCGCAGTTGACGGTTGAAGAGCAAATCTGTTTTCGCGTTGACTAGCACGTTCAACAATTCGGGCACAATCGTTTTGCAAGATCGTTCGAGCTCAGCAACTTGTTTGGCTCGTACCATATGAAAGAAAAGCAACTCTTCCGTGAATACCTCCAAGTCTGAGAAGTGGTGGTA
This sequence comes from Bacteroidota bacterium, assembly GCA_016191555.1. Classification (GTDB taxonomy): domain Bacteria; phylum Bacteroidota; class Bacteroidia; order Cytophagales; family Cyclobacteriaceae; genus ELB16-189. Next base: position 107,258 of record JACPVX010000037.1, read on the forward strand.
AAAGGAAGATTTACTTTTCTTCACGTGCTTTGCGATCACTTCTACCTTCAGTCCCTTCGGACCTTGTTCCGCAAACAAGTGATACCCAGCCTCAACCCAAGGAAGTTTAATGACACCGTTCATAATTCATAATTCTAACGCAGGCAATTTATGGAAAAGAACACGAACGTGGTGTTAACTTCGCTGATGCTCCGTCATTCCACCCATCACCAACTTCATAATTTTTACTTTGCTCCAACGCGGCACCATGCCCAGCGAGTAGACTAAGAATTTAGTGAGGAAGCCAGGCAAAACAGTTGTCTTTCTGCCGAGTGCTTTTAAAATAGGAATGCCTACCTGTTGAGGTGTGAGCGACATGCTCATTTTCATATTTGCGCGTTGACCAAAACCACTTGCTACAGGGCCAGGTGCTGCGGCTAAAACATCAACACCGTGTGGCTTCATCTCTTCTGCCAAAGCCTCTGCCAAAGATTGCACATACGCTTTGGTTGCAGCATAGTTGGCCGAATAGGGAACTCCTTGAAAGGCCACCATCGAACTTAATAAAATAATACCGCCTCGTTTTTGTTCACTAAACTTTTGCGCGAAGTGATGTGTCAACGTAAGCAGTGCCTCGCAGTTTACGCGCAGCATGTTGATTTCGGAGTGAACGGAGGTATGGATGAATTCACCTGATGTACCAAATCCGGCAGAGGCTACCAGCATGCCAATTGGCAGAGAGGCGGTGGCTTGAATTAGTTTTTGAACTCCTTCGGCTGTTGCCACATCGGCAGCTACAATTTCTACCTTCACATGATAAGCGGATTTTAATCGTTTTGCTAGATCATTGAGCACACTTTCATTGCGCGAGTGAATCAATAAGTTAAGTCCAGATTCAGCCAATCGTTCGGCTAATTCTAATCCAATGCCGGAAGAGGCTCCTGTCACTAGCGCCCACGAACCGTAGCGGGTTGCTAAGCGGTTTTTTTCATTTTCTGTTAATTTCATTTTTCGTATGATTATCTTTTTGAAAGAATTAAGTAAAAATTAGTTGAGTATGATCGTAAGGGTGAGTGTCTTGCCCGCTTCTACTTTCACTTTCGCATCGTCAAAGTCGGGTGGACCGAATTTTATTTTTGCATCGTTCGAAAAACCAATGGGCTCTTTGGGAAACCCCACGAAATTGGTTTTCAAATCTTTGTTCTTGTCAATGTCTTGAAAGACAACTACACCGTATTCGCCCACGGGCACTTTTTCAAAAACCAATTGCATCGATTTTCCGATAACGGATTTTTCCTGCCCTACTAATTGCTTTCCTACTTTCGGGAAATTTTCACGAATAAAAATGGCGGCTGAAATTTCACCGCCTTTATCTGTTTGAATTTGCGTAACATCTAAAATGACGGTTCCTGTTTGCGCAAAGCCTTGGGCGGCTATCCATGCAAAAAGGACTGCTCCAATTAATTTTTTCATTTTGCTTCATTTAAAATTTTGTGAAGCAAAGGTGTCGCGCTGCGGCAGCCTAAAACGATAACAAATGTTTATGCTTTTGAATAGTCGCCTTTTTTAATGCGGCTGAGGTGCACCGGGGTAATGCCAAGATACGAGGCAATCATATGTTGCGGCACGCGGTTATGAATATTGGGAAAGACTTCAGTGATCGTGTCGTATCGCTCCTTCGGTGTGCGCGCATACATGTTTTTAATCCGGTTGTCATGATAAATGAAATAAAACTCAGCAATCAGCCGCCCAAGCCGGTCGCCTTGCCGTAAATTTTGATAGCTCCACTCGATGATGGAGCGTGGCATTACCACCACTTCGGTTTCTTCCAAAGCTTGCAATGTGTAAAGGGAGGGCTGCCGCAACATGAAGCTGGAATAATCGGCAATGAATTGGTTTTCGAGGGCAAAGTGAATGGTGTGTTCTACTCCGCCATTATCAGAAACGATCACGCGGATGATTCCCTTATTGATAAAAAATATTTCATTGGGGGCAATGCCCGGGTTGCTCACGACAGCCTGACGCGGAAAGGTTTTTTCAAAACATCCGTTCAACAACTCTTTCATTTCATTTTCTGAAATGGGAATCATCTGTTGGATCGCTTGACGAATGGCTTGCATAGACTCAAAATAAACAAACGCTTTCGCTTTTTGTTTGCCTGACTAACAAGAGGAGACTTTTCTTCATGTCAAGCATCGCCTCTCGTAGAACGATCGGTATCACAAATAACGATTAGCGTTGCGAAACAGCCACTGCAATTTTTGAATCGGCTGTGCCAAAATACAAAAACCATTTCCCACGAAAGTGAACAAGACCTTCTACAAAACAAACCTGATTAATTTGTCCGGTAATTTCGCAAGGCTTATCCGGGCGCAGGAAATTTTTTTCGAGGCGGTCGATCAATCGCGTTGGATCTTGCGCATCAAATAATGCCTGACCCGCACAATATGCTCCACTTGCCAACGTGCTGTCGCCACCTTGGTCTAAATTCATTCCATTGTACATCAACACAATTCCTTTTTGAGTGAGCAATGCAAAGGCACCGCTTTCCACAAGCCGGCTATCAAAGTAGCCTTTGCGCGGTTGAAGCACCGATTGAAGTTTCCCGCTTTCTTCCAGAGGTTGCCAGTGAATCAAATCATCGGATGTTGCCAGAAACAAATCCGTATCGCCAAAGTACATCCAAAACTTTCCGTTGATCTTTTGAGCCACCATTCGCTCGCCCACTTGCTTCGCCACAATCGCTCCCGATTTACTCCACGTATCGCTGTATTTATCTTGCAACACCAAGCCTTCTTTTTTCCAATGGATTAAATCGTGCGAAGTAGCCAGACACAATCGTGCCAACTTACCATCATAGGCGGTGTATGTCATGATGTACAATCCATCTTCACTTTCTACAATACGAGGATCTTCTACGCCACCTTCCCACTCATAAATTTTCATGGCATCCTCTTGCGGATAAAATACAGGTTCTGCTTTGCGTGTAAAGTGAAGCCCATCGGTACTAGTCGCTAAACCCAACCGCGATGTGCCTGCATACTTCCCAATGACATCTTCGGCACGGAAAATCAAGAATACGGTATCATTCCTCACTACAGCTGCCGGATTGAAAACATCTTTCTCTTCCCAATTCACTTCTTTTTTCAAAATGGGGCACATAAATTTTCCTGAGCCCGCAGAAAGTATTGGATTGACACTATCTACTTTTTGAAAAGGCAACAATGCCCAGGTGGTATCGCGGATTTCGGTGCGTGTGGATGGACTTGAGCAGCCCATCCACGCAAACACAGCTAACAACAATATGCTCTTTGCGATGGAAGCGGAATGTTTCACAGCTTCCAATATACCGATTAGAATCAAATGATGAAGACTCTCAAGAACCTTCTTTCAGTTTTTTCAACCTTTCCTGAATTCCAGTGTTGGTTGGGTCGAGACGTTGCGCAACCTCGTAAGCATGAATGGCTTTGTCGGTTAATCCCGCTTTGGCATATGCTTCACCAAGGCTATCGTAGCAATTGGCAGATTGCGAATATATATTTGCATTGATGCGAAACACTGTGATCGCTTCTTTCAGTTCGCCACTAGCCATCATCACATAGCCACAAGCATTCAATTCCGATTCGTTTGAAACACTTCCTTTGATCTTCATAGCTAAACCACGCGCACTAATATTTTCATCAGTAAGCATACCTTCTTTTTTCCACTGATTGATTTGCTGATAAGCTGCATAGTTAGGTTGATACGCTTGACGAGAAAAGATTTTTAGAAGGTCACGCTCCAAGGTTTCAACCGGATATTCAACAATGCGCGAAACTTCATTTTTACCATCGTAGATAATGAATGTAGGTACACGATAAATATTCAAACCAGCCTCCAATCGTTTGGGTGATTGTTTGTACACTTCCGTGGAATCGTCTACACCAATCAACGCAATATTCTTTTCGAGGAAGTTTATTTCTTTCAACAACCGCATCATTCGCGGCAGCTCGCGCTTACTATCCCCACACCACGATCCGAAATAAAATTTTATGGAATAGTTCGAAAGCTTCTGTTTCTTTAAAGCATCTACGATAGTAGGATTTGGATGATACGAATCAAAGTTCGCTGCATACCAGGAATTGTAGGGTTCTTGTTTGAGTTGCGCAAGATCAACTTCATTCAAAAGTTTTTTCTCATGCGTCTGCGCGAGTGAAGAAACGGTTAAAAACAAAAGAATAGCGGGTAGGTATTTCATAACATCATGGTTTATGTACGCGCAAAAGTAGCGGAGTACTTTTCCAGGAGATGTTAATGCGATCCTAATGAATTGCTAATGGGATGTTAAATATAACCTAACCAATAGTAGAGCTGATCTCGCGCACATGAAGATCAATTTTGCGTGCGAGTGATTTTAATTTGGTGAGTTGTTCAACAGAATATTTATCCGGTTCTTTTTCCATCAAATGAATCAGGCCAATCATTCGACAAAGTGGCCCTCGCAACATGTGCGCATTGATAAATGCATATTCGGCCAACTCTTGATTTTTTGTTTCGGCTTCCAGCGTTCGTTCGGCCACTAGCGCTTCGAGGTTTTCGTTGATGGATCGTGTCTCTTCTTGCCGTGTGGCCAATTCCTGATTTTGCTGATGAAGCGTTTTAGAAATCTGATCGAGTTGCCGATACTTTTCAGAAACCTGTTGCCGATAAAAAACAAATTTACGCTTCATGTAGAGAATGAACGCTATCAGTAGCGCACTCATAATCAAGTAATCAATTCCTTGTTGAAGGCTGTTAATTTTTTCAGGCTCCCACACCGACTTCATTCCAAGAAAAGAAGAAAATCCCAGGAACAAACAAATAATGCCACTCAGCGAAAGGACAAAGAGCCAACGCCAATAGCCACTGGAACATACAATAATAAAAGCGGTGTAGATACATAAGAAGCTCGGCACTGTGCCGGCCAATCCACCGAAACTCACCCAGAAAAAAGTAAATCCGCCCAAAGCCAAACCATGCACCGCCAAGAGCACTGCCGGATGAGCGCCTACGCGTTGTGCCAGCAAATACAAGAAGATCAGCATCATGGTTACAAACAGATTGAACATGACCATTTCCGCTAGAAAAACCGGAACCATGCTCATCAATACCATGAATAATTGGTAGGCAACGGCTACCAGTATGCCGTACTGTAATAAATCACGCTCCAGTTTTGGGCGATCGTTAAACTTTAGTGCGGTTGAGTTCTTCATTCGCTTTAAGGGTGGCCGTAATATTTTTCAACACTTCATTCAATTCTGCATGTGAAGCAATCAGCATCGAATCCATTAGATTTGTTCCTGGGAAACGACTCATTTCGCGATTCAACTCATGAACCGGATCATGAATAACTTCGGTGTTGAGTTGAATGTATCGTTGGATTGCGTTTTGCTGTTCTAGCAGTAATCGTGATTTCTTGTTTACCTCTTCTTCCAAATGCGCTTGTGCTTTCATCAATTCCTTCCCCTGCGTTACTAATTCATGATTCAAATCTTTGGCATGTGCCACCTGCTCGTTGAGCTTGTTGGAAAGTTGTTGCCATCGGCCGATTTCATTCTCAGTGATGTTTTTCAAATAAAATGATAACGCCCCCAATGCGATCAGTATAAAAACAAAGTCGGTAAAGTCCGAATCATTCGATACAAATAATGCGGTGCGGCCACCTTCCTGAAAAACAGTTATCCCGGTGAGGGCGACTAAAAAGAGACACTGAAAAGTTAAGAGCACTACCAGTGTGCGGCCTTGGTAAAGTAAAATCACAAAGAAGAAGCCGCCATAATAATTGAAACGGGAGTTGCCCTGCACTCCGCCAAACTCCATATAGTTTAGCCCAAGTAAAATGATAAGAATCACGCCAAACAATGGATGCACTTTGGTAAAATGGGCTCTGTTAAAAGCCAACCACGCAATCGCTACGAATACGATCAGAATGGTTATATCCGTCATTACTTCACCCCATCGAATGGATTCACGCAGAAAGTCGATCAATAGTGCTACGACCAACCGGAGAATAGCCACGATCGAAATCAGCAAAACAAGTTGCGTTTCGTAAGTACGCTTGGAGAATGCTTCTAATCGGTTCAACGTGGGGGAGCTTAACAAATGAAATTTAATGAATTCGTTTTTCAAATAAAAAGGCAATTTGAGATGTGTGTTTATAACTATTACCCGAAGCACCTTATCTTTGACTATTACTTGAATTAGAAAATGGCAGGAGCAGGCGCAATGGACACCCCGTTAATGAAGCAATACAACGCTATCAAGGCGAAGTACCCAGGTGCTTTGTTGCTTTTTCGCGTGGGCGATTTTTACGAAACTTTTGGTGAGGATGCCATCAAAGCCAGCAAAGCGCTGGACATCACGCTCACCAAGCGCGGCAGTGGCTCTGCTTCTGAAATTGAATTAGCCGGATTTCCACACCACTCGCTGGACAACTATCTGCCTAAACTCGTTCGAGCGGGTAACCGCGTAGCTATCTGCGATCAGCTCGAAGATCCTCGCTTCGTAAAAGGTATTGTGAAACGTGGCGTCACGGAATTGGTAACGCCAGGTGTTTCCTTCAACGACAATGTGCTGGAGAAAAAGCAGAATAACTTTCTGGCTTCTGTTCAAGTCACTAAAACGACTTGGGGCGGTTCGTTTTTAGATATCAGCACAGGCGATTTTTACACCGCCCAAGGCACAGAAACATATATCAACAAACTCATCCAAAGTTTTAGCCCGGCAGAAATTCTTTTTTCAAAAACACAGCGCGAAAAGCTGGAAAATCAATTTGCCGAAGGCTACGCCACGTTTGCACTGGATGAATGGGTTTATGCCTTTGACTTTGCACACGAACGGCTGATCAACCAGTTTAAAACCAACTCACTGAAGGGCTTTGGTATTGATGGCATGAACGAAGCCATCATTGCAGCCGGAGCGATCTTACATTATCTCGAAGCCACCGAACATAAAGAGACCAATCACATTGCCACCATTTCCCGCATCGATGAAGAAAAATACGTTTGGCTTGATCGCTTTACCATTCGCAATTTAGAAATCGTACATTCTTCCAACGAAGGCGGTGTGCCCTTGTTACAAGTGCTCGACCAAACCATCACGCCCATGGGCTCGCGTCAATTGCGCCAGTGGATGCTGCTTCCTTTAAAAGAAAAAGTCGCCATCGATGAGCGCTTGCAAACCGTGGCACACTTTTACAACTCCACCGAGTTAGCAGAAAGCGTGAGTGAACATCTGCATCAGATTGCCGATTTGGAACGGCTTATTTCGAAGGTGGCGGTGGGCCGTATCAACCCGCGCGAGTTGCAACAACTAAAACGTTCGCTGCAGGCGATTATTCCCATCAAAGATGTATTGGCCACAGCTGGCAAACCTGAGCTTACCAAGCTGAGCGATCAACTGCATCGCTGTGAATTTCTGCTTGAGAAAATTGAAAAAGAATTGAAGGAAGATGCACCCATGCTCATTCACATGGGTGGCATTATCAAAGAAGGAGTGAATGCAGAGTTGGATGAGTTACGCAGTATCGCTTTCGCGGGAAAGGATTATTTGCTGCAAGTGCAGAAACGTGAGGTAGAACGCACGGGTATCAACTCGCTCAAGGTGTCGTACAACAAAGTGTTTGGCTATTACTTGGAAGTAAGCAATGCGAACAAAGACAAAGTGCCGACCGATTGGATTCGTAAGCAGACGTTGGTGAATGCAGAGCGGTACATTACCGAAGAGTTGAAAGTGTACGAGGAGAAAATTCTGACGGCCGAAGAAAAACTGGGCTCGATTGAACAGAAATTATTTTTGGAATTAGTACAGCACACGGCCGATTACATTTCGCAGATCCAGCAAAACGCCAAAGTAATTGCAGTGTTAGATTGCTTACTCTCGTTTGCGCTTACCGCGAAAGCGAATAAATATGCGCAACCGGAGATTAGCGAGTCAACCCGTTTGGCCATCAAAGCAGGTCGCCATCCCGTTATTGAAAAGCAGTTGCCTGTTGGCGAGAGCTATGTGCCCAACGATATTTATCTGGACACAGAAACGCAACAGATTCTCATTATCACCGGACCGAATATGGCGGGTAAGTCTGCATTGCTACGACAAACTGCATTGATTGTGTTGATGGCGCAGATGGGAAGTTTTGTTCCGGCCGAAGCTGCTACCATTGGCATTGTCGATAAAATTTTTACGCGTGTAGGTGCCAGCGACAACCTCTCTAGAGGCGAATCGACTTTTATGGTAGAGATGACGGAAACCGCCAGCATTTTAAATAATCTGAGCGATCGTAGTTTGATTTTGATGGATGAAATTGGCCGTGGCACGTCTACATACGATGGTGTTTCAATTGCGTGGGCGATTGTAGAGTACTTACATCAGCACAAAGAGTTTAAACCAAAAACATTGTTTGCCACACACTACCACGAACTCAATCAACTGGCAGAAGATTTTGTGCGTGTAAAAAATTTCAACGTCAGTGTGAAAGAGATTGGCGATAAAATCATTTTCATGCGCAAGCTGAAAGAAGGTGGCAGTGAGCATAGCTTCGGTATTCACGTGGCCCAAATTGCAGGCATGCCCAACAAGGTGGTGCTACGTGCGAACGAAATTTTACAGTTCCTCGAAAAAGACAAACACAAAGACAAGCAACGTGATTTTGCGGAATTACCCAAAGCAACACAGCAAATGAGCTTATTCGAAATAGACCCCAAGTCAAAAGCCATCCATGAAATGCTCAGCAAAATCGACATCAATACCATTAGTCCTGTGGAGGCATTGCTTAAATTGAATGAGGTGTTGAGTGTTTTAAAGAAATAAATTCTCTAACAATGAAAAAATCCTCCCTCAAACTTGATCTGGTTATCGCCCTAATGGCATTGGTAATTGGTATTGGCACCATGGCGGTGTACATCTATCAGGCGCGCATTATGAGCAAGCAACAGCACGCTTCTGTGTGGCCTTTTTTGGAAGTGTCCATTTCACAAGGACAACTAGGCACTTATATCAGCGTAGAGAATAAGGGCGTTGGCCCTGCTATTGTAAAGTCAACTAAAATTCAAGTGGACAGCATGACGTACCAGGAAAATCAAATCGATGAAATCATTCTTAAAATAGTGGGTAAACCGTTGGCTCATCATTACACCACCGTTGCCAACCGCGTCATGAAATCCGGAGAGGCGATACGAATGTTTCATATAGAAAATCTGGAAGAAGCCGCTCTGTTGGATAGCGCGATGGCAAAGCACATGCTTCGATTAAGTATTAGCTATTGCTCCATCTATGACGAGTGCTGGACAGTTTCTGGAAATAAATTAACTCCCTGCGAAAATTGTGAGGAGTGATTTCACCGTTTGCATCTTTGGATAATTTGGATTGCTGTTTAGCTTTCCAGCGAAAACAGTTTCTGCCGTTCAACATCTTCTTTACAAATTACTCGTCATGACCACTTGTTACAACTCGTGACAAACCATTGGGTTACGTTTGTGTTCTTTCTTGCGAACAAAAACATAACCATCTATGAACCAAAAAACCTTTGTACTTCTCGCAATCTCCAGCCTCTTTTCGGCTTGTAGCTCCGTTTTTTCTGTGACTAGTATCGCTGCCAATGAAAGCTTTGTGTTGGGAAACAATGCTCACGGATACTTTAATGTCAAGCTCAAGAATCTTTCTGCACATCCCATAACGGTGTATCAGAAGACCCTTACTGATAGTATCCATTCATTTTCAGTAATCAAGTCAAAAGAAACGGTGCACGTCTATGCCGATAAAAACACGGCACTGATTATTGAAAACAAATCCGAGGACCCAGCAAGTGTAAAACTGGATTTGGGCGGAGATGTTAAATTATCCATGGGCTATAAAAACTAAACTTAAACTAAATTATATAATGAAAACTAAATCATTCTTCACACTGATCTTAATCTTTGCTGTTATAGCATGCTACTCACAAAGTACTGAACCAATTAAATTCAAGATTAAGAACACCTCCATTCTCCCTAAGAAAGTAACACTCATTTCCTATACACCTGGGGATAACGGAAATGGAACTCAGGGCTATTGGATATGGCCGGGTGGCACGAAAGAACTGTCTTTTAAGGTTGGGACAAAACTTTTTCTTGCCAACCAAAAGGAAGTAAACACTGTTATGAGTGGTAACAGCATTGAAAATGGGAAGCCGTATTTAATTGTAAAAAAGGAAGACCAGGATAAAACCTTTATACTTTAACGCCCAACAACCGGAAGGGCAACATCAAAATAGTGCCGATTAACTTAAACACCGCTTCGAGGGTAAAACCAACAATGCGAAAGGGCAGTAGAAGAAGCCAGATCAGTGGAAAGAAAATCAATATGAAAAGCGCCAGTGGCCAGCAAAGCACAAAAAGCAAACACCAAAGCACGAGAGTAAGTAGCGTTTTCATCTGGTTCAATTTTTAATCAGAGGTGTCAGACACATTCAACGTGTTTGGCACCTAGGTCAATTACTTGCAAAATAGCTGCCAATAATTAAATCCATTATTTCAATGCGCTGTGCACCTATTCCTTTGGGATGTGTTGCAGTTTTGAACAGTGCAGTGCACAGAATGGAACATCCTGACGCTTCGATTAGTATTCGATATACTGACGCTTCGGTCAGTATCCAATAAAATTACCTGAATGACATTTTTGGGATTAACTTGCTTTCGTAAATGGTGCCAGACATATTGAAAATGTTACGACACTTAAATTGCAATACCCATGAACAAAACCATTCGCTGGGGCATACTCGGCTGCGGAAAGATTGCCCGAAAATTTGCCAGCGATTTAGCGCTGGTGAAGCAAGCGGAGTTGTATGCAGTAGCTGCCCGCTCAACTGAAACCGCCTCATCTTTTGCGGAAGAATTCCGCGCGACAAAAGCATACCCCTCGTATCAAGAATTAGTAGCCGACAAGGATGTTGATGTTATTTACATTGCTACACCGCATGCACTACATTACGAGCATGTCATGCTCTGCCTGCAACACAAAAAAGCTGTGCTTTGCGAAAAAGCGTTTGCCATGAATGCATCACAAGCAAAGGAAATGATTGCCTTGGCGCGATCACAAAATCTGTTTTTGATGGAAGCATTTTGGACGCGGTTTCTGCCGCATTATGTAAAAGTGAAAGAACTCATTCGCGAACAGAAAATTGGGACAATTCAATATGTTCACGCAGAGTTTGGATTTAAACCATCAGAACCTATTGCGCCTCGAATCTATGATCTCAATTTAGGAGGAGGTTCGCTACTCGATATCGGTGTTTATCCTATTTTTCTGGCGTTGGATTTATTGGGCGCTCCTGATGAAATTTTCGCCAATGGATTTTTCGCTTCCACCGGTGCGGATGAACAATGTGCGATGCAATTTCGCTATCGCCATGGTGCCACCGCTCAACTATTTTCCAGCTTTCAATCAAACCTTGCCACCGGAGCTGATATTGTGGGAGACCGAGGAAGATTACGGCTCACACATCGCTTTCATGGCCCCACTACGGAACTCGAGTTTTACCCATCCACGGTCGACACACGAGAAGTAATTCCGTTTGAATCAGCAAAAGGTTTTGGTTATGAATATGAGGCACAACATGTAACGGATTGTTTGTTGAACAGTCTCACAGAAAGCCCGCTCCGGAAATTAGATGATACACTTTTGCTAATGGAAACACTCGATCGCATCCGCGAAAAAATAGAGCTCCACTATCCGGCCGACAGCGCATAAAAAAACCCGGGCGATTACGCTCGGGTTTTTTGTTAATAATAATACGCAACCTACTAAGGCTCTCTCTTGAACTCTTCAAAGGTTTTAAGAATGAGCGGTTGCAAAGCTCCATCTTTTGATTTGAAGCCGGTGATCTTTGGTAAGTTTTTATCCTTGATCTTTTTGAACTCGGCCTTGCTTTCGGTAAAGCGAGATTCAATGGCTTCTAAGTTTGAAAGCTCGGCTTGATTTGGCTTATAATAACTATCAGCCACTTTCGCGTAAAGTTCTGCCATCTTCTCACGCAATTGAGGTTCGGCAGCGCCTACATAATTGTCTCCTTTCGTTACAACTAATTTTTCTTTCAAACCATTCAGGTCTTTAATAAAAGGCTCAGCAATCTTCTTGCCTTGCGCATTTGCCACCTTTACTTCTTCAGAAATTTTAATGTACTCATCCAGCGTGTAAACCATGTATGCCAATTCTTCGGCCATGTTAAACAACTTTTTGGTTGCTTCTTCTTGCGCTTTGCGATCAGCCAAAGAAACCTCCGATTTCGGATCGTATTGTACAACCAAATCATTGGTGTAGGTTTCCTTTCCTTTCTGAATAATTACTTTATAAGTTCCAGCGGGCACACGAGGCGATGTGAATCCACCAAACGCAAATGTTTTGGCGGCCGCCATCTTAGGTGGCTTAGTGTTGTAATTCCACTCTACTACGTTGATACCTTTTGATTTGCCTGGACCTAATTCAGTAATTTTATTTCCATTGGCATCCTGAATTTCTAATGACATTTTACCAAGTGTGTGGCGTTTTTTCAAGTAGTACATAATCTTGGCTGCACGACTTGGGTTTTCACCTACAAATTGGGTTTCAGTACTACCACCACCAAAGCCATTCGATTCAGAAATTGAAGTTGGCTTCATGGTAAAGAAGTGAAGATCTTTATTCATGTTTTCTTCAGTGAGTTGACGTAACGGGCTGATGTCATCCAAAATGATGATACCTCTTCCGTGGGTAGCCACCACTAAATCGTTGGTCTTCTTATGCAACTCAATGAAGTGAACATTAGCAGCAGGCATGTTGTTGGTAAACTTGTACCAGTTTTTGCCTCCGTTTAAAGTAATGTACAAACCAAACTCAGTTCCTAAGAACAACAAGTTTTCGTTTTCATAATCTTCTTGAATGTTGCGCGCAAAACCATAAATCTCAGGTGTTACGATTGACTTCCACGTAGCACCAAAGTCAGTTGTCTTGTACACATAAGTGTTCTTGTCTCCGGTTTGATATCCCGTGAAAACGGCATAGGCATTTCCTTTACCAAATACACTGGCTTCAATATGATACACCAAAGTGTTTTTAGGAAGACCCGGCACATTGGCTACCACGTTGGTCCACGTCTTGCCTCCATCTTTTGTGATTTGCAAATTACCATCATCAGTACCCGCCCACACAATGTTTTCATCCAAAGGTGATTCTGCGATGGTGAATACTGTGCAATGATTTTCTGCACCTGAGTTATCACGTGAAAGTCCACCTGAGTCTTCTTGATTTTGTTTGCTTGGATCGTTGGTGGTTAGATCGGGTGAAATTTTCACCCAAGTCTCGCCCATGTCCTCAGAGCGATGCACAAATTGGCTACCCATGTAAAAACGATCAGGCTTGTGCGCACTGATGGCCATCGCAGCATTCCAGTTGAAGCGAAGCTTTGGATCACCCTTTCCCGCTAACGGCTGAACTGTTTTAGCCTGGTCTTTGGCCACATCAAAACGCCAAACGTTTTCGGCACCTTGCATCTCCGAGTAAATCAACTTTTTAGTAGGATGCGCATATACGCGGTAACCATCACCTACACCAACGCGCTTCCAATCGCGAGCCTCTACACCACCGGGTGATTGCGAAGGACCAAACCAGCAACCATTGTCTTGCAGTCCACCGTATACGTTGTAAGGCTCTTCGTTATCCACACTTACGTGATAGAATTGACATACCGGCATGTTTTCCACCATCTCTAAAGTGGTTCCACCATCCCATGAGCGATAAATACCTCCATCGGTAGCGGCAAACATCCTGTCAGAATTTTTAATGTCAAATACAATGTCATGCACATCTGAGTGATTAGGCCCAAGGTTTTTAAAAGTTTTGCCACCATCACGTGAGATGGAGCCAAGTAAACCTGCTTTCACTACTACATCCGGATTGCGAGGATCTACTTCAATGCGTGAGAAATAAAACGGACGAACCACAATTCCGAAATCATTATTCAATTGCTTCCAGCTTGCACCCGCATCATCGCTTCTATATAAACCTTTGTCTTTATCTTCTTTGGATTCAATGACAGTATAAAGAATGTTTGTATTGGATGGAGCAACGGCAATAGCCAAGCGACCGAGCGCTCCTTTGGGGAAGCCATTGTGAATTTTTGCGAATGTCTTACCACCATCAGTTGATTTGTACAATGCACTGCTCTCTCCACCCGAGCTAAACGACCAAGGCTGTCTTCTGAATTCCCAGAAACTTGCGTAGACGATATTTGGATCTTTCGGATCGAGCGTCAAATCGCTGCAACCCGTTTTTTGATTGACATAGAGAATTTTGTTCCAGGTTGCACCACCATCTGTTGTTTTGTAGAGGCCGCGCTCTTCGCTGTCATTCCAAAGTGGTCCGAGTACCGCCACATAAATTTCGTTGGGATTTTTAGGATTTACCTGAACACCAGCAATGCGCTCCGATTTCTCGAAACCTATTTTTTTCCAGTTGGTTCCGCCATCAACAGTTTTATACAAACCATCACCAACGGAAACACTATTGCGAGTCCATGTTTCTCCGGTGCCCACCCAGATCACATTGTCAGGATTGGATGGATCGATTTCTACAGCACCAATCGATTGGCAGTAGTCGTCAAAAATAGGATTGAACGTAGCGCCACCATTGCTACTTTTCCATACACCGCCACCGGCAGTGCCTGCAAAAATCACACGATCATTGGTAGGGTGAAGTTCGATGTCAGTAATACGGCCGCTCATCAATGCGGGGCCGATGTGTCGGGCTCTTAAATCGCCAAACAATTCTTTGCCTTTCGTAACTGCATCCTGACTAAATGCAGAGGAAACGCTCAGAAAAAGAGAAGCGACAATCAGATAGTGTTTCTTCATGTTTCGTATTTTAAATTGAATGAACTCGGTATAAAAAAAGAATACTTCAAGGGTTGTTGAAGTATTCTTTTATGCTGCTGTTTTGATTAGTTACCTTCTGGGTAAGTGAAAAGTTTATCGTCCACTTTTGGATTTACTTCTACACTAGTTATCGTGAGGGGTTGGCTTCCTCCGCCCTTTACGCCTTGAGCCATAGAGAAGGGAACCAATAGACCTCCTGCATCTTGATAATCGCTCATTTTATTTTGTGCGATTTGACCTTTGGCAGGGCCTGACTTTATTTCAGATTCTGACATCAGCGGAACGAAATTTTCTGCATCAAAATAGTAGAATACTACATTGTCAGTTTCTACTCCATCCACCTTAATTGGCTTTTTGGTTAGCTTGATTTTGAATGTCTCAGTTCCATCCACTGTTTCTTTACCAAGTAATTCTACTTTGTAACCTTTTTCCTTGTAATTCAAAAATGGATCTGGAAACTCGCCAATTTCTTTTTTGAAATTTTCAGTTGCCTCGGCATCGCTCTTTTCAGCTTTCATATTCATGAAGTTGTGCGACCAAAGGGTTTTGCCATCATACACACCTTGCATAACATCTTTGCCTTGAAAAGTAATTTTAGTTGCTTGGCGACCGTCTTTCAACTGAATAATCTCTAATGGTATTTCCATACCACCCTGATTCACCTTTGCAGACATTTTAAAGCCTTGCACTGCCTTCCATTTTGCTATACCACCTGTATTCTCAAAATACTTGGCAATAATTTCATCTGCCGTTTGAGCCTGCACCATTAAAGCGCTCGCAAATGCGATGACTGAAAAAATCAATTTACGTTTCATGTGTTTGGGTTAAAGTTGTTGTTTTTGATTTGGATATTGAGACGTTTAAGCCTGCAATTAGTTGCAGCTATAGGTCTAAAATTACAGTTTAATTTCTGTTGATCACAAGGTAAAGTGAACCAATTGACCTGATTTGACCTTACTTGATTACTTTTACCGTTTAATTGTGGACAAGATGTTTATAAACCGCCTACTCATAGCCCTTTGTTTAATCTCCTGTGGCGCTACTTCGCAAGTTCTTAAACCTGCAAAATGGAGTTATTCTGCTCCTAAATCGGTTCAAGTAGGACAGGAAATTGAATTGATTTTTAAAGCTACCATCGATAAAAACTGGTATTTGTATTCGTCTGAATTTGTTTGCGATGGCCCAACGCAAACTTCGTTTACTTTCACTCCTCATCCGAGCTACGAATTGGTTGGTAAATTGATTCCAATCAAACCTCTTGATAAACATGATGACATTTTTGAATGCGACCTGAAAATATTTAAAGGCACCGGAGAGTTTAGGCAAAAAGTAAAAGTGCTAAGTGCTCCGCTAAAAATCGAAGGCACTTATGAATACCAAGTTTGTACCGATTTAACCGGCCAATGTGTTCCGGGTGATGGTGAGTTTTCTTTTACCAAAATAAAGGTTATCGGCAAAAGTACCCTCGTACCGGAAAGCAAACCGGACGAGAGCGAGCAAAAACCCGAAGAAGAAAAAGTGCAAACCGAGAGCAATAATCAACCAACGTCAGCTATTGCAGTTTCATCACCTCAACAATGGCCTCCGATAACAGGTCCGGTACTAGATCCTTCATTAAAACAAGACGCCAATCAAAATCAATCTCTTTGGGGATTTTTCATTTTAGCATTTATAGCGGGTTTAGCCGCGCTACTTACTCCCTGCGTCTTCCCGATGATCCCAATGACAGTGAGTTTCTTCACGGGGCGTGGCACCAAGTTTCAAGCGCTGATTTATGGCTTATCCATTATTTTTATTTATACAATCATTGGTGCAGTACTGGCACCATTGATGGGACCTGAAACGGCCAACCATCTTTCCACCGAGTGGATTCCGAATTTGATTTTCTTCGCGGTGTTTATTGTTTTCGGATTATCTTTTCTGGGCTTGTTTGAAATTACGTTGCCTAATAGGTTTATCAACAAAGTAGATCAGCAGGCAGAAAAAGGAGGATTGGGCGGTGTATTTTTCATGGCCTTTACGCTCGTACTCGTTTCATTTTCTTGCACAGGCCCTTTGGTGGGTAGTATTCTGGTTTCATCAGCTGGTGGTGAGGTAATCAAACCGATTGTAGGCATGTTTGGATTTGCGCTAGCATTCGCTATTCCATTTACACTCTTTGCTTTTTTTCCTGGGTGGTTGAAGTCGCTTCCAAAATCCGGAGGGTGGCTCAACACCATTAAAGTTGTGTTAGGCTTTATTGAAATTGCACTCGCCTTTAAATTTTTGAGCATTGCCGATCAGGCATTTCACTGGCGCATTTTAGATCGTGAAATAAATCTGGCCATTTGGATCGTGATCACGGCATTGATTGGTATCTACCTGATGAAAGGATTTCGTATGCCGGGCGATACAGGCAAAGATGCAGAAGATAAAACAATCAGTGTATTGCGCGTTTCAATGGCAATCGCTGTGTTTACCTTTTTGGTCTATCTTATTCCGGGCATGTGGGGTGCACCGCTGAAATCATTAGCCGGTTATCTTCCTCCAGTTTCTACCCACGACTTTGATTTGATTTCGGCCGCTAAAAAAGAGAAGGCAACAGAAATTTGTGATGCTCCCAAATTTGCTGAATTTCTGCATTTGCCGCACGGCATCAACGGTTATTTTGATTACAAGCAGGCGATGATGTGTGCACGTCAGCAAAACAAACCACTCTTCATTGACTTCACTGGCCATGGCTGCACAAACTGTCGCGAAATGGAAGCGCGTGTGTGGAGTGACCCTCAAGTATTACAGCGATTAAAAAATGATTTTGTAGTAGTTGCCTTGTATGTCGATGATAAAACGGTGCTACCTGAAAACGAATGGTACACGTCCACCTACGATAACAAAGTGAAGAAAACCATCGGCAAACAAAATGCGGATTTACAAATAGCCAAATTGAACAACAACGCGCAGCCGTTTTATGTAATTGTGGGTTTAGATGAACATGTATTGGTAGCTCCCAAAACATATGATCTCAAAGCTGAAAACTTCGTGAAGTTTTTAGAAAGTGGCAAGGCAAGGTTTAAAGGGCTGTGAGAGGCTTCAGACAAAGAGATTTCGGTTGTTCTTTTTTTAGCCTTAACTTACAGTCGATTCATTGATTAATTACAAAAAACTGTGTCGCGCCAAAAAACACTTATTCTAGCTGCTCTTTTGTTTATAGCAGCTTTCGTTTGGTTCGCCCAAAGTCGCAACTCTTTTATTTTCTCGGGTAATCGTGTAAGTGCATCCGATTCTTCTCAGATAAAGAAAACGGAGAAAGAACCGGTAGTCTTGTACGGAATGACGGTCACCGATTTTGGTGTTATTGAAGATCATGTGAAACGCGATCAGCGTTTTTTTGATTTGTTTGATTCTGTGCATGTCCCTTCCCGCATTTTCCAACAACTCAATACGCTCTCAAAAAAAATATTCGACTTTCGAAAAATTGGGGCGAATAAAAAATATACACTCATTCATGAGCACGATTCCGCAAAAACAGTGCGTGCCCTCATCTACGAACCCAATCCAATTGATTATGTGATTTTTCACCTCCACGATTCATTGAAAGTAGAACTCTGCCAGCGGCAAGTCATCACTGTTGAAAAAAATGTGTCCGGCAGAATCGAATCTTCCCTATCTGAAACCATCGAGCAACTCAATATATCGCATGAGCTCACCAACAAATTTGTCGACATTTTTGGTTGGCAGGTAGATTTTCAACGGCTGCAAAAGGGTGACCAGTTTAAGTTGATTTATGAAGAACACCTAGTGGAAAATCAACCCATTGGTATTGGAAATATTCTGGGCATTTATTTCGAACATTTTGGTAAGGGTGAGTATGCCATTCCGTTTGATCAGGGTGAAGGCATGGATTATTTTGACGAAGAAGGAAACAGCATGCGCAAAGCATTATTGAAGTATCCCATTGAGTTTACACGAATAAGTTCCCGCTACAACCTCAATCGTTTCCATCCGGTCGCAAAAGTTTTTCGGGCACACCTCGGCACCGACTTTGCCGCACCTACGGGCACTCCTATACGCAGCGTAGGCGATGGGGTAGTGGAGGAAGCTCGCTATACCTCCAACAATGGAAATTACGTGAAGATTCACCACAACAGCACGTACACTACTGGCTATCTGCACATGAGTAAAATTGCCGCGGGGATCACTGCGGGTACGCGGGTAAAACAGGGTCAAACGATAGGTTATGTTGGCAGCACCGGGCTGGCTACCGGGCCACATCTTTGTTATCGCTTTTGGCGCAATGGCGTGCAGATAGATGCACTTCGCGTTGAATTGCCTCCATCGCAGCCGGTAAAGAAAGATCAAATGGAGGCGTTCCAAAATATCCGGCAAGCCTGCATGAATCGCCTTCAGCAAATCGCCTTCCCTCCAAGCACAGAAGTAATCGTGGCCAAGCGATAATTCAAATTACTTATCTCTATCTTTGAGAATAATTTTTCGGATACGTGAGGTTGTTCTACCTTTTTCTATTTATTTCTTCCCTCGCACATGCTCAACAAAAGGTAGCGGTCGTGCTCAGTGGCGGTGCCGCCAAAGGACTGGCGCATATTGGTGTTCTCAAAGCGATCGAGGAAAATGAAATTCCAATTGACTATGTAATCGGCACCTCGATGGGTGGCATTGTAGCAGGTTGCTATGCCGGTGGTATGAGTCCATCGCAAATTGAGGACATCGTTTTATCAAAAGAATTTTTAGACTGGGTGAACGGCCGATTTGAAAGTGGGCGTTCGTACTATTACTTCAAGAAAGAAAATGACGCATCATTTTTAAAATTGAATCTTTCATTGGATTCAACATTCAGTTTTCAATTAAACACCAGCATCGCCAACGATGTATCATTGAATTTTGCGTTGGCGGAAAAATTAGCGCAACCATCAGCTATTGCCAACAATAACTTCGACAGTCTTTTTGTGCCCCTGCGGGTAATGGCCTCAGACATTTTTACCCAAACCGAGGTAGTATTGAAAAAAGGTGTGTTGAGTGATGCTTTGCGCACCACACAAACCGCTCCATTCTTTTATAACCCCATCCGCATTGACGGAAAATATTTATTTGATGGCGGTGTCTACAACAACTTTCCGGTAGATGTAGCCCAGCGAGATTTTAATCCCACCGTGATTATCGGTTCCAATGTTTCCAGCAAAGTCTATAATTCATATCCTTACGGGGAGGATGAGAAACTGATTTCGCGATCGCTTTTATACATGCTATTAGATAAATCCAACCCTAACGATGTTCCGCCCAATGGTATTTACATTCAATCCAATTTGCAAGACTACACTGCTTTTGATTTCACGAAAGCCAAAGCATTAATCGA
Source organism: Bacteroidota bacterium (assembly GCA_016191555.1). GTDB lineage: Bacteria > Bacteroidota > Bacteroidia > Cytophagales > Cyclobacteriaceae > ELB16-189. Next base: position 127,487 of record JACPVX010000037.1, read on the forward strand.
CAGCGGCTATTTTCAAACATTGCGGCAAATGCCGGAAATTAAAAGCAAAATTTCAGAACGCAGAACATGCGAGGCAGTATCGATCTCCAGAAATAAATTCAACAATAAAACACCCCCCATTATTGTGGAAGATATCCGCTATGAAGGATTCACCAAAAGTCAGCAAAAGTATTTTAATCGGTTTTTTAAAAGTGGAAAGCGACCGCTTTACTACAACGAAGTAAAGACCGGCTATTACAAATTAGTTTCAGAGCCTTTCTTCAATAATCTCTACCCGAGTTTTAACTATAATCAAACTCAAAAAAATTTCGATTTCAAATTAACCAAGCGCTTGCAAAATAATTTCCAGGTAGATTTTGGCGGAGTGATTGCTACGCGAAACATTAGCAACATTTTTTTAGGTCTGAATTATTATTCGTTCAATCGCGTGCTCACGCACTTTACGGCTAATTTTTTTGCCGGAAACTTTTATAAGTCAGTATTATTAAAAGCACGAATGGATCTGCCTTATCTGGGCCAATTTTATGTAGAGCCGGAGCTAATCATTAATAGCTGGAGTTTTTTGCAAGGCGATGATGTCATTCAACAAAAGTTTACGCCTACCGTCCTCAATCGGGTAGACAGGCGCTATGGAATCAACATCGGCTTTCCATTTGGAAATCAGTTTAAAGTGGTGGTGAATGGGTCGGTCATCAACAACAATGATTCGTATATTGATAGAGCCGTTTTGGTTTCTACTGATACGCTTGACCTACTACGTGTGCGGGGCACCCGCTTGGGGTTTGCCGTCTCTGCTAACTCACTCAATCGAAAGCAATATGCCTCGCAAGGCAAAGCATTTAGCCTTACGGGAAATTGGTTTTCGTTGGAAGAGACGTTGGATCCCGGCAATACCTCTGTTCTAAAAGACATTTCTACTAATCAACGAAGTTGGATTCAAGGGAAGTTAACACTCGAACAATATTTCAAAGCGGGTATTTATAGTTCGGGCTATTATTTAGAAGGCGTACTTTCCACGCAGCCTACATTCTCAAATTATTTCGGTACGATTATTTATGCTCCGGCCTTCAATCCGCTTCAGGATAGTCGCACGCTTTTACTGCAAAATTTCCGGGCGTTTAATTATGTGGCAGGCGGGTGGCGAAATGTTTTCTCGGTACGTAAAAGCCTCGACATCCGATTAGAGGCTTATGCTTTCAAGCCTCTGGAGGCTCTTTTTGAAACGGCTGACCAAAATACAGGGCTAAACAACGACATTACTAAAATTTACTTTGCAGGCACTGCTGGGCTAGTCATGCACAGTACTTTGGGGCCCATTAGCCTGAACTTGAACTATTATGACGACAAAAACCGACAATTAGGGGTTTTGTTGCACGTTGGCTTCCTGCTTTTCAACAAGGGTGCAATGGATTGATCTGGCCAAAAAGTACAATTCTACATAAACGGCCAATTTCTTTTTCAGGTTGGTTTTTCTTCGTTTTTCAATTTTTAGCTATGTTTAGCCTTTAAAACCATATTGTTACTAGCCTAGTCCCCTCATTATGAACAAGAGATTGTCGTTTTCCCTATTATTGCTCGGATTTACTCTTACCTCCTCCTTTGGACAAACCGTACAATGGGCATCAAAAGTTATCGAGTTCTCCTCAGAACTTACACCCATTCAGTACTCGTCCCAGCAAATATTGGGAAAGCCAAATGTATTACCAGCCACAGGTCAAAATCCAAATGCCTGGACCCCCGATAAGCCAAAACGTAAGGAATTTATTCGCGTAGGGTTTGCTACTCCTATCCAAATTCAACAAATCGCTATCGCTGAATCCAATAACCCAAGTGCACTTTTTAAAATCACCGCATATGAGGAAAATGGCAAAGAACACGTCATTCAAACTTTAAATCCGCAAGCCATTCCTTTGAAAGGCAGGATGCGCAACGTTTTCGTGGAAAAGACAGCCTACAAAGTGACTTCTATTCGTCTGGATTTTGATGGCGCAGCCCTTTCTGATTACTTCTCCATCGATGCGATCGCCATCACCGATTCTAAACTTCCCATTGCTGCCATTGTCAATATTCCAGAATTGATGGCCAAGGGCTTGATTACTGATCATTTGGATGCCAATGTAAACAGTGAGTATGATGACCTGAACGGGATTCTCTCACCGGATGGAAAAACCTTGTATTTCAGTCGCAGAAATCACCCGGGCAACATGGGCGGAGTAAATGACAAAGAAGACATTTGGTTCTCTACTTTGGATGCAAACGGCAAGTGGACATTAGCTCAAAATATGGGGCCTAAATTCAATAATGAATACCCTAACTTTATAAATGCTATTACCTCGGTTACACCGGATGGAAAAGCAGCCGTGATGGTGCTAGGAAACCAATATTTGAATGGTGGTAAAAAAATGTTGGCAGGTATGTCCATCAGCAATAATGTAAATGGCGAGTGGACAGCACCAAAGGCAGTAAAAATCGAAAATGATTATAATTACAACGAAAAATCGCACTACTTCCTGGCTAATTCCCGTAAGGCACTATTGATGTCGGTAGAAAGAGATGATTCTTTTGGCGACCGCGACATTTATGTAAGCTTTGCTAAAAATGATTCGGCCTGGTCAGAACCTTTGAACTTGGGCAAAAATATAAATACCGCAGCCGAAGATGCCTCTCCTTTTTTAGCTTCTGATGATAAGACACTTTACTTCTCTTCCAGAGGATTTAGCGGGTATGGTGGTTCTGACATTTACCGGAGTGTACGTTTAGATGATACATGGACCAATTGGAGCGAGCCTGAAAACTTGGGCCCTGAAGTAAACTCAAAATTCGATGACCTTTTCTTCAACATTCCTTCCAGCAGCGAATATGCTTATTTCTCCAAAGGTGTAGCCGACAACAATGCTGATATCTTCCGCTTGAAATTGCCGGTTTTCATGATGCCTGACCCTGTAGTAGTGGTAAAGGGAAAACTGATCGATGCTAAAACAGGAAACCCACTTGGCTCGAAAGTTGTCTATGAAGATTTGGCCACCGGCAAGGAAGTGGGTGTAGCACAGTCCAATCCTGAAACCGGAGAATACGAAATATCATTACCTGTTGGTAAACAGTATGGAGTGCGCGCAGAAGCGAAAGACCATATTTCTTCCAGCCAAAATTTGGACTTAAGAAAGGTAACTTACGGCCCCGTGAAACAAGACATGCAATTGAAGCCAGAAGAAATGAAGCCGATCGAGGTTACGCCAATTGCCGAGAATGCAATGATCCCTCTAAACAACATCTTCTTCGAATTTGATAAAGCGGTGTTGACTTCAGCATCTTATCCTGAATTGAATCGCATTGTTACCTTGATGAATGAACGTCCTAACATGACCGTTGAAATTGCCGGACATACAGATCAGATTGGTGCCGAAAATTATAACCTCAAGCTATCTGAGCGCAGAGCAAAAGCGGTTTCTCAATATTTGATTAACAAAGGAATTTCCACAGATCGTGTTACTAGTACATTCTTTGGGGAAACCAAACCAGTTGACACCAGCAATACAAAAGCCGGAAATGCTAAAAATCGCAGAGTTGAATTCAAAATCATTAAGCTCTAATTCTGTATGAAGAAGTTACTATTCATCCTTTCGGTTTGTTTCGTAGCAGGCAATGCTTTTGCTCAAGAAACCGATACCCTTATTTATGCTCAGGGAAAAATTGTTAGCGCAGCCACAAAAGAGCCTATCAATGCTAAAATTTCTTTTCAAAGCGAGCCTTATGGCAATCGCACAGGCTTATTGAATGGAACCACGTATTCATTTCCGCTATTTGATGGCGAAAAGTATTCGATTTTGGTAGAAGCCCCTGGTTTTGCGGCAGCTAAGTTTTTGCTCGACCCCACTCAGGCCAATACTGAACGAAGAGTGATTAAAGATATTGAACTGGCATTGCCTGGCACAGTAGCCAAAACGGCTGAAACTACACCACACACGGTAGGTCACACGATGCGTTTGGACAATCTGATATTTGCGGTGGGTACAGCCCGTATTTCACCGGAATCTCACTCAGAATTAGACGAAGTGGTAAAAATGTTGAAAGACTATCCGCGAATGGTTATTCAGTTGGAAGGACATACCGATGTAAAAGGCGATCCTAAGTTGAATATGAAATTGTCGCAAGATCGGGTAGATGCTGTAAAGACCTATCTGGTTAGTAAGGGTGCCACCAAGAACCGAATTAAGACCAAAGCATTTGGTGGTACTTCACCACTTAGCAAAGAAAATACGGAGACGGCACATAAGATGAATCGAAGAGTAGAATTGAGGGTACTCGAAAACTAGCGCGCAGCTATCAGATTTGAAATTTTAACATGCGGCTGAAGCAGCTTCAAAAGTTGCTTCTTTGCTGTTTCTTCCATTGAACTCAACGCAATAGAGTGGAATAAAACTTCGGTGAGTTCTTCAACGCGAGGATTGTTGTAAACGGTTCTGGCTTTAGCCAATTTCTCTGAACACGTTGTCCAGTTGTGTTGATTATAAGCCACCACGGCTTGATTAAAATAAAGTAAACCACTTAGCTGAAGCGCGTCTACCTTGCGGAATAACTGAGTTTGGTAGAGATAATACGTTCCTTCCGTTGTGCTGGCCGACAACCGATTTTGCTTGTATAAAGCGAGCGTTTGGTTAATCTCTTCGGCACTTGTTTTGAGCCCAGCCAGTCGATCCGTGGTCTCAAGCAATACTTCTCCTTGATTCGTGGTAACTAATAGAAAGATGTGATAGTTCGTTTCAATGATCTTATACGAATAGCCCAATCGATCCAATATCACGCTAAAAAATGCGGTGCCGCTGAGGCAATCATATTTTCCCGATTCAAATACCTCGTTGAACTGCGTGTAAGCTTCGTAACGTCTTAAGAATTTGCGGTGACTCTTGTTCACCAGCGATCTCAAAAAACGCACCTCACTCTTCGACTCTGCCTGTTTATCCTTAAAAGTTTGAAGAAACTCATTCATTTCAAGTTGGATGGCATCCTTAGATGCTTGCGGAGTTGTTTCAAGCAAAGCAGACATTATGCTTCCCTGCGCTTGTGCGAACAAGCTTATGAAGAGGAAGAAGATGATTGTCAGGCCACGCATTATTATCTCAATATTAACACTGATAATATAAAATTAACAATTTGATAATATTAGGCAACGAATCTGCGAAATTCTTTTAAAAAAGGGCTAAAATTTTAGATAACTTGGGCAAAACGGCTTAACAATGAGTGCAGCACCGAACCCAACTTCATCCATTTCATCAGTATTTGAAGCTCAAAGAATAAAGAGCCTTGCTTTGCGCACGGAGCCACTTAAAGAGCGCAAAAAGCGGTTGAAAGGATTGAGCGAATTCATTTTAAGCAATCGCGAAAGGATCCAGGCGGCCGTTCATCAGGATTTGAAGAAGTCATTTATTGAGGTTGACCTTTCGGAAATCTATCCGGTAGTCAACGAAATAAGGCATACACTTGAGCATTTGGATGAATGGACACAACCCAAGAAAATAGACGCGCCCATTACTTACTTCGGCACCCGCTCAGAAATCAAGTTTGAGCCGAAAGGAGTTTGCCTGATCATTGCGCCATGGAATTACCCATTTAGTTTATGCTTTGGGCCGTTGGTTTCGTGTTTGGCGGCTGGAAATACAGCCATCATTAAGCCTTCTGAAATGACTCCGGCAACTTCTCGATTGATAGCTGAACTTGTCAACGAGTTTTTTGAGGACTCGCTGGTGAAAGTTTTCGAAGGAGATCAACAGGTCTCGTCTGACTTACTTCAACTGCCATTTGATCATATCTTTTTTACTGGAAGCCCGGCTGTAGGTAAAATTATCATGCGCGCGGCAGCCGAAAATCTGACTTCGGTAACACTTGAACTCGGAGGGAAATCGCCCACCATTATCGATGAAACAGCACAAATTTCAGCTGCGGCAAAACGGATCGCTTTCGGAAAATTTTTGAATAATGGACAAACCTGCATTGCCCCAGATTACATTCTCGTTCATGAGCGTGTAAAAGATGATTTTATTGCCAGTTTAAAAAAACAGGTGGTTGATATGTTTGGTGAAGAGGGAACACTCAATGAAGATTCGATGAGTTACTCCCGTATTGTCAGTCAAAAGCACTTTAAGCGTTTGAATCAAATGGTGGCAGATGCCATTTCGGATGGCGCCAAAGTAGAATTTAGTGGTCCCGTCAATGAAAGTACATTGTTTATCCATCCGGTGTTGCTCTCCAATGTCTCCCTAAAATCCAGATTGATGGAAGAGGAGATCTTCGGACCTGTTCTGCCGATCGTTACTTATCGTACCGAAGAAGAAGTAATTGACATGATCAATAGCAAGGCCAAACCGCTGGCATTGTATGTATTCAGCGAGCGCTCTTCTTTCCAAAAGAAAATGCTTACATCCACATCGGCAGGCACCGCCTGTATCAATGAGTGCGTCATTCAATTTACCCACGCCAATCTGCCCTTTGGTGGCGTAAACAACAGCGGCATCGGCAAATCGCATGGGCATGCCGGATTTCTGGAATTCTCAAACCAAAAATCCGTTTTAAAGCAATTGACACGGTTTTCGTCTATGAGTATGATGTATCCTCCCTTCCGTCCACGATTGAAATGGATGGTAGATATGATGTTGAAATACTTTTAACTAAAACTTCATACCGCTTGGCGGCTATCAGTCGTTGTAGCGTGCATCGAATGCTTTCAATTCTGTAACTTTACAGCTTAAAGTTCTATACTAAATTTTGGACGATACCAAGCTACATGTACAGTTGATGGTTTTCCCAAAATTTAAGTGATCTTCCCCCGCGATTGGTGCGTAAAAAGTAAGGCTGAGCGAGGGCGATTGATCTAGTGGAAGAAAAAATAAATAAAACGATTATAAGATGAAGCTTCTGAAGAAAATCTCGATTGGTGTAGGTATTTTTTTGATTGTACTCGTGGCAGCCGCCATGATTTTACCGCGTGTTTTTAAAGATGATATTAAAGCAGCCATCGACAAAGAACTGGCCAAGAGTGTAAATGCTGATGTGGTTTTTGATGCCAACGATTTTAGCTTAACCATCTTTCGCAATTTCCCCAACATCACCGTAGAGGTACAAAAGCTGGGAGTGTTTAACCGTGCACCGTTTGAAGGCGTGCATTTGTTTATGGTTGAGCGCTTTGATGTAGAAATTAACTTAGCCGATGTTTTGTTTGGCGATCAACTACGTATCAAGGGTATTACCTTGGTTCGTCCCAGCATCAATGTAAAAGTATTGAAAGATGGCAGAGCCAATTATGACATTGCCATTCCATCAGCAGATACGGTGAAACAACAACCGGAAGAGCCCAGCAAGTTTTCTTTTGGTATCGACCATTGGGAAATTGTAGAAGGCGAATTGGTTTATGATGATGCCACCATGCCATACTACATGGCATTGAAAAATCTGAACCATACGGGCAGTGGAAATTTTAACGATCAGGCTTTTGATTTGAAGACCAAAACTTCCGCAGATTCTTTAACTGTTGCGTACGGAGGCACAGAATATCTGACAAACAAACATGCTGAAGTAGAAGCCACGATTGGCATCAGCGAGGCGTATACCAAATATACATTCAAAGAAAACGTATCGAAGCTGAATGACTTTGCCATGAGTGCGGAAGGATGGGTGAAGTTGAACACCAGTTCGTATGACATGGACTTGTCATTCAAGAGTCCCGCCAATTCATTTAAAAGTTTGCTCTCGCTGGTACCAGGTATGTACACCAAAGACTTTTCTAAAATTGAAACGAAAGGAGAGCTGGCATTTAATGGTTTTGTAAAAGGCAGTTATTCTGAAAAACAGCTGCCGGCTTTTAACCTCAGCATGAATGTAAAAGATGGTATGTTCAAGTATCCGGATCTACCCACTGCGGTGAATAACATTGCCATGGATTTAACGGTCGACAACAAAACGGGCGTGATTGAAAACACTCTAGTTGACCTGAAAAAACTTCATCTCGATTTTGGTTCGAATCCGGTGGATGCAAAGTTGTTGATTGAGAACCTGAAAGACTTTAAAATGAATGCCGATTTGAAAGCCAAATTAAATCTGGCAGAATTGAATAAAATGTTCCCGATGCAAGGATTGGAGATGAAAGGAATCTATGCCATCGATGCGAAGGCGAATGGCGTATATGACAGCATCCGAAAAATCATTCCAGCAATGGATGTCGCCATGTCGTTGAGCAATGGTTTTGTAAAGGCTTCTCAGGTTCCGCTTCCATTGGAGGATCTGCACTTTGCGTCCACCATCAAAAACACTTCTGGTAAAATGGCCGAAACCGCCATTGCTGTGAAAGATTTTAACATGACTATGGAAGGAGAGAAATTTAGTGGCGAGTTATTATTGCAAAATCTGGAAGATATTACTTGGGATTTGAAAGCTAAAGGTGGTATTGATATTGAAAAGATGATGAAAATTTTCCCGGTGGAAGGCATGACGTTGGCCGGAAAAGTCAAAGCCAACATTGAAACGAAAGGAAAGTATTCGGATGTAACTGCAAAGCGCTATGATAAATTACCAACGAGCGGTTCGGCTTCATTGAAAGATTTCAGCTTCCAATCAAAAACACTTCCGTACGCTGTTACCATTGCACAGGCCGAAGCAGTCTTCAATCCACAAAAAATTGAATTGAAAAATACGAACGGAACTATTGGCCGCAGCGATTTCAGCACCGATGGCGCTATTACCAACTACATTGGTTTCGTGTTCGGCAAAGAAACTATCAAAGGTAATGTCAACTTCCGCTCTTCATTGCTCGATTTGAATGAGTTTATGACTCCATCTGAAGAACCTGCCAAAAAAGATACTGCCTCTTTCGGTGTAATCCCGATTCCGGCCAACATCGACTTTGTTCTTCACTCAGATATTAAGACTGTAAAGATGATGGACTATACCATCACGAATGCCTTAGGCGATGTAATTGTAAAAGATGGTGTAGCTAACTTAAGCGGTGTCAACTTTAATATGTTGGGCGGAGCTTTTGCTGTGAATGGTTCTTACAACACTAAAGATGTTAATCATCCGAAATACGACATGGCACTGAAAATAGAAAACCTTGCCATTCAACAAGCGGCTGCTTCGTTCTCCATTATCAAAACGTACGCACCGATTGCGGGATTTGTCAATGGAAAATTCGGAACTGATTTTAAAATTAATGGCGAGTTGGGTCAGGATATGATGCCCAAGATGAACACGGTGAGTGGATCTGGACTTATTAAAATTGCCGAAGCAGTGCTTACTAAATCAAATTTCGTTTCCGGACTTACCTCTCTCACCAAATTGAATAACACGGATAATGTAACACTGAAAGACGTCCTCATGTCGGCATCCATCAGCGATGGACGTCTGAGTGTAAAGCCATTTAACATTAAGTTTGGAAACTACGCTACGACAGTCAGCGGCAGCACAGGCTTGGACAAATCCATCGACTACACATTGAAGATGAATGTGCCAGCAGGGCAATTAGGATCTCAACTCAATGGATTTTTAAATCCAGGTGCTGCGGCTAATTCGGAAGTCACATTACCGATTACATTGGGCGGCACGATGACATCACCTAAGTTTGCTTTGAACAATCAAGAGCAAAAACAGCAAGCGAAAGAGGCGGTTACTAATGTGGCAAAAGAAAAAGGCAAAGAAGCAATTCAAGATTTAGCCAAGAATACACCAGCTAAGGATATTGTTAATAATATTTTGGGTGGAGGATCAAAGAGTGATACGACCAAAGTAAAAGATTCTACCAAAACAGATCCATTGAAAGACGCGTTGCAAAATAAACTGAACAGCTTTTTTAAGAAGAAGAAAAATTAATCTGAAGTGATAAGTCGAAAATCCCCGCTGCGTAGAAGTAGCGGGGATTTTTTATTTCACTTTGTTCAAACGTTCACCGGTAAAAAAGCCTTCTTTAATGAGTGCCATCAATTGCTCCGGTGATGGATTGATTTGATAGAATGTATCGTCTTTTCGTTTGATTTCTTTTATTGTTAATTTTTTTCCAAGCTTTTTGAGTACTTCCTTTCTCTTCACTTCGTCTTTTAAATCGATCGACATAAATCGAATCGCTCCTGATGGTTCTTGTTGTACGAGGCGCAACACCCATTGCCCTTCTGACTTGAAATTGATGAAGTAATAGTTTTGATAAAATTTGATGACGAGTGTGTCGCTGATGGTGCCTCGGTTCAGCCAGTCCTTGTCGTTCTTATCTTTGAAATGATAGCCCCACGATTCCACGATGAGTGTGTCAGAAAATTCTCCCGTTGTTTTATCAAAGGTTTGATATACTCCGCGCAAAGCGGGTGGAATTTCTTTTAAAGGGGCTACTCCTTTGGGCTGTGCTTCGGTGAATGATACCTCCTTGCAGGAGTACAACATCACCGACCAAAAAAGAATCAACGAAAATGTTTTCAACATAACCTTTCTAAAATGAATTCGGTGATTGTATACGATCATGACAATAAAAAGTCACTGTTTTTATAGGCCGGATTCGGGTGTTTGTAAAAACCTTCTCCGGATTTTTCACCCAATTTGCCTTGATCAACATACGTCTTCAGCAGAGCGGCAAATGCTTTGGACGCACCATCAGGGCGATCTTTCGTAACGTGCCAGGCGGTGTCAAGCCCGATGTTATCCAAAATCCCGAAAGGCCCCATTTGCATATTGAAGTTCACCATCCATGATTTGTCAATATCTTCAATCGATCCGATGTCGTGCGTTTTTAATTTGCCGGCCGCTCCAATCAACGCCATCAACATAAAGTTAAAAATATACCCGGGCGATTCTTTTTTTACCAACACGGGCACTTGGTTGAGCTTCTTTCCAAAATCTTGTAAAAGTGGTATAAGTTCTTCTGAAGTTGTCGGATGGGGCATGATGTCGACTACACGTGCAGTGAACACATCATGAAAATGAAAAGCACAAAACTTTTCCGGCCGACCGGAAATATGAGCGAATTGAGAAGGCAAAAGATACGAAGTGTTGGTGGTGAAAATAGTTTTAGCGGGAGCTAATTCGCCAAATTGTTTCCACACCTTTTCTTTGATGGATACTTCCTCTGTCACGCTTTCGCTGACGATATCTGCATCAGCAACCGCACGATGCGGATCGGTGGTGAATTGAAGGCGCGCGAAAATTTCTGGCTTCGCATCTTCTTTGACCATGCCCATCTTCACCGCATAGCGCAACACCTTCTCCATCACCTTTTGTGATTGTTGCAAGGCACTTTCGTGAATATCATACACCGTAACTTGATAGCCCGAGATTGCCGCTTGTAATCCGATGCGGCTACCCAACGTGCCGGCACCGAGGATGAGAACATTTTTTAGTGATACCATATCTTAATTCGTTAATTCGATGATTTGTTAATTCGGTAATTAACTCATCAACGAATTATCAAATTAACGAATTAAAAATTGCTTTCCTCGCATTCTCCGCACAGGCTTTGATCACGAAGAGGAGCGAAGCGAAACGCGGGTCTTGGGTGTGGCCTTGTTTGTAGCGATGATAAATCTGTTGGCAGATGACAGCTACTTTGAAGGAGCCAAAGGCATAATAAAACACGATGTCATTAATAGGCGTGTTTGACTTCTCAGAATAGTATTGAGCCATCTCATGACGTGTCATGCTGCCGGGCATCCAAGTGAGATTGAAAGGTTTGAGCGCATCAGCATCATTCGCCTCTGCCCAATAAGCGAGCGATGTGCCCAGGTCCATCAACGGATCGCCCACAGTCGCCATTTCCCAATCAAGGATTGCTTTGATTTCAGTAAGGCGATCGGCATTGAGTACGAGGTTGTCGTATTTGTAATCGTTGTGGATGAAACTGACACGCTTAGATTGCGGAATATTCTTTTGCATCCACTCCGCAGTTTCATTCATGGCCGCGATGTCGTCTGTTTGTGCGTTGAAGTAGCGCTTCGTCCATCCTTCTACTTGTCGCTGTACATAGCCTTCAGGTTTACCAAGTTGATGCAATCCGGTTTTTTGAACATCTAATTGATGCAGTTGCACCAATTGATCAATGGCGGATTTTGATAGTTGATGAAATGTGGGGGCTTCGATCGTCATTCCCTTGGGAACACGGTTACGCAGAATTACGCCATGCACTCTTTTCATCAGATAGAACTTCGCTCCGATTACATACTCTTCCTCACAAAATAGAACCGGCTCCGGCACTTTGTTGAACCCGGCTTTGTGCAAGAGCAAGAGCACATTGTATTCGCGTTCCATATCGTGAGCCGACTTGATGTTGGCACCGAAAGGAGGCCTGCGAAGAATAAAATCTTCTTGACCGGTTTGAATGAGATAGGTAAGATTGGAATAGCCGCTGGGAAACTGTTGAATCGTGATTTCGCTGGCAAGCCCTTTCGCCTTCAGAAAAGCGATTAAGTTTTCAGTGTTTAACTCTTCGCCTTGGCGAATGTGAGCGGGTTGGTCGAGCATGGCTGGCGTTTTTTCTACCAACTTTTCACTTTTAATTTATCAATTAATTTAAAGTGAGAATCATTTGAAATAAGAGTTAGTTGGTGTTGCTTTGCTAATGATGCAATCCAGATATCGTTAGTGGGAATTGGTTTGCCTTTCTTAAAAAGAGATGCTACAATCTCACCATAGTATCGGCTTGTTTCTACATCAACCGATAGAGTACTTCCTTGGTTAATAAACTCTTCCAACATCTTTAAATGCTTATTGCGATTTGTCACACGATTTACCCCTACATAAAGTTCGCCCACTACAATTGTTGGAATATAGAAAACAGACTGACTATTGAGTTTATCAACAAGGGGCTTATCGCCACCAAAGATTCTGATAATAATATTTGTATCAAGTAAAATATTACCTCCAATCATTCGGGTCAATTTTTTCACTACTCTCAGCGATTGCTTTTTTAATCTGCGCGATTTCTTTTGGGCTCATTACGCCTACAAAATCGTAGATGGATAACGCTTTCTTCTTCTTTTTAGATTTTTTGATGACCTTTTCAAGTTCTGTCAAAGTGGAGTCGCTTTGCAGCTTTAAAACGTCTTCAATTAACTGAATTTTTCTAGATTCCCTTACCATAAAATAAAGGTAAATGTTTAATCTGAAATACCCATACCATACCCCTTCAATATCGATTTGGCCAACGATACCTTATGCACTTCATCGGGGCCATCGTAGATGCGCGCACCTCGCTCGTGTCGGTACCAAAATGACAACAGCGTATCATCAGTGATGCCCAAAGCACCATGCACCTGAATGGCCTTGTCCAATGTTTTCATCAGCACATTGGCCACGAAAAATTTAATGGTCGAGATTTCTTCTTTGGCAGCCTTGGCTCCATTCTTCTCCATTGAGTAAGCTGTGTGTAAAACCATCAGTCGGGCGGCATTTATGTTCGCTCGGCATTCGGCAATCCACGCCTGAATAATTTGTTGCTGACCCAAATAGCGATTGTCGCTCAACTTGCGCGTAGCCGCACGTGAACACATTAGGTCAAAAGCGCGTTCGCAAATTCCGATCCATCGCATGCAATGATGAATACGACCCGGACCCAATCGAACTTGTGCTAGTGCAAACCCTTGGCCTTCTTCTCCAATCCGATTGGTGACGGGAACTTTGCAATTGGTAAACCGAACTTCCGCGTGACTAAAATAATCTTCACCCGCTTCGCCCATGATGGGAATGTTACGCTCCAGTTTAAAGCCGGGATTATCTAGCGGCACGAGAATCATACTCGCTCGTAAGTACGGATTTGGATTCGTTGTATCTGTTACTGCCATCACGATGGTGAAATTTGCACCATCGGCAGCCGTGGTAAACCATTTATGTCCGTTGATAACGTATAGGTCGCCTTCGCGAATGGCAGTGGTTGCCATGTTCACCGGATTAGATCCGGCAAACTCCGGCTCTGTCATAGCAAAGCACGAACGGATGTCGCCATTCATGAGCGGATGTAAGTATTTTTTCTTCAAATCCGCAGAGGCAAATTGATGCATCAACTCCATGTTGCCGATATCGGGGGCATTGCAATTGAAAATCAAATGACCGAGAGGTGATGTACCCAGAACTTCACTGACTTGTGCGAACTCCATCAAGTTGAGACCAATACCTCCTTCTTCTGGTGAAAGATGCGGAGCAAATAGTTTTTGTTCTTTTGCCTTTTGGCGCAAGTCTTTGACGATGGAAAGCGATTGTTTAAATGGCTTTGTGATGATGCCCAACTCGATGGGATACACCTCCTTTTCCAAGAAGTTCTTGTAAAGCGGTAAGAGTTGCTTTAATCGTTCGGTCAGAAATAGTTCAGTCATGAAAGTGCTTTTTGAAAGTTATGAATTTTAGAGGAATTGCGGGTTTGGTTTGGTATAAAGTTTTAATGTGTCGGGTATTGGTTGAATTTTTCTTTTGCGACAAATGCAGGAAACCACAAAGTGATGAGACATCACCCATCAAAAAAGAGACCTCTTATTTCCAAATTTTAATTAGATTGCCCGACTGAAGATGAAGCGAATCGTTGCCATAGGTTTCTTAGTCGTGCTTGCCCTACAATTCGTAGGTTTCTATGCCTACTTTGGCTCACGCTTGCTGGCCATTCGTCAGGAGATGCGAGCAGCCTTAGCTGTTCTGCCAGAGGAAAAGCTTGAGAAGATTGTTATATCTGCCGATGAATTCAAAAAGTTAGACACGGAAGAACACGAGATCGAACTTGCCGACAAAATGTATGACATCTCCAGAATAGTGAAGAGCGATGATGTTTATATTTTATTTGCCTTGCACGATGAACATGAGGACAGCTTGCTCTCGTTGTTGGATGAGATGATCAAGCGCTCGACTAATGATAAAAAACCAGTGCCTTCGCAGCTAGGACAATTTTTTGCGCTTGTGTTTATTCCAACTCAAATCAGTTTTAGTTTCTATCATTCTGAAAGTATTTTTTCACCCACCGAATACATCAACTCTTATCAGTCGGTTGCCCTTTCTATTCAAGCCCCACCACCTTGGGCTTAAGTCAATTCAAATCTCCCACTGTATTCTAAGGATACACTGGCTAGTTTTAACTTAATAATCAAAAATCAATTCGCGGTTATTTTGGCGAACATCCTTGCCTACCTAATCACAATTGCATTTTGAATCCATATGACAGATGAAATTCGCTGATTATATGTATTCACTGAATTAAACTTTATTTCAAAAAAGATGAAAAAAATTATACTTATTATTTTCGTTGCGCTGCCATTCATTGGTTGGTCGCAATCTTCAACCGTAAAAGGCAAATTATCAGATGCATCGAGTGGCCAGCCTTTAGCCGGAGCTACTATTGAAGTCGTGGCTGGTGGTGGTACCACCTCTGATAAAGATGGAAATTTCTCGCTTCCTTGTAATGGATCGCTAGAGCTTATCATCAGCTATGTAGGCTATGAGCCCGTTCGCAAATCCGTTGCGAATTGCGATACAGAAGTGGTTGTTGCGCTCACGCTATCCACTCAGTTGTTGAATGAAGTGGAAATCACGGCCACGTCCAATCAAAACAAGTTGATTCTAACACAACCAGCGTCTATTGCAAAATTAGGAACAGCCGAAATCAAACGAGGCACAGGTTTATTTCTGGATGATGCCGTTAATGCAAACATTCCGGGGGTGTTTATGCAGCGTAGAACAATTTCGGCAGGACAGCAATTTAATATTCGTGGATACGGTGGTGGAGGCCCCGGTAACAGAGGAACAAACAACAACTTCGATCAACTTGGTGTAAAGGCTTATCTCAATGGAATTCCGGTAACGGATGCGGAAGGAGTTACCTTGATGGATGATATTGATTTCGGATCGATTGGGAATGTTGAAATTATTAAAGGCCCTTCCGGTTCACTGTACGGATTGGCTATTGCAGGTGTAATCAATCTACAAACAATCAAGCCTGAAAAAGGTAAGACTTCTATTGGCCAGGATGTGATGTTTGGTAGCTATGGATTAAACCGTTTCACTACGCATTTGCAAACAAGCACCGAAAAATCTTCGTTGTTGATCAACTACGGAAAGCAAAATTATGATGGGTTTATGGCACACACCGCATCGGCAAAAGATTTTGTGAATGTGATGGGCGATTTTCAATTGAGCGAAAAGCAATCGCTTACTGCCTATGTTGGATGGAGCAATAGCTACGACCAACGCAATGGTGAATTGACTATCGCGCAATATCAAAATTTTGACTATAGTGTAAACCACGCTTACATCAAGAATGATGCGCACTCGAATGTAGTAAGCCTACGTGCGGGGATTGGTCACAGCTACAAAATTTCCAAAGTCCTCTCGAATACTACTTCTGTTTTTGGTACAGCATTAAATAGTAATGTAAGCTCTGCAGGTGGATGGACAGATAAGGCTCCCATCAATTATGGTTTTCGTTCTGTTTTCGATTTCAAGTTGGACCTAAGTGAGCGAGTTCGTCTTTCTGGTATCACCGGAGTAGAAGCACAGAAACAACATGCGCAAACAATAGCTTATCCTATGCTTGCAAATGCCGCTGACCCTACCGGCTATAATATCATTGGGGCTATTCGTAGCAACCAAACATCAATTACAGGTACCTACTCTTTGTTTACACAATGGACACTTTCCTTGCCGAGTGATATTTCCATCACTGCCGGAGTGGGCATGAGTACAATGGACATTTTGCTAAGAGACAAATTGTATGTCGCAGCCAACAATATTCCCAATCCAACAGTCCCAACCGTATATGCAAAGTCATACGATAATCTGATTTCTCCTAGTTTTGCTGTTAATAAGTTGATTAACAAACATCTTTCTGTTTATGCTTCCTACGGCAAAGGCTATCGTGCACCTGTAGCAAGTAATATTTACACCCCGGCGGCCAATAAGGTAAACACAGAGCTTCGTCCGGAGGTAGGTGAACAGATTGAAATTGGCACGAAGGGTAGTTTGCTCAACGATCGCTTAACGTTTGAAGTGGCCTACTTCAATTCTAAATTCAACGATAAAATGACATTTGTAGCCGTACCAAATAATGTAAACAATCCTACAGCTACACTCTACACTTACGTAGTGAACAGTGGAAGTTTAAAAAACAATGGTATTGAACTTTTAGTAAAGTATGCTGTGATTCAATCTGAAGGCGGATTTGTTAAACTTCTTCGTCCTTTTGTGAACGCCACGTATTCCGATTTTAAATACGATCAATTCACGCTTCAAACAGATGCCACCAAAGCACCAAGCAATTACAATGGAAATGCGGTGGCTGGTGTGCCACCTTATACCTTGAATGCGGGTACTGATTTTATATCGAATACAGGACTTTATGCGAACGCCACCTATCAGTACAGAGATGTAATGCCCTTTACACCCGATGGTCTTAACAAAGCCACGAGCTACAATCTTCTCAATGCGAAAATTGGTTTTCGAAAAACAATCGCATCACACTTTGATATAGATGCGTATGTGGGTGCGAATAACATAACGGGTCAGCAGTATTACCAGATGATTTTTGTGAATCAATTGCCGGATGCTTATTTGCCCGGCCCAAGAGAGATCAACTATTTCGGAGGTGTCAATCTTAAATACACATTTTAATTGAAGGAGTGTCGGTGGCTGAGTGAAATTCATGCAGCTGCCGACACTTTTCATCTTACAATATGAAGAAATTATTTTTTCTCACATTTCTAGTCGCCACGGCATGCGGACGCTTTGCCAACAAAGATGAAAAGCAAAGTAACCCTGAGCGCATCGTTTGCATTGCCAAGCAGTACAACGAAATCATTTATGCACTGGGTGCCGAACAAAATCTAGTCGCGGTGGATTTATCTAGCACCTATCCACCTGCTATAAAAGCGCTACCGTCTGTGGGTTATCATCGCGCATTGAGTGCTGAAGGAATTTTATCTACGAAACCAACTTTATTGATTCACGATAACAATGTTGGTCCGGAGACGGTGATGAAACAACTGACTGACTTGAAAATTCCGATGGAGGTTTTTGAGGCGAAGGGAGATGATATTCCCTCGGCCAAGCAACTCATCCGTGAAATAGGTATTTATTTTCATCGCGAAAATAGAGCCGATTCGCTGAATCGAAAATTGGATGCTGATATGGAAAAGGCGTTGCAGGCTGCGGCACAACTCAAAGATAAGCCCAAAGTATCCATTATTCATTTTGGAAGAGCCAACAACGTGTACCTTACCATGACGAAAAAATCGACATCAGCAAAGTTGATTGAATGGGCCGGTGGTGAAATTTCTTTAGATGGCGAACGAGGAATGATGCAACTTTCTGCTGAGGTAATTGCGCAATCCGATCCGGATGTTTTGTTGCTGACAGATTTTGGATATGATCAACTGGGCTCGCTGGAAGAAATTAAAAAACTACCCGGCATTGCCGGAACCAAAGCAGCTAAATCGAATCGTATTTTTAGAGTCGAGGAACACGACTTAGTATATCTGGGGCCACGGACAGGAGAAATTGTGCTGATGCTTCAACAACTCATTCGCAAAGAGAATGTTCAATAATCGATACATATCGATTTGGTTGGGGTTGACACTATTTTTGGTTTTGCTGTTTTTATGCTCCATTGTTTTTGGAGCGATTACCATTTCTGTTGATACGATTTTCGATTCGCTTCGTAAAAGTTTTTCAATGAGTGATTTGACTTTAACGGAGCGAATCTTTTTAAACATTCGCTTACCGCGAGCTATTACATGTCTCCTGGTAGGCGCGAGTTTATCAGTGGCCGGTGTATTGATGCAGGCACTATTTCGCAACCCTATTGTTGAGCCCGGATTGATTGGCACTTCCAGTGGAGCAGCACTCGGTGCTTCGCTCTATTTTGTGTTGGGCGCCACTTTTCAATTTCATGCAGGCGAGTGGACACTGCCGCTGGCCGCCAGTTTGGGCGGAGCGCTTTCTACCGCTCTGGTATTTTTTCTTTCCATGAATCGGAATGCAACGGGCAAGCGCTCAGTGATCACGTTGTTGCTCACCGGCATTGCCATAAATGCACTTTTCCTAAGTGGAGTGGGGCTCATGTCATATCTCGCCAGAGATCCGCAGGCAAGATCTATTACGTTTTGGAATTTAGGCACACTCTCAGGCTCGAGTTGGAGTTCAGTGATGATCATTGGTATTTCTTTTTTGATATGTTTCTTTTTCGCATTACGACTTTCAAAAAAACTAAACGCGTTACTCATGGGCGAAGAAGAAGCGATGCATTTGGGTATTGACCTCAAAAAACTTCAGTGGCAAGTAGTGGCCCTCAATGTGGTGATGGTTGCCGTTGCTACCGCTTTTGTCGGAGTGATCAGTTTTGTTGGGCTGGTAGTGCCTCATTTACTTCGGTTATTCAAAGGCTCCGACAATCGGTATTTGCTGATAGGAAGCGCATTGCTAGGTGGCAGCTTGCTAAGTGTAGCCGATTTAATTGCAAGATTGTTGTTAGCGCCCGCGGAATTGCCTATTGGCATTGTCACCTCGCTGGTCGGAGTACCGGTATTTATTTATTTGCTTCGCAAGAACGTTTATCATCTCTAAGCCATGCTCACGCTCGACCATATTTCTTTTCAAGCTGGCGATAAAAAACTGTTGCAAGATGTCTCGGCTCAATGGCATGTCGGTCACATGAATCTGATCATCGGCCCAAATGGTGCTGGCAAATCAACATTGATAAAATGCATCAGCCGACAGTTGCCGATTCATTCAGGGGAAATTTATTTTAACAAAAAGGAAATAACCCAAAGTTCATTTGAATCGCTGGCACGTGAACGAGCGGTGTTGTCACAACAAATTGAAGTGGCCTTTCCTTTGAAGGTTTGGGAAGTCGTCATGATGGGCCGCTATCCGCACTTTAAAAATTTTGCAACCCAAATTGATCAACAAATATGCGAGGAAGTAATGCGCTACTTTGATGTGTGGAGCTTTGGTGAGCGCGATTATCTGACACTCAGCGGTGGTGAAAAGCAGCGGGTACAATTTGCACGTGTATTAGCACAGTTGTGGACTACGCAACCGCTATCTCCTCGACTGTTGTTGCTCGATGAACCTTTGACATTCTTGGACATCCGCTATCAGATTCAATTCATGAAACAGTTGAAGCAATTGATAGTGCAACAAAATTTGGTTGTAGTGGGGGTAGTGCACGATCTCAACTTGGCCGCCCGTTTTGCTGACACACTCACACTCTTGCATGAAGGTTGCGTGCTTGCAACGGGACTTACAACTGAAGTATTAACTCGCCAAAATATTTCTACGGCTTTTCAAATTGAAGCGGATGTTGTCTCGCAACCGGACGGAGTAATTCATTTGTTGTTTCGATAGGCTACGACTGATTAAAATTTCTTTCGAAGGCCCCACGCTGCTGCTCCAATTACAATTAACGAAACGACCCACGCCCAGATGTTTGGTTTTTTAGTTTCCACAAAAAATGTGTGATCCTTGAAAGCGAATTTCAAATACGAAGGCTTCCAATAAAATTCATTTCCGGCTACAGAATCGGCATTGTGATTTACAATTTCACCTGGCATGTGGATGTTATGCAAATACTTGCCTTCAGAAGCCCAGCTCATAAAATTTACTTTACTTTCCACGCCTTTGTCTAGGTGTTTAAATTCTTCAGTGGACATATCAATTTTTATCCCGAGGCTATCAAGTAATTTGGGAAATGGGTTGTTATCGAAATTGATGTCTTTCTTTGATACAACATCAAACAGCGATTTTTCATTTGCCTTTAGTTTTTGTATTTGTGTTGGATCAGCTATCTGCATGAAAATTTGAAAGTACTCATCCATGTATGCCCTCGTAAAGTAATGGTCGAAAATTCGCTCATTGAGTTTGGTCAGGAACAGACTATCTGCTTTGCTGATGGGCTTGCCTTCGGCAGGCATGTTTTCTATGAATTGAAAATCTGTTGCTGTAAGGAAATCTGTAATCGGATAGCGGAAGCGATTGATGGGATGATACGTGTCTTCAAAGCGATAGATTGTATAAAACCAGCGAAAGTGTTTTTCAAATTTACTGGATAGATGAAATAGCGTGTCAAGAGACGAAGAAGTTTCGGCATTGGCATCCGCTACAGAAGAATATGATTTTCTGAAAATGACGGTGTGCTTTTTTTCTTTGTTTTTACTCGAATCACTAGCGGTTGATTTCACATGAAGTGAATCGGATATCAATGTCCAACCGATTTGATCACTGCATCCAAAATAGTTCTGCTTGCTAATCTTCGGATCTTCGGAGGTCAATCGAATCTCACGATCTAAACTTCCATCTTCATGCACCGATGTGCGCACCGCTACCTGGTGTTCGCAGGCGGTTAGCGATACAACACCAAATACTACCGCTGCTATCGAAAATAATTTTTGAGTCTTCATGGTTAATTATGATTAGTTGACTGTTTCACTTTTAAGTACCGGGCATACCATGATTCATTTGTACTTGCCTTGCGATTCTCATCGTATTTTTTGATGAATGCAAGACTATTTAGAAAGACGTGGTTTTGCTGCGGCATCATTTTGGTGATTTGATAAGAGGTGGGTTTTTGTTCCCAGATAAAAAATACAATGAGAAAAAGAGAAGCTAATCGTAATGTGCTTTGCATCCAATTGTTTTCGAATGCTGTCTGCCATTTGTTGATCAAGCTTTTCTTCTCCACTGGTAACTGTTCCATCACCCGATTGGTGAATGCAGCTGCGTGGGGCAATTCTTTTCTCTGTTCTTTCGCGCGCTGAATGATGATATCTGTTTGCCGAATTTCTTCGACCAGTTTTTTACACTCGGCACAACTATGCAAGTGAGTATTCAAATGTTGTTGCTCTTCCACCGAGAGTTCATCATACATCCAGATATCTTTTTCGTAGTCGGGGCAGTTCATATATTTATTCACTGTAATGTTCTTTGATATACGCTTGAATTTTTTTTCGGGCGTGGTAGAGATTGCTTTTGACTTGATCTTCGCTGACATTGACCAATTGGCATACTTCTGCCGAAGGCAAGTCTTCTACGTCACGCAACACATAAATCATTTTCTGCATGTCGCTCAGTTGATCAATGGCTTTTTGATACAGTTGTGTTAATTCTGTTTGTACTAATTTATCAAGCGGACTACTTTGATCTGGATGATTGACTATTGTTTCCACAGATTGTTGATTTCGTTCATTCTGATACGAAGTTTTCTTCTTCATATCTAAACAATGATTCACCAGTATACGGTAGAGCCACGTGCTCATCTTTACCTCCGAACGATAAGCAGACAGATTCTTCCAAAGTTTTATAAAGACTTCCTGCACAACATCTTCGGCATCAGCCGCATTGCCCAGATAGCGAAAGGCAACCGCATACAAAAAAACTTGGTAATGCGTCACCATTTGCCGAAAGGCTTGGCGATCGCCTCGTTGAGCTTGTTGAATCAGGTTTAGGTCAATCTGACTGATCATTTCCTACTTTGATACTGATACGAGGGAAGTAACGGAAAGTAAAATGGGCATGCAAGTTTTCTTTTACGCGAATTATGAAAGATTGATTAGCCCAATGGAGAATTAGCTGGACGGTTGGTCTATTTGGAATTAGATAACATCAATCAGAGTTGAGTCCATATAGCTTAATGAACTCATCATACTCTTGCAGAGATGTTTTCTTTAGATGATGCTGCTTTTGGTTTTTAATGTATTGAAATACACGCTCCACTGCCGATTCAGAAACAGAATAAGCCGCATAACCTGTTTGCCAAGCAAATTTCTCAGGAATGATATTGTCCTGATTTACAAAATGTGAACTACTACCTTTTATTTGCTTGATTACATCAGCGATCGATTTTTTTGGATTTAATAGAAACAAGCTATGAATATGATCTGGCATCCCGTTTACAATTTTAACGCGGCATTCTTGTTCTATCAGTTGCTCCGATATGTGGCCATGAATTTTATTTTCCACATTGAAATGTATTAGGGGCAATCTTTCTTTGGTGGCCCAAATGGCATGAATCCAAATTTTATTATAAGAATGCGGCATAGTATTGTTTTTAGCCTCGGTGTTTCAATCTAGCCCATGGTTTCAACCATGGGTTGCGGTGTATGGTTATATTTTTGAAATGGTTTTAACCATTTCATTTTCTTCAATTATGATGGGGAGTATGTTTTCAAAACCGCTGAAAGGGTCTTGAATTTGTTAGATGATCTAAATGATCCAACCGCTAAAATTGCGGGCTATAAAAAACGCACAATGTTTGTGAGTCGAATTTACACGATTTGTTATGATTAATACGTTTGGTTCGTGAAAATTTTTACAATGAAAAGGTTTTGATTTTGTAGCTAGATTAAACCTAGCCCACGGTTAAAACCGTGGGCTATAATAAATCGTTATGTTTTTAAAATGGTTTTAACCATTTCATTATCTCGTGAATTTCAGGGTGTATTTTAAAAACCGTTGAAACGGTTGGATTTGTTGATGATTTATTGCCCCACGGTTGAAACCGTGGCAATTGCTGAAACCGTGTGTTTTGGAATTATGCCTCTGATATTTTCTGTAACCCACGGTTGAAACCGTGGGCTAATGCGCCTCCAGCCAATTTTTTCCAATGCCCACTTCCACTTCCATCGGCACATCTAAAATAACTGCTGTCTTCATCAGCTCTTGCACTTTGGGTTTCAGAATCTCCTGTTCGTCTACATAAAGGTCGAATACCAATTCATCGTGTACCTGCAAAATCATCTTCGACTTCAGTTTTTCTTTTTGCATCCAGCGGTGGATGTTGATCATCGCAACCTTAATAATGTCGGCAGCGCTTCCCTGAATGGGCGCATTGATGGCGTTGCGTTCGGCAAATCCGCGAGTAGAAATATTCCGCGAATTGATGTCGCGCAGGTAGCGTCTTCTTCCTAAAATGGTTTCTACATATTCTTTTTCACGCGCCAGGTTGATGCTGTCGTCCATGTAACGTTTGATAGCGGCAAACTCTTTGAAATACGATTCGATGATTTCGGCTGCTTCAGTACGTGAGATGTTGAGATTTTGCGCCAAACCAAAAGCCGTGCTGCCATACAAAATGCCGAAGTTCACCTCTTTGGCTTTGCGCCTCATGTCGGGTGTTACTTTTTCGATTTCCACTTTAAAAACTTTAGCCGCTGTAGTGGTGTGAATATCACGACCTAGGCGGAACGCTTCAATCATCGTTTCGTCTTTTGCAAACGAGGCCGCAATGCGCAACTCAATTTGCGAATAGTCGGCAGACATGAAGAGAAAATTTTTATCGCGTGGCACAAATGCGCTACGAATTTGTCTTCCCTTTTCGGTACGAATAGGAATGTTCTGCAAATTCGGATTGTTGGAACTCAAACGACCCGTTGCCGCTACTGCCTGACGGTAATCAGTATGGACACGATGATCGTAATGACTCACCATTTTCGGGAGTGCATCCACGTAAGTAGAGCGCAACTTTTCATATTCGCGGTAGTCTAAAATTTTGCGCGCAATTTCATGCTCATCAGCGAGCTTCGACAAAACTTCTTCGCCAGTAGCATACTGACCTGTCTTGGTCTTTTTGGTTTTGTCCATCAACTTCATCTTGTCGAACAAGATTTCCCCAAGTTGTTTGGGCGAACCGATATTAAATTCTTGTCCGGCAATGGCATAAATTTCCTTCTGCACTTTTTCACTGTCTTTCTTCAGTGCTTCCGACATCCACTGCAGTGCCTGCTCATCCAACGCTACGCCTTCAAATTCCATCGCGGCCAGCACGTGCACCAGTGGCATTTCAACATCGCGCATCAATCGCGAGTGCCCGCGCTTCTCCAACTCTTTCTGAAGTTTTTGTTTCAGTTGCAGTGTTTGGTCTACGCGCTCGTAGCGTGCGTGCGCATCTGTTTCACCCGACAATTGATATCCGAGATATTGATTGCAGATAATTCCCAGGTCGTGCGAGGCTTCCGGCTCAATCAAGTAATGTGCGAGCATCGTGTCAAACAAATGACCATTCACTTCGATACCCGATTTTTTCAAAGCAAGAATCGGCAGCTTTACATTATGCCCTACTTTACCGATGGCTTCGTTAGCAAACGCTTCCTGAAAAGCAGAAATGGATTTTTCATCAATCTCAAAAGCTTCGCCTGCCTGATACGATAGCAACATTCCTTTGATGACAAAATCAAAATGCTCGGCATGGTCAGTGATGATGTCAAACGAAAACTCTTTTTGTGTTTTCAATTGTGCGGCCAGCAACACCGCTTCATCGTGATTGATTTTTTTGTATTTGACAGAAGAAGTGTCCAGTACTTTCTTTTCCGTTTCTTCCACCGGAGCAATAGTAGGCTCATCGCCACCAAACATAGAGAGCTGTGCCGGTTTTACGGCAGCAATCGCGGGAGCGTATGTGGGACCACTACCTGTCGCGAAAATGCGAGGCGCCATGGTTTTGAATTCCAACTCTTCAATAATGGGTTTCAGTTTTTCGGCATCGGGCCCTGTGTATTCCAAGTCTTTTTCGTTCCACTCTACAGGCACATCCAAAATGATGGTGGCCAATTTTTTGGAAAGAATGGCTTGATCGCCAAATTGCTCTACGCGTTCTTTTAATTTTCCTTTCAACTCACCGGCATGGGCGATGATGTTTTCAATATTTTTATACTGCTTCAATAAATCGGCAGCTGTTTTAGGGCCCACGCCCGGTATGCCGGGAATATTATCAGAGCTGTCGCCTTGCAAACCAAGAATATCAATTACCTGATCTACATTTTCAATGTCCCACTTTTCGCAGACTTCCTTAGGGCCGAGAATGTCTACTGAGTTCCCCATGTAGGCCGGTTTGTAGAGCAAAATTTTGTCCGTCACCAATTGGCCAAAGTCCTTATCGGGCGTCATCATGTAAACGGTGAACCCTTCGCGCTCCGCTTTTTTGGCAATGGTGCCAATAATATCATCGGCTTCGTAGCCGTCCATTTCGAGTATGGGAATGTTGAAGCCGCGAATGATGTCTTTCACCACGGGCACACCTGCGCGAATATCTTCCGGAGTTTCCTGCCGGGTAGCTTTGTATTCCGTAAAAATTTCATCGCGGAAAGTTTTAGCTGACGTGTCAAAAGCAACCGCAATGTGTGTAGGCCTCTGTTTTTGAAGCACTTCGAGTAACGTATTAGTAAATCCAAACGGAACGGAGGTATTGATTCCTTTGGAATTGATGCGTGGATTTTTCGTAAAAGCAAAATGTGCCCGATAGATTAACGCGTACGCATCGAGCAGGAATAATTTTTTTTCGGCCATGGGGCGAAGGTAGAAAGAACATCGCACAAAATATTGCCTTTTCAACCAATTTTGGCTTCTGAAAAAACCAGAATGTGGATATTAAATCAAGCTGCTGTCGCGGGCCACCTTTAACAACAATTGCACGCTATGTACTTTGAATTTTTTAAACAAATTTTTGCGGTGGGTTTCTATCGTAAGTGGACTGAGAAATAATTTTTCGGCTATCTGAGGGCCTGTTAAGCCATCGGCTAAGAGTTGAAGAATTTCTTTTTCCCTTCGCGTGAGCAAGAAGTTTTCTTCAGCTGCGACTCGTGATTGAAATTGTTCTAAGATTTTATCGTTGGCGGCACGGCTCAAAAAAACTTTATCTTTCTGTACCGTGTGAATGGCTTCAATCAATTCATCCCGTTCCATGTTTTTCAACAAATAGCCATTACCACCTCGCTGCAAGAGTCCGGTGATGATGCTCGCTTCATTCGTGGAAGTGAGGCCAATGATTTTTACTTTTTTATTCATGCTGCGAATTCGATCGCAAAGCTCCAGACCACTCATGTCAGGAAGGCTGATGTCCAAAAGAATAATATCCGGATCATGATTGGACAAATACGAAAGCGCCTCGGTGGCGGTTTTGCTGGCGTTTACCACTTCCACGGATGACTCGTCCTTGAGCATGGTTTTAATGCCATCGCAAACCAGCGGATGATCATCTATGATTAAAATTTTTATCATCGTCTCAAATTCAATAAACCAGCCTAACTTAGATTACTCACTAATTAAAAAATCCATCATCACCGTAGTGCCCACATTTTTCTGCGAATCGATATTCATCTTTCCATTCAAGTAATTAACTCTACTTTGTACCGTGGCAATACCTGCGTGGTGGGTGGTGTCAGTTTCCTCTACACCAAAACCGCGGCCATTGTCTTCGACAATCACGCTGAGCCGTTCATTCTCGCGCACAAATTGAATAATGGCCTGCGAAGCGTGTGCATGTTTGATAATGTTGTTTAACAACTCTTGTACAATTCGAAACAACATAATTTCAGTCGTTGCATTCAGTCGCTTGCTCATCCCATGCACTTCCAATGAAACCTGCAATAACTTACCCGCACTGACATGGTCGCATAAATCTTTCAGTGCATTGGTGAGGCCCAGTTTCATTAAAACTTCGGGCATCATGTTATGGGCTATCCGCCTCACTTCTTCTGAGGCAGTGTCCACCAGTGAGTAACTCTTTTTGAACAATTCATTTTCTTTCAGTTGTGGAGCCTCGTGTTGCAGCGTGCTGAAATACATTTTCACGGTGGAGAATAATCCACCCAGGCCATCGTGCAAATCTTTGGCAATGCGTGTGCGCTCGGCCTCTTGTCCATTCACCATACTTTGCAGTGAGACCACTTGCTGCTGGCGTTCTAAAAATTTGATTTGCTCTTGCTGAAATTTTCTTTCCTGCTCGGCTAAAATGTTGCGCTGCCGAGAATTGCGATAGAACAAACCCAAAATGACCAGCGCTGCCGACATCGTGATTCCGCCAACAGCTAACAAGCGATTCCGCTTCACAACCTCCAGTTCATTTTGTGCATTCGCAGCCGATAAGGCCGCAATGGCCTGTTCCTTCTTTTCATTTTGGTATTTCGATTCCAGTGAAAGTGTAATCTTTCGTGTTTGTTCATTCAATGCGCTGTCGGCATAGATTTTATTTTGTTCTGCATACTCTAGGGCATTTTTAAAATCTCCTTTGTGAGAAGAGATTTTTTTTAAAATGTCATAGGTACTCGCCACCACCTGATACAGTTTCAATTCCTTGCCAATTCGATTGCCTTCGGTGGCATAGCGCTCTGCCGCATCATATTTCTTTAGCTTCCAATATAGATTTGACAGATTGTCCGCGGCCTCTCCCTGCAACAAGCGGTAGCCTCCCTCTTTATTAATTTGATAGGATTTCAAATAGGCTTGTGCAGCTCTTTCGAAATCATTGATTCGCTGATAATACAATCCCTCATTGTTGTAAACAATAGCTGTGATAGCCGGATTGTCGATTGTGTTATTGATAGTAATGGCGGAATCCAGATACGCTTTGCTGATTTCAAGTTGCTGTTGTTCCAGATAAGAATAAAAAACAGTGAGATGAAGCATGGTGCGATAGCGTTCATCTTTTGGAATTCGTTTCAGTGCCAACCCTTTTTTGCCATACTCAATAGCTTTGTCATATTGTTTTTCACTGCAGAAATTGTAAGAGATACTGTTATATGTTTGAGGCAGCATGTTTTTCAATTCTGCAGAATTCGATACTTCGATTTTGTTGATTGCTTTCAACAAGAATTCAATGGAGGTAGCGTAATCAGATTGGTAATTGTTGAGAATGGCAAACGCGTTGTAACACGTTACTTCGAGATGCACATCGGTATGGAGTTGAGCCCAGGCGAGCGCCTTGTTGAGATACTCATTAGCGCTATCGTACTTCTGTAAGTTGGTGTACGTCATGCCGATTCGATACGTAATTCGAGCAGCGCTTTTTTCTGCTCCAAGTGCATTCGCTAATGGCAGGGCTTGCTGGGCATACCGCAAAGTTGAATCGAAGCGGCCGCGTTCATAGAAATAAAGCTGCAATTGATTGAGTGCGTTGACTGAGTTAGTATCGAGCTGGGGCTTATTGGCGATAACCCATAAACTATCGCGATAAGCAGATGATTGTGCCATCGATGAAAAACTCATCAATGCCATGCCGAGCAGTGCCAAATACTTTATTATCCGATTCATCCTTCTAAAGTAAGGGTTCAGTTCATCATCCTTTCTACCTGTAATCAGGTATTTTTTCGATTGCATAATTGACGGTATTCCGGTATTGAGCGAGAGCACTACCTATTCTACTTTTATACAAGTCATTCCGACCTTTAAAAGCCTTGATTATGAAAAAACTCATTCTTTTTTTCTGCGCGCTGTTCACTGCAAGTATATCCTTTTGCACCGTACGCACGGTGAGCAGCAACCCCTCCACATTGGGCCAGTTCAGCACCATTCAGGCAGCTATTGATGCAAGTGCCGATAGCGACACCGTGTATGTGTATGGTAGCCCGAATACGTATGTCGGTTTTACCATAATGGATAAGAAGATAACCGTGATTGGACCGGGTTGGGCGCCTGACAAAAATTTGCCGCTGACTGCAATTGTGGAAGGTGCTGCCATTCGAAATTCACCTGCCGGTGGCAGTCCTGATGGCTCAGAAATACAAGGACTAATTTTTTCAAGTGATGTTAACCTTTCCAGAAATGCTGTAGGTGGTGATATCAATGTTAATAATGTACGAGTCATCCGGTGTCAGTTTAATGGCTCTATCAGCTATGGTCTGGGTGCCAGCGGACACTTATTCGAAGGAAATGTATTTTACAATACCCTCAACTTTTCCGGCACCGTTACCTATCAAAATTTTCTATTTCAAAATAATTATTTCTTCTTTTCGGCATGCTGTTTAGGCTATATGGTGAATGCACTTACCAATAGTGTAAACGTACGCTTCGATCACAATCTCTTTACGAGTAGTAATAACAATGGAGGAAATTCGGTAATCATGTTCAACACTAACTGCCGATTTCTGACTTTCTCTAACAACATTTTCAACCAGGCCAATGTGGGCGGCAACGTAAGCTTCAGCACCTATACCAACAACATCACTAACAACGTCACTTTAAATTCTTCCAACGCTACCTCCAATGCCACACCATGGGCCGTGAATAGTAACGTAGATGGTGGTGGCAACATTGCCAATCAAAGTCCGGGTATGGTCGATCAGGCGAGCATCAATGCGGGTAATGGAAGCCCTTCTATCAACTTTACCATTGCCAGCGGACCGGCTAATAATACAGGAAGTGATGGAAAAGATATGGGTTTGCTGTTTGATGCAACCGGAAGCCTCAATTGGGATAACAGCAGAAACAGCCGCGTGCCTCGCATCTTTAGTATGAACATTACCACACCTACGGTAACACCCGGTGGTAACCTAAGCGTGACGGTAGAAGCTCGCAAGAGCAATTAAAAAATTAGTGCTTCCCATAATCTCTACACAATAGTCCAAGAAATTGTAAATGAAGGTTGATCTTAAATTTTTAAGTTCGATTAATCGATCAACCCGGCCGTTGGCGTTTTGCCTTTTGGTTGTTGCCAACTTATTTTTTTCGCTGGGCATTGCAGCACAAACTATCAGCAAAGCAGAATACTTTTTCGATGCAGATCCCGGCAAGGGAAATGGAACACCCATTGCCGTTACGCCCGGTGGAACGGTAACATTCACCACTAGTATTCCAACCACATCGTTGAGTCAGGGGTTTCATCAACTGGGTATTCGGGTAAAGGAAATCGGTGGTGTGTGGAGTATTTTCGAGAGCCGTGGATTTTATATTACGGCCGCCACATCGAATGCAAGTAACATTGCCGGAGCAGAATATTTTTTCGATGCCGATCCCGGAGTGGGCAATGGTACGAACATTCCTGTTTCAAGTGGAGCGAATGTCAATTTTGTGGTAAGCATTCCCACCACATCGCTCACATCGGGCTTTCACTTTTTAGCTATTCGAACCAAAGACACCAGCGGGCGATGGGGTGTGTTTGAAGCGCGTGGTTTTTACATTACTACTTCTACCACGAATGTTCCGAACATCGCTGCTGCAGAATATTTTTTCGACTCAGATCCCGGCAACGGAAATGCAACACCGCTTTCTATACCTGCCGGTGCAACTTCAAATTTCACCGTGGGCCTTCCGGCTAACGGCTTGCAACCCGGCTTTCATTTTTTGGCGATTCGTGTAAAAGGAGCCAATGGAAAATGGGGCGTGTTTGAGAGCCGCGGATTTTATGTGACGGGCTCAACCACCGATGTGCCCAACATCACACAAGCAGAATATTTTTTTGATGCCGATCCCGGCAACGGAAATGGCACTTCAATTTCTGTACCATCGGGTGCCACTTCTTCGTTTACCGCCACCATTCCGGTAACGGGCCTGACACCGGGCTTTCACTTTCTCACCATTCGTGCCAAGCGGGCAGACGGTAAATGGGGAATTTTTGAGAGCCGCGGATTTTATATTTCACCGATCATTGCCACCACCGGAGACATTGTAGCCGCTGAATATTTTATCGACAGCGATCCGGGTGAAGACAAAGGGAAGCCAATTACGGTGACTCCGTCTGCTGCTACCATCAATCAAATTTTTCCCATTGCTACTTCCGGAATCAGCAGCGGCACACACACACTGGGCTTTCGTGTAAAAGATGCGAATGGCATTTGGAGTTCAGCCGAAACACAAACATTTACTATACTGGCGTGCACGCCTCCCGCTGCGCCAACTGCTGCTGATGTAAGTAGATGCAATAGCGGAACTTTAACCTTGCAGGCCACAGCAGGAGCAAGTGGCACTCAAGTGTACAAATGGTATGCAGATGCTTCTACCACCACTTCGCTTTTCACAGGCGCTTCATTGACGACAACTTCGTTAACAACGACTGCCAATTATTTTGTGAGCGTGTTCGATCCTGCAACGTTGTGCGAGAGCAGTCGCACGCAGGTGAAAGCCATCATTAACAATATTTCAAAACCGACACTGAATGCCAACGGCACGATTTCACTTTGCAAGGGAGCTTCATTTTTATTGTCGGCTCCAGCCGGATTTACGCAGTACACGTGGAGCAACGGATCGCTCACGCAACAAGTGCTGATAACAGCTAGCGGAAGTTTTTCAGTGACAGTAGGCAATGGCACTTGCACAAGCGAAGCCTCGGATGTGGTTACATTCACTTTCACTACAGAGCCTTGTGGCGGTGGTGTGATTGTGGATCCGAATAACAAGCCACCCGTTATCGCTTCCGCGAAAGCGAGTACTACCATTGGCGGCAAAATCATTTTACCCTTGGCGGGATTGCTCAGCGATGCAAACAACAACTTAGATATTACCAGCTTGCGGATTGTAGCGCAACCGCTGAGCGGAGCACAAGCTTCCATCAATGCCAATCAGGAGTTGGTGGTTGACTATGCGAATGTTGATTTTTCCGGACAAGAAACGGTGACTCTTCAAGTTTGCGATTTGAATGTGAGCTGCTCGCAGCAACAAATTACGATTGATGTAACCGGGCAGGTTTTTGTTTACAATGCACTTTCGCCCAATGGCGATGGGCTGAATGAGGTTTTGTTTATCGAATACATCTCACTGCTGGAAGAAGCCAAAAACAATACCGTCCGAATTTTTAATCGCTGGGGTGATGTAGTGTATGAAGCTGAAAATTATAACAACGCGAGCATTGCCTTTCGGGGCATTAGCACGAGTGGTGATGCGATTCCGGTAGGAACGTATTTCTACCGCATAGATTTTAAAAGTGGATTGCCTGCCAAAACCGGTTTCTTTTCATTGCGCAGATAACGTAAGCATGTAAAATGAGAAACGTAATAAAGTATTTGAATCTGATTTGGCTAATCGCTCTGCCGTTGATGAGCCATGCGCAACAAGATCCACTCTATTCGCAATATCTGAACAATCCGGTATTGTTGAATGCTGCTTACACCGGAGCGAATGATAGACTCCATGTAGTGGCGGGCTATCGCTTGCAATGGGCCGGCTTCGATGGAAGTCCGACTACATTAAACTTCAGTGCGCATACATCGCTTGTGCAAAACAAAGTTGGCGCGGGCATCGTCATTGTGCAAGACAAAATTGGCGATACTAAAATTACCGAGACGAGTAGTTCGTATGCCTATAAAATCAAGTTGAACAACGATCAGGTGTTATCGTTTGGATTGCTGGCGGGAATGATCAACTACCGCAATGATGCTGCGCGTTTAAGTCCGAAAGATGCAGGCGATCCTTTATTTGGTCTGATCAACGAAACGAAATTCAATTTGGGTGCCGGCATTCTGTTGAAAAGTGATCGGTTTATGGTAGGACTTTCCGCTCCGCGATTGATGCCTGTCACCGTTAACCCCAGTAGCGCACAGCAAGTGGAAGTGTACAATCAAACATTTTATTTGATGGGTGCCTATCAAATTCTTTTAACAGGAAGCATCCGCCTGAAGCCTTCTGTCTTACTGCGCGCTACGGCTAATGCCCCGCTTTCCGCGGATATTAATTTCAATTTGAATCTTGAGCAGAATTATACGCTGGGTCTCTTCACACGCAACTTCAATGTACTGGGGCTTTTGGCGCAAATGGAAATCAAAGATTATCGCATCGGGTATGTGTTTGAAGTGCCTACCAATGCATCGGTGGGCACACGATTTACCACACACGAATTTAGCATTGCTATGTCGCTGGCCGTTTTTGGTTTCCATAGCTCTGAAAAAAGTACTTTCTAGAACACAGGTTGTGAGTTAAGAAGATAACGCGTATCTTTTTGCAATGCAAAAGGTAACTCTCCCCATACTGTTATCTATACTGTTGGCATCCACTACTTGCTTTGGCCAAACCAAAGCTATCGATAGTCTTCAACGAATCATTGCCCTTCAAAAGCATGACACGACCGAAATAAATGCGATGGCTGGCTTATCATTTGAATTTTTACGAAAAGATTTGAGCAAGACCAAATCGTATGCACATCAGACCATAAAACTAGCTCGATCGCTAAACGCGGCATCGCAATTGGGGAATGGATATTTCTATCTGGTAACGTCTCACCAAAACAGTGGAACCTTAGACAGTGCTTTGTATTATCTCGATTTACTCGGCAAACTTTCTGAAGCTCACCCATCTAAGTGGAAAATGGCTGCGAATTATAATCAAGCGGCTGGTCTCTTTTATAAAAATACCGGGCAGCCAAAAAAGGCACTAAGCTATATGATCAAAAACTTGATCCTGATGAAGACTGAAAGTGAAAGTAAAGCCGGCCTATTACTGAACATTGGTAATATTCACTATGATTTAGTGGAGTATAAAAACAGTTCAGAATACTACCTTCAATCGCTCCGTATGTTTGAAAAAAATGGTAGCAAGAGAGGCGAATCGTATTGTCTACAAAGTTTAGGGAATACCTTCATGCTTTTAAAGCAATATGACGCATCAAAAAAATATTTTGAAAGGGCACTTAAATTAAAAAAAGAACAAAATGATACCCGGGGAATGATAAGTTCTACGATGGGGTTAGGCGATGTTAACAAAGAGCTAGGGCAGCATGTCACCTCCGAACAATTGTACCTGCAAGCGTTGAAACTCGCACGCGAAATAAAAATTCCGGCAGAAGAGGGAAGGGGGTTGTATCAGTTGGGTCTACTTTATAAAAGAATGGGAGATGTCGATAAGGCGCGTGAACATATGAGTCAGGCGCTGTTGTTGACCCGTCAAATTGGAGATAGTTTAACGAGTGCCAAAATAAAATCGGAAATGATTGGCATCGACTTAAAAGTGCAACAAGAGTTGCAAACGGAGCAAACCTTGCTTAATAATTTGAATACCATGATCGCCTTGGGTGATAAGAATACAGAAGCGTTGGAATACGGTCGGCTCAGTGACTATTACGCCATCCGCAAGCAATTTGACAAAGCTTATTTTTATCAAAAAAAATACGAGGCATTGACCGATAGTGTGAAAGGGAATGCCATGGTACTTCAGCTAAAAGAACTGGAAGGAAAATATAACAGCGAGAAGAATGAACGCGAGATTGCCATTCTGAAAAAAGATCAGGAACTGCAAACACTTGCCTTGAGTAAGCAACGAGCCAACACTACCATCATCGTTATCATTCTTTTTTCTGTGTTGATCATAGGCGGATTGCTTATTAACCGCTATCGGGTGATGAATCGCACAAAGCGCTTGCTCGAAATTGAAACGGTGCGCAACAATATCGCGCGCGACTTGCATGACGACATGGGCTCAGCGCTATCGAGTATTAACATTTTAAGCCAGGTGGCGCTAGTCGAAAAAAATGGAAATACCCAAAGCTATCTGCAACGAATCGGAGAACAGTCGGCTCGTATGATGGAAGACATGAGCGATATGGTGTGGTCTATTAATCCGCGCAACGACTCGATGACTCAGGTTCTGATCCGCATGAGAGAGTTTGCCTCCGAGATATTCGAACTTAAAAATATCGATTATCAATTTATTGAGAATGACATTGAACATTTGAAATTGAATGCAGAACAACGAAAAAACCTCTTCCTGATATTCAAAGAGGCAATCAACAATGCAGCTAAGTATAGTGGTGCCAATCGGGTAGAAATCGGTTTGCAACAACGGGGCCACGTTTTAGAAATGGCAGTCAGCGACCATGGCCATGGCTTTGACGAACAAGCCATCAAGGCGGGCAACGGGCTTCGCAACATGCGGGAACGAGCCAAAGAAATAAAGGGAACGCTTGAGTTGCGAAGTGCTGTTGGAAAGGGAACGGAGATTATATTGACGTTGCCCATCGCATGATGATGTGATACCGCTGGTTGAGAGGAAACCTGATATTTACCGAATCGAAAAGATGCCACATTCTATTTTACTCTACGAAGACAATCAATTGCTGAGCGAAAGCATCCAGTCGATGCTTCGTTTGAATAGCAACCTGAATCTGCTCGGGGCTTACGAAAATCCTCAGGAAGTAAAAAGCCATCTGAAAATCAAGAATCCGGATCTACTGCTGATGGATATCGACATGCCCGGCATGACAGGTATTGAGGCGGTGGCAGAGGTTCGCACGTTTAATAGAGATATTCCGATTCTTATGCTCACCGTGTTTGATGACAATCAACATGTGTTTGATGCGATTTGTGCGGGAGCTTCCGGCTACTTGCTCAAGAAGCATATCTCAGGCAAGTTGTTTTCGGCTATAGAAGAAGTGATGGAAGGCGGTGCACCCATGTCGCCCAGCATAGCGCGAATGGTGCTGAATTCCGTGCACCAAAAAGCGTCTAGCGAAAATCCATATCAACTCACTCCTAAGGAAAAATCAGTTCTCACATCCCTTAGCAAAGGCAATAGTTATAAGATGATTGCAGCCGAATTTGGCATTAGCTTAGACACCGTACGATCGCACATCCGTAAGATTTATGAGAAGCTGCATGTGCACTCGCAAACAGAGGCCGTGAGTAAGGCAATCCATGAACGATTGGTTTAGAAATGCATACAAAAACCATTGAAATCAGACTATGAAAAATCTAGTCATATTATTTGGGTTGGTGGGTTCGCTGTTCATCTCATTTTCCTGTTCAACAGGAAAAAAATCAGAATCACAGATAGCAGATACAGTAAAGATCGACAGTCTATCTACTTCCAATGCTACGAATCAATCACCCGAAACAAATTCGCGCGAAACGGACACCACTTCCTTTACTTCATTCATTGAATTATTCCAACAAACGGACGCCACACTTCCCGGCTGGGCAATAGAATCTTTTCTGGAGATGGAGAATATCGGGCATGTCACTGCCAAAGATATTCTTGAGACCGATCCTGTTTATGTGGTCCTTTTTGTTCACTCTATGCCTGTTGGCCCGGGGATTGATAAACTCTATGCGGCTTCTTTTAGCCAAGGGAAATTGATTTCGAAGATACAACTGGGATCTTCCTATCCATCTTCCGGCCCGGACGGTGGTGGGATGGATTATGCGTATAGCTACAATGCAAAAAATCATATTTTAACAGTAACCAATTCATCCATCGACTGGGATGAGCAAAGCCAACAAGATGTAACCACAGAGAAAATTCAATTGTTTCAAATCACCAATGAGGGAAACCTAACAAACCCGCGTGCCTACCCGGAAGTTTCTGAAAGGTTGTTGGATAAAAGTGAACTAACGGGAAAAACAAAAGAAGAACTCATGATCATGCGCAACGAGCCCTTTGCTGTGTATGGTTATACTTTTAAGAATGCGTTTTTGAAAAATTATTTTGCGAGCAAAGGATGGTACACCCCACGATTTGATAATGTGAATGATCAGTTGAGCGAAGTGGAGAAGGCGAATATCAAATTGATTAAAGAGATAGAAGAAACCAATCAATAAACTGTCAATACCAAAGAACCGATTCCATGAAAATGATCCCCGTGTTTTTCTTAGTCGCTTTGCTTTTACGTTGCACCCCTGTTCAAAAGGAAAAAGGGCAACAAGATACCTTGGCTCATCCAAGTGATACCCTCGCTGTTAGCGCTGCGCTCAATCCCAGTTTTGCCGGTACTCCTGCTGTTAGGACATACTCCAAAGAAGTTTTTACGGAAGATGAAAAAGAATCTTCTATGATTACTTCGTTGGATTCGCTCTTCGGCATCTACTTGAAACAAAAATATTTTAGTGTGATTACGGATGGGAAGGCATGGTATGTCGATGAAACAAAGCAGTTACGTATTATAACGACAGAAAGAGACAATGAAACTGTCAAAGAAAATTCTATCTACTTATTCCGTGACGGTAAGTTGATAGCAGGGTACAGCGATGTAGACATGAGCGGCCAAGACACACAGCGAAAAAGGGAAAGGATAATTGTTGCCAAATGCCCCGATTGTGGCATTGCATTCGATGCCATGTCTGCATCTGCAACTCCCACTGTATTGAACGAAAGTCGTGTTAACGAATTAGAAACCTACTTGCTTCAGGATTTTGAGGAAACAACAAGCTGGATCGCTAAGGCGCCTATTCGAAGAATACAGAGTACTGATTGCATCTTTGAAAGAGGAAGCCCAAACAATGCCCAATTTACTGTCAACAAAGAATTATACAGCAAGTATATCAAGCACGTAAATCGCTAAACTAAATTCACTAATTCTATTTGAACGTATTTTTAATTCGATCACATGGTTATGCTATTCCAAAAGCTGTGCAATCATGTGATATTTAAAGAAAAATACATCAACTTTCTCCTCGTATGAAGTTAACAGCTTACTCTCTAATTTTTCTAGTCATTTTATGTTGCGCGCCCGGCAAAGACAATGAGGCAGCCACAGACAGCACACTCACGATTACTACGGATACCGTAGTGACTCAAGCTGGGGAAAATTCTGCACCTTCAGCAGAAGAACCTGTTCAATATTCATCAATAGAAGAAACGGTAGAACCATTTTTAGGCATCACCAATAATTTTCCTGAATTTTCAATGGCTACTCTCACGAGCGACTCTTTAGAGCTAGAGGTTAACAATCGAATTGGACAATTACTTCAGGCATACGATACGATGCAATATGCAACGGTTACGTCAAGCTATTCGTGGGAAAGACCCTATTGTTATCAAGGTCAAGAAGGCCCATGTACAATGTCGGTAGAGAAGGAAGAAGAAACAAAGACATGGTTCTTTGATCGTGCCAATCAACTTAGAGGTTTTTCATCAAAATTAGAAGGCACGTCAACGGCAACAAAATCTATCCTATACCTCTTTTCGAATGATGAGCTCATTGCGATAAGTGAACATGTGGTTGATGGCTCCGATGCTGGAGTTTTTGTTGACCAAATGCGTATGCTTGCATCAAGTTGTCCGAGATGTGGTATGAGAGCATCCACTTTTGAAGGTATGTTAAACGGAGACGTGCAGTATCTGAATGAAAAGGATTTAGTCACAAAGCAGAAAGAGTTTTATGATACGATGCCAGAATTAATTGCTACACTCAAAGCGGGGCGAAAAAATGCAAAAGAAGATGGTGATGATTTTATATTTACCGTCAATCGTACAGAAGAAGGAAAGGCCGAGCAAAAATCAAAGGCAATTACATATTCTGTCGAGTTCAGAGTTACAAAAGATCTGTACCCATATTATATATCCAAGCAATGAAACATTTAATTCTTGCACTTTTCCTGTTCCCCCTTTTCGTTAACGGTCAAGGCTTTCCCAAAAAGCCCACTAACTACGTAACTACCTTTGATCCGTTTTATACAAACAAATCTTATCTAAGCAAAAAACAAGAAGAGGCGCTCAACGCAAAGCTTCGTGCTTTTGAAGATAGCACCAGCAGTCAACTATTTATTTATATCACCGGGGGCCTCTATGCCAATGATTTAGAAGACTACTCACGCGAAATTTTTAACACGTGGGGCATCGGACAAAAAGACAAAAACAATGGAATATTAATTGCCATTTTTATTGAGGATAGACAGTATCGAATTCAAGTTGGTTATGGATTAGAAGCTGCGCTTCCATCGGATTTATGCAAGCAAATTCAAGATGAGCACATGGGGCCGCATTTCAAAAAAGCGGATTACTTTGAGGGTATTAATGCCGGTGTAGATCAACTTATTTTTTACAGCCGTCATGAATATAGGCCACCCTCTGCCTTTGAGCAGATGAAGATACCCATCATCGTTACCTTTTTGGTGGGGATCATCCTTTTGATAATTAACCTTTCTTCGCTTAAAAAATGGAGTAACCAACCGAAACGAAAACAGAAATATCTTATACTCGGCATTTTGTTTCTGGTCATTCCTATGATCCTGGCCATTGTTATCAATTCCTTCCAAACAGAAGCACATTATCTGATGATCGCTATCCTCCTTGGCTCCTTTGCTGAACTTCTTCTTTGCATTGTCATCAACGACAAAGGAGAAGTGCGATACGATTATGAATCCGATGCGGCTTATGAAAGAAGAATGCGCGAACAGGCAGCAAGGGAAAGCAGTAGCTCTGATTCAAGTTCAGATAGCGGAAGTGGTGGAGGCGGAAGTTCAGGCAGCGGTGGTAGTAGCAGTAGTTGGTAATTAACATCCTCTTGAAAAAAATCCTTCTTCTCCTTCTCCTCATTACGAGCCTTGCAACACAGGCGCAAGTCAGTAAGTATGATTACCTCTACTTCTGCGATCAACTGATGGTCAACACCAATAACTCTGTTCCGTATCTCCAAGGCTTCTATGCCGACTTAAAACAATTTAAGCTAAAATCCAGTTTTCGATTCCGCTATTTCGATTCATATAATTTCATTCGTCAACCGGATGAAAGTGCATTTAAAAAAATAAATGGCGGCCCCAATTCCATATACAAAACAACAGCGCTTGAGCTATGGAAACTCTACAATCAGTGCTATGTAAAAAACGGAGAAATTATTGCCTACCTGCGGCTGGAAGAGTATAAAACCGATGTAGAGAAAGGTTTTACTTTAGTGATGGAGATGCAGCAATTGCAAATCGCTATGGGTAAAGCCCGTGACCAGCTCGCTGGTAAAATTGCCAGCGAGGCCAGCTCATTAGCCACGTCCAACGGCTTTATCAAACCTTATCAATTACTAATGAAAGCCATCTTGCACGAAGAGGAATTGATACGCAAGCTGTCCCGAAATTTTAACGAAGAAACGTTTGTAGGATTTGCGCAGGAAGAAATTTTAAAATCATTTTTAGAAACAGATGATTTGCTGAAAACGCTAAGCACCATCAAGTTGCCCGGTCAAAATTATTTTAGTAATTGTGTGGAGGGCGTGCAACAGATTCAGAAAGCCAAACAACATGCACTGGATAACTTCAGTAATGAAGCTACGTTCGATGGACGGTATGCCAATCAGCTCTACGATAATCTGCAAAACTACTTCAACAACGATATCCTTCATTTTTATTCCAATTTTTGTGCCCAGTCCAATCTCGCGTACTATCCGGTGGCCTTTCGGCAATACGATTTCGATGCGCCACTCAAACCGTGGATGTTCACATACATCACCTATTCCCCAGCCATTTTAGATAGCTTACGTATTGTCAAGCAACCTGCTGCTTTACCCGTGGCGGGCTTCACACAACTCAATGCCATTGTTCATTACATAGACGAGTGTGTCGGCTCGATGGAAAATCTTTTTAAAGAATTGCGCAGCGAAGGAAGCACCTGGACTAGTTTAAGGGCTGGCAAAATGCCATACAAAAATCCTGTTCTCAAATTTGATAAGTTTCGAATTCCCATCAGTATGCATGGACTTATCTTGAAAGAGAGTAAAAACCTGCCTGTATCTTACCGCGTCAGTCTTATCAATCGTGTAAACGATATGCAACAAATCATGCTCGCACTGCAGGATCATTTAATTGAGTTGAGTCAATATATGGGTAGCGGTACATTTCGTGGAAAGAACATCGAATACATTGACACTAAGCTGAGAACGATCGAATTACTTTATACTGAACTGGACAGTCGCAAGGAAACGTTGTTTCTCGAAGTACGCAAAGCTTACGCTGCTCATCCGCCACTAAAAAGAAATGCGTGGACCGTCACCGCCTCGGCTTTGCTCAAAGCAACGGACGATAGTCGCAAAATCTTAAAACAAGTTGATCAGCGCGTGTACGAACAAAATCAATCCCCCCTATCTGCGGCTGCTATCCACGAAGACCAACGCGACCTCATTTCCAACCAGTTGAATTACATGAAAGGAATTGTGCGGATTGGTCGATACAATGGACTCTGTCCTTACACACCGTACGAATACATTCCGGATTACTTAAAAACACTCGAAGAAAAAGTAACGAACTTTCCCACGGAAGTGGAAGACAAAAACAAAACCTATGGTGATTTTCTCTACATGCACAATAGCATTGTGAGCCAATACAACAAGTTTGCCGAATTAGCTCTGGGAGAAAATGAATATTCTACCAACGACCCCATGCGACCCGTTTACATTCTGTCGTACATTCAACAGCCACCGAAGTATCATCATGAAATACCAAAGCCGGAAATAAAGATAGAACAACCTGCCAAAGAGGAGGAACCAACGGAAGTGAAGGACACTGAAGTCATTTCGTTGGAGGGCTATCCCTTCAACAATCTTGTGTTGCTACTGGATGTTTCGGGTTCTATGAACCAACCCGAACGATTGCCCTTGTTGAAGACAAGTTTTCAGAAACTAGTTCGATTGATGCGCGCAGAAGACGAGGTGAGTATTGTCATTTATTCCGGAACGGCCATCCTGCACTTACCTCCCGTATCCGCGAGCGACACCGTTGCCATTATGCGATCCATCCAAACGCTGCGGTCCGAAGGCAATACCAACATTGTCGATGGATTAGCCTTAGCTTATAAAACCGCAAATAAAAATTTCATCAAAGGCGGCAACAACAAAATCATTTTGGCTACCGATGGTGATTTTAAAACGGCAGAGTCGCTTTACAAACTGGCTGAGAAAAATGCTTCGAAAATAATGCTTAGTGTTTTTGATTTCAGTCAACTGGCACATCCAATCGTTCCGCTTCAAACGCTGGCCGAAAAGGGAAGCGGGAGTTATGTAAAAGTAAATACTCAAAATTTACTTGATGTCTTGGCGAAGGAGGCGAAAAAGGAATAAGCGGATTACCAATTTTCTTAAGTTTCCAATCCCGGATTCTTATCACATCATCATGCGATTTACTTAGCCATGAACATTGTCCATATTTGGATGGTAAAGAGTCGTCTGAATTTCAGATCGATCTTATACTGTTCTAGGCTGGGCTTTTGTTTTTTTAGTGACTGGTTTATTTTTATCTCCATGAAAAGATTATCGTCATTCGTTTTTATAGTCTCAGTTATTGTATTTCCTTCCTATTCACAAATCTCAAGCACCTTTGATACGGACGCTGACGGATGGACTTTTTTGAATACTTCTACTTCCGTACCCCTGGCCTATTCTTCAACAGGCGGAAATCCGGGAGGTTTTGTATCGGCCACCTATAGTTCGAATACGGGTGTCACCATTCAAAACTGGATTGCTCCTTCAAAATTCTTGGGAAATCAATTGGCGCGAGCACTCGGCATGACTTTAAAATTTGATCTCCAACAATCGCAAGCGGGCGCTACCGGGGGATTTGACGTGCGAATAGAAAATGGAAGTTCGTTTATTTATTTTGTGCTCCCCGCAAAACCTGCGGTAGCACCAGCATGGTCTTCGTACACATTAACACTCGATGAAACTACTGCGTGGAAATACAGTGCTGGAAACGTGACGGCCACACGCGATCAGATCATCTCCATATTAAGAAATGTAACTTCGATTGAGATTCGAGGCACCTATGCGACCAATGCCGCCTATACATCTGGACTTGATAATGTATTTTTAGATCAACGCATATTAACACCGGCTCCTGTAGCAACATCACTTTCGGCTACATCGGGTAAGCCGGGCGATGTGATTATCATCACGGGTTCAGGTTTCAATACTACACCATCAGCCAATCGTGTTTCATTTGGCACTTTAGCCAGCACGAGCGCGGTTGTTCAATCTGCTACCATCAACCAATTGCAAGTGGTTGTTCCAGTCGGTGCTTCGTATGGCCCCATCACCATTACCAATACAGTAACAGGTCTCTCTTCCAAAGCAGCAACGCCATTTAATCCGGTGTTTGATGGTGGTGGACGAATTGTACCTGCTTCTTTTCGGGATAAGTTTACGATTTCCACCATTGCTAGAGAAGGTTTTTTTGTAGGCGATATGGATGGCGATGGATGGGAAGATTTTGCAGTTGCTAACAACAATGCCGATGACGTAATCGACATCTACCGCAATTTGGGATTAGGAGGTAATTTATCAGCCGCATCATTTGACACCAAAGTATCAGTAGCTATTCCACAATTGGGCGGCAGTGGCACGAACGGTGCGGGCCTTTGGTTTGCAGATTTAGATGGCGATGGAATGCTGGATGCCGTGAGTTCAAACGCAACAAGCGCCATTAGTGCAGCCTTTGTTACACTGCGAAACATTAGCACACCCGGAAATCTCGCGTTTGAAGCGCCTGAGTATTGGGCAGGTGGCAGTGATGAAACACCAATCAATTTAATTGCTGATTTAGATGGAGATGGTCGCCCTGAATTGATGGGCGGAGAAAGTGCCATTTGTGGTTGTGTACGTACTGACTTCTGGTTCAATCAAAATATCAGCACCCCTGGAAACATTGAATTTGGCTCTGCCAGCGGTCTTTACAACAACTC
This sequence comes from Bacteroidota bacterium, assembly GCA_016191555.1. Classification (GTDB taxonomy): domain Bacteria; phylum Bacteroidota; class Bacteroidia; order Cytophagales; family Cyclobacteriaceae; genus ELB16-189. The sequence goes on from JACPVX010000037.1 coordinate 171,536, forward strand.
TGTCATCAATGGTTTTGGTGGCGCTCAAATTGGAGATTTAAATGGCGATGGAAAAGGAGATTTGCTGGTAGGTCACCAAGTGGGCAATCGTTTTACCGTTTTACAAAACACGTCTGTTCTTGGCGTACCCTCCTTCCTTAACTCATTTACTTTTGATACGGATCGGACCATGCGAGTAGTAGATGTAAACCTCGATGGAAAAAATGATTTAGTCTGGAGAAAATCAGGCTCGCTTTACTTTCGAATCAATACAGACACGGATGGCATTTTAACCGTTGATGATTTTGCGACAGAATTTATTCTCGCCAACGAGATAGGAGTAGATGGAGGAATTAGCATTACTGATTTTAACGGAGATGGTAAGCCCGACATTGCTGTGACAGATAGTGATGCCGTGGGTGTTTTTGAAAATATTTTTGATGGAGGAACTTTCAGCGCAGCTTCGTTTATCCCAGCCTTTCAGGTACCAGGAGCTGGTGCCGGCAGCAACACCAGCAGCCCCGTAGTCAGCGATTTGAACCACGATGGCAAGCCTGATTTCTTAATAGCCGGCAGCGCTTCGGTCACTATTGTGCAAAACAATAATGTGGTTGCTCCACATATTTCACTGAATACAGTTTCTCCGCTTTCAGCACCGGTAGGCAGTACAGTCACGATAACCGGAAACAATTTCTCAACAGTTTTAACGGACAATGAGGTTTGGTTTGGAGATGTGCGCGCCTCTGTACTTACGGCATCCACCACACAACTAACAGTAACGGTTCCTGCTGGTGCAGCTTACGCACCTGTAAGTGTGCGCAGAGGTGAATTTTCCTCCAGCTATCATCTGCCTTTTTCTACTTCTTTTTCGGCAGGCGTTACATTCGACAACACCCACTTTGCACCGCCCGTTTCGTATACCCTTACCGGAGCCGACTACGACATTGAAGTGGGCGATCTGGAATTAGATGGTAAACCTGATATTATTGCAGAAGGCAGCGGATTGATTTCGCGCATCTTTCAAAACTCACATACGACTGGCGCCATTTCTGCCAGCTCATTAACCGTAGTGGGTACAACAGCTACGTCTTCAGCAAATCCTAAATTAGCCGATGTAGATGGCGATGGCAAACTGGACATTGTAAGTCCGAATGGCAGAACTTATCCGAATCAAAGTACCACTGGCACCATTTCATTTGGAACTAACATTACAACTGCTTCTGGAGATAACATCACATTTGGAGATTTGAATTTGGATGGCAAAACAGATTTAGTTTCTGCGGCCCCATCTTCCGGATCGGCACAACTTCAATTACAAGAAAACCGAAGCAATGTGGGCGTCTTCGTAAATAACGGCACATACGGCACATTTACAAACAACATCATTTACAACAAAGCTTCGCGTGGTGGCGATGTAGCTATTGCCGATTTTGATAATGATGGATTTAACGATGTGGTATCGTTGAATCCTTTTACCGACAACATGAGTGTTTTTAGAAACGCACAAAAATTCAGAGTCTCAACAACGCTGTTTAATCCGCGTGTGGATATAGCGGTAGGCGATAATCCCCTGCGTGCCTACCCTGCCGATTTTGATCGGGATGGAAAGATAGATTTACTCATTACACACTGGACAGGCACATCTACTACTTTACTTATCGTATTTCAAAATACTAGCACGGTTGGAAATATATCATTTAACCGAATTGATCTGACGAATCCCAGCACAGTTACAATAGCAACTGTTGCCGATTTGGATGGCGATGGCAAACCGGAAATCATCGCCACCAGCGAAAGCGGCAATCGCTTTTCTATTTATAAAAATCTTCACACATCTGGTGCTTTAACCAGTGCCTCCTTCGATGCTCCATTCAACACCACGGTTACCGCACCGCGCGGAATCACGACTGGCGATTTGAACTTAGATGGTAAGCCTGAAATTATTATTACACGCGCAGCAGGGCTGTTGGTAGTTTATGAAAATTTGATTCCAAGTATTCCGCCGCCCACCATAAGTTCATTTACACCTACATCTGGGGCAGTAGGCATCACGGTCACCATCACAGGAACTAACTTCGATACAACGCCCGCCAATAACATCGTAAAATTTAATGGTACCGACGCCCATGTTACAACCAGTACTACCACCAGCTTGACTGTAATTGTTCCACCTAGTTCTACAACAGGTCCAATTTCGATTGATGTGTTGGGCAATGTAGCTAACTCGGCCTCCAACTTTATTGTAGTGCCTTTCGCTTGTCCGCCTAGCACGCCAACGGGTGGAACATTAGATACATCATTTGATCCTGCTGTTCAAATCCCAACTGATTTTAACGCAGTAAGACTTCAGTCCAACGGTCAGATTTTGGCAGTTACGAATTCAACAACCATTGGCGGAGTTAATTATTCCGGCATGTTGCGGTTCAACACAAATGGCACACTAGATACCAGCTTCGGAAATCCAGCCATTTTTAGTGGTCCATCGTTAATCGCTATACAACCCGATGATAAAATCATTTCGGTCCAACTTATTGGCAATCTACTTTCCATCAAACGGTTTAACAGCGATGGTACACCTGACACCTCTTTCTCTGGACCATCATTTGATAATTCTGGTTTTTATGATACTATTTTTGAAGCGCTTTGCCATCAAACAGATGGGAAGATATTGTTCTCGACATACAATACATTCAATTACTTCCGAGAAATTACACGATTGAATAATGATGGAAGCACCGATGCTTCCTTTACATCACCCCCTTCGATCACAGAAGCAATGCCCGTAATCAAACAACAGACAGATGGAAAAATATTAATCGGTGGGCCTTACGGTGTTATTCGGTTGACTAGCACGGGTACCATTGACCCAGCTTTTCAACCGGGTTCAACAGATGCAGATATTACCGATTTAGAATTGCAAGCCGATGGCAAGATTGTAGTTGTTGGCCCTTTTAACAAGCTTAACTCGGTGCCGGCAAGCAAAATTGCTCGGTTGAATACCGATGGCTCATTTGACATCACGTTTCAATCAGGCAACGGCATAACCGGTTACACGTCCATCCCTTATGATCTGGAAATGCTTCCCGATCGAAAAATTGTAGTAACGGGAAGCTTTTCTACATATAATGACCAAAGTCGAAATTACGTAGCTGTTATCAATGAGAATGGCAGTTTAGATTGTCTGTTTGATTCTGGTTCAGGTCCCACCAATGATGTTTACCATGCGGCTGGACAATCTGATGGAATGATCGTAATTGCCGGTGCATTCGATAGCTATGGTGGTACGACAAGAAATGGATTAGCACGTGTAAATAATATTCTGAAAAAGATTACCATCACCACCCAGCCCTCCGATTTTAGCGGGTGCGTAGGTCAAACAGCTACCTTCACTTCCCTAGCTACCGGCACCACCAACATCACCTATCAATGGCAAATTTCACCGGACGGAGTTGCGCCTTTCACTGACATCGCCAATGGAGGCGGTTATAGCAATGTTACCACAACTACGCTTTCCATCAACACAACAGGAAATTTTGGAGCAGGTCGTTATCGCTGTCGCATCAATGGCGATTTTGCTGCCGAAGTCATCAGCAACGATGAAGGATTGTTTATCAACCCAATTCCGGCTGCACCGGGGACGACAGGCGCCACTACATGCAAAAATGGAACGGTAACATTGCAGGCGAGTGGCGCTAATGATGGAGAATATCTTTGGTACACCTTGCCTACCGGAGGCACTGCAATCACCGATGAGTTTAACAGCACATTCCTCACTCCTTCACTCACCGCCACCACTACCTATTACGTTTCAATTTCAAAAAGCGGCTGCGAGGGCCCACGTACGCCTGTGTTGGCAACAGTTACATCTACCGTTTGTGGTCCTGTGTTTACTCCACAAAAGTTAGTCACACAAGTCGAAGGGAAAATTACGATCAACCTCGTTCCACTCATTACAACCAGCGGCACACTGGATGTCAACTCCATTCGGGTGACGGCCCCTTTGAACAGCGGAGCTTCGGCTGTAGTGGTGGCAGGTGTTCTCACTATCGATTATAAAGGCAAACCCTTTTCGGGAAATGAAGTGATCACCATTGAAGCGTGTAATACGAATGGAGAGTGTAACCAACAACCATTCACCATCGAAGTAGCCGGAGACATTGTGGTGTACAATGCCGTGTCGCCCAATGGTGATGATAAAAATCCATTTCTCTTCCTGCAATACATCGATGTCATCCCCGAAACGAAAACTAATCGCGTTACCATCTTTAATCGCTGGGGCGATGAGGTGTTTTCTGTTTCCGATTACGACAACAAAACCAAAGTATTTATTGGCCTTACGAATGACGGAAGCAAACTCCCGGCTGGTACGTATTTCTATAAAATTGAATTACCATTGGCAGGAAAGTCGTTGACCGGATTTTTTGATTTAAAATATTGATTGCGCATGACTATCGCTCCCTCATCTCCAAATAAAAAGCTTATCGCTTTGCTCTTGCTGCTTGGCGGAATGCTCTCTTCAAAAAATGCCATCGCACAGCAAGACCCCTTGTATTCGCAGTATATCACCAATCCATTTGTGATCAACCCGGCTTATGCAGGCCTCACCAACAATTTAAATTTCTCACTCAACTACCGCAATCAGTGGGCAGGTTTTGAAGGCAGCCCGAAGACGATCAACTTCAACGGACATATTTCGTTGCGCAACAATCAAATGGGTGCCGGCCTGATGGTGATCTCCGATCAGATCGGTAACAGTAAAATCACGGAGATATTTGGTAGTTATAGCTATCGCATCAACCTGACGGACGACAAAATTTTATCCTTTGGATTGCAAGCCGGTATGGCCAATTACCAAATCGACAATTCGAAAGTAAATCCATTTCATAAAGACGATGATTTGTTTCTCGGAAATTTTTCGGAGACGAAGCCGAGTTTTGGTTTCGGAGCGATTTTAAAGAACGATAAGTTTATGGTGGGGCTTTCCGTACCTCGCATGTTGCGCTCAACGCTGGAAACACAAGGACAACAAGCCACGCTCTACACTCAGCATTATTACCTGTTGGGATCGTATCTCTTTTTTATTTCGGAACACGTGCGCTTCAAACCAGCCACTATGATTAAAATGGTGAGTGGCGCACCTTTGTCGGTAGACCTCAATGCTTCATTTATTCTGCATGAAAATTATCAAGCTGGCTTGCTCACACGCAACTTCAATACCTACGGTCTTTTCATGCAAGCACTTTTCAAAGATAGCTTTCGGATCGGCTACGTATTCGAGGTACCCACCGGCTCGGCTGTCGGCGCCAACTTTAGCACACATGAAATCTGTATCGGCTACCGAATCAACACGTTTACGTTTCACTCGAAGTCGGGTGTTTACAATTTCTAGTCGCATTTCCAGTTTGCGATTAAGCCAGCGTTTTTCTTTTTGTGATTTTCTTCATAAATCGGTAATCTAAACCGATTGTTATGGCACCATCTAGCCCTCTTGCCCAGTTTTTGTACTGGGAAAAACAAAAGCCGTCTGCTATCTTTTTAAATCAACCGATCAACGGTAGCAACAAAACCTGGACCTACCAGGAAGCTGGCACCGAAATTCGAAAGATGGCTTCTGCTATCAAAGGGCTTGGATATCCTGACAAAAGTAACATCGCCATTCTCTCTAAAAATTGTGCGCATTGGATCATGGCCGATCTGGCCATTATGATGACGGGTCACATTTCTGTCCCACTTTATGCAACACTCACTGCACCTTCGATTAAACAAATCTTAGATCATAGTCAATCTAAAGCCATCTTCATTGGTAAGTTAGACGAATATGCTTCGCAACGAGAAGGTATATCGAGTGGTATTGCGCGCATTGGCATTGAAATGTTTGGTGTGAACGAATCACTTTCGTGGGAGAAATTAGTACAGGCAAATGCTCCGATTGAATCCATTTACAATTGGGGTAAGGATGACCTGATGACGATTATGTATACCTCCGGCACCACCGGTATGCCCAAGGGTGTGATGCACACGGCTGGAAATTTTGATGCAGTAATGCGTGCGGCTATCGATGAGTTGCATTTGCCTAAAGAACCGAGCGTGTTCTCATACCTGCCCATCAGCCACATTGCCGAGCGCATGGGCATTGAAGTCTATGGCTTTTATTCAGGCGCCCAGTTTTCATTTGCCGAATCGCTCGACACCTTTCCTAAAAATCTTTTTGAAACCCAGCCGCATACCTTTTTTGCCGTGCCGCGAATCTGGGCCAAATTCCGGGAGAAGATTTTAGAAAAAATGCCGCAGAAAAAATTGAGTCGTCTGCTTTCCATTCCGATCATCGGCAGCATTGTGAAGAAGAGCATTCGCAAAAAATTAGGACTCAGTCGCGCCACGCACATATATTCAGGCGCAGCTCCTATTTCAGTCGATTTATTAGAATGGTTCAATTCAATCGGCATCGAAATTTTTCAGGCCATCGGCATGACGGAGGATTGCGTGTATTCGCACTTCAACCGCCATGGTAAAAATAAGATCGGATCGGTGGGCATTCCATTTAAAAATGTGAAAGTGAAAATTGCCGATGATGGAGAACTTCGCTTGAAGAGCGATGCTAACATGAAAGGATATTATAAAGAACCTTCGCTCACAGCCGAAGCGTTTGATGAAGAGGGCTATTTGAAAACTGGCGACATGGGTGAGATAGACACCCAAGGATTTTTGACGATCGTTGGCCGAATCAAAGATCAATTCAAAACCGACAAGGGCAAGTACGTGGCACCGGCTCCAATCGAAATGAAATTGTTGGCAAACACAGACATCGAACAAGTTTGTGTGGTGGGTATGGGTATTCCACAACCTATTGCGCTCACGGTTTTATCGGCAGCCGGCAAAGCGAAATCAAAAGAAGCGATCATAGAAAGTTTGTCTGCGTCACTCAAGGAAGTGAATGCCGAACTGGAGTCGTACGAAAAATTAGAGAAAACTGTTATTATGCAAGGCGACTGGACCGTACCCAACGGACTGATGACCCCGACGATGAAGGTGAAGCGAAACGAGGTGGAGAAAATTCACGTGCCAAAATATCCCGGCTGGTACCACACAAAAGATGGAATGGTGATTTGGGAGTAAACGCAATTTGAAAATTTGGAAATGAGCCAATTGGTCAATACTTTGTTCACACCAAACTCATCTTCAAATTTTCAAATTGTTACTTCGCCTAGCTTTTCTTATGAAAAACTTCTTTACATCAATAATTCTAATGAGCACCTTCGGCTATGGGCTTGCTCAGCACACAACCACTGAGATACCCCTTTCATCCGATGATGTTTCAGATATTCAATCAATCTCTATTGGAGATAGTTTATTTGTAGCTGTTGACTGGTATGACTTCGTGCCCAAAACGAAAGACCATGCCAATAACATGGTTTTGAAATATGGTTATTGGATTGATCCAAACGGAAATATCAGCAAGACTTCTTTTGGGTTTATTGAAAAGGTGGCTTTGCTTTCGGCAGAATGCGGTCAAGATACTTGCTCCTATTATTACCTAAATCTCTCTAAAAAGGAAAAGAAGAATGTAATTAGGAGAGTGACAAGTGGTAGAGGTGCTAAACAGGCAACTTTTACGAACACTGAAATTCCATTTTTAGGAGACGAGTTAATTGCCTTGACAAAACTTGGTTCGAAACTTGTCTGTATCTCGTTCGATTCAGAAACCAAAAAACTTCACATTAAACAAATCAATCAGTCACCTCAAGACATCAAACGCGAAATGGATTTATCCATATTGAAGAAGCTTAAGCTTCACCCGATTACTTATATAGATAGTGAGGCCTTTACAAGCATTGGAGACGCCTCATCCATGAATAAACTTTTTTATGAGAACGGTAAGCTTATTTTCATTTCAGTGGAGAATAACAAGACCATGAATTTGATTGCGTTGAATTTAGAAACAGGTGAAGAAATGAGGCATAGTTCTTCATTGCCCGAAAACAAAAAGCTGAACACATTTTATCATCGAGGAATCATTTACAGCATTGCTGCTATATCCAACAGTGAGTATTTGTTTATCGCGCAGCGATACGGTTCAGATAGCGTAACAACAAAAATAACGCTTCCGCGTCTCTTAAAATATGATGATTCCCCCATTTACGTCCGACATGGAAAATTAAAAACAACCGAAAAGGAGTCATCACTTTTTAAATTAATGAATATAAGACCAGAGTATCACATAGCTATTGTGCTAGAAGAAAAAATGGGAAAGCCTCATTTTGTATTTGGTGATTTTATTGATGTAAAAGGTGCCGGAGTTGGAGGAGGCCCCGACCCGTTGACTTCGATAACTATTTTTTTAATCACTTCGGCTTTACGACAAGCTTTTGGTGAAGGAGTAGGTATCAGCAGATACAGCTATCTGGAAGGTGACACCAGTAACATATATAAAATCGTGAACGAGTATAAGGAAAATCCTCCTCTTCGTCAGAGAATTGATGACTACGAGATCGCAGAGCAGAAGAAGAAAAAAGATTTCGAAATCAAGTTGTATCGCCAACTAAAATCCAGTGTGGCGAGCATCTACCACGTAAGAAAAGAAAGCAAGTTGCGTGTTATAAAACATAACTAATTCAGTGATTCGTTAATGATCGATAGAAAAAAATTCGGTGATTCAATCATTCGCTAATTAGCAAATCACCGAATCACCGAATTAACAAATTATTTAAGCCTTGCTCTAAAAAACTCCAATGAGTGTTTGTAGGCGTCAGCTCCAAACTCTTTGCTGTATTTTGGATTGCTTGGGTTTGCAAAAGCGTGATCGGCATCATACGACTTCACCGTCAATTTTTTTCCTGCTTCAGCCATGTTCTTCTGAAATTTCTCGGTCATATCCTTGTTGATCCACTTGTCCTGCGTTGGCCAAATATCTAACACATCGCAGTTCAAAGTTTTCAGGCGATCCAAATTATCTTCCGGCTGACCGTAATAAATAATACATGCAGCAGCTTGTGTTCCAGCTGTAAGGGCCGCTTGCATCGACTGGCCACCACCAAAGCACCAACCGATTGTGCCGATTTTTGCACTGGGGCCTGCAAAGGCAATAGCACCTTTCACAATTTCAGTTCCCCGAGCTTGTTTGAA
>JACPVX010000038.1 GCA_016191555.1 Bacteroidota bacterium
GGGCCGCAATCTGCTGTATCACAAGTCACTTTTTCTGGAGAACAAAGGTTTTAATGCGCACTTGGGCATTACAGGAGGCGATGATGATTTGTTTGTGAATCAGCATGCTACCCGGAAGAATACCCGTGTGGCAATTGGGCAACAGGCAATTACATTTTCGAAGCCCAAAACGAGCTGGAAAGAGTTCTACCATCAAAAAAGAAGGCACCTGTCGGTGGGTAAGTACTACCGATTCTCCGATAAATTGATTTTAGGTATTTTTACACTTACGTGGATAGCCAGTTGCTTATTGGTAATACCCGCGGCAATCATAAGTCCTCTTTTTTATTGGATTTTGGGTCTTTTTGTGGTCCGTTCGGGGCTGTTGACGTATCTTTTTTATCGGTCTTCGCGTAAGTTAGGCGCACCCTTCGAGGCATGGACGGTGCCATTTTTAGATTTTGTATATGCCTTTTATTATCTTGTTGCCGGAGCTGCGGCATTATCGGCCAAACGAATATCATGGAAGAGGAACTAGACGAAGGCAGGTTTTCATCAAAGGCGCTGGAAGATTTTCGGCTGATAGACATGGCCGTGGCTGGCGATGACAAAGCTTATGCTAAGTTATTGCAGCGCTACAAGCGCCCGGTTTACCATGTTATTTTGAAAATGGTGCGCAATGTAGACGATGCCGAAGACTTGATGATGGAGTCGTTTTCGAAAGCTTTTCGCAGCCTGCACCGCTTCAAAAAAGATTTTACATTCAGCACGTGGTTGTTTCGCATTGCCACCAACAATACGATCGATTTCATCCGCAAGAAGAAGTTGAATACCCTCAGTATTGAGAATACTTATACTGACGATGACGGAGCATCTGTTTCGATTGATATTGAAGACAAGGGCAACCTCGATCCGCAAGAAGAAACCATCCGCATGCAGAAGGAAGAGATCATGCAGGTGTTTGTAAACATGCTTCCGCCTAAATATCAAAAGCTGGTGCGCTTGCGCTATTTTCATGAACTGAGTTATGAGGAGATTGCAGCAGAGATTGAAGCGCCTCTCGGCACGGTGAAAGCACAATTGCACCGCGCCCGCGAGTTGATGTACGACTTGGTGAAGAATAAGAAAGAGCATATATAAATGAGTGCCGATCGAGAAGGCGACTCTAGATAATCATTTCAATTCCTTACTTTTGCGATAGAATTTCTCGGCTCCGTAGTACAATGGATAGTATTTCAGATTCCGATTCTGAAGATGCAGGTTCGATTCCTGCCGGGGTCACTTAATTGTAAAGTTATCAAATGGCCATCAGTACGGTTCTGAAAATGTAGAATCGATTGCTGTTGTTATCCTCGGAACATATAATTCACAATTTTTAACAGACTACAATTACTTTCCTTTCGAATAGAAAGCTGATGGAGAGGGTAAGCTCTGGCTAATGTTGCTAGGGGTTTGAAGAATGGTTTTTGAACAGAATAAAAATCCTGGTAACACTTAGATGAATCAAAAACTTAAGAAAACAAAGAATTAACTATGGTGACGAGCAGAATAAATAATGTTATTATTTGTTGCTTGAGTCTTGTATTTTTTGTTTTCATGATTTATGAGACAAGAGAAGAAATTCAGAGAAGAGATTTTATACTTCAAAACTACCAATTAACGATGGGTAGGATAATCAACTATCTAGATAAAGCTAATTCCGATCTTGGCGGAGGTAGGAGTATAGAATATACTTATTCCGTGAATGATGTAGAGTATACCAGAAGAGTGTCAACAGGTATGATGTTTGATGAATGCAAAGCCCTAAGCAGCGACTGTTTGAAAAAGAGATTTTGCGTAGTCTATTCTTTCTCGGACCCTTCCAATAGTTTAATTGACTTTTATCATGAAGTATTTGAGGATAGTGTTAGGCGGCCTGCTGATATGAGTTATTTTGAATAGGTCCATATAAGAAGAGGATAGAAACATATGAAACGATAGTAGAGGAGATGGTCAAACAAAATTTATTGCTTGGATTTAAATTGTCGTGAAACAGCAAGTAAAAAACTAAGATCACTTACTCATGAGTATTGAGTTATTTACGATTTTCTTGGCATTAATTGTAGTCATATTTATTTTTTACTTTATTTTTTTTCGTTACCCCGAATATCAGGAGAGCCTTAATGAAGCAACGGATCAACATCAAATAGATTTACTTAAAGCACATTTCGCAGCATCGATAATGCGATTGGTCGGCTTAATTACCCTATTAATAGTTTTTATAGTTTTTTGCTTTAAATAATCATTACTACCCCCTAACTCTATCTCAGGCATCCCTCTGGTGCTCTGCGCCAATTAAAAGTAGATTCACCTTATTTTCCCAACCTGACAAAAGTCATAGGATTGTGTAACCTCTGTCACCGACATTCGCATACGTATGTTGGACATTTGCGGAAGCTTCGGTAAAAGAGGCAGGTTTTATTTCTAACCTAACACATCATTTATGAAAGTTGAGCAGATTTATACTGGTTGTTTGGCGGAGGCCGCCTACTACATCGAAAGCAACGGTGAAGCAGCGATAATCGATCCGCTTCGGGAAACAGCTCCGTACATCGAGCGGGCTGCGAAGGATAGCGCTGCAATTAAATATGTATTAGAAACGCACTTTCATGCCGACTTCGTGAGCGGACATATTGATCTGGCAAAGAAAACCAATTCGCAAATTGTGTTCGGGCCAACCGCCACGCCCGGCTACGAAGCGCATGTGGCGAAGGATGGTGAAATCCTCACATTGGGAAACGTAAAAATAAAAGTATTGCACACACCGGGTCACACGCTCGAGTCGACTAGCTATTTGCTCATAGATGAAAATGGAAAAGAGTATGCTGTGTTTACGGGCGATACATTATTTATTGGCGATGTAGGTCGCCCGGATTTGGTGCAGAAAGTCAAAGCTGAGATTACGCCCAACTACTTAGCTGGTTTACTCTACGATTCGCTGCGCAACAAACTCATGACATTGAATGACGAGGTGATCGTTTATCCCGGACACGGAGCAGGAAGTGCATGCGGCAAGAAAATGGATAAAGAAACTATCTCTACCATCGGCAAACAAAAGCGATTCAACTACGCGCTGCGTGCGGATATGGGCAAGGAAGAATTTATTGCAGCAGTTACCGATGGACTCGTAGAACCACCGCAATATTTTCCCGCCAACGTAATTATGAACCTGACGGGAAAAATGGAGGGGATCGATGCGATTATGACCAAAGGCAATCAACCACTTTCTGCCAACGCGTTTGAAATTGCGTGGGAAGAAAATCATGCATTGATTATTGACGCACGCCAAAAGGAAGATTTTATTCAGGGTTTTATTCCAGGTTCTATTTTTATTGGCATTGATGATTCGTTTGCGCCTTGGGTAGGTACACTCGTCCCGGATTTACAGCAACCCATTTTATTGGTTATCGAGCCGGGGCGTGAAGAAGAAGCAATCACCCGATTAGCGCGCGTGGGTTATGACAACACGATTGGATATTTGAGTGGCGGCTTGGAAGCCTGGCGAGAGGCCGGATATGAAATTGATACATTGGATTGTATAACAGCAGAAGAATTTGCAGTTCGGTTTACAAAAAATCCCGACTTGCATGTTTTAGATGTGCGAAGACACAGCGAATATGAAACAGAACATTTAGTAGGCGCTGAAAATTTTCCGTTGGATTTTGTGAATAAGAATATCTCCGCCATCGATCCGGAGACGGATTATTACATCCATTGTGCCGGTGGCTACCGTTCGGTGATCATGTGTTCCATTTTAAAAGCGCGAGGATATCATCGCTTGAAAAATATATTGGGAGGCTATAAGTCGCTGAGCACGACTAATCTGAAACGATCCGAATTACATCAAGTGAATACAGAGCTTTAATTCGATGAAGGCACTAACGCACATCGAAGAATGAGCGGGTGCGGTTTAGCTTGAGATCGCGGAGAAGTGTCGACTTAACACCGATGTTGAACGTATAGTTTTGAAATGGACCGAAGGGAACCCAGTTCAAAGAGAGTTGCCAACAGTGAATATCGCGGTTAATGCCGAAGTTGGTTTGTGTGATTTGACCGGAGACAAAATCATAACCAGAATTGAAAGTCATTTTCCATTTTTGGGTAAGCGACAAGTCGCCTGAGAAATTCAGCGCCTGTGTAATTTGGGAAGCCGAATTCACACCGTGGCTGTAGTTGATGTTGTAGTTGATGCGCAAATTCCATGGCACTGAAAAATCCACATACACATTGGGATTTTGAAGTAAATAATCCTTATCCGCTTGGTTGGCATTTGATTTCGCCACTTTGTCGCGCAGTTCGGTATCACTTTTTTGTCCTTTCGGATTCAGGTTCGTGCTAAACGCCAGACCGGCAGACGTAATTCTACCGAGGCTTCCATTTGCCCAAGCAAAACGATCTCTTTTGCGCTCAATGATGGAAGTGCCTTCTGTTGGAATAGTCAATGTATTCCATCCTTTTTCAATTATATATGGCTCAAGAGTAGCATTGATGTTGATGTTGATTTTATTATTGAGCACGTTCGTGTTGGCGCTCATGCTGATGGGAGCCAGCTTGAATGAATCGGCAGCGAAATTGTAGCTTGAGTTGATCGAGAGATTATTAAAGATAGAAACTTTGCGCGCAACGGAATCTTTCTTGCCTTGTACTTTCATCTCTACGGTGTTTCCAATGCCAAAACTGACAGCATTGCTCAACCCGCTACGCGAGCCGCCATACACAAAACCTTCGTGGCGAGATTTCAAAACCGTGATATTTTTTCCGGCAGCGTCTTTCAAATTCAGACGCTGGTAATAATCATAGCTTGGATCGCCGAAGTCGGGGGTATAACCATACGAAATAGTTGGTGTGATCACGTGCCGTATTCCTTTGATTTTGGCGTTTGGATTTTTGGAGAGATACGTTCCGTAAATGCGGGTGGTCATGCTGACGGAGAAAGTATAATTGGTGATGCGATTGAACACACGTGAAGTATCTTTAATTACTGCTTTCTTGCCGGTAGCATCTACGCCCCAATTCAATTTTTGAAAATACCAGGTCTCATCGATGGAGATGTTGGGGCTTACCGCGAAAAACTTTTTTACTTTAATAGTGGTAGATAATGGGATGTTATGCTTCACACCGTTTTTGGCGTTTCTGAAAAACAATCCCAGATTGGCGCCATTGAAACTGGCAATGCTGTCTTTAGTAGAATTTCCAATTTTACCAATGTTGTTGGTGATTTGATTGGTGCCCGTCATGCTGTAGCGCATGTTAAAATTTTCAAATGCTTCGCCAAGACCTTTATTCTTAAATGGGTACAAGTTGTTCACATTGAATGTGACATCCGGTAAGGGCAAATCAACCTGGCCGGTGGAAAGATCTTGACTGTGGCGCATGTTGACGCCCAACGTAAATGGCGTGCCCGTAAATGTTTTTGAATATGAGATGTTCGAAGTAAGCTTTCGCGAAACATTGTCGGGGCGCTGCATGTTGGGGTTGGAGTTCACCCCTAAATAATTATTGGCCGTAAAGGAAGAAGATGCTGCGTTGACCGATGCAGAAAAGCGACTGGAGCCGCGCGATTTAGGGCTATGTGACCAAGAGAGTTGAAAATCTTTTAATCGGCTTTGATCTTCAAATTTGTCGTTTACCAGATTGCTGGTAAAAGCAAAGTTGAATGAGCCTGTGTACTTGTAGCGGTTGTTGTAGATGGTATTGATTTTTACCGCGTTCGACCCTTTCGAATAGATATCGGCCGTGAGTGTTAGTTTTACATAATCGCTGATGTCGAAGAAATAGCCGCCATTGCGTAAGAAGAAACCTCTTCGTTGCTCTTCGCCATATTCGGGCACGATAATCCCAGAAGAACTTTGTCGCTGGGAAGGAAACATGCCGAAGGCGAAGCCCAGTGGCGTTGGCACATGGTTGAATTCCATATAAAAAGGACCGGTCACAATTTTATCGCCGGGAATGGCTTTTGCTTTTTTGGAGATGATTCGGAAGTGTGGATCTTTTAAGTCGCAGGTCGTGTAGGTGTTGTTGATGGTGAACAACTCGTTCTTGTCGTTTTTGTACACTTTTGCGCCCGCCATAAAGCCCTCTCCCTGCTTTGTCACTACTTCGGAGATAAAGGCTTTTTTCAATTTGAAGTCATATGTCATTGATTTGGTTTCGTACTCTTCTTTGCCGTCTTTAAAAACCGGAAACCCAACGAGGCGACCCAGAGAATCGGGTTTGCCATTGGCGGTGATGGTTGATTTTTCGTAGTCAATTACAATCAGTTCTGCATCTAATTGAATAGTGCCGTACTGTACTTTGGCATCGCCATAGAGTTTTACAATTTTTCTGTCTAAGCTAAAGTTGATTGAATCGGTGGCAGAATAAACAATGGTGGTTTCGATATCTCCTTTTTTGGCGGTAGCTACCGAATCTTTTTTAAAAGAGGTGGTATCTCCTTTAATAGTAGGTGGCGGCTGACTGCCGATGGGTGATTCGGGGCGTGGCCGTTGCTGCTGTGCCTGCGATGAAAGAAATGAAACGAATATGACGAATAGCGTGAGTGAAAAGAATAAGCGAAGTGAAACGGGGCGATAGGCGCTGTACGCGTGCGCAGCGGGCAAGGGATTGAAGCGAAAAGCCCTAAAAAAAGAGGCGTGTAGGTTGGGTTGCAGCGAGTAAGGGCTTGTAGCGAAAAGCCCGGTGGCCACTGCGACTAGCTTGGCCATGCCCCCACGTGCAACAAAACAGCTATGCATTTGGCGCAATAGCCCTCCTTTGGTCTTCAACAGTTTACCTTTTAATGAAAAATTCACAACTTTACACAAACTTATTGCAATTACGCAAGCTTCAATAACCACTGTGGGCAAATTCCCTTTTAATCTTCTTTTAGTAGCAATAACCTTGCTAAACTCTTCAGTTACGTTTCGGCCTGCTGAATTTAAGCTGGAAACTATCGTGATTGACCCTGGCCACGGGGGCAAAGACCCCGGAACTTTGGGCAAGAAGGCGAAGGAAAAGGATGTGGCGCTAAAGATTTCGCTCAAGTTGGGGGCTTACATCGAAAAAAACTTTCCGGATGTGAAAGTAATTTATACCCGCAAAGATGATAAGTACGTGGCGCTGGATGAGCGCGCTGATATGGCCAACCGAAATAAGGCACAGCTATTTATTTGCATACACGCCAATTCGCTGCCGGGCGCACCGGCACATGGCACCGAGACTTTTGTGATGGGCTTGCATAAAGACAAAGGCAATTTTGAGGTGGCCAAGCGTGAAAATTCTGTGATTTTGATGGACGAGAATTACCAGCAACGCTATGAAGGTTTTGACCCGAAGAGTCCTGAATCGTACATTTTATTTACCTTGAGCCAAAGTGCATATCATGAGAGTAGCTTACGCTTTGCGCAGAAGGTAGAGAATCAATTTAAAACGAAGGCCGGTCGATTTAGCAGGGGTGTAAAGCAAGCCGGATTTTTGGTGTTGTGGAAAACTTCGATGCCGAGTGTGTTGATCGAAACCGGTTTTCTGTCGCAAGGCAAAGAAGAGAGTTTTTTATTGTCGGATGATGGCCAAGACATGATTGCATCGGGCATTTACCGGGCCTTTAAGGAGTATAAGACGGAAATAGAATCAATTAACTAACTGCGTGAAAACTAAAGAATTTAAGGTAGGTCTCTTCATCGCCATTGCCATTGCAATGCTTTATTTTGGATTCAATTACTTGAAGGGGATTGATTTTTTTTCACGCTCAGTGAAATATTATGCGGTGTATGACAACATTGACCAGTTAGCGGTGTCGAACCCCGTGTTGGTGAATGGTATGCCGGTGGGGCGTGTGAGTGCCATCAGCCTGTTGCAAAATAGAAACAACCACGTGTTGGTGGAGATGGAGATCGACTCGAATGTTCCTTTGTCGGATTCTACCACTGCTATTTTGAATAGTTCACTGTTAGGTAGCAAATCAGTGTTGCTTCAAATCGGGCAGTCGAAAACCAAAATAAAACCAGGCGATACCATTCGCTCGGAAGTAGCGAAGGGCATGTTTGATGTGCTTTCAGAAACGGCTACGCCCGTAGCTTCGGACTTGCAAACCACGTTGCGTAAATTCAATGGCATTATTGATAATCTTTCGAAGAACTCGCAGCAACTCGAAGTGATTTTTGCCAAACTGCAAACAACACCTGATTTGCTGAACAAAACCTTGGTGACAGCCAATACGAAAATGGAGGATTTGTCGGGTTCAGTAAAAGGCGTGGCGGATAACTTAAATACAACACTACACGAATTGCGTCCTACACTTCATAACTTCAAAACGATTTCAGATTCTTTGAAGATGATGAAGCTGAACCAAACACTTCAAAAGACACAGCAAGCCATCGGCAATTTGAATCAGACACTCGCCCGACTGAACAAAGGAGACAACACCATGAGTAAGTTGCTGACGGAAGATACATTGTATGTCAACATCAACCGGTTGGTGAAAGACCTCGATACGTTGGTGGTACATTTCAATAGCAACCCAAAACATTTTTTAGGACCGCTGGGAAAAAGCAAAGAGAAGATTGAGCGCGACAAGCGTAAAGAGGAAGAGCAGAAAAAGGCAGCCGCAAAAAAGAAATAGTTGGCTGTTGTAACCCAAACCACCGAATGGATTTAGAATTTAATAAGAACGAAGATCAGCTTAAGCAACTCTGCTTTCAACTCAAGTCGAAGGGAAAAAAGACGATGCTGGGTGGTGGCGAAAAGAAAATTGAAGACCAACATCAGAAAGGGAAACTGACCGCGCGCGAGCGCATTGATTATCTTATCGACAAAGGATCTTATTTTTTAGAAATAGCTCTCTTTGCCGGAGAAGGCATGTATAAAGAGCAGGGCGGTTGCCCTTCAGGCGGAGTGGTTACGGGCATTGGTTTTGTGAAAGGCAGACAATGTGTGATTGTGGCCAACGATGCTACCGTTAAAGCCGGAGCCTGGTTTCCCATTACAGCCAAGAAAAATTTGCGAGCACAAGAGATTGCGATGGAAAATCATCTGCCCATTATTTATCTGGTGGATAGTGCCGGTGTTTTTCTGCCCATGCAGGATGAAATTTTTCCGGACAAAGAACATTTTGGAAGGCAGTTTAGGAACAATGCGAAAATGTCGGCCATGGGCATCGTGCAGGTAGCCGCGATTATGGGAAGCTGCGTGGCGGGTGGTGCTTATCTACCGATTATGTCGGACGAGGCGATGATTGTTGATAAAACCGGTTCGATCTTTTTAGCAGGATCGTATTTGGTGAAAGCTGCTATCGGTGAAGATATTGATAATGAAACGCTGGGTGGTGCGACAACTCAATGCGAGATTTCAGGTGTAACAGATAATAAGTTCCCGAATGATCAGGCCTGTCTCGATTACATCCGCGGATTGTTCGATAAAATCGGAGCACCGGCAGTAGCGGGCTTTGATCGGTTGCCTGCTTTACCTCCGAAGGAAAAGCAAGAGGAGATTTATGGAATGATTCCTTCGGATCGCACCAAACCTTACGATATGGTGGAGATTATCAAACGCATGGTGGACGATTCTGCTTTTGATGAATACAAAGCTTTGTATGGCAAAACGATTGTGTGCGGCTTTGCGCGAATCGATGGATGGGCGGTAGGTATTGTGGCCAACCAACGCAAAGTGGTGAAGAATAAAAAGGGCGAAATGCAGATGGGCGGAGTGATCTACTCGGATTCAGCCGATAAGGCAGCACGCTTTATTATGAATTGTAATCAGCGTAAGGTGCCGTTGTTATTCTTACAGGATGTGAGTGGCTTTATGGTGGGGAGCAAGGCCGAGCACGGAGGTATCATTAAAGATGGTGCCAAGATGGTGAACGCGATGGCGAACTCTACCGTGCCCAAGTTTACGGTGATCATTGGAAACTCGTACGGTGCCGGCAACTATGCTATGTGTGGCAAAGCCTATGACCCGCGATTGATTTTTGCGTGGCCTACAGCACAGATCGCGGTGATGAGTGGAAACTCGGCTGCAAAGACGTTGCTGCAAATTCGCGTAAGCACGTTGAAGGCGCAGGGTAAAACGATTACGAAGGAGGAAGAAGATTTATTGCTGAAAGAAATTACTGATCGCTACAACGAGCAGTTGAGCCCTTATTACGCGGCTTCGCGCTTGTGGGTAGATGGAGTGATCGACCCACTCGAAACACGCAAGATGATTTCGATGGGCATCGCAGCCGCCAACCACGCACCGGTAGAGAAGTTTAATGTGGGGGTGATTCAAACGTAAATAATTAGCTGATTCGTTAATTCGGTGATTCGTTTATGAAAATGGGAGCGTGAATTATCGAATTGCCGAATTAGCAAATCAACGAATTAAAGTTAGATGCAGGAAAGTGAATTAAAGGCATTGGTTTCTTTACTGGACGATGAGGACAAGCAGATTAGTTCGCACGTAGAGGAGAAGATTCTGTCGCTTGGAAAGCAGGCAATTCCTTTTTTGGAGCATGAGTGGGAGAGTAACCTGAACCCTCATGTGCAAAGCCGCATCGAAGAACTTATCCACACACTTCAATATGAGTTGCTCAAAGAGCGATTAAAAGAATGGTATCATTCACCCGATCAGGATTTGCTGACGGGTATGTGGATATTGGCTACGTATCAATATCCTGATTTAGAATTAGAGAAATTACGACAAGACTTAGAGCAAATTTACTACGACACGTGGTTGGAGTTTCGCCCTGATTTGTACCCATATGATCAAGTGAAGGTGATCAATAGTGTATTGTTTAACAAGCTGAAGTTCGGAGCTAACACCAAAAATTTTCATTCGCCCGGCAATTCGATGATCAACATTGTGCTGGAATCACGCAAGGGCAACCCGATTACGTTGTGTGTGATTTACATGCTGGTAGCCCAGAAATTAAAGTTGCCGGTGAGCGGAGTGAACCTTCCGAATTTATTTATTCTCACCTACAAAGACGATAAGCATCAATTTTATATCAATGCCTTCAATCGCGGTTTAATCTTTTCGAAGCAAGACATTGAAAACTATATCAACGAGTTGCACCTCGTTCCCCAGACTTCTTTTTACGAGCCTTGTAATAGTTTAGAAATCATCAGACGCGCTTTGCGAAATCTAGTGATGTCGTTTGAAAAAATTGGTGAACATGCCAAGGCCGAAGAGGTTAAGCTCTTGCTAATCGAAATTTCAGATGGCGGAGATTTGGGGGTTTGAGACTACTTCTTTTTTATCGTACATCCCAGCACCCGATTGTTAGCCACCTCTATTTTCTGCCCAGCTAAAAACTTGTCGATAGCATCTTTCAGAAAATTTTGTTTGGTGTCGGTAGCCACTTGCGGGTTGTCATCGATGGCTCCGCTGTAAACGATATTCAATTGCGGGCTTATTAAAAATACTTCCGGGCTTTTGCGAGCGCCAAAGTTTTCCATCGCTTTCTGATCTTTATCGGCCAAATAAGGAACTCCTAAGTCTGTATAATGAATCGCCATTTTCTCTGTCGACTCTTGCGGATCTACGTTGGAATTGACCAACAGAAACTGAACTTTTCCTTTGTACTGATCGATCAGTTTCTTCAAACGGTCTTTATAATAATTATCGTACGGGCATTCGTTGCTCGTAAATACCACCACAATGGCGGATGAAGACGTGAATTGATTCAACTCAACAGTACTACCATCGTTCGCATTGAGCAAACTGAAATTCTGAACTTGTTGTGCTTGTGCGGAAATCGCAGCAAACAATAAAATGAAAATTAGTTTTTGCATATCATGAATGTTTAGTCAAAACCACCACAAAATCGTTTTCCACCCGATACTCCAAAGTTACATCTTGTTTTTGGTCGTTGACATGGATACTACCCTTCAAAAACCCGGCCAGCTTCGTCTCAAAAGGCTCAACCAGCAATTGCTGCGCAAAATGAAGCCCCCGCTGGCCATAATTTTTATACAATGCCTCTTTGGCGCACCAATAGATGCACAATTTGGTCAGGTCTGAGTTGGCATCATTCCACTCTTCCGGTGACAAAACCCTTGGACCTACGTTCAACAGCTTGCCTTTGGGTTGTTCTAAGTCAATCCCAACAGGCAGTGATGTATGCCATTGCGCAGCTACGTAAGGGAAAGAATGAGTGAGAGAGATTTGCAGTGGCAGATCGCGCAAAAAAGGTTTGCCGAATTGGTCTTTCACCAAGCCGTTGTAGGTGAAATTGTTTTGTTCGATGAGTTGCCTAATTAAAACACGTGCTGCAAGCCACTCCAGTCGTTTGGTGATGCTTACTAATTCAGCCGGAGACTGTTCGAAGGCATCAAACGCCAACTCTTCTTCGGTCTCTTCGATGTGCCAAATGCCCCATCCACCCTGATTGTATTGTTCTATTTTGTGAAGAGGCATTGGTTGCTATGGCTTTATAGCCCAATTTTGTGAAAATAATTTCAATTCTCTAATTCAGGCAGAAAATGCCAACGCCACTCGTTAAAAAAATCCATACCCTCACGGGTCATCCCGACTGCGTCTACACCCTTCAGGCAAGTGGAGATGAACAGCATTTTTTTTCAGCCGATGGCAAAGGCATGGTGGCGCGGTGGGATTTAGCGCGGCCGGAGGAAGGAGAGCTAATAGCCAAACTGCCGAACTCTATTTATGCTTTGCACTATCTGAAAGACACCGATCAGTTGATTGCGGCACAAAATTATTCGGGTATTCATCTGCTGGATTGGAAGGACAAGAAGGAATTAGCCTCTCTGCAAATTTCAGATGCAGCCATTTTTGATATTCAGTCCATTGGAAATGATTTATGGATTGCCGGTGGCGATGGTTTTTTAACCATAATAGATTTAAAAGAATGGCGAATCAAAAAAAGAATGCGCATCAGCGAGAAGAGTATTCGTGCTATGGCCGTTAATCCAAATGGAAGTGAAGTAGCCATTGGGTTCAGCGATTTTTCGATCCGCATTTTTTCAACGGAAGATTATTCGTTGAAACACGAGTTTGTCGCGCATACCAATTCTGTGTTTACACTGAGTTACATGCCGAATTCTAATTACTTAATCAGTGGAGGTCGCGATGCGAAGTTGAGATTGTGGGATGCTGCTAATGGTTACCAATCCGTAGAGGAAATTGCTGCACACCTGTATGCCATCAATCATTTAGTGTTTAGTCCGGACGGAAACTATTTTGCTACAGCCAGCATGGATAAGTCGGTAAAAGTGTGGGACGCGCAGGCGTTGAAGTTGTTGAAAGTAATTGACAAAGGACGTCACGCGGGGCATGGTACTTCGGTGAATAAGTTGTTATGGACATCGGACCATAATCAATTGATTAGTGCTAGTGACGATCGAAGTATATCTGTTTGGGAAATTGATTTTAGTGTGATAAGCGAAAGCAAATGAGAAGAAGTAAAGTGATTTTGTTGCTGATGTGTGTGAGTTCTGGTGCATTCGCGCAAGACACCACCCGCTTGTCGTTGTTGTTTTTGGGTGACATCATGCAACACGATTCGCAGATACAGAGCGCCTACAATCCAATCACTAAAAAATATGAATATGATCAGTGCTTTCAATTTGTAAAGCCCTACTTCGAATCCGTAGATCTTGCCATTGGTAATTTGGAATTGACATTGGCAGGAGCTCCCTTCAAAGGATACCCACAGTTTTGCGCACCCGATGAATTAGCACTCGCATTGAAAGATGCCGGAATGGACGTGTTGGTAACGGCTAATAATCACAGTTTGGATCGAGGAAAGAAAGGAGTGGAGCGAACGATCAAAATGCTGGACAGCCTTGGATTTATACACACCGGAACATTTCGTGATAGTGCGGAGCGAGCCAGTCTGTATCCGCTGATTATACAAAGAAAAGGTTTTCGACTGGCATTACTGAATTACACCTATGGCACTAACGGCATTCGAGTGACGAAGCCGAATGTTGTGAACCTGATCGACACGGCTCAAATGCACAAAGACATTTTGAAGGCGCAACAAATGCAACCCGATGCGATCATCGTTTTCACGCATTGGGGTTTGGAGTATCAGTCGCAGCCTTCAACTGAACAGAAAATGTTGACGGAATTATTTTTTCGATGGGGTGTGAAGTTAGTTATCGGCTCACATCCGCACGTGCTGCAGCCCATGCAGTGGCGAAAGGAACAGCAACAACTGGTGGCGTATTCTTTGGGCAATTTTATTTCCGGGCAACGGCCTCGTTACCGAAATGGAGGTGCGATGTTGCGGGTGGAATTGAGCAAGATTACCAAAGATAGTCTGGCTACAACTCGTATTGATTCGGCCGGTTATTTGTTGGAGTGGGTGTATCGCACGGCCGATTCGAAGCAACATTTTTATTCCCTTCCGGTGAATGATTTTGAAAATGACACCACGGGTTTTATCAAAGACGAAGCTTCGAAAACACTTTTCAAAACTTTTATCGATGATTCGCGGAAGCTGTTTGATCAATACAATATCAATCTACGAGAGATCAAAGCACAACCGGCTCGCAAGCCCGAAGAGTAGTATTTATTCCACTTGCTGAAGCCAATTTTGAATGATCTTTTTAAGATGTTTTTCTTTTGATTTTACATCCGCCAGATCAGCGAACGTGATGGTTCTTCGACCGTCTTTGTAATCACCTTGCAGTAAGCCGGAGGTATCTTTTACTTTGGCGCCACTCGGCAATACCAGCATGATGCGGCCTTTGAAAAGATTCATCACTACAATTTCCCTTTTGTACTCTTTCGGGTCGAAGGCTTTCATTTCCCCGGTATAGTAAAAGCAGGGATTGTTCCATTTGATTTGCTCACCGATGGATGGATCAATTTTTAGAATGAACAGACGAATGTACTCGACCACCGCTCGTAAATCTGGTGCTAGTTTTTGGATGTGTTGGGTAACAAGTTCTTGGTCAGTGAGAGTTGGTTGTTTCGTTTTCATTGGTAAATCAATTGTTACTCTATTTCGTTTTCTTTTCCTTCAACACTTTTTCAATATTTTGATTGAGACGCTGCAACTCCTTCAGGATGGAGTCTTGCTTTTGAGGGATTTTCATAAAATCTTCAAGAGGATTAGCGACACCGGCTTTGATCGAATTAGTTTTTACCTCTTGGCATATGACAGTATCACCGTGCACGAGTATAGTTATACTGGTGCCACTTTTAATTTGAAAGGATTTACCTCCCAGTAATTGAGTGGTTATTAAAAACTCACTGTCCGATGGAAGGCTATTGATTTTAGTAAATACCAAGTCACCGTATAATTGACCTTGATTTCCTAGCCGTAAATTTTCGAGAACCCCAACATCTAAGCCATTCAAATAAGCGGTGCAAGGGGTTTGCAGATTATCAGCGTTCGGTATGGCTACGACAAGTTTGTATGAATTCGATTGGCAACTGAAAAGAAATAGGAACAGGATAAATTGAATTGTGCTATATGAATAGTAGCGCTGCATATTTAAGTTGGATCGGTGAACAGAATTTAAATCTACTTATTTATCGGATTCTAAGTGACAGAAAAAACGTTTCAGTTCACCCGCACTCGGCCAGGGATGGAGGCATTGTTGGAGCCCAGCCACTATGGCGGTATCAGCATTGGCTGGCGACTGCCGACAGCCCGGCAGGCCGCAATATTTGCCTGTTGTGTTCGTTTAATTTTATTAAATGCCTGATGCTAAGCATATTCAGAACTAATTACTATATTTGTTAGTGGATTTTTTCATTTTTTAATCTTTCATTTTTTTAACTGTCATTTAAACTACCACATCATGAGAATCACACCGTTAGAAATTCGCCAGAAAGCTTTTGAGCGTGTATTGCGCGGCTACGATAAGGACGAAGTAAATGCATATCTCCAATCGCTCTCGCAAGAGTGGGAGCGCATGCAGGACGATGCCAAGGAAATGAAAATTAAGTACGAGGCTACCGAGCGCGAAGTAGCCAAGTTGCGCGAGGTGGAAAGCTCTCTTTATAAAACGCTCAAGACAGCCGAAGATACGGGTGCGAATGTGATTGATCAAGCTAACAAAACCGCTGAGTTGATTTTACGTGAGGCCCAAATGAAGGCTGATTCGATGCTGAACGAGGCGAAGAACAAAGCGAAAAACACCATCGAAGAATCGGAGTTTATTTCAAAGCAGATGCTAGTGGAGATGGAAGAGCGCTTGAAAACATTGGGACAGCACTACAAGACGTTAGAACTTCATAAAGACAATTTGCTTTCAGATATGAAACGTCTGGCAGCAGAAACAATTGACCGTGTGGATCGCGCCAAAACAGCCGCGCGTGATTTTGATCCTGATCAACATTTGGCTCTCGCTAAACGCGAAACGAAGAAAGCCTTGTTTCCTAATGCCGAGGTAGAACGCGAAATCAAAAATGCGATGGCGTTGCCCGCACAACCTGTCGTGAAGGAAGTTTCTCAGCCAGTAATGGCGAGCGAACCCAAAGTGCAAAAATCTTTTTTTGACGACATCCAATGACAGGTAAAGTAGTGCTGGAAGGCCTTGAGTTCCACGCCTACCATGGAGTGTATCCGCACGAGCGGTCATCGGGAAATAAGTTTGAGGTGGATGTTTCCATCGACACCGTTTTTTCGGAGTCCGCTTTTCGCGATGAACTAACAGGCACCATCAACTACGAAGATGTATATGCCATTGTAAAAGAAGCGATGGAGCGTCCGGCAAAGTTACTGGAAACGGTAGGTCATTTAATTGCTGAAGAATCATTACAGAAATTTCCTTCTGCCAAAGTAGTGGAGGTAAAGATATCCAAGTTCAATCCGCCTATTGGTGGTGTGTGCAAGAAGGCGAGTGTGATCGTGAATAGGGTGCGATAAATTTACCACTAAGGCACCAAGGCACTAAGGTTTATTGATTTTCGAAAGAATTACTTAGCCTCAGCAAATAAAAATCCTTTTGCATCGGCACCTTCATAAAAGTCGACTTCCTTTCCGATCAAGTACATGGTATGTTTTTTTTCTACGTATACCGGAATGCCTTCTACTTCGTAAGCTAAGTCTGTGGGCTTTTGCTTGTCGAAGCCAATCATGAGTGCTACGCCTCCGCATCCACCGCCTTTGATTCCAAGTCGCAGGCCGTAGTCAGCCGGAATATTTTTGGTTTGCATGATCTTTTTTACCTCGGCTGCTGCACGGGCACTAATTCCAATGGGTTTTACGTTGTCAAACATCTTTTTTAAAATACTTGGATGCGTTTAAAATTACCTAAATTTCGAACATAATAGACCATTAAAAAATTCCTATGAATGCCTTATTAGAATTCGGAAAATTGTTGATTCCTGCAGCGATTGTGCTCTATGCCGTTTACCTGATGGTGCGGTCGTTCATTCAGCGCGAAATTGACTTGAAGAAACTGGAAGTGCGCGGCCGCAGCATCGAAACGATTTTACCCGCGCGCCTGCAAGCTTACGAGCGAATGGTTTTGTTTTTAGAGCGTATCTCCCCACAAAACTTACTCATCCGACTTAATAATCCCGGCCTCTCGGCCCGCGATTTTCAAAAAATATTGTTAGATGAAGTGCGCAACGAATACAACCACAACGTATCGCAGCAAGTGTACATGAGCGAAGACGTGTGGAATCAAATTAAAAATGCAAAAGAAGACCTCATCATTCTGATCAACGAAGCGGCCGGCCAAATGCCAGCCAACGCAACTAGCATCGATCTGGCCAAGCAAGTGTTTCAAATGTCCATGGACCGAAAAGTAGATTTGATCAACCACTCGTTGTCGGAGTTGAAGAAAGAGATTCAACAAATATTCTAACATGGGCAAAGTAGCATTAGTGGCAGGCACTACCGGATTGATCGGCAGTCAACTCTTAGAGCTCTTACTGAAGCACGATGCCTATTCATCAGTAGTGGCCATCAGTCGCAAGCCTTTAGCTATTACACATTCTAAACTCAACAACATTGTATGCGAGTTGGCTGCAATACCCACGGCATTACAAACCGTGAAAGCCGATGATGTTTTCTGTTGCTTGGGCACTACTATGCGCAAAGCTAAAACCAAAGAAGCCTTTCGTGCGGTAGACTACGATGCACCACTTGCATTGGCGCAGGTGGCCAAACAAAACGGAGCAGCTAAATATTTATTGGTCTCCGCTTTAGGCGCCAATAAAAACTCATCTATTTTTTACAATCAGGTTAAAGGCGAAGTCGAAGAAGCCATCAGCAAAATCGGTTTCGACAGCTACCATATTTTGCAACCCTCGTTGCTCACGGGTCCGCGACAAGAACAACGCACCGGAGAAGAAGCCGCGCAGACTTTCTACAAAATTTTCGGATTCTTGATTCCTAAAAAATATGCGTCTATCGAATCGATAAAAGTAGCTCGTGCCTTGGTGGCTTATGCGCAACAACCCTCTCAAGGTCAACACATTCATTCATCCATCGAAATGCAAGCTTATTGAAATATGATCGCAGTCGTTCAACGTGTGTCCGAAGCCAGCGTCACCATCCATGGTGCTATCAAATCACAAATTGGCAAAGGACTTCTCATATTGATTGGCATTGAAGATGCCGACAACGATGAAGACATTGAGTGGCTTAGCACCAAGTTAGTGGGCTTACGCATTTTTGATGATGCTGAAGGTGTCATGAACGTCAGCGTGAAAGACGATGGCGGAGATATTCTGCTGGTCAGTCAGTTTACCTTGCATGCCAGCACTAAGAAAGGAATGCGGCCCAGCTATGTCAAAGCAGCCAAACCACCGGTGGCCATTCCGCTCTACGAAAAAATGATTGCTGCGCTCGGTAAAGAGTTAGGTAAAAGCGTGCAGACGGGCGAGTTCGGTGCCGATATGAAAATAGCTTTGATTAACAATGGTCCTGTCACCATCCTCATCGACACCAAAAATAAAGTCTAAATTAAATCCGCAGCTCACATCTCAAATCTAATTCCACACCATGATCGCCTCTTCAACTTCCGGAGCCAATCGTCAGCGCGAAATTTATTCCAACGGGTTTGCAGGTCGCTTGCCCATCGTGCCGATTGATCCGATCAAGTTAGAAGAATCTGCTGCTGCTAAAATGAGCACGCAGGCAAAAGCGTACATCATTGGCGGTGCAGGGTTAGAGTCAACCATTCGCGCCAATCGAGCCTCTTTCGAGAAATACAAAATCATTCCGCGCATGTTGCGTAACGTGAGCGAACGCGACACCAGCATTCAACTGCTCGGACAAAAATATTCATCGCCCTTTTTTCTTTCACCCATTGGCGTGTTAGAAATGGTTCATCCGCAAGCTGATGTTGCTGTGGGCAAAGCCGCGGCCTCATTGAATATACCTTACATATTTTCCAATCAATCATCGCGCCCGATGGAGCAAGTTGCTGAAGTCATGGGCAATAGTCCGCGCTGGTTTCAATTGTATTGGAGCAAGTCGCGCGACCTCGTTGCGAGCTTTGTGCAACGTGCCGAGCGATGTGGTTGTTCAGCAATTGCCGTCACACTCGATACCACTATGCTCGGTTGGCGCACGCGCGATCTTGACATGGCGTATCTGCCTTTCATGGAAGGTCGCGGCATTGCACAATACACCTCCGATCCGGTGTTTCAAAAATTAATGGACGAAGCCGAGCCAGCAGCCAAACAACAACTCACTTATCAGTTACTCAGCGGACTCATCACCATGACAAAAAATTATCCCGGCAACGGATTTTTTTCAAAGCTAAAATCAAAACGCCCTATTAAGGCAGTACAAAAGTTTGTCAGCATTTACTCCAATCCTGCTCTCACGTGGGACGATCTTAAATTTTTGCGTCAGCATACCAAGCTACCCATTTTGCTGAAAGGAATTTTGCATCCTGATGATGCGCGTCTTGCTATCGATCATGGCATCGATGGAATCGTTATTTCCAATCATGGTGGTCGGCAGGTCGATGGTTCGATCAGTACCTTCGAAGCACTTCCAAAAATTGCAGAAGCAGTGGCAGGTCGAATTCCGATTTTAATTGACAGTGGTGTGCGCGGTGGTGCCGATGCTTTCAAAGCACTTGCGCTGGGTGCAACAGCCGTGTGCATTGGTCGCCCGTATGTGTATGGCCTCACACTCGCAGGCGAAGAAGGCGTGAAAGAAGTGCTTCGCAATTTTTTGGCCGACTTTGATTTAACGATGGGTTTGGCAGGTTGTAAAAACACGAGCGAGATTACCTGCGAAACGTTGGTTTAATTTTTTGCGGCTTGCCCCGCGAGGCGCAGGGGGCACCGGGCTGTTCGCTCCAAGCCACGCAATACGCGTCAGCCAATATTTAAATTTTGTGCCAGCGTGGCTTTCCACTGCCATCCCTAGCCGATGCCTGCACCCCATGAATGCGAACCGAAAAGATGTTTTACTTCGCATCAAATTTTGTACAGCCTATATGAATAACTATTTCACCGCGTTTAAGTTTTGATTCCGTACCTTCGTAATCGAATATTATTACTTATGAAATGCCCATATAAATGCTTTTTACCAACCAAAAATGATTATTCGGGCATTCCATGTGACCTAAACATAAAATTATAAACACATGAAAAAATACATTTTCTTCTTCCTCATGCTCGTGGGCAGCAGCTCGTTTGCTCAGTTAGACAAAATCCTCAACGATGCAAAAAAAGTATTAGACCCCTCCAAGCCACTCACCACAGCCGAAGTGACGAATGGTTTGAAAGAAGCATTGGTCAATGGCGTCAGCAAAGGCACCGATCTGATCTCTAAATTAGATGGCTATTATAAAAATCCGGAGATCAAAATTCCTTTTCCGCAAGATGTGAAAATGGTTGAAACCAAGTTGCGTGCACTAGGCATGGGAAAAGAAGTCGATAAATTTGTAGTTACCTTAAATCGAGGAGCAGAAGAAGCTGCAAAAGAAGCAAAACCTATTTTCGTGGCCGCCATCAAACAAATGACGATCGATGATGCGTTTGCCATTTTAAAAGGCCAACCCGATGCTGCAACTCAGTATCTTAAAAAGACAACCACTGCACAATTGAAAGAAAAGTTTAAACCCATTGTGCAAGCATCATTAGACAAAGTGCAAGCCACTAAATACTATGGCGACCTCGTCAACAACTACAACCGTATTCCGTTCATCACCAAAGTAAATCCCAACCTGAATGACTACGCCACCGATATGGCCATCCAAGGATTATTCACCATGATTGCCAAAGAGGAAAAGAGCATCCGCCAAGATCCGGCTGCCCGCACCACTGATTTGTTGAAGAAAGTATTTGGTTCCAAATAAAAACTGATTATGACATTATTCGAAAAACATCAACCAACTATCACCAAAGCCATTGATGCTT
This sequence comes from Bacteroidota bacterium, assembly GCA_016191555.1. Lineage (GTDB taxonomy): Bacteria > Bacteroidota > Bacteroidia > Cytophagales > Cyclobacteriaceae > ELB16-189. Next base: position 21,289 of record JACPVX010000038.1, read on the forward strand.
TGCATGCACGTACTTTTTATGCAGCGTTTGTAGAGCACCCGGCACCAGCTGTGTATGGCGAAACAGCCGATGCCGATGGACAAGCGAAATTTAAACATACGCTTGGTAAAAAATTTGAAGAGTTGCTGCAATCCAACCCAGAGGGATGGGCAGGGCAGGAGGAATCTCCTTACTTGCAGGAAGAGTTAAAAGTGAGCTATCCTATTTTCTCCACCAACACATTGATCGATCGCGCACAAAACTCTTTTCATCAGTGGCGCAAAGTATCTGCACAAGACCGTGCTGGAATTTTGATGGAATCATTAGATCGTGTGAAAGCCCGCTTCTTTGAAGTGGCGTATGCTACTATGCATACTACCGGTCAAGGTTACATGATGGCGTTTCAAGCATCCGGCCCACATGCAGCCGATCGCGCACTAGAAGCAATCGCTGCGGGGTATGAAGAATTGAATCGCTTTCCATCCAGCGCTATCTGGGAAAAGCCGATGGGTAAATTCAATCTGCAACTCAACAAAGAGTGGCGCGCAGTGCCCAAAGGTATTTCGGTAGTGATTGGTTGTTCAACCTTCCCGACTTGGAATTCTGTTACCGGCATCTACGGAAGTTTAATAACTGGAAATTCGGTGATTGTAAAACCACATCCCGGTGCGATTCTGCCGATCGCCATTTTTGTCGCAGAGATTCAAAAGGTGTTACAAGAAAATAATTTGGATCCCAATACATGTCAGTTGGCGGCTGACACATTTGATAAAATGATTACGAAGGAGTTAGCCGAAAACCCAAGTGTAAAATTGATTGACTTTACCGGCAATTCTGCATTTGGTTCGTATTTGGAAGCGCTGCCAGGCAAAGCCGTTTTCACAGAGAAGACAGGCGTGAACTCGGTGATCTTAGATTCAGTAGAAGACGTAGACAAAGTAGCGGCCAATCTCGCTTTCTCTGTCAATTTATACAGCGGCCAAATGTGTACCGCTCCGCAAAACTTTTACATTCCGGCAAGTGGAATCAAAACACCAACGGGCTCTGTTTCATTTGACGAGTTCGCAGAAAAGTTTGTAGCAAACATCAATGGGTTGATCGACAACCCAAAAGCCGGACCATTTGTGTTAGGTGCGGTGCAAAATAAAAATACCAGCACACGTGTCATCGATGCTGAAAAAATCGATGGCAAAGTTTGGTTGAAGTCGCGCACATTCGAAAATCCGCAATTTAAAAATGCACGTGTAGCAACTCCGGTGGTAATTGAAGTAGACGGCAGCAAGAAAGATATTTTCAGCAAAGAATTGTTTGGGCCGATCGCGCTTCTCATCAAAACAAAAAATACGGACGAATCCATTGCGCTGGCACAATCGCTCGCACAAGAACACGGAGCGATCTCTTGCGGTGCATACACCACCGACTCAACTGTTCGCGAAAAGATTGCGGATGAAATGGCATTGGCAGCAACTCCAGTATCCTTTAATTTGGTGGGCGGCATTTACATGAATCAAAATGCCGCCTTCTCCGACTTTCATGTAACGGGTGGTAATCCTTCCGGCAATGCATCATTCACCAACCCGGAATATGTAACGAAACGATTTACGTGGGTGGGCCATCGTGAACCGGTGAAATAATACAAGTTATGGCAAGAACTTTTTTACAAGCAGAATGGCGCAAGTTGGCTATTGCGAACTATGCGATCGATCCATCTCTTTTAAAAAAGTATTTGCCGTACAAGACTGAAATTGATTTGTGGAATAACACTTGCTATGTCAGTCTGGTTGGTTTCATGTTTTTGAATACGCGCCTACTCGGATTTAAAACCCCATTTCATTCAAATTTTGAGGAAGTAAACCTTCGATTTTATGTTCGCTATCTAGATGATGGCGAATGGAAGCGTGGTGTTGTGTTTGTCAAAGAGATTGTTCCAAAGCCAGCTCTCACTTTTGTGGCAAACACAGTTTACAAAGAGAAATACGAAACAATGCCGATGCGCCACGCTTGGACAACCACGGAAGATCGATTGGTGGTGGAATATGCATGGAAGAAGAAATCGTGGAACTCATTTAAGGTCATAGCTGAAAGTAAAAGTAGTTTAGTACTGAAAGATTCAGAAGAAGAATTCATTACAGAACACTATTGGGGGTACACCCAACTTTCACCAACCAAGACATCAGAATACGGTGTAGAACATCCGACCTGGCAAGTCTATCAAGCTATCGATTCACAAATTGATGTCGACTTTAAAGATGTGTATGGCGATGATTTTGCTTTTTTGAAAAACGAAAAACCTAAATCTGTTTTTCTGGCAGAGGGTTCTGAGATTGTTGTGAAATCCGGGCGAATTATTCAATAATCCTGCTGCGATGTTGATTCACTTTACCAAAAGGCGACTGGTTCGATTTTCCATTTGGTTGATAGTATTTGGTTTTGTTCTTTCAAATTTATTGGCCATCATTCACTCTTATCGCTTTACACATTTTGAGGAACCAGCTATAAACAAAAAGATCAATAATGGCGAATCATCTGTTGCGTGGAAATCGCTTTTTACCGGTGTCCGCAACCCAAGACCTGTTAACTCGAAGACCCCATCAGTTCAATTCGAAACGGTCGTGTTGCAGAGCAATCGCACGATTGAATGTTGGTATGTGAAACAAACGAATGCCATCGGAACGATTATTTTGTTTCATGGCTATGCAACTGAAAAGTCTTCCTTGTTGGATCACGCAGAAATCTTCCAACAATTTGGATACAACACCTTGTTAGTTGACTTCATGGGTTCTGGTAATTCAGAAGGAAACCAAACCACTATTGGTTTTAAAGAAGCTATGCAAGTGCGAACAGCATTTGAGTATATTCAAAAACAAGGTGAGCAAACGATTTATTTATTCGGAGTTTCGATGGGAGCAGTTGCCATTATGAAAGCGATGGCTGATGATCCGATGAATGTAAATGGAATCATCATCGAATGCCCGTTTGGAACAATGTATCAGACAGTGCAAGCGCGTTTTCGTCTTATGAAATTGCCCTCATTTCCATTTGCCTCTATGATTGTGTTTTGGGGCGGAGTGCAAAATGGATTTTGGGCATTTGGTCACAACCCTGTTTCGTACGCATCAAAAATTAATTGCCCTACTTTATTGCTCTATGGAGCGAAAGACGACCGAGTGAGTAGGCAAGAGACGCAATCTATTTTCACCAACCTTACTGGAGAGAAGTTTCTGAAGATCTATCCGGAGGCAGGCCATGAAAGATATCTATTGAAATACCACGATGCGTGGATGAATGATGTTCGTCAATTTTTAAATCGAAAATCAAATCAGAATTAAAAGTATGATTGTTTCCATACTCATTCGTTGGCGATATTTTTTATTGGCCATTGTTCTGATTGGCTTTCTTTTACCTCAGCGGATGGTTACCGGCAACGCGAAAGGAAAACCTCCGCATTTACATTATAGCATTATCACATTGTTTCCCTATTTATGGCGGGTAGATCGTAGCGAGCAAGGATGGAAGAAAATGTTTTATCTGAATCCTATTGCGTACTTAGCAAAAAAATGAGTTTCTTGTACTGCCTTTTATCTAAACTTTCTTTCTATGCTGGATGCTAAAAAGATTTTTCACATCATCAGTTATTTGCAATATCCGTTTTTGATCGTTTCCATTTATTATTGCTATCGCGAGTTTGTGATGAGTGGAGCGCCATCTTTTCCAGATATCAACAAGGGGTTAATGTACCTTGGCCTAGGCGTCAGTTTTTCCACCTTGCAAGACACAACCAAAACTCAAAATAGTATTTCGAGGCGTGTTTTTGAAAACCCAAAGTATGCTCAACGATTTATTGTCGTGGTGGCAGTATTGGTTGCTTTTTTTGTGGACATCGGATTGTTCGGTACAATTTCCCGCAACCCAATCTTAAATGAATTGGCCATCGGTTGCTTAGGTTTAAGAATTGGTATGATGGGTATGCTCAAAGCCGTTATCGAAATGGCAGAGCATCATCGAAAAACCGAAGCGAACTAACTACTTTGCCCAAGCACTTTTTAAGTGAAATGCCTCGGTGATCTTTACATCTCCTGCAGTTTTAACTTTCATTGTTGACTGCTGAAAATAGAATTGCTCGGTGATAACACCCAGTCCATCGTTGATAAAAATTTCAGCGATAGATTGATCCACCACCAATCGCACCTTAACTGTTGCCGGATAATCGGGAACTTCATAAGATTCTACACTTGCGAAATCCGGATGGAAATCAGTTTTTATTTTGACACGATCCACTGAAACAGAACCTTCCACATACGAAATAACTAAACGATCTCCAGCATCGGTAAGCAGTTCCAATGCTGTTTCCTCTGACAGCGTGGCGGTCAATTCAAACGGACCGTTCAAAGTTTCCTTTTCGATGGATGTGATTTTTTCTCCACGTAATTTTTCTAAACTTATGAGTTGTTGTTGCAAAATAAATCCGGAAGATGTGTGTGCCAGACTCAACTCGCGCGGTAGCGACATGGCACTGCGCCAGGGTGAAGTAGGAATTTGATTTCCGTACGTCCAATTGTTAACCCAACCGATCATTACTTTTTTATTTTGCGGATGCTCGAGATTGTTGTACACAATGCCGGCATAAAAATCTTTTCCAAAATCAACATAGCTGGGAGTACGATTGGCAGTATCTTTTGAAAAAGCCTTTCCATCAAATTCGCCAACAAAATATTGCATGCCCACAAACTTCGGCCCTTGCGGGTGACCACCGGAAAGTGAGAGCACCCATTTGGTTTTGTTTTCATTCTCGATGGGAAGCTGATACAAGTCGGGGCACTCCCAGATGCGAGTGGTGTCGCCTGAGTCGGTGAATGAACCGGTGAGGTTCCAGTTTAGTAGATTTTTTGAATCGTAAAACTGCACGGTATAGCGATCCGGAACTACCAACGCCATTACCCATTTCTGTTGGGGCTCATACCAAAAAACTTTTGGATCGCGAAAATCTTTTCGTTGAATACTCAGTATCGGATTTTCTTTGTAATACGTCCAAGTGCGTCCTTTGTCGGTGCTATAGGCGAGGCTTTGATGTTGCAATAATCCTTGATTGTCTTTGTGAACATTGGAAGTGAAAATAGCAATGAGCGCATTGGCTCCGAACCTTGCTGAGTTGTTTTTATCTACTACAGCTGTTCCGGAAAAAATCATCGTGCTGTCGTTGGTAATCCGGTCTTGGTATTCGCGCAAAGCGATGGGCAAATGTTGCCAATGCAATAAGTCAGTACTCACAGCATGTCCCCAGCTCATGTGTCCCCAGGTGTTGCCATACGGATTATATTGATAAAAAAGATGATACTCACCATCGAGATATACCAGACCATTCGGGTCATTCATCCAATTAGTTTCAGGTGTAAAATGTATTTGTGGCCGATACGTTTCCTGATAGTAGTTGGAAGTTTTTTCTGTAGATGGTTGACAGCCAATCATAGCGATGGATAGGATACCAAATGCCAGAATAATTTTACTCATCGTTTAATAATTTAAGTGATGCAGAGTTGATACAATAGCGAAGGCCGCTGGGTTCGGGGCCATCCGGAAAAATATGACCGAGGTGACTATCGCACACGTTGCATAGCACTTCTACGCGTACCATGCCATAGCCGGAATCTTTGTGGTATGCCACTACATTTTCTTCAACAGGTTGAGTAAAGCTCGGCCAGCCGGTGCCCGATTCAAATTTTAATCGAGAGTCAAATAGTGGAGTGCCACAGCAAATGCACGCATAGCGACCTGGCTCGTGTGCCTCGCAGTATTCGCCTGTAAATGGGCGTTCGGTTCCTTTTAATCGGGTAACCTGAAATTGTTCCGCTGTTAATACCTTCTTCCACTCTTCATTACTTTTTTCAACACGTGTAGGTGGTGTTGGATTTCCTTTATTTGAAAATCGAAGTACATCAATCCATTTCAGCATAGAGTTAGATTTTAAAAATTTATCTCACTTTAATTTTTCGCACGATCCTGGAAAATAGTTTTGGAAAAAAACGCTTCGTGTAAACTCCAAAAACTTCTTTTGCTCCTCCTATATACACTTCCTCTTTTTTCTTTTGAATGGCTTTTACTATTTCCTTCGCACAAAATTCCGGTGTTAAACCTTGATCGGTCGTTTTGTCCATTTCATTCAGCTTGGAGCCATCACCTGTCATGGCGTTCATCGTAACATTGGTGCGAATCCATCCTGGACAAATCAACGTAACGAAAATATTCTCTTTCCACACTTCCGCACGAAGCGAATCAAAGAAGCCATGGAGAGCATGCTTGGCGGCTGAGTAACCTGAGCGATATGGGGTTCCTATAATTCCCATCACACTGCTGGTTACTACATAGTGCCCTGATTTTCTTTTGAGAAAGTGAGGCAATAAATATTTTGTAAGAGCTAAAGTTCCGAAGTAATCTACTTCCATAATGGCGCGGTCTACTGCCAGTTTGGTTTCGCGTGCAAGGCTTCGTTGACTGATGCCACCATTATTGATAAGTATATCTATTCGCCCGAAAATTTGAATTGCCACTTCTGTATTTAGTTGTAGCGTTTCCGCTTTTGCTAAATCCAATGGAAGAATATGAATGTTGGCGGGATCGGTACCTTTGCAATTTCCCTTTACACGTTCCAACTCTTCTTTTCTTCTTGCGGATAAAATCAGATGAGCGCCTTCTTTAGCGAGCGCATACGTAAGAGCTTCTCCAATACCGGAAGATGCACCCGTAATCCAAATTACTTTTGAAGTCAATGATGACATAAATGAGGAGTAGTGTGAGTGCCCACTTTTTTCCATTCAATAATGCTATTCCGCCCGCGATGGAAGGAATTGAAAAAAGGGCGATGATGCCAAAGCCAATGAATTGAATAAAAGGAAGTACCAACTCAAGTACTTCTCTTGCCTCTTGATCGGCCTCTGAAATAATAAATGGCAAAAATGCGGATAGAAATAAGGATACGAAAAGCATTCCGATAGCCTGCAAAACGCCATGAACAATAAATAAGATAGAAAGTATTCTCTTGTGTGTTTCCATAAAGATTAGTTTTTTTCGTAGATCACAAAATCAAAAGCAAACCGGTGACGATCATCAATTGCGTGGTGCTTGCGGGAAGTTTCTCTCCACTCGTTTGTATCAAACTTGGGAAAGAAAGTGTCTCCTTCCAGCTCGGTTTGTATCTCGGTTAAATACAATCGAGTAGCGAACGGCATGGCAAGTTGATAGATCTCAGCACCGCCAATGATAAACAGTTCTTGTTGATTATTATTTTCTGCCAGTTGAATAGCATCTGCCAGCGAATGCACTACCGTACACTTCGGTGCGGTAAAACCCAATTGACGTGTTACAACAATATTGGTTCGGTTGGGAAGCGGTCGAAATTTTTCAGGAATCGAGTCGTAGTTTTTTCTACCCATCACTACATAGTGTGATGAAGTGGTTTGCATGAAATATTTCATATCATCGGGCAAGTGCCAAGGGAGATCATTATTTTTTCCGATCACTCCGTTTTGTGTTCGTGCCGCTATTAATGAAATAATCATTCTGTTCTTAAATTTTGTTGCCCCTGAAAAAATCCTTTACGGCCATCCGCTTTTTTCCTTCCGGCTGAAATTCTTCGATGGAAATCCAGCCATCCCCAGTTTTGATATAAAGATACGTATTGTTATCGGTTTGGAGGGAGCCGGTGCTTTGTGTTGGGTTGCCTGCGTTCGAAGGCAAATTCGCCACTCGAAATATCTTATACACTTTTCCGTTCAAAGAACTCCAAGCGGCAGGGTAGGGACTCAGTCCTCGCACAAAATTGCGAACCTGTTCGCTGGGTTGATTCCAGTTGATCTCGCAGGTTTCTTTGAAGATTTTAGGTGCATGTTTTATCTCAATACCATTTGGCTGCGAAGTTGAAGGATAATTCTCATCTTCAATCGCACGAACTGTCTTCAAAACAAGTTGTGCGCCTTTGTTCATCAGTCGCTCGTACACCGTTCCCACATCATCATTTTCATGAATGGGTTCTTTGTCTTGAAAGATGATGCTACCGGTATCAATTTCGTGTTTCAGAAAAAACGTGGTGACGCCTGTTTCTTTTTCTCCATTGATGATCGCCCAGTTGATCGGAGCAGCTCCGCGGTATTGTGGTAGGAGTGAGCCGTGTAAATTAAACGTGCCGATCGCAGGCATCGCCCACACTACTTCGGGCAACATGCGGAAGGCAACCACAATTTGCAGGTTGGCTTGATAGCTTTTTAACTCTTCTAAAAATTCAGGTGATTTCAGATTGGTAGGCTGCAATACCGGAATATTGTATTTCAACGCGCACTCTTTTACCGGTGAAGCAGTCAATTTTTGCCCGCGACCTTGCGGTTTATCGGGTGCAGTAATCACCGCCACCACCTGAAATTTATTTTCGATGAGTATTTCCAAACTAGGCACTGCAAACTCCGGAGTGCCCATAAAAATGATGCGAAGTGGATTCATTTGAACAGATTTAAGAAACCGTTAATTGAAGCTATGAACTTCAATTTGCGGGGTTCGAAAATAGACAATTTATGGAAGAATTAGTCGCGTAATTCTTTGCGCATATACTTTTTGCAGATAGGGCAGGTTTTCCAATCGTGGCCGCGTGCCGGGCAGTATTCTCTGCCGAAGTAAATGATTTGCAAGTGTGCTTTGTTCCATTTTTCAATGGGGATTACTTTTTTCAAATCGCGTTCGGTTTGCTCCACGCTTTTACCGGTGCTCAGCGTCCAGCGGTAAGCAAGCCGATGAATATGAGTATCTACTGGAAAGGCGGGTTTGCCGAACCATTGTGTCATCACTACACTGGCAGTTTTATGACCTACTGCCGGAAGGGCTTCGAGCGCCTCAAAAGTATCAGGCACTTGCCCGTTGTATTTCTCTACTAATATTTTTGATAGCCCGGCAATCCCTTTGGATTTCATGGGAGATAATCCGCACGGCTTAATGATTTCGCGAATCTCTTCAACTGAAAGCTTCATCATATCATAGGGATTATCAGCCGCTTTAAAAAGATGGGGTGTTACTTTGTTTACACGTTCATCGGTGCATTGCGCAGAAAGCAGAACAGACACAAGAAGTGTGTACGCATCTTTGTGATGCAAGGGCACGTCTACTGTGGGGTACAGTTTTTCTAATATTGAAATGATTTTATTGGCTTTTTCCTGTTTGGTCATAATTCAACTTCAATGCACGTTTAGCCTGCTGTGCGTTTTGATCAACAATCGTTGCACTCCGACTGCTGATGGGTAGAACAGCAACAAACTGTTTTTGTTATCGAATTTTAATTGACCCGGTGTGTGTTGCACTTCAAATCCTTTTTCGAAATGGAATGCGGGCAAGAAAATTTCGGTGGGAACGGATACATCTCTGGATGAAGTAAATTCCAGATAGAAAATGCCATCGTCTTTATTGAAGAAGTAGTTGATGGGTTCACCAGCTATTTTGTAAGGATATGGCCGAATAGCTGCTGCTACTGCGCGGGCTCCTTTATAATCAGCTGATTTGGTTTTCTGAGATGTTGTGCTGAAGATGGAAAGGTCTTCGCCATTCCATCCATCGCCATGCGTATTGGTATTGTCTGTGGTGTAATTCCAAAGTGTGTAGCTGAGTTGATTGGATTCCATCGCTTGAAAAGATCGATCGAGGCAATCTTCCTGATCTTGATAATTACCGGTGCTGTACGAATCTTTTTCGTGCAAGTCCATGGGAATACCAAATTCTCCTATCAGCGTGGGTTGGTTGCCGAGTGTACGTTGCGTTTCTTCCTTGAAGGCAGCCATGTTGTTGTGAAATGTTTTTCGGATGGTTGACTTACCAAAAACCGGCTTTGCCTTTTGCGTGTCAACACCAAACCATGTGGAATATTCTTTTAATAAAAGTGTGGCGCCATCGTACCAATGTTCAGCATTGACCATGTGTTGGCTTATTTGTGAATCGAAGACAGGTAATTCCGTATGCAATGCAGCTTCGGTGAAGATGAGCCACGAGCTATCCACCGAGTGAATGGCTTCAGCAAATTTTGCCGCAAAAGGTTTGAAATAATTTTCGGTAAAATTGACGCGCTTACCATTTCTGATTTTAAAATAATCGGGTTGCAATAGAACCGGTTTCTTTTCTGCATCGTAGCCCCACACACCGGCTTGTTGCCAAATGTCGGGCGATGATTTTTTCCAGGCGGATAAATGATTGGGGTTGAGTTTTACTTTTTCCACTTCAGTGGGACCACTCAACTTAAACTCGTAGCGACCTACTTCTACAGTGTTTCCGCTTCCTGCTACCATACCTTGGAAGTAGGTGGGCATCAATCCGTTTTTCAGCAGTCCGAGCGAATCTAAATCGTTGATGCCAATGTATCCTGTGGATGGCTCGTTGAATGTATCAAAGCCAATCACATTGGGCATTCCTTTTAGTTTGAGCGCTACTTGAAGAATGGCGTTGATGTAATGTGATTGTAAATAGTCTTGTGCTGAGATGCTATCCATTTTTGCTGCGGGTGCAAAATCATTTCCGCCAAAGAATAAGGTGAACATGGTGGCCGCGGCCAGCTTATCATAGTTGGTGGGCCAAATCATTTTTGGGAAAGGATCACCTTCTACATTGTGAATGACGGCCGCACCGGTTTCGGAAAACTTGAGCGGATCGAAGCCTGCTTTTTCCAACGTCCAATATGGAGCGCCATCGCCACCGCTAAACCGGCTCCATACATCCTGATGGGGATCGATGAATACGTTGATGTGATGCTCGGCTGCTTTTTTTACAATGGTTTGAATATAGTTGAGATACTCTTCATCGTACTTGCCGGGGCCTGCATGTTCAATGGCTTCCCATGTGATTAGCAAGCGAATGAACCGATATCCCCATTTATGTAAACGCTGAAAATGCTGATCGGCTTCGGCTAATGGAAACGGTCGACCGACAAACGAAACGGTGTAAACGCTTTCATAAAAGTTTTCTTTCTGATAGCTGGGAATGGAAGGAGCGAAAGGTGTTTTGCTGCTTCCACTTACGTTGATGCCGTGAAGAATCATCACGCGACCCAGCGGATCGCGAAACCAGCCGTCTTGTGCGACTATATTTTTCCGAGTGCTGTCATTCGAGTTTAACAGTGCGGTTCCTTCCGGAATGTTTTTGCTGTTGGTTAGAATTAACCCTTGGGTATCAACAGATGGAAATGGATTATCGGTAAACAAATACCAGTAGCCAAACACAACTAGCACCAGACTGATCGCTCCCACTATTCGAAGGATGCGCAGGAATCGTTTCATAAGAAAAGAAGTTCGGTGATGAAATTATTTTTCAGAATACAAAAGATACTTGCTTCTTTTTTTCTTGAATTCAGTCAAGTCTTTTTTCCACGTGGCGCGAATTTGTTTTTCGGTCATGCCTTTTCTGATTTGCTCTTTGAGGTTTTTCGTTCCGGCTAGTTTATCAAAGTAAGGAATGAAAAACTTTTCCTTGTCGGGAAATTGCTGGTAGAAACGGATGAGGTGCTTGAGCGAAATTTCGTGGGTGGTTTTTTCTTTACTCAGGTCGATGCCGTAGCACACTTTGTTTTCATGTGGTGGATTTTTGGCCATGCCCACAATGGTGATGGGTGTAAATTGAAACGGCTGATTTTTTAAATCGGGGTGGCCGATCCACTCGAAGGGATGTTGTGTGCCGCGTCCTACACTCAGTGCAGTGCCTTCAAACAAACAAGTAGATGGATACAAGGCGATGGCTTGATCGTTCGGTAGGTTGGGCGATGGCTTGATGGGAATGGAATAGAACATGGCGTGGTTATAATTTTTCATGGGCACCACTTCGAGCGGACATTTCTTTTTTCCTTCCAGCCATCCTTCGCCATTGATCATTTGTGCATATTCGGCAATGGTGAGTCCGTGTGCGATGGGAATAGGGTGCATGCCTACAAATGATTTAAGAGCAGGATCGAGCAAGGGTCCATCGACCATGTTGCCATGCGGATTGGGGCGATCGAGTACAATTACTTTTTTGTTTTGTTCGGCACAAGCTTCCATTAAGTAATGCAAGGAACTGATGTAGGTATAAAAACGTACGCCTACATCTTGAATATCGAAGATGACAATATCTACATCGGCAAGTTGGGCAGCTGTCGGTTTTTTGTTGGAACCGTAGAGGGACACTACGGGCAAGCCGGTTTTTGCATCGGTGCCATCTTTTACGGTTTCGCCTGCATCGGCATCGCCCCGGAAGCCGTGCTCGGGAGAAAATATTTTTTGAATAGCTACGCCTCTTTTTTGAAGAGAATCTACGAGATGCGTTTTGCCGATAGTGGCCGTGTGATTGACCAACAACGCCACGCGCTGCTGACCTAATTTAGCGAGCAGCACATCGAGTTGCTCGGCACCCATTTGTATTTTCTGCGCTTGCGATGCGGTGAAGCTGAATAGAATGAGTAGTAGTGTGATGACGCACCGAGTGGAGTAGGTAGCATCGGCCAGGGATTGAAGCGAAAAGACACGCTTGCTTGAACTGTTTAAATTGACTGTTGCCTGTTGGCGTGGCTTGTAGCGTAAAGCCCGGTGCCCCGTTGCGCCTCGCAGGGGCAGGCCGCCAAGTACATGTGTGTGTGTGGTATCAATCATTTTCTCTAATTTGCTGGAAATCAAATTTAGTTATTCTTTGAACCTTTCGTACTTCATTTCGAAAAGACTTAGGCAAAGTACCTCGGGGGGATTTGCATCGATCATTCATAAGATTGCGGTGGCCACTATTGCCGTTGGCTTGGCAGCTGCGATTGTTTCGTTTTTGATTATGCAGGGATTTCAAACTGCGGTGAAGAATAAAATTTATGGGTTTAGTAATCATTTGGTGATTACCAAGTTTACGATGAACAATGCGGTGGAAGAACAGCCTTTCAATTTTCATATTGGGTTGTATGAAAACCCAGCCCGGTTTCCGTTTGTGAAACACGTGCAGGAGTACAGCCACAAAGCAGGTTTAATCAAAACGGAGGGTGAGGTGTTGGGAATTGTTTTTAAAGGTGTAGGGCGAGGAACTTCGAATTTTGCAGAGTCGCCAGACTACTTTACAGATAACATGGTGGAGGGGCGGTTTATACATTTTAACGATTCCACATATTCGAAGGAAGTGGTAATCAGTCGGGTGATTGCCAATAAGATCGATGCTAAAGTAGGCGATGACATTATCTTACATTTTTTTCAAAACCCTCCGCGCTTTCGCAAGTTGAAAATTGTAGGCTTGTATGAAACGAATTTGTCGGACTACTTTGATGGGAAAGTGTTGATTGGTGATTTGCGAATGGTGCAGCAACTAAATGGCTGGACTGCCAACGAGGCGGGCGGCTTGGAGGTGACGTTGGATATGAATCAGTTTGGTGCTTTTGATTTGTGGAGTAAGGGCTTGCCTTTTAATCACACGGAAATTCCGGCAGAGAGCGATACACTTTTTTTTGAGGAAGCACCGCCCTCATCGGTGTTTTCGTTTGATTACGATCGGGCAGCGTTGGAAAATGCAAGAATTAATATTGCCAGCTCGATGGACTATGATTTGAATGTGGAGTCGGTTCGCGACCGATTTATTCAAGTGTTTGAATGGCTTGATTTGGTAAAGCGGCAGGTAAAAATTTTGCTGGGCATTATTTTGTTTGTGATATCGATGAATATGATTTCGGTGATTTTGATTTTGGTGATGGAACGTGTGCCGATGGTGGGTGTGCTAAAAGCATTGGGTGCTACGAATCGGACGGTGCGTGCGGTGTTTATGTATAATGGGATGAACCTAATTGTGCGCGGGCTTTTGTGGGGAAATGTGATAGGCCTTGGGATTTGCTGGCTGCAAGACCAATTTAAAATTATGAAGCTGAATCCGCATGATTATTATGTAAGCTATGTGCCGATTGAATGGTCGGTGCTGACAGTGATTGTGCTGAACCTCATTATTTTTGGAATGGTGACGTTGGTGCTGTTGTTGCCTACTTATTGGATCGTTAAAATCAATCCGGTGAAGGCCATTCGGTTTGATTAATAGACCCATCGGAAATTTTTTGTTTTGGATTTCTGGCTGAAACTTCTACATTTGAAACTGTGAAAAGAACCATTACCCTCATTTTACTCATCGTATTCCTGCTCAATGTGGTGGGATATTATGGTGTATTTGTGGGTTTGCGCTTCTCTTCTGAGGTGGCGATGCGTCAACAATTTGACGATGAAAATTACGATCAGCAAGAGGTAACTATTAAGGTGCCGATTACGATTCCTTACGCTACTGACTCCAGAGATTTTGAACGTGTAGACGGTGAATTTGAGCACGAAGGCCAAGTATACCGATTGGTAAAGCAGAAATTGCAAAGCGATACATTATATATTGTTTGTGTAAAAGACCAGCAAACTCAAACGATCAATCAGGCGCTGGCAGATTACGTGAAGTCGTATACAGACAAACCTTTCAGCGCCAAGCAAAGCGCTAAAACAGTAGCCCAGTTTGCCAAAGATTTTATTTCGTGCACTACTTCAGTAGAGCCATTAACAAGTGGTTGGAATTTCTCCACCCGTCAACTTATTTCATCCACCGAGCTTTATAGCTTTCAATTCAATCAGCACATTGTGCAGCCCCCCGAGGCTTAATTCGGTTTTTTTCTTTGCGTCTGTCTCAGACGCGTTTGTTATCCAGTAATCATTTTTAATCAACTGTAGTAGCTGTTTGGCTACGAGGTAATTTTTCTTTCACGATGCATATCCAAAAAATGGTATGCTGTTTAAACCTTTTCTATCTATGACAAGATATTTACTTGCCGTGAGTATTTCGATTGTTTCGCTCTATTCAGCCAGCGCGCAAACAATCACCGATCACCTGATGATGCCGAAAAAGGATTTCTGTACCGGCTTTATGTACACCTACGACCAATGGAAAAATTATTGGGAAGGATCGCTAAAAAGAGATAACCAAAACATTGGAACGCTCACAACTACACAAATTATGTGGGTGGGCAATTATGGGTTGACTGATAAGATCAATCTGATTGCCATGGCACCGTATGTCACAACGAAAGCGAGTGGTGGAACTTTGGTAGGATTGGATGGCATTCAGGATTTGACACTGGCGGTGAAGTACCAGTTTTTAGGAAAGGAAATTGGAACCGGGAAATTATCTGCGTTTGGCGTTGGCTCATTTTCTACTCCACTCACGAATTATACACCCGATTTTTTACCACTCTCGATAGGTTTACAAAGCACAACTGTGTCGGGTCGTGTAACGGCAGCTTACCGAATGAATCAGGGATGGTTTGTCAGTGCTTCAGGGTCTTACATGTGGCGCAGCAATGTTTCGTTGGATCGACCATCGTACTATACAGATGGCAATATTTATTTTACCAATCAGGTGTGGATGCCCAATCAGTTCACCTCTACCTACAGCATAGGCTACCACAAAAATGCGCTGCAAACAGAAATTAATCTGACCCAACAAAATACATTGGGCGGTGGCGACATCCGCAAACAAGATATGCCCTTTGTTTCCAACCGAATGAATTTTTTGAAGGTGGGCGTTTTGGGAATGTACTATTTACCCAAGCCTAAAAACTTTGCGGTGCGTGCTCAGATTTCTTATACCGTAGACGGCCTTAATGTGGGTCAGTCGTTCAGCGTAATGGGTGGCATACTTTACACATTTCATTTTGCTAAAAAAGAAAATCAATAATTGATTATGAAGATATTTACTATACGCTTATTTGTCGTTGCACTGATTCTGATTGTATTTCCATTTAGCTGCAAAGACATTACCGGAACTGAAGCCTTGTATCCGTATGTGCCAACTAGTGTGGATGCTAATGCGGGCACCTGGTTGCCCATTGTATTAACTTCCAACAGTCAGATTGTTGTGCCTGCTCCAACGGCTCCAAACTCTGCAGCCTACTTGGCCGAATTGGCTTCATTAAAAGACATTCAAAGTAAGCTGACATCCGATCAAAAGAAAACCATTGAGTATTGGAGTGTAGGTGGAGTGTTGCGTTGGAATCAAATCTTTCGCAAGCTGGTAGCGCAATATAATTTGCCTCCGGTTCCCAATCCCGATGGCAGTTATCCTACACCGGATGCCGAAAACCCATTCAGCAATCCACAGTTTCCATTTTCTAATCCACCGTATGCGGCACGTGCGTATAGCTATGTGAGTGTGGCTATCTACGATGCATTGAAAGCAGCATGGTACTATAAAGATTTTTATAAAGCGACTCGCCCTGATTCGCCTTATGAAGTCGACAACGGAGTGCAGGCATTGATGCCTAAAATTGATTTGCCTCCGTATCCATCGGAAGATGCAACCATGTCGGGAGCAGCAGCAGAAATGTTGAAAGTATTATTTCCCGCTTCGGTAGAGGAAATCACTAAACTAGCGGCAGACCAACGCAACGCGGCATTGTGGTCTGGAAGAGCAACTTCCAGCGATATTACAGCAGGATTGAATTTAGGTAAGTCTGTAGCTGGGTTTATTACAGCAGCAGGTACCGGACGATTTAGAACCGATGGAATGGGTGCCGCCATTGGAACACCTGCCCAATGGAAAGTCTTTGAGAATGATGCGATCACGAAGGGCGAAATTCCATGGATTAGTTTGGATGTGCCGGCACGCCCACCGATGCTTCCGTTTTTCGGAAATGTAAAAGCTTGGAACCTCTCACCGGCACAAATTGTGAGTGAACGTCCGTTGCCGCCACCTTCTACTTCATCTGATCAGATGAAGCAAGAGCTTGCCGAGGTGAAACGTTACGCTTCGGGCGTAACCCGTGAGCAGATGGCGATTGTACATAGGTGGGCAGATGGTGCAGGAACATACACCCCTCCAGGACACTGGAATGATATTGCAGAAGAATACATTCGCGATGCAAAGTTTAGTGAAGTGCGCGCAGCGCGTGCCTTTGCATTACTCAACATGGCACTTCATGATGCCGGAGTGGCTTGCTGGAATACAAAATACTTTTATTTCAATCCGCGTCCTACGCAATTAGATCCATCGATTAAAACTTCAACGGGTATTCCCAACTTCCCCGCGTACGTGTCAGGTCATTCTACGTTTTCAGCTTCGGCATCTACCGTGTTGTCTTATCTATTCCCACAAGGCGCTACCAGTTTTAGTTCGATGGCCGATGAGGCATCCAACTCACGCTTGTATGGTGCAATTCATTATCGCTCGGATTGTAAAGAAGGCTTATCGCTTGGTAAACGAGTAGGTGGTTATACAGTAAACTATGCTATGACTGACGGAGCGAATTAAAAGATCTTATTAGTTAGGGGTTGCGGTGTCGGGGTCGAACAAACCCGGCACCGTTTTTTTTTGAAGAAAGTATAATCGATAAAATTGCAAACGGTTTCGTTTTAATTTTGGTTGTAGGAATTGCAAATTCTCCGATCAGCATCTTGCATGATTCCCACTGATTAGTATCTTTAAAGAAATGTCATTCCATCATTTTTTATCGAGCTATCAATCGCCTCCCGATACATGGGATGAAATGCAGGCGCAAGGCGAAATCAGAAAGCACTATCAGGTATTTTTAGATAGTTTGGAAAAGGCCTCGCTGGGTGATTTGACCCAGAAGGATGAACTGGCCAAAAAGCTCTTCATGAGCCAGGGAATTACTTTCACTGTTTATAGCGATGGGGAAGGCATCGAGAAAATATTTCCGTTTGATATTATTCCGCGCATCATTACCGGTGCCGAATGGACGCACATTGAAGCGGGTATCCGTCAGCGGCTCAAAGCACTTAATATTTTTTTGAAAGACGTTTATCATGAGCAAGCCATTATAAAGGATAAAATCATTCCTGCCTCGCTCATCTACTCCTGTCCCAATTACCTGAAGGAAATGGTGAATGTAGATGTGCCATTTGATATTTACACGCACATCTCGGGCATCGACCTCATCCGCGACAGCGATGGTTCTTTTTATGTTTTAGAAGATAATTTGCGAACTCCATCAGGTGTGTCGTACATGCTCGAAAACAGAAACATGACGTACCGGATTTTTCCGGGCTTGTTGCCGAAGAACAATGTGCGTTCGGTGAAGGATTATCCGGATCTGTTGCTTAAAAATTTATTAGCACTCTCCAATCGACAAACCAGCAACCCTACGGTGGTATTGCTTACACCCGGTATTTATAATTCAGCCTACTTTGAGCACACTACCCTTGCCCGGTTGATGGGAGTGGAGTTGGTGGAAGGCCGCGACTTGGTCGTAAACGACACGAAAGTGTATATGAAAACTACAGCAGGCCTGAGGCAAGTTGATGTTATCTACCGAAGAGTGGATGATGAGTATCTTGATCCTTTGGTATTCAACCCCGGTAGTATGCTGGGCGTCTCCGGATTGTATTATGCATATCGGGCCGGGAATGTAGCGATCATCAACGCACCTGGAAACGGTGTGGCCGATGACAAAGCGGTCTATACATTCGTGCCGAGTATGATTCGATATTATTTGAATGAAGAGCCTATTCTCAAAACGGTACCAACCTATTACATGGATAACCGTGATCATTTTGAGTTGGTGTTTTCTCAAGTTCGGAAAATGGTGATTAAAAAAACCAACGAAAGCGGTGGTTATGGGATGTTGATGGGGCATGCGGCTACAGATGAACACATTGCTGCCTATCGCTCGGAAGTAGAGAAAAATCCTCGCCAGTTTATCGCACAGCCGATGATTCATCTTTCATCAGTGCCGTGTTATATCAACAATAAGATACAACCCCGCCACGTGGACTTGCGCCCATTTGCTTTGTACGGACCGCAAGGTATTGAAATTGTGCCGGGCGGATTGACTCGGGTAGCTTTGCGCGAAGGCTCACTGGTAGTCAATTCATCGCAGGGCGGTGGCAGTAAAGATACGTGGGTGTTGGGATAATCGACTTATATGACTCGTCACGATAGTAATGTATGTTAAGTAGAGTAGCTGATTCTGTTTTTTGGATGGCGCGATACCTCGAGCGCACCGATAATTTATTGCGACTCTTGCGCACAGACTACATCGCTTCGCAAGATGAATTGCTTGACTACAACTGGCAGCTGTTGGCGGATTCGTTTGGAAGCGATCGCCCAGAACAAAAAGTTAAAGTGGAAAATTACCGGCAGGCGTTGCATCATTTGTTGCTGAGCCGACCGCATGAGTGCTCGGTGTTTACCAACATTGTTCGCGTGCGAGAGAATGCGCGCTCGGTGCAGGATTATATCACCAAAGAACTGTGGCAGGCACTCAATGATTACTACCATCACATCTTAGAACCCAAAACCGAAAATCTGATCACTCATAATGATCCGGTAACGGCATTGGATTTTTTACTACGCGACAGTATTATTTTCTATGGAACGCTGGACGTTACCATGAACCGAGGCGAAGGTTATACTTTTTTGAATTTAGGAAAGTATATGGAGCGCTGTCTCCAAAACTTAGAGATTGTAGAATTCAAGCGGAAGCAAATGGTGAAGGCAGAAGTAGAAACTGTGCATTGGAAATATCTACTGTATGCGCTGTCTGGATATGAGTTTCATACCAAGTATTACAAAAATGCTTTGAATGCAAAAGAAGTTATTCATCAGGTTTTATTCAATACACAGTTTCCGCACTCTATTAGTTACAGCCTAGGGCAAATGCTGCGCTATTTTCAGCGTTTAGCAGATTTTTCGCAACCGCAACAGTTTCAGGAAATAGAAGGTTTATTGCAGAAACTGATCCATTCCATGAACACCTATCAACAAGAATATAATATATCTGTAATTGAAAAATTAATTCCTGATATTCGCCAACAGTTTAACCATTTGAATGCCCGATTGGCAAGTGTTTATTTTGGCTATTCGTAATATTTGAAGTTTTCAATGCCCCTATTTTATATTCACCACCGCACGCATTATCAGTATACCGATTGGGTGGTTGATTCAGCGAATCAAATAAAATTATATCCTTTGCATGATCAACATCAACAAGTGGTCGAACATCGGCTGGAGATATCTCATGATCCTGAAATTTTTGAGTTACCCGATTACTTCCAAAACACATCAGGTTTTTTTACCGTTATTAAGCCCCATCAAGAACTTTCGATCGAGAGTTTTATGATTGTGGAGATGTCGAAGCAACCCTTGCCTCCACTGCAACCTGCTGCCGAGGTATGGAAGAAGTTAGCGAACGAACACGTGAAAATTCAGTTTCATGACTATCTGCGTGCTGAAGCTACTCACTATCAATCCGCTATTGAATTAGAAGCTATTATCAGCAAACAAATTCATCCACTGGAAGAATTGCTGCGATTGTCAGATTACATCTACACCACTTTTGAATATAAAAAAGGAGTAACCACCATCGAGACAGACATTGACGAGCTGTGGAAATTGCGTGCAGGAGTTTGTCAGGATTTTGCTCATCTGCTTTTGTATATGATGCGCTTACAAGATATTCCTTGTCGCTATGTAAGCGGATATATTTGTCCGGGTACGAGCGAATGGCGCGGAGAAGGTGCAACGCACGCATGGGTCGAGGCTTGGCTGCCCGATGTAGGCTGGGTCGGTATTGATCCCACCAACAAATGCATGGCTGGTGAGCGCCACGTTCGGTTGGCAGTAGGTAGAAGTTTTACCGATTGCACACCCGTAAAGGGAACTTACAAGGGTTCGCTAGAACATCTTTTAGAAGTTTCAGTTCAGTTCAGCACACAGCCATTCACAGAAGAAGAACTGAAACTCAAACCATTCACACCTGAGCAGCAAATGCGTTTCAATAAAGGAATATTTGAAACATATGATGCCTATCTGCAACGCCAGCAGCAACAGCAATGATTTAATGACTCGCGCTGCTAATTGTATTTCTGACAGTTGGCCAACTTCGAGAGCATAGACTTTTATCTCGGTAGAATTTCTTTCTTTCAACCTATTTTCATCCATCAAAAACGAGTAGATAAGCTCCTATTCCACCTATCACATTTTTCAGATCGGCAACGGATTATCACTTATATTTATTTCCTTAACTAATTACTATGATCCGTAAACCGTTATTATTGGCACTCTCCATCACTTTAGTGATTAGCGCCTCTGCACAAAAACCCAAAAAGGAAGCACTGGCTGCTGCGCCAGCTACCGACTACAACGCTTATTTTAGTCCTGTAAAGTGGCGCAATATTGGTCCCTTTCGGGGAGGGCGCTCAGTAACAGCCACCGGTGTGGTGGGCGATATCAATACCTATTACATGGGAACTACCGGAGGCGGTGTTTGGAAAACAGACGACCTAGGTATTTCATGGAAGAATATTTCTGATGGTTTTTTTAAGACGGGATCTGTCGGTGCGATTGCTGTTTCTGAAAGCGATCCGAACGTAGTATATGTAGGCATGGGCGAACATGCCGTGCGCGGTGTGATGACGCACCATGGTGATGGCGTTTACAAATCCACCGATGCAGGAAAAACCTGGAAAAAAATGGGTCTCGATCCTACGCAACATATCGCACGCATTGCTATTCATCCGCAAGATCCTAATACTGTTTTTGTAGCAGCCCAAGGAGCGCTTTATGGTCCTTCCAAAGTGCGTGGCGTTTATAAATCAACTGATGGTGGTAACACATGGACTAATGTGTTGTATGTAGATGACAAAACCGGATGTGTTGAGTTATCAATGGATATGAATAACCCGCGCATTTTGTATGCAGCCATGAATGAATACGGCCGTCAACCTTGGAAAGTAACAAGCGGTGGTGCGGGCAGTGGTTTGTATAAGTCAACCGATGGCGGTGCAACATGGAATAAAATTCAGAAGGGCTTGCCTACACAATTAGGTAAAATGGCGGTTGCTGTTTGTCGCTCTAATTCAGAACGCGTTTATGTGTTGGTAGAAAGTGATTCAGATAAAGAACTGGGTGGCTTGTTTGTTTCCACAAATGCAGGCGAAAGCTGGACACGCATGACCAACGATCACCGTCTTTTGCAACGTGCGTGGTATTATATTGAACTCTTCACCGACCCATTGGATGAATTGACTTTGTATGTGATGAGTGCTCCGGCCTTAAAATCCATTGACGGAGGAAAGACATGGGAAAATATTTCAAGCACGCACGGTGATTATCACAACCTGTGGATCAACCCGCGCAATTCGAAGAACATGATCATTTCGGATGATGGTGGTTCTGCCGTAACCGTGAATGGTGGCAAAACATGGTCTACGCAGAACAACATGCCTACTGCACAATTCTATCGCATCAATGTCGACAATCAATTTCCTTATCGCATTTATGCCGGTCAGCAAGATAACAGCTCCGTGTCGATTGCCAGTCGTGAGTTTGCTAGTGCAGGTATCTCTACTTCCAGCTGGACTTTTTCAGCCGGTGGTGAGAGTGCATTCTTAGCATTTAATCCGGATGATCCGCGCTACGTGATGGGCGGAAGTTATCAAGGCACCATTGATGTGTTGGATGTGAAAGCGAAAGCAAGTACCAACATCATGGCCGCGCCCATTGAATATTTAGGCCGCGATGCGAAAGACATGAAATACCGCTACAATTGGAATGCGCCTATTATCTGGTCGAAGCATGAGCCAAATGCATTTTATCATGGATCCCAATTGCTGGTAAAAACCACTGACATGGGAATCACTTGGAAAGAAGTTTCTCCCGATTTAACCCGCAACGATAAATCAAAGCAAGGCAAGCCCGGAGGCCCTTACACCAACGAAGCGGTGGGAGCTGAGAACTACGGAACCTTAAGTTACGTGATTGAATCTCCGCATGAGAAAGGAGTGATCTATACCGGTAGCGATGACGGATATGTGTACATCACTCGCGATGGCGGAGCCTCGTGGCAAAATATCACGCCTGCAGGTTTGCAAGAATGTCTGATCAATGCCATTGAAGTATCACCTTTCGATAAGGCTACCGCATACATCGCGACTACACGCTACAAATTCAACGATCATACACCCGGACTTTTCAAAACAACCGACTATGGTAAAACATGGACGAAGATCAACAATGGTATTCCAAACAATGCATTCACACGCGTAGTGCGCGAAGACGACAAGCGCAGAGATTTGCTTTTTGCCGGAACCGAGTTGGGTGTTTTTGTTTCCTGGAATGGTGGCAAAGATTGGTCATCGTTTCAATTGAACTTACCCATCACACCGATTACTGATTTGCGCGTGCATCAAGGCGATTTGATTGCAGCAACATCGGGTAGATCATTTTGGATACTGGATGATTTGGGTTTGATCCGTCAGTACAAAGCAGGAGAAAATGGATTTGCACTTTATCAGCCTGAACCAACCGTATTGGCGAATGCGTATAGCGAATTAGATCGTTCTACGGCTGAATTCGATGGAACACATCCATTCCGCGGAGTGAACCCCGCTACGGGCGCTGTGATGTATTATCAATTACCTGAATTGAAAGACAATGAACACATTCAATTGGAAATAAAAGATGCAGCGGGAAATTTGGTGCGCTCTTTCAGTTCACAAGCCGATACTACGTTTCATCATTTTGATGGCGGGCCCAATGCCGATCCAACATTATCGAAAGCAAAAGGACTCAATCGCTTTGTTTGGAATTTGCGTTACCCAACGATGGTTGGAGTTACCAACGTGTTTGTCGAGCAAAGTTTCAGTGGACATAAAGCCGCTCCCGGCAAATATTCTGTATCATTAAAATGGAATGGAAAAGTCGCGACTACTGAATTGGAAATTCTTCCCAATCCACTTTATCCTTTAACGGCTCAACAATACCAGGAACATCATCAGGTAATGAGCACGCTCGAAAATGACGTGAATAAAATGAGCCGATTGGTTACCATGCATTTCAATAAATTGGAGCAACTCAATCAGTTGATTGCCAATCTTCCTGCTGATGATAAATACAATGCTTTACGAAAAGAAGGTGCCGAGTTAGCGAAGCGAATGAAACTGTGGGATGAAGATTTGGTACAACGTAAATCAAAAGCATATGACGACATGGAGAATTTTCCGAATAAGTTTATCACGAATTATCTATTTATGGTTAACCACGCAGATAGTGATATTCCACGTGTGACGCAATCCACACTCGATCGTCAGAAGGAGTTGAATGCAGAATGGTCAACACTGGAAGCTCGTGTAAAACAAATTTTGGAAGTAGATCTTCCGGCCTACAATAAGAAATTATGGGATGCAGGAATTGGAGGCGTATGGATGAAGTAGTGTAACAGAATTTGGATAAGAAAAAAGAGTCAGCGAAAGCTGGCTCTTTTTTTATAGCCATTGACGCATTTGGATTTCTGTCATGTTGCCACCACACAAAATCGTGGCAATTTTTTGACCTTCGAATTTTTCTTTGTTTTCAAGTAGCGCAGCGATCCCTACGGCACCTGAAGGTTCAATGACTAGTCCGGTTTGTTGATGTAGCAATTTAATGGCTTGAAGAATGGAGTTTTCGCTCACGAGCAATCCTTCATCTACCCAACCCTTCATGTCATTCAGTGCTTGTGCGATGGGAACCCTCACACCAATACCGTCTGCAATAGTTTGGATAGCTTCATGTTGCACAAGTGTGTTCGTTTTCCACGATTCGATCATAGCTGGTGCGCCACTTGCTTGCACAGCAACAATGTTCGCTGTAGGAATTTTTTCTTTTACCACACGCGCCACACCATTTAATAGCGCCCCGTTTCCCAAAGGAACTAAAACAGCGTCTAACTGTTTAAACTCATTCAACAATTCCAAGCCAATGGTAGCAGCGCCACAAAGAGTTTCAATATCCAGCCCATCTTCCACAAAGCGAAGATTATTTTTTCCTGCGAATTGACGCGCTTCTTCTTTGGCTGCATCAAAATCGTTACCGATTAAAATTACTTCTGCTCCTAATTCTTTCATTCGCTCAATCTTCAACGGATTGGCATTCATTGAAGCAAATACAAAAAGTTTTTTCTTCGCCTTTCGACAAGCATAAGCCATCGCCTGCCCAAAGTTTCCGGCACTGGCGCACACCAATTCCTGCTCCCGACTTTTGGTAACTAAAAAATCAGCTCCCCTACCTTTGAAGCATCGAATCGGATTGACGGCTTCTATTTTTAGAATAAGCGTGCAGCCTAGGAGTTTGCTCAACGGTTCGTGAATGAATTGAGGCGAGTGTAAAAACACCGGATCAATTATCGTTGCGGCTTCATTCACCAAAGAAAGTGGTAATCGATGGGAACGCATTTTATTCTTTTTCCAGAAGTGAATTAAGGGCAGTAACCAACTCCGGAAATTTTCGGTGTGCATTGTTACATAAAATGATCAGTGTTTTGTTTTCGCCTAGGTGACGAATGATCTCTGTTTTATAGCCTGGGTTATCTCCGGTATGCAACACAATTTTGCCCTCGCCATCGGGTTTGATCTCCCATCCAAATCCGTAATACGAAAGCGAATCATTGTTCAGTTTGGCTGGAGAGAAAGCTTCTTCCAACGTTTCTTGTTTCAAAACCTGATTGGTGTACAACGCCTGATCCCACTTGAGAAGATCGAATGTAGTAGAACTGATTCTTCCGGGCCCCTTCCGATTTCCCAACCAAATGGTATAGTTGGAAGAAGGAAATGAATCGGCTCGAATAAATCTTTGTTTTTCTTCTACAAAGATGTGACCAAGCGCAAAGTTTTCGATAGCTGCTTTTTCAGCTAGCGTTCGAATGTTGGTGGAAGACATGGCTAATGGTGTGAATATGCGATTGCGGCACAACTGAATATAATCTTTTTCCGAAGCCTTCTCGGCAATGCTAGCCAACAAAACATAACCCGTGTTGCTGTAATTGTATTTTTCACCCGGAGCAAACAAAACCGGAGGATGATATTTTTTTAGATATTCCAGAATATCTTCGTTGTTGGCCACTTTACTCTTATCCCAATGCTCATCCATGATTGCCTGATAATCGGGTAAACCGGAGGTGTGGTTGAGCAACTGGCGAATCGTGATATTCTTGTAGGGAAGATATTTTAAATACTTTTCTATCTGATCATCATAAGAAAGCAAATTCTCTTCTTTTAGCATCATGATGATGGCAGCAGTGAATTGCTTGGATACAGATGCTAACTCAAAAATGCTGGCGGTGTCTACCGGTGCTTTGGTTTCGAAATTACGAAAGCCAAATGCTTTGTGGTAAACTGGTTTGCCTTTCTTAGCTAGTAGCAATACTCCGCTAAAGTCGGGTACAGTACTCATCACTGAGTCCACACGATCAGAAAAGGTCTTGGGCCCCTCTGCAGGTTTGGGGGCACAAGCTCCAATCAACATACTGGCTCCTATGACAAAAAAAAGTTTTTGAAAGACTTTCATGGTTAGTGAATTTTTGTGTTACGAGAAAAGAATCAGAGTTGTCTCCAAGTGTTTTTGTAAGAAGCGACAAACGATCATGGTGATTTCATTTTAATTTTGGACTTTTGCAACTCGTAGCTTTCTCCAAAGTTGAATTAACTTTAAATAATGCACAGATGCAAGATGCTTCACTCATTTCTCACTACTTCCCTCATTTGACAGACCGGCAGAAAGATCAATTCGCTCAATTGGGCGACTTGTATCGCGAGTGGAATGAAAAAATCAATGTCATTTCCCGTAAGGATGTAGATAATCTGTATGTGAACCACGTGTTACATTCACTGGGCATTGCTAAGGTGATGGAATTTAAACCAGGCGCTTCGGTATTGGATGTGGGAACAGGTGGCGGCTTTCCCGGCATTCCTCTGGCTATTTTATTTCCGGAAACTAAATTTCATTTGGTAGATTCAATTGGCAAGAAAATTACCGTGGTGAATGCCGTAGCTGAGGCGGTCGGATTGACCAATATAAAAGCTGAGCAGATTCGGGCGGAGCAACTGAAAGGTAAATATGATTTTGTCGTGAGTCGTGCGGTAACGCGTATGAAAGAGTTTTACGGTTGGGTAAACAATAAAGTAAAGTCAGAGTCGGTGCACACACTTGATAATGGTATTTTGTATTTGAAAGGTGGCGACTTGGATGAGGAGATGAACGAATTGAAAAAGCCTTACAGCATGTACGACCTCACCGATTATTTCAAAGAAGAATTTTTTGAAACCAAGAAAGTGGTTTACCTGCCTGTATTCAATTGATGTGATTGCCCAAATACAATCCGGCATACGTAGCCAGTAAGCACAAAACGACACTGGCTAAAATGTAAAGAGCTCCGGATAAGTGTAGTCCGGATTGAACTAGCGAGATAGTCTCTGCACTAAACGTAGAGAAAGTGCTAAACCCTCCGCAAAAACCTATTGTCCAAAATAGACGAGAAGAATCGGATAACATTTGCTTGTGATCTGCAACTCCAATGAGCCAACCTAGCAACAGGCAAGCAAGTACATTCACGCCTAGCGTGCCATACGGAAACACGCTTGAATGTATTGACGTAATCCATTTGCCGAGCCCGAAGCGTGTTACACTTCCAAGTCCACCTCCAATAAAAATCAATGCAATTGTTTTCATTTGTTTGGAACGTGTTGTTCGATCATACTTTTCAGTAGCTGAAATGTTTCATCTTTTAAAGTAGCAATATCTTTGGCTGAGCGCTCACTCACTTCAATGGGTTTGCCAACCACAATTCTAATTTTGCCGGGAGCAATTTGCATTTTTCCAGGCGGCATTAATGATCCTGCTCCCAACACGACCATTGGCAACAATGGCTGATTCGTATCGAGCGCTATGCGGAAGGCGCCATCTTTAAATGGCTGCATAATTTCTTTCGTTCTGTTTTGAGTGCCTTCAGGGAAGATGAGAATCGAAATACCATATCCTAAAATCTTTTTCAGAAAGCCGATACTCTTTTTGCGGCTCTCAGCACTGGCCCGATCTACCACAACACAAGTGGCGCGAGTAATCCAACCGAAAATGGGAATTTTCAAAAGTTCTTTTTTAGCCAGCGGTCGGAATTGCCCACGAATCGTCATAGCAATACCTGGAAGATCGAGAAATGAAGTGTGGTTGCTCACATAGATAAAAGCCTTTCCTTTCGGGATGTTTTCGCGACCGATCATTTCATAGCGAATGAAAGTCAATTTACTGAATACCCAACTCCACAATTTCATGAAGAAGTAAGTCACGCTAACCGCGCGAGCACCGAAAAATGCGGGAATAATAATGCCCGGCAAAAAAAGTATCATAAATACCGTGAAGACGATGAGCACCCAAGCGGTGTAAAGTTTAGATAGAATTGCGTTCATTGGTGGTTACCAGTTTTCAGTGAATGATTTGTTTTCAATTGAATGATTTATTTTTGTTTATGTTTAAAGTGGTCAAATTGAACCACTTTAAAATCCGTATATCATTATTTCAATACTTTTCTGTTTTCTATGTCTACTAAAATCTTCATTTGCTGAATGGCGATTTGATTCAATTTTACAAGTCGTTCGTTTTGTGGCATTTTCTCGTTGATAAAAACAGCATTCAGGTTTTCCATGTTCGATAAACAAATGAGTTGATTGATGTTGGCGTAATCTCTGATGTTCCCTTTTAAATCATGATTGCTTTCCCGCCACTGTTTGGCTGTAATTCCAAACAAAGCCATATTTAATACATCAGCTTCGCTTGCATAAATGGTTGATGTTTGAGCAGCTGAAAGTTCTTTGGGAATTAGATTGTGTTTAATGGCATCGGTATGAATGTGGTAATTGAGTTTTGCCAGTTCCCGTTTGGCCGTCCAGCCCAGTTGTTTTTGCTCATCTTCTTTAAGGCGTTGGAATTCGAGGATCAAGTAAATTTTGAATTCCGGACTTATCCACATCGCGAACTCTAATGCAATATCCTTGTGAGCATAAGTGCCTCCATATCTTCCCGCTTTTGCTTGTAGGCAAATCGCGTTGGTTCTTTCGGCAAACTCCTTTACACTTATTTTGAAATTGTTAAGACCTGACTTGTTTCTAATTGTGGCGAATTCGCCATAATTAAAATCTGGGTTATTAACCTGCTCCCAAATTCCTATGTATTCCAGCGTGTTCCTATTTCGCAACCAATCCGTAACAAAGAAATCACCATCTTTTGCCTTAATCATATCGGTAAGACAGATATATTCGGCATCACCAACTTTTACAATTGTAACTTCTGTATTTTTTATAGTGATTTTTGCCATAGCTACTTCTTTTTGATTTAAGCGGGGAGGCAAACTTGATTATTTTCTATCCTGATTATTTTTTAACATTGGGTTACACCTATTTTCTCTTGATCCGGGCCATATAAAACCCATCAAATCCGGCCGAAGGCAGAACACTCTTTTCTTCTTCCAATTCGAAATTTGAATTAGCCTGTAAGAATTTTTTTACCTGCTCTTCATTTTCGGAGGGAAGTAAACTACACGTGGAGTAAACCAACACGCCACCAGCTTTAATGATGTTGGAATAGTCTTGCAAAATATGCTGTTGCAATTCGCGAACGCGATCAATAAAATCCGGTGTTAGTTTCCATTTCGCATCCGGATTCCGCTTGAGTACACCCAAACCGGAACAAGGCACATCCAACAAAAGACGATCAGCTGAATTTTCTAAGCGCTTAATGGTTTTAGAAGATTCGATCACACGAGTTTCAATGTTTCCTACGCCTGCTCTTCGTGCCCGTTTCTTCAACTCAGTCAGCTTCCATTCTTCCGTATCCATCGCAATAATTCGCCCCTGATTATTCATCAGCGCAGCTAAATGCAACGCCTTTCCTCCGGCACCAGCACACGCATCGACTACGCGCATTCCGGGTTTTACTTGTAAGAAAGGAGCAATCAGTTGTGACCCTGCATCTTGCACTTCAAACAAACCATCTTTAAATGCTTGTCGGGTAAAAATATTTTGACGTTGCTCCAACAGCAATCCATCGGGAAATTCTACCGGTGCTTCGGTGATAATTTCTTCCTCTTCCAGTTGCTGTTGCAATTCGTGCCGTGAAATCTTTAGTGTGTTCGTACGCAAAACCACCGATGCTTCTTCATTCAATGCTTCCAGTTCGGTTGTCCAATTAGTGCCAATCTCACGCTCGCCCAGTTCGTCCATCCAGTCTGGTATCGACTCGCGTATTTTACGGTCGCCTTTTACTTCTTCATACCGAGCCAAAACTTTCTTTCGATCCACACCTTTCATTTCCTCCCAATCCGGAAATTCAGTTTTATTCCACAAGCACCAAACCGCCAATAGCTTCCAATATTCGTTTTCTTCGGCATTTGCCAATTCGCGAAAGAGTCGATACCAGCGCACAATGTCGTAGATAGTTTCCGCAATAAAGCGTCTGTCGCGGGCACCCCAGCGCGGGTTGCTCTTCAGAATCTTCTCAATTACTTTGTCGGCATACTTCTTTTCGTCAAATATCTCCTGCAATCCTGCAATCACCGCTTCACACAAGTTTCTGTAGAGTTTCACCTTTGGCTTTTTTTGTGGAAATTTAACCACGTTTTATTACAATACCTCACACCCTTATGAAGTACCTACCCATCATTTTATGCCTCACGGCCATTTCGTATTGCGCTAGCGGACAGGGATGGCTTGAAAAGGCAGTGAAAAAAGCAGTGAAGGAGACTGTTACCGAATCTTCTGAATCTAAAATGGCAAAACTTGATTCGTTGGATTTCCAGTTTGCCATGTCTATCAACGAAGGATCCAACCTTTTTGAGGTTGAGCAAAAGGGAGAGAAACTAACAAAAGCTGGATCATTCGCTGTCAGTAGATATATTGACCAAGAAAAAGAAACAACTCCCGCTGATCGTGCTCGAGCGAAGTTAGATAGTTCTATCTATTTGTACGAATCAAGGATGTTTGATTTTGCTGAAGATGCATTTAATCATTCAAAAAGTTACATGGAAGACAACAGCCTCACGCAAGGATTAACCTATTTGCGCTGTCTCTCAAGCTTGGGAGTGATGTATATGGTACAAGGCCGCAACGAGGAAGCTCAGAAATTCATTGTACAATCGCTCTCCAAAAGCGATTCTGTGTTAGGTAAAAAAAGCGCAGGTTACGCTTCCAACCTTAACAGTTTTGCGAAACTTAACCAACTGCTGGGAAAATACAATGAAGCCGAGCAGCAATTTGATGAAGCCTTACCCATTGTTCAAAAAGTATTTGGTGAGAAGAGCATGCAGTATGCTATTCTGCAAAACAACAAAGCCATGCTCTATCAAGCCATGGGGCGAAATGCCGATGCATTAGCATTGATGAAGAAGGCAGTGGCGAGTGCCGAGAGTGCACCCAAGAAAGTAACCAACAATTCATTTGATAGCCGCAAGTTTCAGTTGAATCAGGCATTGATGTATCAACTCAACGGAAACTTGCCCGAGGCAGAAACTGCATTTACCAGCATTAAGAAAGTATTTGAATCTAAAGGGCAGGTGAACAACCCCGAGTACGCGAGCTTACTAAATCAATTAGGTATGCTTTATATTCAAATGAATAAGCCTGAGCAAGTCGAGCCGCTCTTGAAAAAATCACTCGATGTCTACAAGCGCAAATTTGGTGAAGAGAATATTTCGTATGCCAAAGTACAAAACGACTTAGGAAATTTTTATCGTATGCAAGCGCGCTTTGCGGATGCTGAAGTAGCGTTGAAGAAAGCCGTTGACATTCGTAAAAATGTTCTAGGCGAATCGCACCCCGATTACGTCAAGTCAATCGAAAATCTGGGTATTCTATATTGGAAGAAAGGAGACCTAGTTGCTGCCTACCAGCCTTTGAAGGAAGCTGCAGATAAATCTTTGGATTTTATCAACAACTATTTTCCGCCCATGAGCGAGGCGGAGAAAACAAAGTACTGGGATGTTCTCCATCCGCGCTTTCAGCGTTTTTACAATTATGCCATCGAGGCAAGTGCTACCAAGCCGGAATTGTTAAAGGTTATTTTTGATTATCAAATCGCCACCAAGGCATTGCTCCTCAGCTCCACCAACAAAATAAAAAAGTCGATTTTGCAAAGTGGAGACAAAGCACTGATATCTGAATACACCTCGTGGCTCACGCAGAAGGAAAATCTGTCGCGCTATTATTCTATGTCCAAAGAAGATTTGCAGCAACAGAAGATTGACATTGCAGAGCTTGAGAAGACAGCCAATGCTACAGAGCGATCTTTATCTAAGAAATCATCCGCGTTTTCACAAGCGTTTGTAGCCGATCGAATCACCCTTCCACAAGTGGCTGCCCAGTTGGGTGACCTGGAGGCGTTGGTAGAAATTATTCGCATCCGATCATACGATAAAGATTTTACAGCCGATGCCCGCTATGTGGCATTGGTCATTTCAAAAGCTTCAACACAACCAAAGATGGTGGTGTTAGAAAATGGTGCACAGTTGGAAACCCGCTACGCCAAATATTATAAAAATGCTATTCAACAAAAATTGGCAGACGAGTTTTCGTACGATCAATATTGGGCTAAAATCGAACCGATGTTGGCCGGTAAGAAAACCATTTACCTATCGCCCGATGGCGTTTATAATCAGATCAACGTCAATACACTAAAAAAGAAAGATGGCGATTTTGTTCTCAATCGTTTTGAAGTTGTAATCATCGGTAATTCCAAAGATTTGATTTCGATCAAACAGCGTAAGCCCGTGGTTGCAAAGAAGAATGCATTCATTCTCGGCTTCCCCGATTATGCGGGCGCAGCCGTACCTCTTCCCGGCACCAAAGTAGAGATTGATGCGATCAATAAAATTTTAACGGTAGCAGGTTTTAAAACTTCGCTTAAGCAAGGCACTGAAGCTTCCGAAACTAATTTCAAAGCTGTGAAAGGCCCTCAGTTGATGCACATTGCTACACACGGTTATTTCTTAGCCGACTCCGATTTGCAAGGTGGCGATGCACTGGGTGTCAATGGCGAGAGCGCGAAGAATAATCCATTGCTTCGCTCTGGGTTGATTTTAGCCGGAGCCAAATCCAAAGAGAATAATGATGTTAACCTCACAACAAATGACAACGGCATCCTCACCGCCTACGAGGCAATGAATCTGGATTTAGTCGGCACCGATTTGATTGTAATGAGTGCCTGCGAAACTGGCCTCGGTGATGTAAAATCAGGAGAAGGTGTGTATGGGTTGCAGCGCGCATTTTTAGTAGCTGGTGCCAATGCTATGATCATGAGCTTATGGAAAGTAGACGATGCAGCTACGCAACAACTGATGACCAACTTCTATACCAACTGGACAAAATCTGGAAATAAATTAAAGGCATTCAAGCAAGCGCAGCAGCAACTCATGCTCAAATACAAAGAGCCCTACTATTGGGGTGCGTTTGTCATGATGGGGATGTAATTTTTTGGAGGCTAGCCCTCCGAAAATTAATTGAAGGAGGGCTAGTCCTTCGAAAATTTATTGAAGGGGCGGCTCGCGGGCTTTCCGCTACAAGTCCTCGTGTCGGCCATGCTTTCTTTCGAATAGAGGCCGCCATCCCGCCAAAGGCGGGAGGCTTTTCACTTCAATCCCTGCCGCATGCACAGCCCGAAGGTTATCGCTTTCGATCGCCAATCACCTGGAGCAACACTTGATCTGAGTTCTTACGAATAAACCCGCAAAGAATTATTCGTCAACTGGGTATTGTATTTTCTTAGCGAACTAGTTGCAGGCCCCTTTGTTACGTTTCCGTTGATATCAAATGTGGCGCCATGATTAGGACACACAAATTTGTTTGATTGATAGTTCACAGCAGTTCCTTCATGAGTACACGATCGGTAGACAGCCGTAAAATTCCCCACCGATATACGCACAATCAAAATACCTTGATTGGTCAGCGATCCTCCATCTACCGTTAAGGCAGCATTAGCGGATTGTGAGAGATCAAGCGTGAAATCGATATTGCTCGGTGCCGGATCTAGCGCCTTATTGCCGCAAGACACAAGGCTACCGCAAGCGCACGCTACCGCACCAACACCAGCTACTTTCAAAAATTCAAATCGGTTCATATCGTTGTGACGTTAGTATTATTCGCTTAACGTCACTAGGTCTTGCTTATTGCTAGTCGAGACCAATCATCATAAATGGTCCCCAATAATAAGGCTCTGGGTATTCCACCCGAAGTTCCTTTTTAGCATCTATAAAACTTTGACGCATATTGTTGGTGGTAAGCCACTTTTTGTAAAAGTTAAGAATGAGCTTCTGAGTAGCCTCATCGTCTACTTTAAACATACTCATGATAAGTACTTTGGCGCCAGCTACCAGAAAAGCTCTTTGCAAACCATACACACCTTCACCATTGGCAATTTCTCCTAAACCGGTTTCGCAAGCACTTAGCACCACAAGATCTGTTTTATCTAAGTTAAGGCTCATGGCTTCATAAGCCGTCAAGATGCCATTTTCAATATTGTAGTTGTAGTTGGTCTTGTCCAAAATATCTCCGGCACCTTTTAGCAACAATCCGGTTTTCATCAAAGGATTTTCGGTCTGTTGTGCTTCGCTGCTGGTTAGTTCTTCTCCATCTTTCTTTTCAGATGCAGGTTGCGTAAATCCGTGCGTGGCAATGTGAAAGATTTTAGGGCTCTCCAGTAGCTTAGCCTGATCTTCACTCGCTTCACCTTCCACATACTCGCTGGTTTTCCAGCCTTTTTGCTTTAAAAGTTGATCTAATTCGTTCACTTCTTTTTCAGTACCGGGGAGCGAAGCAACCCGCTGTGAGTTTGATGCGGTTAGATAAAATGTAGGATTTCCGAACATAGTAGCCGTGTTGCTCGGCACGCCTCCTTTCGATTTTATCTTTCTCAGATACAAATCTTTTGTGTTGCTTACTAACACGATGTTGGAGTTGTCAATGACAAATTTTCCATCGGGCGTTGGTATTGCTTCCAAATTAAGTTGATTGTAAACGCCATCCGGAGAAAGATAAATGGAGGTGTTCAGCCCCAATTCTTTTTGGATTGGCTCCCAGAAAACCTTGTAAGAGAATTTATCTTCTGTTTTGCTGATAATGCTGTTTCTGAAATACTTAAAGAATCGTGTTTCCATCCGATAACCTTCGGGTAGTTGAATCGCCTTTGGGCGCGCATTGTCGTTCTTTACGTACAAGGCCACGTACATCACCGAATCGGTAAATGTGTGATTGAAATAACGATACCGAACCATCTCAATCGCTACTTCATTTTTGGCAATCGACTTTTGTACATTTTCGTAAGTAATTTTTTTATTCTCAAAGCTCTGACCAAACAATTCAGATTTCTCACTCAATGTGCGTTCGAGTTTCTCTACTTCCTGCGTTAATAGATTGGGATCAATTCCATTCAACGTTAGTTGTTCTGTGCTCATGGAAAGTACATTCGTTAAGAACTCTTTCTTTTGCACCCAATCAGTATAGGTTTGTTTCAAAGCTTCATCTTTGCTATTGAGAATGCGCTCACGAATTTTTATAGAAGAACTTAGCAACAGTGCTTTGGTTAGTAATTGATAGTTGTAGACTTTTCCGGTTAGATCTTTGAAATCATCTAGTTGCGAAAAAGCCAGTGTATTATAAAATTCAAAATCACCTTTAATGGTATTCCAATATTTTGCCTTTTCTCGCTCGCTCAATGCGGGGAAAAATTGCTTGATGAAGTTTTCATAGTTTGCCAAAGCTTCTTCAATGTTTTTCTTCGAACGCTTAAAATCTTTTTCCATGTAGTATACTTTCGCTTGTTTCGAAAGAATTTTTACATACTCTGGGTGATTTTTGTTAAAATATTTATCATAGATGCCTTTGGCCTGAATGTAATACTCTTCAGCTTTTTTGTAATTTTTAATTTGATAGAATACATCGCCTGTCAGCGTAAAGATGGCGGCCGCATTGATATTATTCTTCGAACCTGTTTTAGTGCGCCAAATCCCTTCCGCTTGTGTGAGCGATGAGAAAGCCGCATTATATTTCTTAGCAGCAATATTAATGACTGCTACATTCTTTAAAATGTCAGCGTACTGAGGATTCTCTTTCCCCAAACGGCTACCCATGATCTCCTGCGCTTCGATCATTAGTTTTTCAACTTTATCAAAAGGCTCGCCTTTATAGAATTTGATCAGCGATAATTGAGCAAGCGATTTAGCTACTTCAATGTGATTGCGTCCAAATTGTTTCTCCTGACTGGCCATTGCTTTCGTAATGTTGTCATCTGCCCGATCGTAGTCGCCAATGGCATACTCAATATCACCCAGCAATTTTTCGGTACTCGCAGTTTTCGATGATTTGGGTCCATAGACAGTTACAGCGATTTGATTTGCACGCTGCGCAATTTTGTCGGCTTCTGTATAGTCTCCCGCAGCCAAAGATATTCGCCCTTTATTTACTAACGGTTCGACCAAGCGCAACGAATTCTTTCCGTACAACTTTTCGTATTCTTCAATCAGTTTCTCCAGAAGCTCCTCGGTTTCCGTGTATCGGCCCAGTTGTATGAAAAGGCTTGATAGTTGTTGTGCCGTACTTAACTCATCAATTCCAACGATGGGTTGATCTGCACGCTTGAAAATCTTTTCTGATTTTTCTAGTTTGTCTTCAGCTTCATCAAATAAACCCTTGATACCGAGTAGTGTGGCTTGCGTTTCTAATGTGTTGATAATGAAGATTTTTTTATCATCGTCTTTGCGGAATTTGTCAAGGATTTCAGCTGCCTTGTTCAAGTTATTTTCCGCTTTTTCATACTGTCCTAATTTAATTTGCAAACGTGCAATTTGAGTGAGTTCATCAGCAAACAAAAAATCACCATCATCGTATTTGGCGCGTGCTACAAGCCCGGCTTTGTCAAGTGCTTCATTGGCTTCCACATAGCGATCGGTCAACTCATAGAGATGAGCCAAATGATTCAGGATGTCCAAATGATCTTTATGCCAGGCACCAATTTCTTTCGATACTACGTTCTCAAAACTTTCCTTATAGATTTTGGCTGCGTCAGCAATTTTATTGGAATAATCCAGATAATAATTGGCCAACTTTATTCTGGCCAGATGTGTTTCAGGTGCTTCATCTCCGAAGAGATCTGCTTTAATCTCGATAATGGTTTTGAGGTAGTTCTCTGCGTTTGCATAGTTTTTTTGGTAGATGGCCAACCCTATCAGAAATTCGAGAACTTCTGCCGTAACAATATTATTTTTCGGTAGTGCTTTTGTATTGGCAATAAGTGCATTTGCATCTTTTTCAAGATTCTTGGTTTTGTCTTTGCTCAACTTAGAATCAAATTCAATGGCTTTTAATCGAACTGGATAAATACTTCCTTCTTTGTAATTACTCTTAATCATTTTCTCGTACTCCAATTTTGTGTTAGCAAACTTGGAAGTATTTTCTTGTGCGAGCAGGCGCTTAAGATGTTGTTCATAAATTAAAGCCGCCAAGTAATGTGAGTTTTTATGTTCTTTTAAAAGATTACTCAATGCCTTGGTATACCCGGTACCGGTTGGAAAGTCATCGTCCAAATTGAGACCACCTTCTACTAAGAGATTGGAATGAAGAAACTGGTTTCTGGCATAGGAGAAATTTGATTCCCCCAGGTTTTTATCAATCCATCGAGTTGTAGCGGCAAATGCAGAATCTGCACTGGTTAATTTTCCTTGATTGCGAAAGGCATCACCAATATCTGTCAGGATTCTCGCGTATTCCTCAAGCCTTACTTTCAATTCATCATCTGAAAGTTTGCGGCTTTTTAAATTTCCTTTGTCGTCTACAAATGTTTCTTGTTTGATAGCTCGTCCTGCATAATACTTTTCGTTTTTTCTTAAAAGGTCAATTGCTGCATTATAATATCCCTGTCCAGTCATCGCTTCCGCCATAATCACTTCCCACTGTGCGCGAGTTCCTTCTTTGAAAGTAGCGCTTGCTTCTAGATTTTTCTTCGCATCTGCCAGATAGTTTCTAGCCACTCGATAGGACCCATTTTGTGCATACAACTCTGCAGCATTCATTAATAGAATGCCATGCTTCTGACTACTTTCTTTGTTGATTAGTAAGCTACTTGAAATGGCCGATTGTAGGCTCGTTTCAAATTCCGTAAAACGGCCCGAAGCTAAATGCATCTTGGCGTTCATCAGATGATATTTCACCAAATAGGGATTCGTGTCCCCTAATTTTTTAAAATTCTTTTTCTTGAATTTTTCGAGTAGCGAAGTGGCTTTGCCATAATCGCCAATTTCATAAGCAGTCTCAACGGCTTTGATGGCTTTGTCCAGCTTGCTTTGCGCGATTGCAAGGGTGGTGATTAGAAATAAGCACACGAAAATTTTGACTGATTTCATACCGGGGGATTTAGTACTATAAAATTACTCTTTTTTGCGTTGAAGATCGCTACCTATTCTATAACAGAGATTGTAACAACATTCGATGTTATGCCTCTATTAGCTTTTGAAGTATGCTTCGGGCTGCATCGGTTACAGGAGTGCCAGGGCCAAATATCCCACTTACACCCTGTTGGTATAGAAATTCATAATCTTTTTGCGGGATCACACCACCAGCGACCACTAATATATCCGGCCTACCGATTTTTTTTAGCGCTTCAATTAATTCCGGAACGAGTGTTTTGTGACCTGCAGCTAAACTAGATGCACCCACTACATGCACATCATTTTCTGCTGCTTGTTGTGCTACTTCTTGTGGGGTTTGAAAGAGAGGGCCGATGTCAACATCAAAACCTAAATCAGCGAAAGCGGTGGCGATTACTTTCGCTCCGCGATCGTGCCCATCTTGCCCCATTTTAGCAATGAGAATGCGGGGTCTGCGCCCATCTAATTCGGCAAACTGATCAGCTAATTTGCGAACTTTCAAAAGCTCCTTTTTATTATTCATCTCACTGGAATAAACACCTGAAATAGATTGAATCGTAGCCTTGTAGCGCCCAAATGATTTTTCCAACGCAAGAGAAATTTCTCCCAGCGTTGCCCTTACTCGCGCAGCAACAATCGCTAACTCTAACAAATTACCTTCACCAGTAGCGGCAGCTTTTTCTAAATTTGACAAAGCTTCATTGACAGCTTTGGTGTCTCTGGTTTCTTTTAATTGGTTTAACCGGTCAATTTGTTCCAACCGAACAGCCGTATTATCGATATCTAAAATTTCAAAATCCGGTTTCTCATCAGTCAGGTATTTATTCACACCCACAATCACATCTTTGCCCGAATCAATGCGCGCTTGCTTGCCGGCAGCTGATTCTTCAATTCGCATTTTGGGCAAACCACTTTCAATGGCTTTCGTCATGCCTCCCAGCTTTTCTACTTCTTCAATCAAAGCCCAAGCCTTCTCTGCCAGTTGTTCTGTCAGATATTCTACATAGTAGGAGCCGCCCAGAGGATCGACCACTTGCGTGATGCCTGTTTCTTTTTGTAAATACAATTGCGTGTTTCGAGCAATGCGTGCGGAGAAATCTGTTGGCAAGGCAATGGCTTCATCCAGCGAATTGGTATGCAGCGATTGCGTACCGCCCAACGCGGCTGCCATTGCTTCGATGCACGTGCGAGCTACGTTATTGTATGGATCTTGCTCTGTTAAACTCCATCCCGATGTTTGGCAATGTGTCCGCAACGCCATCGACTTCGGATTGACAGGATTGAATTGCTTCACCATTTTTGCCCACAGCAAGCGAGCAGCGCGCATCTTGGCTACTTCCATAAAGAAGTTCATACCAATGCCCCAGAAAAAGGAAAGACGAGGAGCGAAGTCATCAATAGCGATGCCTGCTTTGATGCCGGCTCTGATGTATTCTAATCCATCAGCCAACGTGTAGGCGAGTTCAATGTGTGCAGGCGCACCGGCTTCATGCATGTGATAGCCGCTAATGCTGATGCTGTTGAACTTGGGCATGTGCTTAGAGCAATACGAAAAAATATCTGCCACAATGCGCATGGATTGTGCAGGCGGATAGATGTACGTATTGCGAACCATGAACTCTTTCAAAATATCATTCTGAATCGTGCCACTCAATTGGTGTGGCTTCACACCTTGCTCTTCAGCTGCTACAATGTAGAAGGCGAGAATGGGAATGACGGCTCCATTCATTGTCATGGACACTGACATCTTATCGAGTGGTATCTGATCGAAAAGAATTTTCATGTCCAACACCGAATCGATGGCAACACCGGCTTTTCCTACATCTCCGCTTACGCGTGGATGATCGGAGTCATAACCACGATGTGTCGCTAAATCAAACGCTACGGAAAGTCCTTTTTGACCGGCAACTAAATTTTTCCGGTAAAATGCATTTGAATCTTTAGCGGTTGAAAACCCGGCATATTGTCGGATTGTCCAAGGCCGAACTGTGTACATGGTAGCGTAAGGTCCACGCAAATAAGGGGGCAATCCGGCTTGCGAATTTTCTGCCCAAACCGTTTTACTATGCTGACTTAAAAATGAAGCGGGAACTGAAATTTTTTCGGCAGTCAGCCAAGGGTTTCGGGTAGATGCCGTTTCTTCTTTTTTTGAATTTAGAACCGAACGATGATTCGTCAGTTGAATATATTTTTCCCAAACAGCCTCCGTCAATTTGCTGGAAAGTGAATCGACAAAATACGATCCTGCTAATGGATCGGCTACCAGTGAAAGAAAAGACTCTTCTCGTAAAATGGAAGAAGTATTTCTTGCCATGCGCACCATCGTGGGTTGCTGCGCATCTTCGGGTTCGATCGTTAAACCATCGCAGCCCCCCAATATGGCTGCCATTCCTGCGTATGTTTCTTTGATCAGGTTACCGTGAGGTTGATAGGCAGGCTGTATCCAAGCGGGTGACGTGACGTGA
Organism: Bacteroidota bacterium; assembly: GCA_016191555.1. Taxonomy (GTDB): domain Bacteria; phylum Bacteroidota; class Bacteroidia; order Cytophagales; family Cyclobacteriaceae; genus ELB16-189. The sequence continues at coordinate 61,936 of JACPVX010000038.1, forward strand.
ATAATAGTGGTTCCTTCTGTTGGCTCTATCGTAGACAGGCGGCTCCAAATTTGACGCACCACACGCAGGTGTGCGATAGAAAGAAAAAAATCATTTCCGATGGCGCATGAAAAGGCAACAGATTGAAAAGCCTGGTGCGGGTTGTATCCATTTTGTTGCAACGACTGGCAGGTCTCCATTCCTTGCCGTAGTAAATTCGAAATTGTTTCGACCAGATCGCCTTTTGCAACTTCAATAATTCCGCAACTTCTAAAGGTTAACCATTTTTTAAATCTGCCGGCAATCGTAAAATCAATTGATTCTTTCCAGAAAATGCCTCCGTTTAAGCTAGCGCCTCCGTGTTTTTTTTCCGCGTAAGCGAAAAATTTTTCCAGAAACGAAGAGGTATCAGTAGAAACAAGAAAGAACGCAGTACAATAGGGTAGTTCAATATCTTTCAAAAGAACATCAGGTGATAAGGAGCCATTGACAATTTCAAAAAGAATTCCATCGGCACCATTTTGAAGGTGTTGTAGCGCTTGCAGATTCCCTTGAACCCCATCATCTGCTAAAACTTTTGGCATGTTTACCCAATGGCGGGCACCACCAAATTCATTGGTAGATTCCGGTAAGGGATCGGTTCCAATTTTTGAACGATCAGTTGCCGTGTAATACGGCTTTATCTCTATGGCCTCCTTCGTTTGCGATAAATTTTCTAACGATTGCCCAGCCTCTAATTCTTTTCGGGCTGCTTCCTCCCAGTTTTGAACAGTTTGTTGTGCAAATAAAGAAGCGTCAGAATGTTCCACGATCTTTTGATTAGTTTGTTCCACGAAATTAAGCGCAATGGGCTTTCAAGTTGAGGTTAAGTTTCCATTTTATCAATTCTTTTTTCGATCATTTCGGGCGTAAATCATTACTGAAATTCTTTTCTAAAAGTCAAGAGTGATTTTTATTTTTTCACCCTTTTGAATTTCATTTTTTTTTACACCTTTGTTTCCCGCTTTAAAAAAAAAGCGAAAAAACCGTAAACTCTTGAACTCACTAATGGAAGTAGCAACCACCTCAGTTTGGAATGATTGTTTGGATATAATCAAGCAGGAGGTAGATGAACAAAGCTTTGCTACTTGGTTTAAGCCAATTGCTCCGTTGCGCACGGAAGGCGATGTGCTGACCATTCAAGTGCCATCGCAATTCTTTTACGAATGGCTTGAAGAGCATTATGTGCCGGTTTTGAAGAAGGCAGTTCACCAGATTCTGGGACCCGGTGGTCGTTTGGAATATTCGGTTATTGTCGATAGCGGAAATCAAACGAATCCACCCGTTTTAGTAAACTATCCGAACGGCAGTGGCTTTAAGAAAAGCAATGCGCAAGCTGTGAATGGCCATGAAGAGTATTCTCCATTCAGCTTTAAGGCACTGAACCCACAAACAGTAAACTCCCGTCTCAATCCAAATTACTCTTTTGATAATTTTGTAGAAGGCGATTGCAACCGCTTGGCGCGATCTGCCGGTGTGGCAGTAGCGAAGAAGCCGGGCACAACTTCTTTCAACCCATTGATGTTGTATGGCGGTGTGGGAGTTGGTAAAACACATCTTGTTCAAGCCATTGGCAACGAAATCAAAAAGAACCTGCCGGAGAAAATCGTTTTATATGTCGATCAAAATGATTTTACCAGCCAGTTTTTAAATGCGCTTCAAAATCATAAGATGCAGGAGTTTCAAAACTTCTATCTTCAGGTAGACTTGCTCATTTTGGATGACGTGCAGTTTTTGGCTGGTCGGGAAAAGACGCAGGAAATTTTCTTCCACATCTTTAACCAGTTACATCAGTCGGGTAAGCAGATCATCATGACCAGCGATTGTCCGCCTCGTGATTTAAAGGGTTTTCAAGAGCGCCTTTTGTCGCGATTTAAGTGGGGCTTGACTGCCGATTTGCAGGAACCGGATTTTGAGACCAAGTTGGCGATTATTCATAACAAAATGCAGTCGGACGGTATTGAAATACCTACCGAAGTGGCCGAATACCTCGCGTTTAGCGTAGACACCAATTTGCGCGATATGGAGGGGGTTCTGAACTCTTTGATGTTTCACGCTACGTTGCTCAAGAAGGAAATTGATTTAGAGTTAGCGAAAGAGGTTTTGAAAAACATCGTCAAAGAAATTCAGGCGGATGTTAGCGTTGATTATATTCAAAAGACGGTCGCTGACTTCTTTAAAGTGGAGTTGGAAGCTATGAAGAGCAAAGTGAAAAAACGCGAAATAGTTATACCTCGCCAAACAGCCATGTACTTTTGCAAACGCTATACACAGCTGACGCTGGCATTGATTGGCGAGAATTTCGGTGGTCGTGATCATAGCACCGTGATTCACGCATTGGAGTCAGTAGAAGACATGATGAAGACCGATGCCAATTACAAGAATAGCGTAGAGGAATTGACGAAAAAGTTCAAGTCGCGCATGTCTTCGTAAATCCTGCTGGTAAGATTAATTTTTTCTTATTAGGTTAGGGAGAAATATCCCCACTTGAAAGCCATCTTTACCCGGTTGTTTCTTTCTCCTTTTCGGATTTCACATTTTGTTCTTTCTCCACAAGAGTACAAGCGAGTTATTCTTACTTCTCAATTGAGCCTCATATTCGTGCTGGCGCTTATTTGCTTCGCTATTCTTGATATTTTCAGCGATTATTATGAGCCCATGCCTTTTAATCTTGTGGGGATTGCCATCGGATTACTAGTCATTTATTTAAATGGCAAGGGGCATTTTATGACTGCCCGGGTCTCTTTGGCCATTGGCGTGAATGTGATTACCATTTTTTTTACTGCCATTTTGGTGCGGGAAATGGGAGTATACATATTTTCGATCTGCATTAATATCGGAGTATTTGTGGCCTTCGGCTACGAGCGTATCCGCTACTCATGGATGATTGTTATCATCTCTACAATGGCATTCGTAGCGGCTGTTTTCCATCCCTACGAGCGCTTAACCGGTGATTTCGTTACCAAAGAATATGTAGACAAAAACTTGTTGACCATCTTTCTGATAGCAAGTTTCTCAGCCGTTGTAATTGTGTATTACATGCTTCGATTGAATCATCGGTTTGAATCGAAATTGATGAAGCGTGAAAAGGACATTGAGTTTAGAAATCAGGAACTTCTAAAAGTAAATGCTGAGTTAGATAAATTTTTCTACAGTGCATCGCACGATATGCGCGCGCCATTAACATCCATCAAAGGGCTGATTAATCTCATGGAAATGAGTCAGGATGCAAAGGAGCTGAAAGACTATGCTGCTATGCTAAAGGGTAGAGCAGAAAATCTGGATCAGTTTATCAAGAGCATCAGTGAATACGCGGCCAATGCCAGACAGCAGCTCAATTTCCAAATGCTAAATCTGAAAAACGTTTTAAAGGAAAACCTGGAGAATTTTAAATTTTACCCGGGTGCCAATAAAGTCAAAGTAATATTGGATGTGCCAAGCGATTTTATGATTAACGCTGATGCCGTGCGATTGCAGGTAATCTTCGGAAACATCATTTCGAATGCCTTTAAGTATCATGATTACTCCAAGTCGGATCCATTTTTGAAAATATCGGGAGTAGTAGATAATTCTGCCGTCAGAATTTATTTTGAAGATAATGGAAGCGGTATTCGTGAGGAATATCTCAATAAAATTTTTACGATGTTTTATCGGGCCAACACACAATCCGAAGGAGCAGGGCTTGGATTGTTTATTGTGCGTGAAGCCATCGATAAACTTCGTGGTTCGATTGAAGTCTCGTCTGTTTATGGCGCAGGCACTACTTTTATTGTCACGTTGCCTTTACAGCAACAGTAGTCATTGTCTACTTGATAGTGGAAAAGGTGTTTTGTCGATGCCCGGAATTACTTGTAAAGCATTTTGGAAGTATACTTTTTTCAAAACGGAATCCGGCAGTTCGAGCCCATACATTTTCCAATGTGCATGGCGCTTGCGGTAGTAATCAAAATACTCATCCCCTGTTTCCAAAACTCGAAAGTAAGTGTAGTATTCTTCCATCTTATAGGTGTCTTTGCCAAACATGATTCGATCTTGGTATTTGATCATAAACGCGCGAGCTGCTTTGGGCTGTCGACCTAGTTCTGCGAGCACCGCACCCAATTCCGTGTAGACGTTTGGCATCTCGTCAAACAATTTTCCGAGACGTTCCAAATCATTGCCAAACCAACCCAGATGTGCATTGATGAACTTAGTATTGGGATGTTTTCGGAAAACGCTGTGTTGCTCGCCCATGATATCTTCAAATGAAGGCACCTTAGCGGGATCGCGGTAGCGGCCGGGCTCTTGTTTGAGTTCGAGCCAGCGCTCATTGTACTTATCTTTCGGTTTCCAAAATGAATTAGGTTCGCCCGAGTGAATCAAAACCGGTATGCCCAACTCACCACACTTCGCCCAGATCGGATCGAGACGCGGATCATTCACGGCAATGCGTTTGCCTTCATTGTCTACATCCGTAAGGCCTAGTCCTTTATAAACCTTCAATCCATTGGCACCCTGCTTCACGGCATTCTCCATCATTTCCAACGTCTCGTTCGGCCAGCCGGCATCATCCAGATTTTCAAAATTGATATTCATGAAAACGATAAACCGTTTCGGATAATTTTCTTTGACATTGTCGAGCGACCATTCTAAAAACTTTCCTCGGAAGCCGCTGAGGTTTACCATCACTTGCATATTCAGCGAATCCATCTCCTTCACCAGATTACCCAGGTTTTGAATCGGCATGGTCCATTGATGATTGTGCACATCAATGAAAGGATACTTCGCTCTCTTTAAAATGTGTTGAGGCACTTTTAATGTTGAGATGGGTTCGTATTCTTCCACATCCATCACATTCGTGCGGTATTGAATTTTTCCGATGATGAAATAAGCGAGCCCTAGAAAGATCAAGATAAGAATTGCCGAACCGAAGATCTGTTTTTTAGGTAGTGCCATAGATGAAAAAAAATGAGCCTACTTTTTAGGATAGGCTCTGTTAAATGAAAATACAATTTTAGTTATGGCTGTGTGATGGGAACACGCACTTGAATTTTATCCCACACAAAGTCCATATTTACGCCTACTGAATCGCTGGCAAAGTTGATCACGAATTGTTCCACTTCACTGGCGGTAGTAGTTACTGGCACCTCTACTTTCACAACATCTAAGGTGTAATCGGGCTCAGTCACGCCTAAAAAAACACCCAATTCACTGTTCAATGAAACTTGGAATGTAGAAGCGCCCGGCACTGCATACATGCGATAGCTACCCGCCTTCACGGCTTTGCCTGCAAAGTTTACATCTTTGCTGAAGGTAATTTCGGTAGCGGCATTGGCGCCAAGCCTCCAATATTTTCCGTACGGTTGAAGTGCGCCATCCTTTTCTTCGCCAAAGATGAGCCTTCCTTTTTTGTACGGTTGGCTGTAGCTTACTTTAATATCTAAGCCACGGTCGCTGAACTCAGTTGTTTTTTTGGGGCTTTTGGGGAATAGATTTGAGTAGACGATGAACGCTACTAAGGCGAGGAGGATAACACCCACGCCTATTAAGATTTTCTTAATCATAGTATAGTTTGTTTAGTTATTTGGTTTTCTTCTTCAATTGAAACGCACGTGTAATGTTGAAGCCGAAGTGGATGCCGCCATCAAAAAAGTTATCAGCTGTTTCGGTTACAAAAGTGCGTTCGATCATTCCTTGCGTGTTCGATAATACTAATTGAAATACGTGTCCGCCTGTTTCAATATCTAAGCCAACGCCCAACGAGTTGTAGTACGGAGTATTTGCAATCGGGTTGACACGATAGAAATATTCTGCATTGATGGCAAGACTTTTGGTGAGTTTGTAGCGCGCACCAAAACCCATCGCCAGTTGGTCGTTGGTTAGTTTAGATTGATCTACTACGTTCGTATGAATAAAAGTAGGTGTTAGCTGCAAGGAAATCTTAGGTGAAAATTTACGCGCAATTAAAAGCTGCCCGATGTAGCTCGCGCGATCCATGTAAGTGGAGTATGTGCCGGGTGTTTGTTCGAAATCTTGAATATTGATGCTTCCAAAAGCGGTGACGGTAACGGGCGAACTGCCGGGGCCGGTGCTTTGGCGTATTACTTTGTATTTCAAATACGCATCATAAATTTTGTTAAACGAACTTCTTCCAATTCCTACTCCTAAGCGATCCGTAATTCCGTATTCCAATCCTATTCGAATATATGCTTGATCCAAACCAAAGAGATTGTAGGACCCTGAATTGATCGTTCCAAAACGATGTGAGATGATGAACTCTAATTCTCCGGCACCTTTCATTTCTACGGAATGACCGTTGATGATACGTGTGCCTTTAAAAGTGGCAATGGTGTAATCTTTCTCTTTCTTTTCCTCTTGCTGCAGTTCGGCTAGCAGATCTTGCCCAAAAGCAGCTAGGGAAGAAGTAATTAATAGTACAAAAAGAAGCGGTGCTGATTTCATTGATGGGTTGATTTAGGTTTAAGTCAGCTTGCGTGACGTTGCTTTTTCAAAAAGGGTTGCCTTCGCTTTGGATTATTTCTTGAGAAGGGTAAAGTCGACCTTCACTTCAATTTCTTCTGCTATGTTTTGCCACAGCACTTGTGGTATTTTTATTTTGTAATCTTCCAACTTTACAGTAAACGTGGCTTTGATCGAAAGACTAGTGTCGGTAGTTGCTTCCATCGTGCCGGGCAGTTCAACATCCTTTGTGACGCCATGCATCGTTAGCTTGCCAATCGCTTTTACAGCTTGTTCGCCTTTTTTAGTTGCATCAAATCCTTGTACGGTGCCTTGAAAAGTAGACTTGGGGTACTTTTCGCTTTCCATGTATTTTTCATTGAAGTGCTCTTGCATCAATTTTTTGTCGAACGCAAAATCTTTGATGGAGATAGAAAAAGCGACTGTGTTAGTAGATAGGTCGGCCAATGCAATGGAGGTAGTGTTGGCTGCTTTAATATCTTCGATGGTGGCATGCGAATAAAAGCTTACCGTGCTTTTGGAAGCGGCATACTTTTGCGCGTAGGCATGGGTTTGTGCCAGCAATGCGCCAACTGTTATTAAACTCATCAATAAATTCTTCATACTACACATAAGGATAGTTTTAATAAATGTACAAATTAATTTGCTTCATAGTTGTAGGAAACAAAAAAGCCGCCTTAGCTTTGATGCCCAGACGGCTGATTTTGCAATTGCGTTGCCTATTTCAAAAAGAAACTAATCGGCACTTCTTGTCGCGAACTGTTGAATCCAGTGAGATAGACGCGTCCTTTGAATTTATTGAAGAACTCGATTACATCTTGCGGGTCGCTAATGCGCTGGCGATTGATGTATACGATGGTATAATTTTCGGGCAGACCTAATCGCTTGAAGACGCCATCACGAATTTTGTTAATCTTCACTCCGTAATCTACCGCTTCCAAATTAGCACCTAATGTGGCATCATTGACGATTTTGCGCTTCACTAAATTGGTGTCACCATTTTTGTTGAAAAGGGTGATGGTGGTATTGGTTGTCTTGCCATCGCGCACATATGAAAAACTGATTTTATCTCCCGGATAATGATAGCTAATCTCTTCATCAAAAGCGCTCTTGCTATTGATCTCCACATTATTCACTTTGGTAATGATATCACCTTCTAGTAAGCCGGCTGCGGAAGCAGCACCTCCGCGTGTGATGTCGCCTATCAATACGCCACGAAACTCTTTCACGTTTACATCAAGGTCAAACTTCTTCGCATTCTCGTAGTCGTATTCTAAGATGTTGGCACCGAAGAATGCTTTTTGAGGTAAGCCGTATTTGATCAAATCTTCCACTACTTTTTTGGCGATGTCCACAGGCACTGCAAAAGCATAGCCGGTGTACGAACCCGTGCGCGAAAGTATGGCGGTGTTGATGCCTACAAGATCTCCGTTTTTATTGACGAGTGCTCCACCGCTGTTACCCGGATTGATTGCAGCATCGGTTTGAATAAAAGATTCGATCGGGAACCTGTCTTCCACGATATTGATTCTGCGGCCTTTGGCGCTCACAATACCCACTGTAACAGTGGAAGAAAGTGACAATGGGTTTCCAATAGCAATCACCCACTCGCCCACAGCTACTGTTTTTGAATTACCAAGCGTAATCGCAGGCAAATTGGTTTCTTTAATTTTTAATACAGCTAAGTCTGTGGATGGATCAGTTCCGATCAGCTCAGCATCGTATGATTTTTTGTTGTAGAGTACTTGAATTTTTTCGGCTGCTTCTACCACGTGGTTGTTGGTAACGATGTAGCCGTCTTGTGTGAAAATTACACCCGAGCCGGAGCTCACTTGCGTCTGCGAGCCGCTACCTCCGAAAAGCAAGTCCCAATAGGAATAGCTGGCACCGCTTTGTGAGATGGAGTTGATGTATACTACGCTGGGAGTGGCCTTGGCCGCCGCCTGACTGAAGTCTACGTTTTCTCCTCCAGCAGTTGTTGAGGGTTCGACTACATTCGGGCGGTAGATTTCTTTGGGCTCGTAATCGGCCACATTGAGTTGTTGATTGTTTTTTTCGCGGGCTGCCTTTTCGGTTTGATAGGCAAAAAACGAATAAGCACCGGCAATTCCGGCTATAAAGGCAACGATGATAGTTTTTAGTGTATTCATGGTTTCTTACGAATTAGCAACATAACGCACCAACGATGCGCATAGTTGATTGTAGATGGAGCTTCTTATGCAAAAGTTGAACCAAAACGGGTTGGGTATGCAATTTTGGCAGTTTGGGGAGGGTTTAGAGCAATTTTTTCTAATAACCGCAAAGACGCAGAGAGTCGCTGAGCTTTATTTATTCGAAAAAGTAATTTATTCTACCTGAACTACTTCGCTGATTTGCAGAATGGGTTGGATGTTGGTGTAGTTCGGAACATCGGCTCGCAGCTTTTCTGAATTTGGGCCCATGGCGTTTTGGAAGTCGGTCATGTTATCGAAATAAAAATAACCAATTGCGAGGTAAGGAAGTGGTTCGCCAGGTCTGCCACTCGCCAGTCCTTTATCGATCGTAAGGGCTTTAAGTTTATCGCCAAACAGACTTGCCGCCAATGGCATGTGCTTGGTGGAGTAATAAGCCATGTCAAACGTTTTGCCTTCTCCGTTGGGGTAGAAGATGGCTACTTTGATCATGCCTTTTTTTATTTTGGATTGCGCATAGGTTTTGCTTGGCAAACAGCCAGCCAATATGATGAGTGCAAGGAACACGTAGCTGAGTTTCGTTTTCATTTTGAATGATTTAATGGTTGAAGGTATAAAATTATTGTTTCGGATGGTTGTGTTTAGAATCTGTTTCTGGTTTAAACATAGAGTTATATGAAGCGAACCGCAAAGGGCCGCTAGGATTGCATAGACCAATTTACGTTTGTCTTTCTTTGAGTAGCTCTTTGAGAATATAGATTATACAACAACCAGCACAAATTTTTACGAAGATTTTGCGAAGGCAGCTATGATTTGGCGCCAGCGGGCAAAGGATTGAAGTGGAAAGCCGTGCCTGCTTGTACGAGTAATGAAGCCCTACTTTTATCAACTGGCGTTACGGGCCTTTTTCGAAAGCTCGAGGCACGCTTGAAACGGAAAGCCTGGTGGCCTTGCGCTTCGCTTGGCCATGCCTCCAAATAACACAACTTTACAACCAAACTTGATTTCTTACCTTTGCACGCTATGGGAATACGTTCTGTTTTAGCCAAGCCTTTTGCCGCTTACATTGCCGGCCAAACCAAAGAGTGGTCGGGTAAGCCGGGGCTTTATCAAAGCCGGGTTTTTGAAGAGCTGTTGCAAGGCGGACGCGCCACATTGTTTGGCAAAGATCATGGCTTTGCGGACATCCGCAGTTATGATGACTTTAAAAAACAAGTGCCCATTCGCGACTATGAAGAGTTGAAGCCGTATGTGGAAAAAGTGCTACACGGGGAGTCGGATATTTTGTGGAAGGGCAAGCCCGCATACTTCGCTAAAACATCGGGCACTACATCGGGCACCAAATATATTCCCATCACGAAAGAGTCGGTG
>JACPVX010000024.1 GCA_016191555.1 Bacteroidota bacterium
AATCACTTCGCTGCCTTTCCTGATGTTTGCAAGGATCGAGGAGGTTTTGTATCTCAGTTCCTTCGCAGTAGCGGTTTTCATATTTCCCTCCAAGTATACACTTTTAAGTATACACTTTACAATATTGATGTCAACTGAGGTAATGTATCCTTCTCTGTGTAAATTCATTGAAGTATAAAAAAAGAGGGTGTATTCTCCATGTATTATCAGCAAAATAAAACAAAGGAGGAATACACCCATGTTGCACAAGGCAACGGTAAGAAATGTAAACCGGGCGTTAAAAGAAGTCAATAGTTTTCAGTGGGAAGGAGAATTCAAACTCAAGGCAAAGGAGGCGCTCAAAAAGATACTGGAAGACCGGATGGGAGAAGAGCTTGTTCAATACATCGGCGTTGAGTCCTACCAAAGAGACGATAAACGCTCGGATTACCGCAATGGCAGCTGGACAAGGCATCTTCTTTGCGAGATAGGCGATTTGATATTAGAAGTGCCTCGGACAAGAAACAAAGGGTTCTATCCGTCCGTATTGGATGCCTACAAGAGAAGACACCGTTCAATAGACAAGGTAATACTGGCCTGCTTTGTATTGGGGCTGTCCACCCGGAAAGCGGCAAAGGTATTAGCCCCTATGATAGGGGAAAGCATAAGCGCATCAACCGTAAGCAATATTGCCAAGAGTCTGGATAAAGAGGTAGAAAAATACCATAACAGACCGTTAGAAGATAAATACCGGTTTCTATTCCTTGACGGAGTGGTATTAAAGAATAAAGGCGCTGCAAAAGTGCAAAGAAGGCCGCTCTTATGCGCCTACGGCATAACCCATAAGGGAGTCTGTGAGATGATAGACTTTCATTCATCGCAGGGAGAATCCCGGGAGGCATGGGAAGGATTTTTAAACGACCTCTACAAAAGAGGGATAACCGGAAAGAACTGCGAGCTGATAATTACCGACGGCGGCAAAGGTCTGCATAGCGCATTGGAGTATGTATATCCCAAGATATTAAAACAAAGATGCTGGGCGCATAAGACAAGGAACATCCTGGATAAAGTTAAAAAGAAGGATTGGGATTTGGTAAAGAAGGCAGTGCAGAAAATCCCGTATGCAAAGAACAGAAGAGAGGCCACAAAGGCATATTGGGATTTTGCAGACAAATGGCGCGGTGTCTATCCGAATGCGGTCAAATGTTTGGAAACTGATATAGAGGATTTGCTGACCTTTTTCCATGTCAAAGAAGACAGGCTGTGGTCAAAGATCAGGACGACCAATGCCATTGAGAGAGCCTTCCGTGAGGTAAGACGAAGGACACGGCCTATAGGGGTCTTTACCAATAGGGAGAGCGTGGAGAGGATTGTATTTGCAGTCTTTCATCATTTGAATGTCAACTGGGAGAATAACCCTCTGAATGAATTTACACATAAGGATTGACATTGCCTACTTTATCTACGGCTTGACAAATCAGGATTGTTTGTAATAGGCTGTTAATAGAGATTAGAT
>JACPVX010000010.1 GCA_016191555.1 Bacteroidota bacterium
AGACCTTAAACATCTTAGACGGCTTCTGGGTCGACCGCTGGGGAGACTCCGGCATTCCCAGAGACTCTTACGGTCATGTATTCACGCATCGGATCTATCGTGGCCATGATATGTATCCATTATTTAATGAAAGTCCAGTAAGTATTCCGAGTAGCAAAAATTTCTTTTCTGTGATAATCCAAAAATTTCTTGTCAGGTCTGTCTGATTTTGGCATTCGAAATACCTGGCTAATTTTTAAAACCTCTTTAAGAAATTCGCTCGCACAATTTTCAAGCTCTTTTGAAACTAAAAGATTAAGTTCGTCATCTAAAGATATAAAGCCTGCTTCAAATAGCTTGTCGTGTAATATGCAAAGCAAAATAGCATTTCCAGGATTCAGACGGTTATCCTTATCAACGGCCCACGGGACGATATGTCCCGCTCTCAATAAGATACTGTCCGTAATGTCACATAAAGCACAGCGGCCGCTGTACAACACCATCAATAAATCTCGAAGCTTATTTTGTTGCCTCCTTACTCTCCTTGACGATAACGACTCTACTTCTGTTTCTCCGAAAAAGTAACCCTCCTTAATGGAATTTCTGGCTTCGCGAGAGGCTTTAAATCCTTCCAATAAAACAATAACCTTTTGTCTTTGTGATGGAGTAAGCCAAGGCGTCTTCTCTTTTAATAGCGAATCGGCTTCTGCTGGAGCAGGTAGACCACTAAAAATCCCTTTAGCGGATTCATCCAAACCTAAATAATGTAATATAGCCATTGCTTTAAAACCCCCGCCGCGAGATGGGGCGGGTCTTTTTAATACTTTTTCTTGAATATTTCGATGACTTTTTCCCTCAATAAGATAAGCTTCAGCAACCAAATCAACTACTTCCTCGGGATAATTTTCGATATCCCTTTTAATACTTTCTTGCAAAGGCTGAAAAGGCGGCTGTGTACCTAATTTCCCATAATGGTTAAACCATTCTTGGGAGGAGGCAAATCTTTTATAATGCGGCGGAGTGCTAAGAACTTGATCGATAAGAGATAAGTGAGTCTCATTTAAATAGCGAAAATTATCATTTCGATTCTTTCTTTCGATAATACCGCCTCCAAAGCCTGCTTCGGAGAATATAGCACTCATAGCTCGCGATCGTTGCGGTAAATTAACCTTTTCACCCAAAAATTGGGTCAAATCCCCATCGGACATTCGTTCTGGGTAACCTATAATGCGTCGTGCCGAGTCTATTTTTTCTATTGCGGCTGGGATATCTTTCGTTCTCATAATACGGATCACAACACGATTTAATTCTTCCCAGTGAAGTTTATTGCGCAGCACCCGCATGATTTTCCACACAATCCAATAAGGAAAAACATCCGTATGTTCCGGAAACTCCAATTTTGTGGTGGGGTTACTTAATTGATAACTCCCTAAAACGGCTAGCGCGGCATTAGCAATATTACCGTTATTTGCTATGTTTTCATGTGCGGGGCGATAAAGTTCTTCTTGTAGCACATGGCCAAAATCGGTCAATCGCAAATGCTTATCAGGAACATTCAGAACTCCCATTTTTTCAAACAATTTCTTCCAAGTTCTGACTCTTTGAGGTTGCAAACGGTGAGAAAGCTTATTTTGAATTGCTACATAAGGTGGGGAAAATCGCGCACCGTCTGAATTAAGAAAGGCTAGGAAGTGCTCGTGCGCTTCTAACTGAAATGTATCTCGGCCAGGAGTACCCCAGCTGTCTTTTGGCATGCCAGCAATATATCAAATGCTGTCGACTCCGTCACCAAATTGAGTTAAGCGGCCGAAGAGGCCAATTGAATCTCTGATTTTACGTTTGTATGAGAGGATAGTGCTTTGGCTATTTGAGCTGCGATAATTTTAGCAAGCAAAGGCGGAACAGCATTGCCTATTTGGGTTGCCACTTGAACTTTTGTCCCATAAAAAACAAAGTTATCAGGAAAGGTCTGAAGCCGAGCTCCTTCTCGCAGTGTTATTGTCCGGTCCAAGGATGGATGACCAAACCTTCCTCTTGAAAAACTGTCGAATCTGGCCGTGATTGTGGGGCTTGGCCTATCCCACCACATCCGGCCATAAACATCCATATGCCGATGAGAAAGATTGTTTTTATGACAATCAAGCTGTAAATCTTTAGGCAAAGAATCTCTGCTTTGGCCTTCCTTAAGTGCTCTAATTCGCCTTATATTTATGGCCGTTAATTTATCACTGATATGATTCGGAACCTTTTTCTCGTCTTTTTTAATAAGATCATAAATAGCCTTTCTCACGGTATTCACTCGATTATGGCTAGGTTTTGGAAATTCGAACTTTAAGAAAGTCGCTTCCATTTTCTCACCAACAAGAAAAACCCGTCTTCGATCTTGAGGCAGACCATAGTCGAGCGCATTTAATTTTGCAATATGCAAAAAATACCCTTCCTTGGAACATCTCTTCTTTACCAGTTCCAAAAAAGGTGCGCCTCTTTTTGAAAGTAGGCCACCGACATTTTCCATGAGAAAAAATCGCGGTTTAAATTCCATGACTAAGCGTATATATTCGGGAACTAGATTATTTCTGATGTCATCGTCACTTCCTCTGCGCTGAATGCTGAATCCTTGGCATGGAGGCCCTCCCGCTATGACATCTATGTTGTCCAAAATTTTACCAACTTTTTTTTCGATCGCTTTACGATTAAGTTTCGTAATATCTTTTACAAAACCACGCTCACCTAAATTTTTATTGTAGGTATCAATACAAGCTTTATTCCAATCGAAAGCATATAACGATCTGAAGCCCGCCATTTTAAAACCGAGAGAAAGACCTCCCGCACCGCAAAAGCAGTCTATTAAGGTGGGGTTAAGGGAGCTGTTCTTTGAAATGTTTCCACTCATTGGACTAATATCAATTCTTCGGTATTTTTTATGCGAGACAGATTGGAGTTACGCCTATTTTTTGCGATCATGTTAAGCGTGTGTGCAGCCAAATATAATGAAAAAACCGGCGGGACTGCATTTCCTATTTGCTTAAATTTGTCATCAAAAGGTCCTTCAAAGACAAACTCCTTAGGAAAACTTTGCAATAATGCCGCTTCACGCACAGTTAGGCCGCGATTTTGCTCTGGGTGAGCATACCGGCCGCAAGATGGGGTTCGGCAACGGGCAGTGACCGTAATAGAGGTTCGATCCCAAAATAAACGCCCATAAACATCGGAAAACCCTTTTACTTTATCAAGACAAGCAGGGCCAACTCCCTTAGGACGGGATCCGCCATTTTTTGGCACTCTCTTGAGAATGTTTACAGTATTTTGACTATGTTTCGAAGTTTGATGCATCGGATCTTTTTTAGAAATTTCTCCCGCGTTTAATGGCGCTAAATAACCAATCGCGTCTCGAACTGTGGAATAATTTTTCTCATCATATAAAACCGGAGGAAGTTCAGGTTTAAAATGCTTGGATGCCAATACAAGCGCTCTAAATCTTTTTTGAGGAACTCCATAATCCGCCATATTTACCACGCAAGCTGTAATTTGATAACCGCGCGCTTCTAATTTTTTCTTGAAAGGTTCATAGTGTTGTTTATATTTCTCGGACAGAATTTCAGGCACATTTTCCATAATTATCAAAAGAGGATCCAGCCCAATCGCAATGTCTGCGAATTTCTTTATTAAGTGATTTCTTGGATCTTTCTTGCTCATAGGATCTTTTTTTCTGTGCTTTGAAAATCCTTGGCAGGGCGCACAACCGATAACGATTAAATTTTTACTAGTTTTATTTCTATGTAGTATGTTTCTTATTTCAGAAGGTTTTGCTTTGCCCAAATTAACATCATATGAAGCATGGCCAAAGTTTCTTTCAAAAGTAGCATTGGCGTGCGGATCAATATCAAATGCGCCAATATGTTTATAGAACCCTGAACTTTTTCCGACCTCATGAAAACCATAAGACATGCCACCGCAGCCCGCAAAGAAATCAACAACATCAAACTGTTGATCGGCAAGATGAGATTTAACGAGAGGAAAATCTATTAGGGATAAAGCATTTGAAATCAAATCTTTGGCAACAAATGAAGTAATACGATCCCTTTTTGAAGATTGATTGCTGTTACCGTTTGAGTGATTCATAGCGCAACATTTCTATTCTTTGTAAATTCCTCCACCTTGTTTAGGCAACCATCTAATCTGCTGGAGATTTGATGCTCCCAGAAACGTAGAACTTTCCAACCGCTCTCTCTAAGAGCTCGATTGACTTTCTTATCTCGTGCCATATTATTTTCAATTTTGTTGAGCCAAAATGCGATATTGCTTTTATGATCTTTTTTATGTTGCTTCCATCTATAACCATGCCAAAAGTGAGAATCGCAGAATATAGCTACTTTTATCTCAGGCAAAATAAAATCGGGGCATCCCATCACATTTCTGACATGTCTCCTGTATTGAATTTTTCTCAAACGAAGCCCGGAAGCAAACTTTTTTTCTATAATCGAGCTCTTGGCTTGGACTCTAGCCATATTATAGCTTATTTGCTGTTTTGTCTTCAATTTTGATCTTTAATTAACATTTATTGATTATTTTATTTAACATTATAACCATCGCCTGCTAAGCAAATTCGCGAAGATTCATGCAACAGTATTATTATACTTGAGCGCTCAAGCATTGTCAATATTTTATTTTTTATTTTTCCAGCGCGACTTTGCCGCTTTTCTAGCGATTGCTTTTCTCCTCAAAGAAGATAGCTTTACAGCTCTAGCTTTGCCGCCTTTTAAACCCCCTAATCGGCCCAATGCAACAGCCGCTGGATTTTTTTTTATATGCGTTGGGTTTGTGCTGCTGTTTGTTATAGAAATATTCATTCTAAGGATTAGTGTACTCTTTACGACATGTAAAAGGCAACTTTTGTACCTATCAAAAAACGGCTCCGTCCTCTGTCAAAGGTGGAGGTGGAAAAAATCACGGAAGTCCCCGCGCGAGGGCACCGTAAACCCCAAGCGCCCCCTAAGAGCAACTACAGAATTTGTTGCCCCCATTAAACAGTAATTAATCGCCAAAACCGTCGGCAAAAAATCACGGTTCGACTTTGCTCACCGTCCTGGGCGCAGTCGAGGGACTCCCGTCCACATTTGTGGTGCCCGCCTGCCGTCAGGTAGGCGTGCCGCGGCCCCCGCGCGCATTCCCGCCGATGACTTGCCTGACTGACCGAAGGATGGTAGCATACAGATAGTTCCTTCCAAGAACGAGCATGGCGTCCTACCAATCCTCTTTATGCTCGAAGTAGCTCGGCAACCCCGAGCGAAAGAAACAAACACACATTAACTGTTTCTTTTAGAGCATAGGAGAAAACCGTGTCCAAAAACAAACGAATTGCCATTGCTACGCTAATTTCCCACGAAGTGATTGAACGAAAGATCTTCCTTATCCGGGGCAAGAAGGTAATGTTCTCTCATGATCTGGCCAGTCTGTACGGGGTCGAGACCAAAGGCCTGAATAGGGTGGTCAAACGCAACCGGAACCGCTTTCCGGAGGACTTCACGTTTCAGCTCACAGCGGAAGAATATGAAGCTTTGAGGTACCAATTTGGCACCTCAAAGAAAACCGGCAAAGGCGGGCGCCGGTACCTTCCGTATGCGTTCACGGAGCACGGGATATTGATGCTTTCTTCTATCCTAAACAGCCCCCGGGCCGAGCAAGTGAACATTCATATCATGCGCACCTTCGTGCGGCAGAGGGAATACCTCAATTCCCACAAGGACCTTAAATCACGGATTGATGACCTTGAGAAAAAGTACGACAAGCAGTTCCAAGTCGTGTTCAGGGCCATCAAGTCGATCTTGGATGACAGGCCGGGCGGAAATTTTAACAACCGACGTTTTGATATTGAATAATTATTTACCAGACGACGTCGTCCAGTTTAAAAAACGAAAAAATGCGCCCGGCAGGACTCGAACCCGAATTTAGGTGTCAGTCTTTGAATTTTGAACAGATTTCAACTTTCAACGACTGACACTTGTCTACGTCCTGCTAATAGCAAGATAACGCTGAAGAAAGAATTTGACCATCCGTTCATGTCTACAACTTGGAAA
Source organism: Bacteroidota bacterium (assembly GCA_016191555.1). Taxonomy (GTDB): domain Bacteria; phylum Bacteroidota; class Bacteroidia; order Cytophagales; family Cyclobacteriaceae; genus ELB16-189. Next base: position 6,057 of record JACPVX010000010.1, read on the forward strand.
AACCGAGATCTCGACCAATAGGTTTCAGCTGTTGCTTTTCAACTGTAGCAATGCCTAAGTCTAATGAGTTTATTAGGCCAACGTAATTCTTATCGTTGGGTTCACGGGACGGAACTAAGATGCGGTACTGATCCCGAAAATCCATGTTCTGCTCTCTTTTAAATTTGTCGATTTCGAAATAATCATACTCGAAGAGCTGCATCACAGCTTTACGGGCCTGTGGTCTAAAATTTTTATTCTCAGTACTTTTCACCTCAAAAAGAAATGAGCGTTTCCCATCATGGGCAAATAGATCAACAAACTCATTTGAAAGCGTGGCGTAACCTTTTGCTCGAAATATGTCTATCAAATTTTGCGTAATGGATTGGTGTACAGAATCGGCTCGCGCAAGAATATCGTTGTCCCGCACAATCAAGGAATACGGCTTAGTGATGATCCTTTTTTTAATTTGTTCCAAAAAACGGAGCGAGGCTGCGTGTCGCAATGTCTCTGTTGCGTTCTTGACCTCGAATAAATCAGATGGCTTTTCTTCTACCACACCGCGTTGTGAGTGCCCAGAATAAACATACAAGGATCTTTTTTGAAACAAAATACGATCCGCGACGTCACGGGAAACCCTAGAAAAGCTTCCCATTTGTGGAAAACCAGGTATATCGGCTATTGGTACTCTAGTGGAAACGAGTAAATCGATCAGTCGCTTTGTTTGAGAATCATTAGCGGGGGTTGGCGATTCCCATGTAGCAGGATCCGGTAATTCGCCGAACAAATACACTTCGGTTAAAGGAATTACTGAACTTTCACTATTTAATGGATACTAATCCTACTATGAGTTATCATGAGGGGTACACCGGAGGACTCTATGAGACCCCATGGCAAAC
>JACPVX010000031.1 GCA_016191555.1 Bacteroidota bacterium
CCATGTGCGGCAGATGACCTGCTTTCGGAATCACAAACAATTTAGAACTAGGAAATCGTGTAGTCAGGTTACCACGAACATCATCTAAAACCACCACCGTATCGTGCTCGCCCCAAATGGCGAAAACTGGGACATTCGCTTCTGCAATCTTGCGATGTTCTTCCACTAACGGAGTTCTATTTTTGCGAGTAGAAATGATTGCACGCGCAAATCCTTTGAACTTCATGATTTCTTCATATTTCTTATCCCATCCCCGGAAAGGGATTGAATCATAAAAATCGCCTAACTGCCCAAAGCCCATCTTCGGATAGCTCTCACTGCTTTTAAATTCTTCTATTTCCTTCTTGGTCACAGCAGCCGGATGTTGTGGATTTTCAACTGGGTTTTCAAAGCTTACCGCGTCAACATACACTAGATTATTAACACGTGCTGGAAACTGCGCAGCAAATGAAGAGATGGATCGGCCACCGTCAGAAAGCCCAACCAAAGTTATCGGCTTGGTAATCTTCAATGAGTCCAATAACTCATGAAGTTGGTTTGTAAACAGCGCAACATCGTAAACAGCATCCGGATTTTCTGAGAAACCGCGCCCGAAATTATCATATCGCAAAGTAGAGTAACCTCGTTTGCTGGCAGCGTAAAAAGTGGAATCCCAAATGTAGGAAGGAACTGAAAACCCATGCACCAATACCAGCACCGTATCAGCTTGCAGGTTGCTCCATTCGTAGTAAGTATACCCTTCACTCAGTTTGATGAACTGACCTGTCGTAATAGTAGTTCGGAATGTGCTGTCTTTGGTAACTGTTTCAAAATCGGCAGCAGTTTTTTTAGACTGACAGCCCGCCAGCATCAAACAGGCAGCTAAAAGATAAATGGATAGAATTCGCATAATTTATTTCAAAGTCGAAAGCTACCAATCCCGTCAGGCAACGTCAAGGCCAACAACCTACTTTTAACAAGTATTTAACCTCACGCAAGCACCTTTTGGGGTAAACATTACGGCCTTTTTGATTGTTAAATCAACACTTAATTTTCGGTAACTTTGTCCTTTCGCAATTTACATGTTGAACACGCAGGTAGAACAACTCAAATCGTATTGCAACAGCCTAGTTAGTTACAGCCGCAGAAAAACGCGAGAAGTATCCATTGGCGATGTGCCGCTCGGTGGCGACAACCCTATAAGGGTGCAGTCCATGACTACAGTCGATACGATGGACACAATTGGTTCCGTAGAACAAGTGATTCGTATGGTAGACGCAGGCTGCGAATATGTTCGCATTACAGCACCCAGTCTAAAAGAAGCGCAAAATTTAGAAGAGATCAAAAAAGAATTGCGCTTGCGCGGATATACGGTCCCACTAATTGCCGATATTCACTTTACACCCAATGCAGCAGAGCTCGCAGCACGGATCGTAGAAAAAGTACGAATCAATCCGGGCAACTATGCCGACAAAAAGCGCTTCGAAGAAATAGAATATACCGATGCGGCCTATCAGGCTGAGCTTAACCGCATTCGCGAAAAGTTTACGCCCCTGGTAAAAATTTGTAAAGAGTATGGCACTGCCATGCGCATAGGCACAAACCACGGCTCGCTTTCCGACCGGATCATGAGCCGCTATGGAGATACTCCGCTAGGCATGGTCGAGTCAGCGTTGGAGTTTTTGCGAGTTTGTGAAGACTTGAACTATTACAACATTGTGCTGTCGATGAAGTCGAGCAACCCGCAAGTGATGGTGCAAGCCTATCGGTTGTTGGTTCAAAAATTAAACGAAGAGAAGTTCCAGCCCTATCCGCTGCACTTGGGTGTAACAGAAGCTGGAGATGGTGAAGATGGTCGTATTAAATCTTCGGTTGGCATCGGCACGTTGTTAGAAGATGGGTTGGGCGATACTGTACGTGTTTCCCTCACCGAAGAACCTGAAGCGGAGGTGCCGGTGGCGCAAGAATTGGTGAATCGCTACACAACACGCAAGACTGCGATTACCATTCCCGAGATTACAGAATACCCAATCAATCCTTTTGAATACAAACGGAGAGCTACACACGAAGTGGGCAACATCGGTGGGCATCAGGTGCCACGCGTCATAGCTGATTTTTCGTTGAAGCAAAAAATTACACCTGCTTCGCTGTTTTCATTGGGCTACCATTACTCGGTTCCGCTCGACAAGTGGAACATTGCCGATATAGCGTGCGACTATATCTTCGCCAACGAAACTGTCATTGATTTTGAAATCCCCGGAACACTCGGCATTATCTACGCACACCAAACATGGTTGACGCAGAAGAAAAAAGCTAGGACGTATCCATTTGTAAAAGCAGACCAATATTTGAAAGGAGTTCAATTATCCGAACATACTAATTTTGTTTATTCCTGCTTGAATGATCTCAATGCCAATTTGATTCAACGGTTGAAAGGTGATGCTACAGCCGTTCTTTTAATTGATACCTACAACGATCATGGCTTGGCCGAGCAGCGCAGACTGTTTGTTGACTTACTTTTGAATGATTGTAAAACCCCGGTGATCATTGGCCGCGCTTACAGCGACTTAAAACCCGATCAATTGCAGATTTATGCAGCCACTGATGTGGGAGGGTTGCTGATCGATGGGTTAGGTGACGGTGTGTTCTTAGCTGCTGAAAATTGTGGCCCCGATAAACTTGTCAACGAAACGGCATTCAATATTCTGCAAGCTACCCGCACCCGCATTTCAAAAACTGAATATATCTCTTGTCCATCTTGCGGAAGAACACTATTTGACTTGCAAGAGACCACGGCCAAAATTCGCTCCCGAACCAGCCACCTCAAAGGAGTGAAGATCGGTATCATGGGTTGCATTGTGAATGGCCCCGGAGAAATGGCGGATGCCGATTATGGTTATGTCGGTTCCGGCCCGGGCCGCATTACCCTGTATAAAGGAAAGGAAGTGGTGAAGAAGAATGTACCTACCGCACAAGCAGTGGATGAATTGATCAATCTAATTCGCGATGGAGGCGACTGGATTGAAGTTCCGTCTGCCACCAGTTAGATCAATAAATTTGTAGAGAATATGCAAAACGAAACACAACAAAAATCCAAAGGAAATTCGCTGAAGGAATTCTTTTCGCTCGGTGAAGTAGGAGGATACTTCTTTCGCAAGAAGGATCCCAACCGCCCAATCAACATTAACTTAAAAATGATGCATGGAATCAACAAGCTTTCCATCGCCATCTTTTTAGCGGCTGTTGTTTATCTTGTCATCAAGCGTTTGGTATGAACATCGGCACTTTTCAAAGCTATTGTTTAGCCAAGAAAGGCGTTACCGAAGAGTTTCCATTTGATAACTCAACACTCGTCTACAAAGTGATGGGTAAGATGTTTGCCTTGACGGGTGTCGATGAGTTTAAATCCGTTAATCTGAAATGCGAGCCTGAGATCGGTGCTCAGTTGCGCGAAGAATATTCGTCCGTTTTGCCTGGCTACCACATGAATAAAAAGCATTGGATTACCGTGTTGATGGACGGATCGATCAGTGATAAAAACCTCAAACAGTGGATTGACGCGTCCTACCAATTAGTCGTAAAAAGCCTTCCCAAAAGCGAGCAAAAAGAGCTGGAATCGCTATAATCTGATAATCAGTAGTTTATATTCTGGTTACATTTCCTATAATCTTCGGATTACTTCGGTTAATTATTTAGTTTTGTTGATTAGGAATACCCTTTTTGGATGGTTAGGGCTTTAATCGTATGTGTTTTCGCTTGCTCGCTGCTGATTAGCTGTAATACGCAGCAAATGATATGCCCTGCGTATCAAAGTGCCTTCATTCATGATAAGACCGCTCAGAAGGAAACGTTCGTCCATTACAACACCAATAAAAACCAGCCTCGTGAGGTTCTCGCTTCCAATAGCAAGACGCTCAATCTTCCCGCCAATGATTCTACCTGGTCGAATAGCGTAGTAATTCAAGGGCCAGCTTTGCCGAAGGAAAAACGAAATAAACGTACTCGCTACCTTCTATTACCCGAAAAAACCTATAAAAAGGCACTGAGGGCTCTTCAAACTGTGGAGATGAAACCGGTGTACCCCAAGAAAGAACCCGATTCTGTTGACATTAAGAATGCGTTGGATAGTGCCGCCAGAAGCATAACCGACACGCTCACCGTTTCAGGCACTTCTGCCACGGATAAGAAGCAAGTAAAAGACAGCACCTACGTGATTTCGATTGAGAAAGAGAAATTCAATGTAGAGCAGGATAACTATATGTGGTATTTCCGTAATGTTCTTGTATTGCCGGACGTGCGCATTGCCATGGAAGGTGCCGCAGCAGAAGGAAAAGCGCCATCTCAAACGAAAGAAAAGAAAGGCTTCTTCGGATTCTTTAAAAACATGTTTAAGAAAAAACCGAAAGAGCCGGTGAAACCGGAAGCTGTCGCGACTAATCCAAATGACTCAACGGCCGTGGTGGCACCCGAGGCTCCTAAAAAGAAAAAAGGACTTTTAGGAATGTTCAAAAAGAAGCCGAAAGAAGACCCTGCAGCACAGCAGAAGAAAGCAGAGGAAGCCAAAAAAGAAGAGGAGGAGAAATTCTAAACCGTCCGACCATGTTTGGTTTCTTCAGCAAGAAAGACAAAGGAATCACTACCAATGATCAGGTGTGGCTATCGCAAACGGCAAAATTAAATGCTGCACACAAAATGATCGAAGCCAACAATACTTGCTTATTGGTTTTTTGGTTTGAAGATTCCTTGAGCGATTTTCAAAAACAGTTTCCTTCGCTCGTACAGTCATCCCAAGTTAGTTTAGCCGAATCGCTTTCGTTAGAATCTATTGCGGGGCGTCTCGTGATTTTTGCAGAACATTATCCCCTCCGAAAGAAAGAGCAAACGCTTTTTGAAAAATTACATCTTAAAGACGTGCCCGTACTTGTTTCTCTGGAGGAGCCATTCTTCCACTATTTTGGAGGCGATCGAACAATCGAGATTATGCGCAAGATGGGAGTTCAGGAAAATGAGGTGATTGCTCACCCTATGATTACCCGATCTATTCAAAATGCACAAGCCAAGATCGAAGAAAAGGTGATTACGGAACGAAGAGCCCACTCAGCCAAAGAATGGTTTCAGATGAACATGGGTTCGCTCAATCAAACAACGTAAGATTTCCAAATTGATCAGCCGCGGGCATGGGTAGCATGAGCGATGGCTTATCGACATCAATGGAATTGATTTGAGGTGAAACCGTATATCCTTCCATAGCTTCACTAAATACACTGGTTAAAACTGAATCCAACTCTGCTTCAGAAACTTCCTGCTTCAGCCAAGCCGCTTCTTGTGCCTTCGTTAAAATCAGCGGCATGCGTTCGGATGCCGTTTGCACGAAACCGCTGGACGGAACTGTAATGATGGAAAAGGTATGAAACGATTCATTCTCGTCTTCGTATTCTTCCCATACTCCGGCAATAGAAAACAATTCTTTTGTTTTCAGTGTGAAGCGCCAGGGAATTTGTGTTTTCTTACCCACTTTTTTCCAAACGTAAAACCCATCCGCAGGTACTAAGCAACGATGTTTGGATAACTTCTTTTTCAGTGCCGGTTTTTCAAGAATTTGTTCGCTTCGCCAGTTGATGATGCGCTCGGCCATCGACTTGTTTTTTGCCCAAGCGGGCGGCAATCCCCAATAGAAAAAAGAAAACCCCTGAGGTCCTTCACTGGTAATGACTGGAAATAATTGTGACGGAGCGCCATTGTATTTGGGCTGGTATGCCATTGGTTCTTCCACCGCGAATCGGCTTGACAACAAACTAGCAGGCACACCAATGGAAAATCGCTCAATCATGATGAAGAAAATCGAAAGCCTTTAATTCCGACCAATATAGTCCATTTTGATGGAACTGAGCGAAACCTACATGCCCGCCTCGCGCAGGGATTTCTAATTTCACAGCGGAACCAGTCAGTAAGTCAGGATAACAATCTTTACTTAGAAATGGATCATTTTTCGCGTTCACAATTAATGTTGGGATTTGAATGCCCGAGAGAAAATACAAAGAGCTGCATTTTTTGTAGTAGTCAATCGCATCGGCAAATCCATGAATGGGTGCCGTAAAGTGATTGTCGAACTCAATAAGTGTTTTGATTCGATCTAAATGGCTAACATTCAGATCAGAACGATGCTTTGCTTTTTCTACCACTTTGGCTTTAAGACCTTTTAGAAATCGGTAGTGATACATCCAATTAGAAGGCTTTAGAATTTGCAGGCAGCTGGTGTGCAACTCCAATGGCACCGAAAACACGATCGCTTTCTTGATTTTATTATTCGTGTTTCCTTCCCCCATGTATTTCAATGTCAGATTTCCGCCCAAACTGAAGCCAATTAAATAGATCGATTCATAATTAGGTGCTGCATGATTGATTACCCAACTCAAATCATCCGTTGCGCCACTATGATAAAAACGAAGTTGTCGGTTCATCTCGCCACTACAGCCGCGATAGTTCCACGCCAATACATCGTACCCGTTCTCAAAAAAATGCTTCGCCATCCCCTTGATGTATGCACGACTGGTGTTCCCCTCTAGGCCATGCGAAACGATGACTAGTTTATTGGACCCTTGCCTTAGCCAATCCAAATCGAGAAAATCATCATCGGGTGTGCTAATTCGCTCGCGCTGATAGGGGATAAGAGGTACCTTTCGGAATAGAGCGGGCCAAATTGTTTCGGCATGCGGATGAAATAGTAGCGAGGGTGCTTCGTAGGGTTTCATCGACCTAAGAAAAGACTAAAGCCAGCCTTTCTGTTCTTTCAGGGAAGTAATGTGCGCCAAGTGATGTTCGCCATGCCAGGCATAGGTTCCCAAAAGCTGATCCAATCGAACTTCCTTTTTAGATTCGGGATGGATGAATTTTTTTGAAAGACTTTCGTGTGGAATGGACTTTGCCAAGGCGACCATTTTTGCATGCAAGGCTTGCAAAACATTCAACGAAAGAAAAATAGGCAACGAAGTTTCGGGAGTCTCCGCCCATTGTTTTTCGTCATAGGCTTTGATAATGGGAGATTCTTCAGTCAGTGTCCATTTGATCCGAATATAGGCATTGCTATGACTATCGGCCATGTGGTGAATCACCTGACGCACCGTCCAACCACCATCCCGGTATGGCGTGTCAAGTTGTGCATCGTTTAGCGAAGACACCGCATTTACCAATTTTAATGGCAGAGATTCAATTCGCTGAATAAACGCAGTTACCTCTTGCGGTAAGTAACTTTCTTTTGCCTGAAATTTTCCAATCGGGTAGCGAACGTCAACAGCTTCCATTATTATTCTTTGCTAATCGCGTCTTCGATTTCTTTATCGCTGAACGATTTGTGAAGCTTGACCACCTTTTTGGCGTTTCTCTTTTTCTTCACGCGGATGTTGGTAAACTCAATTAATAGAGAAAATGCAACAGCGAAATAGATGTAACCTTTCGGGATTTCATTGTGGAAGCCTTCCAAAACCAACGTAAATCCAATCAAAATCAAGAAACCAAGAGCCAATACCTCCATGGATGGGTGATTGCGGATGAAATCGCTAATGGCACCGGAGAAGAACATCATTACCAAAATGGAAACCATTACGGCAATAATCATAATTAAAACTTGTTCGGGTGGCACAATACCCACAGCTGTTAAAATAGAATCGAAAGAGAATATGATGTCCAACAAAATGATCTGAACGATGGTTGCAGTAAATGTAACTGCGGCCTTTTTCGCGCCACCTTCTTCCTCCTCTTCGCCTTCCATTTCGTGGTTAATTTCCATGGTGCTTTTCGCGATCAGGAAGAAACCACCAAAACAAAGAATTAAATCACGACCACTAAATGTGTGATCGCCTTGGAAGCCAAAGAAACTAATTAGCCAATCAGGCATAAAGTCGGCCAAAGCAAAAAGAGGCTCTTTAAAACCGATAATCCAGGTAATACAAAGCAGAAACCCGATCCGCACGAACATCGCAAGAAATAAGCCGGTATTCCGGGCTTTTTTCCGCATTTCTTCGGGTAGCTTATTGGAAACAATAGAAATGAATATAATGTTGTCAATACCCAATACAATCTCTAAAAAACAAAGAGTTAAAAGAGCGAGCCAAGTATCGGCTTTAAGAAAGATTTCCATGTAGACAGGATTTGAAATTCGAGCCAAATTAAGCAAAGAGTTGAATTTAAAAAAACGGGTTTAAGCAAAAGAAAATCACAGTTTTAAACCATTTTTGGTGAGATTTTTATTATACCTCACACGAATGAATAAACCGTTCTCTTACACTGTCCGACAAGACCTGATCAGGGACGCTCAAAACGAATCTTTTGATCTGATCATTATTGGTGGCGGTATTACGGGGGCAGGTATTGCTTTGGATGCCGCTTTGCGCGGATTGAAAGTGGTGTTAGTGGAAAAAGATGATTTTGCCTCTGGCACGAGCAGCCGGTCAACCAAATTGATTCATGGGGGACTGCGGTATTTAAAACAATTGGAATTTGGGTTGGTGAAGGAAGTGGGCAGCGAACGAGCCATCGTGCATAAACTGGCACCTCATTTGGTCGTTCCGGAAAAGATGCTTTTACCGCTTTACGAAAAGCGAGGACTTGGCTATTGGCTAACATCTATCGGACTTAAAATTTACGATTGGCTGGCCGGTGTATTGGAAGTAGACCAGCGAAAAATGCTCACCCGAAAACAGACCTTACGGCAAGAGCCCTTACTGAATCCGGAAGACGTAAAAGGTGGCGCCATTTATGCCGAGTATCGCACAGACGATGCAAGACTCACCATCGAGATTATTAAGTCGGCTTACCTGCATGGCGCCAAACCACTCAGCTATTGTAAAGTGAGCAAGTTGATGTATGAGCAAGAAAAGATAAGCGGAGTGGAGGTGCTTGATGTAATCAACAGCAATGCTTTTAGTTTGAAGGCAAATGCGATTGTGAATGCGGCCGGCCCTTGGGTGGACGAATTGCGCGAAATGGATCATTCGAAAAAAGGAAAGCGTCTGCATCTCACCAAAGGTGTGCATTTGGTGGTCTGCAAAGAAAGATTGCCCATCCATCAGGCTATCTATTTTGATGTGGAAGACGGTCGAATGATTTTCGCAATCCCGCGTGGAAGGACGACTTACATTGGCACAACAGATACGAATTATGAAGGTAGTAAAGAAGAAGTGCTGGCATCTGGAGATGATGCCACTTACCTAGTTAACGCAGTGAATCGCACCTTCCCACAAGCAGGCCTTACAGTGAAAGATATTGAATCCAGTTGGGCTGGGCTGCGACCATTGATTCATGAAGAAGGTAAGTCTGCGTCTGAGCTTTCGCGGAAGGATGAAATTTTCGTTTCGAATTCAGGTTTAATTTCGATTGCCGGTGGTAAACTGACCGGCTACCGAAAAATGGCCGAACGTATCATCGATTTGGTTTTTGAAACTCATTTTGAAGATCGCCATGCGAAGTGCCAAACTGCTACCACGCCTTTCGTGGGCAGTGATTTTGATAATTATCAGGCCGTTCGCAATTATACAACGGAAATTGCGAGCCAATTAAAGCCCTTTGGGTTAGATAATGAATCGGCTTATTTGGTCGGTACCTATGGAAGGCAATGCAACTCGATAGTAGATTACTTTCTCGCACACCAAACCGGTGATACAGGAGTTGATTTGCTACAAGCAGAAATCTGGTTTTGCATTCACTTTGAAATGGTAGTAACACTCCCGGATTTTGTCGTTCGCAGAACGGGTATGCTTTATTTTAATATGCCACGTCTCATCAAGTACAAAGAAAACATCATACGAGGATTCCGGCAGCACTTGAATTGGAACAATGAAAAAATACAAATCGAAGCAGCTAGCTTGGAGCATCTCATTTTAAACGCTACGAACTTTAACTAATCATTAAAAACACATGAAGATTCTTTTATTCTTAGTAGGCATCCTTTTATTAATTGGTGCAGAAATCGCCAGGGTTTACTACATCATGCCATTTCCGGGAAGTCAGGTGGAGGATATGATTGACGTAGCCTACTTCTTGCATCAATACATTTGGGTTTTTCGCGTTATCGGAGTGGCCATGATTGCTTACCCGGCATTTCAATACATTGTAGGAACTAATCCCTACATCAAATGGACCGTTGCCGCGTTGTTGGCATTTTGGGTGATTGTATTCTATGCTTTCAATTTTCGATTCTTAGCGGATAAAATGTTTTACCAACCGGAGTCAGTTGTATTATTGACATCTAATGAAAGTAAAGTAAACGATCAGCAGTTGGTGATTGGTGTTGTTTTAGATGCAAAAGCAAAAGCTTATCCCATTGAAGTTATCGGTTATCACCATCAAGTGCGCGATACATTGGCAGGCAAAGATTTGATGGTCACTTATTGCACCGTATGTCGCACGGGGCGTGTGTTTAGTCCGGAAGTAGATGGAAAGCCAGAGACGTTTCGATTAGTAGGTATGGATCATTACAACGCCATGTTTGAAGATGCCACCACACACAGTTGGTGGAGACAGGTGAGTGGGGAGGCAATTGCAGGCCCCGGCAAAGGGAAAAAGTTGAACGAAATTCCTTCTGAGCAAATGACCTTGCGGGCATGGCTCGAGCGCTACCCCAATTCTACTATTCTGCAACCCGATCCAAAGTTTAAAGATCGTTATGAGGTGTTGGAAAAATACGATGAAGGAAAAATGGAGGGTAGATTGGAAGGAAGAGATTCACTTTCGTGGAAAGATAAGTCGTGGGTGGTGGGCGTGCCCATGGGCTTGTTTGCCAAAGCGTATGATTGGAATGAATTGATAGAGGCAAAGGCGATCAACGACCAGATTGCCGGTAAACCTATTGTGGTGGCCATGGAGAAGGATTCTGCGACTTTTCATGTGTGGATGTCCGTAGTGCAAAGCGATACACTTCAATTTCAAGTGACGGATAGTTTAAAACTGACCGACACAAAATATGGCTCGCGTTGGAATTGGAAAGGCGAATGTGAAGAAGGAAAGTTTGTCGGATCGAAGCTAACACTAGTACAATCGTATCAAGAGTTCTGGCATTCGTGGAAAACATTTCATCCAAATACCGAGCAATATCAAACCAAGAAATAATAGCCTGATTATTTAAAAATGAATTCAGCAAAAAGCTGGTGGAAGGAAGCCATCGTTTATCAAATTTACCCACGGAGTTTCAAAGACAGCAATGCCGATGGTGTTGGTGACTTGCGCGGCATCATTCAACAACTGGATTACATTCAATCGCTTGGCATCGATGCCGTTTGGCTGAATCCGATTTTCAAATCGCCCAATGATGATGGCGGCTACGACATCAGCGATTATTATTCCATTCAACCAGAGTTCGGCATGATGGAAGATTTTGATGAACTGCTGCAAGGACTTCATCAACGTGGTTTAAAACTCATTATGGATTTGGTACTCAACCATTCTTCCGATGAGCATCCGTGGTTTCAGGAATCGAAGAAGTCTACCAACAATCCGTATCGCGATTTTTATTTCTGGCGCCCCGGCAAAGGTTCGAATCCTCCTAACAACTGGCCTTCATTTTTTGGTGGCAGTGCGTGGCAACTTGATGAAACTACGGGCGAATATTACCTGCATCTCTTCTCGAAAAAGCAACCCGATCTAAATTGGGAGAGCCCTGCGCTACGTCAGGAAATTTTCAGGTTGATGGATTTCTGGTTGAATAAAGGCGTGGACGGTTTACGATTAGATGTGATCTCGGCCATTTCCAAACGCACCGATTTTCCGGATACCGATACCCACGACTTCAACGAAACCATTGGTAAGTATTATTCCAATGGCCCGCGTTTGCGAGAGTTTATTGCAGAGACCAAGCGAAAAGTTCTTACTGATTATCCGAATGTAATGACAGTAGGCGAAGGCCCCGGCATTACACCGCTCAATGCCCTTGATTACCTGGATGAAAAGGAAGGGCTCAATATGATTTTTCATTTTGGCCACATGTTTATGGATCAAGGTTCAGGCGGTCGCTTCGATCCGATACCGTGGACGATGATTGATTTCAAAAAAGTATTCAAAACATGGGATGATGCGTTTGAATCAAAAGGCTGGGGCAGCATATTCTTAGGCAACCACGATTTTGCACGAATGGTGTCCCGCTGGGGCAATGATCAGGAGCATTGGGATAAATCATCCAAGTTGTTAATCACTTTACTGTTGTCGATGCGCGGCACTACCTTCATTTATCAAGGTGATGAGATTGGAATGACCAACACTACATTACATTCTGTAGCTGAATCCAAAGACATTGAAACCCAAAATGGCTGGCGCGAAGCAAGTAAACTCGGTATGACTGAAACCGAGTTTATCAAGCGAGCCAATTACTCCGGCCGCGATAATGCGCGCACGCCTATGCAATGGAATGGAGAAGAGAAAGCCGGATTTACTGGCGGTATTCCCTGGATGCCAATCAATGCCAACAAAGACAAAATCAACGTGAAGACACAAGAGCGCGAGCAAGATTCCATCTTGAGTTACTTCAAAGAAATGGCTCAATTGAAGAAACAGAATCATGCGCTCACCTATGGAAGCTACACGATGTTGACGGATACACCCGATCGGCTCTTTGCCTACTATCGCCAGGAGGGAAAAGAAAAATTTCTGGTGATGCTGAATTTTTCTGAAGAGAATCTTAACTTTCCTATTCCGCTCACGGGAAAAAGGGTCATCGGCAACTATCCCGATACCTCATCACACCTGCGTGCATGGGAATCTTTGATCTATAAATTATGAGCGATCCGAAAAATTATTTGTGGGGCATTGACCTCGGTGGTACAAAGGCAGAGGGAATTGTATTAGGCCCCGGTGGACTGAAAGAAATCTTGTTCCGCGATCGCGTACCGACCGGTGCTGAAAATGGCTACCAACATATTCTGGGGCAGATCAAAACGTTAGTGGATATGATGGCTGACAAGATGGGCTACCGCACATCGAAGTTGGGCATCTGTACACCCGGCACACTGGATCCCAAGTTGGGCACGATGAAAGGTTGTAATTCGGAGTGCATGAATTTTCAGCCCATGAAAAGTGATTTGGAAAAATTACTAGGCATGGAAATTTTTATTGCCAACGATGCCAATTGTTTTGCTTTAGCCGAAGCGCAGATGGGGGTTGTGAAAGATAAATTCCCCAACGCCAATGTGGTGTTCGGAGTAATTATGGGTACAGGCGTAGGCGGTGGGTTGGTGGTAGATGGCAAAGTGCTGAACGGCTTGCAAGGCATCGGAGGTGAATGGGGTCATAACTTTTTAGATGCTTCAGGTGGGCCATGCTATTGTGGCAAATCCGGATGTGTGGAGAAAGTGCTTGCGGGACCTTCATTGGAAAAGTACTTCGCATCGATTTCCGGGCAACCGAAGCGACTCAAAGAAATTTATGAGTTATACAAAGCAGGCGATGCACATGCCACACAAACGATTCAGCGCATGACACACTTTTTTGGTGTGGCACTGAGTGTTATTGTGAATATCATCGATCCGGATGTGATTGTGATTGGCGGAGGCGTAGGCAATATTGATGAGATTTATACGGAAGGAGTGGAGTCGGTGAGGAAGTATGCATTTAACAATGGAGTGTTGGATACTCCGATTGTAAAGCCAAGCCTGGGCGATAGTGCCGGAGTGTTTGGTGCAGCTTATTTGACGGTTTGATTTCTTGAAGAATGCCGCGGAAAATTGCTACCGGAAGTAAAGTTCAAACACTTTATACTAGTATTCGTCAAGTTATAGATGAAGCTAGAAGTAAGGTTTATAGAACAGCCAATTTCGCAATGGTACAAGCGTATTGGCAGATTGGAAAATTGATTGTTGAGGAGGAGCAAAGAGGTAAAAAAAGAGCCGAATACGGTTCGTTTCTACTTAAAGAATTGTCGGGGCAGCTAACCAATGAATATGGAAAAGGTTTTGATGAGAGTAACCTAAGGCACATGAGAGGCTTTTATTCTTCCTTTCCAATTCAGGACGCACTGCGTCCTGAATTATCCTGGACTCATTACCGCTTATTGCTCAAAGTGGAACGAGAAGATGCCAAGGATTTTTATCTACAAGAGTCCATTGATGGAAATTGGAGAATAAAGAATATCTTCCTACCGAAAAACAATTGGTTCAGGAGATAGAAAGAGAACGCGAGTTAGTTGAAACGGAACAACGATTAAAAAAATAGTCGATATGCCCAGAAAAAAAATTGCCGTCATCGGCCCGATTCCCAGAGATCACATTGTGACTCATCAGGGAGAGTTAATCCAAAAGTGGGGATGCGTAACACACCCAGTAATCGCACTTTCAGCTATGGCGGGAGATAAACTCGAAGTAATTCCGGTTTCTCACCTACGCAAAGTAGATATGGATAATGTACGCGAGGTGTTCAAAGGATACAAAGGCATTAACACCAAATTCATTTCCTCCAAAAACGATCAGGGCGATATCATCAGCCTTCGTTTTGTGGATGTGAACAACCGGCTCGAGCGACAAACGGGCTTTATGGATCCGATCGTGCCTGATGATTTCAAGAAGCTACTCGACTGCAAAGTTTTTGTTTTCATTCCCATCAGCGACTACGAAATATCACTCGATACCCTCAAATATCTGAAGAAGCGAAGCAAAGGAACGATCATTTTCGATGCGCATGGCCCCACCACCGCATGTCTGGCAAACGGAGAGCGGCAGCGAAAATTCTGGGTCGATCGCGATCAGTGGCTTCCTTACATCGATGTTCTCAAAATGAATTTGGAAGAAGCGCAGGCATCATGGTTCAAAAAAGAATATGAGAGTCAGGATTTTACGATTTCAGAAGAACCTGATCGCAAGGAATTGCTGGCATTCGCTACCCATTGTCTCAACTTGGGTGTGAAGTGTGTGTGCGTAACTGTTGATTCGCGCGGCTGTCTGGTATATCGCAAAGACAGAAATAAGATTTTAGAGGACTTGGTACCGGCTGTGAAAGTAGAGCAGGTTATTGATACTACCGGTTGTGGCGATTCATTTGCCGGAGGTGTTGGCTTCGGATTGCTGCAAAGCCCCAAAGATTACGTGAAGGCTGTGCGCTATGGAAACGCCCTCGGGGCCCTCAGAACGCAAGGGAAAACGTTTGCGGTATTTAAATCTCAGGCCGAAACCGAACAAATAATTAAGCTGGGCTATATTCGCGCCAACTAAACTATATAGCGTGATAAAAGCCGTAATTTTTGATTTGGATGGAGTGATTGTAGATACTGCCCACTACCACTTTATTGCCTGGCAGCGATTGGCTCATGAGCTGGGCATAACTTTCACCGAGAAAGAAAACGAGAGATTGAAAGGTGTAAGTCGCATGCACTCACTTGAGATTATTCTGGAGATTGGTGGTGTCACTTTACCTGAAGCCAAAAAAGAAGAATTGGCTACTAAAAAGAATAGCTGGTTTGTAGAATACATCGAAGCCATTCGTCCGGAAGAAATTTTTAAAGGCGTGAAAGAAATGTTGCAAGCATTGCGTGCGCAAGGATTCAAAGTAGCATTAGCCTCGAGCAGCAAAAATGCAGAGACCGTATTGCGATTATTGCAAATAAAAAATCTTTTTGATACTGTGGTGGATGGCACGATGGTCAAGAACAGCAAACCCGATCCGGAGATTTTTTTATTAGCTGCCAGCAAACTCGGTGTTTCACCAGATGTGTGCGTGGTGTTTGAAGATGCTGAAGCGGGCGTAGAAGCTGCATTGGCTGCAGGCATGAAATGCGTTGGTGTTGGCTCGGCTAATCAATTAGGGAAGGCACACGCCATTGTAAAAAGCACAGCCGATTTTTCGATTTCAAAACTAAATTCACTCTAACGAATTATCCACTAACGATTAACCATTAACCGTATTCCTAATAGATATGAAGCAGTATCTCAAAAAGCATGAATGGCAAATCATCGAACAAGGATTTGATCCCCATTACAACCGCATTTCAGAAAGTATATTCAGTCTCGGCAACGGCCGCATGGGCCAACGCGCCAACTTCGAAGAAAAATATTCCGGTGACACACATCAGGGCACGTATGTAGCCGGTGTTTATTACCCTGATAAAACACGAGTAGGTTGGTGGAAGAATGGTTATCCTGAATACTTTGCCAAGGTATTGAATGCACCATCGTGGATTGGCATTCAGATTAAAATCGGCAAACACGATCTTGATTTAAAGCAATGCAAAGTTGCAGGCTTTAAGCGCGTGCTCGATATGAAGCAAGGATTGTTGCAACGATCATTTGTGGCTACACTTCCGGATGGAAAGAAAGTAAAAATAGAAGCGAGCCGTTTTTGCAGTATGGCCGATGGAGAAGTCGGTGCAATCCGCTATTCCATCACACCTGAGAATTTTTCAGCGAACGCAGTCATCACCTTGTCCGTAGATGCCGATGTGGTGAACAAAGATTCCAACTACGATGAAAAGTTCTGGACAGAAGTAGCGAAGGAAGCCAAAGCCGGGTTAGCACTGGTAACGGCCGAAACCAAGAAGACGCAGTTTCATGTCACCACTGCAATCACGTATAGCATTCGCAGTGCTGGCAAAACGGTGAAAGGAAAAAGCAAAGCGAACAAGAAAGAAAAATATGCGGATAATGTGGTAACGATTCCTTTGAAGAAAGGAGTGGAAACCATCATTTATAAATATGCAGCTGTTCTGTCTTCGGAGAATCATCCGAAGAAGAAATTGGCCGACAATGCCAAAAAGAAATTGAAAGCTGCAGCTACTGCAGGCTATGATCAATTGTTTGCAGCACACGTTGCGGTGTGGACGGAAATCTGGAAAAAGTGCGATGTCACGATTGAAGGAGACATTGCAGCTCAGCAAGGCATTCGCTTTAATATCTTCCAGTTGATGCAAACCTATACTGGAGAAGATCAACGACTGAATATTGGTCCGAAAGGCTTTACCGGTGAAAAATATGGTGGCAGCACGTATTGGGATACCGAAGCTTATTGCTTGCCTTTCTACTTAGGAACTTCCGATCCAAAGGTTGGTCGCAACTTATTGATATATCGCCACAAACATTTGAAACGTGCCATCGAGAATGCACAGAAGCTCGGATTTACCAATGGCGCAGCGCTGTATCCAATGGTGACGATGAACGGAGAAGAGTGTCACAACGAGTGGGAAATTACGTTTGAAGAAATCCATCGCAACGGTGCAATTGCGTTTGCGATTTATGATTACATCCGCTACACCGGAGACGAAAAATATTTGAGTGAATTTGGATTAGAAGTGCTTCTCGGAATCTCCCGTTTCTGGTCGCAGCGTATCACCTTCTCGGAAGCAAAACAGAAGTATGTGATGTTGGGTGTTACCGGCCCTAATGAATACGAAAACAACGTGAACAACAACTGGTACACCAGCTACATTGCTTGCTGGACCATGGAGTACACGCAACAAGCATTGGATTTTGTACGCAAAGATGATCCGACTAAATTCAACAAGTTGGTAGCCTCTACTAAATTCAACGAAAAAGAAGAAACCACTCGCTGGGGCGACATTCGCAAGCGCATGTATTTGGGTGAGGACAAGAAGTTGGGTGTTTACTTACAACAAGATGGATTTCTCGATAAAGAGTTAGTTCCAGTCAGCCAGCTTCGTCCGCAGGACAGACCTCTGAATCAGAAATGGTCATGGGATCGCATTTTGCGTTCCTGTTACATCAAGCAAGCCGATGTGTTGCAAGGTTTGTACTTGTTCGATGATCGTTTCGATAATGCAACCATCCAACGCAACTTCGATTTCTACGAACCACTCACCGTGCATGAATCATCCTTGTCCCCATGTGTGCACGTAATTCTTGCTTCTAAAATTGGCTACAAAGAGAAAGCGTACGAAATGTATTTGCGTACCTCACGCCTGGATTTGGATGATTACAACAATGACACGGAAGACGGTTGTCACATCACCAGCATGGCTGGAACATGGATGAGCGTGGTGAAGGGATTTGGCGGTATGCGTGTGAAAGATGGAAAACTTCATTTCAATCCATTCATTCCCGATCAATGGAAGTCATACTCATTCCGCATCGAGTTCAGAGGTCACGTGATTAAAGTGAAAGTTTCCAAGCAAGGTGTGGAAACCATTCGCGAATCGGGTGAGCCCGTACAGCTCGTTCTGAACGGCAGCACTATAACAGTTTAGAAATTCGATCAAATTCATTATCAGGAGGACTCTCTTAGGAGTCCTCTTTTTTTGCCTACGGTTTGTTAGGTTTTGAATGTGTAAAAATTACAACCACCTGCGGAAAATCAGGGGTTTTCTATCCGGATTATTCATTAATTTACCTTGCTATTAGAGTTTAACAATAGATTTTATACCTTCAATAAATTGAATTTCAGTCTAAACCTATGAACAGAAAATTACGCATGGGAATGGTGGGTGGAGGCAAAGATGCTTTCATCGGATCCATTCATCGCCTGGCTGCCAATATGGATGGCCTCATTGAAGTAGTGGCCGGTGCGCTCAGCATCAATCCCGAGATCGCCAAAGAAAGTGGTAAAGCACTTTTTCTAGCAGAAGACCGGACCTATCTCACGTATGAAGAAATGATCGAAAAGGAGAGTAAACTTCCTGCCGACAAGCGAATTGATTTTGTCACCATTGTAACGCCCAACTTTGCTCACTTTGCTCCGGCCATGTTGGCATTAGAGAAAGGTTTTCACGTAGTGATTGAAAAGCCCATCACATTTACACTCGATGAGGCGCGTCAACTGAAAAAGAAAGTAGAAGAAACAGGATTGATCTTGTGCCTTACACATACCTATTCCGGTTATCCGATGGTGCGTCAGGCACGCGCAATGGTACGCGAAGGTGCTTTGGGAAAAATCAGGAAGATTGTAGTTGAATATCCACAAGGTTGGTTGAGTAAGTTGAGTGAACGTGAAGGCAATGCACAGGCAGCTTGGCGTACCGATCCAAAGAAGTCTGGCAAGGCTGGATCAATGGGTGACATTGGAACGCATGCCGCGCACTTAGCAGAATTTATTTCCGGACTGAAAATCACACAGCTTTGTGCGGACTTAAATATTTTAGTACAAGGCCGTGCATTAGATGACGATGGCAACGTGTTGTTAAAATTTGACAATGGGGCAGCCGGTGTTCTCATTGCATCGCAAGTAGCAGCCGGAGAAGAGAATGCATTGCGCATTAAAATTTATGGCGAACATGGCGGCCTTGAGTGGGCACAGATGGAACCCAATACATTGATTGCTAAATGGCTTGACAAACCAACGCAAATTTTACGCGGAGGTACCAATGGATTTTTACACCAAGATGCCATCTTCAATTTCAGAACTCCTGCCGGCCATCCGGAAGGTTATCTCGAAGCATTCGCCAATCTCTATCGCAATTTTGCTTTGGCTTTGTCTGCGCGAATTGATGGAGCACCTGCTCCAAAAATTATTGACTTCCCAACGGTAGACGATGGTATTCGTGGAATGGCCTTTATCGACAATGTGGTGAAGAGCGGACAGAGTAAGGAGAAGTGGACGAACTTCGAGGTCTAATTCGGTAATTTGCTAATTCGTTGATTCGATAATTCGTTAATTTGAAAATTGGCTAATTTGAAAATTTGAAAATCTGTTCCTGACGACATTCAGAATAAGTTAAACTTAGAGCCTTTGTGCCTTAGTGGCAAATAGTAAAAAACAAAAAATGAAGAATATACAAGGACCCGGAATTTTTCTCGCTCAGTTTATGGGTGATGAAGCTCCGTTTGATAATTTGAAATCCATTTGCAAATGGGCAGCTTCTTTGGGATATGTGGGTGTGCAAATTCCCAGTTGGGATGCGCGCTGCATCGATTTGAAGAAGGCAGCCGAAAGCAAAGACTATGCAGATGAAATTCGTGAAACGGTAGAATCGTGTGGTTTAAAGATCACCGAACTCTCCACTCACTTACAAGGACAATTAGTCGCAGTCAATCCGGCTTACGATACGATGTTCGATGCATTCGCACCCAAAAGTGTGCATGGCAAACCGAAGGAGCGCACGGCATGGGCAGTCGATCAATTGAAGTTAGCAGCCAAAGCCAGTCGCAATTTAGGGTTGAATGCACACGCTACATTTTCAGGCGCGCTGATGTGGCACACGGTGTATCCATGGCCGCAACGTCCTGCCGGACTGGTGGAAGATGGGTTTAAAGAATTGGCTAAGCGCTGGCTCCCGATTTTAAATGCGTTTGATAAAGTAGGTGTGGATTTATGTTATGAAATTCACCCCGGAGAAGATTTACATGATGGCATCACCTTCGAGCGTTTCTGGGAAGCAACCGGAAGTCACATTCGGTGCAACATACTCTACGATCCGAGTCACTTCGTACTTCAGCAATTAGATTATTTGCAGTACATCGACTTCTATCATTCGTTCATCAAGATGTTTCACGTCAAAGATGCCGAGTTCAATGCCACCGGCAAGAGCGGTGTGTATGGTGGATATCAGAATTGGATCGATCGCCCGGGGCGATTCCGCTCACCGGGAGATGGTCAGGTAGATTTTAAATCCATCTTCAGTAAGTTGGCACAATACGATTACAGCGGTTGGGCCGTGCTGGAGTGGGAGTGTTGCATTAAGCATCCGGAGCAAGGCGCATCCGAAGGCGCTCCGTTTATTAAGAATCACATCATTCGGGTTACTGAAAAAGCATTTGACGATTTCGCTTCCGCGGGAAAGAATCCAAAACTTAATAAATCAATCTTAGGAATTTAATTGTTTTAATATGACCAATAACAAATTTAACTCACTCATCATTATCGCCATTTTCGGATTGGCAATATTCGCTTGTGGTTCTAAAAAAGAAGCTGCCAATAAAGAAGATTACGGCACTCCAACCGAAGAGGCCGTTGCTCCGGTAACAGCTTCCGATGCCATTACGCAAGGAGAATCGTTAGTAAAGGCAAGTGATTGTAAAACCTGTCATCATTCGGTGAACAAGATACTCGGCCCTTCGCACACCGATGTAGCCAAGAAGTATGAGTTTACGAAAGCGAATGTAGAATACCTGGCCGGCAAAATCATTAAAGGAGGCTCCGGTGTTTGGGGCGAAGTATTGATGTCTGAACATACAGATCTAAGTCAGGCAGATGCCGAAAAGATGGCAAGATATGTGCTGTCGTTAGATGGCGAGACGGAACATTGATACCAACTAAAAATTACGATATGAAAAATGTCATTTTAGTAGCCCTCGCCATGGTGGTTGCTTCTTCGCTCAGCGCGCAAGACAATACACTTACGGCCAAAGAAAAAAAGCAAGGTTGGAAGTTATTGTTTGATGGAAAGACATTAAACGGCTGGCACAACTTTAACAGCGATAAGATTGGTGAAGCATGGCAAGTGGTGGACGGTGCAATTCATCTCAATAAAAAACAACAAGAGGGTTTTCAGGTGAAAGGTGGTGGCGATATTGTAACTGCCGGAGAATTTGAAAACTTTGAATTGAGTTTGGAATGGAAAATTGCACCCTGTGGGAATAGTGGAATCATTTTTAATGTGACTGAATCTACGCAATATCAGTACGTATGGCAAACTGGCCCGGAGATGCAAGTGTTGGATAATGCCTGTCATCCGGATGCAAAGATTGAAAAGCACCGTGCCGGAAATTTGTATGACTTGATTCAAAGTCCGAAAGAATCCGTGAAGCCTGCCAATGAATGGAATGTAGCTGTGATCAAACTGAATAAAGGGCATTTGCAATTATTCTTGAATGGAGTGTTGCAAGTTGATACACAGATGTTCACGCCGGAGTGGGATGCGATGATCAAAGGAAGTAAGTTCAAAGACATGCCTGCTTTTGGTAAAGCCAAAAAAGGACACATCTCTTTACAGGATCATGGAGATTTAGTGTGGTATAAGAATATTAAGCTTCGTGAGTTAAAATAATTTATATATGAAGAGACGAGAATTTATTCAGCAATCAGCCATGGCGGCCGCAGGTGCTTTGGCGTTGTCATCTTTTAGTTTTAAGCAAAAAAGTGAGATCGGGTTGCAATTGTACACGCTGCGCGATGTGATCAACAAAGATGTGAAAGGCACTTTGGAGAAAGTAGCTGCGTTAGGCTATGAGAAAGTAGAAGCCTACGGGTACAATGACGGTAAATTGTTCGGCATGGCTGCAAAAGAGTTTGGTGCTTTGACAAAAAGCTTGAAACTGAAAGTAACCAGCGGACATTATATGCTTGGCAAGTCTGATTCTACGAAGGCGATGAAAGGCACCTTGCTCAATGAGTGGGAGCGAGCGGTTGCTGATGCCAAAGAAGTAGGGCAGGAGTATATGATCTTAGCGTACCTTATTGCAGATGAACGTAAGTCCTTGGATGATTACAAACGCATTTGCGAAACCATCAACAAAGCTGCGGAGGTATGCAAAAAGAATGGTATCCGCATGGGCTACCATAATCATGAATTTGAATTTGAAAAGTTCGAGGGACAAGTGGCGTATGATGTGATGCTGAAGGAACTCGATCCTAAAAATGTTTCGATGGAGTTGGATTTGTATTGGGTGAATTATGCCAATCAAAATGCGCTGGAGTATTTCGCCAAGTATCCCGGTCGATTTGAGCAATGGCATGTAAAAGACATGGACAAGACCGATCCGAAAAAACAAGTAGATGTGGGCACTGGACGAATAGATTTCGCTGCCTTATTTGCAAAAGCCAAACAATCCGGCTTGAAACATTTTTATGTAGAGCAAGAAGCATATCCCGTTTCACCCATGGACAGTATTGAAAAGAGTATTGCCAATGTGAAGAAGTGGATTTGATTTAATGAATGATTTTTGAGAGCGTCAGATGCGAATGCGTCTGGCGCTTTTTGTTTATTAGTATTTGGACATAAAGGCAATCAAAAATAAATCTTCGTGCCTCTGTGCCTTAGTGGTGAAAATTTATGATCCGTACCCAATCTACCCATTCTATTTTCATGGTTCGCCCGGCTGCGTTTGGCTACAATGCGCAAACAGCGCTGACGAATTCATTTCAGTCTGAGTTAGCATTGGCCAGCGAAGAAATTCAACGTAACGCATTAGCAGAGTTTGATGCAATGGTGGATTTGCTTCGTGCGAAAGGAGTGGAGGTGCATGTCTTTCACGACACACCCACACCACCGAAACCCGATGCCATTTTTCCCAACAATTGGGTTTCTCTTCATGCCGATGGTAAACTGATTTTGTATCCGATGTGTACCATCAACCGAAGGTGGGAGCGGAGAGTAGAAATTATTGAAGAGTTTAAACAAAAGTTTTCCATCCAAGAAGTGATTGATTTATCACACTATGAATCTGACAATCGATTCTTAGAAGGAACAGGAAGTATCATTTTTGATCATGTTCATCAAGTAGCTTACGCCTGTCTTTCGCCACGCACCGATCGAGAGTTGTTTGTAGAAGTGTGCAAGCTATTGAACTATGAACCCATTTATTTCCATTCAGTAAATGAGAAAGGCCAGACTATCTATCATACCAATGTGATGATGGCGATGGGCGATGAATATGTTGTTATTTGTTTAGACAGTATTCAAGACAAGCAAGAACGCAAAAGTGTAGAAGAAAAATTAGTACAAACCCACCACAAGATTATTTCCATTTCACTAGATCAAGTGAATCACTTTGCCGGCAACATGCTGCAATTGCAAACTACATCCGGGAATAAAATTCTCGTGATGTCACAACGGGCGTATCAATCTTTAAGCCAATTACAAATTGATAAACTGGGTAAGTATGTTGAGTTAGTTTCTATTGCCATTCCTACTATAGAGACCATTGGTGGTGGGAGTGTACGGTGTATGATGGGGGAGGGGGTAATCAAACATGTTGAAGTGAATTACAAATAATACCACCTTTTTTCTATCTTAGAGTGATTATTTGGATTCACATAAATAGTTAATCAAATTATTAAGTTATCCTAAACTTATCAGTATGCTAATCTATCCGAAAAACTTCAAATTATCTGTCATCAAATGCTTGATTATTCTTATGCTATCAGCTTTTTCGAGTGCAAGTGCCCAATTAATTGGTCAGTTCTATGTTGATATTAAAGGTGATCAATCGGTAAGTTCAGCTGGTGCTAGTGTATTTCCAATTGACATAAAAGTAGATAAATCAGGAAATTTTATTTCTTTAGGGCGCTATAATGGTCAGATAACATTTCCAGTAAGAATGACTTCTGGCCTTTATTCAACTGATTGGAGTCATTACTTAATAAAATTTAATTATGATCGTCAAGTGTTATGGGCTCAAAACATCGAGATAAAAGCTGGACAAGGTGTTATTGACTTAAATTCAAACGGAGACATCTTTGTCGGTATACCAGATTTTATAACCTCAAAGGTGAAAAAAATAGATGGATTAACAGGAAATACAATAAGTAGTATTCAATTGGGAAGCTCGAATGGGTTTGCAAGCATAGCTGGTTTGTCTGTTGATTACTTAAATAACATATATGTCCATGGAACATGTGGCTCTTCCGTAGACATAGATGCGGGGGTGGGAGTTTCATTAGCTTCGGGCAATTTTTTAGCAATTTATGATAGCAACTTAAACTTTATTAGGCAGGTGCCACTGCCTAACTGTACAATTTCGAAGATTCAACCAGATAAATCAGGAAATGTAATTGTATCAGGAACATTTAATGGCACCGTTGATTTTAATGCTGACCCATTGGTAATTAGTAATCTAACTTCTTACGATTTGATGACTCCCAATGCGTTTATTGCAAAGTATTCTAATAGTGGATCATTTGTTTGGGCTAATTTAATTTCAAGCACTGGCAATGGAACAAACATAGTGGCCATATCCACCCACTCAGATGGGAGTATATATTTGACAGGTACTATTTCGGGGCAATATGTGACTGACTTTGATCCTGGTTTAGGCACAAATAATCTTATTAGCAACGGAATCAAAGCTGATGCGTTTTTAGCTAAATATAACTCTAATGGATTACTTCAATACGCATTTCAATTGGGAAACGTCAACAATGAGAGCGTAAGTGATATTGAAGTTGATACTGATGGAAGTGTTTATATGTGCGGTGCCTTTGATGGTACGGTAGACTTTGATCCGTCCGCATCTACCTACAATTTGACTTCAGAATATAGTCAACGATACACTGGGAAACAAGTGTATTTAACGAGGTTTAGTCAAAATGGTTCGTTATTATGGGCTTCAGAATTATATGGAAATAATTGTAATAGTCTTGGGATTGGTACAGATCGGGAAATTTTTGTGCAGGTCAATAGTAACGTTAATTATTTTTATGGTACAACGATTATGAAATTTGTTCATCAACCTAGTATTAGTTCTTTTTTCCCATTATCCGGACCCCCAGGGTGTACTGAAGTTACAATCAATGGGAGTAATTTTAGGTCAATTGCAAGTCAGAATGTGGTTAAATTTAATGGTGTTCAGGCTACTGTAATTTCTGGAACATCAACTTCCATAAAAGCTTTAGTTCCATTTGCCTCTACTGGATTAATCTCAGTTAATTCAGCCGTGAGCACTTCTAAGTTTACTGAAATTCCTATTAATGTAACTATCAACCCTAGTTCATCGATTATTTGTACGGCATCACCCGTAATACCAACGCTCACAGCTAGTGGTGCATCTACTTATACATGGTCACCTTCAGCTGGATTATCAGCTACCTCGGGGGCTTCAGTTATAGCTAATCCTAGTAGTTCAATTCGATATACTGTTTTGGGTACTGATGTAAATGGATGCCTTGGAGAAGCAAGCAGTTGGGTTATAGTGGACTCTGGACCGACAAATTTTACTGTTAATTCAACAGCAAATCAATCTTTTTGTACTGGTAGTGTTAATGGTTTTTTTTCTGCTTCTGGAGCGGATATGTATGTATGGAGTCCATCCACGAATGTAACTCCAGTATATGCTACACCTCCCTTAAAAAATTTCATCCTTAATCCCACTGTTACAACAGTATACACGGTCACTGGAAAGACAATTAATGGATGTTCGAACCAAAATTCTGTTTCTCAGGTAGCCATAAATGTTTTACCTGTTCCAACTGTTTCAATTTCACCTGCATTGGCAACAATTTGCTCTGGTAATCCGATCACTTTTACGCTTTCGGGTTCTGGTGCGACAAATTATACATGGACTACTAATGGAAGTGTAATTAATTCTTCGCCCAATAATACATTAACTGTTACTCCTACAATAAATGGACAGACATACCAAATTCAGGCTTCTAATGGTATTTGTAACGGTTCTTCTTCAGCGCTTGCAACAGTCAGTTTAAGTGCCAACCCTCCCAGCTTAAATTCAACTCTTACACCTACAGCCCTATGCAGCGGAGCAACTTTCAGTTACATCCCGAGCAGTGTAACAGCTGGAGCTACTTTCGCGTGGACTCGAGCAGCTATAGTGGGGATTTTGCAGTCTGCCGGTAATGGCAGTGGAAGTATTTCAGAAGTCCTGACCAATACAACGCCATCACCTATTAATGTTACCTATATTTATGTAACGTCTGCTAATGGGTGTAATAATGGGGCTTCACCGCAAAGTGTTATTGTTACTGTCAATCCATCAACAAAAATTAATTCTCAACCACTTGCTTTGCAGAATATTTGTTCTGGATCTTCACTAAGTCCCCTCACTGTTTCTGCAACAGGAGCTGGCACTCTTACTTATCAATGGTATAGTAAATTGACCCCAACATCAACAGGCTCTGTTATTTCTGATGCTACAACCAATATCTACATGCCGCTTTCATTGGTTGGAACCATTTATTACTATGTGGTCGTCAGCGGTGCATGTGGTAGTGTTACCAGCAATGATAGCCAGGTAACCGTCAACCCCGCCACAATTACGATTACACCATCTTCGGCTTCCATCTGTGCGAATGGGTCCACTAGTTTAACTGCCAGTGGCATGGGCAACTATACTTGGTCACCCAGTTCCAGTCTTTCAGCTTCCTCAGGTGCAAGTGTAACTGCATACCCGATTTCAACTACTGTTTATACGGTAACGGGCAATTTGAATGGTTGTACCGGAACTAAAAATGTAAGGGTCAATGTAATTTCATCTACGGCTTCTATCTCTGCACCTAATGGGACTAATGCATGCACTGGAACAGTTATAATCACCGCCAATGCCGCAGCTTCTTACCTTTGGTCTACCGGTGAAACGACCCAATCTATCTACCCCTTTAGCTCCGGTGTCTACACAGTCACAACCTATAATGGAAGTTGCCAATCTACGGCCAGCATTACCATCGAGAGAAACCCGAACAATTGCCAAATTGCTAGAGTGGCTATGGAGCCCGAAGCTCCTACTAATCAAGATTTGGATGAGCCAACCGTTTCGCATCTAACGACCTACCCCAATCCGGCAGAAGATCGGATAACTGTGGCGTTGCCTAACAAAGTAATCGAAACAACCCCAATCGTGTTGTATGATATCAATGGAAAAGTAGTGGCAAGTCAATCGCTAAGTATCGGGCAATGGAAAACCGAAATCAATTTGCAACACTTGAATGAAGGAGTTTATATCATCCGTGTGTTAAATGGTGACACTATGAGTAGTGCCAAAGTCATCGTGCTGCGATAATAAACTCTGAGTTTTTAATGGAGGTTGTTTCGAAAGGAACAACCTCTTTTATTTTCTTTAAAATTGAGGCGGGTAACTATGCTCATCCGTTTTTTTACCCATTTAGATGTAAACTTGCTTCGCTTTTGTGCATCTTGGCTTGCATCAAGGGCCAATCATTTGCTGTGATGATTGGGCGTAGCTCCAAAACCTGTAAAACACTATCAGCAACTACCCTCAAAGCTGCTGAGCAATTTTGGTAAGAACCACTGCGACTGACATGAATTCCAAAACGGTAGGAGCCAGTTTCACCACGACTGACGCAATTTCCAAAGCAGGCGGAGCCATTCCCGCAACGACCGGAGCCAACTTCAAAAAGGGAGGAAGGATTCTCGCTACGACTGATGCAATTTCAAAAACGGGAGGAAGCATTCTCGCTATGACTGACGCAATTTTCAAAACGGGAGGAAGGGTTCTCGCCATGACCGGAGCGAATTCCAAAACGGGAGGAAGCATCCTCGCAACGACCGAAGCAAATTCCAAAACGGGAGGAACCAACTTCACCACGACTGGAGCAAATTCCAAAACGGGAGGAAGCGTTCTCGCCTCGACCGAAGTAAATTCTAAAACGGGAGGGAGCATCCTCGCAACGACCGAAGCAAATTCTAAAAGGGGAGGAGGGATTCTCGCCACGACTGGTGCAAATTCTAAAATGGGAGGAAGCATCCTCGCCACGACCGGAGTAAATTCTAAAACGGGAGGAAGCATCTTCACCACCGCTGGAGCAAATTCTCAAAGGGGAGGAAGCATCATCGCAAGGACCGGAGCCAATTCTAAAAGGGGAGGAGCCGGTGCCGCCACGGCCGGAGCGATTGCCAAAAAGTGGGAAGCGATTGTCGCAACGACCAGAACAAAGGGCAAGAGATGGGAGGCGATTGTCGCCAATGAGCCGAATAACAGCTTTAATCGGCTCATAAAATTGTTATATTTGAGCCGATTAAATGATAAATCGGCTCGCTATGTATAATTGGCAACAGCAAGATTGGAGGCAATTTCGGTTTAATGAAGCTGAATTTACAGGAATTGCACTCGAATTTATGGCATTGGCTGGTGAAGGCCAGGGCTCGATTCAAAACCTGTCGGTGAACACACAGCATGAGTCGATCATCACACTTTTAGTAAAAGAGGCTTTAAAAACTTCGGCTATTGAGGGGGAGTATTTAAGCAGGGAGGATTTGGTTTCTAGTATTCAACGAAATTTGGGCTACGCGCCTCACAGCCTCAAGAGTAAAGACATGCGGGTAGAAGGGATTGCAACCTTGTTGGTGAAAGCCAGAGAAAATTTCAATGACGATTTAACTGAAGCACAACTTTTTGAATGGCATAAATTATTGATGCTGGGTAATAACCAGATTAACGTGGGGCAATATCGAAGCCACACGGAACCTATGCAGGTAGTTTCGGGGACCATTGGAAAAGAAGTAATCCATTTTGAAGCACCGCCATCAGCCCAAGTTCGAGAAGAGATGCAATTATTCTTAGAATGGTTTAATGAAACAAAACGGAAGGGCAAACAATACATCCCCAACTTGCTCATCAGAGCATCTATTGCCCATTTGTATTTTGAGACCATTCATCCATTTGAAGATGGAAACGGGAGGTTGGGGCGGATCATTGCCGAAAAGGCATTGGCACAAGGATTGAAAAGGCCCCTCTTAATGAGCTTGTCTTTTGCCATTGAGGCCGATAAGAAGTCATATTACGAGGCACTAAAACAAGCGCAGCGCACCAATGATTTAACAAAATGGATCTATTTTTTTTCGGAGACGATTTTGAAATCGCAACAGGAATTTATAGGCACTATCAATTTTATATGTAAGAAGGCCGTTTTTTTTGATAGGCACCAATCACAATTGAACGAAGCACAGCTTAAAGCGATCAATCGAATGCTGGAGGAAGGTGAGAATGAATTTGTAGGTGGAATGAATGCAAAAAAATATCAGTCGATTGCCCACGTATCAAAAGCCACCGCTACCCGGCATTTGCAAGATTTGGTAGCGAAGGGAATATTAGTTTCCCTCAACGGAGGAAGGACTACCAATTATCGTGTTAATTTGGCTTGAACACTGAGTAATAGTCAAAAAAACCGGGCTTGATCAAGCCCGGTTTTTTTCTCAAATCTCAAATTTCAAATCTAGTGTACGATGACCACCTTCTTCCGCACTACCTCACCGCCATCGGTTTTGATTTGTACAATGTACACTCCGGCAGCCAGTTCGTAGGTTCCTACGGATTTGTTGGTTCTTCCGGCTGGGATCAACCCGCCATCCAGCGTTCTTCCCATCTGGTCAACCAAACTGACGTTTGCATCTACACTTAGTGCCTTCGGCAACTCGATGGTAAACTCCTGATTGGCCGGGTTTGGATAGATGTTTACTCTTTCCGGAGAGAGTGGTTCGATGCCGGTGATTAGGTTGGAAGGTATGGCAACGTTTTGAAACAAATCTGCTTGATAGACTCCTTTCGTTGAATCTTGTAAGAAGACTACCACGCTCAATTTACTACCGAATACCTTGTTTACGCTCCATGTGAATTTATCCGCAGCCGCATTTACTTTTCCATTGGCACCGAGTCGGACACTAGTTCCGCTTTTAAATGTGCCATCCGGATATCTGGTTCCGACTGCATTTGGTAACATTTTTCTTAATACATAATTAAATTCAGTTTCACCTGTTGTTATTGAAGGCGTGCCAGGTAATTGGCCTTTGAGAATCTGATCTTCCAATACAGCAACAAATAATTTGGTGCTTTTTGGCAAGTCTTTGGTAGGTGTCACATTTACCTCTACTTCAATTGTTCCATCCGTATTGTTCGTTGTAACCTTTGTGGGGTTGCTTGCTATTCTAAAATCAGCATTCGCTAAGTTCAAAGTTTGCAGATCATACGCACCTTGTCCCCAATTTTGGAATAAATCAGAACTGTTTTTGTATTGATTATGCACGCCATCTAAGAAGGCGTATGGCACCTGATTTACATTGTAATACAAAGCTCTGGAACCCTGGTCTGCCTCATTCAATGCATTGAAAGGATCTTTACCGAGGAAGTCCACGTGATAGTTAATGTTAACCAACTGGGTGCTATTGATATTCGCGTTTGTGAATTTTCTTATAGAATCGGCCTCACTCTTTAAAACGTCATTAAGCGCGGATGGTGCTGAGCCAATATCTGTAGTCGTAAAGTTTTCGAAGAGAATCGTTCGAGTTCTACTACCGACACGAACACTATCAATGGTAATTCCATTTCCGCCTGCATTTAGTGATGAAAAAGCGAAACGTAAAATCACGCGGTTATTCGGTAATGGATTTTGGGGATTTGTGATGTCTTCCAATTTGTGTTTGGGTTCAGACCGCCCTGGTTTACCTGACCACCCATACCCCTTCGCATTAGACGAATTTGCATAACCAGTTCCCGGATTGGAGGCGAGACCTGCTTTGTTATACCATTCTATTCCCGGTGAAGGGTTAGAAGTTTCATCTGGAGTGGTACCAAGCACGCTCCAGGCTTTGCCGGGATCCTGTATATTTTTACTGTCTTTAGAATACTGTAAAACAATTCCTTCACCATCCGATAAGTTCAAATTACTTCTAAAGGATATTACCGGGCGTGGCACACCTGATAAATCTAAACAAGCGCTATAAAGAGCTGATTTCTTATTTGCTTGATAGTTTCCGGGTATCGTCCATTTGCCAC
>JACPVX010000028.1 GCA_016191555.1 Bacteroidota bacterium
TGTATCGGATATATTTGGTCAAGGGACTGCATATTGGTTTGGTTTGGGTGCATTGTATGATGAGGAGGGTGATGACAGGTATCAGTCATATCAGTATTCTCAAGGTTCAGGAGTTCATTTGGCGCATGGAATATTATGGGATAAAAAGGGAGATGATGTTTATATATCACATGGAGTTTCCCAAGGGTGCGGGCATGATATTGCCTTTGGTGCATTGTTAGATGAAAACGGCGATGATTCATATATGGCTGAAAGTTTGTCATTAGGTGGCGGAAACGCAAATGCAGTATCATTATTTATTGATGAAATCGGGGATGACGGTTATGTAGCCCGTCATGCTTCTACTACTATGGGATTTTCAGATTTCAGAAGGAATTATGGGATGATTGGAGTCTTTGCCGACGGTGGCGGCAAGGATTACTACGGTGAGACGACTCGAAATAATTTGACAACGAAGAAATCTACTTTCGGTATATTTGCAGATGTTGAATTGAATAAAAAGCCGGATTTAATAAAGAATGAACCGGCTCTTACACCGCCGGATTCATTGAAAGAGCAGCTTCACAGTACTATTGACAGTCTGTTTATTCAATCTTCGGCTGCACCTCAGAAATATCAATATAATGTAGAGCCTGCAAGAACATTGATAGTGGAAATGGGCGCACAAGCCCTGCCTTTTTTGGCTGATAAATTAGCTACTGAATCGCCCCGTGAACGTCTTGCATTGGATGTAATTTTACC
Organism: Bacteroidota bacterium; assembly: GCA_016191555.1. Classification (GTDB taxonomy): domain Bacteria; phylum Bacteroidota; class Bacteroidia; order Cytophagales; family Cyclobacteriaceae; genus ELB16-189. The sequence goes on from JACPVX010000028.1 coordinate 742, forward strand.
ACGGATTTTTGATAAAGATACAATTTCAGTCAAAACATTACTATTGGATTCTTTGAATTCGCCGATATTTGAAACTGTTGCAATGAGTGCAGTTATTCTTGGACGGAAGAAAGTACAGGAAAGTATGCCTGTTTTTATTGAGCTGCTCAATGACAAGGAATGGCGCATTAGGGCGTTAGCAGCCCAACAATTGGGCGAATTAGGTAACAAAGAAGCGGCATCCATGTTGGCAGTACAGCTGCAAGACATTCATCCGTATGTTCGCGCAAGAGTTGCATATTCAATAGTTCAGCTTATGCCTGATAATGTTATAGATTTGGTAAAACCATCGTTTTTAGACGAAGAGCAGGTAGTACGTAATAGTATTGTGCAATCTCTCAAAAGACAAAAACTTACTAAAGAGACATTACTTAAAACAGTTTTTTCTAAAGAAGTACCCGAGAAAGTGCGACTCGAAGTTGCTGATATTTTCATTAGTATTGAAGAATGGGCGGATACGACCGATAAAAATGTATCGAAAGATATAGCTGAGCTCATATCACGTCAGCCCAAAAAAGTACGCTTTGCTCTTTATAAAACTATAAAGGTATCAACGAAACAGCTATGGGCTGATGTACTTGCTGAATGTAGAAAAAATGAAACGGAGCAGGATTTATTAGAAGTCTTACCTGCAAAAGTAGAAAAGAAAAAAAAGAAGGTAAAGAAATAAAGTTTGTTCCTCTTTTAGCTTGTATTGTCGGTATTGTCAAGTGTCCGAACAGAAAAATTGAAAGTGTGAAATAAATTACACAACTGTTTATTATGTCTGACAGAGATTTGCTGCTGTTTTGTGTATGGTAAGATGAATGTATTGAAGGTACTGAAATGCTTAAAAAAGCTATTTCGCTAAGAGTTAAACTATAATTTTGCGGCTCTTTGATAAAATTGAAAATATGAAAGGATGATAAGGAACTCCAAGCTACTCCCTGATCGTTGATGTTTTTGATATGAGAGCCGGTCTCGTTATATGTGCACCAATAATTGTAGTGTAGAAAATTTGTGATGTGGCAAGTGGTGTAAGGGAAATAACGATAAAAGCTATAGCAAAGGTAATCGGTAAGTACGGAATTGTTTTCAATTAGAATCAAGTCGAATAGGTGAATTATCAGTAGATGTATTTGATTTTTCTTGTAGGACAAAAAGGAGCGGAATAAAGAGTTTCATGTTTTTAATTTTATTTTAAGACCTAAAAATCATTGAATGAAATTAAATGCAGGTTCATTTCGATTGGTGAAAAAATAATAGGTCAAACAACAAACTTGTTTTGATATTATGAATAATTTTAGTAAGTTCACGTTGATTTAGAATAGAGAGGACTGTTTAACAGTAAGAAGCCGGCTAATCGAATTTCAGGCAAATAAAATATGCAGTTTTGTAAACATCATTAATCATTGATGGTAACAAATGTTTTTGATTGACGGGGTTTTATAACAAGAGAAAATTTAGTAGTTTCTTATGTTGGTTTCGTGCAGTTTTTAAAATTTGGAATAATTATTGCTGAACTGAAATGGTTTGGAAGTTCTGCGTATCTAAAATTGAGTTTTTGGACGGAAAATTAATATAACAGAGAAAATTATAATATAAATGGTTTTTCAACATCTTTTAATAGTAAGGAGATAGCAATGAAATGTTTAGCCAATAAAATGCTTGCAATGATGCTCTTAGCATTGGGATTGACAGCCGTAGTAAATGTTACTGCGTTTGCTCAAAATCCGGTAGGTAGTACGCAGATAAAGTGGTCGGTGGTTTCTTCCGGCGGAATAGTTGGTGCAACGTCCGGTAATCAATATAGAGTATCTGCTACTATTGGTCAGCCGTCAATCGGAAACTTATCTGCGGGCGGTAAAAACTTTGATTTAGGTTTTTGGGCCGGAGTAGCTCTGCAAGATATTACAGGTGTACAAGGCGAACCTGAGCCAACAATGTCAATATTGTCCAATTATCCTAATCCATTTGTTGGAAATACGACCATCAGATATAATCTCCCGGGTGCAGGAAATGTAACATTGAAAATCTATGATATGGTTGGTAGATTAGTCCGTGTTCTGGTTGATGAATATCAAGCCGGTGGCGAGCAAACTGTAAATTGGAATGGAAAAGATGGCGCGGACGGTGAGTTAAGTGCAGGTTCATATACCTATGAATTAGTGATGATGGGTACGTCAGGAAATCTTCGTCAACGCCAGCAAATGATGTTAACGAAATAATGTGTGAATGCTCATGCAAAATCATTTGCATGGATTTTGCTGAAAATATTCAAAGCAAAGCAAAATTCATTTTGGTATGATTTTTGTTTTGTGCGTCTGCAAATATTGTGAAGTTTATAATCACAATAGAACAAAGAATTTAAAAAAAATTGTATAATCATATTAGTATTTTTTAGTTTTACTTAATTAGGAGTATAGCATGAAGAAAAGTTTTCTTATTGGTCTATTAGCCGCTTGCGCATACATTCTACCTGCGGGTAGAGTGGAGGCACAGGTACCTAAGCTAATGACCTATCAAGCTGTTTTAACAGACGGTAGCGGGGCACCGATTACAAAAAATCAAGGTGTAACGTTTAAGATCTACGAATTAGAAGCCGGCGGAAATGTTCTATGGCAAGAAACTCAGCAGGTAAGTCCTGCTCCGGGTGGATTGATTAATGTGGTGTTGGGGCAGTACACACAAATTGATCTTCCTTTCGACAGACCATATTGGTTGGGTATTTCTATTGAAAATGCTCCTGAACTTATACCAAGAGTGAGATTGACAACATCTCCTTATGCGTTCAGAGCAATGTACGTAGATACAGCTAACTACGCAATGCATACAAAGCACGCAGACAGTGCGACTGTAGCAGGTAGGGCACTTCCTTTCGGACCTGCCGGCGGTGATTTAGCCGGATCGTATCCAAATCCTACACTCCGTGACGGTGCTATCAATGCTGCAAAAATTCTTGACTTCTCGATTACTCAAGTTAAATTTGCTCCCGGTGTAACTCTTCCTCCGAGCGGACCTGCGGGCGGTGATTTGACAGGTGATTATCCGAATCCTCAAATTGCTGAAGGTGCTGTAAAGACAAACCGTATTTACGATAGTGCTGTAACAACACAAAAACTACGTAACGGATCTGTAACAAGTGAAAAAATCCTTGACGGAACAATCCTTCAACAGGATATTGCTAATTTCACAATTATCAATACCAACATCGCTCTTAATACAATCAGACCTTCGAATATGGCAACTGCTCCTTCGAGAGTATTGCAAAACAGACTTCTTATGGGATGGGGACCAACGGCAGCAGACAGCATGGTGTGGTTGAATGAGCCAAGTGCTGCTGAACAAGTATTGCACTGGGATGGCGCAACACTCAGCTGGAGAAAAGTACCGCCTGCATCTTTCAATACATTGGCTGCAAGTGCTGCTTCAAATACACAAACAACTGTTAACAGAAACAGACTTCTTATTGGTATTGATCCTGTAAGTGCAGGTACAATGGGTTGGTTGAATGCTCCTACTAGAAACGAATATGTTCTTCGTTATAACGGAACAACAGATGTAGTAGAATGGGCTGCAAACAATAAGTTGTCATTCCCGATTGACGGCGATACTACAATCAATACAACTCTTGCTCCTGCAATGATGCGTTTGACAAACCGTGGTAATGCCCCAACTGTTATCCTTCAAAACATAAATGCTGCCGGTGCAAGTACTGCCCAAGGTTTGCAAGTGAATATTACACAGTCAACTGATATAGGAAGCTTGGTTCCAAGTGCTAATGCAGTTCAAGTTACCAATGCTGGAACAGGTGCAGGTGTCTCTGTGACTGCGGCCGGTACAGGCGCAGGTGTTACAGTTGTTGCATCAACAGGTCAGGCAGTTAATGCGGTTGTAGGTAATACAAATACAGGAGCTGCTGTTAATGTTGTTCATCCAGGTACAAGCGGAACAGGTATTGCGATTTCTATACCTAACGGAGCTGTTGCTGCAGCTGCTACAGGTCTTTCGATTACAAGTTCTGCTCAAAACGGAATAGGTGAAGTTATTAATATGTCTGGTACTGTTTCGACGAGTACAGGCTTGAGTATAAATCACACAAGTCCATTAGGTGTTGGTGAGACAATAACTACAGTAAATGGTAATGCGTTAAATGCAAATTCAACTGGTGGAACAGGTGTTAATGTTTCAACAGGTTCCGGTTCTGGTGTAGCTGTAACTTCTACTTCGGGTCGTGGTGTGGTTGTAAGTATGCCTGCAGGAAACTCTGCAAATGGTGTTGATGTAACTCCAGGTACTGGTGGAACAGGCGTTAGTGTAAACGGAACTAACGGTGTTGGTGTTAGTGTAACAACTACTGCCGGTAACGGTGCTAATGTTACTACAACATCAGGTACAGGTGTTAATATTACAACAGCATCAGGTACGGGTGCTGCAATCACTTCAACTTCAGGCGCAGGTGCTACCATTACAATGGGTGCAGCTAACGCTTCTACCGGTGAAACAATTACTCATAGCGGTTCAGGCGTTGGTTTGAATGTAGGCATAACTAATGCTGCAAATTCAAGCAACGCGGTAACAATTGCAAATAGCGGTGCAGGTACAGGTGTTGCTCTTACTCAAAACATGGGTGGAAATGCGGCTCCCGGTATCTCTGTAACTCGTGCAGGCAGCGGAGCGGGCATCCAAGTTAATAACAACGGTACAGGTAACGGACAGGAAATTAATCAAAACGGTGCAGCCGGCGGTGCAGGTAATGGATTGATTGTAACTATGAGCGGTGCTGCTACATCCGGTAACGGTGTATCGATTGTCAGCAACAATAGCGGTTCGGGTTCTATGATTACAAAATCAGGAACAGGCAATGCTGAAACTATTGTTAACACTGGTACAGGTAATGCTGTTAATGTTACAAATTCAGGTGCTAACAATGCAGTTCAAATTCTTCAAAATGGAACGGGAAGTGCACTTACAGCAACTAACAACAGTACAACTCCTACATTGAATATTATCAACAATTCTGCTTCTCCTCGCGTTGCGATTAGAACAGAAGGTAACATTCAAATCAATAGCCTTTTGACAACCGGTGATAATAATATTCAAGTTGGTACAGGAATTACCAACGGTTCATCTACATTCCTTAACGGTGTGTTTGTAAATAACACTCCGGGTTACGGATTGCAAGTTGGTGCGGGGGCAACAGCGTTCACAGTAACAGGGTCAACCGGTGCTGTAAATGTTGGCGGTCCATTGACAGTAACAGGAACAACCACCCTTAATGGTGGCGAAACAATTGTTGGTGCATTCACACAATCAGGTGGTAATGCTTCTATTTCTGGCGGTGCAACTAACAGTTTCGGTACTGCAGCTAACGCTTTGAATACAATCGGTAATGTAGGCGGTACTAACACAATTAACGGTACAAATATTTTAAGTGGTAATACTTCAGTTGGCGGTACGCTTGGTGTAACAGGTGCAACAACATTGAATAGTTCACTTGCAGTAATAGGCGGATCGACATTCACCGGTGCTACAACTCATAACGGTGGTTTGACAGCAACATCAGCAACTGTAACCGGTGCATTTACACAATCCGGCGGTAATGCTTCTATCTCAGGCGGAACGACAAATAGTTTTGCAACAGGTGTTGCCGGTGCTACAAATAGCTTCGGAACAGGCTTGAGTGCAAACAATACAATCGGTTCGCTTGCCGGTACAAACACTATTAACGGCTCTACAAACACTGTAAACGGTACTACAAATGTAAACGGTAATACAGCAGTAACCGGAACACTCAGCTCAACAGGTGCTACAACACTTGCAAGCGGAAGCGGTTCGTTGACGGCAGGTAATGCAGGATCACTGAACGTTATTACTGGTGCTTCAACTACCATTAACGGTGCATCTATCGTGAACGGTACTTCAACAGTTAATGGTGCATTCACAGCAACAGGTAACACTGTTTTGGCTTCTGCAGCCGGTGCTACAACAACAGTTGGTAATGCAACCGGTGCTGTAAACATTAACGGTTCAACAAACACTATTACCGGAACAACCAATAACATTAACGGAACAACCAATAATGTTGCAGGTACTTTGAATGTAAATGGTAATACAACTGTTACAGGTACTTTGACATCAACAGGTAATACGACACTTGCAAATGCAGCTGGTTCGAACACAACGATTGGTAATGCAACTGCAACAAATACAATTACCGGTGCATCAAATGTTATAAACGGTCAAGTAGATGTCACAGGTAATACAAACTTACTTGGAGCATCAAACCTGACAGTTGGCGGTAACTCAACAACTTTTGGTAATTCAACTGTAGGCGGTACATCACAGTTCTTCAATACGATGGATGTATCAAGTGCTTCAGGCAGCCAAACAGGTAACTTTACCAACACAGGTACAGGTCGTGCATTAAATGGTACAAACAGTGATATTACAACCCCGACAGCTGAATTCACAAATAATACAGCAGGCGGAATGGGATTAAGAGTAAACGGTTTGTCGAACTTGAATGGTAATACAACTATTACAGGTAATTCAACAACTACCGGAAATGCACAAGTTAACGGTAACTTGAATGTAACGGGAACAATTACTTCAGGCAGCACAACTTTCAGCAGTGCAAATGATCCAACGGTAACAATTACAAATACAGGCGGAAACAGAGCATTGCTTGTATCAACAAGCAGTGTAGCCAATGCAGCAATTTCTGCAAGTAATGCAAATGCAGCCGGAAACGCTATCGCAACTACTTCGGGTAATGTTAATATCGGTGGTGCAGGTAACTTAGCAGTAACAGGCGCAGCTACCGTAACCGGTGCTTCAACATTAGCAGGCGGTGTAAATAGCGGATTGACAGTAAACACAGGTAACTTTGCAGTTACAGCAGGAACATCCACAGTAAGTGGCGCATCAACAGCTGCATCCTATACAACAACTGCTAACGGCGGCATTACAGCAAATGGTTCTGGTAATATCAGCACAACAAGCGGTAATCTTTCAACCGGAACAGGCAATGTAGCAACGACAAGCGGTAATGTAACAGCAGGCGGTATAACTCTCAATGGCTCAACAAACCAAATTTCCACTTCAAGTAATTCAAGTGCGAACACTGGATCATTGACAAATACAAACGCAACAGGAACAGGTTTGTTGGTGTCGGCAACAGGTGCAACAGGAACCGGCATTAGTGTTAATGCACTTGCAGGTCAAAATGCTATTAATGTAACAAGTGGTAACATCAATGTAGCAGCACCCGGCAATGTAACAATCGGTGGTAACTTAAATGCATCAACGATTACAGGTACATTTGTAGGTGTAATTGCTGCAACAAGCAACAATGCAACTCCTGCAGTTTCAGCAACAAACACATCAGCTAATGACGGTGTTCGTGCTTCTTCAAACGGTGGAAATGCAATCGCAACTACTTCAGGTAATGTAAATATCGGTGGTGGCGGTAACTTGGCTGTAACCGGCGCAACAACTTTAACTGGCGCATTGAATGCAAATGGTTTGGTTAATGCAAATGCAGGAATCACAGTTCCAACAGGTCAGGCAGTTGCAGTGAACGGTACTTCTACTCTAACGGTAGGTACGGGTGCTACAACACTTGGAGGAGCACTTGGTGTAACAGGTACTACAACACTTAACGGTGCAACAATAGTAAACAATACAACAACATTAAATGGCAATACATCAGTAACAGGTGCAAATACATTTACAGTTGGAACAGGTGCTACAACACTTGGCGGCAGTTTGACAACAGCAGGTGCAACTATTAACAACGGTACAACAACAATGAATGCCAATGCATCTGTAACAGGTGCAAATACATTCACAGTTGGAACAGGTGCTACAGTTCTCGGCGGCAGTTTGACAACAGCAGGTGCTAACATAAACAATGGTACAGTTACAAATAACAGTACAACAACATTGAATGGTAATACATCTGTAGCCGGAGCAAGCACATTCACAGTTGGAACAGGTGCTACTTCATTAGGCGGTACACTTGGTGTAACAGGTATTACAACACTTGCAAACTTGTTGAATGCAAACGGCGGAATAGCTGTTCCAAGTGGGCAAGCAGTTAATATCAACGGTAACTCTCCTCTAACAGTAGGTACAGGATCAACAACATTAGGTGGAACTTTGGCTGTAACAGGTACTACCACACTTAATGGAAATACATCAGTAACAGGTGCAAATACATTATCAGTCGGAACAGGTGCTACTACTCTTGGCGGAACACTTACAGTAGCCGGTTCTACTACACTTAATGCAGCTACAAATACTGTTAACGGTACTACACTTAATGTAACTACTGATAATATTAACTTGGGTAACAGTGCAACAGACATTACTACCGTAACAGGTGATCTTGTTTCTAACGGAACTTGGACACATAACGGCAACTCAAATGTAACCGGTAATGTAGATATTACAGGTAATTTGAATGTAACAGGTACTTCAACATTGGCTAATATCGTGTTGACAAATATTACTGCAACAAATGCTGATATTTCCGGTTTGACTACACTTGGCGTTATCGGTAATAATGGTGCTTCTAACTTGATTGTTCATGGAACTACACAAAATAACGGTGCAGTAACATTAGCTGCAACAGCTCCTCTTACAGCTCTTTCAACTATTACTCAATCAGGTGGAAATGTTGCTTTGGCTGGCGGTGCAACGAACAGCTTTGGTACAGTAGCTGCATCTACAAATAACATTGGTAGTGCTACAAGTACTAACAATGTTGGCGGTGCAACTAACATATCAGGAAACACACAAGTAACCGGTGCAAGCACATTTACAGTTGGAACAGGCGCAACAACTCTTGGGGGTGCTCTTACTGTAACAGGTAATACAACTACCAACGGAACAACAACTCATAATGGTGCAACATCGGTATCCGGTGCAAATACATTCACAGTTGGAACAGGTGCTACTGCTCTTGGCGGATCACTTGGTGTAACCGGTGCAACAACACTTAACGGTGCAACAATCGTAAATAATTCAACTACATTGAATGGCGCAACATCAGTAACAGGTGCAAATACATTCACAGTTGGAACAGGTACAACAACACTTGGCGGTGTTTTATCACAAAGTGGTGGCAATGCTGCACTTGCAGGTGGTTTAGTAAACAGCTTCGGTACATTCGCTGCTGCTGCTAATACAATCGGTAATGGTGGTGGTACAAACACAGTGAACGGCGTTACAACATTCAATAATAATGTGAATGTAAATAATGCTTCAACATCATTGACAGGTTCAGGTGCTGCAACTGCACTTACAGTAACAGGTACAGCATTAGGTACAGGTGTGAATCTTAACGGAGCAACAACTGACCTTCGTATGAATGGCAATGCCGGTACAGCAGGACAGGTTCTTGTTTCCGGTGCTGCTAACACTACTCCTGCTTGGACAACTGCTCTTACAGGTGTTACAATGCCGTTCAGCCAAATCACATCAGGTATTAACTCTGCTGCAGCAATGACAGTAAATACCGGTGCAAGTTTGGGAACTTCAGGTACGGGTACAATTACTGCAAATGCTCTTTTAACAGGTACTACCTATTCTGGAAACTACACTTGGAGCGGTACAAACGCATTTACAAATACTGTAACAAATACAGGAGCTGTGAATAACAATGGAAACACAACTACATTCAACGCTGCTTCTATTCTTAATTCAGCAGGTACAGTTGGCTTGACAGGTGTTACAACTGTTAATAATGTTGCTTCTACCTTCACAGGTCAAAGTGTAACTGCATCAAATGCAGGTACAGCAGGTACTTTCACAAGTACAGCTGCAGCTACTGCAGTTAACGCATCAAATACTTCAACCGGCAGTGCAGTAACAGCAACATCTCTAACAGGAACAACAATTGCTGCTTCAAATAATGGTGGAAATGCAACTGGTACATTTACTAATTCAGGTGCAGGATCAGCAGTAACCGGTACTAATTCAGGTGCAACAACAACTGCATCATTTACAAACGGTGGTGATGGTCAAGCCCTTACGCTTTCAGCTGCACGTACAGGATCAGGCAATTCAGTTGCTACTGTAGGTATAACAGGTGGCGGAAGTGCACGTGCAATGACACTTACAAGTGCTACAACAAATGCAAATACCGATGGAGCAGGTATCGCAGATGCAACATTAGTTGTTACTAATAATGCAACAGCCCCACGTTTTGCAATCCGCACGAACGGTAATATCCAAATCAACAGCACAATCGAAACAGGTGCAGGACTTGATGCGGCTCACACACGTACAGTAGTTGTGGGATCAACTCCGGCTGCTGTTCAACATCACGCAAACAATGACCTTGGCGGAACAAACCCAACAGGTATCGTTGTCGGACCAAGTACTCCGGGCGCAGGTGTTTTCCAAGCTGATGCAGAAACAGGTGATGTTCGTGTTGGTCAAACAGGTCTAAACGCAAAACGTACTCTTATCTCTGGTGTAAGCGGTAAAATTGCAACAACAGGTGCAGTAGCCCTCGACTTCAGTGCAAATAGCGTGAATGCATTGAGTGATAATGCTCTTAGTGTTACTTACTTAGGTGGTGATGCAGGCGCATCCGGCGGTGCTGCTAAATTCACACACGTTGGTGGTGCAACAGGTTCATTACGTCCGGTTGTTGAAATTGAACAACAAACAAACAACAACTCTGGTCTTACAATCACAGCAACAAGCGTAGGTAATACAAATGCTGCTTTGTACGTAACAACTCAAACTAACTCAGTTGGAGCAGGAAGTGCTCAAAACGGCGGTGCAGCATTCTTCGAAAATGACAATAATGCTAACCAAGGAACAACTGTAGAAATCCGTAACGCTGCAGACAATCAAAACGCATCTGCTCTCAGAATTGCTAAAGGTAGTTTTGCTGTAAACGGTGTTGATTGATGATGAGAACGGAATTGATTTGGCTAATACAGTTCCATCAACAGCTAACCTTGGTGGACGTGACATCAGAACAGTAGCATTTATCCGCTATGATGGTAACTTCGGCGATTGGACAGCAGCTCCGGGTGCAGGTCACGAAGGTCAAGTTATCTGGGTTGTAGAAACAGGCGGTCAAGGATTTAGCTTCCCTGCAGCTATGGGTGGATCTACTTTCCTTGTTCAAGCAAATGACGCTAATGGTGATGCTGAAACAAACATCGTACACTTCAACGTTGCACCGTTCGGAGCAGCACAGTTAGTCTATGGTGGTGGAAGATGGCACGTAGTTGGTGCAGGTCAATAATGGTAAATTACCTTTGTTAAATTAAAGGTAAGCCATACGATAAAAGAAAGCACGGAGATTATAATCTCCGTGCTTTTTTTATTAGGTGAAAAATAATTGGCATAATTTATGAGTTTAATTACTGAAATTGTATATATCAGTTGCTAAAGATAGTAAGTGTATAGTATATGATAAGTTAAAAAGATAAATCTGAACAGGGACAAGTTCTCTTTTTAAAGCAGAAGTGCTTTTTTATGCTCAAATCGTTTCTTTCTTGAAAATATTTTTGTTAGTATAATAGGGTTTCCTTCAGATCTTAAAATTGTTAGCAAGTAAATAACTGTGAAGCCATAGCACCAAATGTCATCATATAATTTGCCTACAGTTCAGCGTTTCTGACAGTCATAAACTGAGATACTTCTGAACTCAGATATTAGCGTGTTACCGGATGAGACATTGCATAAATTTGTGAAATATTGAAAACATAATTATTAAATCTAATAGAATAGGAATCTTATGAAAAAAATAATAATTACTGTAACAGTGATTGTATTTGCAATAGGGTATGTTACATCAGCTACCGAACTAAAACAAAAAAAAGGATTTAAAATACCGGAAAACACAAGCTATGTCGTTACAACAGATATTAATTCTGATAAAGTAAAAGACTACATTGTACAATCACCTGAAAAGATTGATATTTACAGTGGAAAAAACAATACACTTCTCTATAGCGTCCAATTGGACAGCAAATCAGATGAATCGTTTTTGATTGATTTCAACAATGGCAGATTTAATAGACCGGATTTACTGAAGGATTTGAATGGAAATGGAGTTATTGATATTCCTATTCGTGGGTTAAGCGCGACTGACGGTGAATATTTACATGTAGTTGACCCACAAACTTCGGAACAGATACTTAATATACAATTTGCACCAAACTCGGATAATCTGTATATCTATGATGTTGACGGCAATGATACATTAGATGTGGTTATTGAACGGCTGGATTCTGTGCTTATCTTTTCATCGACAGTATTAATCCCTTCTTCAGTTTTATTACCATCACTTGCCGCACAGCAGTCGATGTTAGAATCGTATCCAAATCCTACTAATAAAAAAAGCATAATAATTTGGAAACGCATGGGAAGTATTGATGGTGAAAAAGCAGTTGCCAGTATTATTGATATGCAAGGTAGAGAAGTACGCAAATTGTCAGCAGAAGTAAGGGAAAATAATGTAAAGTTTGAATGGGATGGTAATGGTGAAAATAGCGCGCAAATTGAGGAAGGGGTTTATTTCGTAAAAGTTACATCACGTAATGAGTCGTCTGACGGTAAAATTATAGTTGTAAGATGATGTGTGCATTATGAAGGCAGCTTAAGAAATATATACTTATGGACGATAAATTAGAACACAAAAAAATGAAGTTGCTTCAAAGACGCATTAAACGTCTCGAGCGAATCATTGTCATACTGGGGCTACTAATAGTAGTGGGCGGTTTGGCAGGATGGACTGCCCGTGAGCACTTATTATCAGTAGATACAGTAATTGCAAATAGAATTGAAGCAAATAATGTTGACATTAAGGATAATGACGGTCAAGTACGATGCAGGATTGGCTTGACTCCCAATCAAGATTTTGTATCAATGAAATTATTCGGGTCAGATACGAATACAATGAGATTATCTATGGGTGTAAGTAGTTCAACAGGTACAACAGGCTTTGCTTTATATAATAAACAGGGAAAAAAAATCATTTTCATGACAAACGAAGCCGATACATCTACAAGTGTAACAGTTTATAATAAAAATGGCGAAATAGCAACATCTATCGTTAACAATGGCCAAAACAATGTGATATTCAGTGGAAATTACGTAGTAACAGACCGACATGGAGCAACCAGAGCAATAATGGGATTGTCCGAAGGAGATGAAGGATTCCCATATATAGACCTATATGATAAATCAGGTAACAAGCGTGTAGGACTATTCGCTGAAGAAAAAAACACGTATGGGCTTGCATTGTTTGATGAAAAAAGCAGAAACCGCGTTACCCTGGGTATTACTCAGCAGAGTAACGGGGCAGCAGCTATAATAGGCTCCGATGGAAATATACTTTGGAAAGCCCCTTAGACTCAAAAATAAGTGTGATGGCATAAAATTTGCTTTGCGTAAAATACTGTCAGTGTTAAAGGAAGAAAGATAAGGGAAAGCTGCTTTATTCATGTGAAGAAAAGACAAAAAAAAGTAATTTAAACATTGATATTTGGAGATAATCTCGTATATTCGCTTGCCAAATATGGACAAAAGTATTCGCAAAAGTGATTACGCTAAAGGAATGCGCCTGCAATAAAAAGTGTGTGCTTGATTTAACAGTGTGAAATTTAATGTACAATAATAGTAGTTTAATGTTATACAATTTTGAAAGGAACGCAACAAATGCGTAACAAATCCTCTTTGATGATTATAGCGAGCATGGTATTGTTCCTGCTCAGCTTGAATGTCGGGGAAGCGTCAACATGGTATGTTTCCAAGTCCGGCAATGATGCCAATACAGGAAACTCACTTGCGACGTCTAAGCTCACAATACAAGCAATGATAAATAGCGGTTCTGTGGTAACAGGCGATATTATCGATATTGGAGCAGGAACATATATAGAGCAAGTTGTGATTGCAAGTAAATCACTGACTCTGCGCGGGCATGGCACTTCGAGTACAATCATTCAGGCTCCTACATGGGGAGCTATGACAATCTATAATGAAGCAGGGTTGCTTTTCTGGAATACAAGCAATGTTGCCGGGTCTTTACCGACCAGCCAATTCAGACCGATTATTTATGTAGATGCAGCTTCGAACAGTTATACATTTAATATCTATGGTATTAAGGTGGACGGGAATTCAGAAGCACCTGCTACTCCTACGGAAAGTTTTGTTGGAATCATGTATAGAAATGCACAAGGAACAGTTGGTAATTCAAGCGATACCGGAAGAGTGCAAATTGTGGATATAGATGGTGCAGGCGGTGTGACCGATAATACAATTTTTGGTTTTGGTTTGGTTTGTATGGGTACTGCAAATCCTCTTATTCAATATACTACATTTACAGGATACCATAACGTTGCTATTGCTTCAATAGGACGTTCACTTTCTTCTACTCTAACTTCGCAAATGCCGAATCCTATTGTAGCAGATTGTATTATTACAGGAACTACTCAAAATAATACCGGTTGGTATTCAGGTATTATGAATTCTTTCGGTGGAAAAGTGACAGCACGTAGAAATTTTATTACTGCTCATAGAAACAGTATGACCACATTCTATGCGTCCGGTATATTGATTTATGATGGACGTAATGCTCTTATAGGATCAGGTTCTGTAAAAAGCGATGGTAACAATATTATCGATAATGATTGGGGTTTGAATGTTATCGTTACAAATACAATCATTGGTACGCCATCACTCTATACAATTAAAAATAATAATATTGCCTATAATGGTAATTCAGAGTCAGGTCTGACATGTACCGGTACTCAGGCAACATCAGGTTGTGTAAGGTATGATAACTCTACCTCGGCAGCGGACCGTATTTTAGCTCTTCCAAGTAATGCTTGGGGTAATGCAGATCCGCTCAATAATGGATATGGTATAAGTACAGGTAGCCCGGTTGCTGCGGGTGCTTCGACTGATGCTTTTTGGTCGGTATCCTCGGGTGATAAAATGACGGTTGCATCTCCAGTTGCTGCTACAACTGAAAATGTTGATCCAAGTTATTCAGCTGCAACAGTTGGGTTTGGGTATTCTACATTCAATACTATCCAAAGAGCTGTAAATGCAGCTGGAAATCCATCGACAATTTTAGTAAAAGATTCAACAACATATACTGAAAATGTATGTGTATTCAATAAAAATAATGTAACAATTGTTGGAGATTCTACCGCAACTTGTGGTAGCTCTTCAAAACCGGTTATTAATCCTGCTTCCGGTAACGGTATGCATATCTATACTCTTTCTGGAGGTACAGGAAGAACTACTAATATTACTGTGAACGGCTTCTATTTCCTTCAGGTTGGCGCGCAAGAAGTTGGTTTGTTAGTAACAGGAACCGATAATACAAATGCAGATGCAACCAATTTACCTCCGACAGGTATTCGCGTTCGCAATACATGTTTTGAGGATTATGCAACTCAAGCTGCAGATGGTGTTCCAGCTGGTAGTGCTGCAATGGCAACAGAAGAATCCCCATTTAATAATACAACACGCCAATCTTATGGAGAAAATGTGGCTCCTGCAGTTTCAGATCCAACTGATGTTGATGCGTCTGCAAATAATAATATGAACTTCAATGGAAGTTCGACAAGCCCGAGTTTCAAAGTGTGGGATAAGACGGATGCAGATATTTTGGATGGCGGACCAGGTGCACCTTATAATGTTGCTACTATCCTTCAAACAAATCTCATTATTGTTTATTGTGGTGATGACCTTAATACAGCTCTTGCCGGCCTAGGTGCAGGACCTGTTACAGTATATCTTCAGGGTGACTGTATCTATAAGAGTGCTTCACGTTTGACAATAAGCGGTGTATTTGACATCGGTGTAGATTATACCGGTCGTTATCAATTGCCTCCACTTGTCGTTGAACCTGCGGGAATTGTGTATGCAAATTCAACTGCAGGCTTAAATTGGGATGATGATTGCGCTGTGGCCGGCAATCCTGGTGTTCGTTTTGTAACGAATGCTACACAATTGCCGCTTGCTGCGAGTTTGACAAATGGTGATCAACCGTCCGGTACTGTAGCGAATGCATCTGCAACCTACATGAAAACATTGACCCCAGTTAACTACGGTGCAGGTGGGTATGACTATGAAACTACTAATTTCGGTACAAATCGCCCTGCTGATATTGAGCTTCTAAGTAATGTAGATGCAGCTTTAACAGATGCAATCAATCATATTGTAGATTCAAATGGTTATGCCGGAACGGTTACTGTTCCTAATGCATCTGCATTTACAGCAAATATTGATCTCCAAAAACGTATTCGAATTGCAGTAGCAAGTGGTGGAAATGCAACCACAACTGGATGGATTCGCTTACGTAATAAAGTTGTTCCAAACGGTCCTGACTGTGCTACTACAGCAAATACTACTCCACTTGACGGTATTCTTGATACACGTGTAACAAGTGGTACATTTACATCATTGGATGTTCGTGTAGGTACACCTACTTCGGCTGTTGCTACAGAATGGGCTGACAATACTGATACTACAAATACAATTCAACAAGGTTTGACATTTACTAGTGTAGCCGGTACATGTACGGTAAATAATCTTGGTAATTACTCGTCGGGAACTGTACAAACTCCGCTAATTAGCAGACAGCAAACTATTCTTACTTCAGATGATGCTGCACAATTTGTCCAACTTGAAGGTGGATATATAACTCTTAACGGTTCAGGTACTCCAGCCTTCCCATCTTCTATTGTTCGTTTCTCAGTAGATACAGTTAAAATGACATTAGGTACTGATGCTATTCAGACTGCTCTTGGTGTAGCCGGAAGTCAAGATGATGAAGGTGTTGGCTTTGATAATCAAGCAGGAAATACTACTGGCGCAACAGCAATTGCACCTGCAACTCAACGTGTTGGTACAATAGTCTTCAACTTCGCCGGAGCATCATCATCTCAAACACTTATTGTTGAGAAAGATGCCCGTTTCAAGGGGAATTCTGCAACACCTAATACAAATTCAGGTTCGTTATCAATGCGACTCGGTGCACAAGGAACTAATATTGCAGGATCTACAGACTTCTGTAACAATACAGTAAATGTAACTCAAACAGCTGGCTCGGGATATACACAAATTCCTGATATTCAAGATGGAATTTTGTTATCATGTTCATCAGGTACTTTGAATGTGGGTACTACAGCAACTACATCATCATGGGGTGGTGGGTCTGATACTTATAACAGAGATAATTCAATTACAAAACCGCTTACAGTTCAAGCAACTAATAATGCTGCATTGTGCGGATTTGACGGAACTACTTATGTTGTGGATGGAGCTTCAACTCCAGCCGCACTTGCAGGACGTACAAATTATTCAAGATTTACTGGATTTGCTGTAAATAATCCTGTATTCAGAATCAACGCGGTAAATAATGTAACAATTCAAGGATTTGATTTCCTTACATTAAACGGCGGCGCAGCAAGTGCAATCATTTATTCTGACTCCCTAAGTAGCACTATTGCAATACGTAACAATAATTTTGATGAATCTTCAACCCGTGCTATCTATAGCGCAAGTGCAATTGGTGGTTCTAATAAAACAAATTGGACTGTAGAGTGCAATTGGATACACCGTACAGCCGGTGGAACAACAGGTCCTGCAGACGGTATCGCTTTGGAACGCCATAGCACAACCAATGTTATTCAAGACAATGCAATTGACTACAACGGCTATACTACAGTATCTACAAACGGAGTCAGACTGTATGGTGTTCAAAACGCACAGATATTAAGAAATTATATCCGTGGTGCAGCAGGTGCAACAGTTTCCAATATTTCTATTGACTCGCTATCTACTGGAACAGGTCAAGGAAGCGGTAGTGGTACACTTAATATCGCTGCTAATGATCTTTTAGGGAATAATAATGGAACATGGGGTGGTATAGGTATTGCCAAAGCTGCCGGTATGAGCGGAACGATTACTATTCAAAATAACTTTATCCGTAGTAATACTACAGGTATCGCTTTGGCATCAACAGGTTCTGCTGCAATATCGAATACAAACTGGTCAATTATCAACAACTCCTTTACCAATACAACTAACGGTATTACATACTTACCTAACTATAACGGTGCGGTATGTCAATTGAATGCACGTGGCAACTGGTGGGAAGACCAGCGCGGACCTACAAACACATTCAATCCTTTGAATACAACTCCTTGTGCTGCATCTGCCTACGGTGATGCTATTTCAAGTGTGGGTACATGTAATACAGGTCAGCAAAGCATGGTGAGCTATATTCCGTGGTACACAAGCGGTACAGATGCAGCAGCTGCAACAGACGGATGGCAGCCACCTGTAGCAAACTCAGTATTAGGTCGTGTTGTTGTTACAGATAACACAAACGCTTTCGTAGATTCTTACTGTACAATTACTGGTGCTCATGCTGGTGTAACAGGTGCGGGATATAAGATTACAGTTATTCAAGGTGTGTTCGGTTGGACTCCTGTTGCGGATGCTCCGGGCTGTACAGATGACGTATGGGGATCATACTTCAGTGAAGCAGTTCCGAATCCTCCGTTTAACACAACAACATATCGCGCAACAACAATTGCTGCATATGATTGTGGTACTTCTACATTACGTACATGGAATACATACCTTGCAGGTACTAATAATATCACAGCTCCACTGCCAAGTGGTGATGCAAGTGCTCATGCTCCTTCTGCAACAATAACAGGTACAGGTGTAAACGGATTTACAACAAGCAGAAACTCGACAACATATCAAAACTTCAAGATTCAAGGATTCAGTTCAACTACTCCGAATACTGCCGGTGCAGTTCAAGGGGCAGGAATCTTCTCAAGTAACAATACCGGTACAGCAGTTGACCTATGCTATTTCGAAGGTGGTTCTACATCATCTACTCATGGAGCATGGGGTATCTTCTTAGATCGTTCAACAGTTGCTAATATCACAAGTAGTACTTTCAGTGCTAACCGTGATATATCTTCTACATCAGGCGGTGTTGGTGGTGTTGGTGTTATGCAGGTTGATGCAACAGGTGCTAATACAGCAAACGGACCAAACACAATCGGTGCAACTGCAGCATCTGCATTCTATGCAGGTTTGGGTGGCTTGAACGGTAACAACTTAATTTCAAATTGTGAACGTGCAGCTGTCCATATCGGTGGTGGCGGTGCATCAAACGTAGCTGCTGGAAATGGTGGTAGTGCAGGTGCAACTACAATAGTTAACTATAATACTATCCAAGGTAGTCGTGATGTTAAAGGTTCCGGTGGTGCAGTATCTCTTGCAGCAGTTTACTGCGATGCAACAGGTGGAACAGTACAGATTAATAATAACATCATAGGTGGCAAGGCACCGAACACAGATAACAATATTGATATCTACCTCGGTTCACAAGCAGTTGCTTTGGGTGCAAGCTCAAACAACAATACAATCCGTGACTCTTCTGATATCAGCGGAACAACCGGTGTTGTTGACGGTGAAAATTACACTGTAACAGATGAAGCAGGTACACGTGGTGCATCCTTGCGTACATTCTTCAATCCTGCATCAGGTAATACATTCAGCCATGCAGCAATTTTAACAACAGATGCAACTGCTCCATACAGCTTCGGTACACAAATGGGTCGCAGTGCAAATGCAACAACAATTGCAGGTACAACAAGAATCTATCGTCAAATTGCAACTCCGCTTGCAAATACAACAACAGTATTCAGTGCAGGAAGCGAAACATATAACAACGTTATAGAAATTCGTGAAAATGCAGGTTGGACAGCCGGTGAACGTGACCAATATTATAGCGAAGATTTGGCATTCCAAAGCACCACAGGTCGTTTACACCAAGTTATTCTTGGTCCGGCTGTTGCAAATGCTTTGAATACTACTTCTGCTCATCTTATTTCTACAACAGGAACCGGTACAGTTGTAACTGCTGCAGGTCAGGAAAACAAATATATCCGTGGCGGTATTGTTCTTCATGCTATCGGAAATGGTTTGTATGGTAGTATTCCTGCCGGTGCTTCTAACAAGGGTGATGTATATCTCCAACGTGCAGCAAGCGGTACAGATGCAGGTTTTGTACAATTTGCATATCATGCGACTACTTTTGGCTCAGAAGCTTTAGTAAGCGGTACAGGTACTGAATTAACTGGAAACAACAACAACACAGACAAACCTTCAATCATTAAAGCAGGTTTGGATGATGCAAATGATGATTCATACACAAATACTGCTGCACAGAACCGCCGCACAGGTGTATTCCAAGCAGGAAACGGAACTGTATTTACCAAACCTATCGAACCTGTTGCAGGCTTAGGTACAGAAGGTTTGGTTGCTTATCCAAATCCAGCCACAGGTGGTGAAGTTACAGTTAACTTCCAAGTTCCAAACGATACTTATGTTAGAATAGCTCTTTATGATGCTCTCGGACGTAAAGTAACAGAACTCAAGTCAGAAACAGTAACGGCAGGTGTTTATAACACAAGCTTCGATATTTCAAACTTGCCATCAGGTGCATACACAGTACGTATGGAATATGATTACTTCACGAAAGCTGTTCCTGTAGCTGTAGTGAAATAATTAACATTCTCTTGCAAAAGAGAAACGACAATAAAACAGCCCTTTTCATAAAAGAAAGGGCTGTTTTTTATTAAATTAAAGCTATTAAAAAAGTATAAAATTTACGGTTTTCTAAAAATAGATTTCGCTATTTGGTTGAAATTCCTTACTTTTGCTGTTCAAATTTTGTAAAATCGAGGTATCTAATGAAAAGAACATATCAGCCCAGCAGACGCAAGCGTCGTAATGCCCACGGTTTCCGTCTTCGTATGTCGAGTAAGAACGGTCGTAAGGTGCTTGCACGCCGTCGTGCCAAAGGTCGTCACAAATTAACGGTAAGCTCGGAACGTCGTCACTAATTCTTTGATTACCAAAGGATTGCACGGATGAACTCTAAGAATGATTTAAAGTAAGGGCGAAAGTATTTTCGCCCTTCTTTCGTCTGATAATTACGACAAACAATTGGTTTCCTCTCTTAATTTTCTTGCATGATACCTCTTGTTTCACTCAAAGGTGCTTCCACGTTTTCTGAGACAATACGCTTAGGTAAGCGATTCACTCACGGAATTATTACTGTAGTAATAATTTTCCAACCCCTTTCAAACGATAATAAAAAAGAATTTGTAAACGTGGGTGTTAGTATCCGTAAAAAGACAGCAAAAAAAGCAACAATACGAAATCGAGTTAAAAGACTCCTTAGGGTAAGTGTTCGTCAAGTACTTACTGAATTTGAAGATTTGGGGTGTTTTAATCAAGGGTGTGGCTTTGCAAGAATAATTGTATTTTGCAATTCTGCTCCGAAAATACCGTCTCTCATCAATTTAGAAGACGTATTACCTGATGTACGAAATGCTCTGTCAGTTGCATTAGAGTATTACAAACAACGCTTGAACCGCTATGAAAACAATGCTCATCCTACTCATCAAGGGTTATAAGCGATGGATTTCCCCTCTATTAGTGCCTTCCTGTAGATTCTACCCTACATGCTCGGTATATGCAATTCAAGCTCTCGAAAAATATGGCACTATCAAAGGCTCGTGGCTGGCAATTAAGCGAATTTCGCGGTGTCACCCATTTAATCCGGGGGGAATTGATAATGTCCCGTAAGCTAAAATTGAATAATTAAAAAATTAAAAACGTATTTTGTCCCTTTAACCGTCGTATCAAAAAATTAATAAGTACTCTTAACAACAACCTTAAGACAAAAACAATGGAACAAATGGATAAACGCTCTTTTTTCGGTTTTATTCTCATAGGAATTATCATAACAGCGTGGATTGTTTACACGTCCACTACCACACGCCCTGTTACACCTTCAAAACCTGCCACAGAACAAAAAGAAGCACCAAAAACTCAAAATGCAGATCCAATTTCCGCTCCTGAAACAACTGAAAATAAATTAGGGAATACGTATTCCAAGTTTGCTTCACAAGGTGAAGAGTTTATTACTATTGAAACTGATCTTGTTAGAGCTAAGATTAGTTCTAAAGGGGGTACAATTGCCCGATGGGAGCTGAAAAAATATAATTCATGGTATGGGCAGCCTGCGCAGCTTATAACGCAAGGAAGCCGTGAGTTCTCACTTTCGTTTTTTAGTAACGACGGAAAAAAAATTGATACACGTGATCTTAATTTTACTTTTCTACCTGCAGGGCAAAGCTCATTCCGTTTAAGAGGTGACCAAACATTGACGTTAACTGCAAAATTACAAGTGTCACCTACTTCGTCGATTCTAAAGAAAATGACATTTTATGGCAATAAATATAGTTTCGATGCAGGAGTCACTTTTTCCAATATGGAAAATTATCTGTCACAAAGACGTTTTGATGTGGCATGGAATGGAGGAGTTAGTTTTCAGGAACATAACAGTGTAGATGAATCGAACACGGCAGTTGCAATAGCCTCGCTGAACGGCTCAAATCATGAACTTGACGCTACTGAATATGTTACACCCACAAAATTCGAACAAACAGGCATCGTAGATTTTGTTTCTACTCGTACTAAATACTTCTCTGCTGCTATGATTCAAAAGCAGCCAAACCCCGAAGCAACAGTTTATCTTACAGGGCTCAGAATCGGAGCAGAACAGGGCGGTATGACGGAAAAGTACAGTATGGCGTATCGCCTGCCATATAAAGGCGGGGAGCAAACAACAGATTTTACGGTTTATATAGGTCCGCAGGATTATGATATACTTAAAAGTTATGGCTTAGGTTCAACGATTAACTTCGGTTGGAGATGGATAGTTGCCCCGATAGGAGAATACTTCATGTTGCCGATATTCTCGTTTATTTACCATTTTATAAGTAATTACGGTATAGCAATTCTTGTTTTTTCAGTATTGATGAAATTGCTCCTGTATCCGCTTTCAATTACACAAGTACGCTCTACACAAAAAATGCAATTACTCGCACCGGAAATTGCCCGTATTCGTGAAAAATATAAAGATGATTCGGTCACTCAGCAGCAGGAAACCATGAAACTCTATTCGGAATACGGTATCAATCCCGCCGGAGGGTGTCTGCCAATGGTTTTGCAAATGCCGATTCTCTATGCTTTATGGTCAGTATTGAGTAATTCTATACAGCTACGGCAAGCAAACTTTTTCGGTTGGATTCATGATCTTTCAGTGCCGGATGTTATCTTGGATTTGGGTTTCAAAATTCCGCTTTTCCAGATCGACAAATTCTCAGGCTTAGCTTTGCTGATGGGTGCAACACTCTTCATTCAGCAAAAAATGTCGGTGACAGACCCGCGCCAGAAAGCAATGGTCTATATGATGCCTGTGATGTTTACGTTAATGTTCTCGAGTTTTCCTGCGGGCTTGAACCTTTATTACTTCACATTCAACTTGATGGGAATTATTCAGCAGATTTATGTTTCTAAATTTGCTAAGAATAAAATGACCCTTGCAGATTTGAAGAAAATGCCTAAAAAAGAAGGGTGGCTGCAAAAAAGAATGCAAATGGCTCAGGAAATTGCTGCATCACAAGGAAAGACCCTACCCGGACAACCGCCGAAAAA
Source organism: Bacteroidota bacterium (assembly GCA_016191555.1). GTDB lineage: Bacteria > Bacteroidota > Bacteroidia > Cytophagales > Cyclobacteriaceae > ELB16-189. Next base: position 24,346 of record JACPVX010000028.1, read on the forward strand.
TGGGAATACTCCTAAGAAACCGCAAAAACCGATTAACCGTAAAAAGTAAATAAAAAAAAGCCCTTCAAATTTGAAGGGCTTTTTTTATGGGCGATTGGAATGATTTACCCCAATGCATCAAGCACTTTATCTACGTGCCCTTTTATCCGTACATTTGTGAAGACATGGGTGATTATACCTTTAGAGTTAATAACGAATGTGGTACGTACTACACCCATGTAATCTCTTCCGTATAATGTCTTCATTGCCCAAACACCATATTTATTACAAATTGATTTATCTTCGTCACTTACGAGGATAAAATTCAGATTGTACTTCGTTTTGAACTTTGTATGCAGTTTTACGGAATCAGGGCTTACGCCGATAACAATAGCACCTTTTGATGTAAGGCGTTCCATATTATCCCTGAAAGCACACGCTTGCTTAGTACAGGTTTCCGTGTCATCCTGTGGATAGAAATAAAGCACTACCGACTTCCCCTTGAAATCTGAGAGGGAAATTGTTGTGCCGTCATCGATAGTAGCCGTGAAATCAGAAGCGGGTTTACCAATTTTTGGAAGCATTGTTTTTTGATAACAAATGAATAAAATTAGAATAATTTATCTGATAAGCAGTTCAGCAGTTTCCCGTCCTGTTTCGCTACCCAAAGCCACTCCCATACCATTACATCCGAAACCAACAGCAATATTGGGTGAAGATTTCTGAACAATCGGCAGTTTTGAACTGCTGAATCCCATAATACCTGCCCATCGATATTCAATTTCAAACGGAGTATCAGGTAGAATTACCGTGTGTAGAAGTTCTTCCAATTGATTCTGTATAAGATATGAAGTTGCAAGTTCTCTGCTTTCCTCCCCAACAAAATCCAAATTGCGACCCCCTCCAAACAGAACACGATTCTTTATATTACGGAAATAGTAGAACCCTTCGTCAAAATGAAAAACACCTTTGAACTTGAGTGAATCGATCGGAGCAGTAATCAGTACTTGACCGCGCCCCGGTTTGATTGAATACTCAGGAAGCAGTCGGGGTACAAAAGCATTTGTACAAACAGCTGTTTTTCCTGCTCTAAAAGTAATATCTCCTGCACCATGATGACATCTGACAGTACAGTAATCCCCATCATCAGTTATTTCCTGCACTTCAATTCCGGTAAGAATTTCTATACTGCGCTCAGAGGCATATTTCGCTAACGATTTCATCATCATTCCTGAGTGAATTTGACCTTCAAACGGATTCTTGATGAGAGAATGAACCTTATTTTGATTAAAACCAAATTCATTAATCAACGGGTTCTGAACAGTAAAAACATCCTGACCGAATAATGGGTGGAGTAATGAATTGACATAATCAATCTTATCCACAGCATCTTTCTGTTCCTCGAAAAGTAATTCATAACCGCCGTTCTGCCCGTAATTGATAGAAGTGTCGCCAAGTCGTTTGCGGAGTATTTCCAATCCTTTCCACCGTTTTTCTATTACATCAAGTGTAGCATCTTCTCCAATTCGCTCGCAATCAGATAATATTTCTGTTAAACTTCCAAAGCAAGCAAATCCTGCATTTTTGGTGCTTGCACCTGATGGGAATATTCCTCGCTCAAGAATTATTATAGAGGCGTTAGGTGCTAAACTATAAAGGGAGATTGCTGTAGAGAGACCGATGATTCCACCGCCGATAACGATAAAATCATAATTCAGAAAACTGTCATGCTCCCAGAAGCTAAGAGGATGTAATGCCATCGTGAGAAGTTAAAAGTGTTAAAGCTGTAGTCTAAACAACAAAAAGTCTTATTGTCTTCCCCCTTGCGAAATAAGTATGGACTTTGCGTCACGATATGCCCCTGCTTCCATCACCAGAAAATATAACCCGTCGGGAATATCAGTCACCGAAAAAGTAGTTTGATACACTCCGGGCTTGTGAGTAATATCCATTATAGTCTTCACAGATTGTCCGAGTGTATTCATCAAGCTGATTTTAACGGGGACTTCCTCAATTGTTGCATATTCTACTGTTGTTGTTGATGATGCGGGATTCGGGAAATAGCTGCGAAGTGCAGATGTGAAAAGCTGAACATTCAGAGTTTTTATTTCGCAACCGTAAGCAAGAAGTCGGAGTGTATCAGTACCCAATGATGTAGGTGTTATACAACGGTCTCCGGTTGTGACATTAGTCAATTTTACAATGGGAGTGAGTGTAGAGCCTACAACCGTTGAATATCGTAATGTAGCAATCGGATTCTTCAAATTCAGTCCGCAATTGAGAAGTTTGATAATTGTTTTATCGGCTAATTTGGTCACCATTGATTCGCATTGCAAGGCTATTACCGAATCAAAAACAATAGAGGTTTGCTCATGTTGAACCGTAAGGGTAATTTCTTTAGTGGAAGATTGATTAATGACATCCAAGCTGTCCAACAAAATATCTACAAATCGCTCAACACCTATTTTTTCTAAATTTGTACCGGATGAAGACAGGGTAACTTTAAGCGGAATAGATTCTACAATAATTTGAGATGAGACTGAATCTTTCTTCCCGCATTGGTCAGTCCAAAATAATTTGGTAGAATATGTGCCTGCAATATCACCCGCAAAAAATACACCTACAGTTGCAGAATCATTTCCCGGGATAATAACGGTAGCCGGAGTAATCAAGAATTTCCCGCCTCCGCCCGAAATAGCAAGAGTGGCTGTAACTTCATTCTGATTGTTAATTGTAAGATATTTCGTAACAGTATCGAACTGGCAAATGGTTATGTCTTGGGCAGGGGCTGGGCTGATGAGAGGTTCCCCTACACGAATATTGAGAGTAGCAGTATGAATATTGCCGCATTGGTCAATAATGGTGAATAGCCCCGAATAAACGCTATCAATAGTACTCCCTGTGAACCGTATCGGGAAAAAAGAAGAATCCTCTGCAGAAACCATTGAAGTGTCCGTAAGAATACGAAACTCCTTACTGTTGCTCATGATTTTTAGTTTTTGAGGAACTGTGGCTGCGTTATGAACAGCGATTGATGTTAAAAGTGAATCTTTGGGGCAGATAATCAGTGTATCGGTTTGCTGTCCAAGAGTTATCATATCCGGTGTTAGTACAATGATAGTAACCGAATCTGAATTGATGCAACCGTTACTGTCGGTAATTGTAACAAAATACATGACAGTTACCGGAGGTTTTGCAGTTGGGTTCGCAATTGTGTCGCTGCTCAAACCAAGATTCGGAACCCATCTGTATTTGACAATAGAATCTTTTACGGAAATAGCAAACTGAGCGGTTGAATCGGGGCACATCTGAATATCATTACCTGCATCCAACGATGGTACAGGGCGCACATTTACATGCACATTACCTGTTCCGATGCATCCGCTTGCATCAGTAACGTCTAATCGATAGATTCCACTGTCTTTGGCTGTAATACGCGGAATAATTGCACCGATAATTGCACTGTCGTTCAGAAACCATTGATACGTTTTGTAGAATTTATCTTCTGCTTCCAAAGTTACCGACCCTCCGCCACAGAATGAGAGTGGTCCATCAGATATAATTCTTGGGGAAAGTGGTAATATACCTACTTGAATTTTTGTAATAATCGCATCTTGATTACCTGCAAATGCAGAACCGGATGAAGTTGGGTAATCAGTAGATTGTGTAAAACCGGTAATATATGCCGCTCCTGTTGAATCAACGAAAATTCCATTCGACTTATCATCCAACGCTCCGCCAATTAAGGTGGAATATGTTATTACCGAGCCTGTAGAATTCGCTTTTGTAATGAAGTTGTCAAATGACAAACCGTGATGAACAGAATCAATTCCATTGCGTGTAGTAGGGAAATCAACAGAGGATGTATAGCCGGTTACATACGCAGCACCACACGCATCAATGGCAATACCTGTGCAATAGTCATTACTCTTGCCACCTAAGAAAGTAGAATATTCAAAACGGCTGCCTGTCGTATTTAATTTCAAAATAAAGCAATCATCACCCCCATTGAATAATGTATCAAATGCAAGCGGTGTAGCAGTAACAGGAAATTTTGGTGATGATGTAACACCTGCCACATATACATTACCTATAAAGTCAACTGCAATTCCATAACCATGGTCTTGATTTACATCGCCGATAAGTGTAGAGTATAATAACGAATCCCCATTAATAGATAATTTTGCTACGAAACAATCATAACCACCCTTCAGGGTTTTCATAAGTACAAAAGGTGTAGTGGGGAATGTAGCACCGGGTGAATTGGTTTCTCCTGTAATATATGCCGAGCCGTTAATATCTACTGTAATTCCCCTTATATAGTCATCCCCGTTACCTCCGATAAGGGTAGAATATGCAACCTTCCCCGTATTATCTAATTTTGTTACAAACCCGTCATTCGATCCGCCATTGAATACTTTTGCAAAGGCATTACCTGTAATGGGATAGTCATTTATTCTGTTGTATTGGTCAGTTGACCCGCCAAAAAATACTTCACCTGCTGAATTTACCGAGAGTGAATTACTGTAATCATTAGAGCGACCTCCTATGAGTGTTGAATACAGTAATCCCGAACCTTGAGGATTTAGCTTAACAACAAAGACATCGAATCCGGCATCGGCATTATGATGCAGCGAGCCGTCTGTTGTAGGAAAATCTTTTGATGAAGTATAGCCGGATACATAACATATTCCTGAAGCGTCACAGGCAATTCCGGTACCGTGGGAGGCACCAAAAGTATCGCCTCCTAAGAATGTTGAATATAACATACTTGTACCGGAAGGCCTGTACTTGGAAACAAAACAAGATTGTAATTTTAAAGTAGTCTTATAAGAACCGGGGATAACAGGGAAGTTCATGGAACTTGTTTCACCTGTTATATATGCCGATTTATTTGTATCAACAGTGATTGCAACTCCATTATCAGAATCACTCCCTCCTACAATATTTGAAAAAACAGGCGGGTCAATTATTAATTCTTGCTTTACATCATATTTCCCTGTTTCAAAACCAATTGATTTGTCAGATGTAATATAGTACTTGCATTCTACAAGTATTTTTTTTCCGTTAATAATCTGATATGCATTCGGTGCTCCCATAAAAACTTCACCGATTGACGAGCCAAGCACTATATTGCCGTCCGGAGATAATTCTACGTTTGCTGCCCCTTCAAACCGAAAATGAATTTTACTTGGTTTGGAAGTCGAGTCACACAACAAATCATATCGGAATTGATTTTTTGCAGAATAAACCCTCATGTTTACACCTTTGTAGAGTTCATATATCCTGACCTCTTCAAAAAGATGGACATCATGTATCCACTCTGAGGGTTTATTCCCTAAAATATAATGATACACACCTTCCTGTTTATGTTTACCAACAGTTTTTGCCAACGCACCGCCTGTAAATTCCATACTGAAGACATTGCCACGGACTTCTTCTTCGTTGATTGATATAGGTTCATTAGTGGAAGGTAGGGTACTTAAGGGGGCATTGCGCTTATTATCACCTGATGTATGAACATCGAAAACGAAACCTGTTGGTGTAATCCATGCATTCATATTCGGGTAGCATATCCCGAATTGAGCTGCTTTGTCCCATTGACCCAGATTCTCTATAAAGGAAGTACCATTGATTTGCCGTTTGAATGAATACATATCATTCAACTTCTGAGCTTTACCTGAAGAGAAACAGAATTGGAATGTACAACAAACAATAAGTGTTAAAGTGTGAAATTTCATCGAATATTCGGATTGATAAACAGTGGTTAGATGTATCTTACAAGTACGAAAATACTACGACTTGGGCTTACAGTCAAACAATTATTCGGAAGGAGGAAGTGAGGAGGGTAAGGAATTGTCTGTTCTGGGCAGTTTGAAGGGTATGATTATTGTAGTTTTTGGATACGAAAAGCAGAAGTGATTTCTTCTGCTTTTCGTTCCTAAAAATTGATATAATATTTTTTAAGTTGTTCTAATCCGGCATTCCGATTCGTTTACGGAAATGGTAAAAATTCAAAATCACATCATCAGATTCGGGTGCAATTTTAAGTGCTTCCCTGTAGCATTTTAAAGCACGCTGCATAAGATTCTGTTGCTCATAAAAAACAGCTAACATCAATTTTCCTATCACTGAATTTCCGTTGTTCGGCGATTCCTGCTCAATCATTTTTACTGTATCGGAAACGGCTTCCCGCTTATCATCGGGAATGGTACAAATTGAGTATTCTTCACTTTTATCGTCAGGATTGGCGACACTCGTTACACTCCAGAAATAACACGAATTTTTTTCTAATTTCAATGTGGTTACACTCAGATTCATAAATGTTTTATCCGTTTCTTTTTGATAGATGGAATTATGCGACGCATCTCTTATTGAAAGTAAAGTTAACTCTACCCCCTGTTTTTTTTGCCATGAGAATTGTATTATATCATCTATAATATCGGTAGCAAGAGGCATAATTGGTATCATACTTCCCGATATAGTCTGCTGTTCGGATATTCCCGTTTCTTGCCCGTCAACTAAACCGAGCTTTGCGAGTTCTTTCGTTCTGTCGAAAACATTTACAGGTGAATCATTTGCTCTTTCTACTCCGCCGGTGGTTCTCATATTTGCTTTATAATTTTCCTGATTTACACCTGATTCGTCCGGGCGTGTCAATTCATTTGCAACATATCCTGCAAAACGCTTGGTAAGAGAGCTTCCTTTTGTAGCCTGTTTGATCAATTCAGACGAAGGGTAGAGTCCGGCACTTTTAATTTCTACTGCTTTTCCTGCAGTTGTTACCAGACTCAAGAGAGAATTGTCACCAATTTTTACAGTTTCTCCATCGAATATTTTTGTACCGGAGGGTAATGGCAGCCATTCTCCTTTATTCAGTTGTACAAATACAGTCCCTTTCGACACTAATACTTTGAATAATTCCGTTTCAGAAGCAATTGCTGAACCGACAGTAGAGCAGAAAATCAATAGAGCAATACCATAAAGAATAGTGTCACCTATGGTTCTAAGGTTATTATTGTTCATCGTTAGATTCCTCCTTGTGTTTTTTTGTCCTGAATATCCAATTTTTTAAGATTTCGTGATAGATTTCTATGCCGTCGGCAGTTATTGCAATAGCACATATCGCGAGAGTCATACTGAATTTGAAACGAAATTGATCGAATGAATAAAACTGTATGAAAAGTATAGTGAGCGGAATCAAAAGTTGAAGTGCAACTGTGATTGAATCGAACCAATTTTGTCTGTGAATATAGAGATAAGAAAACCCCCATATACTTATATACGCCAGAAGAATATTCAGAACAAGTTCAAGCCAATCGGGGAACGAATTGATATATTCACTTTTCAAAATCATCGAAATAATATTCGCATGTACTACAATACCATACATATCCGGCAATGCCCGTCCTGCAGGTCGCGGATTTAACGGGGTAAAAAATACATCTTCAAGTGATAACTGCGATAGTGATTCACCCATATAACCCAGTAACACTATTTTTCCTTTCATTACGGAAAGGTTTATAGATGTATCCAAGCATTCTGACGCATCAAATGTATAAAAATGCTGGTAATTCCCTCGAAAATTGATGTCCTCAAGAGAATTATTTCTACGAATGAATCCTTCGGTTGAGATACTGTCATATTTTTTTGCAATGGCAACTGCAAAACTATTTTCTACAACCGAGTGAATAATCTCTTTTGGGGAGAATGAACGAATTGTTTTGTGTCCCTGGGCTTCTTCCGTCACTACATTCGCAAATCCTGTCGCTGCCAAAAACTTTGGGTGAGAACGTAAACATGAGTCAAAAGTTTCAGTACTGTCATTATAATGGAGTCTGCTTGCCATAATAATTTTATCTCTTGAACGGGAAATTGCCGTTACAAGTAACGAATCTAATTCGGGTTTCTTTTCTTTCATAAAAAAAGCATCCAAACCAATTACCTTAGGGTTTTGGGCGTAGATACGTTCGATTTGCCTGGCAATATCAGGACGTGGTAAGTTGCCGATATTAACGATTACGATATTGGTATCTGCAAGGTCAGTGGGGTGAAGTTTTGAGAAAATAACATCAGTCATTTCAAAATCCCTCAGACTTTGTACAAAAGGATTAAGAAAGTCAATCTTTAATGCAATAAGCGACAGCAGCCACAATCCACCTGCTACACAAAGTGCGGTAAGGAATACTTCAAGATGGAATCTGTTCTTCATGTTCGAGACAAATTTTTTGTCTTCGGGAAATTGAGTGTCTGTTTTTTTCTGCTAAATTAGTAAAAAGGTAAGATTACGACATAGTTTTTTGTATATAGTTGCAGTGGCAGCTTAATTATTTTAGCTGTCGTTTAAATAAAGTGCAACGTTTTTCACGATTTGGTGTTATTCTCTTTGCATATAATACTATGAACCCGCAAAGATTGCTGTAAGGCATGGGCATAAAGATTATAGCACGGTGATTTTAACTTGTTATTGCGCGTAGAGTGATAAGATATGTTGAAAGATTTTTATCTTTCATTACTTTAGGTTAATAAAACTACTTGCTCATGTAGTAAATAATTACTAAATTTCCCGGTGTTTTAATAAGTGTTTCGGCGTGACAGTATTTTTAGCTTTGTTCCGGGAAGTTATTTAGGCAAAACCTGTTTAAAATTTAGCAAGTAGAAACTGTATTTTGTAGTGATTTTTGTTTCCCGTAAAGTGTTTTTTATTCCAAAATTTCCGAAAGAATTTCAAAAAGAATAAGGGATTTCTTGTAAAGACACAAAATTTTAGAAAGCGTCTCGAACCGTGAATTTGAGTTATTAATTTGAGACGTTACATAATCATCGCCGGATTTCTATTGTAATAACATTCCGGCAGCTTTTTTGATTCACTGAAATAGCACCACCATCCCGGCCACTAACGCAAATGTCATTTTTTTAAGCATAGTTTTGGCTCCTTCTTTCAACCCTGACATGGTTTCTGACGTTCTTACCATTCCAGAACA